>CALMQX010000042.1 GCA_937873315.1 uncultured Nostocoides sp. | reverse complement strand
GCCAGTGGTCCCAGGAGAGCAGCGAAGGGTTCACCGGCGGCCCGGCGCTCCAGCACCGCAGTGAATGGCGCACCGAGCCCGTCGGGGTCAGCATCGTGGCCCCGGGCGGAGGCCATGTCGTCGCGCAGGACTACGACGGACCGGCATACGAAGTGATGTTCCTGCTGGATGGGACCTCAGCGGCCCACGTCGAGGGCCTGACCTCCACCTTGGGTGCGATGGGTGACTCCTTGCTGGTCGTGGGCGGCCCGGAGCTCTACAACGTCCACGTCCACGTCGACGACGCCGGGGCAGCCGTGGAAGCGGCGATCGCCGCGGGTCATCCCCACCGGGTCCGGATCACCCACCTAGGTCAGCCCGAGGTCGACCGTGCCGCCCTGGGGGTGGTGGCGTGCGCGGCCGGACCGGGGATCGCCGCAGTGCTGGCCGAGGCCGGCGCGCATGTGGTCACCTCCGCCCCCGGCGCTCGCGCCTCGGCAGGCGCCTTGCTGACGGCCGCTCGGGCTACCCGGGCCCGCGTGGTCATCGTGGTGCCGGGGGATAAGGACACCCTGTTGGCGGCCGAGGCAGCTGCGAAGGCCGCCGAGGCTGAGGGGATTGAGACCTTCGTGGTCCCCGCGCGCACCACCGTCCAAGGGATCGCGGCGGTGGCGGTACACGACCCAAGCCAGTCTGCGCAGGCCAATGTCGTCGCGATGTCCAGCGCCGCGGCGGCCACCCGCAATGGCGCCGTGAGCGTGGCCACCAAGGAGGCCCTGACCTGGGCCGGAGTCTGCCGACCGGGGGATGTTCTGGGGATCATCGACGGCGACATCGCCTTCTTGGGCAGTTCACTGATGGACGCCACGGTCGAGGTGCTAGACCGGCTGCTGGCTGGTGGTGGCGAATTGGTCACCCTGGTGACCGGCCAAGACATCGACGCCGACCACCTGGCTCACGTGCAGGAGTGGCTGCGCGAGGAGCGCGGTGAACTCGAGGTGGTCACCCTGGATGGTGGCCAGGCGGTCTACCCCCTCCTCATCGGCGTGGAGTGAACGCGATGGTCACCGAGTCCACCTCGTTGACCGCGGTCCTGGGCGGTCGGACCGCGGGCGCGCTGCGCCGCAGCCGCGGCCTGGAAACCGTCGGCGATCTCTTGGCCTTTTGGCCGCGTCGCTATCACTCCAACGAGGCCGACCTCAGCGAGGCCGCGCCGGGCCATTTCATCGTCGCGGTTGCCACCGTCGCCTCGGCGCGGACCTTCCAGGCGCGCAATACTCGGCGGACCGTTTTGACGGTCACCATCAGCGACGGGCGCACCGAGCTCGACCTGGTCTTTTTCAAGGCCATGGGCCACAGCAAGGCACTGCAGCCGGGGGTCCGCGGGATCTTCGCGGGCAAAGTGACGACCTTCAACGGCCGCCTTCAACTCGCGCACCCCGGATACACGCTCGTCGACGAGATTGACGAGGGCGAGCGAAAGGCCCTGATCCCTGTCTACCGCCAGGTCGAGGGCATGCACACCTGGCGGGTCAGCGAGAGCGCTCGACTGGTCCTGGACGCCCTGGCCAGCATGCCCGATGCCATCCCCGCCGAGATCGTCTCCCGTCGCGGGTTGGTTCCTCGACTGGAGGCCCTGCGGGGGATCCACACCCCGGATTCCTGGGCTCAGGTGGAGGCTGCCCGGCATCGCCTGCGGTATGAGGAGGCGCTGGTCCTCCAGGTCGCGCTGCATCAGCGGCGGGCCGAGGTTCGCAGCCAACGCACCACCTCCCGCGCCCCACGCGAGGGTGGCCTTCTCACGGCATTCGATGAGCGACTGCCCTTCGAGCTCACCGCCGGCCAGCGCGAGGTGGGCGATCAGATCGCCAGCGACCTGGCCGCCGAAGTGCCCATGCATCGCCTGCTGCAAGGCGAGGTGGGTTCCGGCAAGACCGTGGTCGCGCTGCGCGCCATGCTGGCGACCGTGGACTCTGGGGGACAGGCGGCGCTCCTGGCTCCCACCGAGGTCCTGGCCAGCCAGCATCACGCCACCATCACGCGGATGCTGGGCGATCTTGCCGAGGGCGGCCTTCTCGGGGGCAGCGAGAGCGGCACGCGCGTGGTCCTGCTGACCGGCAGCCAGTCGACCGCGGAGCGCCGCCGAGCGCTGCTGGATATCGCCAGTGGTGATGCGGGGATCGTCATCGGCACGCATGCGCTCATCCAGCAGCACGTGTCATTCCAGGATTTGGGGCTGGTCGTGGTGGACGAGCAGCACCGCTTTGGGGTCGAGCAGCGAGATGCCTTGCGCAGCAAGGGGATCACCCCACCGCACGTCCTGGTGATGACGGCCACCCCGATCCCGCGGACCGTGGCGATGACCGTCTTTGGGGACCTGGAGATCTCCACGCTGCGCGAGTTGCCGGCCGGCCGCGCGCCGATCACCACCCATGTCGTGCCGGAGTCCCTGCCGGCGTGGGTGGAGCGCACGTGGGCGCGGGTCGGTGAGGAGGCCCGCGGCGGTCGGCAGGTCTATGTCGTGTGCCCCCGCATTGGTGACGATGACGTCCCCGATGCCGAAGCGCAGGTCTGGTCGGCGCAGACCGAGGACGGCGGCGACGAGGAGGCCGTGGCCCGTCCGCTGCGCAGCGTGTATGCCGTGCACGGCGAGTTGGCGGCACACCCGGCGCTGCAGGGGCTGCGCCTCGGCATCCTGCATGGTCGGCTCGCGGCCGAGGAGAAAGATGCCGTCATGGGGGCTTTCGCACGCGGCGAGATCGACATTCTGGTGTCCACCACGGTGATCGAGGTCGGGGTGGATGTGCCCAACGCCAGCGTCATGGTCGTCATGGACGCCGACCGATTCGGGGTCTCACAGTTGCACCAGCTGCGGGGTCGGGTCGGGCGCGGTGGGCTGCCCGGGCTCGCTCTGCTGATGACCGGCTCTGACGCCGAGCCGGCGCTGGAGCGACTGGGCGCCGTCGCAGCCACGACGGATGGATTCGAGTTGGCTCGGCTGGACATGTCTCAGCGGCGGGAGGGCGACATCCTGGGTGCGGCCCAGCACGGCCGGCGCACCCAATTGGAGTTCCTGCACATCCTGGACCACGAGGACCTGATCGAGCAGGCGCGCGCTGATGCCCAGGAGCTCGTCGCCGCGGACCCCGCGCTCGCGGATCATCCCGGCCTGGCAGCCGCGGTCAAGGCGCGGGTCGACGCCGAGCAAGCGGCATACCTGGAGCGTGGGTGAGATGACGCGGATCATTGCGGGCCGCGCGGGTGGGCGCACCTTGCGCACTCCCAAGGGCGCGGCGACCCGGCCGACCAGTGATCGGGTGCGCGAGGCGCTGTTCTCGGCGCTCGCGGCGCGAGACATCCTGCAGGGAGCCAACGTGCTCGATCTGTATGCCGGCTCGGGCGCCTTGGGCTTGGAGGCCCTCTCGCGCGGGGCCGAGCGAGCTGTCCTCGTCGAAAGTGACCGCAGGACCGCCACGCTCATCCAGGCCAATGCCCGCAGCCTGGAGCTTGCGGGGGCACAGGTCCAGGCCCGCTCGGTGCTGGAGTTCCTGCGCGGCGAGCCGGACGCGGCATACGATCTGGCGCTGCTTGACCCGCCGTACCCATTGGGCGAGGAGGAGCTGGCTGACACGCTGATTGCCTTGGCTCCCTGGTTGGCCGATGGCGCGTTGGTCGTGGTCGAGCGGTCCAGCCGATCGCCGGAGCCCCGCTGGCCCGGCGGATGGGCGGCGGAGCGCGTTCGCCGCTATGGCGAGACCGCGATCTGGCTGGCCGAGCCGGCGCCATGAGGTCCGCCCCCCAGAATGCCGCGCAGGCGGCACAATGAGCGCATGCGTATCGCGCTCTGCCCAGGGTCCTATGACCCGGTGACCCTGGGTCACCTCGATGTCATTGAACGCGTCCGTGCGCTCTATGACGAGGTCATCGTCGCGATCCTGCACAACCCGGCCAAGGCGGGGACCTTCTCGGTGATCGAGCGGATCGGCTTCATCGAGTCCGCCCTGGAGCCCGTCGGCGCTGGCCGCGGGCAGGTGCGGGTCGCGGCCTTCGCTGATCGGCTGGTCGTGGATGTCGCCCGCGAGGTGGGTGCCCAGGCCATCGTCAAGGGACTGCGCGGCCCGACCGACTTCGGCTATGAGTTGCCGATGGCGCTGATGAACCGGCATTTGAGCGGCATTGAGACCGTTTTCATCCCCGGAGACCCGCGATTCGAGCATGTCTCTAGTTCGCTGATCAAAGAGGTGGCGCGCTTTGGGGGCGATATCGCTGGCCTGGTCCCCGAGCCAGTGCGACTCGCACTGGAGCAGGTCTCCCGCCGGTGACCGACGCTGGTTTGGGTCTGGCCACCTGAGCCGGTAGCCTAGATCCTCGGTCTGTGTCCATTGTGCGCAGGCCGATCCTGTAGTTCCGACGACCCAGCAAGGCCATGACCCGACTCGACCCGCGATCCCCGATGGTGCTCGACACCAACCTCGTGGGTCGCCGGGCGGGCAGCATGCACGAGGTGAGTCGTCAGATCGAGGCGCCGGATGAGTTCGGCACCGACGTCATCGCCGTCGCCCCCGGGGACCCCCTGGTGGTCGAGGTGCGGATGGAGTCGGTAGTCGAAGGAGTCCTCGTCACAGGATCGGTTCGCGCCACGGCGACCGGCGCCTGCGTGCGGTGCCTGGACCCGGTGACCCAAGCGGTCGACGGGAATTTCCAGGAGCTGTTCGCCTACGCCGATCGGCACGCCCACCACCGCGAGGTGGGGGATGAGGACGCTGACCAGGAGCATCTCGTCGAGGACGGTTTGATCGACCTCGAATCGCTGCTCCGGGACACGGTGGTGCCTGCGCTACCGTTCCAGCCGGTGTGCCGGCCCGATTGTCTCGGGCTGTGCTCTGAGTGCGGGCAACCGCTCACAGAGGACCCGGAGCACCACCATGACGTGATCGACCCCCGATGGGCGTCGCTCTCGGCCCTGGCCGAGCAGCCCGCCGAAACTGAGAGAAGGACCTGACGTGGCCGTTCCGAAGCGGAAGATGTCGCGCTCCAACACCCGTTCGCGCCGCGCGAACTGGAAGGCGACTGCCGTGGGCACCACCACCTGCCCCCAGTGCAAGGCTGAGAAGCTCCCGCACACCGCCTGCCCGTCCTGTGGCGCATACAAGGGACGCCACTACGGCGCTGCCGAGCGCGCCGAGCACCAGGGCTGAGCCGACCCCACGCCATGGGCAGGGGAGCCGCTGACGGGGCATGGGAGCCTCTGCGGCCGATCGACGAGCTGCGCGCACATCTCGACGGTGTGATGGGCTGCTCCGTGGACCCGGCCGAGTTGGGTCGTGCCCTCACCCACCGTTCGTATGCGTACGAGCGAGGCGGGTTGCCGCACAACGAGCGTCTGGAGTTCCTCGGCGACTCAGTGCTGGGTTTGGTGGTCACCTCGACCCTGTACACCCAGCACCCGGACACCTCCGAGGGGCAACTGGCCAAGTTGCGCGCTGCGGTGGTCAACATGCGTGCGCTGGCTGCGGCCGGGCGCACCCTGAGCCTGGGTGACTATCTGCTCCTCGGTCGGGGTGAGGAGGCCACCGGCGGTCGGGATAAGGACTCGATCCTGGCGGACACGGTGGAGGCCATCATCGGGGCCGTCTACTCCAGTTGTGGGCTGGACGCGGCGAGCAAGGTGGTCCATCACCTCGTTGACCCCCTGATTGAGCACTCTGCGCAGTTAGGCGCCGCGCTCGACTGGAAGACCAGCCTGCAGGAGATCTCCTCGCGGCATTCGCTGGGGTTGCCTGAGTACGCCATCGAGGAGGACGGTCCCGAGCACGCCAAGACCTTCGCCGCCCATGTCCGGGTGGGGGAGATCGTGCGTGGCTCTGGGGTTGGCCGGACCAAGAAGGTCGCCGAGCAAGAAGCTGCCGCCAACGCTTGGGCCGCGATCCGCGCCGAATTCGGCGAGGACGGCTGACGGCAGCGGTGCCCGAGCTACCCGAGGTCGACGTCGTGCGGCGAGGGCTGGCGGAGCATGTCACCGGCCGTCGGATTGCCGCGCTTGAGTTACGCGGGCACCGAGTGGCCCGCCGTCATCTGCCTGGACCTGCCGACCTTTCCGAGCGCGTTACGGATGCTCTGGTGCAGGACGTATGCCGCCGCGGCAAGTACCTGTGGTTGCGACTGCTCCCGCGTGAGGGGGAGGCGTTTGCGCTGCTCATGCATCTGGGGATGAGTGGGCAGTTGCTCATCGAGGAAGCGCAGGCGCCGGACGAGAAGCACCTGCATGGGCGCTTTACCTTTGCCGACGGTGGGCCGGAGTTGCGGTTCGTGGATCAGCGCACCTTTGGGGGGTTCGCGCTCTGCGAGCTGGATGCGCACGGCATACCGGAGGAGATCTCGCACATCGGTGCGGACCCTTTTGACCCGGCGTATGACGCGCGGGCGGCGGCGCGGGCGATCAAGGCCAAGACCAGCGGGATCAAGCGGGTGTTGCTGGACCAGCGGGTGGTCTCGGGCATCGGCAATATCTATGCCGACGAGGCGTTGTGGCGGGCGAAGATCCATGGAGAGCGGGCGGCGAATGCGCTAAGCGTCCCGGCGATCGAGCGGCTGCTCGGGCATGCGCAGGAGGTGATGACGGCGGCGCTGGATCAGGGTGGGACGAGTTTTGATGCGCTCTATGTCAACGTCAATGGGGGCTCTGGGTACTTCGATCGCTCGCTGCATGCCTACGGGCAGGAGGGGCGGCCCTGTGCGCGTTGCGGGGCGCTGATCCGGCGGGAGGCATTCATGAATCGCTCGTCGTATTCGTGTCCGCGATGCCAGCCGCGGCCGCGTCGGCCCGTTCGGACTTGACTTTGCCTCGGTTTCCGCGGCCGCCGACTTCGACCCGTGGCTCCGTTGACTTGACACGCCGCTGTGGCTTTCAACGTTGTCTCCCCGCACGGGTAGGTTGCTGATAGACGCCTGACCCACGATAGCGAGAGACCACATGTCCGCCGACGCCATTCCGCGACCCACGAGGCCGCCTCGCCTGGCTGTTGTCGCCGACCCGGTTGAGCAACTCGTCAAGTCCCGCGAGAGGGTGAAGGCCTACGGCGAGGTGTTCACGCCTCAGCGAATGGTCAACCAGATGCTCGACCTCGTCCGGCCAGAGTTGGAGACAGGGCCTGGATTTGTTGACAAGACGTTCTTCGAGCCCGCGGCCGGGGACGGCAACTTCCTCATCGCGATCCTGCACCGCAAACTAGCCGCCATTGAGCGGCGGTACCAGCGCGAGTTCTGGCCGACTGAGTCGTTGTTCGCACTTGCCTCGATTTACGGCATCGAACTGCTTGAAGACAACCATGAGGCAGCCAAGGCGGGGATGCTGGCTGAGTTCGTCGCCTTCCACCATCGACACGGAGCAAGGTCCACCCGCCGCACCAACCTCTGGCAATCAGCGCACTTCCTCATCGAGTCCAATGTTCAGCGAGGCAACACGCTGACCGGTCTCGACCCACTCGGCCGCGAGGTCACGTTCTCCTGGTGGAACCGGGTGCTCAACATCCCAGGCACTGTGCAGCGCGAGCAGTTCACGTTCAACTCCCTGCGTAACGCCGATGCTGGCATGTTCAACTTTGACGTCCACGAGAGTTTCGTGCCGTGCCCGATCGATCGCGTCCACCTGGAGGTGAGAACCGATGTCTAAGCCCAATATCGACACGTACCGAGAGATCGTTCCGCTGATCTACTCGTGGACCACACCCGATGTCCCTAAGTACGAGGGATGGGAGAAGATCGGCTACACGGAGCAGGAGAGCGCGGAGACCCGCATCAAACAGCAGGCGTCACAGCTGAGCATCCGCCAGGAGAAGAAGTGGTCCCGGAGGGCGCTGTTCACCACGGAGGCGGGCGGCCGATTTACCGATCATGACTTCCACGTGTACCTGCGCTTGCAAGGGATCCAGCGAGAACTGAAGCCGCAGCGCACGGAATGGCACAGGTTCGCGGGTCAGCCCAAGCGCTCCATCGACTACTTCTACGCCTTTGCGGGACAGGATTTCTCAGATGTCCAGACCAGTGGACATGACGACTACATCCTGCGCCCCGAGCAGCTCGCCGCCGTCGAGCAGGCACTCACGGCGTTCGAGAGCGGCCAGCACGAGATCTTGTGGAATGCCAAGCCCCGGTTCGGCAAGACCCTAACCACCTACGACCTCATGCGTCGTCTCGACGTGCGCAAGGTCCTGATCGTGACCAACCGGCCAGCCATCGCCAACTCCTGGTTCGACGACTTCGAGAAATTCATTGGCCACCAGACGACCTTCAAGTTCGTCTCCGAGTCGCCATCCCTGGCCACAAGGACTCCACTCTCTCGCGCCCAGTGGGCCAAGATCACCGACGGCGACGCCCGGATCGTCGAGTTCGTCTCCCTCCAGGACCTCAAGGGCTCGGAGTACTTCGGCGGCGTCCACAAGAAGCTCAAGCACATCGCGGAGTTCGCGTGGGACCTGCTGGTCATCGACGAGGCTCACGAGGGTGTCGACACCACCAAGACCGACATCGCCCTCGACCAGATCAAGCGCACCTACACGCTGCACCTGTCGGGCACACCGTTCCGGGCGCTGGCGGCGGGCAAGTTCTCCCAGGACCAGATCTACAACTGGACCTATCAGGACGAGCGCGAGGCGCTGTCCGCCTGGCCGGAGACCGGCTCAGACAACCCGTATGCCGCGCTGCCGACGCTCAACATGCTGACCTACCAGGTCTCGCGCATGATCACGGATCAGCTTGCCCTGGCTGTCGCTGTCGCCGAGGACGAGGCCAACATCGACTACACGTTTGACCTCGGGGAGTTCTTCGCCACCAAGGATAACGGCTACTTCGAGCACGAGGCCGAGGTCATCACGTTCCTGGACTGCTTGACGACCAACGAGAAGTACCCGTTCTCGACGCCTGAGCTGCGTGATGAGATCCGGCACTCGTTCTGGCTGCTGGACCGCGTGGCATCAGCCAAGGCCCTGGAGAAGCTGCTCAAGGTGCATCCCGTGTTCAAGGACTACACGGTCGTCCTGGCGGCGGGCGACGGCCGCTCTGACGACGCCGACCTGGCCACCTCGGGCAAGTCCTTGGACATGGTCCGCGAGGCCATCAAGGCCGCCGAGGGCTCTGGCGGCAAGACCATCACCCTCTCGGTCGGACAGCTCACCACCGGCGTGACCATCCCTGAGTGGACCGCCGTCATCATGCTGTCCAACGTCACCTCACCCGCGCTCTACATGCAGGCGGCCTTCCGGGCGCAGAACCCCTGCACCTTCGAGCGTGGTGGCACCGTCCTGCAGAAACAGAACGCCTACATCTTCGACTTCGCCCCCGAGCGCACCCTCACGATCTACGACGCCTTCGCGAACAACCTCAGCGCCAAGCCGGCCAGCGACACCGCCGCCAGGCAGGAGAACATCCGGCGCCTGCTCAACTTCTTCCCCGTTATCGGCGAAGACTCCGAGGGTCGGATGGTCGAGCTCGACGCGGCCCAGGTGCTCACCTTCCCGCAGGTCTACAAGGCCCGCGAGGTCGTCCGCCGTGGCTTCCTGTCGAACCTGCTCTTTGCCAACGTCGCCGGGATCTTCCGGTACTCCGAGCACGTCATGGAGATCCTCGAACAGCTCCCCAAGGCCAAGGCAGGCAAGCTCAAGACCGGCGAGCAGGTCGACCTTCCAGAGCTGGTCACGGACGCCGACGGCAACGTCCACGTGGACATCGAGACTGTGATCAATCCCAAAGTGGCCGAACTCGGCAAGCCCGTATGGAGCGTCGAGGACATATCCGAGGTCGACCTAACGAACCCCATGGAGCATGCTCTTGCCTCGCAGCTGGCGACCCTGGTCACCGCCAAGACCAAGGAGACCCGCGACAAGCTCAAGGAGGACTACAACCTCACCCAGGGCCAGGTCGCTCGCGACGAGGCGGCCACGAAAGCAAGGCTGACGAACCAAGTGGCCAGGGCGCTCAAGGAGCACCAGATCGCCACTAAGCACCTCGACGATGAACGCGACTCGGCGCCGACGGAGGCGGAGGCTGAAGCTGTGGCGGCCAAGGTGAAAGAGCAGGACGCCGCCTTTAGGGCAAGCATCCTAGCCATCATCGAGGACGTCTCCGCGGCTGTTGCCACGGAGGTCGTCACTCGCGAAGAGACCAAGAAGGAACAGAAGCGGGCAAACGACTCGATGGACGACGCCCGAGCCCACCTGCGCGGCTTCGCCCGCACGATCCCGATGTTCTTGATGGCCTACGGCGACCGCGCCATGACTCTGAAGAACTTCGATGACTACACCCCCGATGAAGCCTTCAAGGAGATCACCGGCATAACCGAGGAGCAGTTCCGGACCTTGCGGGACGGCCAGGAGGTGACGGAGGCCGGCGGTCAGGTCGTCCAGATCCCTGGCCTGTTCGACGAGGCGGTGTTCAACCAGTCGATCCAGGAGTTCCTCGACAAGAAGGAGCAGCTCGCCGACTACTTCGATGACTCGCTTACCGAGAACATCTTCGCCTATGTGCCGCAGCAGAAGACCTCGCTGGTGTTCACTCCGCAGAAGGTCGTCAAGATGATGGTGGACGTCCTTGAAGCCGAGAACCCCGGCATCTTCGAGGACTCCACCAAGACGTTCGCAGACCTGTTCTCGACCGCTGGTCTGTTCTTGATGGAGCTGGTGCGCAGATTGGACTCTGGCCTTGCTGCGCAGATCCCCAACCAGCAGGAACGCCTCAAGCACATCCTGACCAAGCAGATCTTCGAGATGAGCCACAACGCCACGCTGCACGCCATCACCATCGAGGCTGTCTCAGGCGGCGTGGCCGAGCGCAAGCAGTGGATGGAGGAGTCCGGCCACTTCCAGGTCGGCAACCTCGCCAAGGTGACACCGCACGACCGTCAGCAAACGGTCGACGACATGCTGACGGGAGGGCAGTGACATGGGTAAGAAGTTCGACGTCGTGATCGGAAATCCTCCCTACCAAGAAGAGGCAACGGGGTCCGGCACCCGGGACACGCCCGTGTATCACCTGTTCATGGACGCTGCATACGAGGTCGCGCACAAGGCGGTGCTGATTACCCCCGCACGGTTCTTGTTCAACGCTGGGTTCACACCCAGGGCCTGGAACGAGAAGATGCTCGCCGATCCCAGCCTGTCAGTGGCCATTTACGAGGCCAACAGTGGAGAACTGTTCCCGGGAACGGATATCAAGGGTGGTATCGCCGTAACCTACCGCAATGCAGCGAAGCGTGGAGAGCCGATAGGCACGTTCACCAAGTACTCCGAGCTAAACGAAATCCTCCAAAAGGTGCAAGAGTTCGGAATGGTCCCCCTGGAACATATTGGGATCACAAGCTCACGCTCCTATCGCTATACGGACTCTCTGTATGACGATCACCCGGAGGCGCGCGCACTCCGCCCTGAGGGCAACACGGCCCTGGTGAACACCAATACGTTTGAACAGTTCGACTTCCTGTTTCACAAGGAGCGGCCAAAGGATGGGTTTGAATACGTCCAGGTCTTCGGTCTAATCAAGAACCGCCGCATGGCTCGGTGGATTCGTCGCGCTTACATAACCGGGCCCGAAAGTTTCGCAACGTTCAAGACCGCAATCGCTGCGGCAAACGGCTCAGGCGGGCTGGGCGAGGTGCTATCCACACCGTATGTGCTTGATCCTGATATGGCGGTTACCCAGACCTTCATCACCATAGGCAGATTCGATGATCGCCGGGAGGCTGACGCCTGCCTGAAGTACGTGAAGACGAAGTTCGCACGCACTCTCCTCGGGGTGTTGAAAATTACGCAGCACAACCCTGGCAAGGTGTGGAAGTACGTCCCGCTTCAGGACTTCACGCGCAAGTCCGATATTGACTGGTCGAAGTCGATCCCTGAGATCGACCAACAGCTTTACGCCAAGTACGGACTCGATACCGACGAGATTGAGTTCATCGAGACCCATGTCAAGCCCATGAGCTAGACCGCTTCGCCCCCAGGATTTGACGGTTCAGGCCGATCCCCTTCGACGGCAGGTTTAGGGGACAGGGAGTTCCTTGAGCTTCACGTGAACCCCGGTGTGTTCCTCGCTCAACGCGGCAAAAGCTGCCCGGATCGTCTTGCTGTACAGGTGCGCCCCCGAGATGCTCGTGTGAATGCCGTCGGGCTGGAGGGCGCCGGTGGAGCCGACCAGGGCGGCATTCCAGTCTGCGAGCGCAACATTGGGGTGGGCCGCAGCGATCTCACGCAACACCTGGTTGTCCTGCGTGACGCGGGAGAAGCGGGCGTGGATGGTGACCAGCACGATCATCCGGTTGGGTCCCAGCGCAGTGATGACACGTTCGACCTGATCGCGTTGCACACCGGCATTCGTGCCAAAGGACAGGACCACCGCACGGCGCACGCCTGACCCCTTGGCGGTGATGATGTCGACCGCGTCGTGCCACTGGCGGTTGGACTTGGCGTCGAGGCGAATGCTGGGGAAGTAGTAACGCAGGCCGTGCAGAGCGCCGACCATCATCGAGTCGCCGAAGCCATCGATCTCGCTGCCCTTGGGCATGGTGAAGGACGCCTTGGGGAGGGTGATCGCCGCCGGACTCGCCGAGGGTGCCGTCCGGGCGGGGGTCGACGGCGCCGATGAACTCACCTCCGCGGCATTGCGGGCGAGTAGCTCCTCGGTGCTTGAGCGGTCCGGCGCCGTGAACACCACCAAGACCAACGCGGCGATGGTGGCGGCCGCGCTGCCCCAGACCAGTCGCGCCCGCCATGGGCCATCCAGAGCGACCCAGGCGCGCAGCGCCCGCAGACTCCCGACGAGCCCATGGCGACGCACCGGCGTCTCGAGGAATCGGAAGGACAGGTCGGCAATCGCCATGGTCACCAGGACCGCCCAGGCCCGCGACCACAGGTATGCCGGTCCGGCGGACTGCGTGCTCTGATCTGCGTCGATCAGCAGGATGACGGGCCAATGCCACAGGTAGATGCCGTAGGAGCGTTGCCCGATCCACGCCAACGACGGGGTCAGTAGGAAGGTGCGCAGCCGACCCGGGCGGTCGACCGCACCGAGGACCAGCACAGCAGTCGCCGCGGAGGCGAGCAGAATGCCGCCGCGGAAGGTCAGCGGGCTGCTCTCATCCAGGAGGACCAGGAGAGCAGCCAGAGTCAGACCGGCAGCGGCCAGCAGGCGGGTGCGGTGGCGGGTCCAGAATGCCGTCCGCGTGCCGGCCCGCGCCGAGGACGCGAAGGCGATGGCGAGCCCAGCGCCCAGCATGAGCCCCATGAGGTGGGTGTCCGTGCCGTAATAGTCCCGAGTGGGGGCATCCGGGTTCAGGCGCACGGCCATCAGCAGCGCCGAGGCCAGGCCCAAGCCGCCCACGATGGCTGCCCGCGTCAGCGGCCGACGGACCCGAGTCAGCAGGACCACCATCACCAGCGGCCAGAGCAGATAGAACTGCTCCTCCACCGCGAGGGACCACAGGTTCATCAGCAGCTGCGGCGAGGTGGCGTGGAAGTAGTCGCTGCCGGCTGCGATCTCCACCCAGTTCGTGGTGAAGGTCAGCGCCCCGAACACCTGCCGGCCAATGCCGACAAGGAGGTCCCGTTGGACGCTCTGAGCCAGCAGGGGAGTGAGGACGACAACGCTGATCAGGGCGGGGAGCAGGCGCCGAGCCCGCCGCGTCCAGAAGGACCGCAGGTCGATCCGGCCGGTCCACCGATGCTCCTTGACCAGCAGCGAGGTGATCAGGAAGCCGGAAATGACGAAGAAGATGTCGACGCCGAGAAAGCCACCGCTCAGCCACGAAGAGTTCAGGTGGAAGGTCAAGACCGCGAGGATCGCGATGCCGCGCATCCCGTCCAGACCGGGCAGCCGACCGGAGGTGCCCGCGCGAAGGCCACCGGCGGCCCGCGCCGGTGCCGGGGCCAGGCCCGTGGTCATGCCTGTCAGGGTAGTGACGGATGGTGCTCAGGTGACGGACGCCACGCGCGTGGCCGATGATGTCGATGTGAACGGTGAGGCAGTCGATAAGGGCGTTCGGATGACGGTCTTCGTCCGCGGCCGGGTCCAAGGCGTGGGTTTCCGCTGGTGGACGCGGGCCCGGGCGCTCGAACTCGGGCTGCGCGGGCATGCCCGCAACACCGCCGATGGTCGGGTCGAAGTCGTGGCCGAAGGCCCTCGCGGCGGCATCGAGAAACTCCTGACACTGCTCGCGGAAAGCCCATCGAGCACCTCCCGACCCGGACGGGTCGAGACCGTCTCCGCTCCGTTGTGGTCGGTGCCTACGGGTGTGGACGGCTTCCTCGAGAGGTGAGCCCAGCGGCATACGATGACCCCGTGAGCGAGAGCCAGGGCGACCTGCCCCCCGAGCTGATGCGGCTGCGGTCGAGCATCGACAATATCGACGCTGCCCTGGTCCATCTGCTGGCCGAGCGGTTCAAGGCTACCCAGCAGGTCGGGGCGATCAAGGCCGCTGCGCAATTGCCCCCTGCCGACCCCGAGCGCGAGGAGCGGCAGATCGCGCGGCTGCGGGACCTGGCCCATGACGCTGGCCTGGACCCCCAATTCGCCGAGAAGTTCCTCAACTTCATCATCGCCGAAGTGATTCGCCACCACGAGGCGCTGGCCTCGGGGGACGCCCCGATCGGGGCCTAACAACCTCATTCGTCACACCCGTCCCAGGGGCCACCGGCTCACGCGCGCATGCGCGAGGCCGGGCGCGCCCACCGGTACAGTTCCAAGACGCGGCGCCTGCCGCATCGACCGTTCACCGCCTGCGACTAATGAGGGCCTTTCGCCGACATGCATCTCAAGACGCTGACCCTCAAGGGCTTTAAGTCCTTCGCGTCCTCGACGACCCTGCGGCTCGAGCCCGGAATCACCTGCGTGGTCGGCCCCAATGGCTCGGGCAAGTCCAATGTGGTGGACGCCCTGGCCTGGGTCATGGGCGAGCAGGGCGCCAAGTCGCTGCGTGGCGGCAAGATGGAAGACGTCATCTTCGCGGGAACGGCAGGCCGGGCGCCCTTGGGTCGCGCCGAGGTCAGCCTCACGATCGACAACACCGATGGCGCGCTGCCCATCGACTACTCCGAGGTCACGATCACCCGGACGATGTTCCGCGGCGGCTCCTCCGAATACGCCATCAATGGCACGAACTGCCGCCTGCTCGACATCCAGGAGTTGCTCTCCGACAGCGGTCTGGGACGCGAGATGCACGTCATCGTCGGTCAGGGGCAACTCGACACCGTGCTGCGGGCCACCCCCGAGGAGCGTCGCGGCTTCATTGAGGAAGCCGCCGGCGTCCTCAAGCACCGCAAGCGCAAAGAGCGCGCGCTGCGCAAGTTGGACTCGATGGAGGCCAACCTCCACCGGGTCCAGGACCTCACCGCCGAGATCCGGCGCCAACTCGGCCCGCTCGGACGTCAGGCCGAGGCCGCGCGTCGCGCCGCCGGGATCCAGGCCGACGCCCGCGATGCCCGCCTGCGCCTGCTGGCTGATGACCTCGCCCAACTCACCGCCGCGGTCGAGCAAGATGCCGCCGACGAGGCCGCCCTCATCGCGCGCCGCACGACGGTCGAGAATGCCGTCTCTGACGCTCGCGGACGACTCACCGAGGTCGAAGCCCTCCTCCTGGAGAGCGCCCCGGCCCTGAGCACGGCCAATGAACGCTGGGTTCGCCTGCAAAGCCTGCGGGACCGCCTTGAGTCGATCGCCTCGGTATCGGCCGAGCGGGTTCGCCTGCTCTCGGCGGACCAGGCCGATGAGCAGACCTCCGGCCGTGACCCTGAGGAGTTGCGCGCCCAGGCCGCCTCGGCCCGCGAGCAGGAGGCCGCGCTGCTCGCCCAGGTCGCCGCCGCGACCGAGGCATTGGCGTCCTCGGTCGCCGATCGTGAGGAGGCCGAGGCCGCGTATGCCGCCGAGCAAGCTCGCCTGGCGACCTTGGCTCGCGCTGCGGCCGACCGCCGCGAAGGCCTGGCCACCTTGGCCGGCCAGGTGGCCGCCCGGCGCTCCCGCATCGAGGTCGGTGAGGCCGAGATCGGCCGACTGGAGGGTCTGGTCACCGCGGCACGCGCTCGCGCAGCCGCGGCCGAGCAGGAGTTCGCGGCCCTGGAGGGCACGATCGCCGATGACGAGGCGGGGGAGCAGGGGCTCGACGCGACCTATGAGCGCGTCGCCGAGCGCCTCGCCCAGATCGAGACCACCGTCGCGCAGCTCGAGGAGGAGGAGCGCGCGGCCGAGCGCCAACGGGGCGCCTCGGCGGCCCGACTCGAGGCCCTCCAACTCAGCATCCGGCGCAAGGACGGTGCAGCCGCATTGCTCGCCGCCGTCGAGTCCGAAGGGACCGGCGTTCGCGGGATCATCGGCTCGGTGGCCTCGCTGCTCCACGTCTCCGGTGGGCACGAGGCCGCCGTCGCGGCCGCGCTGGGGTGGGCCTCGGAGGCCCTTGCGGTTGAAGGCGCCGACAGCGCTGCGGCCGCGCTCGAACGCCTGCGCACCAGCGATGCCGGCCGCGCGACCTTGCTCATCGGGGAGACTGCGCGCCCCTCGGATCGCGCATCCTGGCCGACGCTTGATGGGTCGGCCGTCTGGGCATGCGATGTCGTCAAGGCTCCGGCGCAGGTGCGTCCGGCCGTCGACCAACTGCTGGAGCGAGTGGCTCTGGTGCCCACGGCCGCCCACGCCATTGCTTTGGTAGACCGGCTCGACCAGGTCACTGCCGTCACGGCCGATGGCGATGTCTTCGGTCCGGGTTTTGCTCGTGGTGGCAGCAGTGCCGGGGAGTCCCTGCTGGAGATCCAGTCGGCGATCGAGGAGACCGAGGCTGCGCTGGCGCAGGCCACCGCGGCGGGCGAGCGGGCCCGCTTTGCCCTCACCTCCGAGCGTGAGCGCCTCAGCGCCGCGGTCACCGAGGTCGAGGCCGCCCTGGATGCCCTGCACGACTCGGACGCCAAGATGGCCGCCGTCGCCGAGCGGCTCGGGGCCTTGGGTGCCACCGTGCGGACGGCGGCTGCCGAAGCCGAGCGCACCGAGCGGGCCATCGCGGACGCCCACGCCAATGTCGCCTCGGACCGCACCGAACTCGAGGCCCTGGTCGCCCGGCTCGAGGAGGCCAGCGCGCAGCCCGAGACCGTCGAGGAACCGTCCACCCAACTGCGCGACGAGCTCGAGTTGGCCGCCTCGCGAGCACGCACGGCCGAGACCGAGCACCGACTGGCGCTGCGCACCACCGAGGAGCGCGCTCGCGCCATTAAGGGCCGCGCGGACTCGCTGGAGGGGGCCGCCCGCAACGAGTTGGCCGCCCGCGAGCGACTGCGCGAGCGTCGCGAGCGCCGCGCTCGCGAGGCGGCCGTCGCGGCCGCCGTCCAGGAGGCCGCGGCATATGCAGTGATGCGGGTGGCGTCGGCGGTGACCGTGGCTGCCGAGGCCAAGGTGGCCGTGGAGGGCGCGCGTGGCGAGCAGGAGGCGCGGGCCAGTCAGATGCGGACCGCATTGATGGCTGCCCAGGACGAATTGCGTGACCTCACCGACTCGGCCCACCGGGACGAGATGGCGCGCGCCCGGCAGATGGCCCGGATCGAGCAGTTGCAGGCCAAGGCCGTCGAGGAACTCGGGATCGACCCCGAGGCGCTGGTCGAGGAATTCGGTCCGCACCAACTGATCCCGCCGGTGCCAGGCCCGGACGAGAGTGCGCAGGACGCCGCGGGGCGGCTTCCCACGGCATACGTGCGTGCGGAGCAGGAGAAGCGGCTCCGCCGCGCGGAGCGGGCCTTGAGCGCCCTCGGCCGGGTCAACCCGCTGGCGCTGGAGGAGTTCGCGGCGCTAGAGGAACGGCACAGCTTCCTCACCACCCAACTCGAGGACATTAAGCGCACCAAGCGCGACCTGCTCGACATCGTCAAAGAGGTCGACGAGCGCATCGAGGTGGTCTTCAAGGAGGCCTTCGAGGACACCGCGGTGCAGTTCGAGCGGGTCTTTGCCCGGCTCTTCCCGGGCGGCGAGGGCCGGATCACGCTGACCGATCCGAGCGACATGCTCACCACGGGCATCGAGGTCGAGGCGCGGCCCCCGGGCAAGAAGATCAAGCGGCTCTCACTGCTCTCCGGCGGCGAGCGCTCCCTGGTCGCGGTGGCGCTACTCGTGGCGATCTTTAAGGCGCGGCCCAGCCCGTTCTACATCATGGACGAGGTCGAGGCGGCACTCGATGACACCAACCTCGGCCGCCTGATCACCCTCTTTGAAGAGTTGCGCGACTCCAGCCAGCTCATCGTCATCACCCACCAGAAGCGCACCATGGAGGTCGCGGATGCGCTCTATGGCGTCTCGATGCGCGGTGACGGTGTGACCACGGTGGTCAGCCAGCGGATCCGGGATATCGCGGACACTGCCTAGTTGTCTCGGCGGCTCAGCGCGGAATGCCGCCGATCCGGTTGAGCGGCCAAAACGTCGCCAGCACGGGGCCCACGATCCGATCAGCGGGGACGAAGCGCGCGCAAGAGTTGGCCGTGGTCGCGCCGCGGCACGAAATCACCGAGTCCGCCGACTCCGAACGGTGATCACCCAGGACAAGGTAATGCTCGGCGGGCACGACGATCTCCGGGAAGCAGCGCGGGGAGCGCTGGGAGGTCGTGCAGTCCAGGGTTCCGGGGATGAACGGCAAGTCCTGGTAGATGTAGTCCTCGCGCAGGGGCACACCGTCGATCTGCACCTTGCCGTCCACGGAGCAACAGTTGACGTGGTCGCCGGGCAGTCCGATCACCCTTTTGACCGTGTATGCCGTATTGCTCGGTCCGAACCCGACGATGTCGCCGACAGTGCGAGCGAACCGGGAGAGTGCACTGTCGGCCGGGGGCAGTTGTGTGTCTGACCAGGTGATGCCGTGGCCGAAGACCACGACGTCCTGACGCTCGATGGTCGAGTCCAACCGGTTGACCAGCAGCCGATCACCGATCTGCAGGCTGTGCTCCATCGACTGCGAGGGCACCCCGAAGGGTTTGATGACGAAGGCCTGCACCAGAGCGACAGCCACGATCGCGATGAGGATCTCGGCGATGATGGGTACCCGGAAACGGCGACGCGTGGTCGGTCCGTCGACCTCGGGTGCGGCGTTGGTCACATCGGGAGCCTAACTGGTGCGTTCCGCGGCGGGTCGATTTGGTGGGGCGCGTCCCATCAGTCACAGTGGTGACATGCTTGCGCTCGTCCTCGGCCTCACTCTCAGCGTCATTCTTGCCACCTTCGTCATGGCGCTCGTCGTCGTGCCGGCCCGGCGGGATGGACGCGAGGTGCTGACCGAGCGCGGCGAAGAGGTTGTGGCTGGCCTGAAGGCCCGCAGCGAGGACGCCCGCGCGCGCCTCGAGCGCTCGCACGCTGCCTGAACTCACCCGCGCCGCAGTCGGTGGGGCGTGGTCCAATAGGCGCCATGCACTCTGGTCTCGACCTCACCGCCATCGACCCCTCCGTACGCCCGCAGGACGACCTCTTTGGCTTCGTCAATGGCACCTGGCTGCGCACGGTCGAGATTCCGGCCGACCGCGGGCGTTATGGCACCTTCGATCATTTGCGTGAGCAGGCCGAGCTCGACGTGCGGGCGCTCATCGATGAGGTGTCCGCCACCGCGCAAGTGCCCGGTTCGGTCGCCGCGAAGGTGAGCGAGCTGTACCGCTGCTTCCTCGATGAGGACGCGGTGGAGCGGGCCGGCACCGCGGTGCTGCATACCGAGTTGGCCGCCGCCCGCGGTGTGCAGACTCCGGATGAGGTCGTGCGCCTGCTCGGTCACTGGTTGCGGATCGGGGTGGACGGGCTCGCGCACACCTTTGTCGACGGCGACCACGACGACCCCACCAGGCCGGTGGCCTACCTCGAGCAGGGCGGCATTGGACTACCCGATGAGTCCTACTACCGAGAGTCGGCGCATGCGGCCGTGCTCGCGGCATACCCGCAGCACATCGAGCGGATGCTGGCGCTAGTGGGGTGGGAGGAGCCGGCCGCAGCTGCCGCCCGGGTCGTGGCGCTGGAGAGCGCGCTGGCCGCGGCGCATTGGGACAAGGTGACCACGCGGGACCCGGTCAAGACCCACAACCCGATGACGCTGGCGGAGTTGAGCGAGCTTTCGCCGGGGGTTGACTGGGCTGGCTATCTGGAGGCACTCGGCCACCCGCAGGCCTATGAGCGGGTCATCGTCCGCGAGCCCGACTTCGTGGCGGCGCTCACCAGTGCCCTGGCCGAGGTCGACCTCCAGTCCTGGCGGGACTGGTTGGCGTGGCGGCTGGTCCACGCGCAGGCGGGATACCTCAGCGACGCGGTGGTGCAGGAGAGTTTCGACTTCTACGGGCGGCGCTTGTCCGGGGTGCCCGAGCTGCGCGCCCGGTGGAAGCGGGCCGTGAGTTTCGTGGAGGAGGCCATGGGGGAGGCCGTCGGGCAGCTCTATGTCGAGCGACACTTCCCGCCGCGGGCCAAGGAGCGCATGGTCGATCTCGTCGACCACCTCGTCGCGGCATTCCGGCAGTCGTTCACGGCACTGTCGTGGATGTCGGATGCCACCCGGGCCGAGGCGCTGACCAAGTTGGACTCCTTCGTGGCCAAGATCGGATACCCCGACGTATGGCGCGACTACTCCGCGCTGGTGGTGACACCCGGCGACTTGCTGGCCAATGCGCAGGCCGCAGCCGGGTTCGAGCTGGATCGGATGCTGGGCAAACTTGGCCGCCCGGTGGATCGCACCGAGTGGTTCATGACGCCCCAAACGGTCAATGCCTATTACCACCCGGCGCAAAACGAGATCGTCTTCCCGGCGGCGATCCTGCAGCCGCCGTTCTTCGATGTCGATGCCGATGACGCCGTGAACTATGGCGGCATTGGTGCGGTCATCGGCCACGAGATCGGGCATGGCTTCGATGACCAGGGCAGTCAGTTCGACGGCACGGGTGCGCTGCGCAACTGGTGGACCGAGGAGGACCGGGCGGCATTCCAGTCCCGGGCCGACGCGCTCATTGCTCAGTTCTCCGGGTGGGAGACCCGCGACGCCCCCGGCACACCGGTCAATGGTGCGCTCACGGTCGGCGAGAACATTGGCGACCTCGGCGGGCTGACGATCGGGCTCGCGGCATACCTGCTGTCCCTAGACGGCGGACAGGCCCCCGAGCTAGACGGGTACAGCGGGATCCAGCGATTCTTTCTCGGCTGGGCTCAGATCTGGCGCGGCCGCTCGCGGCAGGCGGAGGCGGAGCGGCTGCTCACGGTCGACCCGCATGCGCCCATGGACCTGCGCGGGAATGCCGCCCGCAACCTCAGCGAGTTCCATGAGGCCTTCGGGGTGCAGCCCGGGGATGGGATGTGGATCGCCCCGGAGGAGCGGGTGCGGATCTTCTGACGCACGAGCGCTTGCGGCCGTTCGGTTTGGGTCGTGACGCGCGCACTGCCAGGATGGTCCGGTGAGTTGGATCGACACTGCGTGGGAGTGGGCTGCCGTCATCATCGGCATCCTTGTTGTCGCCGGGGGAATCATCGCCGGCCTGTTCCGTGGTCGTGGGGGGGCCACCAAGGACCTGCCCGCGCCGCCACCAACCGTCCCGGCCGAGGTCGAGGAAGAGCTGCCGCCGCTGCAGCCGACCCCGACGATCGAACGTCCGGAGGCGCCCGAAGGCCGCTTGGCGCGATTGCGTGCCCGGCTCGCTCGCTCCAACACCGCGATGGGCAAGGGGCTCTTGGCGCTGCTCGCCGGTGGTCGACTGGACGAGGAGACCTGGGAGGCCGTCGAGGACACCCTCATCACCGCTGACCTCGGCGTCGATGCCAGCACCCAGGTGGTGGAGCGCCTGCGTCAGCGGGTGGCCGCGGCCGGGAAGACCGACGAAGCGACCATGCGGGCCTGGCTGCGTGAGGAGCTCGTCGCCCTCGTGGATCCCTCGCTCGACCGTGACCTCGCGTCGAGCCGGATCGAGGATCGCCCCGCCTGCATCCTGGTCGTGGGCGTGAATGGCGCCGGCAAGACCACCACGGCGGGCAAACTCGCCCGGGTACTCGTCGCCGAGGACAAGGACGTCGTGCTGGGCGCTGCCGACACCTTCCGGGCCGCCGCTGCCGACCAGCTGCAGACCTGGGGTGAGCGCGTCGGCGTGCCCACGGTGCGCTCGGATCGTGACGGGGCCGACCCGGCTGCCGTGGCCTTCGATGCGGTCAAGGCCGCGCGCGACCTCGAGGCCGATGTCGTGGTCATCGACACGGCCGGCCGTCTGCACACCAAGGTGGGCCTGATGGACGAGCTTGGCAAGGTCAAGCGCGTGGTCGAGAAGCAGCAGCCCATCGATGAGGTGCTGCTTGTGCTCGATGCGACCACGGGACAAAACGGTTTGCGCCAGGCCCAGGTCTTCACCGAAGTCGTCGGCGTGACCGGCATCGTGCTGACCAAGCTGGATGGCACCGCCAAGGGCGGCATCGTGGTGGCCGTGCAGCGCGACCTGGGGGTCCCGGTCAAGCTCGTGGGCTTGGGTGAAGGTCCGGACGACCTGGCGCCCTTTGACGCTGAGACCTTCGTCGACGCCATCCTCGACTAGGCATCGCCCCGCCCTCTCCGGTGGCATTCGTCCCGCTTCGCGAGACCGACGGCCACCTGTAACCCACTGCTAACGTCCCGAACACCCGCGCAACATGGACGTAACACCACGGAACCCGGTTCGGTAACACGGGCCGTCGACAGTGGTCCGCATGGTCACAGCACTCAGCGCCCTGGCGGCGGCGGAGCCGACGATCGACTATGCCTCCACGGCATTCGTCATCGTCTGTGCCTCCCTAGTCCTGCTCATGACGGCACCGGGTCTCGCGCTCTTCTACGGCGGGATGACCCGGGCGACGTCCGTCCTCAACATGATGATGATGTCCTTCGGCGCCTTCGGGGTCGTCGGCATCCTCTACGTCCTCTACGGCTACTCGATGTCCTTCGGTCCCTCCGACCTCGGCGGCATCATCGCCAATCCTTTCGACAAGTTCGGGCTCTCCGGCACCGAAGGCCTGGTCAATCCCTTCGGCTACGAGGGGTATGGCGACATCCCCGAGTTGGCTTTCGTCGGCTTCCAGCTCACCTTTGCGGCGATCACGGTCGCGCTGATCAGCGGTGCCGTCGCCGACCGCGTGAAGTTCTCGACCTGGTTGGTCTTCTCCGGCCTCTGGATGACCCTGGCCTATGTGCCCATCGCGCACATGGTGTGGGGCGGCGGGTTGCTTTCGTCCTCCGAGGATGGGCTGTCCGCGATGATCTTCGGCGCCACCGACGGTGTGGCCGATGTGGTGCCCATCGACTTTGCTGGTGGCACGGTCGTGCACATCAATGCCGGTATCGCCGGTCTGGTCCTTGCCCTGGTCGTCGGCGCCCGGGTCGGCTTCGGTTCGGTGGCCATGCGACCGCACAATGTGCCGCTGGTGATGATCGGCGCCGGGCTGCTGTGGTTCGGCTGGTTCGGCTTCAACGCCGGCTCGGAGCTGGCTCCCGACGGCACCGCAGCACTGGTCTGGATCAACACGACCGTTGCTACCTGCGCGGCGATGCTCGGGTGGCTCTTGGTGGAGAAGCTCCGAGACGGACACGCGACCTCGATCGGTGCCGCCTCGGGTGTCGTGGCTGGGCTGGTTGCCATCACCCCCGCGTGTGGCGCGCTCAGCCCGATCGGGTCGATCATCCTCGGCGCAGTCGCTGGCGGCCTGTCGGCGTATGCCGTAGGCCTGAAGTTCCGCTTCGGCTTCGATGACAGCCTGGACGTGGTGGGTGTCCACCTGGTCTCCGGCCTGTGGGGCACGATCGGTGCCGGCCTGCTGTCCACCTCGACCGGTCTGCTCTACGGTCACGGCGTCAAGCAGACCCTCCTGCAGATCATCGTCGCGCTTGCTTCCCTGGTGTATGCCGGTGCTGTCACCCTTGTTATCGCTCTGGCGCTCAAGGCCGCCATGGGTTGGCGGATCGATCGGGATGTCGAGGTCTCGGGCATCGACTCGGCGGAGCACGCCGAATCGGCCTACGATCTGGTCTCCCGGGCAGGTCGCCTCGGCCTCGGCAGCAACCGCCCGCGCACGGAAGGAAGCCCCTCATGAAGCTCATCACCGCGATCATCAAGCCCCACCGGCTGGAGGACGTGAAGGAGGCTCTTGAGGCCTTCGGCATCCAGGGGATGACCGTCTCCGAGGCTGCCGGCTTCGGTCGCCAGCGTGGTCACGCCGAGGTCTACCGCGGGGCCGAGTACACCGTGGACTTCGTTCCCAAGACCCGGCTGGAGATCCTCGTCGAGGACGAGGACGCCCAAGAGGTCGTCGACGTCATCGTCCGAGCCGCCTCCACCGGCCGGATCGGTGACGGCAAAGTCTGGGTCATCCCGGTCGACGAGGTCGCGCGCGTGCGCACCGGAGAGCGCGGCATCGCCGCCATCTGAGTCGACGTCAGTGCTGCCGCTAGGTCCGCCTCGCTCGCGTGCTCACGCCACCACTTGGTGGCGTGAGCACGCGCTTGGTGGTGCGCGACGGGCGGCCATCGCCGCTGGCGACCGGGCGTGGCTGGCGGCGCACTGGGCCGAGGTGACACGCCACGAGGATGTCTCCGGGGTCGCGCTCGCGGCCGTGGGTTCCGTGGGTCGCGGGGATGCCGGACCGCTCAGCGACTACGACCTCCTGTTACTCCATGACGGACGTCGTCGGGCGGGAGATCTGGAAGATCTCGCCAACCGTCTCTGGTATCCGTTGTGGGACAGCGGCATTCGGCTGGATCACAGTGTCCGGACGGTGGCCCAATGCCGCGCCACGGCCTCCGGGGACCTCGCAGCCGCCTTGGGCTTGCTCGATATTGCCGTGATGGCCGGGGACCCGCGCCTGGTTGACGAGGCCAGTCAGACTCTGGCTCACGATTGGCGCAGCAATGCGCGAACCAGGCTCGCTGAGGTGCTTGACAACCTCGAGGAGCGGCACCGTCGAGCCGGTGACCTCAGTCAGTCCACCGAGCCCGACCTCAAAGAGGCGCGAGGTGGGCTGCGGGATATGACGGTGCTCACCGCGTTGACTCGAGCCTGGTTGGCGGACCGGCCGCACGGGGGAGTGGACGCGGCATACAGTCACCTGCTCGATGTTCGCGATGCGCTGCACGTCGCGAGCGGGCGCGCTCGGGAGCGAATGACGCACGAGGACCAAGAGAGCGTGGCCACCTTGTTGGGCCACAGCGAGGTCGACGACATGTTGACCGAGGTGCTGGGGGCCGGACGGGTCGTAGCCTATGCGCTGGATGCGACGGTCCGTCGCGCTCGGCAGTCTCAGGGTGCTCGGCGGCTACGGATCGGGCCGCGCCGGCCGACGATGACTCCGCTGGGTCATGGCCTGCACCTGCATGACGGTGAGGTCGTGCTGGGGTCTCCATCGCTCGCAGACGATCCGCTGACCCCATTGCGCGCGGCCGTGGCCGCTGCCCGGGCGGGGGTGCCGATTGCGCCGGCCACCCTGACGCGGCTGGCCGCATCTCCGGCCGTGCCGCAACCCTGGGGTGCGGCGGCGAGGGAACTGCTCACCGATCTGCTGGCCGCTGGACCGGGCTTGCCGGTGGTCTGGGAGGGCCTGGACCAGGTCGGACTGATCACCCAGTGGATTCCTGAGTGGGCCGCCGTGCGCTCCCGGCCGCAGCGCAGCCGGGTTCACCGGCATACGGTCGATCGGCACTGCGTGGAGACTGCCGTCGAGGCGGCCGCCCTGGTGCGGTCGGTGGCGCGCCCTGATCTGCTGGTCATGGCGGCGCTGATCCATGACATCGGCAAGGTCGCCGGGGCGGATGACCACAGCCGAGTGGGCGCGGCCAGCGCCGAGGTCATCGGCCAGCGCTGGGGTCTGCCCGAGGCTGATCGCCAGGTCGTGGTCACCTTGGTGCGCGAGCACCTTACCCTCATGGATCTGGCAACCCGGCGCGACCACAGCGACCCGGCCACGATCGCGGCCGTGCTGGCGGCCGTCGGTGCCGACCGCGAGGTCTTGGACTTGCTGGCGGCCCTCACCGAGGCCGACGCGCGAGCCGCCGGGCCGCTGGCCTGGACGACCTGGCGCAGCCGGCTGCTGCAAGATCTGGTCGGCGCCGTGCGCGCTGCCATGACGCAGCGGGAGGCAGCGGGCGCGACTCCGGCCGTCTCGCTCCTTGACCCGGCTGCGCCCCATGCGACCCTCGTGCGCGTCGACCCCGTGGCGGGAGGTTGGGCGGTGACCGTGCAAGCGGTGGACCGTGTGGGTCTCTTCGCCGACATGGCTGGCGCCCTGGCCGTGCAGGGGCTCATGGTGCGGCGCGCGCAACTGGCCACGGTGGACACCGAAGCGGGGGCCGTCGCCGTGGACGTCTGGGATGTCGAGGGCGACGAACACCAGCCTCCCGACCCGGCCGCCATCGGAGCGCTCATCGATCGATTGGGCCGTGGGGAGCACGCGGTGCTCGACCGGCTTCGTCGGCGGAGTCGAGCCGCGAGCGCGCCAGCCGGGCTGGCGCCCCGGGTGCTCTTGGCGCCGGACGCCAGCAGCGATGCCACCGCGCTCGAAGTCCGCACGGACGACCGGCCGGGTCTGGTGCATGACCTCGGGCGGGCGCTGGCCTCGGTGGGGATCTCGGTGCGGTCGGCGCATATCGCCACCAGCGCCGGCCAAGCGATGGACACCTTGTATCTCTTGGATCGCGATGGAAGTGCCTTGGCGCCCGCGCGGGTGGCCCAGGCGGTGGCTGCGCTGATGGAAGCGTGCGAAGTGGCCCTGTGAACGGCGCTCGGCTTCGCGTCCACAACTCAGCAGACGAAAACGAACGACGGCATATGCAGGATGGTGTGGGTGCTTGTGTTTTCCTCTGCTAGCAGAGGAAAAGGGAGGCGGGCGGCATTCGGGATAACCTAAGCCGGTGTTCACCAGCCTTTCTGACCGCCTGACAGCGACCTTCCGTAACCTGCGCACCAAGGGGCGCTTGTCGGAGTCCGATGTCAACAAGACCGTCCGTGACATCCGGCTCGCCCTGCTCGAGGCCGACGTGGCCTTGCCGGTGGTCAAGGACTTCACGCACCGCGTGCGTGAGCGGGCGCTCGGCGCCGAGGTCTCGGGGGCGCTGAATCCCGCTCAGCAGATCGTCAAGATCGTCAACGAGGAGCTCACCCAGATCCTCGGCGGGCAGACCCGCGGCATTCGCTTTGCCAAGCAGCCGCCGACGGTGATCATGCTCGCCGGTCTCCAGGGGTCCGGTAAGACCACGCTCGCCGGCAAACTTGCCTACTTGCTCAAGGCCGACGGGCACACGCCCCTGCTCGTGGCCGCAGACCTCCAGCGACCGAATGCGGTGACCCAACTCGAGGTGGTCGGTGAACGCGCCGGGGTGCCGGTGTTCGCGCCCGAACGCGGCAATATCGCAGGTCACGACGCTGTCCTTGGTTCCGGGGAGGGCACTCGCTCCTATGGCGACCCGGTCTCGGTTTCCCGTGCGGGCATCGAGTTCGCGACCTCCAAACAGTACGACGTGGTCATCGTGGACACCGCTGGCCGGCTGGCCATCGACACCGACCTGATGGCTCAGGCCGCCGACATTCGCGCGGCGATCAACCCGGACGAGGTGCTCTTCGTCATCGACGCCATGATCGGCCAGGCCGCCGTGGAGACGGCCCAGGCCTTCCTTGAGGGCGTGGACTTCACCGGCGTTGTGCTCGGCAAACTCGACGGCGACGCCCGCGGTGGTGCCGCCCTCTCGGTGGCCTCGGTCACCGGGCGGCCGATCATGTTTGCCTCCGTCGGTGAAGGCGTCAAGGACCTCGAGGTCTTCCACCCCGACCGGATGGCCTCGCGCATCCTTGACATGGGTGACGTGCTCACCCTGATTGAGCAGGCGGAACGCGCCTTCGACCGCAGCCAGGCGGCCGAGATGGAACGCAAGTTCCTGGCGGCCGAGGACTTCACCTTCGATGACTTCCTGCAGCAGATGTCAGCCATCAAGAAGATGGGCAACTTCAAGCAGATCCTCGGGATGATGCCCGGGATGGGGCAGATGCGCCAGCAGTTGGAGTCCTTCGACGAGCGGGAGTTCGACCGGGTCGAGGCGATGGTGCGCTCGATGACGCCCTTCGAGCGCACCCACCCCAAGCAGATCAATGGCTCCCGTCGAGCCCGCATCGCCAAGGGCTCTGGGGTATCGACCTCCGAGGTCAACCAGTTGCTCGAGCGCTTCGGTGAGGCGCAGAAGATGATGAAGCAGTTGGCCCGCGGAGGGGTGCCCGGGATGCCCGGAATCCCGGGGATGGGCAAGCGTGGGCGCCAACCGGCGCCCCAGCGCACCAAGTCCAAGTCCGGCAACCCGGCCAAGCGGGCCGCCGATGCCCGAGAGGCAGCTCAGCGGGCTGCCAGCAAGCCCGCGGGCGGGGCTGGCGGTGCCTTCGGCGCGGGGGCCGGCGGCGGCATACCGACCGACCTCGACCCGAGCGCGCTACCCAAGGGCTTCGAGAAGTTCCTCGGCAAGAGCTGATCCAGGGCGGCTGAGGCGGTGCCCATGAGCGCACTCCACACCCTGGCCGTCGGCTCGGCCGGACCCCGGGTGGCCTTCCTGCACGGGCTCTTTGGGCAGGGGCGCAACTGGGCGCAGATCGCCAAGGCGCTCAGCGGAGCGCAGGGCACCGATGCGCGAGCCCTGCTGGTCGACCTGCCAGATCACGGCCGCTCACCGTGGAGCCAGGAACCGTCCTTCATCCGGTATGCCGAGGCGGTGGCCCGCACGCTGGAACAGAGCGCTCCGGGGGAGCGGTGGACTCTGGTCGGGCATTCGCTCGGCGGCAAGACCGCCATGGTCCTGGCCTTGACGCACCCAGCGCTGATCGAGCGTCTCGCGGTGGTCGACATCGCTCCCAAGGGGTATGGCGACCTGCACCGGTTCGCGGAGTACATCGCCGCCATGCAGGCTCTGCCGCTCGACCGGTTGCACTCGCGCGCCGACGCCGAGGAGATCTTTGCCCGCGACGTGCCCGATCCGGGGGTGCGTGCTTTCCTGCTGCAGAACCTGCGCCGCCACGGGAGCGCCTTCTCCTGGCAGGTCAACCTCGCCATGGTGGCCCGCGACGCGGCGCGCGGGCCGGATTCCCAGATCGCGGCCTTCCCGCCGGAGGTGTTGCGGCTACCGCCCTACCCTGGCCCAGCGCTCTGGATGGTGGGGGAGCGCTCCGGCTATGTCGATGACGAAGACAGCGCGCGGATGCGTGCGCTCTTCCCGGCGGTCCGCAAACTGACCGTCAAGGGCGCGGGCCATTGGGTGCACACGGACGCCCCGGAGGTGACCGTGGCCGCCCTCCGGCGGTTCATCGGAGCCCACTAGGCTGCGGCGCATGGGCACCGTCCTGCACCTCACCGGCCCGATCCTCTTATCCCGGGACGAGATCGCCGCGCAGGCGTGGGTCGTCGATGGCCGGATGACGTATGCCGCACCGAGTGGTGCGCACGAGATCCAGACCGTGCAGGGCTGGGTCCTGCCGGGCCTGGTGGATGCGCACAGCCATGTGGGCATCGACGGGCATGGCGCCGTGGCGCCCGAGGTTGCGCAAGCGCAAGCACTCGCGGACCGGGAGGCCGGGGCGCTGCTGCTGCGCGATGCGGGCTCGGCCGCGGACACCAGCTGGATCCATGAGCGGGACGATCTACCTCGGCTGGTTCGGGCGGGGCGGCATATTGCCCGCACACGCAACTACATCCGCAACTATGCCCACGAAATCGAGCCCGAGGATCTGGTGACTTACGTCCGCCAGGAGGCTCGCCGCGGGGATGGTTGGGTCAAGTTGGTGGGGGACTGGATCAATCGGGAGCGCGGTGACCTGGCACCGTGCTGGCCGCAAGAGATCGCGGCCGCGGCCATTGCTGCCGCGCATGAGGAAGGCGCGCGGGTCACCGCGCACTGTTTCGGCGAGGAGTCGCTGCACGAACTCGCGGCCGCCGGGATCGACTGCGTGGAGCACGCCACGGGCCTGAACGAGGACACCATTGCGGTCTTCGCGCAGCGCGGGATTGCCATCGTCCCCACCCTGGTCAATGTCGACACCTTCCCGGCCATCGCCGAGCCCGCTCGCGAGAAGTTCCCGCGCTATCACGCCCACATGCTTGACCTGCACGCTCGTCGACTGCAGACCATCGGCGCGGCCCATGACGCCGGGATCCCGATCTATCTGGGCACCGACGCAGGAGGGTCGCTGCCCCATGGGCTGGTCGCCCAGGAGGCTTTGCGCTTGCGGGCTGCCGGACTCTCGGCGCTCGAGGTCCTGGATGCGACGGCCTGGCGAGCCCGATCGTGGCTGGGCTACCCCGGGCTTGAGGAGGGCGCCAGCGCGGACGTGGTGGTGTATGCCGCGGACCCGCGGGAAGACCTGGCCGTCCTGGCACACCCGCAGGCGATTGTCCTTCGCGGAAGCCTGATGTAGCGGGATTACTGTCGTCGCCGATTGGGCCGCGAGCCACGTGACCGACTGCTCGCAGAATGCACAATCACCGTCATACAGAAGCATCAAGTTCCTCCGTGGGACGATCCGCAATCCGAGCAGCAAGCCTGTCTGCAGCTCCGGGGAGTCGCGCCAACGTGTGTGCGGCTACAACGAGTTGCCGTCCCGGCTCAACGATCAGGCACGAGCCCGCGTCGCGGGTCTGGCCGTTGTGCCAGTAGCGGTCTCGGTCCGCCTGCCATGCCCTCTGCGGAAGCTGGACCGCATCGCTAGCGAGGGAGTAGGCGCCATACCTGGCTAGATCGCGCAGGGTGCTCCATAACGCTCCGGCCGGCGCATAGGCAGAGTTCTCAAGATCCCAGGGCCGGTGCGGCTGTCGATCAAAGCCGCGAATGTGCGCCCACTTGTCTGCCGGAGGCACAAGCACGAGGCACAGTCCCTGTGGGTCAGCAATCTGCTCCCTGACCACTTCGAACCATGGCCTTCCAGTGACCTCTTCGATGATGAGCCCGAGCACGGCATACCCCAGATTGGAATAGGTCATCGATCCGGGGGCCAGGAGGTCTCCCTCTGCAAGCTTGGCTACCGCCGCTCGCACCACAGACGGGCCGGTATCGCTGTAGGGGTCTTGAAGGATCCCAGCCTTCATGCCTGCGTGCACCCGGGGGAGCCCGGAGGTGTGTGTCACGAGTCCGCCAACCGTGACGGAGGGCGGCAGCGGGCCCAGGACTTCCCTGGCCGGCTGGTCGTAGGCAAGCAGCCCACTGTCGACCAGTCGGGATACGACCTCGGCGGTGACCAACTTGGTGATGGAGCCCCACTCGACGAAGAGATCGGGTGCGTAGTCTTTGCCGTAGGACTCTTGGACGATTCGTCCGCCCCGAAGGACGCAACTGCTCTCACGGCGTCGGAAGAGAGACACCTGCTCGTCCTATCGGCATCGGCGGAACAGCGGACGGGCCACCCATCCCTCGGATCAAACGATCCCGAGACCTTATTTGGCAGATCTCGGCGCGTCTGACGTTGTCTCGGTATCCGAGGTGTCCACCTGCCCGCTCGCTGTCGGCAAAGTCGAGCGCTTGCCTCGCGGTGGCGCCAGCGCGGGGAAGCCATGTCGGCGTCGCACCGCCATCCAGACCAATGGCGCCACAATGAGCGCACTGACCAGGATCAGCCCTGTGGCCTGGTTGGACACTCCCAGCAACTTGAGAGCCGACGCCAGCAGGACAAAGGCCAACGCGCGACGCACAATGCCTCCGGGTGCTCGGGAGGAGAGTTGGGCGCCGATCCACACGCCGGGGATGGAGCCGAGGAGCAGCGAGGTCGTCAAGGACATCTCGAAATCACCAAAGAGGATGTGCGCCAAGGCTGCTGAGGCGACGAGCGGCACCGCCTGAACGAGGTCGGTACCCACCAAATTGCTCGCCTTGAGCGTCGGATAAAGCAGCATGAGCGCGATGATGATCAGGGACCCCGAGCCCACCGAGGTCATCCCCACGATGAGCCCGCCGAGCGCGCCAACCGCGATGGTGGGAAGCTTGCGAACGACCACATCGGGTCGGTCCTTGTTTTCCGGCGGCAGAATGCCATCCCGCTTGCGGGCTCGCTCCACCAGGCGGCTATAGGCACGGAAGATCAGCCCAGCCGCGGCGATCAGCAGGGCCACACCCAGCGCCAACTTGATATTGGCGTCGAGTTCCTCGGAGTGCCCTAGGGCCTTGAGGATGAAGACGCCTGAGAAGGCGGCCGGGATCGAGCCGATGCACAGCCACTTGACCAGATCCAGGTTGACGGTGCCATTGCGCCAGTGCACCCACGATCCGACGGGCTTCATCACGGCGGCCGCCACCAGGTCGCTCGAGACCGCCGTGAGCGGCGGGATGTTGAAGAAGAGGACCAGGACGGGGGTCATGAGCGCCCCGCCACCCATGCCGGTCAAGCCGACGACGATGCCGATGCCGAAGCAGGCGAGCGTCAGCACCCAGTCGATATTCGTCAAGAATCCCATGTCATACCTCATCTCTTCGGGGCCCCTGCGACCCGCGTGCGATGACACCCCTGCCACCGCAATCCGATATTCCCTATCGAATTGATAGGGAATATAGCGCATCTGGGCGGGCGCTGTCGTGCATTCGCGAGAAATGGCGGGGATGCAGCGTCGCACCCGGAACCTGCCAGGATATGGGCTGTGGACATCTCGGCCCGCACCGACTATGCGATTCGTGCGCTGCTCAGCTTGGCCGCCGCCCATCGCAGCGGCAGCACGTCGCTGTCGGCTGAGAGCTTGGCCCGCGAGCAGGACCTCCCGCGCAAATTCCTTGAGGCGATCCTCGCCGACCTGCGTCGCGGGGGCTTGGTCGTGAGTCAGCGGGGAAGTGCTGGCGGGTACCGTCTTGCGCTACCCGCCGAGGAACTGACCTTGGGCATGGTGGTGCGGACCGTGGACGGGCCGCTGGCCGAGGTCCGCGGACTGCGACCCCACCAAACGGCATACGAAGGCGTGGCGCAGCACCTGCCGGTCGTGTGGGTGGCGCTGCGCGCGAGCATGCGACACGTCCTCGATGGCGTGACCCTGGCGGATCTGGTGACCGGCGAGTTGCCCGACCACGTACGCGGCCTGGCCGAGGAACCGGACGCCTGGCTGCCGCGCTAAGGCGCGATTCGCCCCGACCGGGCGGCTCTGGCAGAATCACCCCTTGTACCCGTATGCCGTGAGGCCCTCTCACCCTCGACATACGCCTACCCCCGAGACATGGCACCCCGAGTGTCCCCACCCGGTCTGGCCGTGCCTCATCACAACAAGAAAGTGAGACCACACTCCGTGGCCGTCAAGATTCGCCTCAAGCGGATGGGCAAAATCCGCGCCCCCTTCTACCGCGTCGTCGTCATGGACTCCCGCACCAAGCGGGACGGTCGGGCGATCGAGGAAATCGGGAAGTACCACCCCACCGAGGAGCCTTCGCTCATCGACATCGACATGGAGCGCGCGACCTACTGGATTCAGCGGGGCGCTCAGCCCACTGAGGCCGTCGCCGCGCTGCTGAAGAAGTACGAGGACGGCGCCGTCAAGGTCGCCGAGCCCAAGCCCAGCAAGAAGTCGCTCTACGAGGCCGCCCTCGCCGCCGCCGGCAAGTCCGACGCCGCCGACACCTCGGGCGCGACCACCCCGCGCAAGAAGGCCGCCAAGAAGGTCGAGGAGGCCCCCGCCGAGGAGCTCACTCTGGCCGACGCCGCGACCGACGAGCCTGCTGCCGCCCCGGCCGCCGCTGCCTCGCTGCCCGCGGGTGCCGTTGCCGCGAACGCCGATGGCAGTGCGCCTGAGGGTTATGAGGTCAAGGGCAACGCCGACTCGGGCAAGTACCACCAGCCCGGTGGTCAGTGGTACGACGCCACGATCGCCGAGTTCTGGTTCAAGACCGAGGCCGACGCCGAGGCCGCTGGCTTCGTCAAGGCGGGTTCCTGACCATGCTCGAGGAGGCGCTGGAGCACCTGGTCACCGGGATCGTCGACCACAAGGACGACGTCACGGTGCGCCGCAAGGAGCTTCGCCGCGGTGAGCTGTTTGAGGTTCGGGTTCATCCCGAGGACCTCGGGCGGGTCATCGGCCGCTCTGGCCGCACGGCAAGCGCCCTGCGCACGGTGATGACTGCCCTCGCGGGTGGTCGGCAACTGCGCATCGACATCGTCGACACCGACCGGGTTCGCTGACCCGGCCAGCTGACAAGGCGGGGTATGCCGCGGTGCTGAGCACCGGCATACCCCGCCTTTCGCATGATCGCTTCAATTCCTAAGGTGGATTCGATGGCCGCGACCATTGCCCGGATCGGCAAACCGCACGGCCTGCGCGGCGAGGTCACCGTGCAGTTGCACACCGATGAGCCGGAGCGGCGGCTCGCCATCGGTGCCCGCCTGGACACCCAGGCCGCGCCCGGGTCCGGCGTGCCTCGATCGCTCACGGTGCTCTCAACCCGGGTGCACCGGGGCATCTGGTTGGTCGGCTTCGAAGAGATCCCGGATCGCACCGGTGCCGAGTCGCTGCGCGGCACCTTCCTGCGTGCACCGCAGGACGCGGTCGATCAGGATCCCGCGCCCGATGACGCGGAGGGCTACTTCGAGGAGGAGCTCGTTGGGCTGAGCGTCGTCAGCCCCGGCGGCGAGCTGCTCGGCAAGGTCAGCGGCTTGCAACTGGGGGCGGCCCAAGACCTGCTCAAGATTGCGCTCCCCGACGGGCGCCAGGCCCTGGTGCCCTTCGTTGAAGCGCTCGTGCCGGTGGTGGATCTCCAGGGCGGACGGGTCGTCCTGGACGCGCCACCCGGACTCCTCGACTTGGCGCAGTGAGGCTGGCGATGCGTATCGACGTCGTCTCGATCTTCCCGGAGTACCTGGCGCCCCTGGAGCTCTCGCTCATCGGCAAAGCCCGCCGGGAAGGGCTGCTCGACATCCAGGTCCACGACCTGCGGAGCTTCACCACCGACCGCCACCACACCGTCGACGACAGTCCATTCGGCGGTGGCGCCGGCATGGTGATGAAGCCGGAACCGTGGGCAGCCGCGCTCGATGCCGTTGTCGCCCAAGGCGGTTCTGCGAGTATGCCGGTCCCGCACCTCATCGTTCCGGGTCCCGGCGGCATTCCGTTCACCCAGGCGATGGCCCACGATCTGGCGGCGGAACCCTGGCTGGCTTTCGCCTGCGGGCGTTATGAGGGCATCGATGAGCGGGTGTATGAGCACGCGGCAGCGCGCATGCCAGTGACGGTGGTCTCGCTCGGGGATTACGTGCTCAATGGCGGCGAGGTGGCCGTGCTCGCCATGGTCGAAGCCATCGGCCGACTGCTCCCGGGCGTGGTCGGCAATGCCGAGTCGCTGGTGGAAGAGTCGCACGAGGATGGCCTGCTGGAGTACCCCGTGTATACCCGGCCGGCGACCTGGGATGACGCCGGTACCGCTCGGGCGGTGCCAAACGTGCTGCTCTCGGGCGACCATGCCGCGATTGCCGCTTGGCGGCAGCAGCAGCGGGTGGCTCGCACGGCAGCGCGCCGGCCAGACCTACTCGCGGCCTCCGCGCTGACGACCGGTCTTGATGGCCTGGGACTCCGGCTCGCAGTGCCCGCGGATGCGCCTGAGTTGCTCGTGCTGCAGCGCGCCTGCTGGGTGCCTGAGGGTCGCGCCAATGACGCCTGGGGCATTCCTCCGCTGGTCGAGACCGAGGAGGACGTGCGGGCAGGGCTGAACGCGTACCAAACCTGGGTCGGCCATGTCGACGGGCGGCTGGTGATCTCGGGACGTGCACGGGTGTCCCCGCAGGACCCGTCCATCTGGGAGTTGGGCCGCTTGATGGTGGCCCCGGATCTCGCTGGTCGCGGGCTGGGACGTGAGCTCATCGGCTTCCTCGAGGCGCAGGCGCCGACGACCGCGCGCACGGCCTGGATGAATACGGGGGAGCGCAGCGCCCGAAATCAGCGCATCTACGCCAAGCTTGGGTATCGACGGCAGCAGGCCCCTCCGCGATACCCGGGAACCATCGAACTGACCAAGCGCTTGCGCTGACCTGCTCAGCCGCCGGGTCGCCAATCCACGGGCGGGTCCTCGCCGGTCCGACCGTCGACAGCCTCCCGAATGAGATCGGCGTGGCCGGTATGCCGGCCGTACTCCTCAAGCAGATCGCACACGAATCGACGACGTGAGACGACCTGACCGTCGAACTCCTTGGCTGAGGGCGCGTCGAGTCCCTCCGGATGTGCCAGTGCGCTCACCATCCAGGCGCGCGCTCGCTCAACGGCGGCGTCGTAATCGGCATACAGCTGAGCCGGGGGCAGAGTTGCCGCGCTGTGGAACTCGGCATCGGGGTCGTCCCAATCCACCTCGCCCCAGTGCGCCGGAAATGGCAGCGAGTCCAGCCGCTCACCCAGCATCGAGTCCTCCACCAGGGTCAGGTGGCGAAGTAGCCCGCCCAGGGTCAAACTCGATGCGCCGATACTGACCGCCAACCCGGCCGCATCCAGGCCATCGCATTTCCAGCGGAAGGTCCATCGCATCCGATCCAGGGAGGCGACCAACTGCCGGTCTGCGGGACCTGCCAACGGCGGTTCCCAGGGCGCCCGGCTCACCCGCTCACCTGCTCGACGAATGCCAGGCTGCGCTGGATCACGATGGCGGTTAATCCGGCGGCATGTGCGGGGGTGCTTGCGTCGGTGAAGAGGTGTTGATCGCCGGGATAGGTGAACAGCTCGGCGTCGTCGTGCTCGGCGACCCACGCTCGGGCCGCCTCCTCGTCCTCCAGGAAGAAGGGGTCCTCCTCCATCGCATGGATCTGCACCGGGACGGGCCGACGCCAGCCACCCACCCAGGACGGGTCGACGAAAGACTCCAGCGAGAGCATGCCGGCCACTGGACGGCGGCTGGCCACCATGCCGGCAACCATGGCCCCATACGAGATGCCGGCCACGACGAGCGGCTCGGCCACCTCGAGCGCGGCAGCGATCCCGAGCTCGGCCAGGTGATCCTGATCCTGGGATCGGACGAAGGCCATGCCCTCATCGATCGAGGCAAAGGTCCGTCCATCGAAGAGGTCCGGGGTCAGTACGGTGTGCCCCGCGGTCGCCAGGGCATCGGCGAGCGCGCGCACGCCCGGCGTCAAGCCAAGGACATGGTGATACAGGACGATCGTGGTCACGGGAACCCTCCTTGTGAGCTTCCCTCCACCGTATGCCGCCGCGCCGACAGTAGCGCGGCGATCAGGGTTGCGGGCGGTCAGGCACGCAGCGCGGCCCGGAGGTCCGGGGGCAAGAGTCTCGCCTCCCGGATAAAGCGCTCAGCGGTCACCGCAGTGATGCTTTGGGCCGCCATGATGCCGACCAGAACGAGGACCTGGGCGGCGGCCGCCTGCGCCGGCGAGCCACCACCAAGGAGCACACCGATAAAGGCCCCCGGCAAGGTCACCACGCCCGCTGTACGCACCTGATCCAAGCCAGGGATCAAGGCCTCCGGCACCCGACGGTGGATGATCGGCGCAATGGCCTGGCTGCGGGTAAACCCCAAGGCCAGGTACGCCTCATAACTCTCGTGCTCCTCTCGGAGCCCTTCGAAGGCTCGACGGCAGGTGAGCGTGTGTCCGTTCATCGTGTTGCCCGCGAGGATCCCGACGATCGGGATCAGCGCGATTCCTTGCAGGGGGATCGTGCCGGTGAGTACCACGATGGCCATGACCGGGAGCAGACCCGCCAGCATGGCGAACGTCGCCCACGGCCAGGCCCGAGGGGCGCCGATGCGTCGGGTCGTGGTCACGACAGCGATCCCGAACATCACCGTCAAGAGCGCGACGGAGCGCCACAACGAGGCAACCACCGAGGTGATGATGAGCGCGGCGAGAGAGAGCTGTCCGGTCGCTCGCGCCATGGCCACGACCGTCTGCCCCGGCTGCGGAAGCCGGCCCACGGCATACGCGGCCACGGTGAGCAGGAGCAGGGCTGTGACCGCGATGGCGACCGGCCAGCCGGGGTCGATGCTCACGCCGACAAAGGTATGCCGTGTCAGCGACAATGGCGCAACCCAGCGGATTTCCGTGGCGGGTATCCCCTCTGGCAGACTTGACCCTTGCATCACGCCGAGAACGGCCCTCGCCACAGGGGGAGTGCAGCACGCATGCGGCCCGGCGAGTGCAGACCGACATCGCAGTACCGACACGCGGGTGACCTGTGGCACCGGCAGGAGAGAACATGCAGCGTTTCGACGAGCTCGACCAGGCGTCGCTCAAGTCCGATATCCCGGCCTTCCGCGCCGGTGACACGGTCAAGGTTCACGTCAAGGTCGTCGAGGGCACCCGCTCTCGTATCCAGGTCTTCCAGGGTGTCGTCATCCGCCGTCACGGTGGTGGCGTGGCCGAGACCTTCACCGTCCGCAAGGTCTCCTTCGGCGTCGGCGTGGAGCGCACCTTCCCGGTGCACACCCCGATCGTCGACAAGATCGAGGTCGTCACCCGTGGCGACGTTCGCCGCGCGAAGCTGTACTACCTGCGCGACCTGCGTGGCAAGGCCGCGAAGATCAAGGAGAAGCGCGAGACCCCGGCCGCCAAGTGAGCGAGGCTCCAGCTCAACCCTCCGCCGACCCGGCTACCCAGGACTTCTCCTCGGGAGCCGGGTCGCGGCGTCTCATCTGGCTTCTGGCGCTGCTGGCGGCGGTGCTCCTGGCGCTCGCTGCGGTGCGGGCCTTCGCAGCCCAGACCTACTACGTGGCCGGCTCGAGCATGGAGCCGGTGCTGTCCGCGGGGGATCGTGTGCTGATTGACAAGGGCGCTAGCCCGCAGCGGGGTGAGCTGGCGGTGGTCGACCTGCGCTCTCAGCCCGGCGTTGACCGCACCCCGGAACTGTCTGCGGGCGCTACCGGTCGGATCGCCCAGGCGGCAACCAAGGCACTGGGTATCGATCTGGGCGAGCGATCCGTGGTGGCTCGGGTGGTCGGGCTCGCTGGGGACAGCGTTGCCTGTTGCACGGCCGATGGCGCGTATGCCGTGGGCGCGGGGGCCTCGATTCCGGGCGCGCAGACATTCACCGTGCCACCGGGGATGGTGTGGGTCGTCAGCGAGCGACCCGGCGGCGCGCTGGACACCCGCCAGTGGGTGGCCAGCCCTGGTCACGGGTTGATCCCCGAAGGTGACATCATCGGGACCGTGACCACTCGACTTTGGCCGCTCACGCGGTGGGGAGCACTCGCTGCGCAGGAGGCAACCTCGTGACTGCCGATGAGGTGAAGGTGGCCGAGGCGCCGCCCAGCCTGGCGCAGCAGGCGCTGGCTGCGCTCAAGGAGACCGTGCTGGTCGTCGCGATGGCGCTGGTGTTGTCCTTTGTGGTCAAGACCTGGCTTCTGCAAGCCTTCTTCATCCCGTCCGGGTCGATGGAGGACACCCTGGTCGAACACGACCGGGTCGTGGTCAACAAGCTGGTTCCCGGAGTGATGGACCTGCACCGTGGGGACATCGTGGTCTTCGAGGATCCCGGCGACTGGCTCGCCCCCCGGGTGTCGGTCGATCGTGGTCCGGTCGGGGAAGCGGTCAACCGGGTGCTCACCTTTGTGGGATTGCTCCCCAATGATTCCCAAGACCACCTGATCAAGCGAGTCATCGGCCTCCCGGGAGACCATGTGACCTGCTGCACGGACGGCAAACTGGCCATCAATGGGGTGCCGGTTTCCGAGCCCTACATCAAGCCTGGGGATGCTCCGAGCACGATGGGCTTCGACATCACCGTCCCGGCCGACCGGATCTGGGTGATGGGCGATCACCGCAGCAATAGCGAAGACTCTCGATTCCACGACCCCAGTGGCAATGGCGCCACCGGATCAGTGCCGATCTCGAAGGTCACCGGCCGCGCCATCGCGGTGGTCTGGCCCATCGACAACTGGACCCACTTGCCTGACTGGAGCGCGAACTTCAGCCAGGTGCCCGCACCCTCGCCGGTGAGCTCAGGCGCCACACCGACGGAGTCGGTCCCGCCGAGCCCATGACCGCACCCCGCTCCAAGAAGCCGTCCCTGCGGGTGGAGCGGGCCCTGCAGCGGCAGGGTCACCGCATTCTGGCCGGGATGGACGAGGTCGGTCGAGGTGCGTTGGCCGGGCCAGTCACCGTCGGGGTGGTGCTCATCGACGAGACCTGCCGCAGCGCGCCCACTGGGATCCGGGATTCCAAGTTGCTGGCGCCCGCAGCCCGTGAGCGGCTCGTGCCCCGGGTTCAGCGGTGGGCGCTGGCCTACGCCGTGGGGCACGCCAGCGCAGACGAGATCGATGAGGTCGGCATCATCGCGGCGCTACGGCTGGCCGGCCAACGTGCCCTTGCTCAATGTGCCATCGTGCCCGATCTGGTGATCCTCGATGGCAACCATGATTGGCTGACCGCGCCGGAGCAGGTCGGCCTGTTGGCATTCGCCGGTGAGGGCGTGAGCACGCCACCGGTCACCACGATGATCAAGGCTGATCTGCGCTGCTCCTCGGTCGCGGCCGCCTCTGTCCTGGCCAAGGTGACCCGCGACCGACTCATGGTCGAGGTCGACGGCGAGCACCCGGCATACGGCTGGGGTGAGAACAAGGGGTATGCCGCGCCCGGGCATCTGCAGGCGCTGCGTGAGCTCGGCCCGAGTCAACTGCACCGACGCTCCTGGCGACTGCCCGGAATCGGCGATCCAATGGTGAATGATGGGCTCGTGACCGCCGAGAGCAGTGTGGAGCAGGCATGAGCGCCGAGGATCTGGAGAAGTACGAAACCGAGGCCGAGTTGGCGCTCTATCGCGAGTATCGCGATGTTGTGGGCCTGTTTTCCCACGTGGTGGAGACCGAGCGCCGGTTCTATCTGTGCAATTCGGTGGACGTGAAGGTCCGCTCGGACGGTGGCGAGGTCTACTTCGACGTCACGATGCATGACGCGTGGGTGTGGGATATCTACCGTCCCGCGCGCTTCGCCAAGACGGTGCGCGTGGTGACCTTCAAGGATGTCAACGTCGAGGAGCTCGCGAAGTCCGAGCTGGAAATGCCCAAATCGCCGTTCTGAGCGGGTGTTGTGGGGAGTCGCCGTCCACACCGCTGCCATGCGGGGTTCGGTCATCCACCGGTCGAGGGTGCGCGCTGGTGAGCTGAGTCGGCGTCGGTGACGCTGGCCGCCATGGCGATCCCTTCGACGAGTCATCCCCAGGCGAGCAACCCCCGACAAGCGATGGGGGCCTACGGCGAGCATCTGGCCGCCCGCGTCCTGCAGGACCAGGGCATGCACATTCTCGATCGCAACTGGCGCTGCCGCTACGGAGAGATCGACATCGTTGCCTTGGACGGTGACTGTCTTGTGGTCTGTGAGGTCAAGACGCGGCGGGGCGATGCCTTCGGGGAAGCCGTCGAGGCGGTGTCCTTCGCCAAGATGATGCGCTTGCGGCGGCTGGCCGTCGCCTGGCTGGATGAACATCGCGGCACCGGTGCGGATGCCATCCGGATCGATGTGATCGGCATTCTGCGACCGCCGGCGGGTGCGGCGACGGTCCGGCATGTCCGGGGGAGCCTGACGTGAGCACGGTCGCCCGCACTCGCGCCGTGTCGCTGTCCGGGATCGAGGGCTCAATGGTGGAGGTCGAAGCGCACATGTCGCAGGGCCTGCCGCACTTCTCGTTGACCGGGCTCCCTGACAAGGCCTGTGGCCAGGCCCCGGATCGGGTGATCCCCGCTGCCGTGTCCAGCGGGGTGCCCATCGTCAGCCGCCGGGTGACCGTGAATCTCTCACCGGCCGCGATACCTAAGGCCGGGACGGGCTTCGATCTGGCGATCGCGATCGCGGTGCTGGCCGCTCAGCGAGCGGTATCTGCGGCCTTGGTCGCGCCCATCGTGCACCTGGGGGAGTTGGGGCTAGATGGCCAGATTCGCTCGGTAAGGGGTGTCCTCCCGGCGGTCATGCATGCGGCGGCCGCGGGTGTGCGCACCGTGGTGGTGCCCGTTGAGAATGCCGCGGAGGCGCAACTCGTCCAGGGCGTGCGAGTGCACGCGGCCCCGGACTTGCGGACGCTGCTGAGCTGGTACTCGGCAGCTGCCGCGGGGGTGCCCTTGCCCACTCCCGCGGCGCATCGGGCGACAGACGGACAGGTCGCAGCGCTGAAGGACCTGGCCGACGTCGTCGGTCAGCACCAGGCGCGCGCGGCCTTGGAAGTGGCGGCAACCGGCGGACATCACCTACTCCTGGGTGGGCCCCCGGGCGTGGGCAAGACCATGTTGGCCGAGCGTCTGGTGGGGATCCTGCCCCGGTTGTCCCGTGACCAGGCCCTGCAGTCGCTGGCGGTGAGATCGCTGGCCGGGGGCGTGGCCGCGGCCGAGGGCCTGGATCGGGTGCCGCCCTTTGTCGCGCCGCATCACAGCGCCTCGGTGCCCTCGATTGTGGGTGGCGGCTCATCGAGCGTCTTGCCGGGAGCAATCTCGCGCGCGCATCACGGGGTGCTCTTCCTGGATGAGGCTGCCGAGTTTCCCTCGAGCGTGTTGCAGACGCTTCGTCAGCCGTTGGAGTCTGGCGAGGTGGTGATCGCGCGGGCGCGGCAGGTGATCCGGTATCCCAGTCGTTTCCTGCTGGTGCTGGCCACCAACCCCTGCCCCTGTGGTCACGGCCACGGCAAGGCGGCCGACTGCTCGTGCCGACCGCAGGCGATCAGGTCCTACTTCGCGAAGTTGTCGGGCCCGCTCTTGGATCGTGTCGATATCCGGGTTGATGTCCCGTCGGTGCCGACCTCGGCCCTGGCGGGCGGCGCCGGCGAGAGCAGCGCGGTGGTGGCGGCCAGGGTCCGCAATGGGAGAGCGGCCGCGGCGATTCGATGGGCGGAGTTCGGATTCGCCTGCAATGGCGAGGCCCCGGGGCCTTTGCTTCGACGGTCGCCCTTCAGGCTCGCGGCAACCTCGACAATGCGCTTGGAGCAGCTCCTGGATCGGGGCCAATTGTCGCTGCGTGGCTATGACCGCGCCTTGCGGGTGGCCTGGACGTTGGCCGATCTAGCTGGCCGGAGCGTGCCCACCCGCGAGGACGTCGAGACCGCCCTGGGGCTCCGGGCGTCATCAATGGCTGCGGCATGAGAGCGGCCATGAACGAGCGAACGGCCAGGATGGCCTGGTCCTGGTTGGCCGAGTGCGATGCGCACGAGACCCGTGCCGAGGTCCTCCGCCTGGGGCCGCAGCACGCTCTGGAGCGCGCCTTGGCGGGGGATCGGGTTGGGCCAAGTGAGTTGCGAGCACGAGTCCGCGGGCTTGACCTCGAAGCGATGGAGCGAGTTCATCGGCGCTGCGATATTCGCACGGTCATCCCTGGGGACCCCGAGTGGCCCGAGCGACTCGATCTGATCTCCGATCCGCCGTACTGCCTGTACGTGCGCGGGGGCGGGGATGTCGGGCAGCTGGCCTCCCGGTCGGTCGCGCTGGTGGGCATGCGGGCCGCCACCGAGTATGGCGTGCGCACGGCCGCGGACCTTGCCGAGGGTGTCAGCGCGCGAGGCATGGTGGTGGTCTCTGGTGCGGCCTTCGGGATCGACGCGGCTGCCCATCGGGGGGCACTGGCTAGCGATGCGCCCACGGTCGCGGTCTTGGCCTGCGGACTGGACCGGGCGTATCCGCTAGCCCATGCTGCGCTGCTGGATCAGATTGCGGTCGATGGAGCCGTCGTGAGCGAGCAGCCGGTGGGTTATGCCCCCTTCGCGAGCCGCTTCCTGGCCCGCAATCGCCTGATCAGCGGGATCAGTGGCGGGACCGTGGTGGTGGAGGCAGCCTTGCGATCGGGAGCCGTCAACACCGCTGGTCACGCGCAGGAGCAGTGCCGCCCGTTGGGGGCGGTGCCGGGGCCGGTGGGTTCACGAGCGTCGGCCGGCTGCCATCGACTGATCCGCAATGGCGCAGTCTTGGTGACCGACGCCGCCGAGGTGCTCGATCTGTGCGGTGACCTCGGCGGGGACGCCGTTGTGCCGCTGCGGGGACTTGAGCTCCCGCTCGACCACCTCCCTGCGCAGGTGCGTGCGGTGCACGATGCCGTCCCGCCGCGGGCCGGTGTCGGCGTTGATCACATCGTGCGGGTGACCGGGCAACCGCCGCTCACGGTGATCCGCCATCTCGCGGTCTTGGTGGTTGACGGGCACCTGCGCGAGCGAGGCGGCACCTGGGTCAGGGTCCGTCGGCGCGGCGTGGCGGATTGCGCGAATGCCCCCGCGGGGTGATCGTGGCGAGATGGATACCTCGGACGGCGAGCTGATCGCGGCTTTCGCGCGTCATCTGCGCTCTGAGAGGGCTCGATCGGTGCATACCGTGCGGGCCTACGTTCGAGATGTGCGCGGCTTTGCCGGGCATCTCGCCGATGCTGGGGGCTCCCTCTCGCAGGCGCGGCTTGCCGATCTGCGCTCCTGGCTTGGCGTACTTGCCGGCTCCGGCGCCGCCCGGGCCACGGTGGCCCGCCGTTCGGCCGCGCTCCGGACGTTCTATGCGTGGGCCCATCGCCAGGGCGCTGTTGAGAGTGACCCGGCTCTGCGGTTGGTTGCGCCCAAGCGGGCTCGCACCTTGCCGCCCGTGCTCGCCGCCGGTGACGCGAGTGCGCTGATGCAGGTGGCGGAGCAGGCGGCCGACGATGAGGACCCTATGCATCTTCGGAACCGGGCGGCGCTGGAGTTGCTCTATGCCACCGGCATTCGCGTGGGGGAGTTGGTCGGTCTGGACATCGATGACCTGGATCGCAGCGCCAACGTGATTCGGGTGATCGGCAAGGGCAACAAGGAGCGCGTGGTGCCGGTGGGCCGCCCAGCCGTGGAGGCGGTGGAGGACTGGCTGGGCCGAGGGCGTCCCTCAGTGGCCACCGAGCAGAGTGGTCCGGCCCTCCTCCTGGGCCGCCGCGGGCGGCGGGCCGATGCCCGTCAGATCCGCGCGGCAGTACACGAGCTGTTGAGCCATGTCCCTGATGCGCCAGATCTCGGACCGCACGGTTTGCGGCATTCGGCGGCGACGCATCTGGTCGAGGGTGGTGCCGACCTGCGGATGGTGCAGGAATTGCTCGGTCACGCTTCCCTGGCGACCACGCAGATCTACACCCATGTGTCGATCGATCGCCTGCGGCGCTCGTACGCCCAGGCGCACCCCAGGGCGTGACAGAGGCCGCCCTCAGTCGTGCAGTGGAAGCAGGATCACGCGACCGGGCGCAAGCAGGATCAGCGGGTCCAGATAGCTTCTGCCGCGCAGCGCACCCAGGTGCAGACATGCCGCGGGGCCGCAATGTCCACCTGAGGTGAGGTGCCCGAGCAGATCCCCGGCCTTCACTGCATCGCCCGCCTTCACGATGGCGTCAATCGGTTCATAGGTGGAGCGCAGCCCATTGGCATGCGTGACGCTCACCGTGCCCCGTCCATCGATCACCCCGGCGTGGCTGACGATGCCGTCGGCCACGGCGGATACCCGTTGCCCTTGGGTGCCCCCGAGGTCCAGCCCGCGGTGTCCAGGTCCGTAGGCGGTGGCGGGTCGCTCGAAGCGCCGCAGTACGCCAGGACGAGGGTCCAGCGGCCACCTCCAGCGTGCGTGCTGCTGAACGGAGCCGGGCGTGCTCGGCACCGAGATGGGCGTGAGCATGCCGACAGGAGCGACAAGGGTGAGTGCCGCAATCACGCCGACAACGGCCGAGGCGCTGTTCATGGGCCTAGCGTGGCCACCCGCGGATCTGCCCGCCCTCCCGGTGCCCAGCGCTGTGGATAAGTGCGCTCGCGATTCGCGCCTGTGGATGATGGCTCCACGCATCTCGCTGCTCGGGCTCGAGTTTGCGTGATGCCCCAGCGAGGTGGTGCTTGCGTCGTACTGAGGGCGGCTCGCCCGCAGGTCCGCCCTCAGTACGACGCAAACACCACGTCAGCGCGAGGATAGGCGCCGATGCTCGACCAACGAGCTCACCGCAGCCGCGACAATCGCTCAACCGCCGCGTGGAGCACCTCGTCCCGCTTGCAGAAGGCGAAGCGAACCAGACTCGCGGCAGCCGCCTTGTCATCACAGAACACCGATACCGGCACACCGACAACGCCGATCCGCGAGGGCAACTCGCGGCACCACGAGAGCGCATCCTCGCCGCCGAGCGCCGCTGCATCAGCGATGACGAAGTAGGTCCCCTCTGGGATCGCGACCGGCAAGCCCACGTCGCGCAGCCCGGCCACCAGGAGGTCCCGCTTGCCTTGGAGCGAGGAGGCCAGATCCTGGTATGCCGCGTCCGGCAAAGCAAGGCCGTGCGCCACGGCAGGCTGAAATGGCCCGGACCCCACATAGGTCAGGAACTGCTTCACGCCGCGAACGGCCGCGACAGCGGGTGCGGGCCCCACCACCCAGCCCACCTTCCAGCCGGTGGTGGAGAAGGTCTTGCCCGCCGAAGAGATGGTCAGGGTGCGCTCCCACATCCCCGTGAGGGAGGCCACATGCACGTGCTCGACCTCATCGAAGGTCAGGTGCTCATACACCTCGTCGGTCACGACCCAGGCGTCGAATTCGCGCGCCAGAGTGCAGATCAGCTCGATCTCGGCTCGGGTGAACACCTTGCCGGTCGGGTTGTGCGGCGTATTCAGCAGCACCAATCGCGTTCGGGCTGAGAATGCCGCCCGCAACGATGCCTCGTCCACCGCGAACTCGGGGAATCGCAACACCGAAGTCCGTCGGACGCCACCGGCCAAGGCGATCGTCGCGGCATACGAGTCGTAGTAGGGCTCAAAGGTGACGACCTCATCGCCCGGCGAGACCAGCGCCAGAATCGTCGCGGCGATCGCCTCGGTCGCCCCGACCGTGACCAGCACTTCAGCGCCAGGGTCCACCACGACCCCGTAGAACCGCTGCTGGTGGGCCGCGATCGCGTCGAGCAACTCTGAAACGCCAGTGCCCGGCGGGTACTGATTCCGGCCACCTCGGATGGCGGAAATGGCCGCATCGAGAACCTCGGCCGGACCATCGGTGTCCGGGAATCCCTGTCCCAGGTTGATCGCGTCGTGCTCCAGGGCCAGTGCAGACATCTCCGCAAAGATCGTCGTGCCAAAGGCCGCCAGCGCCGGATGCCCAGGAGCTCTCATGCATCCAGAGCGTAGGCCGTCGGCTCGTCACCGGCGTGGGCGATGGCATCGAGGCGGCGCCACACCAAGGCCAAGGTCACGCCCGAGCCCACAAAGGCGAACCAGAAGGGCGCGGCGGCGCCATGCCGAGCGGCAAGCAGTCCACCCACAGCCTGTCCGATGAGCAGTCCCGAGACCAGGCCGAGCCAGTACACGCTGCTGACCCGACCCTGAAGCGCGTTCGGGGTAGCCCGCTGCCGGACCGCCGACGAGACCGACGCCCAGACAAAGGCGTACCCACCAAAGACCACCATCACCAGCAAGGCCACGGGCAGCGATGTGGTGAGGGCCAACGCGAGATGGGTCAGCACCTCCAGCGTCAGGCACGCGCGCATCAGCCGCGACAACGGGATTCGCGCCTCGAGCCGGTCATAGGACAACACCGCCGTGATCCCGCCGACCGCCGCTGCGGAGGTCAGCATCCCGAAGGCCAATGGGTTGGCACCAAGGCGCTCCTGCGCCCAGTAGACCAGCACACCCCAGGGGGCTCCCCAGGTCACGTTGAAGATGAGGATGATCCAGGTCAACGTGCGCACCGGTGGCGACCGCCAAATCCACTGCAGCCCCTCGACAATGTCGTGACCCACGTGCCGCTGCTCGCTGGTGGTGGGTTCTTGCTCTGGTAGCCGCACCCTCGCGAAGAGGCTGAGCGCCAGCAGCACCGCTCCCAATTGCACCCCGAAGGGCACGGCGTGACCGACCGCGAAGAGGGTGGCACCCACCGCCGGTCCAATCAAATGGTTGCCGACAAGGAAGGTGCTCATCAGGCGGGCGTTGCCGATGCCCAAGTCCGCGGCGGGAACGATCATCGGCAGCACCGCCCGCCACCCCGAGTCGGCAAAGAGCTCAGCCACGCTCATCGCGAAGAGCAGTGCGAGGAGGAGCCCGATCGAGAGCCAGCCGGTGGCGATGGCGCCGACCAGGAGGCCGAGAATCACCACCCGGACAGCATTCGCGGAGAGGACCAGTCGCCGCCGATCGACCCGATCCGCGATGGCCCCGGCATACAGCCCCAGCAGCAGGGTCGGAACCTGCTGCACCATGGCAGCGGCCGCGATCAGGGTGGGATTCCGGGTTTGGGAGGCGACCAGCAGCGGCCCAGCCGCGAGGGCGATCCCGTCCCCGATCTGCGCTGCGGCCGACGAGCTCAGCTGCCAACGGAAGGCCGTACCCAAGCGCGCAGGGGCCGCCCAGTCGAGCAGCCGGGCGGTGGGGGAGGGCATGGTCGCTCACGCTACCCGGACCGGATAACCCCCTCCATTGAATTGCGAGCCCTAGCATCACTTCCATGACCCCGCAGGAGTATGCCGCCCGCTCGGCCACGCAGATCGCCGTCCTTGTCCGCTCGCGAGAGGTCACTGCCTCTCAGATCTGCGAGGCGGCGCTGGCGCGACTCGACACGAGCCTGGCGGGGCTGAATGCGATCACCGAGGTCCAGGCGGACCAGGCGCGTGCCGCCGCCGCGCACCTCGACCAGCAGGGTGCGCCTCCGACCGGGGCGCTGGCCGGAGTCCCCGTCGTGCTCAAGGAAGAGGCAGTCCAGGCCGGCCATGTCACCACCCTTGGGGGGCACGGCAATTCGACGCCCGAGGCCGCCGACGGGGAGTTGGTCCGCCGCTTGCGTGCCGCCGGGGCGGTGATCATCGCCCGCACGACGATGCCCGAGTTCGGCCAGTTCCCGTTCACCGAGTCGATCCGTTACGGCGTCACGCGCAACCCGTGGGACCCCAGCCGCAGTCCCGGCGGGTCCAGCGGGGGAAGCGCGGTGGCCGTGGCCACCGGCGTCGCGCCGATCGGCCTCGGTGCGGACGGTGGCGGGTCGATCCGCATCCCGGCCAGCGCCTGCGGGCTCGTGGGTCTCAAGCCCACCCGAGGGCGGGTGAGTCTGGCGCCGCTGGCGCAGCATTGGTATGGCCTGGTGGTGGCCGGTGGGATGACCCGGACCGTGGCCGATAGCGCTCTGTTGCTGGATGTCATCGCCGGCTCCACTGCGGTGGACCGTTGGCAATGGCCGGCCGAGCAGCAACCCTTCGTGGACCAAGCCGCGCAGGACCCGGCCGGACTGCGGGTGGCGTGGACCACCAAGCCGGTCACGCCTGGGCTGCACAGCGACCCGCAGATCGAGTCTGCGACCGAGGAGGTGGCCCGTGCGCTGACTCGAATCGGGCACCGCGTGCGGCGCACCGAGCCTCGTTGGCCCGTACCCACGGACGCCTTCCTGCCCCAGTTCTACGGTGGGATGCGCGCGGAGGCGGTCTCGGTGGAGCACCCCGATCGCCTCGAGCCGCGCACCCGTCAGACTGCGAAATTGGGCCGATGGGCCACGCCGCGCGTGGTCGAACACGCGCTTCGTCGCGGTGAACAGGTCGCCGATCTGTTCGACACCCGGCTGCTGACCGATACCGACGTCCTCGTGCTGCCGGTGATGCCCAGACTGCCACCGCCGGTTGGCTTCCTCGACGGGCTCGACAGCGTGCGGGCGCAGGTCAAAACCTTGCCGTATGTGAGCAATACGGTGATCAGCAATGTCACCGGACATCCGGCGATCAGCGTCCCGGCGGGCGTATCGGTTGAGGGCTGGCCGATCGGCGTGCAACTCATTGCCCGGCGGGGCGCCGAGGGTCTCCTCCTGGCGGTCGCCGCCCAACTCGAGCGCGAGCTCCCCTGGCCGCACTGGACCTCGAGCCAGTGACGCCGATCCAGCAGGCGCCCAGAACACTCGCGCCAGGGGACTCGGTGGCGGTGGTGGCGCTCTCCAGCCCCATCCCCGATGACCGCCTTGAGGTCGGCTTCGGGGTACTGCGGTCCTGGGGGCTGCAGGTCCGTGAAGGGGCGCACCTTCGCGAGCGCCATGACGTCCTTGACCACCTGGCCGGGAGCGATCACGACCGGGCCGGCGACTTCCAACGCGCCTGGATGGATCCCACGGTGGACGCCATCGTGCTGGGTCGCGGCGGCTACGGCATTCAGCGGATGCTGGATCTGCTCGATTGGCCCCTGCTCGCGACCCGTGCCGACCCACCCCTGGTCATGGGCTTTTCCGATGGCACCGCCCTGCTGATCGCGTTGGAGGCTCGCCTCGGGATCGCCGGCGTGCATGGTCCGGTGGTCACGAGCCTGGGGGATGCCGATGACACCGTCCTGGCCCATACCTGGAGCGTGCTTCAAGGCCGAACCAGTGCGCTCGTCCTCGGTGACCCGTTGACCGCTATCCGACCGGGCGACGCCCGCGGCGACCTGATCGGCGGGAATCTCGCTCTCCTGGCCTCCAGCGTGGGTACCGCTGATCTTCCCGCCGCGCTGGGGCGGATCGTGCTCCTCGAAGATGTGGCAGAACTGCCGCGCCGCGTCGATCGGATGCTGACCCAACTGCTGCGCTCCGGGTGGTTTGACGGCGCCCAGGCCGTGGTGTGTGGCGACTTCACTGACTGCGGCGATCCGGGCCAGGTCGAGGCCGTCCTGCGGGATCGGCTTGCGGGGTTGGACATCCCGGTCGCCGTCGGCGCTCGCGTGGGGCATGGGCCGGCCAACCTCGCGTTCCCGATCGGGCACCGAGCCGAGTTGGCCGGCGGCACACTTCGGCTGATCTGACGGGCACGGCAGCCAAGGCGGGCGCCGTAGGCTGGCGAGCATGTCCTTCGTTTCCCGCCTCGCGCGCAGCGTCGCCGTGACGTTCATCGCGCTCGTCGCCGGCCTGCTCACCGCATTCGCCGTCGCGAGGCTCGGCACGGCCACGGATATCTACTCCGGCATGGAGGACCTGATCTGGGTGGTGTGGGGACTATTCGCTGGGGCGTGTGTCGGCCTTCTGGCCGCCGTTCTAGTCGCGCCATGGTTGCAGTTGAGCCGCCTGGCGGGCTTCACCATCGGGGTTGCCTTGGTGGTGGTCAGCCTTCTGATGGTTCGGGGGAGTGGCTCGTGGGCGCTGGTGTTCGGCGGGGTGCCGCTGGTCGGGGCGCTCTTCGATCCGCCGGTCGACCCCGCCGAGGGTGTGCAGGGCTGACCCGCTCCGGGTGCCTCGATTTCCTGGGGGCAGAGTGCGCGGCGTACACTGGCCGATGCGCTCGGATCGCTCCGGGCGACTTCGCGCGTCCTTGTCGTGGTGATCCGCTCTTGCGGGGATTCACGGGCCAGGCCACAGCAGTCCCGAGGGGTCGAGAGATCGCCCGGGCGGGGCCAGGTCGGACGCCAGGCAGGTGGCCGCAACCCGCGGCATACCGACGTGAACTGACAACGACATAGGAGAACACGGCATGGCCGTCGTTACCATGCGCCAGCTCCTCGAGAGCGGCGTCCACTTCGGGCACCAGACCCGTCGCTGGAACCCCAAGATGAAGCGCTTCATCATGACCGAGCGCAATGGCATCTACATCATCGACCTGCAGCAGTCGGTCACCTACATCAACAGCGCCTACGACTTCGTCAAGCAGACCGTGGCGCACGGTGGCTCCATCCTCTTCGTGGGGACCAAGAGGCAGGCCCAGGAGCCGATTGCCGAGCAGGCGACGCGCGTTGGTATGCCGTACGTCAACCACCGCTGGCTCGGTGGAATGCTCACCAACTTCCAGACCATCTCCAAGCGCCTCACCCGGCTCAAGGAGCTCGAGGAGCTGAACTTCGACGATGTGGCCGGCAGCGGCTACACCAAGAAGGAGCTCCTCATTCTCAAGCGTGAGAAGGACAAGCTCGAGAAGACCCTCGGTGGTATCCGCACGATGGCCAAGGTGCCCTCGGCTGTGTGGATCGTTGACACCAAGAAGGAGCACCTCGCGGTTGATGAGGCCAAGAAGCTCGGCCTCCCGGTCATCGCGATCCTCGACACCAACTGTGACCCCGACGAAGTCGACTACAAGATCCCCGGCAATGACGACGCAATCCGTTCGGTCACCCTGCTGACCCGGGTCATCGCGGACGCTGTCGCTGACGGTCTCGTGGCCCGATCGGGAGTCGCCTCGGCCGAGGACGACGCGGTTGCCGCTGACGAGCCGCTGGCCGAGTGGGAGCGCGAGCTGCTCTCCGGCGCCGATGAGGCTCCGGCCGCCGCTGAGGCTCCGGTTGCCGATGAGGCCGCGACCGAGGCTCCGGCTGAGGCCGAGGCCGCTGCTGGCGGCGACGCCGAGCAGGCCTGAGCCGCAACCGACTTCGTTAGCCCACTGCAAGAAGTAGAAAAGAGTCGATACACACATGGCGAACTACACCGCCGCTGACATCAAGGCGCTGCGCGAAAAGACCGCCGCAGGGATGATGGACGTCAAGAAGGCCCTCGACGAGGCCGATGGCGACATGGCCAAGGCCGAGGAGCTCTTGCGCGTCAAGGGTCTCAAGGGCGTCACCAAGCGTGAGGGCCGCACGGCCTCCAACGGCCTGGTTGCCGCCAAGGCCGACGGTGGCGTCGGCACCCTGGTCGAGGTCCTCTGCGAGACCGACTTCGTGGCCAAGGGCGAGCGTTTCGGCGCCCTGGCGGCCCAGGTGCTGGACCAGGCGGTCGCCACCGGCGCCGCCACCGCTGAGGACCTGCTGGCGAGCTCGCTTGCCGACGGCCAGAGCGTTCAGCAGCTCATCGATGAGGCCAACGCCACCATCGGCGAGAAGATCGAGATCAAGCGCGTGGCCCGCCTCGAGGGCGAGCACGTCGTGTCCTACCTGCACAAGACCAGCCCCGACCTGCCCGCGCAGATCGGTGTCCTGGTCGCCACCTCCGGTGGGGATGACGTGGTCGCCAAGGATGTCGCTATGCACGTCGCGGCCTTCAGCCCCTCGGTCCTGGACCGCTCGGAGATCGCCGCCGAGACGATCGAGAACGAGCGTCGCCTCGCCGAAGCCACCGCTCGTGAGGAGGGTAAGCCGGAAGCGGCACTGCCCAAGATCATCGAGGGCCGGGTCAACGGCTACTTCAAGGACAACGTCCTGCTCGAGCAGCCCTTCGCCAAGGATCAGAAGAAGTCCGTGGCCAAGGTCCTCGAGGAGGCCGGCGCATCGGCCAAGGGGTTCGTGCGCTTCCGCGTCGGCGCCTGAGTCACCCTCGCGGTCGACCGACCGCTTCACGTATGCCGCCCGCTTACCCAAGCGGGCGGCATACGTGTGTCCAGGGAGCGGTGCGGCGTGTGGCAGGATCGGATGAACCGCCGCCCAACCTCGTCAGGAGATTCGCGATGCCCGCTGACTCGACAGAGTCCGTCACCCCTCGTCGGGTCCTGCTCAAACTCTCGGGTGAGGTCTTCGGTGGCGGCAGCCTGGGTGTCGACCCGGAGGTGGTCAAGGGCATCGCCCAGCAAATCGCGGCCGCGGTGCGCCAGGGCGTCCAAGTCGCGGTCGTGGTGGGCGGCGGCAACTTCTTCCGCGGCGCCGAGCTCTCCCAGAAGGGCATGGAGCGCTCCCGAGCTGACTACATCGGGATGCTCGGCACGGTGATGAACTGCCTTGCCCTGCAGGACTTCCTTGAGAAGGAAGGCATCGAGACCCGGGTTCAGACCGCGATCACGATGGGGCAGGTCGCCGAGCCCTACATTCCTCGCCGCGCCATTCGGCACCTGGAGAAGGGGCGCGTGGTCATCTTCGGGGCCGGCGCCGGTATGCCGTACTTCTCCACCGACACGGTCAGCGCGCAGCGGGCCCTGGAGTGCAAGTGCCACGAAGTCCTGATGAGCAAGAGTGGGGTGGACGGGGTCTATGACTCCGATCCCCGCACCAACCCGAACGCGCGCAAACTCGACAAGGTGACCTTCGCCGAGGCGCTGCGCCAGAACCTCAAAGTAGTCGACGCGGCGGCATTCAGCCTGTGCATGGAGAACCACTTGCCCATGATGGTCTTTGGCATGGAGGGCGAGGGCGTCATCACCCGGGCCTTGATCGGCGAGCGGCTGGGCACGCTGGTCACCGATCGCTGACCGACACCTGCCCGATCTGAGAGACTGAGCCGAGCACCCGGCATACCCAAGGAGACCCACGATGATCGACGAGACGCTGCTCGAAGCCGAGGAGAAGATGGAGAGGGCCGTCGAGGTCGCCAAGGGGGACTTCGCAGGCATCCGGACCGGCCGGGCGCACCCGGGGATGTTCCAGAAGATTCTCGTTGACTACTACGGCGCGCCGACCCCATTGCAGCAGCTGGCGTCCTTCCAGACCCCGGAGGCGCGCACCATCATCATCGCGCCCTTCGACAAGGGCGCCATGAACAACATCGAGAAGGCCATCCGGGACTCCGACCTCGGCGTGAACCCCTCCAATGACGGCAAGATCATCCGATGCGTCATGCCGGTGCTCACCGAGGAGCGCCGCAAGGAGTACATCAAGATGACCCGCACGTATGCCGAGGAGCAGCGCGTCGCGATCCGCAATGTCCGTCGGCACGCCAAGGACGCCATCGAGAAGCTGGTCAAGGATGGCGAGGTCGGCGAGGACGAAGGCACCCGCGGCGAGAAGGAGCTCGAGCACCTCACCAAGAAGTATGTCGACACCGTCGACGACCTGCTCAAGCACAAGGAAGCCGAGCTCCTCGAGGTCTGAGGCGATCCCGTCCCCATGTCTGACCTCCCCCTTGAAGCGCAGGCTTCGCCGGCTCCACCGGCTCCACCGAAGGCTGGCCGCGACCTGAAGGCCGCGATCGGAGTCGGGCTTGCCCTCGCGGCCCTCGTCGTCGGCACCGTCCTGATCGACAAGCGCGCTTTCATGGTCGTCCTGGTGGTCGCTATCGCGGTGGGCGCCTGGGAGCTGCGGCAGGCGCTGGCCCAACGTGGCTTGGTCGCACCCCTGGTTCCGCTGCTCGTTGGCGCGATCGCGATGCCGGTCAGCGCCTTCGTCGACGGCCCAGAGGCCCTGGTGCTGACCTACGGCTGGGTTATCACGGGAATGACGCTCTGGCGAATGGCTGACGGTCTCGACGGAGCCGTTCGAGATGTCAGTGCTGGCGCGTTGATCGCGTTGTATCCATGCCTGCTCGGTGGCTTTGCCTCGATGCTGCTGGCCGCCCCTGACGGTGAGCGTCGGCTGCTGGTATTCATCCTGGTGACCGTCTTCTCGGATATCGGCGGGTATGCCGTGGGCGTGCTCATCGGTCGGACTCCGATGGCGCCGACGATCTCGCCGAAGAAGTCGTGGGAGGGCTTCGCGGGCTCGGTCCTGGTCTGTGCGGTGGTGGGAGCGATATCGCTTCCCGCGCTCCTTGATGGTCCGTGGTGGGCCGGCGCCTTGCTGGGCGCGATGGCAGCCTCCACAGCCACTGTGGGCGACCTCATCGAGTCCTCCATCAAGCGAGACCTCGGCATCAAGGACATGAGCCAGTTGCTTCCCGGCCACGGTGGGCTGATGGACCGACTCGACTCGTTGATCGTCACGGTGGCACCCGTGTGGGCGGTGCTCTTGTGGATCGTGCCCCCGGCGAGCGCGTCGTGAGCCCGAGCGAGCGGCCCCGTCCTGGACAACTCACCATGGCTGCCCCTCGGCGCGGCAAGCCTCCCCGTCACCTGGCCGACCTGACCCTGTCGGAGCGCCAAGAGGCGGTTCGCGCGCTCGGGCATCCGGCGTTTCGGGCCAGTCAACTCTCCACGCACTACTTCGATCGCTTGGTCGAGGACCCGCAGCAGATGACCGACCTGCCCAAGGCGGTCCGCGAGGATCTCGTCGCGGAGTTGCTCCCCGCGCTGCTCACGCCCGTTCGGTCCATCGCGGCCGATCGGGGAGCCACGGTCAAAACGCTCTGGCGCCTGCATGACGGCGCGCTGGTTGAGTCCGTGCTGATGCGTTATCCGCGCCGCGCGACTGTCTGCGTCTCCAGCCAGGCGGGCTGCGGGATGAACTGCCCCTTCTGTGCTACCGGCCAAGCTGGCCTGACGCGCAATATGTCGACCGCCGAGATCGTGGAGCAGGTCGTGGCCGCCGCCCGTCTGCTGCGACATGGTGAGATCGCTGCGTCCGAGGATGCCGCCGACGCCGGCATCGGACTGGGGGAGGAGAGCGACAGCGGTGAACCCGAGCGGGCTGACGGCCCGGCGAGGGTCACCAATGTCGTCTTCATGGGGATGGGTGAGGCGCTGGCCAACTATGCATCCGCCATCGGCGCGATCCGCCGACTCGTGGACGACCCTCCGCACGGACTGGGTATGTCCGCCCGGGGCATCACCATGTCCACGGTGGGCCTGGTCCCGGGCATCGATCGGCTCGCGGCCGAGGGGATCCCGGTGACGCTGGCCCTGTCCTTGCACGCACCCGACGACCAATTGCGGGACACCTTGGTGCCGATCAACACGCGGTGGAAGGTCGCCGAAGCGCTAGACGCGGCATACCGCTATTTCGAGGTCACCGGGCGCCGGGTCAGCATCGAGTACGCCCTGATCCGCGATATCAACGACCAGGCCTGGCGTGCCGACTTGCTCGGCGAACTCCTGTCGCGCCGTGGCAAGGGCTGGGTGCACGTCAATCCCATCCCGCTCAATCCCACGCCCGGGTCAACCTGGACCGCCAGCCGCAAAGGCGTGGAGCAGCAGTTTCTCGAGCGCCTGCGCAGCCACGGCATTCCGGTGACCTTGCGCGACACCCGTGGCCGTGAGATTGACGGGGCCTGCGGGCAACTGGCTGCGGCTCCGTAGGTCGATGGCCTATCGTATGCGCATGTCTTTCCGGCTGGTCTCGCTGGCGGCGGCCTGCGCTGCGCTGGTGCTCTCGGGCTGCTCCGGTACCGGCGAGGTGCCGCCCGGCCTGCAGCGTCCTGAGCATGGACACACGTCCCAGGCGACGCTGACCCCGAAGCCCGTGCCGACGACCCCGGCTCGCAAGGGAGAGAGCTTCACGACGGTCACCATGCCCGCGGCATATGCTCCCAAAGCCCCCACCAAGAGCGGGACCGATGAGTACCGCTGCTTTCTGATCGACCCCGGTTTCACTCAGGACATGCATGTCTCGGGTGTGGACATTCAGCCCGGGAACCCGGCGCTCGTGCACCACGTCATCGTCTTCCAAGCGGCGCCCAGCCAACTTGCCCAGGCCAAGAAGTTGGACGCGGCCGAGCCTGGTGATGGCTGGACCTGCTTTGGCGGTTCCGGTCTGGACCGCAGCCGGGGCGGCAATTTGGATGACGCGGGCTGGGTGGGCGCATGGGCACCCGGCGGGGGCGAGCGAGTGCTGCCCGCGGATATCGCCATTCCGCTGGCCAAGGGCACTCAACTCGTGGTGCAGATGCACTACAACCTGCTCGGAGGCACTGGGACCGACCAGTCAGCGGTACGGCTTCGGGTGACTCCGGCGGCCACGAGCACCAAGGAGCCGCTGCGCACCCTGCTGTTGCCGGCGCCCGTCGAGCTGCCCTGCCGACCGGACAAGCCCGGCCAGTTGTGCAACCGGTTGATGGCGATCGCGAATATCAAGGCGCGTTTCCAGGAGGAGATCACCACCGCCGACCTGCTGCATGCGATGTGCGGGCCGATCAAGCCCGGACCGGTGCAGAGCTGCACGCGCACCATCCGGGAGGCCACGACCCTGCGTGCGGTTGCCGGTCACATGCATCTGCTCGGCCGGGCCATCACCATCGATGTCAATAAGGGCACCGAGAAGGCCAAGCGGGTCCTGGACATCACCAACTGGGACTTCGACAACCAAGCGACCAAGGCCTTGCCCAAGCCGGTCAAACTCGTGCCCGGCGACACCCTCACAGTGACCTGTACGCATGACCAGTCGCTGCGCGATCGACTGCCAGCGTTCAAGGGCCAGCCGGAGCGTTACGTCGCCTGGGGCGAAGGCACGACCGACGAGATGTGCCTGGGTATCGTCCTGGCCACCGGCGCCTGACGCCCTGGCATCTGCGCCTGCCGACTACGCCAAGACCGCCAACGCGTCCTCGACATCGTCGACCAGATGGATACGGTGCGCCATGGGTCGTTCCTGGGCAATGGCCTGGATCGCCCGCCACACGGGGACCGCTATCGACCAATGCTGCCGACCGACCAGGACTAACGGAGGAATCTGATCCGCGGTGGCCGACTGCGGTGCGTAGTACATGGGAGTGATCGCCTGGAAGATCTCCTGCACGGTGCCGGCGGCGCCGGGCAAGACCACCACACCGGCGTGGCACCGCCGGATCAGCCCATCCTCACGCAGCGCGTTGGAGAAGTACTTGGCAATGCCATCGCAGAACACCTGCGGGGGCTCGTGGCCATAGAACCAGGTCGGTATGCCGATCGCCCGGGGCGGGGCATCGTGGTCCACCCGGGGGAAGTATCGGGCACGCAGGCGAATGCGCAGGCGCATGGCCACGGTGGCCCAGGCCGTCGGGTCCTGGGCGAACCCCGGTTCGGCCGCGAGTTCGGCGAGCGCTTCGGGCAGGTCGTTGGGGTCGCGCAGCCAGGCGCCCAGGCTGGCCGCCTCCATGGCGCCAGGGCCGCCGCCGGTGAGTACTGTGTGACCCGCTCCGGCGAGTCCGACTCCCAGCGCGGCCGCGGCGGCATACGCCGGCGTCCCGCGAGCCAGGGCGTGGCCACCCATCACGCCCACCGTCGATCGGCCCTCAAGCACCTCGTCCAGGGCGTCGCCCATGGAGTCGTCGTGAATGGCGCGCAGCATGGTGACGTGAACGTCGTGGGCCAGGCGCGCATCCCGGGACCAGGCGTAAGCGCGGGCATCCGGGGTGGCCTGGTAGCCGCCGCTGGTGAGCCCCACATAGAGCTCTTCGGGCCGATACAGGCGTGCTCGGTAGGGGTCGACGGGCACGCTCGGGTCGGTCGGGAAGACCAGGGCGCCAGCGGCTCGCAGGTGAGCGGCCAGGTCCTCGGGGACGGTGCCTCCGAGGACCACCAAGCCATCCAGGTCGGCGCGCGTGCGCAGGGCGGGTGCGTGTTCGCGCAGGTCCAAGCCCTGGATGCGGCGGTGAGCCAGTGGCCCGTCCGCGGCGAGGATCTCAGCGAGTTCGGCCTCGGAGGTGACCTCCCTTCGGCTGGCGCCGCCTGCTGCCGTCATGGGCGTCATGGGCGTCATGGGCGTCACTGTAGATCGTGGCCGCGCGCTCTAGTGCCCGGTGAAGCGATCGACCAGCGGGCCGATGCGCGCCGGCCGCCGGCTGCGACGTTCCTCGGCGTCGGCCCACTCCGCGAGCCGCAGGCCGGCATTCACGCCCAGCCAGCGCATCGGCTCCGGCTCCCACGAGGGGGATCGGTGGCCCACCCAGGGCAGGACCGTGATTGGGTCATCCTTGCCGGTGATGAGGGCGGCCAACGTTCGACCGGCGAGGTTGGTGGCGGCCACACCGTCGCCCACATAGCCCCCAGCCCAGCCAAGTCCGTTGCTGGGGTCATATCCCACGGACGGATGCCAGTCCCGGGCAATACCCAGGGGCCCACCCCAGGCATGGGTGAAGCGGACGTCTCCGAGCGCGGGCAAGAGGCGGTGTAGTTCCTCGCGGAGTCTGCTGAAGACCTGCTCTTCGTGGTCATAGGACGCCTTGATGTCCGAGGCGTAGTGATAAGGCGCACCCCGGCCGCCGAAGGCAATGCGACCGTCAACCGTTCGCTGGCCGTAGATGATCACGTGCCCGTGATCGCTGAAGACTTCGTTATCGGCCAACCCGATCCGGGACCAATGCTCATCCGCGAGCGGTTCGGTGGCCACCATGAGGGAGTACACCGGTGCGATCGCTCGTCGGGAGCTGGGCAGTCTCGGGGTCCAGGCTTCGGTGGCGCGCACGATGGATTGGGCGCGGATGGTGTCTCCGGAGTTGGTGGTCACCGTGCCGGGTTGGATGTCTTGAACCCGCGCGCCCTCGATCACGATGCCGCCGAGGCGAACGACGGCCTCGGCAAGACCGTCAACAAGTCGTCGTGGGTGAATGCGCGCGCAATGGGGCGTGAAGGTCGCCCCATTCAGCGGCCCTGCCCCTGGGAGGCGCTCGAAGGTTTGCTCCGGCCCCAACCAGATGGTGTCGTTCTCCCAGGAGGCGCCGTGTCCGGCATACGCGCGGGCGCGGGCTTCCTGAGCGGGGCCGCGCGCGACGACGAGGGTGCCGCCTTTGTGGAAGCCAGCGTCGATGCCCTCGTGGCGGCATACCTCACCGACTTCATCGACGGTATGCCGCAATTCGGCCAACATGGCCAAGGCCGCGGAGCGCCCGTGCGCGGCGGCGATGCGGTCGGGGGAAACCGGCCACAGGGCCGACGCCCACCCGCCATTTCGGCCGCTGGCGCCGAAGCCGACGTGCTCGGCCTCAAGCACCACAACCTGGAGATCGGGTCGGGTCCGCAGGAGGTAGTACGCGGTCCACAGCCCGGTGAATCCACCGCCCACGATGACGACATCCGCGCGCTGCGGCACCGGGGATTTCGGGGTCACCCCGAAATCCCGAGAACTGTCGACTTTGCTTGTCTGCAGAACTGGGTTTTTCGGGGTGACCCCGAAATCCAGAGGCGGGGGGGACCACAGCGCGGTCGTCCCGGTGGTCACAGGTGGTTCTCGGCCTCGGTGAGCACGCCACGAAGCCGGCGCTCGATCTCGTCGAATTCGGCTGGCCCCATGGTCAACGGAGGCGCCAGCTGAACGACCGGATCGCCACGGTCATCGGCTCGGCAGTACAGGCCCGCGTCAAAGAGCGCCTTGGAGAGGAATCCGCGCAGCAGGCGCTCGGACTCGTCGTCGTCGAAGGTCTCCCGAGTGGACTTGTCTTTGACCAATTCGATGCCATAGAAGTACCCGGCCCCCCGGACATCGCCGACCAACGGGAGGTCGAGCAGACGGTCCAAGGTCGCCCTGAAGACCGGTGCATTGGCCTTGACGTGGTCATTGAGTCCCTCGCGGGCGAAGATGTCCAAGTTCGCCATCGCGGCGGCGCAGGACACCGGGTGCCCGCCCCAGGTGTACCCGTGCGGGAAGTACGTCATGCCCGACCGGAAGGGTTCGAAGAGCCGGTCACTGGCGATCATCAGCCCCAGCGGGGCATAGCCCGAGGTCACCCCCTTCGCGGTGGTGATGATGTCCGGGACATAGCCCAAGTCGTCACAGGCGAACATCGACCCGATCCGCCCGAAGGCACAGATGGTCTCGTCGGACACGAGCAGTACGTCGTATTCGTCGCAGATCTCGCGGACCCGGTCGAAGTATCCGGCCGGGGGAGGGAAGCACCCACCGGAGTTCTGCACCGGCTCGAGGAAGACTGCAGCGACGGTGTCGGGACCCTCGAACTCGATCGCCTCGGCGATCCGATCCGCGGCCCAGCGTCCGAAGGCCTTCTCGTCATCGCGCAGGTACTCGGGTGCCCGATAGATATTGGTGTTGGGGACCTTGTGCGCCCCAGGCACCAGCGGCTCGAAGACCTCTTTGGCGGCTGGGATTCCGGTGATCGAGAGGGCGCCTTGAGGCGTGCCGTGGTACGCGATCGACCTCGAAATCACCTTGTGCTTGGTGGGCTTGCCGGTGAGCTTGAAGTACTGCTTGGCCAGTTTCCACGCGGTCTCCACGGCCTCACCGCCACCGGTGGTGAAGAAGACCCGGTTGAGATCACCCGGCGCGTGGTGGGCGAGCCGTTCCGCCAGCTCGATCGCCCTCGGGTGCGCATAGGACCACAGCGGGAAGAAGGCCAACTCTCGGGCCTGCGCAGCGATAGCGTCCGCGATCTCGGTCCGGCTATGTCCGACATTGGTCACGAAGAGTCCGGAGAGCCCGTCGATGTACTCATTACCGCGGTCATCCCAGATCTTCCAACCCTCACCGCGGGTGATGATCGGGACCGAATGCCCCAGCCCGCCGGCCTCGTGCCCCTCGAAGACCGAATGCCGTGTGAAGTGCATCCACAGGTGGTCACGGGCCGCATCCGAGTACAACTTGCCCGTGCGGGTATGCCGGTCCGAGCTTGGCTCCCAGACCTCGTTGGGATAGATGCTCATCGGGTCCCCCAGTTGTAGTGCTGCTTGTTGAGTCGCAGGTAGACGAATGTTTCGGTTGAGGAGACCCCCGAGATCGTGCGGATCCGGCTGGTCAGCAGGTCGAGGAGCTGGTCATCGTCCTCACAGACCACTTCGGCGAGAATGTCGAAACTCCCCGCGGTGGTCACCACATAGGCGACCTCCGGCATCCCGGTCAGGACATCGCCGACGCTCAGCAGATCGCCCTCGACCCGGATGCCGATCATGGCCTGACGCCGGAAGCCCACCTGCAGTGGGTCGGTGACCGCCACGATCTGCATCACCTCGGCGTCGAGCAGCCGTTGAACGCGTTGGCGCACGGCTGCCTCGGAGAGGCCGACATCCTTGGCGATGGCGGCATACGACTGGCGTCCGTCGACCTGCAGCAACTCAATGATCCGCTTGGCGGTGTCATCGAGCCGGGTCTCGGCGCCCGTGCGATGGGTACGGGATACGCGGCTCACCCGCCCATCGTGTCTGTGATTGGCGAGGTTGGCAAGGCCGAATCGACGGAATCCGTATGCTGCGGGCCGGCTTCCGTCCGTTTCCTCACCTTTTCGGGACGGATCCTGGCAAAATCCGGTGACGGTCGTTTAGAGTTCGGGCACACCAAGGTGTGACCCGACCCGACTCGTGGGAGTGATTGGACAATGAGCACCCGACAGCTGCGCAACTTCATCGGCGGGAGCTACGCCGATGCTCGAACCGAGAGCACCTCACAGATCGTCAACCCGTCTACCGGACAGGTCGTTGCCGACGCTCCGGTGAGTGGCCAAGAGGATGTTGACGCCGCCTACGGCGCGGCCGACAAGGCCTTCGGTGAGTGGGGGCGGACGACGCCCAGCGAGCGCCAGCAGGCACTTCTGAAGATCGCGGACGCCATCGAGGCCCGCGCGGGAGACTTCATTGCGCTGGAGTCGCAGAACACCGGCAAGATCCAGGCGCTGACCACGAGCGAGGAGATTCCTCCCATGCTCGATCAGATCCGCTTCTTCGCCGGGGCCGCGCGCCTGCTCGAGGGGCGAGCCGCCGGTGAGTACATGTCCGGCCACACCAGCTGGATCCGGCGCGAGCCGATCGGGGTCGTGGGTCAGGTCACCCCCTGGAACTACCCCCTCCTGATGGCGGTCTGGAAGATCGCCCCGGCGCTGGCGGCGGGCAACACCATCGTTCTCAAGCCGTCCGACACCACGCCGGAGACCACGCTGCTGCTGGCCGAGGTCTGCTCGGAGTTCCTGCCGGCAGGGGCGTTCAATGTCGTCACGGGTGACCGTGAGACCGGTCGCATGCTCGTGGAGCACAAGACCCCGGGCCTGGTGGCGATCACCGGCTCCGTGCGGGCCGGTGCGGCCGTGGCTGAGAGCGCCGCCCGCAGCGTCAAGCGCGTCCACCTCGAGTTGGGTGGCAAGGCACCCGTGGTGGTCTTCGATGACGCCGACATCGAGGCGGCCGTCGAGGGCATCGCCATTGCCGGCTATTTCAACGCCGGGCAGGACTGCACCGCGGCGACTCGCGTCCTGGCCGGTGCTGGCGTGTACGACGACTTCGTGGCGGCGCTCGCCGAATATGCGAAGAACTCGGTGTCGGTCGGCCTGCCGGACGACCCGGACGCGCTCTTTGGCCCGGTCAACAATGCCAACCAGCTCAAGCACGTATCCGGCTTCATCGAGCGCATCCCTGCACACGCCACCGTCGCAGCAGGCGGCAACCGGGTCGGCGGCCTGGACGGTTTCTACCTGGAACCGACCGTGCTGGCCGGCCTGCGCCAGGATGACGAGGCCATCCAGAACGAGATCTTCGGCCCGGTCATCACCGTGCAGCGCTTCACCGATGAGGCCGAGGCGCTCTCCTTCGCCAACGGGGTCGACTACGCACTGGCCTCCTCGGTGTGGACCAAGGACTTCGGTCGGGCCATGCGCATGAGCAAGGAACTGGACTTCGGTTGTGTCTGGATCAATACGCACATTCCGCTGGTCGCCGAGATGCCCCATGGCGGCTACAAGAAGTCGGGCTACGGCAAGGACCTGTCGATGTACGGCTTCGAGGACTACACCCGGATCAAGCACGTGATGGCCAATATCAATAGTTGAGCATCAATAACTGAGCCATCACGGTTCACTAAGGAGTCAGGGTATGCCGCGTCGTCCACTCCCAGCGGACCCTATGGTCCGCGAACTGATCCAAGCCGCTCGTCGAACGGCGCTCTCCCGTAGGTCACTGCTCACCGGTGGCCTCGGGCTGAGTGCCGCCGGTGCGCTGGCTGCCTGTGCCCCGCCGCCGCTACCGCCGGCCAAGGGTGCGCAAGCCGTTGAGCTGCCCAAGGATGTCTCCGCGACCGATCGGGTCGTGCGCTGGGCCAACTGGACGGCCTACCTCGACGAGGACGAGGAGATCAAGGGCAAGTACCCCTCGCTCGAAGGCTTCGAAAAGAAGACCGGGATCAAGGCCACCTATTCGGTCGACATCGAGGACAACGACTCGTATGTCAACAAGGTGCGACCCCAGTTGCAGGCTCGCCAAGACATCAGCCGTGACATCTTCACCCTGACCGACTGGATGGCCGGTCGGGTCATCCGTGACCAACTGGTTCAGCCCCTTGAACTGATCCGAATGCCGAACTGCAGCAACATCCTTGACGCGCTCAAGGAGGTCAGCTTCGACCCGGGCCGCCAGTACTCCATGACCTGGCAATCCGGCTTCGCCGGGATCGGCTACGACCGGGAGAAGGTGGGTAAGGAGCTGAAGTCTCTGGACGACCTCTGGTCCATCCCCGAACTCAAGGGCAAGATCGTCGTGCTGTCCGAGATGCGCGACACCGTCGGCCTGATCATGCAACAGCAGGGCGTCGACATCTCCGGGCAGTTCACCAAGGAGCAGTTCGAGAAGGCGGTCGCCGAGGTCGAGAAGCGGGTTGCCGACGGGTGGATCCGCCGGATCAAGGGCAACTCCTACCTGGAGGACCTCAAGAGCGGCAACGCCATCGCTGGCATCGTCTGGTCGGGTGACCTCTTCGTGCTGCGCGCTGAGACCGAGAATGACAATTGGCAGTTCGTCATCCCGGAGTCCGGCGGCACCCTGTGGAGCGACAACATGATGGTGCCGATCACCTCGACCCACCGCCGCAACGCGCAGGAGTTGATGAACTACTACTACGACCCGGTGGTGGCCGCGCAGGTGGCCGCGTGGGTCAACTATGTGTGCCCGGTCCAAGGTGCTCAGGAGGTCATGGCCAAGGAGGATCCCGAGTTGGCCCAGAGCCCGCTGATCTTCCCCACGGCGGACTTCATCAGCAAGAGCAACATCCAGGGATTCCGTGCATTGACCCCGCAAGAGGACGCGGACTACTCGGCACTCTGGGAGAAAGTCAGGGGCAACTGATGGCGCGCAATGATGGCAAGGTCTCCGGCTTCCGGGACGCCAAGGGTGACCTGCGGCTGGAGAATGTCACCAAGTCCTTCGCGGAGTTCACGGCGGTCGATGACCTCAGTCTGACGGTGCCGCGCGGCTCATTCTTTGCGCTGCTCGGTCCCTCGGGATGCGGCAAGACCACCACTCTTCGGATGGTGGCTGGCCTCGAACAACCCACGGGCGGTCGGATCTTCATCGGGGACACCGACCTGACCGGGTCTCGGGCCTACGAGCGCCCGGTCAATACCGTCTTCCAGAGCTATGCGCTCTTCCCGCATCTCACCATCGCCGAGAACGTCGCCTTCGGGCCCAAGCGTCGCGGTGACGCCAATGCGGCCACGATGGCGCAGGAGGCCCTCGAGTTGGTGCAGATGAGCCACCTGGCCGGGCGTAAGCCCGCGCAACTCTCCGGTGGCCAGCAGCAGCGCGTGGCCGTTGCGCGAGCCCTGGTGAATCGCCCGGAGGTCCTCCTCCTGGACGAGCCGCTGGGCGCCCTTGACCTCAAGCTTCGCCGCCAAATGCAAGTTGAGCTCAAGCGGATCCAGACCGAGGTCGGCCTGACCTTCATCCACGTCACGCACGACCAAGAGGAGGCCATGACCATGGCTGACACGGTCGCTGTGATGAACCACGGCCGGATCGAGCAGATGGGTCCGCCCGTGCAGATGTACGACCTGCCCAAGACCGCCTTCGTGGCGAACTTCGTGGGTCAGTCGAACCTTGGTCAGGGGCGGATCACTGGCCGGGATGGCGACTTCCTCGTGGCCGAGGTTCAAGGCACCACCGTGAAGATCCCGTCGGCCCGGTGCTCCGTGGAATCCGGCGAGGTGACCTTCGGCGTACGCCCCGAGAAGGTCTCCGTGGCTCGCCGGCAGCCTGACGGCACGGGCAATGATGTCCGCGGTCGCGTCCTGGACGTCTCCTTCATTGGTGTGGCAACCCAGTACCTCGTGCAACTGCCCAGCGGCACGGTGTGGTCGGCATACGAGCAGAACCTGGACCTCGAGGCGATGGACCTGCGCCCCGGCGATGAGGTCTGGCTGACCTGGAAACCGGGCCATGCCTTCGGTGTTGCCCCGGATGCTGACGCTGTCAAGGCGGCGGAAGCGGCAAAGGTCGGGAGCACGCAGTGAGTGCGCTGGCCCACGTCGGTGCCGGTGGCGGGGGAGCCCATGCCGCCGCCCCGCCGCAGGAGCGTGCTGGCAAGTCCTGGCTGCCTTACCTGCTCTTGCTGCCGGGTGTGCTCTGGCTGGTGGTCTTCTTCATCTACCCGTTGGCCCAGTTGTTCGCGGTCAGCCTGTATTCGGACTATCCGGACTACCCGGGGTACTACTACCAGGACGTCAACTTCCACAATTACGTTCGTGCGCTAACCGACTTCCTGCCGCACTTCGGCCGTTCGATGCTCTATGCCGGGTTAGCGACCTTCTTTGCCTTTGTGCTGGCCTACCCATTGGCCTATGCCATGGCCTTCAAGGCCGGTCGTTGGCGCGGGATCATGATGATCCTGGTCATCGCGCCCTTCTTCACCTCCTTCATTCTGCGCACGATCGCGTGGCGGCAGATCCTCGCCGACGATGGACCCGTGGCCAGCGTGTTGAAGTCCGTCCATCTGCTGGGCTTCTTCCCCAACGGGCGGATCACCGAGACCTGGGTCGCGGTGGTCGCCGGTCTGACCTACAACTTCCTGCCCTTCATGGTCTTGCCGATCTATTCCTCGCTGGAACGGGCTGATCCGCGGGTGATCGAGGCTGGCGGCGACCTGTACGCCAATGGCTTCACGACCTTCCGGACGGTGACCCTGCCGATGTCCATGCCCGGCGTCATCGCGGGCACCTTGCTGACCTTCATCCCCGCAGCCGGTGATTATGTGAATGCCGAACTGCTGGGCTCGGATACCGGGACCAAGATGGTCGGTAACGTGATCGAGAGTCAGTTCTTCAAGGTCCTTGGGGGCTATCCGATCGCTGCGGCCCTCTCGTTCACGCTGATGGCCCTGATTCTGGCGATGGTCTTCCTCTACGTTCGGCGCTACGGAACGGAGGAGTTGGTATGAGCACCGTACCCGCTCCGGGGGCTGCCTATCGGCCCTCGCTCATCAGGCGCATCCAGGCGTGGTTCGCGGGACGGTTCGCGATGATCGTCGCGATCCTCGTGCTGCTGTACCTCTTCCTGCCGGTCTTCTACACCTTCGTGTTCTCGTTCAATGACTATCTCAAGAGCAATATCGAGTGGCGTGGGTTCACGCTCAAGCACTGGCAGAACCCCTGTGGCGCTGCTGGGGCCTGTGAATCCCTGGTCAAGTCCCTGGAGATCGGCCTGATTTCCACGCTCACGGCAACCATCTTGGGCACCCTGCTGGCCTTCGCCCTCGTCCGCCACCGCTTCCGCGGCCGTGGATCAGCCAACATCCTGGTCTTCGTCCCGATGGCCACCCCCGAGATCGTCCTGGGTGCAAGCTTGCTCACGGTCTTCGTCAACGGGTTCACGCAGGTCAACGGCTGGTTCGGCACCGACTTCAAGTTGGGCTTTTGGACCATCGCCATCGCCCACATCATGTTCTGCATCAGCTTCGTCGTGGTGAGCGTCAAGGCACGGCTGCAAAGCCTGGATCCCCGGCTGGAGGAGGCGGCGCAGGATCTCTATGCCAGTCCTTCGCAGACCTTCTGGCGGGTGACCTTCCCGCTGGTGCTGCCGGGCATCGTGGGCGCCGCGCTGCTGGCCTTCTCGCTATCCTTCGACGACTTCATCATCACCAGCTTCGTCTCCGGCAACGAGACCACCTTCCCCAAGTTCGTCTACGTCTCCTACTTGCGCGGCATCCCGGCCCAGGCCAATGTCATCGGGTTCTCGATGTTCGTGATCGCGCTGTCCCTGGTCATCATCGGCCAGGTCGTGGGCAACGCCCGCAAGAAATAATCCCTCCACGAGTCATCCCTCCACGAGAAAGATTCATCATGCGTGTCCTCATGATCGGGGCCGGCGGCGTCGGCGACGCCGCGGCCAAGATCGCCGCCGAACGAGACTTCTTCGAGTCCTGGGTGGTCGCTGACTATGACCTTGACCGGGCCGATCGCACCGTTGCCTCCGTGGTCTCCCGGCATCCGGATGAGGCGCGCTTTGTTGCCGCCCAAGTCGATGCGAGCAATGAGCACGCGGTGGCGGACCTCATTCGGCTGGTGGGCGCGACTCACGTTCTCAATGCGGTGGACCCCCGCTTCGTGATGCCGATCTTCCGTGGCTGCTTGGCTGGCGGAGCCCACTACCTGGATATGGCCATGAGCCTGTCCCAGCGGCACCCGGACCAGCCGTACGCCAAGGTCGGGGTCAAGCTGGGTGACGAACAGTTCGCCATGGCCAGTGAGTATGAGAATGCCGATCGGCTGGCCTTGGTTGGGATCGGCGTGGAGCCCGGCCTGGCCGACGTCTTCGCTCGGTATGCCGCCGACCACCTGTTCTCGCACATCGAGGAACTGGGAGTACGTGACGGCGCCAATCTGGTCATCCGCGATGAGAACGGCAACGAGGTGTTCGCGCCGGGGTTCTCCATGTGGACCATCATTGAGGAGTGCCTGAATCCGGCCGTGGTCTGGGAGCGCTCGCGCTCTGGCGACGAGGATGGCGGCTGGTTCACCCTGCCTCCCTTCAGCGAGCCCGAGGCCTTCGACTTCCCTGAAGGCATCGGACCGGTGGAGTGCGTGCATGTCGAGCATGAAGAAGTTTTGCTCATGCCGCGCTGGGTGAAGGCCGACAAAGTCACCTTCAAGTACGGCCTTGGCGCCGAGATGATCGGCATCCTGCGCACTCTCAACACCTTGGGTCTGGACCGGACCGACAAGGTCATGGTCAAGGGCGTCGAGGTGAGTCCCCGGGATGTCGTCGCCGCGTGCCTGCCGGACCCGGTGACCATCGGTCCTCGGATGGAAGGCAAGACCTGTGCAGGGCTCTGGGTGACCGGCACGGGCAAGGACGGCCAGCCCCGCCGCACGTACCTGTACCACGTGTCGGACAATGCGGACACGATGCGCGACTATGACGCCCAGTGCGTGGTGTGGCAGACCGCAGTCAACCCTGTGGTGGCCCTGGAACTGCTCGCGGATGGCCGGTGGTCGGGCGCCGGCGTGCTGGGCGCGGAGGCCTTCGATCCGGTGCCCTTCTTGGAGCTCCTGGCAGCGCCGAAGCCGAATGGCTACGGCTCCCCCTGGGGCATGGAGGATCGGTGACGATAGGGTCGCCAGCATGACGCGTTATGGCGCCCAGCATGGGCCGGATATCACCTTCCTCGGGGTAGACCGCTGCGACCTGGACGAGCCGGAGACTTTCGCCGACGCGGACGTGGTGATCCTCGGGGCGCCCTTCGACGGTGGCACCTCGCACCGCCCCGGCACCCGTTTCGGCCCCCAAGCGATTCGGATGACGGATTACCTGCCGCACGACGGTTCGCGTCCCTCCTTGGCGCTGCGGGTCGACGGGTTGCAGGACCTGCGCGTCGTGGACGCCGGCGACGTCGAGATGTACTCCGGAGACATTGAGCGCTCGTTGCCGAAACTCGAGGCGGCGGTGACCACGGTGGTCAAGGCGGGAGCGATCCCGATCGTGCTCGGCGGCGACCACTCGATTGCCTTCCCCGACGCCAAGGGTTGCGCCAATGTGCTCGGACAGGGCCGGGTGTCGATGATCCACTTCGATGCACACGCCGACACCGGGGACATCGAGTTCGGATCCTTGTGGGGCCACGGCCAGCCGATGCGTCGACTGATCGAGTCGGGCGCACTGCGCGGTGATCGCTTCCTCCAGGTCGGGCTGCGCGGATACTGGCCGGGTCCGGAGACCCTGTCCTGGATGGCCGAGCAGCGGATGCGCTCCTTCGAGATGACCGAGATCGTTCACCGTGGTCTCGATCAATGCCTGAGCGAGGCCTTCACGATCGCGACCGATGAGTGCGAGGGCGTCTTTCTTTCCGTCGATATCGACGTCTGCGACCCCGGTCATGCGCCCGGTACGGGCACCCCCGAGCCGGGCGGCCTCTCGGCCCGACAACTCCTCGACGCCGTCCGTCGGATCTGCCTCGAGTTGCCCGTGTGCGGGATCGACGTGGTGGAGGTCTCGCCGCCATACGACCACGCAGATATCACCGCTGCTCTCGCGAATCGCGTTGTCCTTGAGGCACTTTCGGCCATTGCTCGCAAGCGCAAGGACGATCGCGATGGGACTCGCTGGGATCCGTCCTTGCCCCTGTTGTCGGGCCGGGCTGCGGCCATTCCCGAGGGCCACTTTGGCCAACACGAGCACGGCGCTGCCGGTCACCACGGCGACGCGCACAATCACCGACACGACATCTGAACCGCACCACCAGGAGAGAAGACCCGATGCCCCCGCTCACCCAGAAGGCTGTTCTCGACACCGTGCCCTCGGGGCTGCTCATCGGCGGCCAATGGCGCGAGGCCACCGGCGGCGCCCGTTTCACCGTGGATGACCCGGCGACCGGCTCGGTACTGGCCAACTGTGCTGATGCCACCCCGCAGGATGGCATCGCGGCGCTCGATGCCGCAGTGGCTGCTCAGGCGGATTGGGCGCGCTCGGCCCCCAGGGATCGGGCGGAGATCCTGCGCCGGGCCTTCGAACTCCTCACCGAGCGAACCGAAGAGTTCGCCACCCTGATGACCCTCGAGATGGGCAAGCCGCTGGCCGAGGCGCGCGGCGAGGTCGCCTATGGCGCCGAGTTCTTCCGGTGGTTCTCGGAGGAGGCCGTGCGCATTCACGGCCGCTATCTGATGGCCCCCAATGGCGTCACCCGACTGCTCACCATGAAGCAGCCGGTGGGTCCGACCCTGATGATCACGCCGTGGAACTTCCCGCTGGCCATGGGCACCCGCAAGATCGGGCCGGCCGTGGCGGCTGGCTGCACCATGGTGGTCAAGCCGGCACACGAGACGCCGCTGTCCATGCTGGCGCTGGCGGCCCTGATGGAGGAGGCTGGCCTGCCCAAGGGCGTCCTCAATGTGGTGACCACGACCCACTCGGGTGCGGTCTGCGAGCCGATCATCAAGGACCCGCGCCTGCGCAAGCTCACCTTCACCGGGTCCACCGGGGTCGGCAAGATCCTGGTCGAGCAGTCCGCCGAGCAGTTGCTGCGGCTCTCGATGGAGCTCGGCGGCAATGCACCCTTCATCGTGTTCGAGGATGCGGACATCGACGCGGCGGTCAATGGCGCGATGCTCGCCAAAATGCGCAATATCGGCGAGGCGTGCACGGCCGCGAACCGCTTCTTCGTCCACGAGGACGTGGCGGAGGAGTTCAGCCGCAAGTTCGCCGACCGGATGGCCGGTCTCACCGTCGGCAAGGGCACCAAGAAGGGCGTCGAGGTTGGCCCCTTGATCACCGCCAAGGCCCGCGCTGGGGTTGACGAGTTGGTGCAAGACGCCATCGGGCGGGGCGCCACGGCGCTCACCGGCGGTGCGCCGATGGCTGGCCGCGGCTTCTTCTACGCCCCCACTGTGCTCGCGAACGTCCCGGCGGACAGTCGCTGCCTGACCGAGGAGATCTTCGGTCCGGTCGCGCCGGTGTGCACCTTTTCGGACGAGGCGGAGGCCATCGCCAAGGCGAATGCGACTCAATACGGTCTCGTGGGCTACGTGTTCACCCGCGATCACGCCCGGGTCATCCGGGTCTCGGAGGCCCTGGAGTTTGGGATGATCGGCATCAACACCGGCATCGTGTCCAACCCGGCCGCCCCCTTTGGTGGCGTCAAGCACTCTGGCTTCGGTCGCGAGGGCGGCTTCGAGGGCATCGATGAGTACCTCGAGGTGAAGTACGTCGGGATGGCCTTCTAGGTCATCCTTGCGCGTATGCCGACCCCTTCGGCCCCCCGGCCCTCCCGCGTCCCGCCTTGGTTGGTGCTGGCGCTAGGCGTCGTACTCATTGGCGTGGCGTGGTGGCTGACCCACCGATCCAGCGACCCCGACCCCACGCCGAGCCAACCTTCTTCAAGCCGCAGCGTGAGCACCCCGCACGTGGTCTCGCCCACGCCGGGAGCCACTCAACCGACGGTGGGACCGCTCTCGCAGGATGAGCAGACCCCTGCATCGGGCCTGCCCACCATTGCCGCCTCCGAACTGCCCCGTCAGGCGCAGCGGATGGTGGACCTCATTCATGCCGGCGGTCCTTTCCGCTATGACAAGGACGGGGCCACCTTCGGGAACCGGGAACGCCTACTGCCCTCGCGGCCGCAGGGCTACTACCGCGAGTACACCGTCGACAAACCCGGTTCGGCAGATCGCGGGCCATGGCGGATCATTGCCGGCCGGGACGGTGACCTGTACTGGACCTCCGATCACTACGACAGCTTCCAGCAGATTGTCGAGGAGTCATGATCCGGATCGTGAACGACCGAGTGGATCTGCCGGGACTGATGGCCGACGCGCGGGAAGAGAATCGCGCCGTGGTGCTGGTCCCGGGCCAGCGCACCAAGCGGGAGACGCTGATCGCTTTTCGGGACACGCTGGGGCTGCCGGCTCACATGGGGCTGAACCTGGACGCGCTCGCAGACGTCCTGGACGACTACCTTTCCGAGAGCCCCGGAGCGGTGGAACTCATCTGGGACGGCAGCGCCGACCTGCGCGAGCATGACCAGAGCGCCTACGAAGGGATCCTCGAGGTGCTCACCGAGCTCAGCGATGCCTACCCGAGCAGCCAGGTGACGGTCATCGATCGGTGAGGATGCCTGAGAGGATGGGCAGGTGACTTCCCGCAGCGTCGCCATCCTCGGCTCGACCGGATCCATTGGGACTCAGGCCCTGGATGTCATTCGGCGACACCCAGGTCGATTCGATGTCGTCGCCCTAGCCGGAGGTGCCAATCTGGACCTGCTTGCGCGCCAGGCGGCTGCCGTCCGCCCGGCCCTTGTGGGCGCGGCGACCGGCAGCGTGGACGACCTGCGAACGGCCATTGCCGGGTATGCCGCCGCGGCTGGCCACCCGGCATACGCCCCGGAGGTGGTGGTGGGGGAGCGGGCCGCAGAGATCGTCGCCGGCTGCGGAGCCGATGTGGTCCTCAATGGCATCACCGGATCGATCGGCCTGAAACCGACCCTGGCGGCGCTGACCGCCGGCTCGGTGCTCGCCCTGGCCAACAAGGAATCCCTCATTGTCGGTGGCTCCCTGGTCACCGCGGCCGCCGCGCCAGGGCAGATCGTCCCCGTCGACAGCGAGCACTCGGCGATCGCGCAGTCGCTGCGCGGCGGCCGAGCTCAGGAGGTCCGCCGCCTCGTGGTCACCGCCAGCGGCGGTCCCTTCCGTGGGCGCACGCGGGCCGAACTGCGGGCGGTGACGCCGCAGCAGGCACTGGCGCACCCGAATTACGCGATGGGACGCGTGATCACCACGAACTCGGCGACCTTGGTCAACAAGGGTCTAGAGGTCATCGAAGCGCACCTGCTCTTTGACATCCCGATTGACCGGATCGACGTCGTCGTGCACCCGCAGCAGTGGATTCACTCCATGGTGGAATTCCACGACGGTTCGACCATCGCCCAGATGGGCCCGCCGCGGATGCTCGTGCCCATCGCGCTGGGGCTCTCCTGGCCGGATCGGCTCGACGAGGTCGACGTGCCGTGTGACTGGTCGATCGCGCAGAGTTGGGACTTCCACCCTCTGGACGATGAGGCCTTTCCGGCCGTGCGTTTGGCACGGCGGGTGGGAGTGGCCGGGGGCACCTACCCGGCGGTCTACAACGCGGCGAACGAGGTCTGCGTCGATGCCTTCCACGAGGGCAGGCTGGGTTTCCTCGATATCGTCGACACGGTCGCCCGGGTGGTGGAGACTCACGATGGGAGCACTCAGGACGCGTCGAGCGTTGAGGGTGTGCTGGCAGCGGACGCATGGGCTCGCCGTGCGGCCGCCAGTTTGATCGACTCGACGCCGCCTCAGGGAGGGAACGCGTGACCATTCTCGCCGTCATCGGCGCTGTGCTGCTCATGGTGCTGGGAGTGGCCTTCTCTATCGGCTGGCACGAGCTCGGGCACTTTCTGCCGGCCAAGCGCTTCGGCGTGCGGGTCCCGCAGTTCATGATCGGCTTCGGCCCAACGATCTGGTCCCGTCGCCGCGGCGAGACGCAATATGGCATCAAGGCCATTCCGCTGGGTGGCTACGTCCGCATGATCGGCATGTTCCCGCCGAGGGCAGGAGATGCTCCTGGGACGATTCGGGCCACGAGCACTGGCCGGTTCTCGCAACTGGTCGACGAGGCGCGATCCACCAGTCTCGAAGAGGTCCAGCCGGGGGACGAGGATCGGGTGTTCTACAACCTCAGCGTTCCTCGCAAGCTGGCCATCATGCTCGGCGGCCCGACCATGAATCTCATCCTCGGCATCGTTCTGTTGACCTTCAGCCTCACGGTTCATGGGGTTCAGGAGGTCCGACCCGGCGTCGTCGTCAATGGCGTCTATGAGTGTGTCGTCCCCGCAAGCGACGCTTCCCGGACCGCCGACTGCACATCCGGCCTGACCAAGACTCCGGCCTATGTGGCGGGAATCAAGCCGGGCGATCGGGTGGTCTCGATCAATGGCGTGGCCATGACCGCGACTGCAGACGTCGGTGCGGCGATCCGCCCCCGGGTGGCTCAAAGCACCACGATTGTGGTGGAGCGCGATGGACAGCAGCTCACGTTGACCGCCACCCCGATCCGCAACACGCTGGCCGAGATTGGTGACGATGGCCAGGCCGTCCGCAATGCCGACGGCAGCCTGCGCACGGTCGAGGCAGGCTTCCTGGGGATTATGTCCGGGCCGGTCACGGCATATGTGCCTCAGCCGATTTCTGCTGTACCCAGTGCCGTGTGGGACACCCTGGGAAACACCGCTCATGGGATCGTCGCGGTCCCCGAGAAACTGGTCGGCGTGTGGGGCGCAGTCACCAGTGACGCCGAGCGGCCGATCGACTCACCCATGTCAGTGGTGGGCGTGGGTCGCGTGGCCGGCGAAATCGGTGCGGGGCAACTCGACTGGTTGGTCGGTGGCGATACGCAGGACAAGGTCTTCGCCCTCATCGGGTTGCTGGCGATGCTCAACTTCATGCTCTTCGTCTTCAACCTGGTGCCCCTGCTGCCGCTCGACGGTGGACACGTCGCGGGCGCTCTGTGGGAGGGGGTCAAGCGCCGCTGGGCGAGGCTGCGCGGGCACCCCGACCCGGGTCCGGTGGACGTTGCCCGTGCGCTGCCTTTGGCGTATGCCGTCTCTATCGCCCTCCTCGCAATGTCGGCACTGCTGATCTACGCGGACATCGTCAAGCCGATCAAACTGGGCTAGTTCGGGTTCGAGGCCCCGATGAGCTGATCGCGTCCGTACACGAGTCCGGAGCGCTGCCGGCGAACCTCTGACTGGCGGGCCGTGAGTTGGTTCAGAGCCACGCCCACGGCGTCGGTGGCTGCAGCCAGTGCCCGCAGGGATGCTTTGATCTGGTCGCGTACCGCGAAGTCGCTGAAGAAGTTGTCGAACCAGATGTCGAACGCTCTTGTCGTGGGGGAGATCCCCAGGTCAACCGAAATCTGTTGGGCCGCAGGGACATCCCCGAGTTCCCGCGCGAAAGCGGCCAAGGTGTGCTGGGCATTGGCGATGGCGCGGCCGGCCTGATCGATGCGTTCATGCTTGACCATCGAGGAAACGATGCCTCCTCCCAGGAAAGTGTCAAATCCAGACCACGAGTCGGCCGAGCCCATCTGCCGCTGCGCCTCGCGCAGAGCGCCGAGCGCCCGTTGGCCGGCGGCAAGGGCCTCATCGATTTCGAACAGTTCCGAGGCCAGGATGGCCAGCTGGTCGAGCGTGGATTCGAGCTCGGGCATCGATCCGCTGCGGGCAACAGCCGCCGCGTGCGCTCGCGCGGCCTCCTCGCGACGCTCATCGACATCGCCGAGGACACTGCGCAACGTCTGGGTCTGGGCATACTCCCGTTCGAGGCGAGCCAGCCGTTCACTCGCGGCCTGGGCGGCATACCGGGCGGCAACCTCCTCGGCGCGCTCTCGTTCGAGTTCACCGGTCCGCGTGCCACGCACCGCCGAGACCAAGGCGCCCCACCCGACCCCCTCCAGTCGGGCGACGTCCTTGGCCTCGGATCGGTATCGCGCGGAGGCCTCATCGCGTTGGCTCCGAGCGTGCTCGATCTCCTGTGCCAGCGATCCGAGAATGCCATTGAGACGGGCCGCCTCTCGGACATCTCGCAGGGCTTGGTCGAGGTGAACTCGGGTCTCCATCGTGATGGTCACCGCAGTTGGATGACCCGCAGCCGCATTGGGTTCCGCGATCGGACCAGAAATCTGCGCGATCGCGTGGGCCGACCGTGCCAGCAAGGGGAGTAGCGGATAATGGGGAGCATGTCTGTTGGACTCGGTATGCCGCCCCTGCCCCCTCCCGTGCTGGCTGCTCGGCGGCCGACCAGGAAGATCCGGGTAGGCAAGGTCGAGGTCGGCGGGGATGCGCCGATCAGCGTCCAGTCGATGACCACCACGCTCACCTCCGATGTCAATGCCACCTTGCAGCAGATCGCAGCGCTCACCGCCGCGGGCTGCGACATCGTCCGGGTGGCGTGCCCCAGCCAAGATGATGCCGATGCTCTGCCGGCCATCGCCCGCAAGTCGCAGATCCCGGTCATCGCTGACATCCACTTCCAGCCGAAGTATGTGTATGCCGCCATCGACGCCGGGTGCGCGGCCGTGCGGGTGAACCCGGGCAACATCCGGCAGTTTGACGATCAGGTGGGGGAGATTGCGCGTCGCGCCAAGGAGGCCGGCGTGTCGATCCGGATCGGGGTCAACGCCGGCTCCCTGGACAAGCGGCTGCTTGCGAAGTACGGCAAGGCCACCCCCGAGGCGCTGGTCGAGTCGGCCGTCTGGGAGGCCAGCCTGTTCGAGGAGCACGACTTCCACGACTTCAAGATCTCGGTGAAGCACAACGACCCGGTGATCATGGTCAAGGCCTACGAACTGCTCTCGGAGCGGGGGGACTGGCCGCTGCACTTGGGCGTCACGGAGGCAGGCCCGGCATTCCAGGGCACCATCAAGTCCTCGGTGGCCTTTGGGGCATTGCTGTCCAAGGGGATTGGAGACACCATCCGGGTCTCGCTGTCGGCTCCACCGGTGGAGGAGGTCAAGGTGGGGTTGCAGATCCTGCAGAGCCTGAACCTGCGACCGCGCAAGCTGGAAATCGTCTCGTGCCCGTCGTGTGGCCGGGCGCAGGTGGACGTCTACACCCTGGCCGAGCAGGTAACTGCCGGGCTCGAGGGGATGACCGTGCCGCTGCGGGTGGCAGTCATGGGGTGTGTCGTCAACGGCCCGGGGGAGGCCCGCGAGGCTGACCTCGGCGTTGCCTCAGGCAATGGCAAGGGCCAGATCTTCGTCAAGGGTGAGGTCATCAAAACCGTGCCCGAAAGCCAGATCGTGGAGACCTTGATCGAGGAGGCCATGCGCCTCGCCGAGGAGATGGGGGAGCCGCTCGACGAGGACTCGGCCGGAACCCCCAGTGTCACCGTCGGGTGAGCACCCGCGAGCGAGTCATCGCTCACCTTGCCGACCTCATCGAGGGCGTCCGCCCTCGACAGCGCGCGATCATCGCCATTGACGGGGTCGATGGAGCGGGGAAGACCTGGCTAGCCGACGAGCTACGGGATGCTCTGGCGGCCCGGCGCGAGGTTCATCGAGTCAGTATCGATGGCTTTCACCGTCCTCGCGAGCAGCGCTATGCCCGTGGCCGCACTCCCGAGACCTTTTATGAGGACTCGTACGACTACGCGGCTTTTGCCCAGCGGTGTATTGAGCCCTTCCGCGCGGGTGAGCCGTTCGTGACTCAGGTCTGGGAGGTCACGACGGATACGCCCGTGGTTGCGGAGCCGGTGGTGGCGGGCACCGCTGCTGTCCTCATCGTGGATGGCATCTTCTTGCACCGACCCGAGTTGAGGGCAGTGTGGGATGCGTCGGCTTGGCTCGAGGTGCCCTTTGGGGCGTCGGTGCCTCGGGGCAACGCCCGATTCGGCCCTCTGACCCCGGACCTGATCGATCCAGAGAGCGCGACGAACCAGCGGTACGTCCAGGGCCAGCGGAGGTATCTCGCGCAGGCCAAGCCAGCGGCATACGCCACGTGGGTGATTGATAACGCCGACCTTAACCACCCTCGCCTGAAGGGCTGAGCCTGCGCGCCAGGCCTAGCCACCAACGTGGATTTGGGGGCGCTTCCGCTCGTCGGGGACTGCCTTGCGGAGGATCTCGTGGGTGAGGGGAGGGATGTCGCCCTCACCGGAGAGCAGGAAGCGCAGCACGTTTTCAGCGGGCCCCTTTTCGGACCACTCGAAGTAGGCATGTGGCTGGGCCGGCATCTTTTGACCGATCTTGAGCAGTACCGCGGCCAGGACGTTGGGCACCGAAGGACCGGCGGCGCGAAGCACGTTGTACTGACCCACCATCTGGTGGGTGACTTCCACGCGCCCGGAGAACTCGCTGGGGTCCAGGACCTCGACTTCGAGGAAGACGGCCCGCTCCTGGTTTGGCACGTGGTTATCGACGGCCACCTCCAGTGACTTCTCGCGGTACTCCTCCTCATCGCCCGCATTGCGCTTGTTGGCGATGACGCGCAGCGGCTGGGGCCAGGTCATGGCCTCGCGCAGGAAGGCCTTGGAGGAGGTGTCGAAGCGCACAGTCTTGATCCGCAACTCAGTGGATCGAGAGACGCGGGAGAACACCGAGATCGCGACGATAAGGGCGATGAAGATCGCGGCGATGAACAGTCCCTCGGGGTCGGCGAGGATCGTCACGATGAGGGTGTAGATGAAGATCGCGGAGACAATTCCGAAGAAGATGGCGACCGGGCGATGGCCGCGGCGCCACTCGGTGAGGAACACCGCTACGGCGGCTGACGTCATCAGGGCGAGCACTCCGGTCGCATAGGCGCCGGCCTGCGCGTCCACATTGGCCTTGAAGAGCAGCGTGACCACGATGCCAATCGCGAGGAAGACCAGAACGAGTGGCCGGGTGGAGCGAGCCCAGTCGGGTGCCATCCCGTAACGGGGGAGGTATCGGGGGATGATGTTGAGCAGACCAGCCATGGCGGACGCGCCAGCAAACCACAGGATGCCGATCGTCGAAAGGTCGTATGCCGTGCCGAATCCATCTCCCAGCAGGGTGTGCGCCAGGTAGGCCAGGGCGCGCCCATTGGCCTTTCCGCCAGGCTGGAATTCGGCATTGGAGATCAGAATCGTCGTGACCAGCGAACTGCCGATCAGGAGTCCACTCATGATCACTGCGGCCGTGGTCAGCAGGCGGCGAGCGCCGCGGATCCGCCCCATAGGCATCTCTGGGTCGTCGTCGGGGCTGCCTTGGATCAGTGGCATGACCACTACGCCAGTTTCAAACCCGGAGAGGCCTAGAGCGAGGCGGGGGAAGACCACCAGGGCTGCCACGACGATCGCCATCGGTGTGGGATAACTCGCCGCGATGGCGTCGGTCCACCGATCGATCGAGCCGGGGGTCGAGAAGACCTCCACCGCGCCCCGGACGATGACCACCGCGGACAACAGCAGGTACGAAAGGACCAGGACGACGGCCACGCCAATGGCCTCTTTGAAACCCTTAAGGAAGACCAAGGCCAAGGCCACGATCAGCGCCAGGGTCACCGCGACCTGTTGCCCGCCCAGAGAATCGCGCAGGAAGGGGTTTTCGACGAGGTGGGCGCTCGCGTCGGCAGCCGAGAGAGTGATGGTGATGACGAAGCCGGTAGCGACGAAGCCGAGCAGTGCGAGAACGAGCAGTTTGCTGGGCCAGTAGTTCAGCAGTCGTTCCAGCATGGAGAGGGAACCATCACCGTGAGGGCTCTCCTGGGCCACCCGGCGATACATCGGGAGGGCCCCCAAGAGCGTGACCAAGACCAGGATGAGCGTGGCTAGGGGTGCCAGCGCACCCGCGGCGAGGGCGGCGATCCCTGGCTGGTATCCCAAGGTGGAGAAGTAGTCCACACCAGTGAGGCACATGACCCGCCACCACGGCTGCGTGTGTGAGTGCTGGGCCACCTCATCTTCGGTCTCGTAGAACCCACCGGGGTCTCGTTCCCCCGCATCCAGCAACCAGTGACGCAGCCGAGCGTCATTTTCTCCGAGCACGCTGGACACTGTAGTCCTGCGGCATCGGCTGCTGGCTTCCACAGTCGCTTGCCGCTGAATCTGGGACAGCGCACTACGCTGAGCCTGTGCTCCGCACCCGCAGCGACCTGCGCCCCCTCGCCCCCCAGGAGCGCGATGCGGCGCTGGAGTTGTGTGTCCGCGACCTGCCCGCCAATGTTTTCGTGGCCGCCCGGATCCTCGAGGCTAGCCGCACGGGGATGCTCAGTTCTGTCTTGGCCTACCGCCCCGAGGGCCAGTTGACCTCGCTGGCGTGGGCGAGCGCCAACATCGTGCCGGTGGAAACCACCCCGGCCGCGCGGGCCGAAGTGGCCGACCGGGTGCGCCGCTGGCGTGGTCGTTCGGCCTCACTCTTTGGCCCCCGCGATCAGGTCATCGACCTGTGGGCACACCTCGAACCTGCGTGGGGGCAGGCGAGGGCGCTGCGGGCGCACCAGCCGCTCATGGTCGCCAACCGCCCGCCCTCTGCCCTGGGTCTGACGATCGATGAGCGGGTTCGGCCCGCGCAGGTCCACGAAACTGACCTGGTGGTGCCGGCGGCCGCCCACATGTTTACGGCGGAGATTGGGTACCCGCCCTATTCCGGATCCTCACGTGCCTATCGATCATCGGTGGCTTCCCTGATCGCGGCCGGGCAGACCTACGTCCTCATCGAGGACGGCGAAGTGGTGTTCAAGACCGATATCGGCTCGCTGGCTCTGGGCTGTGCCCAGTTGCAGGGAGTCTGGCTCGCTCCGCGCCTTCGCGGCGAGGGCCGAGCGGCGGCGCTGCTCGGCAGCGTCCTGGAGCAGTTGATGGCCGGGCCGGCACCGCTGGTGTCGCTCTACGTCAACGACTATAACCAGGCGGCTCGCCGGCTATACGAGCGCCTCGGGTTCCGCCAGGTGGGGGATTTCACGACCGTCTTGCTCTGAGCCGACGCGAATGGGGCGGCATACCCGGTGGGTATGCCGCCCCATTGCAGCGGTGACGGTGGTCACCGCGGGGAGGACTCAGCTCACTTGGTCAGCGGGCCGAGGGTTGGGTCGTCCTTGTAGACCTCAGCCGCGTTCTCCTTGGTCGCAATGACCGGGGTGAGGAGGTTGGCCGGGACCACCTTGACGCCGTTGTTGTACGACTTGTCATCGGTGACGGTCGGCTTTTGGCCAGCCTGCAGTGCCTTGACCATATCGATCGTCGCGGCGACGAGCTTGCGGGTGTCCTTGTTGATGGTGGAGTACTGCTTGCCGGCCATGATCGACTTGATCGACTCGACCTCAGAGTCCTGGCCGGTCACCACCGGGATCGCCTTGCCAGCAGCGTCAACGGAGGTGAGGATGGCGCGGGCCAGGGTGTCATTGGGGGAGAGAACACCGTCGAGAACGGTGCTGCCGGTGTAGGAGCCAGCCAGCAGGGTGTCCATGCGGTTCTGGGCGTTCTCCGCCTTCCAACCCTGGGTAACGGCCTGCTCGAACGTAGTCTGACCGGAGACGACCTTGAGGGTGCCATCGTCGATCTTCGGCTGCAGGACGCTCATGGCGCCCTCGAAGAAGACCTTGGCGTTGTTGTCATCGGGCGAACCTGCGAAGAGCTCGATGTTGTACGGGCCGTTCGGCTTCTTCTTGGCCATGCCCTCGAGGAGCGCGGTGCCCTGGAGCACACCGACCTTGAAGTTGTCGAAGGCGACGTAGTAGTCGACATCGGCGGTGTTGGTGAGCAGTCGGTCGTAGGCGATGACCGTGATGCCCTTCTCCTTGGCGGCCTTGAGTTGGCTGCCGAGCTGCCCGCCATCGATCGCGCCGACCACCAGCACCTTGGCACCCTGGGTGATCATCGCGTCGATCTGGTTCTGCTGCTCGGTGACGCCACCGTTGGCGAACTGAACGCTCTGCTTGAAGCCGGCACCCGAAAGGCCGTCATTGAAGAGCTTCTCCGCGAGGACCCAGTTCTCCGAGGTCTTCTGCGGCAGCGAGACACCGATGACCGAGTCGGCGGCGAAGCCGCTCGTGCCGGTCGAGGTGGCGGCCGAGTTACCCGTGGTTGCCGAGGACTTGGTGTCATCGCTGCGACCGCAACCGGTGAGCGCCAGACCCGCAGCTGCGGTGACGGCGAGCACCTTCGTCAGTGAACGCATCTGTTCCTTCTCTCTTGTTGTTCGAGGGCTAGGCCTCGAGGTGGGGTTGTTGGTGTGGCTTGCAAACGCTTAGTTCTCCGTGCGGATGGTGTCCGTGGTCGGGGTTACTTCGGCCTCCGCCGGGTTCTGGTCTGGCTGGGTGGCAGCCCTGCTGCCCTTGGCGCCATCCATGAGTCGTCCGATGAGGGAGGGCTTGCCCTGCTTCTTGCTGTACAAGTCGAAAGCCACAGCGATGAGCAAGACCATGCCCTTGATCATCTGGGTACGGTCTGCGCCGATGCTCTCCAGCTGGAGGCCATTGTTGAGCACCGCCATCACCAGGCCACCGACGATCGAGCCGACAACCGTGCCGACACCTCCGGTGACGGCGGCGCCCCCGATGAAGACCGCGGCAATGGCATCCAACTCCCAGCCGACACCATCAAAGGGACCCGAGGCGCGCGAGCGGGCCACGAACATCATGCCCGCGAGGGCGGCCAGGACGGACATATTCGCCATCACGAAGAAGTTGATCTTCTTGCTTTGGACACCGGACAACTCAGCCGCGTGCCGGTTGCCGCCGACCGCGTAGATATGGCGCCCCAGAACGGTCTTGCTGGTGAGGAACCCGTAGAAGAGAACCAAAGCGACCAGAATGAGGCCGGACACTGGGAAGCCCTTGGTGCCGGACGCGATGAGCAGCATCGCACCCATAATCACCAGGCAGATGAGGGCGAGTCGTGTCCACATCACTGCCGGGCTTTCGACGTCGGCGCCGATCTTGACTAGTCGGGCCCGGCCGCGCAGGGCGCCGAGGACGATCACGGCACAGCCGATCAGGCCGAGCAAGACGGTGAGATTGTTATAACCCGTATCCGGCCCCACCTCGGGGAGTGACCCACCGCCGATGGTCTGGAACTCCTCGGGGACCGGAATGGTGTTGGACTTGCCGATGAACTGGTTGAGGCCTCGGAAGAAGAGCATGCCGGCCAGAGTCACGATGAAGGCGGGTATGCCGACATAGGCCGTCCACCACCCCTGCCAGGCACCGATCAAGGCGCCGAAGGCCAGGCCCAGGAGGATGCCCAAGAACCAGTTAAGCCCCCAATCCCGCATCGCCAGGGCGACAAGGATGCCGACCGATGCGGCCACCGAGCCCACAGACAGGTCGATATGTCCCGCGATGATGACCAGCACCATGCCGATGGCCAGGACGAGGATGTGGGCATTGCCTCGGATGATGTTGTTGAGATTGTCCGGGGTCAGAGTGAGCCCGTCGGTACTCCACTGGAAGAAGAGGATGAGGAAGACGAGGGCACCGATCATGCCGAGTTGGCGGATGTCGCCGCCGAATAGCTTCTTGATGAAGTCCATGGTCGCTCTCCTAGTTGTCGGGGCGGGGCTCAGGAGGCCGTCGGCGTCGCCTCGGCGCCGCGGCTTGTTGTGGTGGTCATGAGTCGCATGAGCGACTCTTGTGTGGCGTGTTCCTTGTCGAGGCAGCCAGTGATGGCACCCTCACAGATGGTGTAGATGCGGTCAGAGAGGCCCAAGAGTTCGGGCAACTCCGAGGAGACGACAATGACGCCTTTCCCCTGGGCTGCGAGTCGCTGGATGATGCCGTAGATCTCGTACTTCGCACCCACGTCGATGCCTCGGGTGGGTTCATCGAGGATGAGCAGCTCCGGATCGGTGAAGAGCCATTTGGCCAGAACGACCTTCTGCTGGTTCCCTCCCGAGAGTTTGGCCACGCCTTCATCCACGCTCGGGGCCTTGGTCCGCAACTCGGTACGGAACTGCTCCGCGGCGGCATACTCCGCGGTCTCGTCCACGACCAGTCCGCGGGTGATCTTGCTCAACTCGGCGGACACCGTCGTGCGCTTGATGTCGTCGAGCAGGTTCAGGCCGAGGGTCTTGCGGTCCTCGGTGACATAGGCGATGTCGGCGCCGATGGCGGCCGGGACATTCTTGAGGGTGAGGTGCTGACCATTCATGATCAGCTCGCCGCTGAGCCAGGTGCCATACGAGCGCCCGAAGATCGAGCGCATGAGCTCGGTGCGGCCGGCGCCCATGAGCCCGGCAAAGCCGACAATCTCGCCACGCCGCACGAAGAACGACGAGTCCTTGCACACCAGGCGATCGGTGCGGATGGGGTGCTGCACCCGCCAGTTCTTGACCTCGAAGAAGGTCTCGCCGATCTGGGGGGTGTGCTCGGGGAAGCGGGACTCGAGCTCTCGCCCGACCATGCCCTTGATGATCCGGTTCTCGTCGACGCCGTCTTCCTTGACCCGCAGGGTCTCCACCGACATGCCATCGCGAATGATCGTGATCGAGTCGGCGATCTGCTCGATCTCGTTGAGCTTGTGGCTGATGATGATCTGGGTGATGCCCTTGCTGCGAAGGCCGTCCATGATCTGCAGCAGGTGCTGGGAGTCGCTCTCATTGAGCGCTGCCGTGGGCTCATCGAGGATCAGGAGCTTGACGTCCTTGGAGAGCGCCTTGGCGATCTCGACCAGTTGCTGCTTGCCGACCCCGATGTCCTTGATCTTGGTCATCGGGTCCTCCGAGAGGCCAACCCTGGCCAGCAGCTCGGCGGCCTTGGCCCGGGTGGCGACCCAGTCGATGGACAGGCCCTTGCGCTGCTCGTTACCCAGGAAGATGTTCTCAGCGATGGAGAGCTCGGGGATGAGCGCGAGCTCTTGGTGGATGATCACGATGCCGGCGTGCTCGGAGTCCCGGATCGTGGAGAATCCCGCTGGCTTGCCCTCGAAGACGATGTCCCCGGTGTAGGACCCTGAGGGCCACACCCCGGAGAGGACCTTCATCAGGGTCGACTTGCCGGCACCGTTCTCGCCACAGATGGCGTGGATCTCGCCCCGGCGCACCGCCATCGAGACATTCGAGAGGGCTTTGACCCCGGGGAACTCCTTGGTGATATCGCGCATCTCCAGGATGACGTCGCCTGCGGTCATCGGTCAGCCTCCTCGTTGAGGTCCGGTCCTCTGCGAGATCAGAGGAATTGTTGACTGGATGAACATATTACGAACATCGGGTGACGCGCAAGGGGTAGCAGGTTGCAATTCGAGATCGATCTGCGTCTAGGGCGCAGTGTCGAGCCAGGCCGATGGGTTGGCCAGGACTGCGTTGACCACCGTCAAACCGGCGCCATGTAGCGCCGCATGCTCGCCGCCGAGTGCGCCCTCGACATAGACCTCGGCCCCGGCGAAGCGCACCGCAATGACCCGATTTCGGAGCTCTGCGAGGATTCCCGGGGCGAGCTGGTCGGCCAAGGACGCATAGGCGCCGCCGAGCAAGATCGTGTCGATATCCAGGACGTTCAACGCGGAGGCGGCCGCGACGCCAAGGGCGGCCCCGACCTCGGCCACGGCGGCCAGCGCAGCCGGATCACCGCCGGCGATGCTGCGATGGAGTTGCTCCCACGACGATCCTGGGGGAAGCCCGGCGCGAGCGATAAAGGCGGCCTTGCCGGCATACCGTTCCAGGCACCCACGGGCTCCGCAGGTGCACAGCTCTCCGTTGGCGTCGATATTCGTGTGCCCGATTTCCCCGGCCCAGCCGCGGGTGCCGCCGGACAACTCTCCGCGTCGCACGATGGCGCCACCAATTCCGACCTCGCCGGTGATGTAGAGGAAGTCGGCAGTCGCTCTGACGTCCTCGCGTCGCGCACGGATGAGCACTTCTGCTGTGGCCGCGAGGCTCGCGTCGTTGCCGACCAGGACGGCCAGTTCTGGCCGGCCCAATGCCGTCCGCAAGAGCTCGCCAATCGGCAGATCCGACCAGTTGAGGTTGGGGGCATGCCGCAAACGGGAGTGCTCCGGATCGACCAGACCCGGCAAGGCCACACAGACCCCAGCGACCTGTGCGCCGGCGGCCACGGTGTCGGCAATCGTGGCCTCGACCATGCGGCTGACCCGGGCGAGCAGTCTCTCGGGATGGCTGAGCGCGAATTCGCCTTCGATCACCCGTTGGGTGGCCATGGTGCCGGTCAGGGTCACCGTGCACACGGCGATATGGTCAACGGCGATGTCGATACCGATCCCGCGCAGGCCTTGCTCCGCAGGGATCACCGGAGTGGCGGGGCGCCCGGCGCCGGCCAACGCCTGAGGGGTGAGCTCTCGCACCATCCCGGCTTGAAGCAATAGGTCGACCAACTCCGAGACCGTGGCCCGAGTCAGTCCGGTATGCCGCGCCAGATGCGCCCGGCTGACCCCGGATCCGGCGGAGCAGATTTGGCGCAACACCAGGGAGAGGTTGTGCTCACGCAGGGACGCCTGGCGGGCTGGGCTGGCCGTAGACGCGGTTGATCTCGAGCGCTCTGAGACCATCCTGTGTGCGTTCATGATCGGTCACCCTAGCCCGCTGTTAGCAAATTGTTAAGAGCATGGACAAAATAGCGCCAGGGTCCGTTCGCCTCGCGGAGCCGCGACGTGCTTTCATGGCGGTGAAGGTGGTGAGACTCGTGTCGACGCTGGATTGGCGCCCGCTGGGTGAGGACGACCTGGTCGCGCTCGCAGAATTGGCGACCGCATGCCTCGACATCGACGGCGGGCTGCCCTTGCTCGCCGAGGAGGAGACCCTTCGACGCCATTACCTCAGTGGGGTGTCCATTGGTGGCTGGGACGAGACTGGCGACCTGGTGGCGGCGGCGAGCATCTTTGCCGATGGGGAGGGCCGGGTTGCGACCGGGCTGACCCACCCCGAGGTTCGCTCGCAGCACTACGGTGTGGACCTGGTGCGGTGGGCTCGCGAACATGCAGGGGGAGCCAGGCTCAAGGTGCTGGCCGAGAGCACCTGGCCCGATCAGGGTGAGCTCTTTGCCGACGCAGGGCTGATCCGCGTCTTCGCCGAGCACGTCATGCGCCACCGACGCAAGCAGGTCCCGCGGATCCCACTCCCCGACGGACTGCACACGGAACCCTTCCGAGAGGACACCGCTGCGGCCTTCTACTCCGCCTATGCCGCGTCCTTCGCGGACCGCCCCGGCTTCCCGGGAACCCCGCAGGAGGAGTGGCTCGCGGAGCTGACCCAGGACCCCGAGGTCCTCCTGGACGACTCTCGGGTGGCGCTCACGGACGAGGGCGAGCCGGTCGGCTTCATCACACTCTCCCAGGGTTGGATCGATCAGGTGGGCGTGATTCCGAGTTGGCGCGGGCATGGGCTGGGGGCTCACCTCGTCGTGCGGTCCATCACGGCCCTACGTGCCCATGGGGAGCGCCCGGTCTGGCTGTGCGTGAATGTCGACAACCCGCATGCCCACGAGCTCTACGTACGGCTGGGCTTCAAAGACCACGGGATGCGGGCACGCTACCTGGAGACTGAGGAACCCGGTTAGCTCGCGGACGGCAGGGCTTCCACCGCCAAGGGCACTGTGCTGTGCACGCGGCCTTGCTCCACCAGGAGCCGGTAGCCCTCGTGGCGGTCAAGGATGTCCCGGACCGGCCCCCGTAGTGCGGCCAGGTGGACCTGAACCGCAGCCGCGTCAAGATCGGCCGCCAGCCGCAGCAGTGAGTCGATTCCGGTGTAGTCGGCGCTGATCATGGCGCTGCCATCGACGATGACATATCGAACCCCTGCCCGCTCGCGCACCAGATGGGAGATGCGGTCATTCACGGCGCGCGCGCTGACGAAGGACAGGGGGGCATCGACCCGCAGGATCAGGGTGTCCGGCCTCCGGAGGGTGTCATATCGGGTGACATTGCGGTACACGTCCTGACCGGGGAGTTGCCCCAGCTCCGGCAGATGCGGCTGCACCGCGGGGCGCAGGAAGAGCGCCAGCGACACGGCCACCCCCACGCCCAAACCCGGGACCGGTCCCAGCGTGAGCGTGGCCACGGCCGTGGCCAGCAGCGCCACCAGATCGCTGCGGCGAACCCGGGCAATCTCCCGAGCGCCCTTGATGTCAACCAAGCTGCTCACCGCGATGAGGATGATGGCGGCGAGCACGGTCTTGGGCAGGTGTGCGAGCACGCCGGTCAGGGTGAACAGGGAGATGGCGATGAGCATCGCTGCAAAGAGCCCGGAGACCTGACTGCGGGCGCCGGCTGCGACATTGACGGCACCCCGCGAGAGGCCGCCGGCAACGCAGAATCCCTGGAAGAGGCCCGAGGCGGCATTGGCCGCGCCGACCCCGATGAGCTCTTGGTTGGGATCAACGGTGGTCCGAGTGCGGCGAGCGAAGGCCGTGCCGGTGCTGATCGACTCCATGAAGGACACCAGCGCAATCGCCGCGGCGGACCCGCTCAGCGTCAGCAGGTCGGACCATGCCAGCGCGGGCAGACCGGGGGATGGGATGCCCGAAGGCACCGCGCCGAGCGTGCGCACGGAGGACAGCCACGGCGCCCACGCCACAAGCACGCTGGCCAGGGCAATGACGACGAGCGGGCCAGGTAGGCGGGGTGCGAACCGCTTGAGACTCCAGAGCGCGAGCAGGGAAACAAAGCCCACCACCGCGGTGGCCCCGTCGATCGTGCCCAAGGTCGGCCACAGCGCGCGCAATGCCTCGACCAGGGTGCTCGACGAGCCCGATCCCCGCAGGCCCAGCAATGGGCCGACCTGGGTCACCGCGATAGTGAGCGCAGCGGCCGAGGTGAATCCACTGATGACCGGCACGGACAGCAAACTGACCAACTGCCCCAGCCGAGCCAACCCGGCCGCGATCTGGATCAGGCCGATGAGCACGGCGAGCCCACTGGCCAGCGCCAGGTAGCGCGTCGGATCGCCGCTCGCCAGCGGCCCCACCGTCGCGGCGGTCAGCAATGAATCGATGGCGACCGGACCCACGGAGATGAACCGGCTGGTGCCCAGGACGGCATACACCGTCATGGCCACCATGGCGCTATACAGACCGGTGATCGCGGGCACCCCAGCCAGCGCGGCATACGCCATGGCCTGCGGGATCACGAGGATGGCAACGGTCAGCCCCGCCCGTAGATCGTGGCTCAGGTCGTCGCGGGGGTAGCGCGGCAGCCAGCCGAGGATCGGTGCCACGCGGGTCAGCGTGGTACTGGCAGCCACAGGATCTCGGCCTTTCGGGGTTCACGGGAGAAGGGTCGGGCCCAGGATGGCATACCGCGGGGGGTATCCGACAGCCGACGGGGCCGCTGACCGCATATCCTTGCGACGTTCCCCAACTGCCCAAGGAGTGTCACCCGTGGCCATGCGCATGTCGACCCTGTTCCTGCGAACCCTTCGCGAGGACCCGGCGGACGCGGAGGTCCCGAGCCACCGACTCCTCGTGCGGGCTGGCTACATCCGACGGGTATCGCCGGGCATCTACACCTGGCTGCCGTTGGGCCTGAAGGTCCTGCGCCAAGTCGAGCAGATCGTGCGCGAGGAGATGGACGGCATGGGCGCGCAGGAGTTGCTTTTCCCCGCGCTGCTGCCCAAGGAGCCGTACGAAGCCACCGGTCGCTGGACCGAGTACGGCGACAACATTTTCCGGCTCAAGGACCGCAAGGACGGCGACTACCTCCTCGGTCCCACTCATGAGGAGTTGTTCACGCTCGCCGTTAAGGACCTCTTCAACTCGTACAAGGACCTTCCGGTCAGCCTCTACCAGATCCAGACCAAGTACCGCGATGAGGCGCGTCCGCGGGCTGGCATCTTGCGCGGCCGCGAGTTCGTCATGAAGGACAGCTACTCCTTCGACCTCGACGAGGCCGGGCTCGACAAGAGCTACCAGCTGCACCGCGATGCGTATGTCAGGATCTTCGACCGCTTGGGCTTCCACTACGTCATCGTTCAGGCGATGGCGGGTGCCATGGGTGGTTCCAAGAGCGAGGAGTTCCTGGCCACCGCCGAGAATGGTGAAGACACCTACGTCCATTGCCCCTCCTGTGACTATGCCGCCAATGTCGAAGCAGTGAAGGTCGCTGCGCCGCAACCGATCTCGTATGCCGATGCGCCGGCCGTCCATGTCGAGGAAACTCCCGACAGTCCGACGATTGCCACCTTGGTCGACCGGCTCAACGAGCTGTATCCCCGAGCGGACCGGGCCTGGGCGGCAACGGACACCCTCAAGACCGTGGTGGTCATGCTGGTTCACCCGGATGGGACCCGTGAGCCGTTGGCTATGGGTGTGCCCGGTGACCGCGAGGTCGACGAGAAGCGTTTGGGCGCCCAGGTCGAGCCGGCCCGGGTCGAAGCCTTCGAGGAAAGCGACTTTGCGGCATACCCGGCGCTGGTCAAGGGCTACATGGGCCCCCAGGCCCTGGGCCTGGAAAGCGAGTCTGGGGTGCGCTTCCTGGTGGACCCCCGCGTGGTCGAGGGCACGGCCTGGGTGGCCGGTGGCAATCGCCATGGCTACCACGCGATCGATCTCGTCGCGGGTCGGGACTTCACTGCGGACGGTTTCATCGAGGCCGCCGAAGTTCGCCCGGGCGACCCCTGCCCGAACTGCGGCACTGGTCTTGAGGCCGCCCGCGGCATCGAGATGGGTCACATCTTCCAGTTGGGCACCAAGTACGCCGAGGCGCTCGACCTCAAGGTGCTGGACGAGAACGGCAAGCTTCGCACGGTGACCATGGGTTCCTACGGGGTCGGTGTGTCCCGGGCCGTGGCCTGCATCGCCGAGGGCAATCACGACGACCTGGGCCTGTGTTGGCCCCGCAATATCTCTCCGGCCGATGTGCACATCGTGGCCACCGGCAAGGACGATGCCGTTGCGCTCTATGCCGAGGAACTCACCCGAGCGTTGGAGGCAGCTGGCGCGACGGTCCTGCTCGATGACCGTAAGCAGGCATCACCCGGAGTGAAGTTCAAGGACGCCGAGCTGATCGGTGTGCCGACCATCGTGGTGGTGGGGCGCGGGCTCGCCGACGGAACCATCGAGGTCAAGGATCGGCGCTCCGGTGATCGCCGCGAGGTGGCCGTGGACAACGCCGTCTCCGAGATCCTGCGGGAGATCGGGCGCTCGTGAGTGCCCCGGTCCAGGCGGTCATCTTTGACTGGGGCGGGACCCTGACGCCCTGGCACGAGGTGGACCTCAGCGAGCAGTGGCGGGTGTATGCCCGTGAGATCCACGGCGTGCCCGTGGACTCGCCCGAAGTCCCGGCCGCGGATCTTGATGCAGCTCATGAGTTGGCTGACCGGATCCTCGCCGCCGAGGAGAGCGCCTGGAGCCAGGGACGCCAGTCGCACGCGAGTGCTCGGCTGGATGACATCTTGGCGGCTGCCGGTGCAGATCCCGAGCACGATCGACACCTCCTCGCGCTGGCGGCATACCGGCGCTTCTGGGAGCCGCACACGCATACCGACCCTCAGGTTCGACCCCTCTGGGAGGGCTTGCGGCGCAGGGGGATTCGGATCGGCGTGCTGTCCAACACGATCTGGTCGCGGGACTACCATCGCGATCTCTTCGCGCGTGATGGAGTCCTGGACTTGCTGGACGCCGACCTGTATTCCAGCGAGTTGGCGCACGTGAAGCCGCACCCGGAGGCCTTCCGGGCCATCTGTGCCGCCCTCGGCGTCGCGCCGCGCAATGCGGTCTACGTCGGCGACCGGATGTTCGAGGATGTGCACGGTCCCCAGCAGATCGGGATGCGCGCCATCTGGATTCCGCACAGCGATATCCCGTCGGTGCAGCGGGTCGAGGTCACGGCAGTACCTGACGCCCGCGCTCACGAACTGCTGGACATCCTCGACATCGTGGACCGGTGGGCCACGGCGTGACTGGCGCGCTGGGCGACATCAGCGCGACGACGCTTGCGTTGCTGACGGTGGCGGCGCTGCTCGCGGGCTTCATCGATGCCGTGGTCGGTGGTGGGGGACTGGTACAACTGCCTGCCTTGGTGTTGGCCCTGCCAGGAGCTGCTCCTGCCCAACTGCTGGCCACCAACAAACTCGCCTCAATCGCCGGCACGTCAACGAGCGCCATCACCTACTGGCGGCGTATCCGGCCGGACCTGCGGACGGCGCTCCCCATGGCGGCGGCTGCCTACCTGGGGGCCGTCGGCGGCGCACTCCTCGGCGTGCATATCCCCAAGGCTGCTTTCACTCCGATCGTGCTGGTCCTTTTGATCGTGGTGGGCGCCTACACCCTGCACAAGCCGACGCTTGGTGAGGTGACTGCGCTGCGGATGGAGGGCGTGCGGCATACCGGGGCAGCGGTCGTTGTCGGATTCGTCATTGGCGTGTATGACGGCGCGTTGGGTCCGGGAACCGGTTCCTTCCTCGTGTTCGCGCTGGTGGGGTGGCTGGGGTACGCCTTCCTCGAGGCGAGCGCCAAGGCCAAGATCGCGAACTTCGCGACGAATCTGGGCGCGTTGACGGTTTTTGTTCCCGGTGGCCATGTGCTCTGGGCTGTGGGCGGCGTCATGGCGATGGGGAATGTCGCCGGCGGCTACCTCGGAGCGCGCGTGGCGGTGCGGCTCGGATCGGGCTTTGTCCGCATGCTTTTCGTGGTCATCGTGGGGGCATTCATCGTGCGGCTTGGTGGACAACTGCTCGGCTGGTGGGGCTGACCTCAGCGTGCTCAGCCCGGGTGTCGCAGCGAGTATGCCGATGATCACATCCGGGAGTTCGTCGATGCCCTTCGGAGTTGAGTGGGTGGGTGCAACGATGTGCCTTATCTGTCCTGATTGAAAGGTTCAACCCATGGCGCGCTACGACGAGAACACCACCACTCTCGGCCAGCTGCTCGATGACCCTGAGGTCGTCGCCATCTTCGACAAGCACGCCCCGGGCGTTGCCTCCAACCCGATGATCGGGATGGCCAAGGGCATGACCGTGTCGGCGGCGATGGGCATGGCGGGCGCACTCGTGCCGGCCGACCTGATCGCCAAGATCCGCGAAGAGGTCGACGCCCTGCAGTGACCCTGCACTGAGTGACTCTAAGCGGGGCCCCGGGAGTTCTTCCTGGGGCCCCGCTCACGCGTTCACTCAGCAGACCAAAGCGCGCCACGGCATACCAAGGACGGTGTGGGTTCGCCCGGAAAGGTCACCAAGCAAAGGAAAAGGGGGGTGTCAGCGGTGGTCGGCGGTGAGCCAGAGGGCCGCATAAGGCGGCAGCCACACCTGCCCATCGCCGCCCCACGGGATCGGCGTTCCGGTAATCCGATCCACGGCCTCAGCCATTCCCAGGGCATGGACCCGATGACCTGGCCACGGCCGCCACTGGTCGGTGACGTTGTAGACCCCCACGAAGCGACCCACCGGGTGGTCGCGGACCGTCACCAGCACCCCAGGGTCATCAACCGGCTCGACTCGGGTCTCCACCGAGGCGTGCAGGTGGGGGAGTGAGCCGCGCACCTGCCCAAGCCGGGCAAGGCCCGAGAACACCCGACCAGCCACGGTCTCGGAGTCGTGCCGAGATTGGGCGCGCGCCCAGTCCAGGCGCGGCCGGTGCGCCCAGCGGTTGTCCTCCTCGTGGCCGGGCTCGGTGTCCCAGGCGGGGTCATTGGTTTGGGCGAGTTCGTCCCCCGACCAGATCACCGGAATGCCGCCCCAGCCCATGACCAGGGCGTACGCCAGCCGCAGCCGGGAGATCGCCAGGCCCACCTCTTGCGGAGTGCGTGCCCTCTCCAAGCCCGCCAAACTCGCTGCGGCGCCACTGGTCCGGCGATCGTCGTTGGCCGGATTGTGCTGGAAGACCAGGCCGGTTGCGGGCGACCCCGGGAAGCTCCCGTCGTACCAGTCCGCGAGGAAGCGTCGATGGCCCGGACCGGTCACGCCGACGGCAGCGGCATCCTCGTCCATGATCGCCCAGCCGATGTCGTCGTGGCAGCGCAGGTAGGTCAGCCAGGTGGTCGTGCTGGGCTTGGCCGGCAGCGCGCCGAGCGCGTGTGCGGCCAGGCGGACATCGCCAGCGGCCAGCATCGACCAGGCCTGGACCATGAGGCTGTTGTGATACGCCAGATCACTGACCTTGCCGGTGCGCTCGCCAGCCCCCAGGTAGGCCAGCAGTTTGGTCGGCGCGACGATCGCCTCCGCCTTGAAGGCCACCGCGGGGCAGGCGATGCGCGTCAAGGCCCGCAAGGCCTGGGTGATGGCATGGACTTCTGGTTCTCCTTGGCAATCGGTCCCCATGCGCTTCCACATGAAGGCGATGGCATCCAAACGCAGCACGTCCACGCCTCGGTTGGCCAGGTCGAGGATGATCGAGGCGTACTCCTTGAAGACCGCGGGGTTACCCCAATTGACGTCCCACTGAAATTCGTTGAAGGTCGTCCACACCCAGCCCGCGAGATCCTCGTCCCAGGTGAAGTTGCCGGGAGCGAAATCGGGGAAGACCTCGGGCAAGGAGCGCTCATAGGCGTCCGGGAGCTCGCGATCGGGGAAGACGTAGAAGTAGTCCCGATAGGCCGCCTCGCCGGCCCGAGCGCGCTGGCCCCACTCATGCTCCTTGGCAACGTGATTGAGGACAAGGTCCAAGACTAGGTTCATGCCGGCGTCGTGCAGCGACTCGGCCAGGCTCGCAAGATCCTCCATACTGCCCAGGTCGGGTCGGACGGAGCGATAGTCCGCGACCGCATACCCGCCATCACTATCACCATCGCGGGGTCGCAGCAGCGGCATCAGGTGGAGATAGCGCACACCGAGTTCGTCCAGATAGGGGATGTGGTCCACCACGCCGGTCAAGTTGCCCGCGAAACGCTCGGTGTAGGCGGCATACCCGATCATGGCCGGGTCTTGCAGCCAGTCTGGGCGAAGCATGCGATCCAGGTCACGCGCGTGCAGACGGTCGCTGCGCTCGGTGAAGGCCCGCTCGGCCAGGGTCACCAACTCGTCGGCGAGCGCGGGTGCAGCCTCGCCATAGACCTGGCTCAGCGGTCCCACCAGATCGGGCCACCAGCGCCGCAATCTGGCAGCAAACATCTCTGCCCTCTGCGGGTTCGTTCCGCTCTGGCGAGGGGGCGCAGCAGGCCCAGGCAGATTGGTGGTCACAGCGCACATTGTGGCCAAAGTGTGCAAGCGTTTCCACACTCTTCATCGCAGACGCCGATGAGTTTCACAGCACACGCACAGGCAAGGTCACCAAGATCGCCCCTATGACCAGCGTGACGGCCGCTCCCCAAGGCCTCCTACAAGCTGCCCGGAGGCGCTCCGGCCAGCCTCGTCCGTGGACCCGGGATCTCACCGGTGCCCTGATGTGGCTGGTGCTGCTCTGGGTTACTGCGCTGTGGGTCTCCGGTGGCGGGCTGGCCGGTTTGGACTCCACCGGGGCGGTGCTGAGCAGCATCGGCCGGATCACCGGCCTGATCTCCTCCGCGCTGCTGCTCGTGCAGGTCTTCATGATGGCGCGCGTGCCTGTCATTGAGGGTGCCTGGGGCCAGGACGCCCTCACCCGCGGACACCGGATTATCGGCTTCACCTCGTTCAATCTCATGCTCGCGCACCTGGTCTTCATCGTCCTGGGGTATGCCGCGGACACCGAGGCCGGGCTCTGGACGACCTTCTGGGACCTCGTGCTGAACTACGCGGGCATGCTGCTGGCCTTGGCCGGCACCGTGGCCCTGATCATGGTCGTGCTGACCTCACTGCGGCGCGCTCGGGCCAGCCTGCGCTACGAGTCCTGGCACTTGCTCCACTTGTACGCCTACCTGGGTGCGGGGCTCGCGCTGCCGCATCAGCTGTGGACCGGCACCGACTTCCTGCGCTCGAGCGCCTCGACCGTGACCTGGTGGACGCTGTATGCCGTTGCCGTGGGCGCGGTCCTGATCTACCGCGTCGGCCTCCCGCTGTGGCGATCCCTGCGGGCCCCGATCCGGGTGAGCGCGGTGAGCGACGAAGGCCATGGGGTGACCTCGGTGACGGTGAGCGGTCCAGGGGTGCAGCGACTTGAGGTGCGCGCCGGTCAGTACTTCCAGTGGCGTTTCCTGGGCAGCCCCGGCTGGACAAGGGCGAACCCGCTGTCCATCTCGGCGGCCCCCGACGGCCAAAGCCTGCGGGTGACGGCAGCGGTCGTGGGTGACGGTACGGCGCGCTTGGCCACTCTGCGACCGGGCTCGCGCGTGCTGGTGGAGGGTCCCTATGGTCGTCTGCACGCGGGCGTGCGCAGCCGCCGTCAGGTGGTGCTCATGGCCTCGGGCATCGGCATCACGCCCATGCGCGGGCTGCTCGATGAACTGGATGCGGCTCCCGGTGAGGTGACCGTTATTCACCGCACGCATGACCGGCGCTCGGCCGTGCTCGGTGCGGAGTTTCGGGCTGCGACCGACCGCCTGGGCGCGAGTTACGTCGTCATCGACGGCCCACGTCTGAAGGACCGAGCGTCCTGGCTACCGCAGCAGGCTGGACACCTCTCCGACGCCCAGGCGCTGCGTGAGTTGGTACCCCAGCTGGCGAATAGCGACCTCTTCCTGTGCGGCAATCCCGACTGGATTCGATCCGTCAAGAAGGCCGCGCTGGAGTGCGGACTCGACCCTCAATTCATCCACGAAGAGCACTTTTCACTCGGACCAACGCAAGGACCGATAGGACACACCATGCGTCGCATCACCACCTGGCTACTGAGCACCATCACCGCTCTGGTGCTGCTCTTTAGCTATCACACGTCAACCGGGTCCTCGACGCCCGTTGCCAATGCCGAGAGCCCCAACACCCAGGGGGACAGCGCAGCCAATGGATCCGGGGATACCGGATCCGGTACCGACACGGGCACCGACAGCGGTACGGACACGGGGACCGATAGCGGTACGGACACGGGGACTGACAGCGGTACGGATACCGGTACTGATAGCGGGACCGACACGGGGACCGATAGCGGTACCGACACGGGCGACTCCGGAGGATCCAGCACACAGGCGGGTTCGAAGACCTACCTCGGGGAGGCCATCCAGACACACTTCGGTCCGGTCCAGGTCCAGATCACCGTCGCGAATGGCAAGATCACCGCCTCCGAGGTCACTCAGGTGCCGTGGAATAACCACCGCGACCAGGAGATCAACGCCTATGCCGTGCCGATCCTCAACGAGGAGACCGTCACCGCGCAAAGCGCCGACATCGACATGGTGGGCGGCGCGACCTTCACTTCCGATGGCTACATCCAGTCGCTGCAATCGGCCATCGACCAGGCCAACCTCTGACCCGATGATCTCGACCATGAGCGTGCAGATCCGGCGTCGAGCCCACGTGCGTCAGATCATGGGTATGCCCATCAGCATTCATGTCCGGGCGCACGATCCGGATCGCCCAGAGGTGCTGGGTGCGGTGGAGCGGGCCTTTGCCCACCTGCAACGCGTCGACCGGGTGCTCAGCACCTGGCGGGCCGACAGCGATCTCTTGCGGTTGCAGCATGGCGAAATCGATGAGCCCGACGATTGGGTCGCCGAGGTGACCGATCTGTGCCTGGAGGCCGAGGAGCGCACTGATGGCCTCTTCGCAGCTTGGCGTGCTTTGCCGCTGGGCCGGACGGTCTTCGACCCGACCGGTTTGGTCAAGGGCTGGGGCGTCGAAGGCGCCGCGGCACACCTGGAACTGGCGCCCGAGATCAGCTGGAGCATCGGCGCCGGCGGCGACATCGTGTGCGGCACCGGTCGCGGAATGCGTGATCAGGATCCGGTGTGGCGGATCGGGATCGAGGACGCTCGGCAAGCCGGACGTATCGTCGATGTGGTGCCCCTGAGTCGAGGGGCGATCGCCACCTCGGGGTCGGCGGCCCGCGGGGCGCACATCCGCGACCCTCGCACGGGCCGGGCGCTGGATCACCCTGGATCGGTGAGCGTGACCGGCCCCCGCTTGCTCTGGGCAGATGTCTGGGCCACCGCGGCCTACGTTGACCCGACCCGCGCGGCCCGGCTGATCCAGGAGCGCGACCCGGCATACCGGTTGATCAACCACCTCTAAGACATCGGCCACCTCTGAGACACTGCTCGACATGGTGCGCGCTTTTCGTCAGGTTGATGTCTTTGCCACCCAGCCGGGAACGGGGAACCCGTTGGCGGTCGTCCACGACGCCGATGGTCTGACCGATGCGCAGATGGCGCGCTTCGCTGCCTGGACCAATCTGTCGGAAACCACCTTCCTGTGCGCTCCCAGCACGGCGAAGGCCGACTACCGCGTGCGGATCTTCACCACCGGGGGAGAGTTGCCTTTTGCCGGACATCCCACCCTCGGCAGCGCGCACGCCTGGCTCGAGGCCGGGGGAGTGCCCCACTCCGAGGACATCGTGATCCAGGAATGTGGCGTAGGCCTGGTGCCCGTGCAGCGCGGCGAACGGCTGGCATTCGCGGCCCCGCCATTGCTGCGCTCCGGGTCGGTCAGCGCGCAGGACCTGGATCGCGTCACGCGCGCCCTGCGCATCCCCGCCACCGCGATCCGGGCTACCGCCTGGATCGACAACGGGCCTGGCTGGATTGGCGTCGACGTCGGGGACGCCGAGGCGGTCCTCGCGATCCGGCCCGATATCGCGGCATTTTCGGGGCTGAAGCTTGCGGTGGTCGGGCTGCACCCGGAGGAAGCGGCCACGGCACTGGGGGCGGCGGTCGAGGTGCGGGCGTTCTATGACGACGGGGACACCTTCGACGAGGACCCGGTGACCGGCAGTGCGAATGCCGGTCTGGCGCAATGGCTGATCGGCACTGGTCGCCTCCCGAGCACGTACACCGCTCGTCAGGGCACGGCGCTTGCGCGGGATGGTCGCATCCATGTGCGGGCGGTGGGTGACCAGGTGTGGGTGGGCGGCGAGGTCCGAACGCTGATACGCGGCGAGGTCGAGTTCTAAGGCGTGTTGAGCCCGGGGAAGGGCGAGAGCGCGGCCCCCCAGCGGTAGGCCTCCACGTCCATGACCGCGACGGCCAGGGGGAGGCGCCGCAAAGCCGGACCAGAACGGGCCTGCGTGCTGGCGGCATACGCCCCACCCCAGCTGGCGATCAGGTCCCGCAGAATGGTCGAGGCAAGGTCTCGGGCCTGCTCGGCTGACTGGGCCGGCGCCGGCAGCGGGTAGCCCAGTTGTGGCGTGAATCCCGGTGCGGCCGGTGCCCAGGCCACGAGCAATGCCTTGAGCCGGTCTCGGGTGCTCAGGGCGAGCGCCCGTTGGTTCTCGGAGGAGCGGGCGGCGATGACCTCCATCCAGAAGATCGTGGCCGCCAACCGCTGCACTGGCTGATCGAGGGCAGGGCCTTGCACCGGGCTGACGTTGTCGGCCAGAGTTGCCGGGGTCCCCAACAGGCGGGCCGCCGCACACCGCTGGGCCAGTAGGGCGCACACCAGCGGACGCAGCTCGACGGCCACGGACACCAGATCTGCGACCGCGGCATAGGCGGCTAGTTCAGGACCGGCGGGCTTGCTCGCCGCGGCCGAGCTCGGGGGAGCGGGCGGGATTGACGGCGCGGGTAACGCGAGCCCGGCCAGAGCGCTGGCCAGGACAGCCTGCTGGGCGGCATGCACCGTCGCCAATTGGGCCTTCAGCGCGCCACGCCCGGGGGCTTGGGCCGCCAGGGCACGGGTATCCGCCTGCAACCAGGCCAGTCCGGCCCCACCCGGGACCGGTGGCGCGCTCTCCTTGAATGGCACGGTGACCCCGTCCTCGAGGCGGACAGTGCAACCCGAAAGCGCGGCGACCGAGGCCACACCCAGCGCAGCGACGAGGTCGCGTCGGCTGAGCGAAGGACCAAGCGGCATCGCGCCATCATGTCACCGACGCGAAGGTGCTGTGGCGCGGCGCAGCGTCTACAGTTAGGCCTTGTTCCCGGTGCGCATGTCGCTCTGGGCCGTCAACTGCAGAGAGGAGCCCCCCGACATGTCTACCGCTGATGGCGTGCGCTCCCTCACCCAGACCGCTCTTGAGGGGTCTGACGTCACCCTTGTCGATGTATCGGTCACGCGTGCCGGTCGGCGTTCGGTGGTGCGGGTCGTCCTTGATCGTCCCGCCGAGCGCGACGACGATGGGGTCAGTCGCACCCCCACGCCGCCGCTCACCCTGGACGAGATCGCCGAGGTGTCCCGGGCCGTTGGTCGGGCGTTTGATGCCAGCGATGTCCTCGGTGAGACGGCATACACCCTGGAGGTCACCTCCCCGGGGGTGGATCGACCGCTGGAGGCTCCGCACGGCTTCCGCCGCAACATCGGCCGCCTCGTGCGCGTTTCCTTGGCTGACGGCGGCACGCTCACGGGTCGGCTCTCCCAGGCCGATGACGAGCAGGTCACCCTCACCGGAGAGCCCGAGCGCCGGCTTCCCTATGCCGACATCAGCCGGGCAGTGGTGCAGATCGAATTCGCCCCTGCCCAAACCGAAGGAGAGTGACGATGGACATCGACCTCGCCGCCCTGCGCGCCCTAGAACGTGAACGGGACATCAGCCTGGATGTGCTGATTCCCGCTATCGAGAATGCCGTGGTGCACGCCTACCAGCGGACCGATGGCCACTTCCCACACGCCCGCGCCGAGGTGGACCGCAAGAGCGGTCACGTGGTGATCTGGGCCCGTGAGGAGCACATCACTCCTGCTCCCGAGGGCGAACTGGATGCCGAGGGCAACCCGCAGCGTCCCACCCGGGAGTTGGGCCCGGAATTCGATGACACCCCGTCCGGCTTCGGGCGGGTGGCTGCGGCCACGGCGCGTCAGGTCATCGTCCAGCGGCTGCGCGATCTCGAGGACGAGGCAATCCTCGGCGACTTCAAAGGCCGCGAAGGTGATGTGGTTGCTGGCGCCATCCAGCAAAGCCCCGATCCCCGCCATGTCACCGTGGACTTCGGGGCAGTGGAGGGCATCTTGCCCTTGGCCGAGCAGTCCCCGGGGGAGAAGTACGTCCATGGCGAACGGCTGCGCTGCTACGTCGTATCGGTGAAGCGAGGCCTGCGTGGCCCGCAGATCGGGCTGTCGCGCACCCACCCCAACCTGGTCCGCAAGCTCTTTGCCCTCGAGGTGCCCGAGATCGCTGACGGCTCGGTCGAGATCGCGGCGCTAGCGCGCGAAGCTGGCCACCGCACAAAGATTGCCGTGCACTCCAAGGTCGCCGGCCTCAATCCCAAAGGTGCCTGCATAGGACCCATGGGTGCGCGAGTTCGCGCAGTGATGACCGAATTGCATGGCGAGAAGATCGACATCGTCGACTTCTCCGACGATCCGGCCGCCTTCATTGCCTCCGCCCTGTCGCCCTCGCGGGTCACTTCGGTGGAGATTGTCGATCCGGTGCTCCGGTCAGCGCGCGTCGTCGTTCCGGACTATCAACTCTCCTTGGCCATCGGTCGCGAGGGTCAGAACGCCCGCCTCGCAGCCAAACTGACCGGCTGGCGGATCGACATCCGTGCCGACACCGAGGCCCTCGGCGGCCCCGAGCGCGCGTAAGCGGTAGACTGGTGCGGACCGACCGGACTGGACTCCGGCCCGGGTCACCCCCGCGCGAGCCGCAACGCACGTGTGTGGGATGCCGCGGAACGGATAGCCGGTCGGCACTTTTGCGAGTGGTCCTGGGGTCAGAAGCGGACGGCATGCCCGTCCTTCAACCTGATCCGGGGGCTGTCCAACCGGGGCGTGGAGCCTGGCTCCATCCGGAACGGACCTGTCTCGATCTTGCGCTTCGCCGACGTGCCTTCGGCCGGGCCCTGCGGTCACCGATCGCACCGGACTCGGGTGAGCTCGTCACCTGGATCGAGAACCATGAGCACTGAAAACCGTCCACTAGAGGGAACCGAAAGCGGGTTTGACGCTGATGAGCACCAGATGAGTACTCAGCGATGAGCACCCCCCAGCTGTAAAGACGGTCCGCGCCCACTGCACGGACCAGACAGGAGAAATGTGTCCAAGGTCCGTGTGAGCGCACTCGCAAAGGAGCTCGGGGTCACCAGCAAGGTGGTCCTTGAGCGACTCAATGAGATGGGCGAGTACGTCAAGACCGCGAGCTCGACGATCGAGGCTCCCGTGGTCAGGCGCTACAAGGAGAAGTTCCCGCAGGCTGCCGCTGCTCCGGCGCCGGCCAAGTCGTCCCCGGCTCCGGCTGCTCCGGCTGCTCCGGTGGCCCCAACTGTGTCGGCACCGGCCGCCTCAGCTGCCTCGGCTCCCGCTGCCGCAGCACCGGCGGCTCCGGCAGCGCCGGCCCCATCCGCGCCGGCACCGGCCGCCGCCTCTGCGGCGCCCGCGCCCCAGGCACCGCGCCCGGCGCCAGCCGCGGCTCCGCCAGCTCGGGAGGAGCAGTCACCGTCGGGACCCCGACCGGCCGCTCGTCCCGGTGGTCCACGTCCCGGCAATAACCCCTTCTCCAGCAACCAGGGGATGGGCCGCTCGGCGGCTCCTGGGCCGCGCCCGGGCAATAACCCGTTCGCGACCAACCAGGGAATGCCGCGCCCTCAGGCCCGTCCCGGCGGTCCGCGTCCAGGTGCACCGCGCCCCGGTGCGCCGTCTCCGGGCATGATGCCCGGCCGGAGCGCTGTTCCGCGCCCCGGTGACCGGCCGGCCCGCGGAGGCGGTGCTCGTCCGGGTGCGCCGGGTCGTCCCGGTGCCGGCGCAGGTGGTGGCTTCGGCGGACGTCCCGGCGGTGGCGGTGGCTTCGGCGGCCGTCCCGGTGGTGGCCCTGGTGGTCGTGGTGGCACCCAAGGTGCCTTCGGCAAGGGCGGCGGCCGTCCCACTCGTGGCCGCAAGTCCAAGCGCGCGAAGCGCCAGGAATTCGAGGAGATGCAGGCACCGACCATTGGTGGTGTCTCCGTTCCCCGCGGTGACGGCACGTCAGTGGTTCAGGTGCGTCAGGGTGCCTCGCTGACTGACTTCGCTGACAAGATCAACGCCAACCCGGCCTCTTTGGTCACGGTGCTCTTCCACCTCGGTGAGATGGCGACCGCGACGCAAAGCCTGGATGAGGACACCTTCAAACTCCTCGGCGCTGAGCTCGGTTACGACATCCGGATGGTCTCGCCGGAGGAGGAGGAGCGCGAGCTCTTCGAGTCCTTCGCCATCGACCTCAACTTCGGTGTCGACTCCGAGGATGAGGAGGACCTCGAGGCTCGCCCGCCGGTCGTGACCGTCATGGGTCACGTCGACCACGGTAAGACCCGCCTGCTGGATGCCATCCGTAACGCCAATGTCGCCAGCGGCGAGGCCGGTGGTATTACCCAGCACATCGGCGCCTACCAGATCCACAAGGAGCACGAGGGCATCGATCGGGCCATTACCTTCATCGACACCCCGGGTCACGAGGCCTTCACGGCCATGCGAGCTCGTGGTGCCAAGGTGACGGACATTGCCATCCTCGTGGTGGCTGCCGACGACGGCGTGATGCCGCAGACCATTGAGGCGCTCAACCACGCTCAGGCCGCGGATGTCCCGATCGTCGTTGCGGTCAACAAGATTGATGTCGAGGGCGCCAATCCGAGCAAGATCCGTCAGCAGTTGACCGAGTACAACCTGGTCGCTGAGGAGTACGGCGGCGACACCATGTTCGTCGACGTGTCGGCCAAGCAGGGCCAGAACATTGATGCCCTGCTCGAGGCCGTGCTGCTCACCGCTGACGCCGCGCTGGATCTGCGGGCCAACCCGCACCGGGACGCGCGCGGTGTGGCGATCGAGGCCAACCTCGACCGTGGTCGTGGTGCTACCGCGACCGTGCTCATTCAGTCGGGCACGCTGCGGGTCGGTGACGCCATCGTGACCGGCAGTTCCTATGGCCGCGTGCGTGCCCTGCTCGATGAGCATGGCAACGCGTTGCCGGAGGCGCTGCCGTCCCGGCCGGTTCAGGTGCTCGGTCTCTCCTCGGTTCCGCGGGCTGGTGACACCTTTGTGGTTGCCCCCGATGACCGGACCGCTCGCCAGATCGCTGAGAAGCGTGAGGCTGCGGACCGCCAGGCCAGCCTGGCCAAGGCCCGCAAGCGGATCTCCCTCGAGGACCTCAACGCTGCGCTGGCGGCGGGCAAGGTCGACACCCTCAACCTCATCCTCAAGGGTGACGTGTCGGGTTCGGTGGAGGCCCTGGAGGATGCGCTGCTCCAGATCGACGTGGGCGACGAGGTCGACCTTCGGATCATCGACCGCGGTGTCGGTGCGATCACGCTCAACAACATCAACCTGGCGATGGCATCCAACGCGATCATCATCGGCTTCAACGTGCGGGCCGAGGGCCAGAATGCGGAGACCGCTGAGCGCGAGGGCGTGGAGATCCGGTACTACTCGGTGATCTACCAGGCGATCGAGGAGATCGAGGCGGCTCTCAAGGGCATGCTCAAGCCGGAGTTCGAAGAGGTGGAGCTCGGTACCGCCGAGATCCGCGAGATCTTCCGCTCGAGCAAGTTCGGCAATATTGCCGGGTCCATCGTGCGCAGCGGCGAGATTCGCCGCGGCGCCAAGGCTCGGATCACCCGCGAGGGTGTGGTCATTGCCGAGAACGTCGAGGTGGCTGGCTTGCGCCGGTTCAAGGATGACGTCACCGAGGTCCGTGACGGCTTCGAGTGCGGTATCAACCTCGGCAGCCACAACGATCTCCAACTGGGTGACCTCATCTCCACCTACGAGATGCGGGAGAAGCCGCGCGCCTAACTGCCGCTTGATCGAGAGTAGAGAACACGCCGTATGCCGCAAACGGGCGACGGCGTGTTCTCTACTGTCGACGCGGCTAGGGGTCGGCCAGAGTCAGGCGAAGAGTTTCTCGCCGAGCGACTCGCCCGCGAGAGCCCCGGGGAGCACCGCGAACACCGCTGACCCGATCGGGGTGGTCCACAGGTTGAGCAGATCGCTCTCCGCCAGACGTTGCTGTACGGGAACGAACTGCGCGGCGACGTCGGCGGCATAGGCGACGAAGATGAGGCCGCTGTTGCTCACCTCATTGCCTTGCGGGGCATCGTCGTAGCTGTAGGGACGGCGCAGGAAGCGATCCGTACCGCCCACCGGCCGCGACCTGGCGAGATGTGAATGCGGGTCGATGACGGTGAACCCCAGCGCATCGGTTCGCTCCAGATCGGCCGGCGCGTTCATTCCCGACCCCGATTGCACAGCCAGCGGTTGTCCGTCCGAGGTTCGGCGGCCGATCGCGTTCTCCCGAGCCGCGAGGTCGACCCGGTCCCAGACGTCGAGATTCATGGCGATCCGGCGGATCACCAGACCGGAGCCACCGTGCAACCATTCGGGCGAATTTGCCGGTCCGCAGAAGAGCAGCGCGTCATCAGGACCATGCGTGGCTGGTTGGACGATCCCGTCCACTTGGCCCATGAGATTGCGCATGGGAGCGCCCGGCTCGGTGAACGGCTCCCGGAATCCGCGCTGCACCCACGCCACGGTGACTAATGGCCCCGCGGCCTTGATCAGCCTTCGCTGTGCGTGCGCGACCGAGGTCGGACTCGCCGCGCAGATCTGCAGCAGGAGGTCACCCCCAGACCAACGCTCCTCCAATTGATCAATTCTGGGGAAAGCGGGCAGCGGTCCCAACCACTCCGGGGCGGACTTGCCGGCCAGCGCGACGACCCGCCGGCCCACGCCGACGGTGACGGTGAGCGCGGCCGGGCTGGCAGCCATTTCGGGCTCCATGTCGGTCAGCGGTGCTCTGCCCTCGACTAAGCGCTCGATGTCGTCGGTCCACACGGCGAAGAGGCCCTTGAGCTGGCGAGCCTCCACGTCCCGGGCCAGGCGCAAGGAGACGAAGGCGGCATATGTCTGGGGCGCCTCGACAATGCCGGCCTGCCGGGGACCCCGGAAGGGGCGCACGATGGTGTGCGCCCCCACCGGGGGATCCACATCGCCTGCGGCTGAGGCCGTCGCGCTCCAGGCGGCCAGGCCGCCGGCGACGAGCCCACCGACCCCGCCGGCCAGGACCGAGCGACGGGCGGCATGCGGCAGCAGGGATTCGGACATCACTTCACCGGCACGTAGGTCTCGTTCGCGGCGTCGAATGCCCGGGCCTGGAAGGAGACTGGGACCTCACCGGTGGAGGTCTTGAGCGTGACGGGGATGGCATCGCCGATCTGGAGCGGCTTGGAGAGCATCATGAGCATGACGTGGTTGGCTCCAGGCTTGAGTTCGAAGGTGCCGCCAGCCTTGACCGTGAAGCCCTTCTTGGCCTCTTGCATCTGCATCTTGCCGTCCGCGCCCATGACCGTTTCGTGGGTTTGGACCATTTGGGCGGCCGCTGACGATCCGCCGGTGATGGTGATATCAGCCGATCCGGTGTTCTTCACGGTGCCAAAGCAACCGGTCATGTCTTTGAAGCCGTCGGGCATCGTGTCGGTGGACTTGCACCAACCATCGACGATGGTCAGCGCCGGACCGGCAGCGTCGGAGGTTTTGTCGCTGGAGTTGCCGCAGCCAGCGAGCGCAAGTCCAGCCACTGCAAGGGCAGCGCTGGTACGCAGGAGTGATGACATGGGAAAGCCTTTCAACTGTGGTGGTAGATCGTGATGAAGGGGGTGAATTACCTCATCGCGAGCGGGGGACCACGAGCCCCCAGGGGACGTCGCAACGTCCGGCCGACCCCGGTACGGGGACGAGCAGCAATCCACAAGAAGGGCGTCAACCGGACCAGCGGCCGGGACAGCGTGGGGACCAGGCGTGCGATCACGCGCCAGAGGGCGGCCTCGCCGCGAGCCAGCACCCACGCGGTGGCCAGGGTTGCGGCGATATGGGCCAGCCACATAGCCCAACTGGACGCAGAAGCGGTGGGCAGCGCGGAGGAACCGTCCACGAGGACAGGGTGGTGGGCCATCGGCCGAGCCGCCCCGCCACCCCCAGTGGGCTGCATGGCAGTGATCAGCCCATGGACGAGCAGCTGCCCAGCGCCAAGCAGGACGACCAGGTGACGCGCGCTCAGACGAGTCCGTACGGCATACCATCCGAGTGGCGCGAGCATCGCCATCAGCGTCACGAACGGGATCGGCCCGATCAGGGCGCCGCCGGCGCTGGCATGCGCGGCCGCCGCCAAGGTGATCACCAGAGCAGTCAGAAGCGTCGCGCGGCCAGCCCGCACCGGCGCCGTCTCAGCCACTCTCACGGGATCATCGTAGGGTGCGACGACGACCCGCGAGACCGTAGGGTGGACCTTCCGCCACCCACCCGATCGGAGGAGCCATGGTCGATACCGCGCGAGCCCACCGCATAGCTGACCGCATCAAGACGGTCATCGCCGCGAACCTCGAGTCGATCGTCAAGGACCCTGACCTCGGGTTCGTGACCATTACTGATGTGCGCGTTACCGGTGACCTCCAACACGCGAGCGTCTTCTACACCGTCTTCGGGGATGCGGCCCAGCGGGCCCGAACTGCCGCCTTGCTCGAGGCCTCCCGCGGCCGACTCCGTTCGTTCGTGGGCAAGCAATTGGGGATTCGACTCACCCCAACCCTGGAACTCATCGCCGACGCGGTGCCCGAGTCGGCCGCGGCCATCGATGATCTGCTCTCGCAGGCCAAGGCCCGCGACGCCGAACTCGCCGAGGTGGCTGCCTCGGGGCACTATGCCGGTGAAGCCGATCCGTACAAGAAGCCGGCTGCCGAGGACGGTAGTGACGACGACGCCTGACGGGCTACTGATCGTCGATAAGCCCTCGGGCTGGACCAGCCATGACGTCGTCGCCCGCTCTCGCCGCCTGTGCCAGACCCGCAAGGTGGGCCACGCCGGCACCCTCGATCCGATGGCTACCGGGGTACTGGTCCTGGGCGTCGGTCGAGCGACGCGCTTATTGACCTATCTCGTCGGCTGCGACAAGGCGTATGCCGCCACCGTGCGGCTCGGGCAGGCCACCGTCACCGACGATGCCGAGGGTGAGGTCGTCACGGCGTCTGGGGCCGACCTCCGCGTGGTACATGCTGGCCTGGGTGAGGCAGTGGCCGCGTTGACCGGACCCATTGCGCAACGACCGTCGGCGGTCAGTGCCATCAAGATCGCTGGCGAGCGGGCCTACCACCGGGTGCGGGCAGGCGAGGATGTGGAGCTCCCAGCCAGGCCGGTGCACGTCGCTGCCTTTGAGGTCGGTCAGCTGAGGGCGGCGGAGGTCGAGGGCGTACCGGTGGTGGATGTGGACATTGAAGTAACGGTGTCCTCGGGCACCTATGTGCGGGCTCTGGCGCGAGACCTGGGAATTGCGCTGGCTTGCGGCGGACATCTCACCGCCCTACGCCGGACCCGAGTTGGGGGCTTCGGGCTGGACGCGGCCCATCCGCTGAATGAGTTGATGGCGATCGAGGGGCCGATGCCGGTGATACCGCTCGCCCAGGCCGCAGCGGCGGCATTCCCCACGCGCACCTTGAGCGATCAGGAGGAGTGGAAAGTCGGCGTCGGTCAGCGGATCGCTTCCGAAGAACCAGGTCGCCTCGGCCCGGTCGCGGCCATCACGAACAGCGGCCGACTGGCGGCGTTATTGGACGAGCAGGCGTCCACCGCACGCAGCCTCGTCGTCTTCCCCGGCGAATAGTTCGTAGAGTGTCCCCCGTGCTTCGCTGGACAGATCATCACCTCACCTCAGACGCGCTGCGACCATGCGTGGTCACGCTGGGCAATTTCGACGGCGTGCACCGTGGACACCGGGCGGTGATCAATGCGGCCCTCGAAGTGGGGCGCAGGTTGGGATTGCCCACGGTCGCCGTGACCTTCGAGCCGCACCCGATCGCTGTCCTGCGGCCCGAGCAGGCACCTGTGCTCATTACTCCGGGGCGAGTTCGAGACGAGCTCTTGGCCGAGACCGGCATCGACGGACTACTGGTCCTGGAATTCACCGAAGACTTCGCGCGCCAGTCGCCGGAGGACTTCGTCCGCGAGGTCTTTGTGCGCGGCTTGCAGGCGCGCGCGGTGGTGGTCGGTATGGACACCAGGTTCGGTTACCGCAACTCCGGTGATGTCGGGGTGCTGCAGGATCTGGGGGAGCGCTTCGGCTTTGAGGTGTACGCGCTGGATGACGTCGGTGATGGGGAACGCTTCTCCTCGACCATCGTTCGGCGGTTGCTGACCGACGGTGATGTTTCTGAGGCTGCCCGGATCCTCGGCCGCCCTCATCGGGTGCTGGGCTCCGTGGTTCATGGCAACCATCGGGGTCGGGGCCTGGGCTATCCCACCGCGAACCTCAGCGCCGATTCCCTCGGATATGTCCCCGCCGAGGGCGTCTACGCCGGTTGGCTCACTCGCGTCGACCTGCCTGAAGGCGCGGTGGATCGGACCTTGCCGTGCGCGATCTCAGTGGGGACGAACCCGACCTTCGATACCCAGGACCGACGCACGGTGGAGGCCTACTGTCTCGACCGCGACGATCTGGACCTCTATGACGAGACCGTCATGGTGGAGTTCGTGGCGCACATTCGCCCGACCCTGCGCTTCGAGAGCATCGATGACCTCCTGACCGCGATGGCCAAGGATGTCGAGGAAAGCCGAGAGCTCCTCAGCCCGACGACGCCGGCTTGAGGACTTAACGCAGGATCAGGTCAGCGATCGCCGGGCGGCCGGGAAGCACGGTGGCATCGGCCGAACCGGTCCGGGATAGCCCGCCATCGGTCATCGTGACCGTGACCCTGTACCGCGCGGGCGAGAGCGAAGGCCACGCGTAGCGTCCATCAGGCCCGGTCAGTACGCCGATCTCGGGAATGGCAAGCGCGGTCTCGCTGGATAGGGACACCACAGCACCGATCACGGGGCGGCCGTCGGCATAGGTCACCAGGCCAGTGATGCTTGCGCTCGCGTTCAGCCGAGGAGGCGATGTGGACTGATCGCCGCTGCCGATCACCGTCGAGCTCGTGGGGCTGTCCGGGGAGGACACCACCTGGCTGCTGGACGGGGTGCTTGCGGGTGGTGCGGCGGTCGACCCGCACCCGGCCACCACAAGCGCGCACAGGACGATGGTGGCGAAAACACGGGCATACATGGTCATCTCCGTCCTCGCGGTGGGCGACATCTGGGGAGGGGGCCGCACTTCTGTGACGGTTCTCGCGCCCGGAGCGTTCCCTGGGGGTGCTCGGGTGTGGCAGCATCGGGTCAACCACGCCCCCAACGACGAGGACTGGACATGGTCACCGCTTCACCTCAGATCGCCAACCCGGCCGCCGAGCCCATCGACCACTCGATCATCGAGGGACGAGCCGACAGTGTCGCCCATCTCTTCCGCAACCGGGTAGCAGCCACACCCAACGCCGGCGCCTTCATGTATGCCGTGCAGGGGCCTGGTGGTGAGCGGTGGGAGACCGACACCTGGACTCAGGTCGACACCATCGTGCGAGAGATCGGCGCCGGCCTGATTTCGCTGGGCGTGGCGGCGGAGGACCGGGTCGGCATCGCCTCGGGCACCCGCTACGAGTGGGCCTTGGCCGACCTCGGCGTCATGGTCGCAGGCGCCGCGACGACCACCATCTACCCGACCACGATGGCCGACGATGTGGCCTATATCGTCAGTGACTCGGGCTGCGTCGTCGTGTTCGCCGAGAACGCCGCCCAGGTTGAGAAGTTGGAGTCGATCCGCGAGCAGATCCCGGCGGTGACCAAGGTCGTTCTCTTCGATGGAGACCCGGGGGACGGCGACTGGGTGATCTCGCTGACCGCCCTGCGCGAGGCCGGACGTGCCTACCTCGCGGACCACCCGAACGCCGTGGATGAGCGCATCGATGGCACCGGCCCCGAGAAGCTTTCCACCATCATCTACACCTCCGGTACCACAGGCCGGCCCAAAGGCGTGCGTCTGCTGCACCGTTCTTGGACCTACGAGGCGGCCGCCACGGCCGCCATGAACATCATCGATGAGAACGACCTGCAGTACCTCTGGCTGCCGCTGGCGCACTCGATGGGCAAGGTCTTGTTGACCCTGCCTATGGAGGTCGGCTGTTGCACCGCCATCGACGGTCGCATCGACAAGATCGTGGACAACCTGGCTGTCGTCCAGCCGACCTTTATGGGCGCGGCTCCGCGCATCTTCGAGAAGGCCTACGGCCGGGTCAAGATGATGATGGAGGAGGAGGGTGGCCTCAAGCTCAAGTTGTTCAACTGGGCCGGTGATGTGGGCCGCGAGGTCAGCGAACTGCGCGAGCAGGGCAAGAACCCGAGCGGGCTGCTCGCCGGCAAGTACGCCATCGCCGACAAGATCATCATGTCCAAGATTCGTGACCGCTTTGGGGGTCGGGTCCGCTTCTTCATCTCCGGCTCGGCAGCGCTGAACCAGGATGTCGCCCGTTGGTTCGACGCCATGGGCATGCAGGTCGCTGAGGGTTACGGACTCACCGAGACCAGTGCAGCCTCCTTCGTGAACCGGACCAAGGCCTACCGCTATGGCTCCGTGGGCTGGCCATTGCCCGGAACCGAGGTCAAGATCGCCGAGGACGGCGAGGTCCTGCTCCGTGGCCCTGGGGTCATGGAGGGCTACCACAACAACCCGGCAGCCAATGCCGAGGTGTTCACCAGCGACGGGTGGTTCCAGACCGGCGACATCGGTGAGTTGGACGACCGTGGCTTCCTGCGGATTACCGACCGCAAGAAGGACCTGTTCAAGACCTCCGGCGGCAAGTACATCGCGCCCTCGGCCATCGAGAGCACCTTCAAGGGCATCTGTCCGTTCGTGAGCCAGCTCGTGGTGTACGGCAATGACCGCAACTTCGTCTCCGCACTGGTCACCATGGACCCTGACGCGATCACCGGTTGGGCCGCGGCGAACGGGATGGAGGGCAAGTCCTATGCGGAGATCTCCGCGTCCCCGCAATGCCGGGAGTTGGTCCAGGGTTATATCGACCAACTCAATGCGGGTCTGAACCGCTGGGAGACGATCAAGAAGTTCACCATCCTGGACCGCGATCTCACCGTCGACGATGGCGAGTTGACCCCGTCGCTCAAGCTCAAGCGCAAGGTGGTCTCCGAGAAGTACCAGGATCTTCTGGAGGCGCACTACAGCTGATCACTGGGCGGAGAAGGCTCCGGGCACCATCCCTGGGTGACGTACCCTGGATGGATGCCCGGAGCCTCGCTTTTCCCCCTGCTCGAGCCTTTGCTCGAGAGGGTCAGTAAGCCGATCCAGTACGTCGGAGGCGAGCTCAACTCCACGGTCAAGGACTGGGAGGTGGGCGGTCCCGAGACGGTCCGCTGGGCATTGATGTACCCGGACGCGTATGAAGTGGGTCTGCCCAACCAGGGCGTCATGATCCTCTACGAAGTCCTCAACGAGCGCCCGGACGCGCTGGCCGAGCGGACGTATGCCGTGTGGCCCGATATGGAGGCCGCGCTGCGGTCCAGCGGGCTGCCACAGTTCACCGTCGACGGGCACCGCAGCGTCCGCGACTTCGACCTCTTCGGGATCTCCTTCTCGACCGAGTTGGGCTACACCAATATGCTCACCGCGCTTGATCTGGCGGGCATCCCCGTGCACGCAGCCGACCGCGACGAGAGCGATCCGGTCGTCATCGCCGGTGGGCACGCGGCATTCAATCCCGAAACGATCGCGGACTTCATTGATGCCGCGGTGGTGGGCGACGGCGAGGAAGCCGTCCTGCTGGTCACCGACCTGGTCGGGGCCTGGAAACGCGAGGGTCGACCTGGCGGGAGGGTCGAACTCCTTGAGCGGCTGGCTCGCACCGGCGTGGTCTATGTTCCGCGCTTCTACGACGTCAGCTACCTGCCCGACGGTCGGATTCAACGGATCGCCCCGAATGCGCCGGGCATCCCCTGGCGGGTCGCCAAACACACGGTGATGGACCTTGACGCCTGGCCGTACCCGAAGGCGCCGCTGGTGCCGCTGGCCGAGTCGGTTCATGAGCGGATGAGCGTGGAGATCTTCCGCGGCTGCACCCGGGGCTGTCGGTTCTGTCAGGCCGGCATGATCACGCGTCCGGTTCGCGAGCGTTCGATTACCGGGGTGGGGGAGATGATTGAGCGTGGCCTGGCGGCCACCGGCTTCGAAGAGGTCGGTTTGCTCTCGCTCTCCAGCGCAGACCACAGCGAGATCGCGCCGATGACTAAGGGGTTGGCAGATCGGTATGCCGGTGAGCAGGTAGGGCTCTCGCTGCCCTCGACCCGGGTTGATGCCTTCAATATCGACCTCGCCAATGAACTCACCCGCAATGGACGGCGCTCCGGGCTGACCTTCGCTCCTGAGGGCGGTAGTGAACGCATCCGCAAGGTCATCAACAAAATGGTGAGTGAGGATGACCTGATCCGCACCGTGGCGGCCGCCTATGGCGCCGGCTGGCGGCAGGTGAAGTTGTACTTCATGTGTGGGCTCCCGACCGAGACCGATGAGGACGTCCTCCAGATCGCCGATCTTGCTCGCCGCGTGATCGAGACCGGCCGCGAAGTGAGTGGTCGGCGCGACATTCGGTGCACGGTGTCGATCGGCGGGTTTGTGCCGAAGCCGCACACGCCTTTCCAGTGGGCCAGCCAGCTGTCCGCCGAGGCAACCGATGCGCGACTGCTGGCGCTGCGAGACTCGATTCGCGCGGATCGCCGGTATGGCTCATCTATCGGCTTCCGCTATCACGACGGCAAGCCGGGCATCATCGAGGGTCTGCTCTCGCGAGGTGATCGCCGAGTGGGACGGGTGATCGAGGCGGTGTGGCGCGATGGCGGCCGCTTTGATGGCTGGTCGGAGCACTTCTCGTACGAGCGTTGGGCGGCATGCGCTGAGCGCGAGCTGGCGGCCTTCGGGGTGGATCTGGACTGGTACACCACGCGCGAACGCGAAGAGTCCGAGGTACTGCCGTGGGATGTCATCGACTCCGGCTTGGACAAGGAATGGCTCTGGCAGGACTGGCTCGACGCGATTGACGGGGCCGAGGTCGAGGACTGCCGCTGGACCCCATGCTTCGACTGTGGGGTGTGCCCTCAGCTGGGTACGCACATTCAGATCGGTCCCACGGGTCGGACACTCTTGCCACTCTCGGTCTCCGGACACTGACGTAGCGGGCTCGTCGCTGGCACTATGTCAGCGTGCAGCCCGTGCCTTCCAAGAGTTACCGGCGTCGGTCGTTGCTCTTCGGCGTACCCGAAGGGGCCAACGCCATCCGCCGGATCGAGATTGCCCTGGCTGGTCTCATCGCCGTCATCGGCCTGGGCGTGCTCGGCTACATGCTCTTGGGGCTGACCTTCCTGGAGGCGCTCTACCAAACCGTGTTCACGGTGGCCACGGTCGGCTACACCGAGGTCTACGAACGCACGCGGGCCGCAGAGATCTTCACCATCGTGCTCATCCTTCTCGGGGTGGGCGTCGTGCTCTATAACCTCGGCGTGATCGTCGAGGGCTTTACCGAGGGACACATTCGCGAGTACGTCGGGAGGCGGCGCATGGACCGGACCATCGACCAGATGCACGGGCACGTCATCGTGTGTGGGTACGGCCGGGTCGGCAAGGCGGCCGTCGGGCATCTCTTGGACACCGGTCACCAGGCGGTGGCGGTCGAGCATGATCCAGCCCGCCTGATCGGCATGCCGGTGCCGCATGTGCTGGGGGAGGCCAGTGATGACGACGTGCTCCTGGCTGCCGGGATCGAGCGCGCCCGGGCGCTGATCTGCGCGCTGGACACCGATGCTGACACGGTCTACGCCACCTTGTCGGCGCGCGCGCTGCGACCGGATCTGGTGATCATCTCGAGGGCCCGCACGGTGGACAGCAAGGACAAGATCGTCCGGGCCGGCGCCACCCGTGCGGTGAACCCGCAGTTGATCGGGGGCCGCCGAATGGCCAGTTTTGCGCTGCACGCCGATGTGGCGGAGTTCCTCGATGGCGTCATGCACAACGACGAGGTGGATCACGAGTTTGAGCAGGTCCGCGTTCCCCTGACCAGTCCGTTCGCGGGCAAGAAGCTCTCGGAGATCGAGCTCTTCCGCGACATGTCGGTCCCGGTCCTGGCGGTGCGCAGCCCGAATAAGGGCGGCTTCCTGACCAACCCACCCCGCTCGACCGTCATAGAGGCTGGCAGCACGCTGATTCTGCTCGCCAGTTCGGAGCAGATCGCCGCGGTACATGCTGCGGCCGGGACCACGGACTAAGCCCATGCCTCCAGGTAGTGCCTCGGGCGCGATCACGCTGCGCTTCCTGGCTTCGCCGACGGATGCCGGTCAGTCTGGGTCGGTTTCGGCGGGCCGGGTGCTGGAGTGGATCGATAAGGCCGGATATGCCGCTGCCGCGCGCTGGTCGGGGACCTACGCGGTCACGGCATACGTCGGCAATGTGCGCTTCACCCGCCCGGTCGAGGTAGGCCACTTGGTCGAGGTGAGCGCGCAGGTGGTGCACACGGGCCGATCGAGCATGCACATCATGGTCGAGTGCTTCAGTGGACCGCCGACGGCGGATGAGCTCGAGGCGTCGACCCACTGCCTGATGGTCTTTGTCTCGGTCGACCCGGCCGGGCGCTCCCAGGCCGTGCCCGAGCTGGTGGTCAAGGGGGAGGCGCAGCGTCTGCTCCAGGAGTGGGCGCTCGAGCGGGCCGATGTCCGTGCCGAGATCGAGGCCGCCATGGCCGGTCAGGTGTATTCGCAGGAGGGCACCGCACCGCGGCTGGTGATGCGATTCCTAGCGGCACCGACCGATGTCAATTGGGGCGGCAAGGTGCACGGCGGCATCGTCATGCGCTGGATCGATGAGGCCGCACACGTGCTAGCCACCCGATGGACCGGGAATGCCGCCAATGTCGCGATCTTCACCGGTGGCGTGCGCTTCTACCGGCCACTGCGGATCGGCCATCTGGTCGAGGTCGAGGCTCGGCTTTTGCACACCGGTCGCAGCTCGATGCACATCGGGGTGCACGTGCGTTCTGGGGATCCAGCGACCGGTGACCTCGAGCTGACCACCTACTGCCGGACGATCTTCATCGGGATCGACGAAGCCCGCGAAGCGGTGCCCTGCCCGACCTGGACCCCGGTGTCGGCCGAGGATCGTGCCCTCGATGCCCACGCCCTGGAACTGGTCGCGATCCGCGGGCGGCACAGCGCCTGAGGGCGGCCCGGTCCGCTCAGGCGAAGAGGGCGCCGACCACCTCGCGGAAGACCTCGGTGTGGCGGTCCACATCCGCACGAGGGGTTTCCGGGCACATCAGGGCCATATTGTGGAAGGGCGTCATGAGGATGCCGCGGTTGCACATCGCCAAGTGCATATAGGCATCGATCGCATCGTCGTGGGCGGCCGCGGACGCCTCACCGGTGCGGGGGGCCGGCGAGATGAAGCGGTATTCGGCGCGGGCACCCAGCTGGGTCACCGACCACGGCACGTCGAACTCATCGAATACTTCTTGCACCCCCTGCGTGAATGCGGTGGCCAGGTCGATCATCCGTGCGAAAGCATCCTGCGTGAGCACCTCGCTCAGGGTGGCGCGCATGGCTGCGGTAGAGAGCGCATTGCCGGCGAGGGTGCCGCCTACGCCACCCACATCAACGATGTCGGCATGGCCCGCGTCGGTGTGGGTGGTGATCGCCTCGGCGACCGCCTCGGTGATGCCATAGGCGCCGCACGGAATGCCGCCGCCGATGGACTTGCCGATGACGAAAATGTCGGGCTGCAGGTCCCATGCTCGGGTCGCGCCGCCCCAGTCCGTGGAAATCGTGTGGGTCTCATCGATCATGAGCAGCGCGCCGTACCGGGTGGCGAGTTCACGCAGTCCCTCCATGAAGCCTGGCTCCGGCAGAACGATGCCGATATTGGTCAGGGCGGGCTCGGTGAGGATGGCGGCCACATCGCCATGCGCGAGTTGGCGCTCCACCGAGGCCAAGTCGTTCCAGGTTGCCGCCCGGGTGGTCAGATCCAGCGGGACCGGGGGAGCGACATTGCCGGGGCGCGACTCGGCGCCTCCGTGGATCGGGTTTGGCACGGCGAAGGTCTCGTCGACCGAGCCGTGGTAGCAGTATCCGAAGACCAGGATCTTGCTCTTGCCGGTGGCCAGCCGCGCCAGGCGCAGCGCCCAACGGTTGGCATCGGTAGCGGAGAGCGTGAAGGACCACAGCGGCATTCCGAAGCGCCGGGTCAACTCGGCGCCCACCCACTGGGCATCCTCCGATGGCAGCATGGTCGTGATGCCGCCCAGCTCACCCAAGCGGTGCTGGACCGCGGCCACCGTGGCGGCCGGGGAGTGTCCGGCCATGGCGCCGGTGTCTCCGAGCGCGAAGTCGATGTAGGTGTGGCCGTCGACGTCGGTGATGCGGTTGCCGGAGGCCTGATCGAGGTAGAGCGGGAAGCCGCCGCTCCACTTGTTCATCCAGGTCATGGGAACCCGGCCGAAGAGATTCCCGGCCTCCTCGAAGAGTGCCCGGCTGCGCGGGTGATTTTCGGTGTACGTTGCCTGCTCGGCGGCGAGCAGGGCGTCAAGACGGGAGCGGTCCAGGTCAGCCATGCCAGCACTCTAGTGGACGGTTTCGTCATGGTCACCTGGGTGGGGCCACGGAATCCGTGGCTGTCAGGGCAAGGGGAAGCGGATTCCATGGCCAGGGTCTGGAGGGTCGCTAGACTTCCCGGCCATGGCTCGACAGCGAACCCCGGAAGGACCCCCGCCGCCCCCGGCAGTCCAAAAGCTCCGGGTCCGCTATGCCCGTCGCGGGCGGATGCGATTCACCTCGACTCGCGATGTGGCGCGCGCCCTCGAGCGCGCCTTGCGTCGGGCACAGGTGCCGATGGCGTTCACTGCCGGATTTCATCCACACCCACGGATTTCGTATGCCGGTGGAGCGCCTACCGGCACAGCGAGCGAGGCCGAGTTCTTCGAGATTTCGTTGGCAGAGCGTCGTGATCCGGAAGCCATCGGTCGGGACCTGGATGCGGCGCTGCCGGACGGGATCGATGTGGTCGAGGTCGTGGAAGCCCGCCCGGGTTCCTTTGCGGAACGCCTGCAGGCCAGTCGCTGGCGATTCGACCTTCGGGGGATCGCGCCGGGCTCCGCGCCCGATGCCCAGGTACGCGACGCCGTCGCACGCTATCTGGCTGCACCACTGGCGGAGGTGACGCGGACCTTCAAGACGGGTGTGAAGACCTTCGACACGCGGGCCGCCGTGCTGGCCATGTCGGTGGACGCGCCCGAGAGCGATGACTGTGCGATACTTCACGTGGTCGTACGGCACACCACACCAACCGTGCGCCCCGACGACATCCTCACCGCATTGCGCGCAGTGTCCGGGTTCTCCCCGCCTTCACCACCCTTGGTGACCAGGCTGGCGCAGGGCCCGTTGACTGGCAACGCGGAGGTGGCCGATCCTCTGGCTGCCGACCGGGAGGTCGCCGGTCCGTGAGTCGGTGCCGCGCACTGTGCGCGAGCCGCTGGCGGGCAACCGTGAACTTCCGCGGCCGGGGATCCCCGCCCGCGATCGTGATCGCACACCGTGCGGTGCGCAGGGCCTACCGGATATCCCGGAGGGCTGGTGTGGCTGGCACCCCGGGTGACGAAAGGAGCCATTGTGGCTTCGAAGAATCCTGACGCTGTCGCTGACGCCACGACCGAGGATGCGGTCGACAAGGCACCAAAGCGCCGCGCAACGAAGACCGCTAAGAGCGCCAAGCCCGCGACCAAGGCTGCGGCCAAGGCGCCGAAGAAGGCGGCAACCCCTGAGCTGACCCCGGGCGAGGAGGCCGCGCCGGCACCCAAACGCACCCGCAAGGCCGCCGCGACCAAGAAGACCACTGCAGCTCGTGCCGCCAGCGCCCCTGAGCCAGAGGTCGCGCTCGCGGACGTCGAGGACGTGGACGCGACCGCGCCAGCCGCGCCAACGGCATTCGGGCTGCTCTTCCAGGCCCCGGAGCCGGCGGCAGCGCCGACCCGCCGCCGTGCTTCGGCTCCTGTCTCCGCGCCGGCACCCACCGCGCACGTAACGGTCGCCGCCGATCAGGAGGCCGATGCGCCCGTCGTTGAGTCCACCGATGCGGGCGACGAGGACGCAGCCGGGCGCCGTCGGCGTCGCGGGACGCGGGGTCGCCGAGGTCGTGGCAATGCTGACATCGAGCCCGCAGTTGAGAGTGCTGAGGGCGCCGACGCGGCACCCCTGGACAAGGCCGACGAGGCCGCTGCGGAGGACAGCGAGAGCGCCTCGGCGCGTCGGCGTCGTCGGCGTCGCCGCGGATCCAGTGCGGCCGAGGGCGAGGACCCGCCCGGCACGGTGACCAAGGTCCGTGAGCCACGGGCGACCCGTGACGAGCCGACCGCGGTGCGAGGTTCCACTCGCCTTGAGGCCAAGAAGCAGCGGCGTCGAGAGGGTCGCGAGGCCGGCCGCCGTCGCACGATCATCACCGAGGCCGAGTTCCTGGCCCGCCGCGAGAGTGTCGAACGCGTCATGGTGGTGCGGGGACGTGGCGACAAGACTCAAATCGGAGTCCTCGAGGACGGCGTTCTGGTCGAGCACTATGTGTCGCGTGAATCGGCGACCACGATGGCCGGCAATGTCTACCTGGGACGGGTGCAGAATGTGCTGCCGTCCATGGAGGCCGCCTTCGTCGACATCGGCAAGGGCCGCAACGCGGTGCTCTACGCCGGTGAGGTCAACTGGGACGCGGCCGGCTTGGAGATCAACCAGGCCAAGCGAATCGAGAACGCGCTGAGCTCCGGTGACACTGTCATGGTGCAGGTCACCAAAGACCCGATCGGGCACAAGGGCGCACGGCTGACCTCGCAGATCAGCCTGCCCGGGCGCTACCTGGTGTACGTCCCTGAAGGGTCGATGACCGGGATCTCCCGGAAGCTACCCGACACCGAGCGGGCTCGACTCAAGGCCATCCTCAAGGAGGTCGTCCCCGACAGCGCGGGTGTCATCGTGCGAACCGCGGCCGAGGGTGCCTCCGAGGAGGAGTTGCGCGCCGACGTCGAGCGGCTGACCAAGGCTTGGGAGACGATCAGCGCAAAGGCTGAGGCGGCGACCAAGCGCAAGTCCGGCGGCGGTGGCGCCCCCACCCTGCTTTACGGCGAGCCGGATCTCACGGTCCGGGTCATCCGGGATGTCTTCACGGAGGACTACAACTCGCTGATCGTGGCTGGTGATAAGGCCTGGTCAGAGGTCAGTGACTATGTCGAGGGTGTCGCGCCCGACCTGGCCGCACGGGTCACCAAGTGGACCTCGGAGCAGGACGTCTTCGCGGCACACCGCATTGATGAGCAGCTGTCCAAGGCCATGGATCGCAAGGTGTGGTTACCCAGCGGTGGCTCGCTGGTCATCGACCGCACCGAGGCCATGACCGTGGTCGACGTCAACACCGGTCGCTTCGTTGGCGCCGGGGGCAATCTCGAAGAAACGGTCACCAAGAACAACATCGAGGCAGCCGAGGAGATCGTCCGCCAACTGCGCCTGCGGGACATTGGCGGCATCATCGTCATCGACTTCATCGACATGGTGCTGGAGGCCAACCGGGACCTGGTCGTGCGTCGCCTGCTGGAATGCCTCGGGCGGGACCGGACCAAGCACCAGGTTGCCGAGGTCACCTCCTTGGGGCTGGTCCAGATGACTCGTAAGAGGGTCGGATCGGGTCTGATCGAGGTCTTCTCCGAGCAGTGTGATCACTGCAACGGCCGAGGCATCCTGGTGCATACCGAACCGGTCGAGAAGTCCTCGACCTCAGAGAGCTCGGGCAACACTGGCCGCGCTCGGAGCCGGCGAGGCAACTCGGGCAGCGCGTCAGCGCCCACCGCTGGCAACACTGCCGGGCCAACAGTCGCTGAAAAGCCAAGTTCTTCGGGTCCGACGGCCGCGCAGATTGCGGCCGCAGCCCATGCGGCGGCCGTGCGTAAGGTCGAGGAGACCGTTCGCCCGGAGGGCGGCGCCATCGACGCCGGCACCCCTGCCGACAGCGAGGGGCCGCAGGCTGAGCAGGCGCAGGAGGTCGAGTCGGCGCCAGCCGAGGTAGCGGTTGTCGAGGTTCTGCCTGCTGAGGTGGTCGAGGCGCCGCAGCCTGCTCCCCGTGGTCGACGTCGCCGTGGGCGTGTGGTCGCGCCGGCGGGACCGCCCAAGGCGAGCGAAACCGACTGACCTACGCCTCAGCGTGGCTGTGCAGCCACGCCTGCCAAGCGGGGCCGTCCTGGCTGGCCGCCTCGGCACCCTCGGGCCCGTAGAGGTATGACCAGATAGATACCCCGCTGGCGTCGCCGAGGTGCTCGGCCGCGATGAACGCCGTTCCGGGCGCCGGCTCGTCCACCAACAATGCGAGCCTGCGCTGCGCCCGTTCGATCACCGTGCCGGCAAGTCGGGGCGAGCCGGTCGCTTGGAGAACGAGGCGATCTGACTCTCCAGCGTCCGCGGGGACGCCCAGAGCCTGCATCAGTCGATCCCAGGCCTCGTCCGGGGCCCCAGCCCACGGTGCCATCGGTAGCGCAGAGGTCGCCGTCTGTCCGCCGAAGTGGGTGAGATGAAGTTGCAGATTGCGCAAGAAGAGCGGCCAGCCTTCCTGCAGTCCGTCGAATTGCGCGTCCCATTCCGCACCGGAGCCAAACCCCGAGTTGATCAGGCGCACCACGCAGGTACCTCCGGTGCGTGCCTCGATGAGCCACTCGAAGGCCAGGCCGTCCACACCCTCGCCACCGTCGAAGACGATCCGCCGAGGCGGGTCCCAGGCTGCCACTCGCCCTGAAATCTGCATCTCCGGGGAATCCCCAAATGACGCCACCGCGACTCCGCCGGCCTGCTCCTGGACCTGGTGAGGGACATACCAGGACGAGATGCCCGGGCCGGTAGCGATCGCTCGCCAGACCTCCTCCGGTGTGCCGGGGACCTCAACGGACAACTCGAAGGAACGGCCGCGCTGCTCGTGCTGGGTCATCTCTGAGGCTCCTGTTCTGATTGGGCAAGACTGGGCGCATGAACCATGGGGTGGGCTACCGCCACTACTCGGTGCCAGCGCCCATCGCTGGCGCGCTCATCGTGGTACTGCGCGACGAGGTGGTGAAGGGCTGCCGTCAGGTCCTCGGCGAAAGCGGCCCGCTGAGCTGGCGAAGCGAACCGAATCTCGGTGTCCAGGGTGAGGGTGGCCAGGCTTTGTTGCCGGCGGGCAGCGCCCTTGATCAGTTGGCCCACCTCGGTGAGCATCCGTGCGGCGACCGCTAGCAGATAAGCCGAAGACAGGCGATCGACCCTTGCCGGGTCCGGCGCGTTGCCGCCGAGGAGTTCGGGAGAGACCACGAAGGCCTTTGCTGAGGCGCGCAGGACCCGCTCGGTCAACCCTCTGCGTGCCCGCTGCTCCACCAGATGCACCAGTCCGGCCGCCTCCAAGGCGCGCACGTGATAGTTCACCTGCTGGCGCGGCAAGGCCAGCGTGGCGGCCACCGAACTGGCCGAACCCGGCTGGCTCAATGCTTGCATGATGCGTCCCCGCAGCGGATCGATGAGCATGGCAGCGACGTCCGCACTCTCGATGACCGCGATGTCCTCCATGGGCTCAGGATGGTATTGACAAATGCAATTGTCAATACCCGCTTGGTGAGGCTGCAGCGATTTGGCCCGCAAACTGGGACGGCAGTAGACTGACAGGTCGGTGCGCCCACCGGATCGATGTCCTGTGTCATACAGGGGAGCTATCGGACGGTCACGAGAGAGTGCGCCACGAACGAAAGAGAGTCCCATCGTGTACGCCATCGTGCGCGCGGGCGGCCGCCAGGAGAAGGTCTCCGTTGGCGACGTCCTGCTCATTGACAAGACCTCGACCCAGGCCGGCGACAGCATCGAGCTGAGCGCCATCCTCGTCGTCGACGGCGAGACCGTCACCAGCGACGCTTCGTCGCTGGCCAAGATCAAGGTGACCGCTGAGGTCGTCAAGGCCGCCAAGGGCCCCAAGATCACGATCCTCAAGTACAAGAACAAGACCGGGTACCGCAAGCGTCAGGGCCACCGCCAGCCGCTGACCCAGGTCAAGATCACCGGCATCGGCGCCTGAGCCCGGTCCACTTCGAGAGCACAAGGTAGACATCCATGGCACACAAGAAGGGTGCGTCCTCCACGCGGAACGGGCGCGACTCGAATCCCCAGTACCTCGGCGTCAAGCGCTATGGCGGCCAGGTCGTCAAGGCTGGCGAGATCCTCGTCCGCCAGCGCGGCACCCACTTCCACCCCGGTGACGGTGTGGGTCGTGGCGGCGACGACACGCTTTTCGCGTTGGTCGCTGGTGCCGTTCAGTTCGGCAGCAAGCGCGGCCGCAAGACCGTCAACATCGTCCCGGCGGATGTCTCCGCCTGAGGCAGCGTATGCCGCGGGCTCGTCCCGCGCTGCACCTCGCGAGGGGCGGGCCGAGTAAGCGGCCCGCCCCTCGCGGCATACCAGCGGCATACCCAAAGGACTTGATATGAACTTCGTTGATCGCGTTGTGCTTCACGTGACCGCCGGCAATGGCGGGCACGGCGTGGCCTCTGTGCGCCGTGAGAAGTTCAAGCCGCTCGGTGGGCCCGACGGCGGCAATGGTGGACGGGGCGGTTCGGTCATCGTGACCGTCGACCCGCAGTCCACCACCCTGCTCGACTACCACCACACCCCGCATCGCAAGGCCAGCAATGGCGTGCCCGGTGGCGGTGACGAGCGTAATGGGGCCGATGGCGTCGACCTTGTCCTGCCCGTTCCCGAGGGCACGGTGGTCAAGGCGGCCGATGGCACCGTGATCGCTGACCTGGTGGGCTCGGATGCCTCCATCGTCGTCGCGCGGGGCGGGCGCGGAGGGCTGGGCAATAAGGCCCTGGCCAGCACCCGTCGCAAGGCTCCTGGATTTGCCCTGCTGGGTGAACCGGGGGAGTCGCGCGACCTCATCCTCGAGTTGAAGTCCCTGGCCGACGTCGCGCTCATCGGCTTCCCGAGCGCGGGGAAGTCCAGCCTGGTCTCCGTGGTGTCCGCCGCCAAACCCAAGATCGCGGACTACCCGTTCACCACCTTGGTGCCGAACCTCGGCGTCGTCACGGCCGGCAGTGAGCGGTTCACCATTGCTGACGTGCCTGGCCTGATTCCGGGCGCTAGCCAGGGGAAGGGGCTGGGGTTGGACTTCTTGCGGCATATCGAGCGGTGTTCGGTGCTCGTCCATGTCGTTGACTGCGCGACCCTAGAGCCTGGGCGGGATCCCATGACCGACCTCGACGTGATCGAGGCGGAGCTGGCTGCCTATGTGCCCGACAATGCCCTGGGCGGACGTCCGCTCTCCGAGCGCACCCGCATCGTGGTGCTCAACAAGGCCGATGTCCCGGATGCCCGCGATCTGGCCGAAATGGTTCGTCCGGACTTGGAGGAGCGCGGCCTCGAGGTGCACATCGTTTCGGCGGTGGCGCACATTGGCCTTAAGGAGCTCACCTTCTCGCTGGCCCGTCATGTCGCGCAGGCGCGCGCCGAGCTCGCTGCCACGGTCGTCGAGAGTCCGCGAATCGTGCTGCGTCCCAAGGCAGTTGACGACTCTGGCTTCCAGATCGTGACTGAGGGGAGTGGCGAGGACGTGGCCTTCCGGGTGGTGGGCGAGCGCCCGACGCGGTGGGTTCGTCAGACCGACTTCAGCAATGACGAGGCCGTTGGCTACCTGGCCGATCGCCTGTTGCGATTGGGCGTGGAGGACGCGCTCTTTGCCGCTGGAGCGGTGCCTGGATCGACCGTGCTGATCGGCCCCGGCGACAATGCCGTGGTCTTCGACTGGGAGCCCACGATGGTGTCGGGTGCCGAGCACCTCAGCGGTCCGCGTGGCACCGACGCCCGGGTCGAGGAACGCCACCGCAAGTCGCGCTCCCAACGCCGGGATGAGTTCCATGCCCGCAAGGACGCCCAGACTGCGGCCCGCGATGAGTTGGCCGCCGAGCGTCGCGCCGGCCACTGGACCAGCGAGGACTGATCGGTATGCCGGAGCGCGCCGCTCGCCTGCGCCGCAGCATTGCGACCGGTCACCGGCTGGTCGTCAAGGTCGGCTCCTCATCCTTGACCAGCCCCGATGGGGGAGCGTTGGATTTCCTGGCGCTGGGCCGGCTCGTCGACCTGCTCGCGCGGCGTCGCCTTGCCGGGCAGCAAGTCGTGCTCGTCTCATCGGGGGCGATCGCCGCCGGGATCGGGCCCTTGGGCCTCAAGCGGCGGCCCCGTGACCTGGCGACGCAGCAAGCGGCGGCTTCAGTCGGACAGGGCGCGCTGGTCGCGGCCTACCAACACCTCTTCGGGATCTATGGCCTGACCGTGGGTCAAGTGCTGCTCACTGCCGATGACGTGACCCGGCGGGCGCACTACACCAACGCCCAGCGGACGCTGGAGAAGCTGCTTGAGTTGGGGATCGTGCCGATCGTCAACGAGAACGACACGGTGGCGACCCACGAGATCCGGTTTGGCGACAACGACCGGTTGGCGGCTTTGGTCGCGGACATCGTGGGTGCCGACGGTCTGGTCCTGCTCACGGACGTGGACGGACTCTATGACGGGCCGCCTTCGGTGGCTGGCGCCGCGCGGGTCCCCTTCGTCGGTTCGGCCCAGGATTTGGCTGCTGTCCAAATCGGCGGCACCGGCTCCTCGGTGGGCAGCGGTGGCATGCTGACCAAGGTGGAGGCAGCGGGCATCGCGGCCGCGGCCGGCATACCGACGCTGCTCACCCGGCTGGCAGACGCGTCGATCGGCCTGGTGGGGGAGGACGTCGGCACGATCTTTGCGCCGATGCCGACCACCAAGGCATCCCGCAAGCGGTGGTTGGCGTATGCGACCACCGCGCGCGGTCGGCTCATGCTCGATGCGGGTGCGGTGGCGGCGGTCACTGTGCGGCGCAAGTCATTGTTGCCCGCGGGTGTGACCTCGGTGTCCGGGAAGTTCGTCGAGGGCGATCCGGTCGACGTGTGCGCGCCGGACGGCACCGTGGTGGCACGTGGCCTGGTGAACTACTCATCCGCGGAGTTGCCGCGGATGCTGGGCCGCTCGACCCGCGAGTTGGCGGCAGCCTTCGGGGCAGCGTACGAGCGTGAGGTCATCCATCGCGACCATCTCGCGGTGCTCTAAAACCTCCGTCAGCGCAGCTGGGTGACCTCGAACTGCAGGCGGGGGTTGGCGATCTCATCCTGGCTCTGAACGAGTTGAAGCTCGCGGCGTCCGGAGTCCAGGGTGCGCTTGACCAGGTCCCAGACCGATGATGCCGTTCGACCCAGGGCGAGCGCTGGATCGCCGGTCTGCAGCAGGTGGGTGGTGAAGAGCGCGGCGGTCACATCTCCGGAGCCATTGACCTTGATCGGCAGGTGCTCGGTGCGCACGATCCAGGCGCCCTCGCCATGCACCGCGAGCATCTCGATGGTGCCCTCGGGGCGGTCTGGTTGCAGCACGGAGGTGACCAGCACCGTGCTTGGACCCATCGCCCGAGCCGCATCCACGGAGGCCAGCGTGGACTCCAGGTCGGTGGGGTCGGTGCCGGTGAGGAAGCCGAGCTCGAACTGATTGGGGGTGATCAGGTCTGCCTGCGGGACCACCCGCTCCCGCAGCAGGACCGGGATATCGGGGTGCACGAAACAGCCGGACTTCGCGTTTCCCATGACCGGATCGCAGGCATAGATCGCGGCAGGGTTGGCGGCCTTGACCTGCGCCACGGCGCCGAGGATCACGTCACCGATCTGCGTACCGCCTTGGTAGCCCGAGAGCACCGCGTCAACCTCGCCGAAGGCATCCCGCTCGCCTACGCCGGTGATGACCTCACGCACGTCATCGGCCGCGAGCAGAGGTCCGCGCCATTGGCCGTAGCCGGTGTGATTCGAGAAATGGACGGTGTAAACGGGCCACACCTCCACGCCGAGACGCTGCATCGGGAAGACGGCCGCGCTATTGCCGACATGCCCGTAGGCCACCGAGGACTGGATGGAGAGGATGGTCGTCACCTTCGGCATTCTAGGCTTGACCGTATGCCGCAGACCGTTACCGAGCTCACCACCGCCGCCCGCCGCGCGGCCCGACGCCTGGCGTTGCTCTCGCGGGCCGAGAAGGACGCGGCACTGCACGTCGTGGCCGATGCCGTGCTGGCCGCGACCGACCGGATCGTCGCGGCCAATGCCGAAGACCTGGCGCGCGGGCAGGCTGCCGGGATGGCCGAGTCGCTCCAGGACCGGCTTCGGCTGGACGCCGATCGCGTCGCTGCGGTGGCCCAGGCGCTGCGAGATGTCGCGGCGCTGCCGGATCCGGTCGGCGAGGTGGTGCGCGGCTCGACCCTGGCCAATGGCCTCCAGATCCGCCAGATCCGGGTGCCCATGGGCGTGGTGGGGATGATCTACGAGGCCCGCCCCAATGTCACCGTGGATGCCGCCGGGCTCGGCTTGAAGTCGGGCAATGCGGTCATCCTGCGGGGTGGCTCGGCGGCCTCCTCGACGAATCGCGCCCTGGTCGAGGTGATGCGAGCGGCGCTGGAGGGTCACGGCATTCCGGCTGACGCGATCGGACTGCTCGAGGGAGGCCATGAGGTGGTGGCTGAGCTCATGACCGCGCGTGGTCAGGTCGACCTGTTGATTCCGCGGGGCGGAGCCGAGCTCATCCAGGCCGTGGTCACGGGGTCGACGGTGCCGGTCATCGAGACCGGAATCGGGATTTGCCATGTGTATGTGGACCTGGCGGCCGATGTCGCCAAGGCAGTAGCCATCGCGGTGAATGCCAAGACCCACCGGCCGAGCGTGTGCAATGCTGCCGAAACCTTGCTCGTGCATGAGGACCTGGCGGGGAGCTTCCTGCCGAAGGCTCTGACGGCGCTCCATGAGGCCGGGGTGGTGCTGCACGCGGGGGATCGAGCGGAGGTCGTGGCGCGGTCCATTGGAGTGCCTTATAAGGAAGCCTCCGAGGCCGATTTCGACACCGAGTGGCACTCGCTGGAGATGAACGTGCGGGTGGTGGACGACCTCGATGCCGCCATCGACCACATCGCGCGGCATGGCTCGGGCCACACCGAGGCGATCATCACCGAGGATCGGGCGGCGGCGCGTCGCTTTGTGGCCGAAGTCGATGCGGCGGCAGTCATGGTCAACGCGAGCACACGGTTCACCGACGGCGGCGAGTTCGGCTTCGGCGCAGAGATCGGGATCTCGACCCAGAAGTTGCACGCTCGTGGGCCGATGGCGCTGCCGGAACTGACCACCACCAAGTGGGTCGTCGAGGGCGACGGTCAGATTCGGGGCTAAACCCCAGGCGATGCCCGCTGGTGGCCAGACCGCAGCGGTGGTGACCCCTACTCCCGATGAGGTGGTGATTGCGTCGTACTGAGGGCGGCGCGGATTCTCGCCCTCAGTACGACGCAATCACCACCTCGCGAGAGAGAGGTGCCCCGTACTGGGGGGATTTGCTTGGCGGGGACGTGGCGATTGAGCGCGGTGACTAGGAGGACTGACTTGGGGGACTCGGAGTGCCGTCACGACCGTGGGGGACTTGCAGGGAGTCATAGGCGATGAAGTAGGTCGGTCGCGCTTGCTGGGCGGCATACATGCGGCCGACGTACTCACCGAGGATTCCCAGCGCCAGGAGTTGAAAGGCGCCCATCGCCGCGACGATCACCACCGTCGAAGTCCAGCCGGGCACGGTATGTCCGACCAACTGGGAGATAACGGCATACCCGAGCACCCCCAGGGCAGCCAGCCCGCCGAGTAGCCCGATCCAGGTGGCGAAGCGCAAGGGTGCAATTGAGAAGCCCGTGACGCTATCCAGAGACAGCCGGATCATCTTGCCCAGGGGGTACTTCGAGGTGCCGGCCGCGCGCTGCGCCCTGGTGTACCCGACGCTTGCCGATGGGAACCCCAGGGCCGGGACGACGAAGCGCAAGACGCGGCCGTGTTCCGGCAGAGCGCTGACCGCGTCGACGGTGGCCCGCGACATCAGCCGGAAGTCGCCCGCATGGGGCGGTGCACTGGTCTCCGAGAGCGCCGTAATGCCGCGATAGAACAGGTGGGCGCTGGTCCGCTTGAACCACGAGTCGCTGGATCGATCCTCGCGAATGCCGTACACGACATCGACCTGGTCGCGATCAGCGACCGCGAGCATCTGGGCAATGACTTCGGGCGGATCCTGGAGGTCGGCGTCCAAGGTCACCACATAGGCGCCGCGCGCATGGTCCAAGCCCGCGGAGATCGCAGCCTGGTGCCCGGCGTTGGCCCGCAACCGGAGCACCCGGAGCTCGGGCCACTCGCGGCGGAATCGCTGGAGGAGCACGGCCGTGGCATCCGACGAACCGTCATCGACTGCCACGATTTCGTAGGGCCGCCCCCAGCCATCGGCCAGTGGCCGCAATCGCTCAACGAGGATGGGCAGCACCGCCTCCTCGTTGAACATCGGAATCACGACGCTCACGGCGACGTCGGGGCGAGACATGGTCGAAAGCCTAGGGCAGTGACGACCGAGGGCCCCTGAGTATGAGTCAGAGGCCCTCGTGTCCTCGCTTGAGGCGGAGGAACACCGCGTGAGTCGGTCCGACCAGTCTCCGTAAGGGAGGCGGGTTTGCCACGCGACTGTGGCGCCGACCCGGTTGAACCGGGGCGGACTTCGACTCAGGAAGCCGGTCGCGGCGCGTCTGCGTCGTCGCTCGCAAGGTCGACGTGCCGTTATCCGTGCTGCCTACCCCCGCACCCATCCCTCGGCAAGCGAGCTGAGGGTGTGGCGGCAACGCCATGTCTAGTCTGGAAAATGTTGAGGCGCAACCACATCCGTCACATTTGCCGAGTGAAAAAAGCACGCACATGGTCATCCACAGAGCGCCTTGCGGAAAAGCCGGTTCGTCCACAGCCATGTGGACGAACCTGGTGGACAACGGGGCGGTAGTCTGTTCGTCATGACGACGTCTGTTGCCCTGCTCGCGGCCGAAGAGGTCCACAACGAGCTCCCGATGCCCGCGTACATGTTCGGCGTCATCGCGCTGGTCGCTTTTGCGCTGCTGCTGGCGCTCACCTGGTCCTTCCGGGGGACGGCGCAGAAGTACGCCCGTCCGCACGGTGAGGGTCACGCCCACGGCACCGACGCGCACGGCGCCGACGGCCACGGCCACTGACGCACGCGGCATACCGCATGCGCCTCGGGGTCATGGGTGGAACCTTCGACCCCATCCACCACGGTCACCTCGTGGCGGCCTCGGAGGTGCAGGCACAGTTCGACCTCGACGAGGTCGTCTTCGTGCCGACGGGGCAGCCCTGGCAGAAGTCGGGGCGGGTGGTGGCTCCTGCAGAGCACCGCTACCTCATGACCGTGATTGCCACCGCATCAAATCCGCGGTTCACCGTGAGCCGGGTCGACATCGACCGGGACGGACCCACCTACACCATCGACACGCTGCGGGATCTGCGTGTGCAGCGGCCTGAAGCCGAGCTCTTCTTCATCACCGGGGCCGATGCCCTCGCGCAGATCCTCAGCTGGAAGGACGCCGACGAACTCTGGGATCTGGCCCACTTCATCGGCGTCACCAGGCCCGGCTACGTCCTCTCCGAATCCGGCCTCCCCGCCGAGCGCGTCAGTCTGCAAGAGGTGCCCGCCATGGCCATCTCCTCCACCGACTGCCGCGAGCGGGTGCGGGCGGGCGAGCCCATCTGGTACCTCGTCCCCGACGGCGTGGTGCAGTACATCTCTAAGCACGATCTGTATGCCGCGGGCTCCTCGTCCGCCGCGAAACCCAAGGACTCCTGATGACCGCCACCGACCGTTCGATCCAGCTCGCCCAGGCCGCCGCCGCGGCCGGTGCCGACAAACTCGCGACCTCCATCGTCGGCATCGACGTCTCCGAGCAGTTGGCGATCACCGACATCTTCGTCATTATTTCGGCCGAGTCCGAGCGCCAAGTCGGCGCGATCGTTGATGAGGTCGAGGACGCCTTGCGCGAACTCGGCGCAAAGCCCGTTCGGCGTGAGGGCCAGCGCGAGGGTCGCTGGGTGCTGATCGACTTCGCGGATGTCGTCGTTCACGTTCAGCACGATGAGGAGCGCGCCTTCTACGACCTAGCCCGCCTGTGGCGCGACTGCCCTGAGATCGACCTTGGCGTCGTCGGGACGGACCAGGGCGGGCGGTGACGCTCTTCTCCGCGATCCACACCCTGACCGGGCCGCCGCGGCGGCTGGTCATCGTCCGGCACGGGGAGACCTGGGATAACGCCGCAGGCGTCTGGCAGGGCCAGCTTGACTCGCCACTTTCGGATCGTGGCCGAGCCCAAGCCACGGCGATGGCGCCCCTGGTTGCCGCACTAGCGCCCCAACGAATCGTTTCCTCGGACCTGAGCCGAGCCCGCGATACCGCCGCTGCCATTTCGTGGGCGACCGGCATACCTGTTGCGCTCGATCCGCGGCTGCGCGAGATCCATGCCGGGCAGTGGCAGGGGTTGACCTCGCAGCAGGTGAAGGAGCGTGATCCCGAGCTGCGGGCTGCTGTGCTCGCGGGGGAGGATCTACGACGGGGACACACGGGGGAGAACCTCGCTGAGGTCCTGGCTCGATGCTCTGAGGCCGTGGGCGAGATCGTGGCGGAACTGGCACCGGGGGAGTGTGCCGTCCTCGTGACGCATGGCGTGGCAGGCCGGTGCATCGCCTCGGCAGTGCTCGATCTGGACCTCGACCTGGCCTGGCGGGTGCTCGGTGGTTTCGGTAACTGCCACTGGTCAGAGGTGGTCGAGGGTGCTCGGGGGTGGCGCCTGACCTCGTGGAATGTCGGAGCACCCGCGGGCGACGTTGCGGGCGCCGACGCCTGAGCAAGCGTGGTTGCCCTGGCGGCCCGGGTCCGGTTTCGTACCCAGCCCCTGGATTTGCTATCGTTGCCGGGCGCTACCGCAGCGATCCTGTGGTGGCCTTTCCCCTGTAGCTCAACTGGCAGAGCATTCGGCTGTTAACCGAAGGGTTGTTGGTTCGAGTCCAACCGGGGGAGCCAGTGAAGGGCCTCTGACCTGCGGAAACGTGGGTCAGAGGCCCTTTCTCATTTCTTGCATCGACCAGGCATCCTTCGAGATCGCAGAGCGCGCTGCACTCCAGCCGTAGTCCGCGCTCTGCCAGGCTCTGCCGGATTCAGCCAGCGATGTAGACCTTGCGCAGCGTCTGCGTGATGGTCCACGTCGTGCGCTCTCCGGCCCGCAGCCGGACCACGCTGCCGGGATGGAGGTCGATGACCTCGCCGTCCTCGAAGGCCACGGACCCGGCACCGCGCAGGACCACAAAGAGCTCTTCCACCTCGGTATCGTGCGCGACACCTTCGGTCATCTCCCAGATCCCCACCTCGACCTCGCCGAGCTCGCCAAAGGCCGTGGCGCCGATGGTGGGCGCGCCCGCCACGACCTCGTCGGCGGCATACGCCGCGTGCTCCAGCGGGTGGGTGAAGGCATCAAGGCTGCGGGTGCGGTGCTCAGACATGCGCTTATCCTCTCAGCAGACCCGGCTGGCAAGGGTTCGCCGCTAGGCTCTGGGCACGGCGCGCCAGGGTGGCGCGTCTGCCACAAGGAGGCCATGATGCCGGGTGAACTCGGCTCCGACGTCCGCCCACAGGTCGTGTCCGCAGCACTGGCTGGGGCACGCACCGTTCCCTTCTGGACCGACTGGGAGTTTCGAGGCCGGCCAGCGCCGCAGCGGCGCGACCGACTGACCGGTGGCGGTACCAAAGCCGACCTCGTCATCGTCGGTGGGGGATTCACCGGCCTTTGGGCCGCCATCCAAGCCAAGGAACTCGACCCGGGCCGCTCGGTGATGGTCTTGGAGGCCGAGCACATCGGCTTCGCCGCGTCCGGCCGCAACGGTGGCTTCGTGGCGCCCTCGCTGACCCACGGCCTGGCCCAAGGGGTGGCCTGCTGGCCCGACGAGGTCGCCACGCTCGAACGCCTTGGCGAGGAGAACTATCGCGGGCTGGCCGAGAGCGTCGCGGCATATGGCATCGACGCCGAACTCCATGAGCCGGGCGAGCTCACCATCGCGCTCACCGAGCATCAGGTGCCGGGCATTCGCGAGGCCTATGACTTGCACCGAGAGCATGGCGTGCCGGTTAGCTTGCTGAGCCCGAGCGAGGTGCGGGAGCGCGTGCGCTCGCCGCGCTATCTGGACGGCATGCTCGACCCGCAGATCGGCTTGGTGGACCCGGGCTTGTTGGCGCGCGGCCTGGCTGAGGCGGCCGAGCGGCTCGGCGTGGTGATCCACGAGCACACCCGAGTGACCGGGCTGGACGTCCAGGGGGCAGGCCTGCGAGTGACCTGTGATGACGCGACCGTTGACGCAGGCGCCGTGCTGCTCGGGACCGGTGCCTTCCGCGGGCCGCTCAAGCGGCTCGCGGCATACACCCTCCCCGTCTACGACCACGTGATCATGACCGAGCCGCTCGCTGCCGCCCAGCTCGCCGAGATCGGCTGGGGCGGCCGCGAGGGGCTCACCGATGGTGGCAACCAGTTCCACTATTACCGGCGGACGCTGGATGACCGGATCCTCTTTGGTGGGTATGACGCGAACTACCACTTCCCGGGACGGATTGACCCGGCGCTGGAGCAGTCGTCCTCGCATGACCTGCTCGTCTCGCATCTGCTCTCGATCTTCCCGGCGCTGGAGGGGATCTCCGTGACCCATCGCTGGGCCGGCGTCATTGACACCACCTCGAGGTTCACGCCGGTGTTTGGGACCGCCTTTGGTGGTCGGCTCGCGTATGCCGTGGGCTACACCGGGCTAGGCGTGGCCTCGACACGTTTCGGGGCGCGTGTGGCGCTGGACCTGCTCGCGGGCTCGCCCACTGAACGCACCGATCTCGGCATGGTGCGGGACAAGCCGCTGCCCTTCCCGCCCGAGCCATTTCGGATCATCGGGGTGCGCGCGACCCGGGCGGCGCTCGCGGCGGAGGACCGCACCGGCAAGCGCGGACTGTGGCTCAAGGCGCTTGATGCGGTGGGCATCGGCTTCGATTCGTGAGCGCGGCTGCGGGTAGGCTCGCCTCTCGCAGGCGCGGCTAGCGTCCGTGCGGGGCGTTAGCTCAGTCGGTTAGAGCAGCGGACTCATAATCCGTCGGTCGTCGGTTCAAGCCCGACACGCCCCACCTACGTTTCGGCAGGTCAGACAGCCCTTCGTCGAGGATCAAGAGGCGTCGACACAGTCCGAGGAACCCGCTGCCGTGCCATGGCGCAAGGTAGCCGGTCGCTCCGGTCTCCGCTCCTCAGAGCCCGGGCTGGTCAGCGATCTGCTGTTGGCGCGCAGCCTCGAGAATGGCCGCGGCCTCTTCCACAGGTCGGTCGAGATAGACCTGCATCACGATCACATCCCATCCGATCTCGCGTCGGCTCACCGCGAAAGTGTGCTTCAGGTTGCCGGATGCCAGTTCTGGGAGGGTGCCCGGATCCACGCCCGCTGCACCCATGGCCGTGGACACGGGCTTCAGGGTGGCGCGCAGGACCGTCAGGTCTCGCAGTTCCGTCGCCGTCAGTCGGGAGATGAGTCGGTCAACGTCGTGGACGTTGAACCCCACCAACTTGTTGTGGCTGTAGCTGCCCACTCCGATCTCAGCGATCTCCGACCAAGGAATCGTCGCGCTCAAGCCCAAGGCTTTGACTCCAGCTGGAGTGAGCGCCAAGCCGGCCAAGTCCGATCGCTGACGGAAAAGCTTGACTCCTGCGTAGCCAAAGAACGCCAACCCGAAGAGACCCACTATCGCGCGAACCCCGCCGGCAAAGATGGTGACCACGCAGCCCAGCGTCAGGAACACCCAGCCCAGGATCAGGAGGACTTTACGGCTTGACCTCGCGCGCATCTCAAGCGGAAGCGGAACGACAGACATGGTCTCCCCTTCGAGTTGAGGCGCATCAGTCAGGTCACCAGGAGACATGGTCTCCCCTTCGAGTTGAGGCGCATCAGGCAGGTCACCATCTTCTGGCTCCAGAGGCCGCGTAGCAAGCAATTCGTGAGGGTCGCGGCACCGGCCGCCGTAGCCAGAGCAACATGCCCGTGGTGCGGAGTCGGCGGCGCTTGAAAGCTGGGCGGTATGCGTCAAGGCAGCCTTGACACTGACTGAGTGTCAAGGCAATCCGGCTCGTCGAATACGACTACGACGGCGAGGAACGACTGTTGGTGATCGGACCTGACCGCCGCCCCGGCCGCATGCTCGAGCTCGTCGCGGTCCCGATCGACGGGCCAACCAGGATCATCCACGCCGACCGACTCCGACCGACGTTTACGACTTCCTGAGATGAGGTGACAACAGATGACGAAACTGAAGGCAGGCCACGACAACACCGGCCTCGACCAGTTGGACGTGTCCACGCATCTCGTCCACGCATCTCGCGCGTGACGCCGCGCACTTCCGGCGCATCCTCACCGCCCGGCAACGCCTGGCCTCGGCCGAGCAGGAGCTGCACGACGCGGTGCGCTCGGCGCGTGACGCCGGCGACTCCTGGACGATCATCGGCGCTGCACTGGACACCACCCGGCAAGCCGCGCAGCAGCGCTTCGGAAGTTAAGTATCCGCAGCCGAGCCTTTCGGCGCCGACCCGGAAAGCCAACCCTGATCCGATGGCTCGGCCGCATTCGATGGGCGTCCACCGATAAGGTCTGTCCCATGAGCGCACCCGCTGGCTGGTACCCGCAACCCGATGGCACCGAACGATTCTGGGATGGCTCGGCCTGGACCGAGCAGATCCGTGCCGCTGCGCCGCCGGCCGGTGCCGTGCCGCCGCCGCCGGCAGGAGTCGGTGGGGAGAGCTACACCACCCCGGGCGCGGGATACCAGCAGTACCCCCAGGCTGGTCAAAACCCCGGGTATGCGCAGTATCCGCAGTCCGGCCAGCCCGCCGGCCCGTATGCCGCCCCTCCGCAGCGTTCGGGCATGGGGCGCGGCTGTCTGATCGCCGCCATCATCGGGGCGGTCGTGTTGGTCCTCGGGTTGGGCAGCTGCGTCGTGCTCGCCAACCGCGCTGTCAACGAGGTCAAGGACAACCTGCCCTCGCGACTGCCGAGCACCCTCGACGAACTCGATAAGGACCACACCGTCGTGGTGCGGATCACCGGATCGGGCAAGGCCACCGTGCTGTGGAGCACGAGCAGCAGCGATAGCGGCAATAAGGAGGTCTCGCTGCCGTTCGAGCGCACGTCCACGGCCAAGGGCCTGGTCGCGGCGAACGTCTCGACCCTGGGTGGCGAGGGCGCCAGCGGCTCTGTGGGCTGTGAGATCGAGGTGGACGGCACCGTGGTGGAGTCGGACACCGCTGACTCGGCTACTGACTCGGTGTCCTGCTTCTACGTGGGCACAGGCAACCCCTGATTCGAGCCCTCTGTGACTCTTGGGACCCATGTGACCAGTGAGCCTATTGGGACCAACGTGTCGCAAGTATTCTGACGTTTGTGCCGTGGTCGGTGGTGCTTGTGCGCCCGATGGGGCACAATGGCACCCACAACCGGCGTCAACCCTCGGGTGACGCCCATACATGGCATACAGACCACTGAGTCGATATCGCGCAGCTGGCGTTGGGGAAGACGTCCCGCACAGCGCGAAGGAGGCCAGGATGTCAGCGATGCCGCGTCGCACCCAGGGAGTGGTGCTGGTGCACTCTGCCAGCAAGGCCATGACCCTGCATGTCGAGTGGGCCATTGGCTCCATTCTCGGGAGCCAGCCGACCGTCGACTGGACCCCGCAGCCTGCCCTGCCCGGCACGCTGCGCTGCGAGTTGTCCTGGACCGGTGAGATCGGGACCGGCGCACGCATTGCCTCCGCGCTGCGCGGCTGGGATGGCCTGCGCTACGAGGTCACAGAGGAGCCCAGCCCCACCTGCGATGGCAGCCGCTGGCAGTACACCCCCAGCCTGGGCCTGACCCACTTCCCGACCAGCACCAATGGAGATATCTACATCTCCGAGAACCGGCTGCGCGAGATCCTCGATGTGTCCATGGGCTACCCGGACGCGGTCATCGACATGATCGGCGAGCAACTCGGCGACGACTATGACGCCGAACTCGAGACCTTCCGGCACGCCGGCGAGGGCGCGCCCGTGCGCTGGCTGCACAAGGTCGGCTAGCACCCACACCTGCACGAACTCCGGCGGGGCGGCATACCGAAGTTAGGTATGCCGCCCCGTTGCATGGTGCGCGAAGTCTGCGCTCAGAGTGGGATGTTGCCGTGCTGGCCACGGCGCTGCGGCGCCTGCGCGATGGCCTCCGCCAGCGCAGAACGCGTCACCGTGGGCTCGACGATCTCGTCGACGACGCCAATCTCAACGGCCCGGGCGAGGCCGCCGGAGAGGCGGTCGTGCTCCTCCGCCAACTCCTGCTCAACCGCCGCGCGCTCGGCATCCGGCACCTCGGCCAGACGCCGGCGATGCAGGATACGGATGGCCGCCACTGAGCCCATGACCGCCACATGCGCCGTGGGCCAGGCAAAGACCTTGGTCGCCCCTAGCGAGCGCGAGTTCATCGCGACGTAAGCCCCGCCATACGTCTTGCGGGTCACCAGGGTGACCCGAGGCACCACCGCCTCAGCGAAGGCATGCAGCAGTTTGGCGCCGCGGCGGACCACGCCGTCCCACTCCTGGCCAACACCTGGCAGATATCCCGGCACGTCGACGATCACGACCAGCGGCACGCCGAAGGCATCGCACATCCGGACAAAGCGTGAGGCCTTCTCGGCGCTCGTGGAGTCCAAACAGCCGCCCAGGCGCATCGGGTTGTTGGCGATCACGCCAACCGTCCGGCCACCCATCCGACCCAGGGTCGTCACGATGTTGGGGGCCCATCGCTCGTGCAGCTCGACACGGTCAGCGTCCTCGTCCAGGACATCGGACACGAGCGGGTGCACGTCATAGGCACGCTTGGAGGACTCGGGGAAACTGGCGGCCAGGTCCCGATCCGTGACCCGCTCCAGGTCGAGCTCACCCTGCGCTCCCAGCAGATCGCACAATTGGCGTCCACGCTCAAAGGCATCGTCGGTGGAGTCAGCGAGCACGTGGACCACACCGGAGCGGCGACCGTGGGGTTCGGGGCCACCCAGTCGGAGGGCATCCACTGCCTCGCCGGTCACCGAGCGCACGACATCCGGACCTGTGACAAAGATGCGGCCCTCGGGCGCCAACACGACAATGTCGGTCAGGGCCGGACCGTATGCCGCACCGCCGGCGGCAGCGCCGATCACGACCGAGATCTGCGGGATCTTGCCGGAGGCACGGGTCATGATGGCGAAGACTTCCCCCACGCCATGCAGCGAGACCACGCCCTCAGGCAGGCGAGCGCCGCCGGAGTGCCAGATTCCGACGATTGGCACGCCGTCGCTCAGCGCCCGCTGGTAGGCCGCACAGATCACCGCGCACCCATCGACGCCCATCGCGCCGCCCATGATCGTGGCATCAGAGGCAAAGGCGATGACGGGCCGACCGCGGACCAGACCTCTCGCGGCCAGCATGCCGGAGTTGTCCTCGGCGGACAGCAGCTCCACCGAGCCGTCGTCGAAGAAGGCCTCCAGCCGCAGGCGCGGATTGCGCGGATCAGTGGCCCGATCGATCGCAGGGCGCGCGGCGGCGGAGGCAGCCGCTGAGGCTGCGCTGGGCTGATGGGTCACGAGTAGCTCTTAAAGGTGAGGGCGACATTGTGGCCACCGAAGCCGAAGGAGTTGTTCATCGCAGCGATGTCACCTTGAGGCAGGGTGCGATGGCCCTGATGCACGACGTCGAGCGCGATCTGCGGGTCGAGGTCGGTGATATTGATCGTGGCCGGGACGATCCGGTGGTGCAGCGAGAGGATCGTGAACAGGCCCTCCAAGGCGCCAGCGGCGCCCAAGAGGTGGCCGGTCATGGATTTGGTGGCCGTCACACACATGCCATCAGTGGCGTTACCGAATGCCCGGCGAATTGCATTGGACTCGGCAACATCGCCGACCGGCGTCGAGGTGGCGTGCGCATTGATGTGCACGATGTCGGCAGGCGTCAGGCCGGCGCTGGCCACGGCCTGTTTCATGGCGCGCGAGGCGCCAGCGCCCTCGGGCTCGGGCGCCGTGATGTGGTAGGCGTCCGAGGACATGCCGATCCCGGCGAACTCTGCGTAGATCCGTGCCCCGCGAGCGCGCGCATGCTCCTCGGACTCGAGCACAATCACGCCAGCACCCTCCGCCATGACGAAGCCGTCACGCGAGGTGTCCCACGGCCGGGAGGCGGTCTCGGGGGAGTCATTGCGGGTGGACAGCGCCTGCATCTGCGTGAAGCCCGCGAAACAGATCGGATGGATGGCGGCCTCGGTGCCGCCGGCAACGACCACGTCAGCGCGACCGCTGCGGATCATCTCGGCGGCCGTCCCCATGGACTCGGCCCCTGAGGCGCAAGCGGACACCGTGGTGTGCGCGCCCGCGCGGGCACCCAGGGCCAGTGACACATTGCCGCTGGGGGAGTTGGGCATGAGCATGGGCACTGCCAGCGGGAAGACCCGTCGGACGCCCTTCTCCTTCAAGGTGTCCCATTGCGTGAGCAAGGTCCACACCCCGCCGATGCCGGTGCCGATCGCCACGCCAAGTCGCTCCGGGTCAACCTCGGGTGCCCCTGCGTCCGCCCACGCCTCACGTGCGGCGATGATGGCGTACTGCGCGCTCGGGTCCATCCGCCGGATCTCGACGCGCGTCAGCACCTCGTCCACCGGCTGGGCGAGTTCGCCAGCGAAAGTCACCGGCAGTTCATGCTCGGCCACCCAGTCGTGCGACATCGTGCGCACCCCGGAGCGCCCTGCGAGCAGGCCCTCCCAGGTTGAGGTGATGGTGCCACCGAGGGGGGTGGTGGCGCCAAGGCCGGTGACGACGACGCGTCGATCCGTGCTCATCTGCCGTGTGCTCCTTGTGGGCTGGGAACGGACGAGTGGTAATCAGCTGTGCTGCGTATGCCGGGTGCCCACCCGCCCTGGGCGGGCACCCGGCATACGCGAGGCAATGGTGCGGGCTGAGGGACTCAGCCCTGGCTGCCCTGGATGAATCGCACCGCGTCGCCGACCGTGGTGAGGTTCTTGACCTCGTCGTCCGGGATGCGGACGCCAAAGCGCTCCTCGGCGTTGACCACGATGGTCATCATCGAGAGCGAGTCGATGTCCAGGTCGTCGGTGAAGGACTTGTCGAGCTGAACCTCGGCCGGGTCCAAGCCGGTCTCCTCGTTGACGATCTCAGCGAGGCCCTCGAGGATCTCCTGCTCCGTGCTTGCCATGGTGTTCTCCTTGTGGTGGTGCGTGTGTGGTGGTGCGGGGGACTAGGGAAGGACGATGACCTGTGCGGCATAGACCAGGCCGGCGCCGAAGCCGATCTGGAGGGCCAGGCCACCGCTCGGGATCTCGCCGTCGCGGAGCATGCGCTCGGTGGCAAGGGGGATTGATGCGGCCGAGGTGTTGCCGGTGTAGGCAATATCGCGGGCGACCACGACGCTGTCCGGCAACTTCAATTGCTTGACCATCGCGTCGATGATCCGAACGTTGGCTTGGTGCGGGATGAACGCGTCGAGCTGATCGGCGGTGATCCCGGCGGCGTCAAGGGCCTTGCGGGCCACGGGCGCCATGCCCCACACGGCCCAGCGGAAGACGCTCTGTCCCTGCATGATGATGGCCGGCCAGCCGAGGTCGCGCTCGTGCACCTCGATCCAGCTATCTCGCTGGGAGATGACATCCCACTGCTCACCGTCGGAGCCCCAGACCGTTGGACCGATCCCAGGGGTCTCACTGGGGCCGACGACCGCAGCGCCAGCGCCATCACCGAAGATGAATGCCGTGCCGCGATCGGTCTTGTCGGTGAAGTCTGACAGGCGTTCCACGCCGACGACCAACACATGGCGGGCAGTCCCGCCGCGGACCATGTCGGCGGCCATGGCAATGCCGTGGCAGTACCCGGCGCAGGCGGCCGAAATATCGAATGCCGCGGCGCTGCCGGCACCCAGTCGGACCGCCAACAAGGGGGCAACGGCGGGGGTTTGGTAGGGGTGGCTCACCGTGGCGACGATGATGCAGTCGATGTCTTCGCCGGTGATGCCAGCCATGGCCAGAGCGGGCTCGCTGGCGTGGGCGGACATCTCGACGATGGTCTCGTGGGGACCGGCCCAGCGCCGCTCGATGATGCCGGAGCGCTCGCGGATCCATTCATCTGAGGAGTCGATGAGATCGACGATTTCGCTATTGGGCACGATGCGCTCTGGGCGGTAACCGCCTACGCCCAGCACGCGGGCGTGCTTGGCGCCTTGCGCGGACTGCAGCGAGGAGGCGAAACCCTTGGACGACACGCTCATCTCAGACCTCCGACGGGTACAGGCGAAGCACGGGCTGGCCGGGTGCGACCGGATCGCCATCCTCGACGAGCCACTCCAGGACTTGACCGCCATGCGGGGCGATCACGGCATAGGAGTCGCGAAGCGTGCTGACGCTGGCGATGGTGGCACCAGTGGCGATCGGATCGCCAGGGACGGCCGGATCGAGGCTGATGATGCCCTTGGCGGGGCTGACGACGAGGCGCCACGACGGGTCGGTGGCCTCGCGCTCGGTCCCATGCTCGCGGACCATCCGGTGTGCGGCCTCGAGGTCATCGGGGGTTTTCAGGGCGAGGAGCTCGACCCCGGGAAGTGCGCGCTTGGCTAGGCCGGTCAGGGTGCCTGCGGGCGGGATTTCGATCAGACCGGTGACGCCCAGATCGGCGAAGGTCTCCATGCAGCGGTCCCAACGCACCGGGCTGCTGACCTGGCTCACGAGGCGGCGGAGGACCTCGCGCCCGTCATGAACGACCGCGCCATCGCGGTTGGACACCAGCGGGACCCGCGCGTCGTGCGTGGACATCGCGACGGCATACCCCTGGAGCACGCTGACGGCGCGCTCCATGTGGCCGGTGTGGAAGGCCCCAGCCACCTTCAACGGGATCACCCGGGCGCGGGCCGGCGGCTCGGCCGCAAGCGCAGCGAGTTGCTCCATGGTTCCGGCCGCGACGATCTGGCCGGCACCATTGACATTGGCTGGGGTAAGGCCGTGACGGTCGATGGCGGCCAGCACGTCGGCCTCCTCGCCACCGATCACGGCGCTCATGCCGGTGGGCGTGGCCGCGCTAGCCTCGGCCATGGAGCGGCCACGCTCACGAACAAAGACCATCGCCTGCTCGGCTGACAGGACGCCGCCAGCGCTGGCCGCGGTGATCTCGCCGACCGAGTGCCCCGCGCCGGCGCCGACCAGGCGGAAGCCATCGGCGGGGTGGGCGAACAAGGAGAGCAGTGCGACCAGGCCCGATGCCACGATCAGCGGCTGCGCGATCGCGGTGTCCTTGATGGTGTCGGCATCCGAGGTCGACCCATGGGTCACCAGATCAACGCCGGCAACCGCCGAGAGCCAACCCAACCGCTCGGTGACCCCGGGCAACTCGAGCCAGGGGTTCATGAAGCCGGGGGTCTGGGAGCCCTGTCCGGGGCAGACGATGACGAGCACGTATCCAGCGTGCCGCGCCCAGCGTTATGAGTTCGTGATGGAGTCGGACGAAGCTGACCCGCGAGATTTGGAGGTTTCCTCCAAAAGGTGGGAGTGCCGTGCCGGACTCACCGTCCGCCACGAGGGCGGAGCCAACCGCGCCAGCGCGAGGGCTATCCGCACGGTCTGCGCGTCATGGGCGTCGGTGAGGTCGTAGCCGATGGTGTCGGCCACCCGAGAAAGGCGGTAGCGGACGGTGTTGGGATGGACGAAGAGCGCCCGTGCAGCAGCCTCGACGCCGCGATCCTGATCGAGATAGGCGGCCACCGTTTCCAAGAGGTGCCCACCGCTGGACTGCTGCAGCGGACGGATGACCCGGGTGGCCAGCGCGGTGCGGGCCGGCTGGTCCCCGGCGAGGGCTCTCTCGGCCAAGAGGTCGTCAGAGCGGACTGGTCGCGGGGCCATTGGCCACGCGGGGGCGGCAGCATGCCCGGAGAGTGCGGCGCGCGCAGAGCGTCCCGCGGCGAACAAGTGCGGCACCACAGGGCCGATGACCAAAGGGCCTTCACCCAAGTGAGGCGCAAGGGTGCGCGCGACTTCAAGGTCGTCGGCAACGGGTCCAAGGATGCAGATCATCCGCTGACCGTGGACCGCAACAAGCAGTTCGCTGCCGGCGCGCCGAGCGGTGCGGTGGAGGATGTCGAGGACGGCGCCAGACCCCTGAGCAGGGGTGCTGCCCACGATGACGGTGACCGGGCTGATGTCCCCCCACCCCAGGGCAGCGGCCCGTGACTGCATGGACTCGTCGGCCTCCCCACGGATGACCGCATCCACGACCAGCGACTCCAAGCGTGCGTCCCAGGCACCGCGGGCCTCCGCGGCCTTGGCATAGACCTCGGCGGCCGCGAAGGCGACTTCACGGCTATACCTCAGCACGGCCTCTCGGGAAAGGTCGGCTTCCTGCGGACCGGCGAGGTCGGCGATCTCGCGCTCGACGACGCCGATCACCGTCCTGACCAAGTCGAGGGTCTGGGCCAGGGAGATCGCCCGCGCGAGCTCGCGGGGGGCGGTGCCAAAGACGTCGGCGAGGACCGTGGCTGCTACCCCGGACTCGGCCGGAGACGTGAACCAGTCGATGAAGGAGCGAATACCGGCCTGGGCCACCAAGCCGACCCATGAGCGGTGCTCTGCCGAAAGCGCCCGGTACCACTCATGGTCGGCCTCCATTTGCGCGACCGCGGCCGCGCCGAGATCGCCGGCCGCGCGCTCAACCCGCCGCCGGGTGGCAGCGGAGGGCGTATGGCGAGCCTGCGGCATACCGCGATCCTATTTGTCACTCACCAACAAGCCCACCCCTGGGGCGCGCGAGATGGAGGTGTGCCGGTCAGTCGGTGCCGGCTTCCATGGCGGCCCGGTCGAGGAGCTCGCTGTCGGCGGCCGCCGGGTTCTCGGCAATCCGGTCCGAACCACCAGCAGGCAGTGCCCCGAGGAGGGTGCCGTGCTCGATGAGCACCTGGCCCTGGTCGAAGGGCTGCGTGGCATAGATCTCCAGCTTCGCCCGACTGTCGGCGATGTCCAGATTGCGCATCGTCAGCTGGCCGATCCGGTCCAGCGGACCGAAGGCCGCATTCTCGACGCGCTCCATGGAGAGCCGGTCGGGGTGGTAGGTGAAGTTCTCGCCGCGGGTGTCGAGGATCGAGTAGTCATCGCCGCGCCGCAGCCGCAGGGTGACCTGCCCGGTCACGACGGAGGCGACCCAACGCTGCAGCGACTCGCGCAGCATGAGGGACTGCGGGTCCAACCAGCGGCCTTCGTAGAGCAGCCGGCCGAGTCTGCGTCCTTCCGCGTGGTAGTTCGCGATGGTGTCCTCGTTGTGCACGGCATTGAGCAGGCGCTCGTAGGCGATGTGCAACAGAGCCATCCCGGGTGCCTCGTAGATGCCACGGGACTTCGCCTCGATGATCCGGTTCTCGATCTGGTCGGACATGCCAAGACCGTGACGTCCGCCGATGGTGTTGGCTTCGTGGACCAGGGCCACCGGATCCAAACCCGTGCCATTGATCGCCACCGGTCGACCCTGCACGAACTGGATCGTGACGTCTTCACTGGCGATCTCCAGCGCGGGATCCCAGAAGGCCACGCCCATGATGGGCTCGACCGTCTCCAGCGAGACATCGAGGTGCTCAAGTGTCTTGGCCTCATGGGTCGCACCCCAGATGTTGGCGTCCGTGGAGTAGGCCTTCTCTTGGCTGGCCCGATACGGCAATGCCCGCTCGGTCAGCCAGGCGCTCATCTCGTGCCGGCCGCCCAATTCATCGACGAATGCCGCGTCAAGCCACGGCTTGTAGATCCGCAGATCCGGGTTGGCCAGCAGCCCGTAGCGGTAGAACCGCTCGATGTCATTGCCTTTGAAGGTGCTGCCATCGCCCCAGATGTCGACCCCATCGGCATGCATGGCACGCACCAGCAGCGTTCCGGTCACGGCTCGGCCGAGGGGAGTGGTGTTGAAGTAGGTCTTGCCTCCGGAGCGGATGTGGAAGGCGCCGCAGGCGATCGCCGAGAGCCCTTCCTCGACCAGCGCACTCTTGCAGTCGACCATCCGCGCGAGTTCGGCACCATACTGACCGGCTCGATCCGGGACGGTCTCGATCTCCGGCTCGTCGTACTGACCCAGGTCCGCCGTGTAGGTGCAGGGGATGGCCCCCTTCTCACGCATCCAGGCGACCGCGACCGAGGTGTCGAGGCCTCCTGAGAAGGCGATGCCGACGCGCTCGCCGACGGGCAGGGAAGTAAGGACCTTGGACATGACTGCAACTATATACGGTGCAATGCATGTTCAGTTACAGAGGCACCTGACGGTAGTGCGGGCGAAGCCGAGCTCTATGGCAGATGCCAGAGGATGTCGACGGTCTGGCGGGCGCCCACCACGACGGGCGTCGCGGCCGCCTGATCGGTGGTGGCGTCAAAGACCGCCGGCGCCATCGCGCCTGTGGATGTGTCGATGGTCCAACCGAGCAAGGTCATCGTCCCCGCCGGCAGCGGTCCGGCCCGGAAGGTCCCACCAGGGAGTGCATAGAAGGAAGCAATCGGGATGCCATCGGCCATGAAGGCATCTCCCTCCAATGCATAGGGACTCGGTGCTCCGTCAGCGGTCACGACCGTGCCAGTGATGAACGATCCGGGGGCCATCCACGGCGACCACGTGACGGTCTGGCCGGATCGAACGGTCTTGGGCGCTGCGGCCTCCCTCGAGCTGGCATTTCCCGACCATTCGGGCGCTAGCGTCGCCTCCCGACCACCTTGGTTGTCCTGGTAGACGATAGGGGTGTAGGTCCCCGGAGGGGCGTAGATCGTATAGGCGCCAGTGGCGTCAGTTTGGGTCTCAAAGGGGGCATCTCCATGGCCCATCCGGCCGACCGTTCGACCGCTCAGGTCCACCCAGGCACCTTCGACGGGGTGGCCCTTCATGTCCTTGACCACACCGCTCACCACTCCCGGCGACGGCAGCGCGGTTGTGCCGAGTCGCACAGTAGAGCCTGCGGTCGTCGACCAGGTTTTGGCCTTGGTCTGGGTCGCGGACCCTCCGGCCCAGATCGTGGCGTAGGGAACGCCCGGGCCTCCGGGGCGCAGGCTCACCGAGAAGGGCAACGCAGGAACACCCGTGATCCGGAAGTAGCCATTAGCCGAAGAACATTGATCCTGGCTGATCTCAAGTCGCTCAGATGTCCGGCCGAAGTAGAGGTCGGGGCACATCATGGCCACTCCCGCCCCGGTAGTCGCATTGACGACGCGGCCAGTGACCGTGCCGCCGGCCTTGAGGCGGGCCCCCACGGTCACCGTCGAGGTGCCAGTGACGACCACGGTTTGGGCCTGGCTCAGCCGAGCGACATTGCCCGAGTACGTGGGTGCATAGCCGGCGCTGCTGTTGTCTCGGAAGACCACGGCAAAGGTGCCCTCGGCCGCTGCGGTCAGCGAGTACCGCCCCTGGCTGTCGGTGCAGCCGCTGCCCAGATCCCAATTGTCGAGATGCGCGGGGTCGATCAGGCGCGCGCAGACGTCAGCGAGTGGAGCACCGGTGACGGCGTCGACCACGCGACCGCGGACGGTGCCGTGGGGCAGCACTTGATCGTTGATTTGCACGGTTTCGTCTGCTGCCACCGTGAAGCGGTGTGCGGCGTCGTACGAGGTCGTGCCGAAGGCGTACTGCGGGACAACAGTGCCGAACATGATCACGTAGGTGCCAGCAGCGACGGTCATCGACCAGTGGCCCTGATCATCTGTCGTTCCATCACGAGATTCCCCGGTCGTTGTTGGGGATGCCATCACTGGTACCGAAACGGCCGGGGAACCATCGGCGTTGCTGAGTGTCCCTTCCAAGTGAGCGCCCGGATTCAACGTGATGTCCACCACCGAACCTGTGGGGTAGGCAGTGGCGTCATCGAAGCCGGCCGCGTCCTGCGCCCACTCACCGACGTAGTCACCTGCGCCATCGGCCTGCAATCGGTAGGACGATCCCTCGGTGAGATCAGTCAAGGTGTAGGCGCCGGTCTCGTCCGTGCAGGCCTGAGTGGTCCAGGTGAACGACTCGTCGAAGGCCGTCACGCAGGTCGACAGGGCCTCGCCATGGCTACCGGTGATATGCCCAGTGATGTCGCCGCCCGCAGCGTGAGCTGCGGACAGGCTCGTAGAACCCAGAGCGGCCACCACGACAAGCGCAAGAACGTGACGTCGAAACCTCATTGGAACGCAATCCCCTCGTAGGACCCCAGGTGGTGCTCACGCGACCACGACGGCGCGACCATACCAAACGCGGGTGACGCTCATCGAGAGATGGACGAAGCCGCCTTCAGGAAGTCTCCAGGTGGCGGTAACCCGACCGCGAGGATGAGTTGGCAGGCTGGTTCCGTGACGGCGATGAGAATGTCTGCCCTTGGTCTGATCTGCCTGCTCGTGCTGGCCTGCGCGGGGTCTTCGCCGCCTCGCCAGTCGGGTACCTCGGGTACCTCGGACGCTTCAGGGACCTCGCCTCTCAGCCTCTATGCCAATAGCCTGCCCGCCAGCAAGCCCGTTGGCGCGGTCACGACCCACACCGTGATCACTGACGACGGCCGGACCCGCAGCTACCGCCTCTTTGTGCCCGCGCAGTTGCCAACGCCGGCACCCTTGCTGGTGGCCCTGCACGGCGGTCTGGGCAGCGGGGCCCAGTTCGCGAGGAGTTCGGGCTTCGACGCGCTCGCGACAGCCAACGGCGGCGTTGTCGCCTATCCCGATGGCGTGGGCCGAGCCGCCGATGGCTCCGGCGGGGCCCGAACCTGGAATGGCGGCCGGTGTTGCGGTGCGGCCGCTGCCCAAGAGGTCGATGACGTCGCCTTCCTCCGCCTGCTGGTCGCCGACATCGAGCGCACTCACGCGGTCGATCCGCATCGGGTGTATGCCACCGGTCACAGCAATGGGGGGATCATGGCCCTGCGCCTGGCGTGTGAGGCCGCGGACCTCTTTGTGGCGGTGGGGGTGCAGTCTGCGGCATTGGAGATCCCGGATTGTGCGCCATCGACACCGGTGTCGGTCCTACAGATTCACGGGACGGCCGATACGAACATCCCGATCGACGGGGGACGAGGCTCCGGCTTGGCCGGCGTCGCGTTCAGCCCGCCGCGGCAGGCAGCCGAGACTTTCGCGGCCCGGCAAGCGTGCTCCCTTGACCCCACGGTGACCACCTGGGCGGAACACCCTGACGTGCGGTTAACGCAGTGGGCTGGGTGCGCTGGCACCGCTTCAGTGAGTTTCATCGAGGTCGCGGGCGCCGCGCATGCCTGGATGGGGCAGCCGCCTCACCCAGATCTCGACGCCAGTTCGGCGATTTGGTCCTTCCTCACCGGGCATCCCCGCTGACTCGCGCCAGCGGCGGCATACTCAGGCGTCTCCGCCAGAGTTGCCGCTGGTGCCGGCCGTGACATCGAGCAGCTGATAGCGCTGCGCCGCTTCGCGCGCGAGCTCGGCCGGGACGCTGCCGTCCTCGGCCATCAGCTGCAGCGCCCGCACCGCCATGGATGGACCGTCGATGTGGAAGAAGCGGCGGGCGGCCGGACGGGTGTCCGAGAACCCAAAGCCATCAGCGCCGAGCGAGCCGAAGCGACCGGGAACCCACTGAGCGATCTGGTCTTGCACCGCTCGCATGTAGTCCGACACCGCCACCACCGGACCCGAGGTTCCACTCAACTTCTGGGTCACCCAGGGCACCTGCCGGGGCTGCTCGGGATGCAGGAATGCGGCTTCGTCGCAGGCAAGCGCGTCACGCCGCAACTCATTCCAGGAGGTCACCGACCACACATCGGCGATGACATTCCAGTCATTGCGGAGCAATTCCTGGGCCTCGAGCGCCCACGGCATCCCCACACCCGAGGCGAGCAGCTGCACGCGGGGTGCCCCTTCGGGCAGACCTTCGGTCGATCCGGCGGCATACAGATACAGGCCGCGCAGGATGCCCTCACGGTCGACATTCTCGGGCTCAGCCGGCTGCTGGATCGGCTCGTTGTAGACGGTCAGGTAGTAGATGACATTGCGCTCGTCATCGGTCAGGGACTCGTCATTGCCGTACATCCGGCGCAGACCGTCCTGAACGATGTGGGCGATCTCGTATGCGTAGGCCGGGTCGTAGTGCCGCACCGCGGGGTTGGTCGAGGCGAGCAACGGGGAGTGCCCGTCGTTGTGCTGCAGACCCTCGCCGGCCAACGTGGTCCGGCCGGCAGTTGCACCGATCATGAAACCGCGCGACATCTGGTCTGCGGCCGCCCAAATCGAGTCGGCCGTCCGCTGGAAACCGAACATGGAGTAGAACACGTACACCGGAATCATCGGCTGACCGTGGGTGGCGTAGGCCGACCCGGCGGCGGTGAACGCGGCCATCGAGCCGGCCTCGTTAATGCCGGTATGCAGGATTTGTCCCTGCGCGGATTCCTTGTAACTGAGCATGAGGTCGGCATCGACGCTGGTGTAGCGCTGGCCATGCGGGTTGTAGATCTTGGCCGTCGGGAAGAAGCTGTCCATCCCGAAGGTCCGCGCCTCGTCGGGGATGATCGGCACGATCCGGTCCCCGAACTCCTTGTCGCGCATGAGGTCCTTGAGCAGGCGGACGAAGGCCATGGTCGTGGCGACATTCTGCTTGCCAGAACCCTTCTTGACCTGTGCGTATGCCGTGTCATCCGGCAACGGCAGCGAGACCGGCCGCACCCGTCGTTCGGGCAGATAGCCGCCCAACTTCCCGCGCATCTCGTGGAGGTACTGGATCGCCTCGTCGTCGTTGCCGGGGTGGTAGTACGGCGGCTGGTAGGGGTTGGCCTCGAGGGTCGCATCATCGATCGGGATGTGCAGGGTGTCGCGGAAGCCCTTGAGGTCCTCGATGGTGAGCTTCTTCATCTGGTGGGTGGCATTGCGTGCTGCGAAGCTCTTGCCGAGGGTGTATCCCTTGATCGTCTTGACCAGGATCACCGTGGGCTGACCCTGGTGCGCCAAGGCGGCGCGGTATGCGGCATACACCTTGTGGTAGTCGTGCCCACCCCGCTTGAGCTTCCACCAAATGTCGTCATCGCTCCAGTTCGCGACCAACTTGCGAGTGCGCGGGTCGCGGCCAAAGAAGAAGTCGCGGACGTACTTGCCGTCGTTCGCGCGGAAGGTCTGGTAGTCGCCATCGCTCGTGGAGTTCATCAGGTGGATGAGGGCGCCACCGCCGTCGGCCGCCAGCAGCGGGTCCCAGCCGCGACCCCAGACGACCTTGATGACATTCCAGCCGGCGCCTCGGAAGAAGGCCTCCAACTCCTGGATGATCTTGCCGTTGCCGCGCACCGGGCCATCGAGCCGCTGGAGGTTCGCGTTGACCACGAAGGTGAGGTTGTCCAGCTCCTCATTGGCGGCCAACTGGAGCAGGCCGCGCGACTCGGGCTCGTCCATCTCGCCATCGCCGAGGAAGGCCCAGGTGTGCTGCTGGCTGGTGTCCTTGATGCCGCGGTTGTGCAGGTACCGATCGAACTGCGCCTGATAGATCGCGTTCATCGGGCCTAGACCCATGGACACGGTCGGGAACTCCCAGAAGTCCGACATCAGTCGTGGGTGCGGGTAGGAGGGCAGCGAGGGCGTACGGGACTTCTCCTGGCGGAAGCCGTCGAGGCGCTCCTGCGAGAGCCGGCCCTCAAGGAAGGCGCGCGCATACATGCCGGGGGAGGCGTGACCCTGGACAAAGATGTGGTCGCCGCCGCCGGGGTGGTCCTTGCCGCGGAAGAAGTGGTTGAAGCCGACCTCGTACAGGGTCGCCGAGGACGCGAAGGTCGAGATGTGGCCACCGACGCCGACACCGGGCCGCTGGGCGCGGTGGACCAGCATGGCCGCATTCCACCGCACCAGCCGACGGATGCGCTTCTCCACGGCCTCGTCCCCGGGGAACCAGGGCTCCTGCTCGGGGCTGATCGTGTTGATGTAGTCCGTGGTCGTGATCGAGGGCACGCCGACTTGCTGCTCGCGAGCGCGTTCAAGCATCCGCAGCATCAGGTAGCGAGCACGCATCCGCCCCGGACCGTCGATCACCCCATCCAGGCTGTCCAGCCACTCCTGCGTTTCCGCCGGGTCAATATCCGGCAGATGGGTGGGAATGCCGTTGAGGATGGGTCCGACGTCGTCGCGAGCGACCACTGGCCAGGTCCTTTCGGATGCGGGCGCCCTCCCGAGGTGAGAGGCGAGATGATCCCTATCCTGCCCCCAACAGTGGCCTCGGTCACAACTGGGCCGACAGGCGGGACGAACAGCTCCGGAACGTGTCAGTGGCGGGGAGCTGGAGTGCCGACCCGGTCGGTCCGGCCGAAGACATTCACCGTGGGGGGACGCGTCATGGCCAGCAGGGTCATGCCCAACTGGGTGGCGAGGTCGACCGCCAGCGAGGTGGGGGCTCCCACCACGACCACAACCGGAATGCCGACCATGGCCGCCTTTTGCAGGATCTCAAAACTCGCCCGCGCACTGACGACCAGCACGGTCCCGGACAGGGGTAACGGGCGCTCGCGGGCTACGGCGCCGACGACCTTGTCCACGGCATTGTGCCGACCGACGTCTTCCCGAACGGCAAGAAGTTCGCCGTCGGCCAAGGCAAGGCCGGCAGCGTGCGACCCTCCGGTGCGATCGAAGGCGGGTTGCTGGGCCCGCAGGGCGCTGGGCAGTTCGAGCGCGACCTGCGCCGGGAGGTGAATGGGATCGTGGGCCAGCTCAAAACGACTCCGAGTGGCCACATCGGCGATGCTCTCGGAGCCACACACGCCGCACGCGCTCGTCATCGCTGAGGTGCGGCGACGGACCTCGCCGACGAGTTGGGCCTCCTTCTTCAGGGCCACATCCACGACATTGAAGGTCGGGGAGCCTGAGGCGTCCTCGTCCAGACAGTGCATCATGCCCGCGATCACCTCGGTGTTGGTGAGCAGCCCTTCCGTGAGCAGGTGTCCGAGAGCCAGGTCGAAGTCGTCGCCGGGTGTCCGCATGGTCGTCGTGATCGACCCGCCATTGACCCGGATCTCGAGCGGCTCCTCGACGATCACGCTGTCGGGTCGGGCGGTCGCACTGCCTCGTGCCGAGTCGATCCGGACCCGCGGCACTCGGGTCGTCACTCGACCCATACCGACTCAGCCCAGGACGCTTAAGGCTGCGTCATAGTCGGGCTCGTGCGAGATGTCCGGGACGAGTTCGGTGTGCACGACCTCACCATGCTCATCGACGACGACGACGGAGCGAGCCAGCAGGCCACGCATGGGCCCGTCGAGCAGGCGCACGCCATAGTCATCGCCAAAGGTCGACCGGAAGGCAGAAGCCGAGATGACCCGGTCCAGTCCCTCCGCGCCGCAGAAGCGGGCCATCGCAAAGGGCAAGTCCTGGGAAATGCACAACACCCGGGTGTTATCTAGGCCTGCGGCCAGCTCGTTGAATCGCCGAACGCTGGTTGCACACACGCCCGTGTCAATGCTCGGGAAGATGTTGAGCACGGTCCGCTGCCCGGAGAAGTTCGACGCGATGTCGCCGAGGTCGACTCCGGTCAAGATGAACTCGGGTGCGTGGTCGCCAACCTCGGGAAGGTCGCCGCTGGTCCGGACAGGGTTGCCTCGCAGTGCAGTGATCGCCATGCGCGCCATTCCAACACGTCAATGCCGCAGAGCGGAACACCCTCTCACCAATGGCGACCGGCCGGCATAGCCTCGCCGCATGAGCGCGAACCCGGAGATTGCCCACACCGTCGACGTCGAGGGCATCGCCACGAACTACCACCGGCTCGGGTCCGGCCCTCCCGTGGTGCTGCTGCATGGATCGGGTCCTGGGGTGAGCGCTTATGCCAATTGGCGGCTCACCATGCCTGCGCTTGCCGAGCGGTTCACGGTGATCGCGCCGGACATCGTGGGCTTTGGGTTCACGGATCGACCGGAGGCCTTCCCCTACGGCCTGGACGCCTGGCGGGCCCATCTGCTCGGCTTCGTGGACGCCCTCGGTCTGGAGCGGTTCTCGTTGGTGGGCAATAGCTTCGGCGGGGGCTTGGCGATCAGCCTGGCCGCCGCGCACCGCAGCGGGTGGATCGGCTCGTGCTGATGGGCGCCTGTGGCTTCCCGGCGCCTCGGCAGCGATGGGTGGATGGGCTGGCGACCCCCGAGGACCAGATCGCCGGTCTGGCACAACCCACGTTGGTCATTCATGGCAGGGATGACCGCGTGATCCCACTGGAGAATGCCTATCGACTGCTGCACCTCATTGATGACAGTCGCCTCCACGTCTTTGGCCGCTGCGGCCACTGGACGCAGATCGAGCATGCGCGTGAGTTCAACGAGATCGTGGGTGACTTCCTGGCTGGTGGCTGACCGTCTGTCAGACTGGCGCCATGGAGACAGTCACCCTGCGGGGAGGGGACCTGCCCTGGCAGCCGGTGAGCCCGGCATTGGTGCGTGCCAGACTCATTGTGCTGGCGATGACGATGGCGATCCCGATCGTGGCCACGATTGTCGTGGCGCTCGTCCTGACGCCTTGGGTGTGGATCGCTACGGGGATCCTGATTGTGGTGACGGCCGTGGTGGGCTATGTCGTGACGCGCCAGGTCGGCGCCATCTCGTGGATCGAGTTGCCAGAGGAGTTCGTGATCCGCAAGGGTCGCGTGCTGCGTTCGCTGGTGGCCATTCCGTACGGTCGGCTCCAGTTCGTGGACGTTCAGTCCGGGCCGGTGGCCCGCGCGTATGGCATCGCGTCCCTACAGATCCACACGGCCTCCCCACAATCCAGCGGCACCCTGCCCGGACTACCCATTGCCCAGGCCGAGGAACTGCGAACCCGCCTAGCGGCCTTGGGCGAGGCGCAGCGGGCGGGCTTGTGAGCAGGGGGCGGGCTTCGGTCCAGGACACCCCGCTCGAGGAGTGGCAGCGACTACACCCGCTCTCTCCGTTGCTCAAGGGCGGAGTCTTCTTCCTTGCCTTCCTGTCCTTCTTGCTCAGCCAGGCATGGGATCTGCTGATGAGACTCGCCGGCGTCCCCGGCTACGAGGGCTTTGACGAGTCCGGCCCCGCCGAGGGGCCACGTCGGGTCTTCGAACTCGGATGGCTCGTCGTGGTGGGCATCGGGCTGCTCGTGGTGGGCATCGTCATCGCCGTCGCGTGGTTGTCATGGCGATTCACCCGGTTCCGGGTTGCCGGCGGGCAGCTCGAGCAGCGCGTCGGATGGATCATCCGCCAGCACCGGCAAGTTCCGCTGGCTCGAGTTCAGGCGGTGGAGATGTCTCGCCCGGTGCTGGCGCGGCTGACCGGACTCTCGCAAGTGGTGGTGCAATCCGCGGGTGCGGGGGATAGCCACCTCACCTTGGCCTTCCTGACTCAGGCTCGTGCGGCGGAAGTGCGCGATGAACTGTTAAGGCTGGCTGGGATCAGCGACGAGCGGGTGGTACGCGCCACCCCCGGAGCTCCGCCAGTCCAGAGCCAGCCCGCGTTGGTGCAGGTCCCCAACGGCCGCCTGTTCGTCGCCACGATTCTGCACGGTTCGGTCATCATCCTCGGGACCATCGCTCTGGGAGCGCTCACGGCATTCGGGACCTTGCGGCTTGGCCCGATGGTTTTGCTCGCCACGCCGGCCCTTATCCCATTCGTCTTCGGGGTCGGGGTCGATCGGCTCAAGGAACTGCTGCGCAATGGCAACTTCGTGGTCACCGATCTCGGGCGCAGCCTACGAATTCACCACGGACTGACCGAGTTGAAGACCACGATGGTGCCGCTGCATCGCGTGCAAGCCATCGAACTGCTCCAACCACTGTGGTGGCGGCCCTGGGGATGGTGGCGGGTGCGCATCAATGTCGCCGGTAGCAAGATCATGGATGGGGATGCCCTCAACGAGACTGTCGTGCTCCCGGTGGGACCCTTCGAGGATGCAGTTCGGATCATGGCCGTGGTGGACCCCGAACTACAACCCGAAGCTTTGCGCGCGGCCTGCCTGGGTACGGGGTCGGATGAGTACTGGCACGGTATCCCCGAGCGCGCCCGATACCTCGACCCGTGGGGATGGCGCCGGCGGGCGTATGCCGTCACGCCCGCATCGTTGCTGCTGCGGCGCGGCTACTTCCGCCGATCTGCCGTGATCATGCCGCACGCGCGCATCCAGTCCAGCCGCTTGCACCAGGGGCCAGTGCAACGCCGCCTTCGGCTTGCCTCGGTGACCCTGGTCTCGACCATCGGGCCGGTGCGGCCCGTCCTTGAGCATCTCGGCCTGAACGATGCTGAGGTCCTTTTGGCTCAGGAATCTGTCCGAGCAGGACGGGCTCGGGCGCAGGTGCTCGAGGCATCGCCACCTGTGGAAATGCCCGAAGTGCTTGCACCAAGGCACCCGGATTCGATGGACTAGGGCTGTGAGCACGCTGGGTGTGGACCGGCTCGGATTTGCTGCTGGCCAAGTTGTCCAAGAGTTCGGCTATGACGCGGACGTGGTGGATGAATTCAGGTTTGCCATCGAGGATCTGGCCGGTGGTGATCTGGAGGACGAGGACTACACCGGCACTACTGATGCGGTCATCCTGTGGTGGCGCGCCGGTGACGGTGACCTGAGCGAAGTGCTCATGGACCTCGGCACCATCGTCGAGGACGGGGGTTTCGTGGTCCTGCTCGTCCCGAAGCAGGGTGCTGCGGGAGCGGTCGAGGCGAGCGAGGTCGACGAGGCGGCGTCCACGGCCGGACTACATGCCTCGGAATCCGCGCCGGTTGGCGATACCTGGCGAGCGACCCGTTTGGTGGCCCCGCGCTCCCGGTCCCGACGGTGACGCTCGCGCCGCACGCATAGGGCAGGATGCTCACATGAGTAGCCAGCCACGTGCCGTCGGCGACCAGGCCCCCGACTTCACCCTGAGAGATCAGAACGGCCAGGATGTCACGCTGTCCACCCTCACCGCGGAGAAGAACGTGTTGGTGGTCTTCTACCCGTTCGCGTTCTCCGGGATCTGCACGGGGGAACTCGACGGCATTCGCGATTCCCTGGGGGACTTTGTCGCTGACGATCTGCAATTGCTGGCGCTCTCGTGCGATCCGATGTACGCCATCCGGGCGTGGGCCGACGACAAGGGGTACTTCTTCCCGCTGCTCTCGGACTTCTGGCCGCACGGTGACGTCGCCCGTTCGTATGGTGTCTTCCATGAGGGTGGCGGCATGGCCATCCGGGGTACCTTCCTGATCGATCGCGACCGGATCATCCGCTGGAGCCTGGTCAACGGGCCGGGCGAGGAGCGGGACTTTTCCGGCGTTCAGGACGTGCTGCGCGAGATCCGCGGCTAACCGGCGCCGCGCGGCTGGCACAATGGCCGCGCACCCTGGGGCCTGTAGCTCAGCTGGTAGAGCGCCACGTTTACACCGTGGATGTCGTCGGTTCGATCCCGGCCGGGCCCACATGAGCGACGATCTCACCCTGCGTGACGTCCTCGCGGTGATCGAGCGGCTCTACCCGCCGGATACCGCGCAGTCCTGGGACCGGGTGGGCCTGGTGACCGGAGACCTCGATCAACCGGTCCGTCGGCTGCATCTGGCGCTCGACCCCACCCTGGCGGTGATCGGCGAGGCGCGATCCCTGGGCGTTGACCTGCTCCTGACCCACCATCCCTTGCTCCTGCGGGGAGTGCACTCGGTGGCCACGACCACGGCCAAGGGGGCTAGCGTCACCGAACTCATCGTCGGCGATATCGCGCTTTATGTCGCGCACACCAACGCCGACTGCGCAGCCGACGGCGTCAGCCAGGCCTTGGCGCAGGCGTGCGGACTCAGCCAGATCTCTCCGCTAACCATCGAGGAAGGCCAGAACATGGGCCGGGTAGGAGTCCTGGAAAGCAGCCTCTCCTTGCGCTCCTTCGTCGAAGGGTTGGCTCGGGCCCTGCCCGTGGGGGCGGGCGGCATACGGGTTTCCGGGCCACCCGAGGCTCCGGTTCGCCGGGTTGCTGTGCTCGGAGGCTCCGGTGACGGCCTCTTCGAGGCTGCCCGCGCGGCGGGGGTCGACGCCTATGTCACCAGCGATCTGCGGCACCATCCGGCAATCGAGGCCCGCGAGGAGTCGCGCGACGGCCCGCCCTACCTGGTGGACGCGGGGCACTTCGCCAGCGAATGGGTGTGGCTGCCGACCGCGAAGGGCGCACTCGATGCCGCCTTTGATGGCCGGGTCGAGATCACGGTCAGCACGATCTCTACGGATCCGTGGACCTTCACGGTGGGAGCGCGCTGACCGCCGCTCGGAGTCGCTCCCGCCCCAGTCTTCTTCTGCTTGGTGACCTTTCCGGGCGAGCGCACACGCGCGTGCGTATGCCGCGCCCCGTTGTGGTGTCCTAGCAGAGGAAAAGGGGTGTGCACCCCGAGGTGAGGGCGCGCCGCTCGGGCTAGGGTGTGCTGTGTGAAAGCCGACCCCGCCCGCCAGGCCGCACTCCTGGACCTCCAGGCGATCGATACGCGGGTGGCGCAGATCGCGCACGCGCGCCGAACGCTGCCCCAGTTGGTCGACCTTGCAGACCTTGAGGGCAAGGCCCGCTTGCTTGACGACCAGTTGATCCGCTCCCGCACCGAACTGGGCGACGTCCAGCGCGAGGTGGCCAAGGCCGAGGCGGACGTCCAATTGGTGCGGGAACGCGCGGCCCGTGATCAGTCCCGCCTCGACGCGGGCACGGGCACGGCCAAGGACCTGCAAGCGCTGCAGCATGAGTTGGTCTCCCTTGAGCGACGCCAGAGCGAACTCGAGGACGTCGAACTCGAGGTGATGGAGCGCGCCGAGGCCATCGAGCACGATGTCTCCGAACTCGAACGGGGTCGCGCCGAGCTGGCTGATCGCATTCGGGCGCTCGAAGTGAGCCGCGACGAGCGCCTGGCCGAGTTGGCCAGCGAGGAGAGCGATGTCCTCGCCCCCCGCGCCGGCATCGTGGCCAGCGTGGGACCCGAGCTGAGCGAGCTCTACGAGAAGATCCGATCGACCTCGGGTATCGGTGCCGCGCTCCTGCGTCATCGCCGCTGCGGGGGCTGTCAACTCGAGCTCAACAGTGTGGATATCGACCACATTCGCGCGGCCGCACCTGACGAAGTGATCCGCTGTGAGGAGTGTCGGCGCATCCTCGTGCGGACCGCCGAGTCCGGCCTGTGAGCCGTCGCCTCACCGTCGAGGCGGACGGGGGCTCACGCGGCAACCCGGGAGTCGCTGGGTATGGCGCACTGGTGCGGGACAGCGAGACCGGGGCATTGCTGGCCGAGCGCGCCGAGCCCCTGGGCCTGGCCTCGAACAATGTCGCCGAATACCGCGGTCTCATCGCCGGCCTTGAGGCAGCCGCGCGGATTGACTCGGGCGCCACGGTCAGCGTCCGGATGGATTCCAAACTGGTGGTCGAGCAGATGGCCGGTCGCTGGAAGATCAAGCACGAAGACATGCGGCGGCTGGCCCTGCAGGCGCAGGAGATTGTCCGCGACATCCGCGGCGCCGGCGGCTCGGTGGAGTTCACCTGGATCCCGCGGGAGCAGAACCGGGATGCCGACGCCCTGTCGAATGTCGCCATGGACGGCGACATCGTTGACCGGACTTTTGGGATCGAGTCCGAGGTCGACGACGCCCTCACGCCACCGGCTGAGGGGGAGCGGGCCCGTCCGGCCACCGAGTTCGGTTCTCGGGGCATACCGACGCGGATCATCCTGGTCCGGCATGGGATCACCGACTTCACCGCTGAGGGTCGTTTGGACGGTCGCGGCGGCCCCGACCCGGACCTCAACGACATTGGCCGCTCCCAGGCGGCGGCAGCAGGCGTCGCACTGGCCCATCTGGTCGGACCCGGGGGGGCCGCTGTTGTCACGTCCTCGCTCGCGCGGGCAATCCAGACCGGGGACGCCGTGGCCCGAGCCATTGGCGCCAGCGCGCAGGTCGACCCAGACTGGGACGAGCAGAATTTCGGCGCCTGGGACGGACTGTCCGTGCACGACCTGGTCGCGAGTTCGCCCGAGGACTTCCTTCGGCTTCGGGATGACCCGACCTACGCCCCCGACGGGGGGGAGTCCCACGAGGATCTCGCCGCCCGCATCCTTCCGGCGTGGGAGCGGGTCGTGGCGGCCGGAGGTACCACCGTCGTGGTGTGTCACCGCAAGCCGATCATGGTCGTGCTCGCGCATCTGCTGGGTACCTCGCCGACCCACGCCTGGCGCCTGGCGGCCGCGCCAGGCTCCCTGACAGCCATTGAGGTCTGGGAGAGCGGCGAGGTCTCGATCGCGTTCACCAACCGGACCTGAGCCCGAACTCTGCCTGCGGGCGGCATACCCTTACCTGCATGTATGCCGGTGATGTGACCCCAGCGCAGGCCCATGCGGCGGTGTCGGCGGGGACGGGTGTCTTGGTCGATGTGCGGACCAAGGCCGAGTGGAGTTACGTCGGGGTGCCCGATGTCCCAGCGCTCTTCGTCGAGTGGCAAAGCTTCCCCGATGGCGCGCGCAATGACGCCTTCGTCGATGATCTGCGCGCCGCGGGAGTGACGCCCGGTCAGCCGATCTACCTGCTGTGCCGCAGTGGGGTGCGTTCCCTCGCGGCCGCGCAGACCCTCACCGCCGCGGGCCTCGGCCCGGCATACAACATCCTGGAGGGCTTCGAAGGGCCGCACGATGCCCACGGACATCGCGCAGTCAGCGGCTGGAAAAACTCCGGCCTGCCCTGGAAGCAAGGCTGATCCATGGAGCTCTCACGACCGACCCTCGCCGTGCGAGGAGGCCTGTCTCGCAGTGGTTTTGACGAGACCTCCGAGGCGCTCTTCCTGACCTCCGGGTTCGTCTACTCCTCCGCCGAGGAGGCCGAGGCCGCCTTCAAGGACGAGGTGGATCGGTTCATCTACAGCCGCTACGGCAATCCCACGGTTGCCATGCTGGAGGAGCGGCTACGCCTGCTTGAGGGCGCGGAAGCCTGCTACGCGACGGCATCGGGAATGGCGGCGGTCTTCGTCGCCCTGGCCGCCTTGTGCGGTCAGGGCTCCCGCGTGGTGGCCAGCCGGGCACTCTTCGGCTCCTGCTTCGTCATCCTGGATGAGATTCTGCCGCGTTGGGGTGTGGAGTCGGTCTTCGTCGACGGTGCTGATCTGGACCAATGGGCAACCGCGCTAGATCGCCCCACCGATGCGGTCTTCTTCGAAACCCCGAGCAATCCGATGCAAGAACTCGTGGACATCCGCGCAGTGAGCGATCTTGCCCACGCCGTCGGCGCCAAAGTGGTCGTGGATAACGTCTTTGGGACCCCGGTGCATTCGCATCCCTTGGAGCATGGTGCCGACATCGTGGTCTACTCCACCACCAAGCACATCGACGGCCAGGGACGCGCTCTCGGCGGTGCGGTCTTGGGGCCGGCGGACTTCATCAACGGCCCGGTCAAGAACCTCATGCGGCATACCGGCCCGTCGATGTCGCCTTTCAATGCGTGGGTCATGCTCAAGGGACTGGAGACGCTCGACTTGCGCGTGGCCCGGATGACGCAGAGCGCGCTGGCCGTGGCGCAAGCCCTTGGCGGTATGCCGCACGTTTCTCGCGTGATCTACCCCTGGTTGCCCAGCCACCCCCAGCACGACCTGGCTCGCCGACAAATGGAGGGCGGCGGGACGGTGGTCACCTTCACCGTCGAGGGCGGCAAGGCCGAGGCCTTCGCGGTGATGAATGCCCTTGAACTCGTGGACATTTCGAACAACCTTGGAGACGCCAAGTCGCTCTCGACACATCCGGCCACCACGACTCACCGTCGCCTGTCGCCGGAAGACCGGGCCGCTGTGGGAATCACTGACGGGACCATTCGTCTCTCAGTGGGGCTCGAGGGCGCCGACGATCTCGTGGCCGACTTGACGCAGGCCATCACTACGGCCTTCGGGGAGACTCGGGCGCAGCGGTGAGCACCGTCCTGGTCATCCACCACACCGTCTCTCCGGCGCTGGAGGAGTTGGTGGCGGCCGTGGTCGAGGGCATACGCCATCCCGACTTGGCGGGCGCTGTCCGTGCCCAACTCTCACCGGCGCTGTCCACGACCGCGTCCGATGTGCTGGCCGCCGACGCCTACGCGCTCATCACCCCGATCAACATTGGCTATATGAGCGGGGCGCTCAAGCACGCCTTCGACTCCATCTACTACCCATGCTTGACGGCCACGATCAAGGCGCCCTACGCACTGGTTGTGCACGGTAACGCCGACCTCTCCGGTGGAGTTCGCTCCGTGGAAACGGTGGCCGGGGCCTTGCAGTGGACTCGCGTGCATGCGCCCGTCGAGGTCATCGGCAGCCCCGATCGTGTTGCCCTGGACTTGGCCCGGGAGTTGGGGTCGACGTTGGCCGCGGCCGTGCTGCCCTAGCGAGCAGTCACCTCAAGCACCCACGGCTTGCCGGGGCGCACCGGTGGCCTCGCCGTGGTCTCGAAGTCATCGGCTAAGGCCAGCGCGAGAGCGGGCACCGAGCGAGGGTCGAGGCCGCGCGCACAGATGGCGCGCGCGACCAATCCCCGGGTGTGCTTGGCCATGTGACTTGCTCCGGGCACCGCAATCTGAGCCCACCGATCGGCCAGCTCCTGCGGCGCCGGCCAGGCGGCGGCATAGGCCGCCGAGCGGCAGTCAACGATCACCCCGCGCCCGACTACTCCGGTCAGCTCGCGCTCGAGCTCTGGTCGCCAGGCGCGCGCCAACGGGCCGACACCCGGCAGATCGACTCCCATGGCCAGCCGGTATGCCGCAATGCGGTCCGAAAGGCGCACAGCGCCATAGAGCGCGGAGATCACGAGCACCCAACGGGTCGCTCGCCGTCGTGCCGCCGGATCCAAAGTGGCCAGATCGAGGGCGTCATAAAGCACTCCGGTATAGACCTCGGCCGCCGGGGTTGCCGGTGCCCGCTCGAGACGCAGGTTCCGGGCGATCTCGTCCAAGAGCCTCGGCGAGACACCGAGCAGTCTGGGTGCATCCGGAGAGGCGCTCACCTCGGCCAGGGCGGCGGCGACGCGCTGACGCGGCTCGGCCAGCCCAGGGAAGGACCACCCGCTCTGGTCCACGCACCGACCGCGAGCCCGATTCCACTTGGACTCCGAGGGTGGCAACAGGATCAGCACGGCGTGCAGCCTAGTGGCTGCTCACCGGGCTAGATTCACCCGTATGCCGCACCCGAGGATTGTCCTGCGACCGACTGAGGCCGAGGCGCCGCACTCGGCCCTCCAGCCTTTGCTCGAGCGCTTTGCCGCCATTCGCGCGGAGCACCAGGTGGCGGATGACTACCCCGAGGATGCGCTGGCTGAGGCGCAGCGGGCCGCCGAGCGGGCACCGGGCCTGCCAGGAGAAGACCTGACGGACCTTCCGTTCTGGACTCTTGACCCGCCAGACTCGATGGATCTTGACCAGGCGATGCACCTGGAGCGCACCGGGCAGGGCTACCGGGTGCGTTACGCCGTTGCGGATGTGCCGGCCTTTGTCGCGGCTGGGGGAGCCTTGGACCGGGCGACCAGGGAGCGCGGCCAAACGATCTACTCGCCCGATGAGAAGGTCCCGCTGCACCCGCCCGTGCTATCAGAGGCTGCCGCGAGCCTGCTCCCCGGGTCTGTCCGACCGGCCTATGTCTGGGACCTGCGCCTGGATCGGGATGGCGTCCTCACCGATACCCAGCTACGACGCGCCATGGTGCGTTCCGTGGAGCGGCAGGACTATGCCGCGGTGGAGGCGGCGGTGGCCGGGGGCTCTGCTGATGAGCGTTTCGTCCTCCTGCGCGAGATCGGGACCAAGCGGGCTGAGCAGGAGCGGGTGCGTGGTGGCGCCAGTTTGCCGGTGCCGGAGCAAGAGGTGAATCGCCACGCGGACGGCGGATTCACCTTGGAGTTCCGGCCGCCTCGGGCCAGTGAGGACTGGAATGCCCAGATCAGTCTGCTCACGGGGATGGCTGCCGCGCAGCTGATGATCGGTGCCAAGGTGGGGATTCTGCGGACTATGCCCGCGCCCGCGCCGAGCGCCCTGGCCCGTTTCCGTCGCCAGGCCGCAGCTTTGGGGGCACCGTGGCCGGATGACCTCCCGTACGGCGAGTTCATCCGATCCCTGGATCGCACCTCGGCGCGCTCCCTCGCCCTCATCCACGAAGCCACCGGTCTCTTCCGCGGTGCCGGGTATACGCCATTGACCGGCAGCCTGCCCGCGGAACTCGGACATGCGGCCGTGGCCGCGCCCTATGCCCACGTCACGGCGCCGCTGCGGCGACTCGTGGACCGCTTTGGTTTGGTCGCCTGCGAGCATCACGTCCGCAATGCCGAGGTCCCCTCGTGGGTGGTCGATGCCTTACCGACGCTGCCGGAAGCCATGGCGGTTTCCGGTCGGCGCGCATCGGCGGTCGAGCGCGCCTGCGCCGATGCCACCGAAGCCGCCGTCCTCAGTGACCGAGTGGGGGAGAGCTTCGCCGCCGTAGTCGTCGACGTGGCCGAGAAGGGCATGATCGTCCAACTGGTCGATGCTCCCATCCTGGGCCTCGCGGGCGGGGAGCGGCGCGGATTGGGCGCGAGCGTGCAGGTGCGGCTGGAGCGCGCCGACATCGCGGCCGGCATTGTCGGCTTCCACGCTGGCTAAAGTCAGGGCATACAATCAGGGGCGGACGAGTCGGGCAGACGGCCGCGTCGGCGAGCGATCGCCGCCGAGGAAAGTCCGGGCTCCACAGGGCGCAGTGGTGGCTAACGGCCACCCGGGGTGACCCGCGGGATAGTGCCACAGAGAACAGACCGCCAGTCCTGGACTGGTAAGGGTGAAACGGTGGTGTAAGAGACCACCAGCGATCTGGGTGACCAGGTCGGCTAGGTAAACCCCACTGGGAGCAAGCCCAGACAGGGTGCGTTCAAGGGCGGCCCGCCCGAGCACCCGGGTAGGGCGCTAGAGGTGGCTGGCAACAGCCACCGGAGATGGATGGCCGTCCCTGGAGCCGCACGGCTCCAGGACAGAACCCGGCTTATCGCCCGACTCGTCCCCTCAGTGTGGACTTAGACCAACTTCACGACGATGTCGTGCAAGGTCTCCCCGGCCCGAGCGACCCGGTCGCCGGCGTTGGACAGGTGCCGATAGATCTCTCGGGTCTTAAAGACCTCCATCACCAGCGTGTATGCCGCCACGCCGGTTGGGCCCTCGATCTGCTGGATCCGCTTGACGTCCTGATCAGGAGCAAAGAGCTCTGCCAACGCGAGTCGGTATTGCTTCTCCACCCGGCGCTCCGAGACCCGGGCCCGATCGGCCTTGGCCTCAGCGCCAGCGGGGTCCTTTGCGAGCATCTGGTAACCCTCATCAAGGGCAACCACGCCATCCCGCAAGTGCTCGGCCATGGCCCTGGTCCACTGGTCCGGGGCAACGTGGAGTTGCTCCATCTCGCGCACCGTGGTGCGGGCATAGGTCGTGATCCGGTGCAGGGTCGAGATCGCCCGGTACAGATCCTCGCGGTCCATCGGGGTCGAGAAGGCGGTGTTCAGGGCCGCCATGGATTGCTCCTTGAGCACGCTGGCCTTGCGCTCGAATGCCTTCACTTCGTCGGCGTACTCGGCGTGCCCAGTCGACATGAACTCCACGAGCTGGTTCATGGAGGTGACCGCCAAGGACGACTGCGCCTGCAGAAGCGCGAAGAAGTCCGGAACCTTGGGGAAGATCCGTCGGACGAGCTTCATGGCTGCGTTGGGCTGTGCGCTCATGACTGGCTGCTTTCTCTGAGGGACGCTGGGCGTGCGGTTACAGGGTTCGAGCCCAGAGGGCCCAGACCAGGGCGTAGCAGGCGATCGCCACCGCGGCCGACCCGGGAATGGTGATCAGCCAGGTGGAGAGGATCTCCTTGGCTTTGGACCAGCGCACGGCCTTGGGGCGTTCGGCCGAGCCGATGCCCATGATCGAGCTGGACACGACGTGGGTCGTCGAGACCGGGGCCCCGAGCAGAGACGCGGCATAGATGACCCCGGCCGAGGTGAGCTGGGCGTTGAGCGCGTGCAGCGGGCGGATCTTGTAGATGCCGAAGCCCACGGTTCGTACGATGCGCCAGCCGCCGGAGAGGATCCCCAGGGTGATTGCCGAGGCGCACGTGAGGATCACCCAGAAGGGCACTGCGAATTCGCTGATCCGCCCCGAGAGCACGAGGACCAGCGTGATGATGCCCATGGACTTCTGGGCATCATTGGCGCCATGCGAGAAGGCCAACCAGGCTGACGTGAGGAATTGAGAGCGGCGCAGGGTGCGATTGGCGGTGGGCTTGGCGCGCACGAGCAGGCTGGCAGTCAACTTTTGCAGCAGGAAGCCGACCCAGAAGCCGATGAGCGGCGAAATGACCAAGCCGATCAGTACCTTGGTTACGCCCGTAAGGTGGCCCTTGCCGAGTTCGGCAAATCCCCACAGGACGTGGTCAGCCCCAACGGACACGACGACGGCGCCGGCCAGGCCGCCGACGAGAGCGTGACTCGATGAGCTGGGGATGCCGATCCACCAGGTGCCGAGGTTCCACACGATGGCGGCCACGATGCCGCACAGGATGATGACCACGGCCTTATCGGCGATGACATCATCCACGGTGACGAATTTGCCGATGGTGTTCGCGACGGCGGTGCCACCCAAGACTGGGCCGAGGAACTCGAAGACGGCCACGATGGCCACCGCTTGGATCGGGGTCATGGCACGCGAGGCAATGACCGGCGCGATGATATTGGAAGCGTCGTGGAAGCCGTTGGTGTAGTCGAAGAGGACCACGAGCACGATCGCGATCGTGGAGAGCACCATGAGCGAGTCCATCTCGGTGCTTCACCTGCCGTTCACCCGGAGTTCATCATTGAGTCAACCTCGGACTTTAGAGGGTGCGCGAACGGCAGCGACAGCCCACCCCCGGAATTGGTGTGCGGGAGCGGCTCGAACCCGCTCGTCCACGGCCTACGGTGATCCCATGAGAGTCACTCATCTGGGCCACGCCTGCCTGCTGCTGGAGATGGCCGACCAACGGGTCCTGATCGACCCTGGGAACTTCGCTGATGGTCTCGGCACCGTCAGCGATCTCGATGCCATTCTCGTCACTCACCAGCACCCGGATCACCTCGACCCCGAGCGCATCGTCGACCTGGTGCGAGCCAATCCCGATGCCCGAGTGTTGTGCGATCCGATGAGCGTGGCGGTCCTTTCTCAATTGGGGGTGGAAGGTCAGGCGCACACCGGCACAACGACATTCGGCGAGCTGACGGTGACGCCGGTGGGTGCGATGCATGCGCTGATCCACGACGAGATTCCGCGGATCACCAACGTGGGGGTGCTGCTGTCGGCGCCGGGAGAGCCGCGCTTCTTCCACCCCGGGGATGCCCTTGATGGCGACCCGGGTCCGGTCGAGGTATTGGCCTTCCCGCTGAACGCGCCGTGGCAGCGCAGCCGCGAGATGACGGACTTCCTCCGCCGGCATAACGCCCCTCATGCGATCCCCATTCACGATGGTCTGCTGCAGCGGCGAGGGCGTGATCTGTATCTGGGCCAGGCGGATCGACTCGGGGGCGCGCACAGCGTGGTCCACGATTTGGCCGGGGGTGCCCCGATGACCTTTGACGGGACGAACCACGAACCTCCCTCTTGTTGACGCTCGACGCGGAGGCCAATCAGCGTAGAATCGACGCTTCTTGGAATCGACTCGCTTTGCGTCTCAGGTAGGGCGAAGATGCACGCGATCGACAGGGCCAGAGTTCCCAAGGTCCTTCCTTTCCTGGCCGTAGGTGTGGTCGCTCTCATTGCCGTCGGGCTCGTCCTCGTCGTGACGCGTGGGATCGACCTTCGAGGCGAGGCCAAGATCGTGTCTGCCGTCGGGTCCGGGGCCAATGCCCTCCAGCTCGTCGTGCCGACGTGCGGCGGGTCACCCGTGGTGGAGCGGGTCGAGGAAGATACCTCGGAGGTCAGGGTGACCGTGGTCTCGACCCGACACCTTGGAGGGCATGGCCAGGACTGTCGCGACGTCGTCGACCTCTCTCTCACCGCTGCCCTGGGCGATCGTCGGCTCGTCGACGCGGTCTCCGGACGCGCGGTGAAGGTCACCCCCTGAGGCGCCATCGTTCCTCAAGGACCCGGCACGCCAGGACCGCCGGTCCGCCTCGATCCGCTGCCCGGTCACCACGAAGCCCAGACCATCCAGGCGGCAGAACGTCGTCAGATCAGGCGTGGCGAAGGTACCGTCAGGCATGTCGAGGTGCGCCACGCTCGACCCACCGTCGATTGGAATGAGCCCCGAACCCATGACCCGCCCACGCAAGGTCAAAGCCAAGAAGTCCTGTTGCGACTCCAAGCCGCGGTGCAAGAAGTGCCCGGTGGTGCTCAAGAGACTGGCGAAGGAGGGCTATGCCGACCGACGCGACCGGCGCGAGTATGCCGTCGATCCCCGGGTGCCCAAGAGCGTGGTTGCCGCGGCCCGGCGTCGCTAGGCCTGCCGCCGCTGCTGGGTCTGCGTAGCCAAGACGGCCGCGCCGATAATGCCGGCCTCGTTGCGGAGCTGCGCGGGAATGATCGGCGTGCGCAGGTCAAGCAGGGGGAGGAACTTATCGGCCTTCTTGGAGACCCCGCCACCGACCACGAAGAGGTCCGGCCACATCAAGTACTCCAGGTGCGCGTAGTACTCCTGCAGCCGGGCCGCCCAGTCCTCCCAGGACAGGTCCTCGGCCGTCTTGATCGAGCTGGCGGCATACTTCTCGGCTTCGCGTCCACCGACCTGCAGGTGCCCGAGTTCAGAGTTCGGAATCAGCACGCCGTCGTGGATCAGCGCGCTGCCAATGCCCGTGCCGAGCGTGGTGAGGATGACCAGTCCACGCTGGCCCTTGGCGGCGCCGAAGTGCAATTCACCGACACCTGCCGCATCCGCGTCATTGACGACCACGACGTCGTGTTGCAGGAGGTCCTCGAGGATCTTCTCGATCTCGCAGCCGATCCAGGACTTGTCGATATTGGCGGCCGTCTTAACGACCCCATGCTGCACGACTCCAGGAATGGTCACGCCGATCGGTGAGCCATCGTGGACCTCGTCAAAGGCGTCAACAATGTCGGCAATCACCTTGGCGACGGCCTGCGGGGTGGATTGCGCCGGGGTGTCGATCCGCAACCGCTCTGCTGCCAGCGCCCCGGTCGCCAGGTCCACGGGGGCACCCTTGATGCCGCTGCCACCGACGTCGATGCCGAGGGGAAGCTCTGTGCTCATGGGGCTACCTTCACTGGCCTAGGGGAGGGTAAGGATCTCATTGCCATTCTCAGTGATGAGGATGGTGTGCTCGAACTGGGCTGACCGGGAGCGATCTCGGGTGACGACGGTCCAGCCGTCCTCCCACATATCCCAGGATGCCGTACCGAGGTTGAGCATGGGCTCGATGGTGAAGGTCATCCCGGGCTCGATGATCGTGGCGTAACTCGGCGCCGCGTCATAGTGGGGGATGATCAGGCCGCTGTGGAAGTGCGTGCCAATCCCGTGCCCGGTGAAGTCGCGCACCACGCCATAGCCGAAGCGCCGGGCATAGGACTCGATCACCCGGCCGATCACATTGATCTCGCGACCCGGTTGCGCGGCCTTGATGCCGCGGAGCATGGCCTCGTGGGTGCGTTCGATGAGCAGCGCCGACTCCTGGTCAATCTCGCCAACCGGGAAGGTTGCGTCGGTGTCGCCGTGCACGCCATGGATATAGGCCGTGATGTCGATATTGACGATGTCGCCTTCGCGCAAGGCGCGGTCGTCCGGGATGCCGTGGCAGATGACCTCATTGACCGAGGTACACAAGCTCTTGGGGAAGGCCCGGTACCCCAGGGTGGACGGATAAGCGCCATGATCGAGCAGGAACTCGTGTCCCACGCGGTCGATCTCGTCCGTCGTCACTCCCGGCGCGATGGCTGCCGCCGCGGCCTGCAGGGCCAGGGCCGCAAGCCGACCAGCGATCCGCATCCGCTCGATGGTCTCGGCATCTTTGACTTCGCTGCCGCTAAAGGGGGCGGGCGCCGGGCGGTCCACGTACTCCGGGCGCGCGATCCCTGCCGGAACCACCCGGCGGGGCGACACTGCGCCAGGAGTGACGCGCTGCGTGGTCTTCGGCATACCGTGGAGTCTAGGCAACGGAGCGGCTCCGCCGGTCCACCAGAGGAGAGGTCAGGTCATGGCGTACTGGTTCAACATTGACACTCGGCAAGTCGAGACCGATGAGACGCGCAGTCCGAGCGCCAACACCTTGGGTCCCTACGACTCGTACGCCGATGCTTCTCAAGCCCTGGAGCATGCGCGCGAGAACAATGAACGGTGGGACGCCGAAGACAAAGCCTGGGACGAGCGCGGAGCGACCCAAGGGTGGGACGACGAGGACCTCGAGGACTGAGCCCGCGCTCCGACAGCGCTAGCGCTTGGAGCCCTTGAGGCTGCCGATCGTGCTCTCGCCGTCCGAGACGCTGCAGGTGATGGTGCGGTCCCGCAAGAGATTCCACGAGCTCTTCGTGGGGAAGAAGTAGTACACATCGAGCACGGAGTCGTCGTACGACGTCCCCACAAATGCCTCGAAGGCGTCGGTGCAGGCCTTATCGGCCTGACCTTCGACCACATCGTCTCCGGGATAGGCGCCGTCGGGAATCGTGCTGAGGGCATACACCTCGAATGCGTGGGTCAGATTGCAGGGAACACCGGGCACCGTGTCGACCTCTACAGTCTCATCGGCCTGCGTGCCTGCTGATCGATAACAATCGCCGACCTTCAAGTTTCCGGCTGGGATATTCGTGGGTTCCGTGATCTGCCCGCTCTGATCGCGCTCCGGCTGCGGGCCGTTGGCGCCGTCACGGAAAGCATCGACGGCGCCTTGCTTGAAGTCATCCCAGGCAGATGAAGAGAAGAACGTGTAGATGCCGCCAAGCCACAGCAGTGACATGACCATGGCGGCCACCCCTAGGGCTCGGCCAGGCAGTCGTCGGACCAGCACGACGATGCCGATGACCAACGCAGCCACAGCGGTGACCCCCAGGAAGCCGGCCAGCGCGAGGATCAGGGCAGTGATCGCCAGGGCCCGCGTGGGTGCGGATACCGTGCTGTATGCCGGCGGGGGTAGCACAGGTCCGCCCGGTGGCAAAGGCAATGGGGTCTGAGCGGACGGTGGTATCGAGCCCTCGGGACCCGGAGGGTTTGCTGCGGCCCAGGGCGGTGGTGGCGGTGGTGGCGGCGGAGGAAGCGGGGTGCTCATGAGGGTCCTTTTCGGCTGGCTGGAGCGACGGCTCAGGATTCGAACGAGTGCTCAGGTGCCGGGAAGGTGCCGGCCGCCACGTCGGCGGCATACTCCTGGGCGGCCTGCGAGAGGGCGCCGCGCAGATCGGCGTACTTCTTCACGAATCGTGGGGCTCGGCCGCCCCGGAGCCCGGCCATGTCCTGCCAGACGAGAACCTGCGCGTCGCAGTGCGGTCCGGCGCCAATGCCGATGGTGGGGATGCGCAGGGCCTTGGTCACCTGTTCGGCCACCGGCGCCGGCACCATCTCCATCACCACCGCGAAGCAGCCAGCGTCTTCCAGCGCCAAGGCGTCATCCATGAGCTTCTCGGCGCCGGCACCTCGGCCCTGCACCTTGTAGCCCCCGAGCACGTGCTCGCTTTGTGGGGTGAAGCCAATGTGGCCCATAACCGGGATGCCGGCCCGCACCAGGAGCTCGACTTCGGGGACCATCGGCTTGCCGCCTTCGAGTTTGACCGCGTGCGCCATGCCCTCTTTCATGAACCGAGTCGCGGTCGCCAAGGCCTGCTGCGGGCTTGCCTGATAGGAGCCGAACGGGAGGTCAGCGACCACCATGGCCCGCTTGGCGGCGCTGGTGACGGCGCGGGTCAAGGGGACGAGATGGTCGACCGTGACCGGCACGGTCGTCTCGAAGCCGTAGACATTGTTACCGGCCGAGTCGCCGACCAGCAGCACGGGTATGCCGGCTTCATCGAAGATCTCCGCCGTATACATGTCGTAGGCCGTCAGCATCGACCACTTCTCGCCCTTGGACTTCATCTCCAGGAGGTGCGGGATGCGGATCCGTCGCTGTGGCGCGGCCTGGGCGCCGGTGCCATAAGGGGCAACCGACTCGGGGACGGGCGCGGAGGCTGGCTCGCTCATGGCTCCAGAGCCTACGTGGAGCGTGGTATGCCTGGCAGAGCAACGTCCTCTTGGGTCACGTTTCGGCCTAACCCAACGACCTGCCTGGCCAAAAGGGTTCCCAACAGGCAGAAGTCGTGATGGACTGACCCGAGTGTCTGCCGACCGCAGGCACCCACCTATCACGACCAGGGAGGACTCGTGAAGTCACCTCACAAGGGGGCGCTCGTCGGCATCACCGCCGTGGCGCTTGCCTCGACCATGGGAGCCGGTAGCGCGCAAGCCACCGGTACGGCACCGCCCATCGCCGATGGCGCTTCAAAGGCGCAGCGGCATGACAACCTGCCCAACCCACTCGCCGAGGCGCAGGCTCGAGTTCAGAAGGAAGCCGTCGACCGGCTGCTTTCTGGCACGGCCAAGTTGGAGACTCGAGGGGGAGAGCGCGTTATCGCGCTGTCGGCCTCGTCTGCAGGTAAGGCCGGCGCGCGCACTGCGGCCGCAGCCAAGACGCGCTACGTGCGCTACCCGGTCGAGCGCAAGGAGTCGATCCTGTCGTTCCTGGTTGACTTCGGCGACCAGGTCGATCCCGCCCTCGGTGGCGGAGTTGGCCCGCTGCACAACCAGATCCCGCAGCCGGACCGTGTGATGGATGGGGGAGCGACCGACGACAACTCCACCTACTGGATCCCCGACTTCAACCAGGCCCACTACATGAACATGATGTTCGGGCTGAACCAGGAGTCCTTCAAGACCTTCTACCGCAAGCAGTCCAACGGCCGGTTCCAGGCCTCGGGTGACGTCTCTAACTGGGTCAAGGTGCCCTACAACGAGGCTCGCTATGGCAGCAACGCCCAGAGTGACTCGGCCGGTTACTGGCCGTTCATCGAGGACACCGCCACTGCGTGGTGGGATGCCCAGAAGGCAGCCGGCAAGTCCGATGCTCAGATTGCCACCTACCTCAAGGCCTTCGACAAGGTTGACCGGTACGACGCTGATGGCGACGGTATCTACCTTGAGCCTGACGGCTACATCGACCACTTCCAGGCGATCCACGCCGGTGAGGGCGAAGAGGCCGGCGGCGGCGAGCAGGGCGATGACGCGATCTGGTCGCACCGCTGGTACGTCAACTCCGATGGCGTTGGCAGCACGGGTCCGGCGGGCAACCTCCTGGGTGGAACCCAGATCGGGAACTCGGGTATCTGGATCGGCGACTACACCACCGAGCCCGAGAACGGCGGGTTGGGCGTGTTCACCCACGAGTTCGGCCACGACCTCGGCCTGGCCGACTACTACGACACCTCCGGTGGCGGCGAGAACTCGACCGGCTTCTGGACCCTGATGTCGGCTGGTTCGTGGATGAACCACGGCGGTGACTCGATTGGGACGACCCCGGGTTACATGGGTCCCCACGAGAAGCTGCTGCTGGGCTGGCTGGACTACCAGGTCGTTCGCTATGGCACGGACACCGATCTCAAGATCGGCCCGGCCGACCGCGACGACGTGGCCTTGCCGCAGGCGCTGGCGGTCACCCTGCCGCCGAAGACCGTCGACACCACCTATAACGACCCGCATTCGGGCACGATGGAGTGGTGGGGCGGCTCGGCAGATGGTCTCCAGAACACGCTCACTCGCAGCGTCGACCTCAGCTCGGCTTCCTCGGCTTCGCTCTCGGCCTGGATCTGGGCCGACATCGAGGCGGACTACGACTACCTCTACGGCGAGGTGTCCACCGATGGTGGCATCACCTGGACGTCGGTTGGTGACGCGCTGTCCGGGGAGTACACCTCGTGGACGCAGTACAGCTACGACCTGTCTGCCTACGCGGGCCAGAGCGTGCTCTTCCGCTTCCGCTACGCCACTGACGGTGGCGTCCACTACGCCGGTCCGTTCATCGATGACGTGGACCTCACCGTCGATGGTGCGTCCGTCTTCGCCGATGACGTCGAGGGTGGCGACAACGGCTGGACCGCGGCCGGCTTCACGCGGATGTCCGGCTCCACCTCGGTGACCGCATCCCGGTACTACCTGGCGGAGAACCGGGTCTACAACGGTTACGACGCCACGCTCAAGCAGGGTCCGTACAACTTCGGTTGGGGCACCACGCAGCCGAACCGCGTCGAGCACTTCCCGTACCAGAACGGCCTGCTGGTCTGGTACGTGGACAACAGTTACGAGGACAACAACACCTCGCAGCACCCGGGCGGCGGCTGGGCACTCCCGGTCGACGCACGGCCGGCGCCGATCGTCTTCCCGGGTGGTGCCATGAGCGCACCGCGACGGGCCGCTTTCGACGCCACCTTCGGACCGGAGTGGACCAACCCGATCACTCTGCACCGCAATGGAGTCGCGGTCACCGTGCCGGCGTCCAAGCCGATCGCGACCTTCGTTGACACCAACCCGGACCGGTACTACTCGAGCGCTCAGCCGTTCGCGTCGGTCAAGGTCGGTGGCACCGGTACGAGCATCCGGGTCGCGTGGACCTCGAACGACCGGGACCGCATGAACCTCCAGGTGCGTTTCGCGAAGTAAGCGGTACACAATCTCACTCTTGAGATGCACAACGGAAGGCCCCGGGTTACCCCCGGGGCCTTCCGGCATCGTGGGGCGACCCGCAACGCGCCCTCCCTGCCATCACGTAACGCGGGCGAAACACCGAAACGGCATGATGTGCTCATGGATCGTCAGCAGGAGTTTGTGCTCCGCACCATTGAGGAGCGGGACATCCGCTTCGTGCGACTCTGGTTCACCGATGTGCTCGGAACCCTGAAGTCCGTGGCGATCGCGCCAGCCGAGTTAGAAGGCGCCTTCGCGGAGGGTATCGGCTTCGATGGTTCGGCGATCGAGGGGCTCTCCCGGGTGGTCGAGTCAGACATGCTGGCCAAACCAGATCCCTCGACCTTCCAGGTGCTCCCGTGGCGAGGTGAGCGACCCGGCACCGCCCGGATGTTCTGCGATATCACCCTGCCCGATGGCACGCCTTCGATGGCGGACCCGCGCAATGTCCTGCAGCGGGCGCTTGCCAAGGCGGCCGACCTGGGCTTCACGTTCTATACCCATCCCGAGATCGAGTTCTTCTTGCTGCGTTCCGGGTACGTGCACGGGCAGGCGCCGGAGCCGATCGATCAGGCAGGATTCTTCGACCACGTCCCGCACGGCAATAGCCATGACTTCCGGCGTGCCGCGATCACCATGCTGGAGGCGATGGGGATCTCGGTGGAGTTCAGCCACCATGAGGGCGCGCCCGGACAGAACGAGATCGATCTGCGGTATGCCGATGCGCTCTCGACCGCGGACAACATCATGACCTTCCGGGCCGTGGTCAAGGAGGTCGCGCTCGAGCAGGGCATCTACGCCACCTTCATGCCCAAGCCTTTTGCCGAGCACCCTGGCTCGGGGATGCACACCCACCTCTCGCTCTTCGAGGGCGACACCAACGCCTTCCACGAGCCGGGGGCGCCATACATGCTGAGCAAGACCGGGCGGCAGTTCATCGCAGGCCTGCTGCGGCATGGCGCGGAGATCACCGCCGTCACCAACCAGTGGGTCAATTCCTATAAGCGCCTGTGGGGCGGCGGCGAGGCGCCGGCATACCTGACCTGGGGCCACAACAACCGCTCCGCCCTCGTTCGGGTGCCGATGTACAAGCCCAGCAAGGGCAACTCGACGCGGGTGGAGTTGCGCTCCCTGGACTCGGCCTGCAATCCCTACCTTGCGTTCGCTGTCATCCTGGCGGCAGGGCTCAAGGGCATCGAGGAGGGCTACGAGTTGCCGCCCGAGGCCGAGGACGATGTCTGGAGCCTGACCTCGGCCGAGCGGCGTGCCCTCGGCATTCAGCCGCTGCCGAGCTCACTCAGCGATGCGATCCATGTCATGGAGGACAGTGAGTTGGTCGCGCAGACCCTCGGCGAGCACACCTTCGACTTCTTCCTGCGGAACAAGCGCCAAGAGTGGGCGGACTATCGCGGAACGGTGACGCCCTTCGAACTCGAGCGCTACCTGCCGCGCCTCTAGGGCCTGATGACCCTCCGATCCGGCTCGATCTCGGCCGCCATCGCGCGCCTGGGGTTCGCCGACCCCGCAAGAGCGCATCGCCTCCTCGATGATCCTGCGCTGACTGACCTCATCGGCTCACGCGAGCGGATCGAGGATGGTGGGCTCACCGAGTCGCTAGCCGAGGTAGCCGATCCCGACCTCGGGCTCTTGGGGATCGTGCGCTTTATGGAGTCGGCCGGTCGACAACGCAATCAGGTGGGCTATGCCGCACTGGTGGCTGCCTTGCGCAGTCCGGGACACGCGCGCGATCGGATGCTGCGCGTCATGGGGGCCTCGCAAGCGCTCACCGACCACCTGGTCGCGCACCCCGAGGACTGGCGATCGGCCGCTTATGCCGGGCCGCTGACGGTCGCCGAGCGCACCCGAAGTCTGGTCGAGGCGGTCACGGCGGAGGGCGTGGACCCGGAGTCTGCCCTACGCACGGCATACCGATCACAGCTACTCGGGATCGCTGCACGAGATGTGGTGGCGAGCGACCCGGTCGGCGACCTGCCGCTGACCGCGGCCGCCCTGGCGGACCTGGCTGAGGCCGCGCTCGAGGCCGCCCTGGTGATCGCGGCCGCACAAGTCGGGTCGGAGGCGGCCCGGACCCGGCTCGCGGTCATTGCCATGGGCAAGACCGGCGGGCGGGAATTGAACTACATCTCGGATGTCGACGTGATCTTCGTGGCCGACCCGGCGCCCGGAGTCCCCGAGGACGAATCGACGGCGATCGCCACGGATCTGGCGACCAGGCTCATGCGGATCTGCTCGGCGCATACGCCGGCGGGCACGCTCTGGGAGGTGGACCCGGCACTGCGACCCGAGGGCAAGGCCGGGCCCCTGGTGCGAACCGTGGCCTCGCATCGCGCGTACTACGACCGGTGGGCCAAGACCTGGGAGTTCCAGGCCCTGCTCAAGGCTCGGGTAGTGGCCGGGGATCGTGAGATCGGGGCCGCCTATCTCGAGGCCGTGCAACCGCTGGTGTGGCAGGCAGCCTCGCGCCCCCACTTCGTCGATGACGTGCAGGCCATGCGACGCCGCGTGGAGGAACATGTGCCCAAGGGCGAGGCCGATCGCCAGCTCAAACTCGGGGCCGGGGGTTTACGCGATGTGGAGTTCTCCGTGCAGCTCCTGCAGTTGGTCCACGGGCGCTCCGATTCTTCCCTTCGCTCCGGGACGACCTTAGAGGCGCTAGCCGAGCTCTCGGCGGGGGGCTACGTCGGGCGCGAGGACGCGGCCACCCTTGGTGCGGCATACCGGTTCCTGCGCTCGCTTGAGCATCGGATTCAGCTGCACCGGCTGCGGCGGACCCACCTGATGCCGACCGCTGTCGAGGACCTCCGCCGGCTGGGGCGGGGCTTGGGGCTGCGGGTCGATCCAGCGCAGGAGGTGTGCCGGCGGTGGCGCGCGCAGCAGCGTGAAGTGCGGCGACTGCACGAACGCATCTTCTATCGCCCCTTGCTCTCAGCGGTAGCTCGGCTGTCCGAGGATGAGGTTCGCCTGACGCCGGCAGCGGCCCGAGAACGGTTGTCGGCGTTGGGTTTCCGAGATCCGGCAGGTGCGCTACGGCATTTGGAGGCATTGACTTCGGGAGTCTCCCGTCGGGCCGCGATCCAGCGACAATTGCTCCCCGTGATGCTGGGCTGGTTCGCCGACGAGGCGGATCCCGACGCCGGCCTTCTGGCCTTCCGCAAGGTGTCCGAGGAGTTGGGAACCACCCATTGGTACCTGCGGTTGTTGCGCGACGAAGGGTCCGCGGCGGAGCGGCTGGCGCACACCCTGGCTCGATCCAAGTTTGCGGCGGACCTGCTGGAACAGGCACCCGAATGCGTACAGTTCCTGGGGGAGTCCGGCGGGCTCAGCCCGCGCTCGCGTGCTGAACTGATCCGGCGGATGGCGATGGCCGCCTCTCGGCGCGAGACGACGGCGGACGCGGTTGTCGCTGCCCGCACGATCCGACGGGCAGAGCTCTTCCGGATCGCGGTCGCCGACCTGGCTGGTCACCTGAGCCTGGCCGAGGTGGGGCAGGCATTGACCGATCTGACCGCCGCCCTGATGCAGGTGACGCTCGACGTGGTCTCTGCCGAGGTGGTGGCGCGTGACCAAGGGCAGGCGCGCACCACGCTCCTCGTGGTCGGCATGGGGCGGCTCGGGGGAGCGGAGCAGGGGTATGGGTCGGATGCCGACGTGATCTTCGTGCACGATCCGGTTCCTGGCGCGGACGAGGTGGCCGCTCAGGCGCAGGCCCTGGAGATCGTCAAGGAGGTATTGCGGCTGCTGGGCCAACGAGGGCCGGATCCCCTCTTGGACGTGGATGCCGGGCTGCGACCAGAGGGCAAGAATGGGCCGCTGGTGCGCTCGCTGGCGAGTTATGCCGAGTACTACGCACGGTGGTCGCTGGTGTGGGAAGCGCACGCCCTGGTCCGGGCCATGCCGATCGCTGGCGACGCCGATCTAGGCACGCGATTCCAGTCGCTGATCGACCCCTTGCGCTGGCCAGCCGGGGGGCTGAACGACGACCAGGTGCGCGACATCCGTCGGCTCAAGGCTCGAATGGAGGCCGAACGACTGCCCCGCGGCGGGGACCGCAAGACGCATTTCAAACTGGGTCAGGGTGGCCTCTCCGACGTCGAATGGGTCGTGCAACTCACCCAGTTGCAGCATGCGCATGCGCACCCGGGCTTGCGTACCACCTCGACCATGGCGGCGCTGTCCGCTGCGGTGGAGGCGGGCTTGATCCCGCCGGAGCCGGCCGCCGAGCTGGAGTCGGGCTGGGAGCTGGCATCGTCGCTGCGCAATGCAGGGGTGCTTTTCCGGGCCAAGGCCGTGGACGGCATACCGACCGACCATCGCGACGCCGACGGCATGGCGCGCATTCTGGGAATGCCGCCGGCCTCGGGCGAGCAGCTCTTGGACACCTACCTGCGTACCGCCCGCAGGTCGAGGGCGGCGCACGAGGCCGTGTTCTACGATTCCTGAGCGTCACGCCCTTGCCTCGCCTCGCCTCGCCCCGCCCCGGCCCGCGAGGCAAGGGTTTCCCGAGAACCGCGGACAAGGAAAGCCTGACGAACTCGGGATTTCGGGGTGACCCCGAAATCCAGAGGCGGGGGGCCACGAAGTGGGCAGCCGGATCGCCCGCTCGGATGCCCACCTAGAATCGCTCGCGTGATCGCACGACGTGACCTGCGCGGCCGCTCGCTGTCCCTGCGCGAGCTCCGCGCGGCGCTACCGCGGGCCGAGTTCGACGTCGAGGTCGCGCTAGCCGCCGTGCGCCCGATCTGCCAGGACGTGCGCGAGCACGGCGCCGAGGCGCTCTATGCGGCCGCCGAGCGATTCGATGGCGCCCGCCCAGCGCGCCTGCGGGTTCCCACCGAGGTGATCGAGGGCGCACTCGCCCGGCTGGACCCCGATGTCCGGTCCGCCCTCGAGGAGAGCATCCGCCGCGCTCGGCTGGTGCATGCAGACCAGCGTCGACAGGACACCACCACCACGCTCACTCCTGGGGGCACAGTGATGGAGCGCTGGATCCCGGTCGACCGCGTTGGGCTCTACGTTCCCGGTGGGCTCGCGGTCTACCCCAGCAGCGTGGTGATGAATGTCGTCCCCGCGCAGGAGGCCGGCGTAACCAGCCTCGCGATCGCCAGCCCGCCGCAGCGCGAGCACGACGGTTGGCCGCACCCCACGATCCTGGCGGCCTGTGCGCTGCTCGGCGTGACCGAGGTTTACGCCATGGGTGGTGCCCAAGCCGTAGCCGGTTTTGCCTACGGATTCGTCGATGATGGCGACATCTGTGACCCGGTGGCCCTGGTCACGGGTCCCGGCAATATCTATGTCGCCGCAGCCAAGCGACTCCTCAAGGGGGTGATCGGCATCGACGCCGAGGCCGGTCCCACCGAGATTGCGATTCTCGCCGATGCCACCGCCCACCCGGAGCACGTGGCGGCCGACTTGATCAGCCAAGCCGAGCACGATCCGCTCGCGGCCTCGGTCCTGGTCACCGATTCCGAGGCGCTGGCCGACGACGTCGAGGAGGCCCTCGCGCGCCAGGTCGCGGCCACCAAACACGCCGAGCGCGTGACCACCGCGCTGCGCGGACCACAGTCCGCCATCGTGCTCGTCGATGACCTCGACACCGGCATCGATGTGGTCAATGCCTATGCGGCCGAGCACCTGGAGATCCACACCGCGCACGCCGCAGAGGTGGCTGCGCGCATCCGCAATGCAGGCGCGATCTTCGTCGGCACCTGGTCGCCGGTGAGCTTGGGCGACTACTGCGCCGGTTCGAATCACGTCCTGCCGACGGGCGGCAGCGCTGGACACACCAGCGGGCTGTCGGTGCAGTCCTTCCTGCGCGGCGTTCACATCGTGACCTACTCGCAGGATGCCTTGCGCGAGGTCGGCCGACAGATTGTCACCCTGGCTCGGGCCGAGGACCTCCCGGGTCATGGCGACGCGATCATCGCCCGACTACCTGAGTTGGGCTGACATGGTCTCGGAGATCGACGCGCTGCTGCGCCCTGACCTGCGCGGACGCACCGCTTATGGGGCGCCCCAACTCGACCTTCCGGTCACCCTGAACACCAATGAGAACTCGTATGCCGCTCCGGCAGTGGTCGTCGACGAGATTGCGTCAGCGGTGGCCGAGATCGCCTCCGGACTCAATCGGTATCCAGATCGGGAGTTCACCGCGCTACGCGAGGCGCTGGCGGCATACCTCTCGCGCAGCGGGACCGTGATCCACGCAGATCAGGTGTGGGCCGGCAACGGCTCGAACGAGGTTCTGCTGCACCTGGTGCAGGCCTTTGGCGGCCCCGGGCGGACCGCCCTGGGCTTCACCCCGGCCTACTCGATGCATCCCATCATCACCACGACCACGGGCACCACCTGGGCCGACGGGATGCGCGGCGAACGCTTCGATCTCGATGTCGCCAGCACCGTGGACCAGGTGCGCGCCATCCAGCCGAGCATCGTCTTCCTCTGCTCACCGAACAATCCGACCGGCACCGCGTTGGGGCTGGACGTGGTCGAGGCGGTCTACGACGCTGCCCCGAATTCGTTGGTGGTGGTCGATGAGGCGTATGCCGAGTTCGCCCGTGAGGGGACGCCCAGTGCCCTGACGTTGCTGCACGGGCGTCCCCGACTGGTGGTCACGCGCACCATGAGCAAGGCCTTTGCGCTGGCGGGTTTGCGCTTGGGCTATCTCGCGGCGGACCCGGCGCTCATCGATGCCCTCCGCTTGGTCCGGATGCCGTACCACCTGGGCACGGCCACCCAGGCGATCGCCCTGGCGGCCTTGCGGCATACCGACCTCATGTTGGCCACCGTGGGGACGATCAAGAGCCAGCGGGATCGCCTGGTGCTGGCCTTGGCCGAGATGGCGCTGGACCCGGTGCCCTCGGACGCCAATTTCGTCCTCTTCGGCGGGCTTGCGGACCAGCGTGTGACGTGGGACGCGCTCGTGGAACGTGGTGTCCTCGTCCGCGATGTGGGGATTGCCCACTATCTTCGAGTGACAGCAGGTACACCGCAGGAGACCACGACCTTCCTCGATGCTCTTGCAGACCTCATGCCCGACCACCTCGCAGGAGCCGACCGATGACCAGCCCAGCGCCGCGGACCGCGACGGTTCGGCGCGCCACCTCGGAGAGCTCGGTCGAGGTGAGCGTGAACCTGGACGGCTCTGGTCTGGGCGAGGTGTCCACGGGGGTGCGCTTCTACGACCACATGCTCTTGTCATTGGCCAAGCACGCCCTGATCGACCTCACCGTGAAGGCCACCGGCGATGTCGACGTCGACGCACACCACACCGTGGAGGATGTCGCGATCGTGCTGGGGCAAGCGGTCCGTGAAGCCTTGGGTGACAAGACCGGGATCTCGCGTTTCGGCGACGCCATTGTGCCGCTGGACGAGGCGCTGGCCCAGTGCGTCGTGGATGTCGCTGGCCGGCCGTATGTCGTCTGCACCGGAGAGCCGGAGGGCCAGGCGTATGTGGTGATCGGCGGCTCCTACGTGGGTTCGTTGACGCAGCACGTGGTCGAGTCCTTCGGGCTCAACGCGGGTCTGGCGATCCACCTGCGGTTGCTTGCCGGCCGCGATCCGCACCACATCGTGGAGGCCCAGTTCAAGGCCCTGGCCCGAGCTATGCGGGCGGCTATTGCGCGTGATCCCAGGGTCCACGGGGTCCCCAGCGCGAAGGGTGCCCTCTAAACCGTGAACGTCGAACGCGGCCAGGGAGCTGGGGGGCACGGACTCGTGCTGGTCCCCGGACCGGCTCGCGCTGTCCATCGATGGCTGCGTCGTGGGCTGGTCGCCGTCCGGGTGGCTGACCTGGGCGCGTGGACCGGTATTTGCCTGGCCGAGGACCGTGCCCGCAGCGCCGCGCCCTATGACGTCGGTCTGGAGGTGCTGGCCGCCGCGCCGGCGCCCTTGAGCCGCCGACCGGCCCTGGGCTTCTTCGTGATCCGTGAGCGCGCCGTCGTCACCGTGCAAGTACGGGCTTGGCGGTCTGCGCAGATCTGGCTGGTCTGGGAGCCCGGCGTCGGTGTCCGGACGCCAGAGTCGCTGCGACCCATGCCGCCAACGGTCCTCATCCGAGCCTCCGGGGCCGCGGAGCGCGTCTCTCTGGAACGCTTGAGTGCGCACCTGGCGCTCACCGACGGCAGCCCGATCGCCTGGCTGAGCAGTCTCCTCACCCTGCTGGACCTTCCGGGGGTCGAACTCCTCGAGCACGGCGGGACCGCGGATTTGGAGGAGATCGCACCCTCGGTGCGATCCGTTCGGGCCTTCGACGCGATGGTCGCCGAGGACGCGGCATACCGCGCAGAACTCGGAGCTCGCGAGGCGCGTGACGAGCAATGACGCAGGTCGTCGTCCTCGACTACGGCAGCGGCAACGTCCGCAGCGCCGTGCGCGCCCTGGAACATGTCGGCGCGCAGGTCACCCTGACCGCTGATCCGGCGTTGGTGCTCGCGGCCGATGGACTCCTGGTGCCGGGGGTCGGCAACTTCCATGCCTGTATGGCCGGGCTCACCGCGGTGCGCGCCGGTTTGCTGATCGGACGGCGACTGGCCGGGGGTCGCCCGGTCTTGGGTGTGTGCGTGGGCATGCAGGTGCTCTTCGACGGATCCGCGGAGCCGAGCCCGCAGCCCTTGCCGGGGCTGGGTGAGTGGCCGGGGCGGGTCACCCGGCTCACCGCCCCGGTGGTGCCGCATATGGGCTGGAGCACGGTGGACGCTCCGCCAGGGTCGGTGCTTTTCGACGCCGTAGCGGGGGAGCGTTTCTACTTTGTGCACTCGTATGCCGCCCAAACCTGGGAACTGCCGCCGCCCGATGACACCTTTGCCGCCGTCGCACCCAGCGTGACGTGGGCCTCCCATGGCGGCCCGTTCATCGCTGCCGTGGAGAACGGCCCGCTCGCGGCCACGCAGTTCCACCCGGAGAAGTCCGGGGATGCGGGGCTGACCCTGCTCGAGAACTGGATAAGGAGCCTTCGGACGTCATGACGACTCGCCGCCGCACCACCCGATCGACCAAGACCTCCAGCACGACCCGGAAGCGCTCGACGACTTCGCGTCGTCGCACGCCCACCATGGGCGCCACCCTCGGGACCGCGCTCGGTGCACTCGTGGTGAGCCTGTTCACCTCGATGTCGTGGCCGATGCGCATCGCCCTGGTGATCGGGGTGCTGGTCGTTGGCCTTGGGTACCTGGTGTGGTCCAAGCGGGCCGAAATCGCGGCGGAAGCCGAGGCGCAGGCGGCGCCATCGTCGCCGTCCACCGGCCAGGAGGCCACGCCCACCGGCCAGGAGCCCACGTCCACCGGCCAAGAGCCGACGCCATGAGCACGCCACACCTGCAATTGCTGCCCGCCGTCGATGTTCGGGCAGGCCGGGCCGTCCAGTTGCAGCAGGGGGTTGCCGGCAGTGGCTGGGACTTCGGTGACCCGGTGCAAGCAGCCCTGGCCTGGCAGGAGCAGGGCGCCCAGTGGATCCACCTCGTCGACCTTGACCGGGCCTTTGGCACCGGCTCGAATGCCGACCTCTTGGCCGAGATCGTTGGCCGACTGGACATTGATGTGGAGATGAGCGGCGGCATTCGCGATGACGAGTCGCTGCGGGCTGCCTTGGCCACCGGATGTCGCCGCGTGAACATGGGGACCGCTGCGCTGGAGCACCCCGAATGGACCGCTCAGGCCATTGCCGAGCACGCAGATCGAGTTGCGATTGGCCTGGACGTGCGCGGCACGACGTTGGCGGCGCGAGGGTGGACCCGCGATGGCGGTGACCTCTGGGAGACCCTGGCGCGCCTGGACAGCGAGGGCTGTGCCCGATACGTCGTCACTGACGTTCACAAGGACGGCATGCTGGAAGGGCCCAACCTTGGGCTGCTGTCCGCGGTGTGCGCGCGCACGGATCGGCCGGTGATCGCCAGCGGGGGAGTGTCCACGGTGGCCGATGTGGAGGCGATACGCGGACTCGTGCCGGAAGGCGTCGAGGGCGCGATCATCGGCTCGGCGTTGTATACCGGTGCCTTTACCTTGCCTGAGGCGCTGAACGCAGCCGGCCGGCCGTGAGCCACAATCCCCGCGACCACGCTCAGCACCCGCATCGAGCACCTGAGGGGGCGGCCACCGACTCGCACCAGGTTCCGTGGGCGGGGCGGGAGTTGTCGGCCAGTGGGTTCGAGCACGACGCGGGGGCTGCCGACCCGGCACTCGTGGTGGCGTTGGCCGATCCGGGGCGGGATGTGGTAGCTGAGCAACGGCTGGTCGAGGCGGTTGCTGGCGGGCGGCTGATCATCCCGATCGTGGCCGAGCCTGCCGAGGTCGACGCCAGCGGCGAACTCGTCGTTGAGACCCGCGTTGAGATGGCCGCCGTGACCTTGGTGGCGCCCGATGGGCAGCGTGCCCTGCCGGTGTTTTCCGGGGTGGGCGCGCTGGCCGCTTGGGATCCGGCCGCGCGTCCGGTGCCGGTCACGCCTGCCCGGGCGGCCCAAGCGGCGCTCGATGAGGGCTGCGATGTGCTGGTGATCGATGTGGCCGGACCGGCCACTCGGGTGCTGCGGGGCTCGATGATCTGGGCGCTGGCCCAGGAACGTGCCTGGCTCCCGGCCGACAGCGATCCGGTGGTGCGCGCTGCCGTCCAACGGGCGACCGAGTCGGAGGCCGGGTTAGCGGCATACAAGTTGGGGGTGGGACCGGAGGGTGCGTTGTCGCTTGACCTCAGCATTCCGGCGGGTCGGGAGCACGCCGAGCTGACGGCTCTGGCCGGCCGGGTGGGCGAACGCTTGGCAGGGGACCCGGAGGTCCGGATCCGGCTCGACGGCTTGGCGGTCCGCTTCACCGCGGTCTGACCGCCTCGGGATTTCGGGGTCACCCCGAAATCCCTAGTTCTGCAGGCTTAGAAAGTCCGACGTTCTGGGTATTTCGGGGTGACCCCGAAATCCAGGGATTGGAGTCGGTGGGGGTCGGGCTGGTAGCCTGGCTTGCTGACCGGCCGGGTGCTCACGTGCCCGGTGTGCAAGAGAAGCTCCGCTTCCACCCGCGTCGACCTGAGAGTCGCCGGGTCTACCAGGTCCGTGGCTATGCCGCGTGCTCCCGTTCGCGGGTGCATGGTGGCCTTGGTCCACGGTTGGTGACGGAATCGAGGCTTCTCGCGCGCAGTGCGGCGAGGAGCCTCTTCGCTGATCCGGTACCGATCGTAGAAGAAGGAGTGGCCACCATCAGCGAGCCCCGCATCAATGAGCGCATCCGGGTCCCCGAGGTGCGTTTGGTCGGACCCCAAGGCGAGCAGGTCGGCATCGTGCGCGTCGAGGACGCGCTGCGTCTGGCGGCGGAGGCAGACCTCGACCTGGTCGAGGTGGCCCCGATGGCCAAGCCCCCGGTCGCCAAGCTCATGGACTTCGGCAAGTACAAGTACGAAGCCGCCATGAAGGCCCGCGAGGCACGGAAGAACCAGGTCAACACGGTCATCAAGGAGATCAAGCTCCGCCCGAAGATCGACCCGCACGACTATGGCACCAAGAAGGGTCACGTCGAGCGCTTCCTGCGCGGCGGCGACAAGGTCAAGGTGACCATCATGTTCCGCGGTCGCGAGCAGTCTCGCCCGGAGCTTGGCTACCGCCTCCTGCAGCGCCTGGCACAGGACGTTCTTGAGCTCGGCACCGTGGAGTCGGCACCCAAGCAGGATGGCCGCAACATGATCATGGTCCTGGCACCCACCAAGAAGAAGGCCCAGGCCATGGCCGAGCAGCGTCGCCGTCGTGACGAGGCTTCCGCGACGCGTGGCGTCCGCCCGGGCCAACGTGACGATGGGGATCACGCGCTAGAGGACGACCTCAAGAGCGAAGTCGCCGCAGCGATGGCAACGAGCCCGGAGCCCGTGGCCGAGGTGGCCCCCGTGCCAGCTCCCGAGGTCGCGGTCGCGCCAGAACCGGCTCCGGTGCCCGTCGTGGCGAAGGCTGCTCCGGCTCCCGCGCCGCGCCCGGCCAAGGCTGTCCCGGCACCGGCACCGGCACCGGCACCGGCTCCCGCGCCGCGCCCGGCCAAGGCCGCCGCTGCGCCAGCCGAGTCCGGGACACCCAAGCCCGTTGCCCCACGGCCCAAGGCTCCGGCCAAGGCGCCCGCGAAGGCACCGGCCCGGACCACCGCCAAGGCCCCGGCCAAGGCAAGCCCCCGGGCCCCGCGGTCAACCACCTGACCGAAGACACGCTTTACCACGCACGTCCAGCACCAACCATCGAAGGAGATCGGCGAGATGCCGAAGAACAAGACGCACAGTGGCGCCAAGAAGCGCTTCCGGGTCACTGGCTCGGGCAAGGTCATGCGCCAGCGCGCCGGCGTTGTGCACAAGTTCCACGAGAAGACCCCGCAGAAGGCTCGCGCCCTCTCCATGGACATCGAGGTCAGCAAGGCCGATGTCTCGAAGATCAAGAAGCTTCTCGGCCGCTGACGCCGAGCCCTCGTACGCCAGAACGTTAAAGGAGTCATCACGTGGCACGCGTGAAGCGGGCGGTCAACGCCCAGAAGAAGCGCCGGGTTGTCCTCGAGCGCGCCAGCGGTTACCGCGGTCAGCGGTCTCGTCTGTACCGCAAAGCCAAGGAGCAGGTCCAGCACAGCCTCGGCTATGCCTACCGCGACCGCCGGGCAAAGAAGGGCGACTTCCGTCGCCTCTGGATTCAGCGGATCAACGCTGCGGCCCGCGCCAATGGCATGACCTACAACCGGTTCATGCAGGGCTTGAAGGCCGCCGAGATCGAGGTTGACCGCCGCATGCTCGCAGAGCTCGCGGTCAACGACGAGGCTGCCTTCGCGGCGCTCGTCGAGATCGCCCGCGCCAACGTCCCGGCGCAGGCGTCGGCCTGACCTTTCACCTCGTGCTGACCAACCCGCGCTCCGACCGGGTCCGGTCGGTCCACGGCCTCGGACGGCGGCCGGTGCGTGAGCGCACCGGCCGCTTCCTTGTCGAGGGCCCTCAGGGCGTCCGTGAGGCGGTCCGGTATGCCGCAGACCGCGTCGTTGACCTGTACGTCACCTCCACAGCAGCCCAGCGCTATGCGCTCGACATTGTTCAGCCCGCGACGGCCGCAGGACTGTGGGTGCATGAGGTCAGCGACGAGGTCCTCGCGGCGATGAGCGATGCCGATGCCCCGCAAGGCATCCTCGCTGTGGTGACGCAGTCCCAGACCACCCTGGAGGAGGTGCTGGCCAAGGCGCCACGCCGACTCATCCTGCTCACCCACGTGCGAGACCCCGGCAACGCCGGGACCGTCATCAGGGGCGCCGATGCCGCCGGCTTTGATGCGGTCCTGGTGTCGGACTCCTCCGTGGACGTCAACTCGCCCAAAGTGATCCGCTCCACGGCCGGCTCCACCTTCCACCTGCCCGTGGTGTCCGGTCTCGACATTGACGCGACCATGGCTCACCTGGCGAGCTATGGCATCTGGACCGTGGCGGCCGACGGGTCGGGAGAAACCCTCCTGGCCGACGCAGACCTCGAGCGGCCGCATTGCTGGGTGATGGGCAATGAGGCCTGGGGTCTGCCCGAGGCTGTGCAGGCCGCTTGTGATGAGGTGGTGCGTATCCCGATCTATGGCAAGGCAGAGTCGCTGAACCTGGCCATGGCGGCCACCTTGTGTGTCTATGCCTCGGCGGGAGCGCGCTTGGGGCGTCGCTCGACCTAGACTGGCGACCATGAGCGCGGGCGACCTGCAGGACACTCCCGTTCCCCGGGCGATGGCTCAGCAGGCTGCCGAGTTGTTGCCGGACGGTGTGGTCGCCGCCGAGGGGCCCGGCGCCATCATCACGCACATCAACCGTCACAGCCTGCGCATCACCGGCATGCGCGCCGAGGAGCTCGTGGGTCGTGACCTGCGTGAAGCGTTGCCCTTCCAGGACCGGGCCGGTGAGTCCTGGTGGGAGATCGCCAGTCCGTGGGAGGGGCTGAGCACTCGGACCGGTCACCGCGAGAAGCTCCTCGTCCTGCCGACCGGCAAGGAGGTGCTCGTCACCTCGCGCTACCTTCGCCGGGGCCGCGGACTGCCGGTGGTGGCCGTGGTTGTCGGGCTGCGCGACGCCGAGGCCCGACGCCGCGCCGAGGCCGATAGCGCTGCCCTCCTGACGACGGTCGCGCACGAACTCCGCTCGCCCCTAACCGGGGTCAAAGGCTTCTCTTCGACCCTCTTGCGCAACTGGGACCGGTTCACCGACGACCAGAAGCGCATGATGATCGAGACCATCGAAGCCGACGCGGATCGGGTGACTCGGCTCATCACCGAGTTGCTGGACGTATCGCGCATCCACGCTGGTCGTCTTCGCGTGCACCCGCAGCCGGTGCAGGTCCATGAGGTGTATGAGCGTGAAGTGGCCCGGCGCAGCGCGACCGGCGCTGAGCGCGAACGCTTCACCATTGACCTACCTGAGGACTTGCCGGCGATTTGGGCGGACCCGGATCGGCTTGATCAGATCGTCAGCAATCTGGTCGAGAATGCCGTGCGCCATGGTCGGGGCCAGGTTCGGCTCGGTGCCACCCGCTCGTTTGTCGGGGAGATCGAGGCGGTCGATCTGACGATCGCCGACGACGGCGACGGCATTCCCGAGTCGCACCGGGAACTGGTTTTTTCGCGCTTTTGGCAGGGCGGCGCGAAGCAGGGGACGGGCTTGGGCCTCTACCTCGTACGGGGGCTGGTCCAGGCCCACGGAGGTCGCATCGGGATCGAGGATGCGCCCGGGGGCGGCTGCCTGGTCCGGGTGGTCTTCCCCGCGCACGACCCACGTGAGTACCTCTGACCTGCCAGCTTCGGGGCTTTCAAGTCGCGGCCTTGCTCGACCCCTGACACAGTGGGCACCATGCCCCGTCTCTCGATGTCGGCCTACGCCAGGACACTGCGCGTACGCGGACTGAGGCGGGTGCTGGTACTCGGCGTGATCCTGCGAGCGCCGGCTTTCGCAGCGGCCGTGGTACTTACGGTGCACTGCGTCGTTCACCTGGGGGTGTCGTACACCCAAGCTGGCGTACTCACCGCAGCTGCCACGTTGGCGACCACGATCAGTGGACCCTGGCGGGGCCATCTCGTGGATCAGTACGGCTTGCGCAAAGTCGTGCTCCCCTCGGTGCTCGCGACCGCTGCCTGCTGGTCGATCGCCCCATTTGTCGCTTTCGGGCCGCTGCTCGTGCTCGCCGTGATCGCTGGGCTGCTGGCGATCCCCACCCACGCGATCATCCGCCAAGCGGTGATGGCGGCGGTCTCGGAGAATGATCGTCGCAGCGCCCTCACCGTTGACACCGCACTGGTCGAAGTCGCCTTTATTGGGCTGCCCATGGTTGCTGTCTGGATGGGCGTGCACTGGGGTACGCCGATGGCGTTAGTAACCCTGCAGGGTGTGGTGGTTCTGGCGGGTCTGCTGCTCTGGAGCCTCAACCCGCCATTGCAGGAACCGCAACCGAGCGCCAGCCAGGAGTCAGTGAGCCCTCGAGGGCGGTGGCTCGGACGGCGCTTCGCCTTGGTCTGCCTTGCCACGCTCGCGGTGACAACCCTGCTCTCCGGCACCGATCTGGCCATCTTCGCCTCGGTGCGCGCGTTCAACGACGTGGGCCGCCTCGGCATCGTTCTGGGCATCTGGGCCGCCGGGTCCCTGGTCGGTGGGCTGATCTACGGGGCACTGGATCGGCCCGTTCCGCTCTTTGCCCTGCTGGCGTGCCTGGCGCTAGCCACCGCGCTACTGGCCTTCGCTCGCAGCCTGCCCGTCCTTGCTGTCCTGGCCTTCGGTGCTGGCCTCTTCTGCGGGCCGAGTGTGACCGCCTCGATTGACTCAGCGGCTCGACGTGCGCCCGCCGACCGGCAGGGCGAAGCGATGGGCTGGCATGGCGCCGCCTTGACCGCCGGTGGGACGCTCGGACCCTTGCTCGCTGGGGTGATCATCGATTCCGCGAGCTGGCAGGACGCCTTCATCGCCTTGGCTGTGGTGG
>CALMQX010000041.1 GCA_937873315.1 uncultured Nostocoides sp. | reverse complement strand
TCTCAGATCTCTTATCGGCGATCCTCGAGCAGTCGGGCTACCTCGCGGAGCTGCGGGAGTCGAGGGACCCTCAGGACGAGACCCGCATCGAGAACCTCGCCGAGCTCGTCGCTGTCGCAAGGGAATTCGACGAATCACGCCGTGAGACCGGGGAGGTCATCTCGCTCGAGGACTTCCTCGAGCAAGTCTCATTGGTGGCTGACGCGGATGAGATCCCCGATGCTGGCGACGATGAGAGTGGCGTCATCACTCTGATGACGCTGCATACGGCCAAGGGGCTGGAGTTCCCCGTCGTCTTCCTCACCGGACTTGAGGACGGCACCTTCCCGCACATGCGCTCCCTGGGTGACCCCAAGGAACTCGAGGAGGAGCGCCGGTTGGCCTATGTCGGGATCACCCGGGCCCGAGAGCGATTGCATCTCTCCCGCGCAGCTGTCAGGTCGGCCTGGGGTGCTCCGCAGTTCTCGCCAGCGTCGCGCTTCCTCGGTGAGATCCCGGCGGAGTTGGTCACGTGGGAACGCGAGCTGTCAGGCTCGGCCGCCATCGGACGGCGTGACCAGCGACCTGCCGTGGCAACCTTGGGTGGCCGGCCTGGAGTGCGTTCTCCGGGCAATCGGCCAGTGATTTCGCTGCGCGCGGGCGACCGGGTCAACCACGATTCCTACGGGCTGGGGACGGTCGTGCGCACCCTGGGCGAGGGGGAGCGCACGCAGGCGGAAGTGGACTTCGGCGGAGATGCCGGGGTCAAGCGCTTCGTGCTGCGCTACGCCCCACTCGAGAAGCTCTGACCGGCGGCACACGCCGCGCTGATGCTCCGCGCTGTCAGGGGCTGATGCTCCGCGCAGTCGGCCGGAGTCAGTAGGGGAGACCGCGTGCCTGAAGCCAGGGCGACGGGTCGACCGCGGCGCCACCCTTGGGGTGGATCTCCAAGTGCAGGTGGGGGCCGGTGGAGAGGCCGGTGTTGCCGCTCAGCCCCACCACGTCGCCGGGCAAAACTTCCTGGCCGACCTTCACGGTGGTCTTGCTCATGTGCTCGTAGTACGAGACGGTGCCATCCCAGTACTCGATCTGCACACAGATCCCAGCGCCGCCGAAGTAGCTGGCGAAGGTCACCTTGCCCTTGGACATCGCCATCAAAGGAGTGCCCTGAGCGGCGGTGTAGTCATTGCCGTAGTGCATCCGGTAGTACCCCAGCACCGGGTGCAAGCGCATGCCGAAGTGCGAGCCTGCGGGCTTCATGCCCTTCATCGGCGCCACCCATTGCTTGCCATTGCGCTCCAGAATCGCGCGCTGAGCAGCGGCCTTGATCGCGGTGCGAGCACTGCCTCGGGAGGCTGATTTGGCTGCTTCATCGCGCCCCACCAGAGCCGAGGTCTGCTTGCTCACGGCGGAGCGACGCTCGGCAATGGTGCTGTCGTCAGCGCTGGCCTGAGTGGCTTCGACCTGGAGGGCGATGGCCTCGGTGCCCGTGATCGAGGCACTGGACGCCTCGTCGCCGCTCACCAGTGCGGCACCGGTAGCCGTGGTCACCAGGGCCGCGGCTGCTCCGAGCGGGAGCAAAGCCGAACCGATTCGGGGTGCGCGAGAGGGCGCCGCATGGCGTGCGGCATGGCGTCCACGGTAAGACCGCGATGTGTGACGGCCGGAACTCACGGGCTGGGCAACCTCAAGGCTGGGCATCAATGGACGGCGCCACCGGAAAATCAGGGGCGGCAGCGCACCTGCCCTCCACCATACCGTTACTCGTCTGTTACCAACAATCCGTCCACCGTCGACCACCAAGCCGGCGACCGGCGTCCGTCCTGGTGGACCGGTCCATCCATCATCGAACCGGTCAACGCACAGGGACGACCGCTCGGACGTGAGATTGCACCCACCCGCGGCGCAAGAGCAGTTCCGCCACCCCACTGGCCCAGTCAGGCGGCTAGGCTCCCCACTGTGTCAGGGGTGTGCCTCCGCCACGCCCTCCCCGCACGCTCACCGTCGATGTAACAGAACGGAAAGCCTGAAGTGGATCTCTTCGAGTACCAAGCACGTGACGTGTTCGAGAAGCATGGCGTGCCCGTGCTTGCCGGCGCCATTGCCACCACTCCCGAGCAGGCCCGTGCGGCCGCAGAGGAGATCGGTGCCCAGAGCGGCGGCGTCACCGTGGTCAAGGCCCAGGTCAAGACCGGTGGCCGCGGCAAGGCAGGTGGCGTCAAGGTCGCCAAGAGCCCGCAGGAGGCGCAGGAGTATGCCGCGGCCATCCTCGGGATGGACATCAAGGGCCACACGGTCAAGACGGTGATGATCGCCCAGGGCGCCCGGATCGCCGAGGAGTACTACTTCTCGATCCTGCTCGACCGCGCGAACCGGCGCTACCTGGCCATGTGCTCCAAGGAGGGCGGCATGGACATCGAAACCCTCGCCGTGGAGCAGCCCGACAAGCTCGCCATGATCGCGGTCGACCCCAACGTGGGCATCGATGACGCCAAGGCGCAGGAGATCGTGGAGCAGGCCGGCTTCCCCGCGGAGGACCACGCCGCCCTGAAGAACGTCATCAGTCGCCTCTGGGAGGTCTATCGCGACGAGGACGCCACCCTGGTCGAGGTGAACCCACTGGTCAAGACCGAGGACGGCACCATCCTGGCGCTCGACGGCAAGGTCTCCATTGACGGCAACTCCGAGTTCCGTCACCCCGAGCATGAGGCGTTCGTCGACCACTCCAAGACCGACCCGCTGGAGATTCTCGCCATCGAGCGCGGCCTCAACTATGTCAAGCTCGACGGCGACGTCGGCATCATCGGCAATGGCGCCGGCCTCGTCATGTCGACCCTGGACGTGGTGGCGTATGCCGGTCAGGAGTTCCCCCGCGCCGATGGCACGCACCCGGCACCCGCGAACTTCCTCGACATCGGGGGTGGCGCGAATGCCGAGGTCATGGCCAATGGACTGGACGTCATCTTCGAAGATGGCCAGGTCAAGGCGGTCTTCGTCAACGTCTTCGGCGGCATCACCGCGTGTGACGCGGTCGCTGACGGCATTGTGCAGGCCTACGGGATCCTGCAGGGTCACGGCAAGACGCCCAAGCCGCTCGTCGTGCGCCTCGATGGCAATAACGCCGAGGAAGGCCGCGCCATCCTCGACCAGGCCCAACTCCCTCTGCTGGAGCGGGTCGACACCATGGACGGCGCCGCGCGCCGGGTCGCCGAGCTCGCCGCCGGCGTGAACTGACTTCGAGAAGACGACAGGACGGCAAGAGACAGCAATGGCAATCTTTCTCGACGAGAACAGCAAGGTCATCGTCCAGGGCATGACCGGCTCCGAGGGCATGAAGCACACCACGCGCATGCTCGCCTCCGGCACCCAGATCGTGGGTGGCGTGAACCCGCGCAAGGCGGGCACCTCGGTCGACTTCCCGGGCGGCGAGACCGTACCGGTCTTCGGCACGGTGCAGGAGGCCATCGACGCCACCGGCGCGAATGTCTCGGTGATCTTCGTGCCGGCGGCATTCACCAAGGCCGCGGTCATCGAGGCGGTGGACGCACAGATCCCGCTCGCGGTGGTCATCACCGAGGGCGTTGCCGTTCGTGACACGGCGGAGTTCTATAACTACGCCAAGGACAAGGGCACCACGCGCCTGATCGGCCCGAACTGCCCCGGTCTGATCAGCCCCGGCACCTCCAACGCCGGGATCATTCCCGCGGACATCTCGGGTCCGGGTCGGATCGGCCTGGTATCCAAGTCCGGCACCCTGACCTACCAGATGATGTTCGAGCTGCGTGACTTCGGATTCTCGACCGCAGTCGGTATCGGCGGTGACCCGATCATCGGCACCACGCACATCGACTGCCTGGAGGCCTTCGAGGCTGACCCGGCGACCGTGGCGATCGTCATGATCGGCGAGATCGGCGGCGACGCCGAGGAGCGGGCCGCGGCATACATCAAGGACAACGTGACCAAGCCGGTGGTCGGCTATGTCGCTGGGTTCACCGCCCCCGAGGGCAAGACCATGGGCCACGCTGGCGCCATCGTCTCCGGCTCCTCGGGCACGGCTCAGGCGAAGAAGGAGGCCCTCGAGGCCGCTGGCGTCAAGGTCGGCAAGACGCCCTCCGAGACCGCTGCCCTCATGCGCGAGATCATGGCGGGGTTGCCCTCCTGACGGTGCGCCGAACGCTAACGAACCGGCCCGGCCCCCCTATGGGGACCGGGCCGGTTCGCGGATGCCGGCACTAGTCGCCGGTGTTGAACACCGCCTCCCACCGACCCTGCGCTGTGATGGCCAAGCGCCAGCCGATGTAACCCGTCTGGGATTGCATGCGATCACGGTCTGCGGCGGTGATGATTCCCGCGGCGATGGCCTCATCCCAGGCCGTGGGATCTTGGCTTTCGGCGTTCACTCGCGGCCAGGTGATGGTGTCGGTCTCCGCCTTGGGGGGAAGCCACCGACCCGGGCGCGCCGAAAGCGTCCGCAGCATGCCTTCCATGATCGGCAAGCCGGCCGATGTCGCGAGTTGGCTGTCCCATCCCTGATTCTTAGCCCCCACGCTCGTCTGATCGCGCTGGGCGAGGGCGACCACGGCCTTTGCATCACAGCGAGCGAGGGCGTCCCAGAGCTGCTGCGCGGCGTTCGCCGCGCCGACTTCGTCCGTGTACAGACCCTCGATGTTCAGCGACAACGACTCCTGGCTAATGAGGCTCGCCAGCGGGCAGCCAGCGGGCGCGGGGGGCGTCGCCGTCGGAGTGGGGGTCGGGAGGAGCCGGCGCCCTGCAGCAGACGAGCTCGGGATGGGGGTCGATGCGGAGGTGCTGTTCGCCGGAGGCGCGGCGGTACGGTGCGGCCCCTGCATCACCACGAAGGTGATGACAGCTGCTGCCGCGGCCAGACCGCCGACGAGCGCCATCAATCGCCCGCGCCGCCGCTGCTGGCCAGCCTGACGGATGTGCTCTGGCTCAGGCATCTCGAATGGGTCGATGTCCTGGCCGAGCCGCTGCAGGCTGTGACGAATCAGCTCGTCATCCTCTAGGGACCAAGGGGTGATATCGGGAGCGCGCGTCATGACGGCACCTTCTTCGTGGGTTCGCTGGTGATGTCGGGGGTGGAACGCAGCAACTCGGCGAGTTGGCCGCGCCCGCGGTGCAGGTGAGCCTTGACCGTGCCGATCGGGCGGCCGGTCTCCAGAGCGATCTGCTCGATGCTGAGGTCGGCGAGATAGTGCAAGGCGATGGTCTCCCGATGGACGGGGGAGAGTTGGGCCAATGCGGTGAGGATGGCGACGCGATCCTCTGAGGGGGCGGGCGCGTGAGCAACTGATGCCTGGGCGAGACGCATGGCGCGTACCCCAGAGTGGTCATGGCGCCAGGCCGAGGTGGCGAGCCGACGGGCCACGGTCCGCACCCACGACAGTGGCTGTTCGTATCGACCCACAGAACTCCAGCGAGACCAGGCACGGGCATACGCCTCCTGGGTGCAGTCCTGAGCCACCGTGAGGTCCCCGGTCGTGGCGTAGATCAGGTGAACCACACTTTGGGCCGTCCGACGATAAAAGTCGTCAAAGTCCTCGGCGTGCGGATTCAGAGCCATGCCCCACCTCCCATCCTTGTGTGCGGGCCGCCTTCTGCAACCGCGTCAAACCAACAGACGCGCTATCGACCCCTGAGGTTACGTTTCGCAGCAAGTTTCCGGGCCGTGGGCGGCGTGTGCTCCGCCACGAGCACCAGAGACCCTCGCAGACTGGTGAGCAATGAGCACCTTGGACCGTCTCCACGATGAGACCGACGCCTCCCCTGAGGAGGAGTCGGAGGTTGCCCCTCCCGGTGCAGCGCGCGCGGCTGTTGTCGGTGTGGTCACCGGCCTCGGCTCGTTGTCGCTCCCGGTGGTGATCTCGCTCTTGGCGTGGCTCTTGGACCGGCGTTCCAGCGGCTCGGGGATGTCGGTGGTCGGTGCTGGGGCCGCCCTCTGGCTGCTCGGACAAGGCGTCACGCTCACGACCGCGCACCTCGTCGTCTCGATCACCCCGCTGCTCCTCACTGTGGGCGCGGTCGGGGCCGCCTGGTTCGGACTGCGTGAGGCGCTGCGCGGGGTGGCCGCGGACGGACCCCATTGGTACGGCCTGGTCCGTACCCCGATCGCCGCCTCGATCGGCGCATGGTGGGGTGGTTATGCCGCTGTGGTACTGGTGGCCGCCGGACTCGCCCTCGCTGGCCCGTTTGGGCTGGTGTGGTGGACCGTCCTGCTTCCGCTCCTGGGTGTTCCCGTCGTCGCCATCATCATCGTGGTCGCTCGGCTCGTGAGCGATGAGCCCTATGCCGTCGGCCCCCGACTCGATCTCGACCGGGTACCGATGGTGGTGCGCCGAGCAGTCGCCCCGGCGATCCGCTCCACCGGAGTCGCGCTGGGCGCTGGGTTCGCGTTGGTCATGGTCGCCCTGGCCTTCGGCATCGGCGAGGTCAGCCGCGTGCACGCTGCACTCGGCGCTGGGACCTTCGGTGCCATCGCGATGAGCGCCCTGCAAATCACCGCCGCTCCCAACCTCAGTCTGTGGGCGCTCTCGTTTGCTGCTGGCCCCGGGTTCCAGGTCGCCGATGGCGCGACCACGACCTGGTCCGGCTCACGGGGCGCGTTGATGCCGCTGATCCCGGTGTTCGCGGCCCTTCCGCAGCCCGGCGACTTCCCGTGGTATGCCGCCCTGGCCGTCCTGATCCCGGTGGCCGTGGGCGCGTATGCCGGCCACCGTGCGGTCGGATCGATCGCCCGGCTGTCCTCCGTGCGGAGCAAGGTCGAGGTCGCCCTGGTGACCGCCGTGGTGACGGCCGCCTCGCTCGCCGTCCTCGACCTCCTCGGTGGCGGTGCGCTTGGCCGGACGAAGCTGGCCAATCTCGGGGCTCCGACCGGCTGGTTCTTCCTCGCGCTGGTGGCCGAGTTGGCGCTCGGCGCGGTGGTCATGGCGCTCATCGACGCGTGGCGGCTGCGAAGATAGCCGCGTGCGCATCGTCGTCCTCGTCTCCGGATCCGGAACCAACCTCCAAGCACTGCTCGATGCCGCTGGTGACCCCGTGTATGGCGTGGAGATCGCGGCCGTTGGCGCCGATCGGGGCTCGATCGAGGGCCTGGCGCGGGCGCAGCGTCACGGCATACCAAGCTTCATCGTGCGGGCACCCGAGTACCCCACGAGGGCGGCCTGGGATGAGGCCCTCGCGGAAGCGATCGCGGCGCACGATCCCGATCTCGTCGTGTGTGCTGGCTTCATGAAGATCCTCGGGCCAACCGTGCTGAGCCGGTTCCGCATCATCAACACTCACCCGGCCCTGCTGCCGAGTTTCCCGGGCGCCCATGGCGTGCGCGACGCCCTCGCCCACGGGGTGAAGGTCACTGGCTGCACAGCGCATTGGGTGGACGCCGGTGTCGACACCGGGCCGATCATCGATCAGCGCTGCGTCCGCATCGAGGCCGGGGACACCGAGGAAAGCCTGCATGAGCGCATCAAGGTCGTTGAGCGCGACATGCTGGTCGAGGTCGTGGCCGCCCTCGGCCGCGAGCACGCGAGCGGAGAACCGGCTCGACGCCGGTAGACTTCGACCTGACGACTGGCGCAGGTGGGCGACCACCAGGGAGTCTTTGGCCGTGAGCATCGCCCGCCTGGGTGCTCACCGAGTTCAAGGAGCCCTTATGGCTGTCAGCGTCTCCCCTCCCGGCCCCACCCAGGACGTGCGTCCGGTGCGCCGTGCCCTGATTTCGGTGTTCGACAAGACCGGGCTGGAGGACCTCGTTCGGGGGCTGCACGAGGCCGGTGTGGCGCTGGTCTCCACCGGCGGCTCGGCCGCGCTCATCGGCTCACTCGGCATTCCGGTCACCCAGGTGGAGGAGCTCACTGGGTTCCCCGAGTGCCTCGAAGGGCGGGTCAAGACGCTGCACCCGATGGTGCACGCTGGCTTGCTGGCGGACACGCGCAAGCCCGATCACCTCGCCCAACTCGATGACCTCGGGGTTGCCCCCTTCGACCTGGTCGTGGTCAACCTGTACCCGTTCACCCAGACCGTCGCCTCCGGTGCGGCCGCGGACCAGATTGTCGAGAATATCGACATCGGTGGGCCGTCGATGGTGCGCGCCGCCGCCAAGAATCACCCGAGTGTCGCGGTGGTCACCGACCCGGCGACATATGCCGATGTGCTGGCTGCCGTAAGCGCCGGCGGCTTCACCTTCGTGCAGCGCAAGCGGCTGGCGGCGCAGGCCTTCGTACACACCGCGACCTATGACACTCAGGTGGCGTCCTGGATGGGCAATGCCTATGCCGACACCTCCGATGGCACCGGCTTCCCCGCGTGGCTGGGTGCGACCTGGGATAAGGCGGCCGTGCTGCGATACGGCGAGAACCCTCATCAGCGAGCAGCGCTCTACACCAACGGTTTTCAGCCGCAACCAGGACTCGCTCAAGCGGTCGTCCTGCACGGCAAGGAGATGTCGTATAACAACTACATCGACGCGGACGCCGCCGTGCGAGCGGCCTATGACCACGGCGACCAGCCGACCTGCGCAGTGATCAAACACGCCAACCCCTGCGGCATCGCGGTCGGCGAGGACATCGCGCAGGCGCACCTCAAGGCACACGCCTGCGATCCGGTCTCGGCTTTCGGCGGCATCATCGCGGTGAACCGCCCGGTCACCCCGCAGCTAGCCGACGCGGTCAAGGACATCTTCACCGAGGTGGTCATCGCCCCCTCCTTCGAGCCCGAGGCGCTGGCGATCCTCACGCAGAAGAAGAACATTCGGTTGCTGCAATGCCCGCCGCCCAGCCTCGGTGGGGTGGAGGTGCGCGTGATCTCCGGTGGCCTGCTGATGCAGCAGCGCGACACCATCGATGCCGTGGTGTCGAACCCGGAGACCGGCGAGTCCACCGGCGGCGATGACCCGACCAACTGGACTCTGGTCGCGGGCCCGGCCGCTGATGACGCGACCATGGCCGACCTGGCTTTCGCGTGGCGGGCCGTGCGAGCCGTGAAGTCCAATGCGATCCTGCTGGCCCGCGATGGCGGCTCGGTCGGGATCGGGATGGGCCAGGTCAACCGGGTCGACTCCTGCGGCCTGGCGGTCTCCCGCGCGGGCGCTGAGCGCGCCCAGGGCGCAGTGGCCGCCTCGGACGCCTTCTTCCCGTTCGCCGATGGCTTGCAGATCCTCCTCGACGCGGGCGTGCGAGCGGTCGTGGCTCCCGGAGGGTCGATGCGCGATGCCGAGGTGATCGCCGCTGCGCAAGCGGCCGGGGTCAGCCTGTACTTCACGGGGACCCGTCACTTCGCACACTAAAGTCGACGCCATGAACGAGAGCCCCCAGGACTACCTCGACAGCGCCCCGACGCCCGGGCGTGAATGGCTCATCGAGTTCTGGGAGTACGTCGATCGCCACTACCCGAGCGTGGCACCAACGATGTTCCGGCAGGTGCCGATGTACAAGTTCGCGGACTCCTACCTCAAGGGCTATGTGATGTTCACGGCGGCCGCGAAACATTTCACCGCGCATGCCATCGACTTCGACCTGGTGCAGGAGGCGAAGGAGTCCATCGCCGGTTCGTTCGGCGGCAAGGGTTCGGTGAGCGTGAAATATGCCGCCGTCGAGGCTAAGCCTGCGATCCGCGATTTCGTGGACGCCGTGATGGCGCGCCACGGCATACCTAAGGTGAAGTGACGCCGATCCGCGACCCCTGGGCGCGCAGGCGCACCGCGCCCACAAAGCCGATGACCAGGCAAAACGCCGTGACCCCGAAGCCGATCGTCGGCTCCAGCGGAAGCACGATCGCCAGTGCGCCACCAGCCACCCAGGTCAGTTGCAGGGTCGTCTCGATCCACGCGAAGACGCGGCTATGCCGTGACTCCGGCACCTCTGCCTGAATGATCGAGTCCAGGCACAGCTTGCCGAGCTGGGTGTAGACGCCGCCGACGAAGCTGACCAGCAGCAGGCTCCACAGCGCGTAGAAGAATGCGGCGAGTACGGCGCTGACCACGCCGGCAATACCGAGCAGGACCAGCGTCGGGGTCGGCGGGGGAGCGACCTTGGTATTGCCGAGGAGCGAGCCGAGGATGTTGCCCAGCCCGGCCGCGACCACTGCGGCGCCGATCAATACCGGGGTCGACCAGCCGGGGATGGGGTTCTCCCGGGTCAAGAAGATCAGGTAGAGCGTCAGGAATCCGACCAGGAATCTGGCTCCGCCCATGATGATCAGCGCGTGCAGCACGCGGTGGGGGAGATGACGTAGCCGCTCCTCGGGAAGGCTGCGCAGCGGCGGGCGGATTCGCGGCGTTTCCGCAGTCACTGCGGTGTCCACCTGGGCCGGCAGTCGGATTGAGAGCACGGTGGCCACGACGTAGATCGCGAACGCGAGCCGCAAGGACCACTCGGCGCCACCGCGGCTGAGGAGGCCAGCCAGGCCGCCGCCGAGGCCCATGCCGATCAGGCCGGCGATCATGATGCGCGAGTTGGCGGTGACCAGGTCCATGCCATCGGGCAGCAGCCTCGGGATGGCGCTCGCGCGTGCCACGGCATACGCCCGGCTCGCGACCAAGCACGCCAGGGCGAGCGGGAAGACCCAGGCGGACTCGGTCGATACTGCCCCCGCGAGGACCCAGCACATGAAGCCCCGGAGCGCGAGAGTCGCCCCGATGGCCCAGCGGCGGCCATGGCGGAAACGGTCCAGGACCGGGCCGACGAAGGGCGCAAGCAGGACGAAGGGTGCCATCGTGAGCAGCAAGAAGAGCGCCACGGCGCCGCGCGCCTGACCGGTGGGCATGGCGAAGACCGTGCCGGCCAGGCTCACGGTTAGCGCAGAGTCGGCAGCGACCTCCACCGTGTGCATCTCGATGAACCGGGTCAGGCCGGAGGCGTCGGCCCCATCGCGGCGGGCGAAGGCCTGGAATGCCGCGCTTGAGCGCCGTCCGCCCGTGGCTGTCGCCCGGGCGGTGGCCCGCACGGTGCGGCCCAGGGCGCGGGTGACCTGGCGAGCGCCCCCCGACAGCCGTGAGGGTCGATCGGAAGTGGCCGCGCCGGTGTCCTGCGCCATCGGCTCGACCGGGTCCACAGCGCCATTCTTACCCAGCCTGGCGACATTGGCAGCCCTGCGACACTGCCCGGGGAGTGTCGCAACTCAGAGGGCTGGTGGGCGGTATCCCGTGGGCTCGCCTTCGCCGAGGTCGACAATGGCCGCGACCGGGCCACCGCCATCGGGCCCCTGGTGGGCCGCCGACACCGACACAAAGCAGGCCGGGTCACCGGTGACTGCGGCCGTCACGCCGCCGACGCACGACTTGATCTGGCGGTGCCAGTGGACGTCCGAGTCATCCAGCATGGCGTTGCGGCGACCGTTGACCTGGCCGTCGAGCGAGGCCTCGCACTTGAGGAAGACGTTGACCAACCGGCCCTGGATGTCGGAGACATGCGGCCGCTCGGGCAGGTCCATCCCAGCGTCCCGCATGGCCGACCAAATGCCGTCCGCGTCCAGCGCATTGCGCATCACCGAGTGACCGATCCGGTACCGGCCGCCCACGCCACGCGCATTGCCCACGACCACGACCTGCGCCTGGTCGAGTTCGACCCCGGAGGAGCAGGACGAGACCGACGAGTACAGCGACCTGTTGTGCATGACGTCCTCGTCGCTGGGCATCTCGATCTCACCGAGCGCGACCGCGATGCCGAGCGCGGTGCAGCCATTGGAGAGGTCCATCGACTCGTGGGTGTGCTCGGTCCACACACTCTTGCCGCGGGATTTCGCGTCCCGGATGGTGTGGATGGTCAGCAGCGGCGTCTTGGTCTGCACGTAATGCACATCCGCCGGGTCGGTGATGCCCGCACGCTCCATGGCGACCTTGACTGCGGCAGCGACCTTCTCGATCATCGGCCGGTACCCGATCTCCTCGGGCAGCAAGTGATCGGACATCGCGAACCCGACGGTGAGACGCGGCTCGTCCGTGTGCTCGACCTTCTCCGGCGGGAGGGTGGCAAACACCGTGGCGTGCGGGCTGATCACCCCGTCCGTGCCACCGGACCACACGATCGGGATCTCCTTGACCTTGGCCGGGTCCGCGCCCTTCTCGATGAGGATCTCGCGGAACGCCCGGTCGGCGATGATCCGGGTGTAGTCATTGACCCCACCATTGCCCTCGGTCTTGCCGATGACGGCGATGACCCGGTCGGCCTCCATGACGCCGTCGTCGATGAGTTTGCCGAGTTCGCTGGCATCGGAGACGGTGTGCAGAGGGACCTTGCGGACCTCGATGGCGTCAGGCATGGGGATTCCTTTCAGTGCTCGATGCAGGTGCCGAAGTTGCCCTCGACCGCGTCGGTGATATGGGTGAGAGAGGTGATGACACTGCGCGGCCCGCCCTGCTCGACGAAGCGCAAGGCGGCATCCACCTTGGGCCCCATGGAGCCGGAAGCGAACTGGCCTTGGGCGGCATACGCGCGCAGTTCGTCCACGCTGACCGCGGTGAGCTCGCGCTGGGCGGGGGTGCCGAAATCGATCGCCGCGTGGTCGACATCGGTGGCGATGACCAGGACGTCGGCGTGGATGGCGCGGCCGAGGAGCGCGGCCGTGAGGTCCTTATCGATAACCGCCTCGACCCCGCGCAGGCGCCCGTCCGGATCGCGCACGACCGGTATGCCGCCGCCCCCAGCCGCGCAGACGGCATACCCGGCGTCCACCAAGGCTCGGATTGCGGCGACGTCCAGGATCTCCAGAGGCTCCGGGGAGGCAACCACGCGCCGCCAGCCGCGCTCGCCGCGGTCCTGCCACGTCTGACCATGGTCGATGAGCGTTTGCACCGTGTCGTGCGGGAGGTATCGGCCGATGGGTTTGGTCGGGTGCGTGAACCCGGGATCGTCGCCATTGACCAGGACTCGGGTCACCAGGGCGGCAACGGGCCGGGCCACGCCAGCGGCCAAAAGGGCGGCATCGAGTTGGTTGAGGATGGTGAAGCCGAGCGTCCCCTGGGTCTGCGCACCGCACCAGTCCAGCGGCACCGGCGGGACCACATGAGCGGCCAACTCGTTCTTGACCAGGAGATTGCCAACCTGGGGGCCATTGCCGTGGGTGATGACGAGGTCGTGGCCGGCCGCGATGAGCCGGGCCGCGGCCTGCATGGCAACGCCGACGGCTTCGATCTGGGCTGCGGGCGTCGCGCTGCCATCCGGGGCAGTCATGGCGTTGCCGCCCAGCGCGAGCAGAACCCTCATGCAGCGAGACTAGGTGGGCCGATGCGGCACCGGCGTTGTCAGGACTTGCCCAATGCCGGGTGCCCGGTTGTCAGGGTTCGACCGGGCGCCTCAGAGTGCGCGGAAACGCGCACGGCGGGCCTCGAGCCGGTCCGAGGTGGTCATCGCCGAGAGCTCGACGAGCTCGTGGGCGATCGCCTGCCCCATCCGCCGACAGAATGCCGCGGGCTCCTCTGCCGCATCGGGATACTCAGGCACGATCCGGTCGATGATCCCGTCGGCCAACAGGTCCAGGGCGCGCACCCGCTGCAGCTCGGCCATCTCGGGCGCGCGCTCGCTGGTGCGGTAGAGGATCGCCGAGGCGCCTTCGGGTGGCAGCGGGGAGAGCCACGAATGCTGCGCCGAGATCACCCGGTCGGCCGGCATCAGCGCGATCGCGCCGCCACCTGTGCCCTGTCCGAGCAGCACACACACCGTGGGCACCGGCAGGGCCACCATCTCAAAGAGGGACCGGGCGATCTCGCCGGGTAGTCCGCCCTCCTCAGCCTCCTTGGACAGGGCCGCGCCACCGGTGTCGATGAGCGAGACCAGGGGGAGGTCCAGGTCCAGGGCCAGGCGCATGCCGCGCCGCGCCACGCGCAAGCCCGAGGGAGACAGGGGCGCCTCGATCCGCTCCGAGCGCCGGTCCTGACCGAGCACGACGCAGCGGGTCTCGCCGAATCGGGCCAGTGCGAGCAGCAGCGATCGGTCGGTCTCGCCAGCCCCCGTCCCATGCAGCGAGAGCACCTCGTCGGCCCCTAACTTCAGCAGCGCGCGCACACCGGGCCGGTCTTGGCGCCGCGAGCGGGTGATCGACTCCCACGCGGGCACGTCGGGCAATGGCACTCGCGGCACCGAGGGCACATGGTCCAGGTCCCGCGGCACCATGGTCAGGTGCAGCAGCCGGGATGCGGCCTCCTTGAGCGCCTCCAGCGGGAGGATCGCGTCGACCAGTCCGTGCTCGTGATAGTTCTCGGCGGTCTGCACCTCCTCAGGGAATGGCTGGCCATAGAGCGCCTCATAGACGCGCGCCCCCAGGAAGCCGATGGTGGCCTGCGGCTCAGCGACGGTGACATGGCCGAGCGATCCCCAGGAGGCCAACACCCCTCCCGTGGTGGGATGCCGCAGGTAGGTGATGTAGGGCAAATGCCGCTTCTTGTATGCCGCGACCGCCGCGGTGATCTTGACCATCGTCGCGAACGCGGGCGTGCCCTCCTGCATGCGCGTCCCGCCGGACGATGGCGCTGCAAACAGCGGCAAGCGTTCGCGGGTGGCTCGTTCAAAGGCCAAGGTCACCCGCTCTGCGGCGGCGCGACCGATCGATCCCGCCATGAAGCGGAACTCGCCGGCGATGAAGGCGCACCGCTGGCCATCGATGCGGCCCTCCCCGGTGATGATCGCCTCGTCCACCCCACTGGACTCGGCTGCTGCGGCCAGCTCGGCGGCATACGTGCTGCCCGGCTCGGCCACCTGGATCGGTGGGCCATCCCAAGAGACATAGGTGCCCGCGTCGAAGACCGCCTCGATGAGATCGGCGGTGGTGGGCCGCCGAGGCCGCGTCATTGCGGGGCCACCTCGTCCAGCCAGTCGCGCACAGACTGGTCATGCTCGCCGAGCATGGGCGGGTGCAGGTTGCTGGTCCGGCTGCCCGCGTGGGCGTTGTCGTCCAGGCGGATCACCGGTCCGGGGATCTCGATGGTGCCCAGGACCGGGTGGTCGACCTCCACGACCAGGCCTTGGCTACGAGTCTGATCCCAGTCGTAGACCCGATCCAGCGTGCGGACTTCACCGGCGGGCACGCCGAGGGCATCGAGCCGCGGGAGCAGATCGGCCAGCGGGATGTCTGCGAAGGCTGCCTCCAAGGCCGCCGTGACCGCTGGGCGGTTCTCGACGCGCTCGCGGTTGGTGGCGAAGCCAGGGGCCAGGGGGTCGATCCCGATGCCCGTGGCCAGTCGCTGCCAGATGCCTTCGCTGCCGCAGGTGAGTTGGACGATGCCGTCTTGGCAGCGGAAGAGGCCATAGGGGGAGATCGAGGGGTGATGGTTGCCTTGGGGAGTCGGGATCTCGTGGGCAACGGTGTATCGCGTGCCCTGGAAGGCGTGGACGCCGACCATGCTGGCGAGCAGGCTGGTGCGCACATGGCGGCCGACGCCGGTGCGATGGCGTTCGTGCAGTGCGGACACCACGCCATACGCGCCATAGATCCCGGCCAGGAGATCGGCGATCGGGACGCCGACGCGCATCGGCTCATCGACCGAGGTGCCAGTGAGGGACATGATCCCGGATTCGCCTTGGGCGATCTGGTCGTATCCCGGTCGTCCGCCTTGGGGGCCGTCGTGGCCGAATCCGCTGATCGAGAGGATGACCAGGCGCGGGTTGAGCTCGTGCAGGCGCTCCACCGAGAAGCCGAGGCGGTCAAGGACGCCGGGGCGGAAGTTCTCGAGGAGGACATCTGCCTGGGTGACGAGGCGCTCGAGGAAGCGCTTGCCCTCGGGGGACTTGAAGTCCGCGGTCACCGACTCCTTGTTGCGATTGCAGGACAGGTAGTAGGTCGAGATGGGGGAGTCTTCTGGCCCGACGAAGGGCGGGCCCCACCCGCGGGACTCATCACCGCCTCCCGGCGCCTCGACCTTGATGACCCGCGCCCCGAGGTCGCCCAGCATCATCCCGCAGTGGGGACCCGCCAGGGCGCGGGTCAGATCGATGACGACGATGTCGGCCAGTGGCCCCGCAACACTCACACCGCGAGGGTATGCCGTCCGCTCGCCGCGTGCGTTGGCAGGTGCTGACCTTCGGGGGTTTCTGTGTTGGCAGGTCTCACCAACGTGCGCTGCCTTCACCATTGAGAGCCCAAAGGGCAATTTTGCGCAATGCGCAATAATGCCTCACACTGAGGGGAGTTCAAAGGAGACCTCATGCGCTCATCCCTGGCCCGCCTGGGCCGGTTCGCTTACCGACACCCCCTGCGCGTGCTCGCCATCTGGGCCTTGGTGCTTGCGGCCGTTGCTGCCCTGCTCGCTACCCAGCCCAAGGTCATCGCCACGGGCCTGTCGATCGCCGACACGCCCTCGCAGGTTGCCCTGGACGACCTACGGGCAGCGCTTCCCGACCTTGCCGGAACCCAGGGGATGCTCGTCGTGACTGCCGCAGATGGTGGTCGCGTGGACAGTGGGGAGCGGGGTGCGGCCCTGGCCGGGGTGAATGCCGCGCTCGTGCAGACGGGTGTCGTCGTGGATCGTGAAGCCCGGCTCGTCGCCCAGCGCGCGGAGTTGTCGGCCAGCGTGGAGCAGGAGTTGCGTCGCCGGGTGCCGGTCGGCACGGACGAGGCGACCATCCAGCGCCTGATCAGCACCAAGGGCGCCGAGATGGTGTCCGAGACGACCGGTCGGCTCGATGCGCTGCGTGCGGGCGCCCATCCGGCCGGGAGTGCCCTCAAGGTCGGCGGTCGAGAGGTCCCCGGTGTCCTCGTCAGCGCCGATGGTCGGGTGGCCCTGGTGCCGGTGGCCCTGACCGGTCAGGTCGCGGAACTGCCCAGCGGCACCCTCGAGAAGGTCATCGACGCCGCCACTGCCACGCTGGACCCCGTTGGGCTGCGCGCGGATGCCTCCGCGTCCTTGCGCGTTCAGGAAGCGCCGATTGGTGGCAAGGAAGCCATCGGGGTCGGGATTGCCCTTCTCGTTCTGCTGGTGACCTTGGGGAGTGTGGTGGCTGCTGGTCTGCCCGTGTTAACCGCCCTCATGGGCGTGTTCATCGGGGTGGGGACCGCCTTCGCCCTGTCCAGCCACTACACGATGACCACCTCGACCCCTGCCCTGGGGCTGATGATCGGCTTGGCCGTCGGCATCGACTACGCACTCTTCATCCTGTATCGCCAACGCGTGCTGATCCTTCGGGAAGGCCGCAGTGCGCAGGACGCGGTCGCCGAAGCCATGGCCTCCGCGGGCTCGGCGGTGCTCTTTGCGGGGAGCACGGTGGTGATCGCTCTCTTGGGCCTGCTGCTGGTCCGGATACCGTTCGTGTCCACCATGGCGCTCACGGCCGCTGGGACGGTGGCCGTCGCCGTGGCCATCTCCCTCACTGCGCTTCCGGCATTGCTCGGCATCGCCGGTGATCGCGTGGTCTCCCGGCGAGCGCGGGCCCGAGCTGAGCAGCCCCAACGCACGCGAGTGGCAAGTGCTTGGGCGAGGGTGACCACCCGGCACCCGTGGCTGGTGACCCTCGTGGTGGTCGGCCTTTTGGCCCTTGCGGCGGTCCCCGCCGCGAGCATGCGCCTGGGTATGCCGTCTGGTGCCACCTCGCCGATCGGGAGTTCGGCGCGCACGGCATACGACGCCACGGCGACCGGCTTCGGCGAAGGCACCAATGGCGCCCTCCTGGTCACCGTTCGCTCGCCAGGTGGGTGGGGTCGGGATCTGGGGGTTCTCGAGGCGTGGTCCACGGAGCTGAGTAGCCGCCCCCATGTGGTCAATGTGCAACTCGCGGGCGTCGACGCGGCACACATGTTCGCGGTCTTTGCCGTGACACCGGAGAGCGGGCCGACAGCTGCCTCGACCGAGGTTGTGGTCAACGATCTGCGAGAGATGCGCTGGCTCAGCGGTTCGGGACGGCTCAGCGTCACCGGGCCGACCGCGATGAATATCGATCTCTCAGCCCGCATCGCGTCGGTGGTGCCGCGCTACGTGCTCGTGGTCGTCGGCCTCTCCTTGCTCATCCTGTTGGTGGCTTTCCGCTCGGTACTGATCCCGGTCCTGGCGACCGGCGGCTTCCTGTTGACCATTGCGGCCACCATGGGGCTGACCTCGCTGATCTTCGGTGACACCCGATTCACTGGATTGGTGGGGCTCGACCGAGCTGGGCCGGTGCTGAGCTTCCTCCCATTGATGGCGACCGGCATCTTGTATGGCTTGGCGATGGACTACCAGGTCTTCCTGGTCGCCTCCGTCCGCGAGGAGCGCGCCGAGGGCCGGGATGCCCGGCTGTCCGTGGTGACGGGGTTCAAGCACGCAAGCCGAGTCGTGGTCGCAGCGGCGACCATCATGGTCTCGGTCTTCGGCGGCTTCGTGCTCTCGTCCGATCCCACGATCGTGCAACTGGGGGTGGCCCTCTCGTTGGGCATCCTGCTGGACGCCTTCGTGATCCGGATGACCCTGATGCCGGCGCTGCTGCATCGCCTTGGTGAGCATGCATGGTGGCTGCCGCGATGGTTGGCTTCGCGGCTGCCTGAACTCGAGGTCTGAGCCTGCGATGCTGTGTCCATGACCGGGCTGCGGGAGAGCAAGCGGGCGCAGACGCGCGCGGCGCTGGCCCAGGCCGCCTTCGAGCTGGTCCGTGAACGCGGGCTGACTGCCGTGACGGTTGACGACATCGTGGCGACTCTCCCGGTGTCCCGCAGGACCTTCTCCAACTACTTCACCTCGAAGGAAGAAGCGGTCGTTGCGGTGATCACCGAGCGGGCGCGCATGGGCCTGGAGACCTGGGTGCCACCATCGGTCGGGGACAACGTGGTTGAGCTCGTGCCAAGCCTGGTGGCTCATCAGGTCGCCTCGGGCGTCCTCGGGGTGGTCCGCGAGGTGGCGGCATTGGCGCGGAAGCACCCGGCGCTCCTGCCGCACTGGCAGGCCGCGCAATGGAGTGCGTGGTTGCTCGTGGGCGATCGTCTCCGCGCGGTCGAAGGGGCGGAGGCGGCCTCGGGGATCGAGGTCGCGGCGCTGCTCGGTGCGTTGCACGGGATAGCTAGCCAGCTCGTGTTGGCACCGGCGCCGGACGTGGATGTCCTTGGCCTGGTCAGGCGTCTGGTCGAGGTTGTCCATCAATGGGCACAGGAAGGCTGATCGGCAGTGCATGATGGTCCGATGCCGCAGACCATTGTGTTCGTTCATGCCCACCCTGACGATGAGGCTTCGCAGACCTCTGGCGCGATGGCGCGGGCCGCCGCCGAGGGTTCTCGGGTCGTGCTCGTGATTGCCACCGGCGGCGAGCATGGTGAGTCTCCCGAGGACTTGGCACCCGGCGAGACGCTCAAGGATCGGCGGCGCAGCGAGGCCGAGCAGTCCGCAGCAGTCCTCGGAGTCGCTCGCCTGGAGTGGCTGGGTTATGTCGACTCGGGGATGACCGGCTGGGAGCAGAACGAGCACGACGGGGCCTTCACGGCAGCGCCCGTCGATGAGGCCGGCGCGCGCCTGGCGGCGATCCTCGACGAGGAAGACGCGGACATCGTTGTCGGCTACGACTGGCATGGTGGCTACGGGCACCCCGACCACATTGCGGTGCATCGCACTGTCCGCCAGGCGGCCGAGCTCGCTGCGCGTCGTCCGCGACTGCTGGAGTCCACGATGAATCGCGATGTCATGCGCGGGTTCCGGGACGCGATGAAGGCGGCGGGCATGGGCGAGGATGAACTCTTCGACCCCGATGGGCCAATGGACGATGGGAATCCCCTGGGCACGCCGCAGGCCGAGATCTCCTGGCAGGTCGATGTGTCGGCGTATGTGGCGCAGCGTCGGGCATCCCTGGAAGCCCACCGAAGCCAGGTCACCGACGTGGGGATGATGCTCTCGATGCCCCCGGAGGCATTCACGGCATTCTTTGCGACCGAGCACTACATCGAGCCGGGCTCATCGGAGCCGATGCGCCCGGGATGGCCCTTCGGTCAGGACGCCAGCGTTACCGTCGGCTAGAGCCAATCGCACTCCGCGGCGGCCGCGCCACCGGAGAGGGCGGCATACCCTGGCCCCCGGTCAAAGAAGGGCTCCCGGTCGGAGCGCGCCGCCCGCAGTTCGGCGCGCAGCTCATCGCTGGCCCGCTCATCGATGCTGGGTTCGTCCCGGGTGCCGCTGGCGATCACGCCGTATGCCGTCCGCGCCCCGTCGAAGGAGACCTTGCCCCAGCGCAGATCGCGCTCGACCTCGGCATACGGTCGCTCCAGGGGATCGCCCCAGCCGCCGCCGCCGGTGGTCCGGATCCGGATGACCTGCCCGGCCCGGACCGGCTCTGCATCGGCCAGGGCGTCGACATCGCGCTCGTCGGGACCGCCGACGTCGATGGTCACCTGGAAAGGCATCCCGGCCTTGCCGCCCTTGACCCCCCAGCAGGCCAGGATGGATCGGTCCGCGATGGACATGAAATGCGCGTCCTTGAGCATCCGAATGTGCTTCTCGTATCCCAGGCCGCCGCGAAACCGGCCAGCGCCGCCGGAATCGACGGCGAGCCCCAGTCGCTCGACGATGAACGGGAAGCGGGACTCAGTGAACTCGGTGGGCAGATTCCGGCTGTCGGGGACGACATGGATGGTGTCCTCGCCGTCGGCGTAATAGCGCCCGCCCGAGCCGCCACCGAGGACCTCGCGCATGAGGTAGTCATTGCCCTCGCGGTCGTGCCCGTAGACACCGGTGTACCGAATGGTCTCCTGGTCGGCCGGCATACGGCCCTCGACCGCCTTGGCCACCACTCCGGCCAGGACGCCGAGGAGCCGCAGGATGACGAAGGTCCGAGCGTTGGTCGGCGCGGGATAGATCGGGGTGAGCAACGTGCCCTTCTCGGGGAAGCGCATCTCGATCAGCGGCACGATGCCCTCGTTGACATCGAGTTCGGCCATGCGCTCGGGGGTGTCCGCCAGATTGCGCAGGATCGGTGCAAGCCACTTCTTGAGGAAGTTGCCACCCACGTAGTCGCCACAGTGGTTGATCGGCCCCTTGGCCTGCGGCGCGGTCCCCGTGAAGTCGATGATCAGCCGACCGCCGTCCTCGGAGACCTTGGTCAGGGTGATCCGCTGGGTGTGCAACATCGGCTCGTCCACGCCGTCGTGCTCCGCGTAGTCCTCCCAGACGTAGGTGCCGTCGGGGATCTTGGAGAGAATCTCGCGGCGGTAGGTCTGCGTGGTGGCGTCCAGGATCGCGTCGAAGGCCGCTTCGACCTGGTCGCGTCCATAGCGGGCAAAGAGTTCGGCGAGCCGGCGCGCGCCCATCAGGCACGCGGAGCATTCGGCGTCGAGATCGGCGGCCAGGGATTCGGGCATCCGCGAGTTTCGAGTCATGATGCGCAGGGCCGCCTTGTTCGGAACGCCCTTGTCCCACAACTTAATTGGCGGGACGGAGAGGCCCTCCTCAAATACGGAGGTGGCGCCGGACGGCATACTTCCTGGGCAGCCGCCGCCGATGTCGTCATGATGGCCGAATGCCTGAACGAAGGCGACGACCTCGCCCTCGTGGAACACCGGGACGGTCACACACAGGTCGGGGAGATGGCCGATGCCGCCTTCGGACTCGTAGACGTCGTTGTGGAAGAAGACGTCACCCTCACTCATCTCGCTAATCGGGAAGTCCCGCGCCACGGGGTGGACGAGCGCGGAATACGACCGGCCAGTGAGCTTGCGGAGCTGGCGGTCGTGGATCCCGGCGCGGAAGTCGTGGGCATCGCGGATCATCGGGCTGCGGCTGGTCCGCCCGATGGCCGTCTCGACCTCCATCTCGACGCTGGCCAGGGTGCCCTGCACGATCTCGATGAGGATCGGGTCGATCGTGGTGCCCTCGGGGGTCAGCCGACCGCCGTGCTCGTATGCCGTGGGCAGGCCGGCCGGGTTGACTGGTTCGGCGTTGACGTATGCCGGCTCGATCGTGGTGGTCATCGGCCCTGCTCCTGGTCCTCTTTGGTGATCACGAGATTGCCGAAGTCGTCCACGACGACGGTGAAGCCGGGGTGCACGGGCACGGTCGATCCGAACTCCTCGATGATGACCGGGCCGTTCAGTCTCACTCCGGCGCCGAGCTCGGAGCGCTGCACGATGGGTGTCGGCCGGTAGCCCGCATCGGCGTCGAAGCAGACCGCACGGTGGGGTGGATCGGCCAACGCCCACCAGCCCACCGGCGTCAACCGCGGAATCTCCGGCCGGGTGATGGGACCGATGCCGGTCACCCGCAGGTTGACCCACTCGACCTGCTGGGTGGGGTCGGCGCGGAAGTCGTAGCCATAGAGCTGCCGGTGTTCGGCGTGGAAGCGGTCCGCCACGGTGGCGGCGAAGTCCGCATCCACGACGCCCTCAGGCGCCGGCACCCGTACCTCGAAAGCCTGCCCCGCATAGCGCACATCGATCGTCCGGACGAAGCGGTGTGCGTGCGACGGGAAGCCCTCCTTGTCCAAGGCCGCCCGCGCCTTGACCGTGAGCCCGTCCAAGATCGCCTGAATCTCGCTGTACTGCAACGCCTTCTGCTTGACCACATGGGTTTGCACATAGTCATTCTTGACATCCACAGTCAGCAGTCCGAATGCGCTGACATTGCCTGGGTTCGGCGGGACCACGACCCCCGCGAGGTCAAGGATGTCCACGAGTCGGCACGCCAGCAAGGACCCGGAGCCGCCGAAGGTGGTCAGCATGAAGTCCCGGACATCCAGGCCCCGCTTAACCGACACCTGACGCAAGGCATTGGCCTGATTCCACGCCGAAATCTCGAGAATCCCTGTGGCACAACGCTCGAAGTCCATCCCCAGCGTGTCCGCCAGCGACTGTATGCCGCGGCGTGCCGCACCGACGTCCAACGGGATCTCCCCGCCCAGCAGGTGCGGTGGGATGCGCCCGAGGACGACATGGGCATCGGTGATTGTGGGCTGCGTGCCGCCCTTGGCGTAACACAGCGGTCCGGGATCGGCGCCCGCCGACTGCGGCCCGACTTTCAAGGTGCCCTCGGGTGTCAGCCAGGCGATCGACCCACCGCCGGCCCCCACGGTGACGACATCGATCATCGGGATCTTGCTGGGATACGCCCCCACCGTGCCCTCGGTGGTCAGCGTCGGCTCCCCATCAAGCACCACCGAGACGTCGGTGGACGTGCCGCCACCGTCACACGTGAGCACCTTGGGGAAGCCCGCAACCCGGGCGATCAGCGCCGCGCCCAAGGCCCCGGCCGCCGGCCCCGACAGCACGGTCGTGATCGGCTGATGGACCACTTCGTCCGCCGAGAGCACCCCGCCGTTGGACTTCATGACATAGAACGGAATCGGCCGACCACCGGTGAACCCGTCGAGGCGCTCGTGGATATTGGCGACATAACGCGACACATTGGGCTTGACCGCCGCGTCCACCAGCGTGGTCATCGAGCGCTCGTACTCGCGGTACTCCCGCAGCACCTCGGAACTGATCGACACTACGGCCTCGGGGTGCTCGCGCCGCAGCACCTCACGCATGGCCAACTCGTGCGCGTCATTGGCGTACGCGTGCAGGAAGCAGACCGCCAGCGTGGTGATTCCCTGATCCCGGAACCAGCATGCCACCGCAGCTGCGCCCTCGTCGTCAAAGGGACGGATCTCGTGGCCCTCAAAGTCCATTCGACCGGCCACCGTCCGCACCCGATCAGCCGGCACGATCCGATCCGGCTTGACCCAGAAATACGAGTTGCCATAGCCGTCCGGCACCGATTGGCGGGCGATCTCGAGCATGAATTCATAGCCCTCGGTGGTGACGAAGCCCAGCCGTTCGACCTTGCCCTCGAGCAACTTGTTGGTGGCGACCGTCGTGCCGTGCGAGACCGCAGTGATGTCCTCACCGCTCGCGCCGATGATGGCCAGGATCTTCTCGATCCCGGCGATGAACCCGTCGGCCGGATTCCCCGGCGTCGAGGGGGTCTTCGTGGTGCTCAGAACACCCGAGTCCTCGTCGAAAGCGACGACATCGGTAAACGTGCCGCCGGTGTCGATGCCCACGCGGATCCGTCGCTGCGCCATGGCCTCGATTCAACCGACAACGGTGGCCCGCACGCCTTGTCAATCCTTGCCAGAGGATCAGCCGTATGCCGTCACACCTCGCTGCACGTGCGAGACTGCGGCGGTGTCCACACTCACTGATGCCTCGCCCGCCGAGCGCCACGCCATCGTGGCCGCCCGATTCCTCGAGCTCTCGAATGGGGTGAACGACTGGAACGCTCCCACTCCCGTCAAGGAATGGGTCGCCAAGGATGTTGTTGAGCACCTCGGCTGGCTGCCCGGGATGCTCGGTGGCATGGGCGTCCACCTGGACGTGCCAGCGCTCACGCAGGACCCGGTGGCGCGCCTGCGAGCACAAACCGCGGCCGTTCAGGCGCTCTTGGAGAGCCCCGAAGCGGACCGCGTGCTCGAGACCTCCTGGTTCGGTTCGCGCCCCTTGTCGTGGGTGATCAACAATTTCTACACCTTCGACGTCTTCGCGCACGGCTGGGATCTGGCGCGCTCCAGCGGCCAGGATGCCGCCCTGGACGAGGACTATGCCGAGCAGGCCCGGGCCGGGATGGCAGCCATGGGGCCCTCGCTCCACGAATCCGGGCAGTTCGGCACGCCACAGCCGGTTGCCGATGACGCACCCGCGGGTGAGCGGTTGATGGCGTTGATGGGGCGCGACCCGAACTGGGCGCCTCCGGGCGCGAGCGCCTAAGCGTCTCCCTCGGCGGAGGTCTCTGCGGCCTGGGTCACCGCAGCCGCGGGAGTCGCCGGCGTCGCCACGGTTGGCTCCTCCGGGTGGTGACACGCGGCCTGGTGCCCCGGCGCGAACACCGTCAACACCGGAACCTGTGTCCGACAGATGTCCGTCGCCTTCCAGCACCGGGTGTTGAACCGGCAGCCCGGCGGCGGGTCGATCGGGGAGGGGACATCGCCCTCGAGCCGAATCCGCTCACGGTTCTGCCGCCGGGAGGTGTCGGGGATGGGCACCGCCGAGAGCAACGCCTTGGTGTAGGGATGCCGGGGCGTCGTGTACAGCGACATCCGGTCGGCAATCTCCACCAAGTTGCCCAGGTACATCACCGCCACCCGGTCGGACATATGCCGCACCACCGACAAGTCATGCGCGATGACGACGTAGGTCAGGCCCAACTCGTCCTGCAGATCCTCGAGCAGGTTGATCACCTGCGCCTGGATCGACACATCCAGCGCTGACACTGGCTCGTCGGCCACGATCAGCTTGGGCTTGAGGGCGAGCGAGCGAGCGATGCCAATGCGCTGGCGCTGGCCGCCGGAGAACTCGTGCGGGTATCGGTTGTAGTGCTCGGGGTTAAGCCCCACCAACTCCAGGGTGTCCTGGACGGCCCGCTTGATCCCGTGCTCGGTCTCGATGCCCTGAATGCGGTACGGCGCACCCACGATGGTGCCGACCGTATGCCGTGGGTTCAGTGAGTTGTACGGGTCCTGAAAGATCATCTGGATGTCGCGGCGCAGCGGACGCATCTCTGAGACCGACACGTGGGTGATGTCGCGGCCATCGAAGATGATCGAGCCGGCGGTGGGCTCGATGAGCCGGGTGATCATCCGGCCTGTGGTCGTCTTGCCGCAGCCAGATTCGCCCACGATCGACAGGGTCTCGCCGCGGGCCACCTCGAAGGTCACATCATCGACCGCCTGGACGGCGCCCACCTGGCGCTGCAGGAGTCCCTTGCGGATGGGGAAGTGCTTGGTCAGTCCGCTCACGGACAGCAGGGCATCGGTGTTCACAGCGTCGGCTCGATCTCTGTCGCCCAGACCTTCTGGCGGTCGGCGGACTCTAGGTGGCAGGCGAGGTGATGGAAGTCCCCGACCGATCGGAACGGCGGCCGCTGCGTGGTGCACGCCTCGCCCACGAGCTCGCGGTAGTTGCAGCGCGGGTTGAACGGGCAGCCCTTGGGGACCTGGATCAGCGAGGGCGGCGTGCCCTTGATCGGCATGAGGCGGTCAGTGGGCTCGCGGTCCAGCCGCGGCATACTGCCGAGCAGTCCCCAGGTGTAGGGATGCTGCGGCCGTCGGAAGATCTCATCGGCGCTGGAGTACTCCACCGACCGGCCGGCATACATCACCAGAATGTCGTCGGCGAGTTCGGCGACGACGCCCAGGTCGTGGGTGATGACGATAACGGCCGCATTGAAGTCACGCTGCAGGTCCCGGATGAGGTCAAGGATCTGCGCCTGGACCGTGACATCCAGCGCGGTGGTGGGCTCATCGGCGATGAGCAGATCAGGGTCGCAGGACAGGGCCATGGCGATCATCGCGCGCTGCCGCATGCCGCCGGAGAACTGGTGCGGGTAGTCATCGACGCGCTTGGCCGGCTGCGGAATGCCGACCCGGCCCAGCATGTCGATCGCGTGCGCGCGGGCGACCTTTTTGGGCACGTCATTGTGGACCTGATAGGCCTCGATGATCTGTGCGCCGACCGTATAGAAGGGGTGCATCGCCGAGAGCGGGTCCTGGAAGATCATGGCCATCCGCTTGCCACGCAGGCTGCGAACCAGTTCCGGTGCGGCCCCAACCAGCTCGGTCCCGCCGAGGTCAATCGAGCCGTTCATCCGGACCGTGTCGGGCCGGTGCAGACCCATGATGGCCATCGAGGTCACGGACTTGCCTGAGCCGGACTCACCGACGATGCCCAAGGTGCGGCCGCGAGCCAGGTCAAAGGACAGCCCGTCGACCGACTTCACCACCCCGTCGTCGGTGGGGAAGTGGACCTGGAGGTCGCGCACAGAGAGGAAGGCGTCGGGAGCGGGGGCGCCCAGGCCACCCAGGCCAACCGGCGAATCAGCGGCAGCGGAGGCAGCGGAGGCAGCGGAGGCGGTCACTTGGCCCTCACCCTCGGGTCGACAACGGCATACATCAGGTCCACCAGGAGGTTCGAGAGCACGATGAAGAAGGCCGCGAGCATGGTGACCCCGAGGATGCGGGGGAGGTCCTGGTTCTGGATCGCGTCCACGGTGTACTTGCCCAGGCCGTTGAGCGAGAAGGTCTTCTCCGTGAGGACCGCACCACCGAGCAGCAGGCCCACATCGAGTCCGAAGATGGTGAGGATCGGGGTCAGCGCGCCGCGCAGACCGTGCTTAAGGGTCACGGTGCGCTCATCCAAACCCTTGGCCCGCGCGGTGCGGATGTAGTCCTCACCCATGGTTTCCAGCATCCCTGATCGGGTGAGCCGGGCGTATTGGGCAGAGAACAGGAAGGCCAAGGTGATCCAGGGCAGCAGCAGCGCGTACGCCCACTGCGCGGGGTTTTGCATGAACGGGGTATAGGACCCGCCCGGAGCGGTCCAGTGCAGGGTGTACGAGAAGATCGAGAGGGCGATCAGGCCGGTGAAGTAGATCGGCAGCGAGACGCCAGCCAGGGCCAGCGACATGGCGGCCCGGTCAAAGAAGGAGCCTCGGCGCAGCGCGGACACGATGCCCGTGGCGACGCCACCGATGAGCCAGATCATGGCCGCACCGATGGCCAGCGAGAAGGTCACGGGCGCCCGATCGAGCAGGTCGGGCCACACCGCGGTGCGGGTTCGGTACGAGTAGCCAAAGCAGGGCGCCGGGCACTGCTCGACCGAGGTCCCCATGTCGATCGAGCCGCCGGTGAAGATGGTCTTGAACCAGTTCCAGTACTGCGTGTGGATCGGGTCGTAGAAGCCGAGTCGCTCGGCCATGATCCGGACCGTCTCAGGGGTCGCGGTGCGCCCGACGTACCGGGTTGCCATGGTCTCAGGCGTCGCCCCAGCCAGCCTGGGAAAGATGTAGAAGATCGCGAAGACGACCATGCTCACCACGATGAGCAAGCCGATAGAGGCGATGAGGCGCCTGACGATGTAGGTCAGCACGTGGCGCTCGCCTGCCTTTCGCGGTGAGGTGTGTCAGGGATGGGTATGCCGTGGGGCGGGGCTGCTGTGGGCGGCCGACGCGGTGCATCGGCCGCCCACAGCGGTGCTCACATCTTGCCGAGTGAGGTGTAGTCGTACATGCCGTAGGCCTGGTTGACGAAGACATTGGTCAACTTCGAGCCACGGATGAGCAGCGACTTGGCCCACAGGCCCGGGAAGATCACGGCCTCTTCCATGACCTTCTTGTCGATCTGGCCATAAAGCGCCTCGCGCTTGGCGGTGTCGGTCTCGACCGCCGCCTCGTCGAGCATCTTGTCGACCTCGGGGATCCGCACGGAGGCGTTCGAGGAGCCACCGGTCTCGCGGATGACCCGGCTGTCGGTGATCTGCGCGAGGAAGCCGTAGCCGTCGTTCCAGTCCGCGCCCCAACCGTTGGCGATGAGGCCGAGGTTGTTCTTCTTCACGTACGGCGGGTTACCGGCATACGTGGAGAAGTAGTCGGACTTCGGGAAGCCCTTGGGCGTGACCTTGATGCCGACCTTGGCCAGCTCGGCCTGGAAGGCCTCAGCGACGGCCTTCTCCTTCGGGCGCTCGTTGCGGAAGGCCATGTTGATCTCGAAGCCGTCCGGCTTGCCGCACTTGGTGAGGTGCTCCTTGGCCTTGGTGAGATCCGCGCCATTGTCGGTGCGCGGGTAGAGGTCCTCGGTGATGGCGCCCGGGATGAGCGGCGGCATCAGTGAGGTCGCGACCGCGCCACCGGCGAACTCGCCACCGTAGGCGTCCTGGTAGGCCGTGCGGTCCATGGCGTACATGATCGCCAGGCGGCAGTCCTTGTTGTCCAGCGGCGGAACCGTGGTCGGGATCGAGGTGTACCAGAGGCGCGCGATGGTCGGGTTGTCCGCCTGCGCCTTGAGCTTCTCGTCCTGGAGGATCTGCGCCTGGGTGGCCGGGGTGACACCGGTGCCGGTGACGTGAATGTCGAGGTCACCGGAGATGATGCGCTTGTCGATGTCGTCCTGGTTGACGTTCATCGAGTACTCGAAGCCATCCGGCAGAGCCTTGCGCTGCGGGTCCGTTGCGGGATCCCAGTTCGGGTTCCGCTTGAGGGTGAACTTCTTTCCCGCCTCGTAGGTGTCGAACATGTACGGGCCCGAGCTGATCGGGTGCTCCTTGTACTTCGCACCGGTGTCCTTGGCCTGGGGGACCGGGTAGGACTGCGTGGTGGTCAACAGGTAGTCGAAGCCCGAGAAGCTGTTCTTCAAGTGGAAGATGATCGTCTTGTCATCCGGGGTCTCGATGGCCGAGTCGACGTTGACGTCCTTGGACTTGTAGGCACCCTTGTAGCCCTCCGGCCAGGCCAGCAGGTCATCGAAATAGGTGGGGGAGTCCGGGAAGATGTCCTTGTCCAGGGTCCGGGTGATCCCGTACTTGATGTCCTTGGACGTGATCGGAGTGCCGTCCTCGAACTTCAGGCCGTCTTTCAGGGTGTACTTGAAGGTCTTGGCGTTGTCGCTGGGCTCGCCCAGGCCGGTGGCCAGGTCGCCCGAGAGCTTGTTGCTCGCGTCGCCGGGAGCGATATCGAACATCACCAAGCCGCGGCCGTACAGGCGCATCAGGTCCCAGGTGTAGCCGTAGTAGCTATCGCCGGGGTCGGTGGAGTCGGGCTCGCCCTCGTCTGCCATGGTGATGATGCCGCCCTTCTTGTCCGACGGGTTGAAGATCTTCCCGTTGGCGGCGTCGAAGGCGGCGGTGGCGGTGCCGGCGCCGGAGGATCCGCTGGATCCCGAGGAGCTGGGGGTCGTGGTGCCCGAGGAGCAGGCGGTGAGCCCGAGCGCCGTGACCGCGAGTACCCCAAGGGCACTGCGCATGCGGAGAGGTGTCATCTGGTTACTAACCCTTCTTGTTGACGGGGCTGCACCCGGACGCGATCAGCGCGCTCGGGGGTCGAGGGCGTCCCGGAGGCCATCACCAAAAAGGTTGAAGGCAAGGACGGTGATGAAAATGGCCAGGCCAGGCCAGAGCATGAACCACAAATGCGAGGTGTACTGCGAGGCATCGGAGAGCATGCCGCCCCAGGTCGCCGTAGGCGGCTGGATGCCCACGCCGAGGTAGGACAGCGCCGCCTCGAAGAGGATGTTGGTCGGGATGAGCAGCGTGGAGTACACCAGGATCGGGGCGACCAGGTTGGGGAGGATCTCCTTGACCAGGATGCGCGGTGCGCGGGCGCCGAGGCTCACCGAGGCGTCCACGAACTCACGCTCTCGGATCGAGAGCGTCTGACCGCGCACGATTCGACCGATATAGGGCCAGTTGAAGAAGCCGATGATGAAGATCAGCATGACGATGCGCAGGGTGTCGCCCTTGAGCCCGAAGGCCGCATCCGGCATGACACCGGCCAGCGCGATCGCAAAGACCAGCAGCGGGAAGGCCAGGAAGACATCCATCAAGCGGGAGATGAACGCGTCCACCCAGCCGCCGACATATCCGGCGATGATCCCCATGGCCGAGCCGATGGTCACCGAGAGCAGGGTGGCAAAAAAGGCGATGAGTAGCGAGATCCGCGAGCCGTAGACGATCCGGCTGAAGATGTCACGGCCATTGCCGGGCTCGACGCCCATGAGGTGATCCCAGCTCATCCCGCCGTACGGGCCAACCGGCAGCATCGTCCCGAACTTGCGGTCGATCAGCGTGCGGTGCGGCTCATTGGGCGGAGTGCCCAGCAGCCCGACGATCAACGGGGCAAAGATGGCTACGAGGATCAGGAGGATGAGGACGATGGCGCCACCCATGGCGACCTTGTCTCGGCGAAGTCGTCGCCACGCGATTTGCCCTAGGGAACGTCCCTCGATTGCGGCCTCGGCACTCGCCGCTGCGGGTGTCGGCGAGGTGGGCTCTATGGCCGTCGGCGCGCTCACGGGCGAGAGTCCTCCTCCAGGGCTGTCGGTTCGCATCGACTTCAATGGTGGAGTCTGCCGCGCACGAAGTCCATGGCACAGCCGATGCTTTACGTGGTGAGTGTTGTCCTTGGCTGCCGGTTCGTCACCAATGGCCTCGCCCTCGTGACCGAATCGTGACTTTCGCCCGCAGGCGTCTATTGGGCTGCCCGCAGCGAGCTATGACGGGGAGGCTGAATGCCGCGTGAAGGGGAACTCGTGCCCCGTGCCCCACTCCTGTTGGACCACCACGGGGCAGGCGATGCCCACGGCCGACACGGTGGCGGCCGTGACGTGAAGTCGCACGCAGGTGACAGAGCTCGCCGACGAGTAGAACAGCCCGCCACCTCTGGTGATCTGCTCGCCGAAGGCCATGTCGAGCCTGACGTCGCCGTGATCGCTGGTCTCGTCGATCACCATGACCCGGCGGCCCTCGGCGGCGAGGCCGGAGCGGATCGGCTCGGAGTCGGGCCACCCCGCCGGCGAGGTCTGGCCGTATGCCGCCACCTCGTCGATGGCGTCGTTCGCGCTGGCCAGCGCGGCCGCATCGGCTGCGGCCTGAAGGTCCTCCTCGGCGCACCCGACGATCAGCACGCTGGTCAGGAGTGCATAGCCCCAGCACGCGGCCGCCCGCCTCATCTGGTGTCCTCTCGCCGCACGCACATGTATGCGCCCCGTACATTAAGCCTGCCAGCGGGGGAGCGAACAACGCCTGGGTGGTGAGCGGCGCCATACGGGGGCGATTGGGTGAACACCGAGCGCGACTGAGAGACTTCTCCTTATGTCCCTTTCCCGCCGCGCGGACCTGCGCAATGTCGCGATCGTCGCCCACGTCGACCACGGCAAGACCACTCTCGTTGACAAGATGCTCTGGCAGTCCGGAGCCTTCGGCGAGCACGACCACATCGCCGAGCGCGCGATGGACTCCGGTGATCTGGAGCGTGAGAAGGGCATCACCATCCTCGCCAAGAACACCGCGGTCCGGTATGCCGGTCCCGCGGCTGCTGAGGCGGGCTGCCCCGAGGGCATGACGATCAACATCATCGACACTCCGGGTCACGCCGACTTCGGTGGTGAGGTCGAGCGCGGCTTGTCCATGGTTGACGGCGTGGTCCTGCTGGTGGACGCGAGTGAGGGCCCGCTGCCGCAGACCCGCTTCGTCTTGCGCAAGGCCCTGGCCGCGCAGATGCCGGTCGTGCTCTGTATTAACAAGGTGGACCGCCCCGACGCGCGCATCCAGGAGGTTGTGGACGAGGTCTACGAGCTCTTCATGGATCTGCTCGAGGACGCCGAGCACCACCAGGACCAGCTTGAGTTCCCCATCGTGTACGCCAGCGCCAAGGCGGGTATCGCCAGCCTGACTCGTCCGGCCGACGGGGGCCTGCCGGAGGGTGATGGCCTGGAGCCGCTGTTCAAGACGATCATCGAGACCATCCCGGCGCCGTCGTACGACCCGGAGGCGCCCCTGCAGGCGCACGTGACCAATCTGGATGCCAGCAACTTCCTCGGCCGCCTGGCTCTGCTGCGCGTCCACAATGGCACCATCCGCAAGGGCCAGCAGGTCGCGTGGTGCAAGCACGACGGCACGATCGAGAAGGTCAAGATCACCGAACTGCTGATGACCCAGGCCCTGGAGCGCAAGCCGCTGGACGCCGACAGTCACGCCGGCCCGGGCGACATCATCGCCGTCGCTGGCATCTCGGATATCACCATCGGCGAGACGCTTGCCGATGTGGACGACCCGCGCCCGCTGCCGCTGATCACGGTCGACGAGCCGGCGATCTCGATGACCATCGGGACCAACACCTCGCCGATGGCTGGCCGGGTCAAGGGTGCCAAGGTGACCGCTCGCCTGGTCAAGGACCGCTTGGACCGCGAGCTCATCGGCAACGTCTCGCTCCGGATTCTCCCGACCGAGCGCCCTGACGCCTGGGAGGTGCAAGGCCGAGGCGAGCTCGCCCTGGCCATCCTCGTCGAGCAGATGCGTCGTGAAGGCTACGAACTCACCGTGGGCAAGCCCCAGGTGGTGACCAAGCAGGTCGGCGGCAAGGTCCACGAGCCCGTTGAGCGCCTCACCATCGACACCCCCGAGGAGTACCTCGGTGCGATCACCCAGATCATGGCTGCCCGCAAGGGCCGCATGGAGCAGATGACCAACCACGGCACCGGCTGGGTGCGGATGGAGTTCCTCGTCCCCTCACGTGGCTTGATCGGTTTCCGGACCGAGTTCCTCACCGAGACCCGCGGCACCGGCATCGCCCACCACGTCTTTGAGGATTACGAGCCCTGGTACGGCGAGATCGTCACCCGGATCAGTGGCTCGCTGGTGGCCGACCGCTCCGGGCCGGTCACGGCATACGCCATGGTCAACCTGCAGGAGCGCGGCATCCTGTTCGTCGAGCCGACCACCGAGGTCTACGAGGGCATGATCGTCGGCGAGAACTCCCGCGCCGACGACATGGACGTCAACATCACCAAGGAAAAGAAGCTCACCAACGTGCGCGCCTCCAGCGCTGACAACTTTGAGAAGGTCGTCCCGGCCCGCAAGATGTCGCTGGAGCAGTCCCTGGAGTTCTGCCGCGAGGACGAGTGTGTCGAGGTCACCCCCGACGCCATCCGCATTCGCAAGGTCGAGCTCGATCAGGTCCTGCGGGCCCGCTCGGCGGCACGGGCGCGGAAGTCCTGACCGGGCGCCGATGACCGCGCTGCGTCGCCGGTTGGCCGTCACCCTGGCCGGGGTGACGGTGGCGGCGGCTGCGCTGGCCGGATGCTCCGGTGACGATGACGCCGCCCCCAAGACCACTGCCGGCGAGCGGAGCACTAGAGCTGGCGGCACGCTGACCACGCTCTCGCTCGGGCCGGTGCTCACCTGGGACCCGCAACGCATTGCGACTCGCGATGACATGGCGTTCGCGGTGCGGATCTTTGCCCGCACGCTCACGGCATACGCGCCTGGCACCAGCGCCGATGAGCAGTCCCGTTTGGTCGGCGACCTGGCGACCGACACCGGCACACCGAATGATGACTTCACCCAGTGGCGCTTCACCCTGCGGGAGGGCGCGAAGTGGCAAGACGGCACGTCGGTGACCTGTGCGGATCTCGCTTATGGCATCTCCCGCACCTTCGCGACCGCCGTGATCTCCGGCGGCTCGACCGATGCCTTGGCGGTGCTCGACGTGCCGCGGGGGCTGGATGGCAGCAGCACCTACCGCGGCCCCTATGACACCTCGAAGGCCAATGCCGCCGGGCAACAGGCGTTCTCCAAGGCGGTCTCCTGCACCGGCTCGACGATCACCTTCCACCTCAGCGCGCCGACCGCCGACTTCAACGAGATGCTCACCTTGCCGGCGTTCAGCCCGATCAAGAAGGCCAAGGACAAGGGTAAGGACGGGACCTATGCGGTCTTCTCCGCCGGGCCATACACCTTGGAGGGTGACTGGAAGCCGGCCCACGGCGGGACCTGGGTGCGCAACCCGCATTGGGAGGCCAAGAGTGATCCGGTCCGTTCCGCATACCCGGACCGGATCGACTTCCGTGAGGGGGTGCAGCCGCAGAGTGTGGCGCAGTCCGTCATCGAGGACCGCGATTCTGGGGCCACCTCGGTCGCGCTGACCTCGGCCCCACCGAGCCTGCACCAGGAACTCACCGGGATCCTGGCCCTCAAGGACAGAACCCTCAACCCCGCGACCGGAGTGGTGGACTACCTCGTCCCGAATGTCAGCCGCGCACCAATGAAGAACGAGCACGTTCGAGTCGCCCTTGCCACGGCCACCAACCGGCTTGCCTATGTGACGGCCTTGGGCGGGCCTTCCACGGGCGACCCGACCTTCTCGGTTCTGGCCTCGGCGCTGCCCGCCGCGCATACCGACGACCCGGTCGGTGCTGGCCTGCGCGGAGACCCGGTCGCTGCCCGCGCCATCCTGACCAAGGCCAAGGTCAGCCTCCCGGTCAAGATCACGGTCGCCTATCGCAGCAGCGAGGCCGCGACCAAAGCGATGGCGGGCTTGGTCGCCGGCTGGCGTGAGGCCGGTTTCGCACCCACCCTGCGGCCCATCGCGGACAACTACTTCACGGCCATCAGCGACCCAGCCCTCAAGAGCCAGGTCGACGTCTTCTGGTCGAACTGGAGCGCGGCTTGGGCCTCGGCCTCGACCGTGTTGCCGCCGCTCTTCGACTCCTCCATCAACCTCACCGCGGCGGGGCCGGGGCGCGACTACGGCTGGTATGCCGATGACTTGATGAATTCGCGGATGTCCAAAATCTCGCGGATCGCTGATCGCGCCGAGCGGGAGCAGGCCTGGAGCGCCGTCGACATCGCGCTTCTCCAGCAGGGGATCTACATCGGCCTTAGCGAGCGTCGCGGGCTGTATGTGGCCGGCTCCGGGGTCCGCAACCTGGCCGGCAATGAAGTCCTCGGTGGTGTCGTCGAATTGGCCGATATCGCGGTTGCGCCATGAGTTCGCTGCCTGATCTGCGGGATGGCCAGCCGGATCGACCGCTGCGCCTCCTCTTCGTCCACGCGCATCCGGACGATGAGTCCCTCTGGACCGGGATCACGATCGCACACCACGTCCAGGCGGGCGACGAGGTTCACGTGCTGACCTGCACCCTCGGCGAGGAGGGCGAAGTCATCCCGGCCGAGTTGGCTCACCTTGAAGGGGCGGACGGGGACCCGCTCGGGGATTACCGACGCGGGGAGTTGGCTGGGGCGTTGACCTCGCTCGGGGCGATCGGCCATCTGCTGGGGGATGGCGCCTATCGCGACTCCGGGATGGCCGGCTCGCCGGCCTCGACGCATCCTCGCGCGTTGGCGGGTGCTCCGCTGGCGGACGTGGCCGCTGCGGTGGGCCGGGTCATTGACGAGATCGAGCCGGACATTGTGGTGACCTATGACGCCACCGGGGGCTACGGCCATCCCGATCACGTGCGGGTCCACGACGCGGTCAAGCTAGCGACCACCCAGCGTCCTGGTCCGGCGCTGTACGCCATCGTCACTCCGCAAACCCGTGCGCAGGCGAACCGGGACTGGGTGACGGCCCATCGTCCTGACGGCGACTGGATCATCCCGGGCGAGCACACGGCATACGCCTCATCGGTGGTCGCCGATGACCGGGTCACCCACGAGGTGGTCGATCAGCGGGCAGCGTCGGCGCGCGACCTCGCACTGCGGGCGCACGCCACCCAGGTCTACGTCGGCTCCGGGTGGTATGCCCTCAGCGATCGGGTGGTCTACCGGCTCGATGACCGGGAGAGCTTCGTCGCGCTGGGCGAGTCCGATCAGGAGCCGGTCGTGGACGCGGCGAACTTCCGCGCCGCGATGGGCCGCTTTCCCACCGGGGTGTGCGTGCTGACCACGCTTTCCGATGGCTCGGACCACGCGATGACCGCGGACACGCTGACGTCGGTTTCTCTGGATCCGTTACTGATTCTGGTCTGTGTGCAGCGGGGTGCGCGGTTCCGTGAGGCCGTCCTGGCTTCCGGTTCTTTCGCCGTCAGTGTGCTCGCCGCCGACCAAGAAGAACTCTCGGTGTGGTTCGCCACCCGGGGCCGACCCTTGGCCGAGCAGCTCGCGAAGGCGCCTCATCATCGGGGTAACCACACCGGCGCAGCCCTGTTGGACGGAGCGCTGGCGCACCTCGAGTGCACCACCTCCACCACCGTTGAGGCCGGTGATCATACGATTGTCATTGCGCAGGTCGAGTCCATCGGACTCGCTGGGCCGGATCGCCCGGCCCTGGTGCATCACCGCGGTAGTTATGGGAGTGTGACATGAGAGTTGTCCGAGGACTCGCCCTTGGACTCCTCGTCCTTGTGGGGGCGTATGCCGGCCTGGCCTGGTGGTTGGGTGGCAAGACGCCCAAGGAGGCGATCGTCTCGGGGGTCAGCATCGGCGGGTTGGACCGTGATGCAGCCACCTCGGCCCTGACCGCTGGGTTGGCCGATCACACGGCTGGCCCGATCGCCCTCTCGGGTGGTGCGGCCAAGGCTTCCCTGGCTCCAAGTGCGGCCGGCCTGAGCGTTGACATCCCGGCCACGGTGGACGGGCTCGTGGGCTTTTCGCTGAACCCGCGCACGGTCTGGGAGAAGTTGACCGGCTCGGTGACCACGAGCGCCACGGTGTCGGTCAACGAGGCCGCCTATCGCTCGGCCGTCACGACCGCTGGCGCGTCCCTGCGGACTCCAGCCAAGGAAGGCAAGGTCGCCTTCGCCGATGGCAAGTTGACCGTCACCATGCCCGTCGAGGGTGGCGAACTCGACCCGGATGCAACCCTGGAGGCCATTCGCGAGACCTGGCCGGCCTCATCGACGGTGACTGCCGCCATTCGACCGATTCAACCCGCGGTCACGGCCGACGAATTCACCCGCTTCCGCAAGGACTTTGGTGATGTCGCCGTATCCGGTCCGGTGACCGTGACCGCTGGTTCGAAGTCCTTCCCGGTCGCCGTTAAGGAGTTCACCTCGGTCATCACTGTCAAGGCTGAAGGCGGCAAACTCGTGCCCTCCGCGGACACCGCGAAGTTGGTTGCCCTGGTCCAGGCTGACGCCGAGAAGGCTGGCGTCGGGGCCAAGCCCAAGGATGCCGTGGTGACCTTCTCCGGGAGCACTCCGAAGATCACCCCGTCCGTCGATGGCACCGAACTGGACCCCGAGTCGATCTCCACGAAGGTGTGGCAGGCCATCGGCTCCAATGACCGCACGGCCCAGGTGACCACGAAGGTGGCCAAGGCGACCTTCACCACCGAGATCGCCAAGAAGACCCTGCCCCGCGAGATCATTTCTTCGTTCACCACGAACTTCAAGCCTGGGCAGCCTCGGGTCACCAACATCCAGCGCGGGGCAGCTCGGCTCAATGGCGCGTACGTGCCACCCGGTGGGACCTTCAGCCTCAACAAGTGGCTGGGTCAGCGGACGCCGGAGCGTGGGTATGTCAAGGCGCCGGGGATCAACAATGGTCGGATCGAGCTGACCTATGGCGGCGGCATTTCCCAGTTGTCGACCACGCTCTTCAACGCGTCCTGGTTCTCGGGGGTGAAACTCGTTGACTGGCGGGCGCACTCGCTGTACATCACTCGCTACCCCGAGGGGCGCGAGGCGACCTTGGACTGGTGGACTATCGACAACGTCTTCACCAACACCACGGACGCCGGCATCCTCATCCTCGCGAGCACCACGGATACCTCGGTGACGGTGAGTTTCAAGGGGGTGAAGAAGTGGGATATCACGACCTTCAAGGGGCCCCGCTTCAATGTGGTGGCTCCCGGTCGAGTCGAGGTCAGCGACCCGGAGTGCATCCCGCAGGACCCGAGCCCCGGATTCACGGTGGTGAACACGCGGGTCTTCCTGCAAAAGGGCAAGGAAGTCGACCGTCAGTCGATCACCACCAAGTACGACGCGACGAACCAGGTTGTCTGCACGAAGAAGGCCGGCTAAGTAGGCCATTCGATTAGCCGGTGGTGCAGCTCTTCACAGCGTCCGTGATGAAGGGCAAGACCTCGGGATGCTCTCTGACGAGTTGGCCACTGTGGTGCCGGGTAGCGACCGGCAAGGTGTGGGCTGGCGAGCCCGCCGGTGCTCGCTGAGTCAACGACGTCGCTACCGCATTGACGTTCTCACCTTGTGTTTCCCAGGTGATCCACGTGTTGACGGGCAGTGCCTTCAGGGCCGGGACAACCGGTGAGACCAGCACCGTGGCGCAGGGAGGGCTGGGCAGGAGTGAGACGGTGTCCTGCACCGCGGTGGAGCCCAGCGAGGCCCCGACAAGGGCAATCCGCACCTGCTGACCCTCGGTGAGGTATGCCGCCGCGGCCGCGGCATCTGCCGCCTCGGATCCGGTGTTCGCGGCACCTCCGGTCCCGCCGGTCCCTCGCCGGTCGAAGAGGAGAACGCGCGCACCGCTCTCGGCGCTGATCCGGTCAGCCCAGGGCAGCCATTGGCAAATCGTCGAGGAGGCGCCATTGCGGATGACCACTGCGGTCTTCGCGGTCTTCGGACCGGTCAGCGAGCCATAGATGGTGGTGCCGCCCTCGCCCAGGAAAGAGATGCGCTCGGCGGATCCCGAATACGTCGGACACTGCTGCGCTAAGGGCGCCCCAGGCGCCACCGAGCGACCCACGTCAGCGTCATTCTTGGCCGAATCCCCGCCGCGGGCCCGTATCCACAGCCCGGCCGCAACAATCAGAACCACCGCAGCGAAGGCCGCCGCTGCCACCAATTTCCCCCTGCTCATGTCGCACAGACTACGCAGCGAGGTACACGTACGCGTGATGGTCGGTGAAGCCCATGCTTCGATACAGCGCGAGAGCGGCCCGATTGTCGCTATCGGTTTGCAGGTGTATCCAGCTCGCACCCAGCGAATTGGCCTCGTGTGCAAGGTGATTCACCATCGTGCGTGCGAGGCCGCGTTGCCGATGAGCCGCATCGACCCACATCGCGCCCACCCCCGCCCAGGCGCCGCTCACGCCGAGGCGGCCTATGCCGATCACCACGTCATCCTCCACTGCTGTGACGAAGCGTTGCGCGGGGGAGCCATGAACCACGGCGGCGACGGCCGTGCGGTCGGCCGCGCGATATCGCGTCAGAGCCTGGAACCAGCCCTCGGACATCACCGGGTCGACCCGCAATTCGACCCCGGAAGGTGGCCGGTCCTGGTGGCGCCGTACATCGTCCACGGCTGCGGTCAGCGTGAGAGTGAGGACCCGGCTGCGCCACCCCAGGGCCAAGGCAGCCGCACCCGCCGGGTCCATCGCCGGGTCGAAGCCGAGCGGACCCGCGACCACCAGCGATGCGGGCAAGTCGCGGGCGGTATACCAGTGCTGCACTGCGGTCAGGGCCTCAGGTAACGGCAGGCCAGGGGAGCCCACGGCAAGTGCCGAGTTCGCCCGGCCGGTGAAGCCATGACCCGCGCGCAACTCCCATTCCCCCAGCTGTGCCCGCTCCACTGGCGGCCACGCGTCGGTCATGAGACGTTGCAGCGCGCCGGGGGAGAGGTGCATGCGAGGCCTCACACCCCGCATAGTATGGGCGCCATGACGTACGTGATCGCGCTGCCCTGTGTCGACCTCAAGGACAAGGCGTGCATCGAAGAGTGTCCCGTTGACTGCATCTACGAGGGCGAGCGCAGCCTCTACATCCACCCTGACGAGTGCGTGGACTGCGGCGCCTGCGAGCCGGTGTGCCCGGTGGAGGCGATCTACTACGAGGACGACGTCCCCGAGCAGTGGGCGGACTACTACAAGGCCAATGTCGAGTTCTTCGACGACCTCGGAAGCCCAGGTGGCGCGGCCAAGATGGGCGTGATCGCCAAGGACCACCCCATCATCGCGGCATTGCCGCCCCAGCAGCACGAGCACTGATCGTCGCGGATGTGATCGGGTAGCCGCGTGCTCACCCTTCCCGACTTTCCCTGGGACTCGCTGGTTCCCTACAAGGAGCGGGCCAGTGCCGTCGCCGGCGGCTTGGTGGACCTCTCGGTCGGTACACCGGTTGATCCCACTCCGGCCGCGGTGCAGGCCGCGCTACGGGAGGCTGCGGACGCCCCCGGTTATCCCCAGACCTGGGGTACCGCCGACCTGCGCGAGGCGGTCGCGACCTGGTTCGCCGCGCGTCGCGGCGTGCCCGATGTCGACCCTGCCGGGGTGCTGCCGACGATTGGCTCCAAGGAGCTCGTCGCCTGGTTGCCGCTCTTGCTCGGCCTGGGGCCAGGGGAAGTCGTGGGCTTCCCGCGGGTGGCTTACCCGACCTATGACGTCGGGGCGCGGCTCGCGCGAGCTATTCCCATGGCGGCGGATGCCACGACGGCATTCGGGCCGGATTCGCCAAAACTGTTGTGGCTCAACACGCCTGGCAACCCCACCGGCAAAGTCCTGGGGGTGGAGCACCTCCGCAAGGTCGTGGACTGGGCTCGTGATCGCGGGGTCATCGTCGCCTCCGACGAGTGCTATGCCGAGCTCGATTGGCGACCTGACGGGGTGCGGGAACGCGGCATACCCACCACTCCGTCGATCCTCGACCCGCGGGTCACCGGCGGCTCCCATGAGGGCCTGCTGTGCGTCTACTCGCTCTCCAAGCAGTCGAATCTGGCGGGCTATCGCGCGGCTTTTGTGGCCGGGGACCCAACCCTGGTCGGCCAGTTGCTGGAGATCCGCAAGCACTCCGGCATGATCATGCCGTGGCCGGTCCAGCGGGCCATGCTGGCCGCGCTGAGCGACCACACTCACGTCGAGGCCCAGAAGGCGGTGTATGCCGCTCGCCGGGCGGCCCTGCTGCCGGCAGTGGCGCATTTCGGGCTTCGGGTGGATGACTCAGAGGCTGGGCTATACCTCTGGGCGAGCGCCGACGAGGACTGTTGGACCACCGTGGGCAGGCTCGCCGATCGCGGGATCCTGGCCGCACCGGGCGCGTTCTATGGACCTGCCGGTGAGCGTCATGTGCGGATCGCGCTGACCGGCAGCGACGAGCGGATCGCCGCTGCCGTCGCGCGCCTGTCCTAATTCCCGGCGCCTGCGCCGCGCAGCGTCCGCTCCAACGCGGTCGCCCATGGGGTCGGGGCCAGCCCAAAGGTCTGCTCGGTGTGGCGGGAATCCATGACAAACGGCTGCTCGAACTGGTGACGGGTCTCATCCAGGCTGCGGATGAGGGCGCTCACTCGAGCGGCCTGCTGCAGCCATCTCGGCCACGGCGTGACCCGGGACCCCGCCTGACCGCCGAGTTCGGCCGCGTCGGCTGCCGCCTGATTCATGGTGCGTGGCGCGTCGGTGGGCACCAGCCAGGCGTGTCCCCAGGATCGGTCATCGGTCGCCAGGGTGGCGGCGAGTTCGCCGATGTCGGCGAGGTAGGTCCAGGAATGCTGGACATCCGGTCGCCCCATCGGGATGCGTGAGGTGCGGCCGCGGAAGGCGGGGGAGAGCACGAACTCGGTGAGGAAGCTCATCTGCTTTGAGGCGCGCTCGCCGAGGTAATCCGAGGCCCGCAACTCGGTGGCTCTGACCCGCCCGGCGTCGTGGGCGGCCAGCGCATCGGCCCACATGGCGGCCCGCACGGCGCCCTTTGTGCCGTTGGGTCGCATCGGCGTCTCTTCAGTCATGGGCGCATCGACCCGGCCATAGCCATACAGATTGGACACAGTGACCAGGCCAACCTCGGACCGCTGCGCGGCGGAGAGGACGGCATGAGCCACCGGCGGCCAGTCGCGATCCCAGTGGACATAGCTCTTGGGATTCATGGCGTTGATGATGGTGTCGACGCCCGCGCTCGCCGTGGTGAGGGCGTCGGCGTCGGTGGCGTCGACGACGGTCGCCGTGACGCCGGGGAGGCCCGGGTCGGTGCCGGATCGGCTGCCGATGGTCACCTGCTCGCCGCGTCGGGTCAGGGCGATGGCGGTCTCGAGGCCGATGCCACCGGCGCCGAGGATGAGGTGGTGTCCCATGGTGGAATCTCCTTGTCGTAGAAACGAGAGCACTGCTCTCATTTCTATTGAAACACCCGTGGCGAAGGAAATGCAAGAGCAGTGCTCTCGTTTTCTGCCACACTGAGGGCATGATCGGAAGCAGAGCACGGCACCGGGCAGCGATGGAGGCGTCGATACTGGAGATGGGCCGCGTGCACCTGGCTCGCGATGGCGCGGCGGCGCTCTCGCTGCGGGCCGTAGCGCGCGATCTCGGCGTCGCATCCTCAGCGGTCTATCGCTATGTCGACAGCCGCGATGAATTGCTCACCCGCCTGATCATCGACGCCTTCACTGCGCTCGGTGACGCCGTCGACGCCGCGTTGGCCGAATCCCACGACCCGATGGAACGCTTCACCGTCATTGCCGTTACGGTCCGCGGATGGGCTCTGGCGCATCCACACCTGTACGCGCTGATCTATGGATCCCCCGTGCCTGGGTACAAAGCCCCGGGGGAACGCACCATCGAACCGGGCACCCGCGTCGTCATGCGGCTCCTTGAAGACTTGGCTGACCTTGCGGCGCGTCCTGACGGGCCGGAGTTCCCCGCGTCCGAGCACACGGCCGCTGGGCGCGCCCTCGAGACCTTGCTCGCGGACCCGGCCGTGGCGGCATACGACATTCCGCCTGCCCTGCTCTCGCGCGGTCTGGCTGCCTGGAATCTCGTTCTCGGTGCCATCACTGCGGAGATCTTCGGGCAATACGGGCCGGGCTTTGTCAGCGATCCCGAGGCCCACTTCTCGGCCATCGTGACGCTCGCAGATGGCCTGGTCCTGGGCTCCTGAGTTGGCCCGAGGACCGTTCGGCCCGGGTGTTGAACCGCTCGGGGGCCAGCCCGGGGCTGCCGGGTTGGGGTGGCGGCTCGGCACGGACTAAGGTCGGGTCAGATCTGCAGGCCGAACGCGAAGGACGATGCCGTCATGACCAACGACTCCGGTGCGACGCTCACGGCGGGGGAGAAGTCCCTTGACCTCAAGGTCATCGCGGCGACCGAGGGCAACCACGGGTACGACATCTCCGCCCTGCTCAAAGAGACCGGCAATGTCACGCTCGACGGGGGATTCACCAATACCGCCAGTTGCACGAGCTCCATCACGTATATCGATGGCGACGCGGGCATCCTGCGCTACCGCGGCTACCCGATCGAGCAGCTCGCAGAGAAGTCCAACTTCATCGAGGTGTCCTACCTCCTGATCTATGGCGCGCTACCGACGCCGGCCGAGTTGGCGGCATTCACCAGCAACGTCCAGCAGCACACGATGCTGCATGAGGACCTCAAGAACTTCTTCGCTGGCTTCCCGCGGGACGCGCACCCGATGCCGGTGCTCTCCTCGGCGGTCTCGGCGCTGTCGACCTTCTACCAGGACAGCCTGGATCCCTTTGACGCCAAGCAGGTCGAGATCTCCACGATCCGGCTGCTGGCCAAACTGCCGACGATCGCGGCATATGCCTACAAGAAGTCCATTGGCCAGCCCTTCCTCTACCCGGACAACCACCTTTCGCTCACCGAGAACTTCCTGCGGATGACCTTCGGGGTGCCGGCCACCGAGTACGAGATCGACCCAGAGATGGTCAAGGCGCTCGATCTGCTGCTTCTGCTGCACGCGGACCACGAGCAGAACTGCTCGACCTCGACGGTTCGCCTGGTCGGCTCCAGCCACGCCAATCTCTTCGCCTCGGTATCTGCCGGCATCAATGCGCTCTTTGGGCCGCTGCACGGTGGTGCCAACCAGGCCGTGCTGGAGATGCTCGAGCGCATTCAGAAGGCCGAGTACTCCACCGACGAGTTCATGCGCAAGGTCAAGGCCAAGGAGGACGGCGTCCGGCTCATGGGCTTCGGCCACCGGGTCTACAAGAACTACGACCCGCGCGCCGCGATCATCAAGAAGACCGCGCACACCATCTTGGAAAAGATGGGTGGCAATGACGAACTCCTCGACATCGCGATGCGACTGGAGGAGATCGCCCTCGCGGACGACTACTTCGTCGAGCGCAAGCTCTACCCCAATGTCGACTTCTACACCGGCTTGATCTACAAGGCGATGGGCTTCCCGACGCGTATGTTCACGGTGCTCTTTGCCCTGGGACGCCTTCCGGGCTGGATTGCCCAGTGGCGCGAGATGATCGAGGACCCGACCACCAAGATCGGCCGCCCGCGGCAGGTCTACATCGGTGCGACCGAGCGCGACTACGTGCCGCTCGCCCAGCGCTGAGCGTCGCCTAGGGTTGGCATATGCCGCCCATGACCTCGCCTGATCCCGCCGCAGCCTCGATTCGTCGCGCCTGGGGCGTCGGTCTGCTTACGCTGACCGCCGATGACACCGTGCTGGACGCGTGGTTCCCCGCGCCCGCCCTGGGTGAGGACGCTGGGGACGACTCGCTGACGGAGTCGCTGCACGCGATCGAGGGCGCCGATGACGCCCGTGGCGTGCGCCGAGTGGTCCAACGGGTCTCGATCGACCTGGACGCCGCCCCGGCGAGCACCCCGGATGCCTATCTGCGCCTCCACCTGCTCTCTCACCGCCTCGCGCTGCCCAACACGATCAACCTCGACGGCATCTTTGGCGCGCTACCCAATGTCGTGTGGACCAACCATGGGCCGTGCGCGGTCGAGGGCTTTGAGCTCACCCGCGCCAGGCTGCAGCAGCGTGGCCCGGTGACCGTGATGGGCGTGGACAAGTTCCCCCGGATGGTCGACTACGTCCTGCCCGCCGGAGTGCGGATCGCCGACGCCGACCGCGTGCGCCTCGGCGCCCACTTGGCCAGCGGGACCACGGTGATGCATGAGGGGTTCGTGAACTTCAACGCGGGAACCCTCGGCGCGTCGATGGTCGAGGGCCGGATCAGCCAAGGCGTCATCGTCGGCGACGGCTCCGATATCGGCGGCGGTGCGTCCACGATGGGCACCCTCTCCGGAGGTGGCACCGAGCGCGTGCGGATCGGCGAGCGCTGCCTGTTGGGCGCCGAGTCGGGTTTGGGCATCGCGCTGGGTGACGACTGTGTCGTCGAGGCGGGGCTGTACCTCACGGCTGGCACCAAGGTGACCTTGCCCGACGGAACGGTCGCCAAGGCCCGCGAGTTGTCCGGTCAGAGCAACCTGCTCTTCATCCGCAATTCGGTCACCGGCACCGTGGAGGCGCGTCCGCGCGACGGTCACGGCATCGTCCTCAACTCCGCCTTGCACGCCAACGACTGACCCGACAGGAGCCCAGCGCGTATGCCGCAGACCCCCCGCGGTGGGATCACCCTGGCCGAGGAGCGGCCGCGTACTCGCGGCCGAACTCTGGCCGGGCGATTGGTCCTGCTCGGATTGGCTGGGACGGTCGCCATCGGCGGGTGGACGGCATACCAGCATCTCTCCCAGGGGACGGTGAGCGAGGGTTGCCAGGTCACGGTCAACAGTCAGACCTTTGAGTGGGCTACCGATCAGGCGAGCAATGCTGCGGTCATCACGGCCATCGGTGTCGAACGGGGCCTGCCGCCGCGGGCAGCATCCATCGCGATCGCCACCGCCATGCAGGAGTCCAAGGTGCGCAATATCCGCTACGGAGACCGCGACTCCGTAGGGCTCTTCCAACAACGGCCGAGCCAGGGCTGGGGCACGGTCGAGCAGATCATGAATCCCGAATACTCCACCAACAAGTTCTATGACGCCCTAGAAAAGGTTGACGGCTACCGGGACATGGAGATTGCGGTCGCTGCCCAGGCCGTGCAACGGAGCGCCGACGGCAGCGCCTATGCCCAGCACGAAGCCATGGCCCGGGCCACCGCCTCGGCGCTCTCGGGTCAGACCCCGGCGGCTTTTGGCTGTGCCCTGGCCGATGTCAAGGGCACCCCGGATGGGTCGCTGCTGACCACTTTGCTCAAGGCCGATCACGGGTTGCCAGCGACCAGCTCGGGTCGCACCGTCACCGTCGTCGCGCCGGATAAGGACCGGGCATGGTCGGTGGGTCAATGGGCGGTCGCTCGAGCCAAGGAAACCGGTGCCGTCCGGGTGCAGGTGCGTGACCAGGTGTGGACCCGAGCATTGAGTGAGCGGGCGTATACCTGGGGCGAGGCCGGAGCGTCGATCGCGCCGAACACCGTGGTGATCACCCTGGCCGGCGGCTAGCAGCAACTACAGTCGGGCGTATGCCGCCTGCCCTCGATCTCAGCCTGGACGCTGCCGCGCTAACCGCCGCGATCTGTGACATTCCATCGGTAAGCCAAGACGAGGGCGCCCTGGCCGATGCGCTCGAGCAGGTGCTCCGAGCCCTGCCGCAGCTCACCGTCACGCGGATCGGGCACACGTTGGTCGCCCGGACCTCCCTCGGCCGCGCCGAACGCGTCGTGCTGGCCGGGCACATCGACACCGTCCCGCTCACGGCCGAGCCGGCGAACCTGCCCACCAAGCGGGTCGGTGAGGGCGCTGGTGAGGTGCTCTGGGGCCGCGGCACGGTGGACATGAAGGGCGGAGTCGCCGTTCAGTTGCGGATCGCTCATCTCGTGCGCGAGCCCAACCGGGATATCACCTTCGTCTTCTATGAAGGTGAGGAGATCGACAGCGAGTACAACGGGCTGCTGCATGTGCAGCAACAGGCGCCGGAGCTGATCGCCGATGCCGACTTCGCTGTGCTCCTGGAGCCGACCGACGCCCAGGTCGAGGGCGGCTGCAAGGGCACCCTGCGCGCCGAGGTCACCACCAAGGGCATCGCTGCCCACTCCGCGCGACCGTGGAAGGGGCACAACGCGATTCACGATGCCGGCGAGATCCTCCGGCGGCTCACGGCATACCAAGCCCAGACCCTCGAGGTCGACGGGCTGGAGTTCCGTGAAGCCCTGAACGCGGTGCTCATCTCCGGCGGGATCGCCGGCAATGTCATCCCCGACCGTTGCGTGGTCACGGTGAACTACCGCTACGCCCCATCGCTGAGTGAGGCCGACGCGGAGGCCCACGTGCGCGAGGTCTTCGAGGGCTTCGACGTGGCCGTGGTCGATAACGCGGGCGGCGCCCGGCCCGGGCTGCACCTGCCGGCCGCCCAGGCATTCGTGGAGGCCCTCGGCGTCGAGGTCACGGCCAAGCAGGGGTGGACCGACGTCGCGCGGTTCTCGGCGATGGGCGTCCCGGCCGTCAACTTCGGCCCGGGTGACCCCAATCTGGCGCACATGGACGACGAGCAGTGTCCGGTGGCGCAGTATGCCGCCTGCGAAGCAGCGCTGCTGCGCTGGTTGAGCTGACCCCACGCAGGCGCTAGGCATCGTAGGGTGACTGGCGTGACTGACAGCTCGTATGGCTGGAACCGGGACCGGGACTATCACAAGGGCCCGGTGATCATGCGGCGCTCACGGGTGCCCACCGAGACCGCGGACCAGCGACTGCTCGACCGGCGTCAATCCAGCGACTGGGTGCACACCGACCCCTGGCGGGTCATGCGGATCACCAGTGAGTTCGTGGAGGGTTTCGGCGCGCTTGCCGAACTCGGCCCGGCCGTCAGCGTCTTTGGCTCCGCGCGCACCAAGCCCGATGACCCGGTGTACGCCCTGGGCGTCGAGGTGGGACGGGCTGTGGTCGAGGCAGGCTATGCCGTGATCACCGGTGGCGGGCCAGGCGCGATGGAGGCCGCGAACAAGGGTGCTCTGCACGCCGGTGGGACCAGTGTCGGCCTGGGGATCGAGCTGCCCTTCGAGGCCGGGCTCAACGAGTACGTCGACCTCGGGGTCAATTTCCGCTACTTCTTCGCGCGCAAGACGATGTTCATCAAGTACGCCACGGGGTTCATCGTGTTGCCCGGCGGGTTGGGCACGCTGGATGAGCTCTTTGAGGCGGTCACCCTGGTCCAGACCGGCAAAGTGACCTCATTCCCGATCGTCTTGCTGGGCACGGCCTACTGGGGCCCTCTGCTGGCGTGGCTGCGGGATACCTGCGTCGAGCACGGCACGATCAGCCCCAAAGACCTCGACCTCTTCATCCTCACCGACAGCGTCCAGGAGGCCGTCCAGGCCATCGTCGCCGCGAATGGCACGCAGGATCGCCGGCCGTGATCTGGATCGTCCTCACCCTCGTGGCAGTCCTCGTGATCGTCGTGATCCGAGGGATTGTCTCCGGGCGGGTTCGATTCGATCAACTACCACCGGCGCTCTCGAGCGCCGCGGCCCATGGGCTCCCGCAGCGGCCGACAGGCGCCGACGTGGCGTCCTTGACGTTGGAGACGGCGCCCGTGGGCTACCACGCTGAGCAGGTTGACGACACCCTCGATGCCCTGGAGGCTCGCCTGCGGGAGCAGGAAGAGGAACTGCGAGCATGGCGTTCACCGTGACCCGAGATGTGCTGGCAACGCCCGAACGGGTGTGGGCGGCGGTCAGCGATATCTCACGGCATACCGCGCACGTACCCCTCACGACCGTCGTGCCAGACCCGCTCGGTGATCGCTTGGGGGCCGAGCATGTCGCGCGCACGGCCATTGGCCCGGTGGGATTCGATGACTCCATGCTGGTCACGGCCTGGGAGCCGCCGCAGCGCATGCGGATCGTCAAGACCGGACGTCTGCTCGCAGGCTGGGCCGAGATCACCGTCGCTCCCCGAGAGTCGGGCTCACGGGTCACCTGGACCGAGGAGCTCTGGCTGCGCGGCGCGCCCCGGCTGACCCGACGGCTCGCTGATGCCGCCGGGCAGCGGCTCTTCGGTTCGGTGCTGGACGGTCTGCTCGAGGACCTCGCGTGATGGTCCCCCTGCTGCTCATCGGCGTGGTGCTCCTCGTCGTGGGCCTCGTGGTCTGGTTCGTGCTCAGGCGCGACCAGGGCGAGGAGATCAGCACAGAGTCGCATGGCGCCTTCGCGATGTCCTATCGGGGCTACCGGATGGACCAGGTCGATGAAGTCCTGGACCGGCTGCACGCTCAAGTTCGCGCCAATGATGACGAGCTCGCAGCGCTGCGCGGCGAGGTGCCGCTGGTGGATCCCCCTGCCCTCCTCGAACCGTCCCCGCCACCGACCAGTCAGCTGGACGCGGCGCCCGCCGCCCCCGACGCGGCGCCTCTGCCCGACACGCCCGCTGCTGCCGACGCGTCCCCTACTCCCGAGGCGCCCGCTGCTCCAGCCCAGCCACGGCGACGCTACCGCCGCATCGACCTCCTGGTCGTCGCGGCATACCTGGCGCTCGCGACCTACCTCGCTTGGCCGCTGCTCTCCCAGGCAGCCACGCACTACCTGTGGCTTGGTGTCCAGGACCAGCAGGCCTTCGAGTGGCTCTACGGCACGACCGCGCACAATGTCGAAAATCTCGACAATCTGCTCTTCTCGGACCGCCAAAACTATCCGGCCGGCGTGAACCTGATGGGGCAGGCCTCCATGCTGGGCCTCAGCCTGCCGATGCTCCCGATCACCGAGCTCATCGGCGCTCCGTGGACCTTTGCGCTCATCGAGTGGCTGGGCCTGGCGCTCACGGCCAGCGGCTGGTACTGGCTCTTCGCGCGTCGGCTGGGGGTATCGCAGGGAGCGGCAGCCGCTGGCGGCCTGATCGTGGGCTTCTCGCCGGCCATGATGTCCCACGCCAACGGCCATCCGAACTTCGTGGCCCAATTCCTCGTCCCCGTGATCATCGATCGAACCCTGGCGCTCCAGGAGGCTCACGGTCGGCGTGCGGCGATCCGCGGCGGGCTTGTGCTGGGTCTGCTGGTGGCTTGGCAGATCTTCATCGGCGAGGAAGTCCTGCTGTTGGCGGCCATCGGTATGGCGGTGGCTGGCCTTGTCATGGCCGTGCAGCGGCGACTTCGCGTGGTACCGATGCTCCCGGGCGTGGCCATCGGGGCAGCGGTCACGCTGCTGATCACCGCGGGCCCACTGTGGTGGCAATTCCGCGGCCCACAGAGCTACACCGAGATCTGGCATCCGCCGGCAGGCAATGACCTGGCCTCCCTGTGGAGTATGGCCACGCTGTCCTGGGGGAGCGATGTCACGACTGCGGGTGAGCTGGCCCTGAACCGGACCGAGGAGAACGCCTTCTTCGGGATTGGGTTGTGGGTGATCGTCCTGGCCGGGCTCGTGGCGCTGCGTCGGCGACCGATCGTGCGTGCGCTCGGGGTCCTGATCTTTGTGACGGTGTGGCTCTCCTTGGGTTCGGAGATTGCCTGGAAGGGCAATGTCGCAGGCATCCCCTCGCTGTGGGCCCTGGTCGAGCACCTACCGGTCGTGGAGAACGTCCTGCCCACGCGGTTCACCCTGATCACCGTGCCCGCCATGGCGGCCGTGGTCGCGCTCGCCATGGACGCCATCGTCCGGCTCGCCTCCCGGGGCGGGTATGCCGCTGCCGGCCGGCTCGCGGCCCTGGGCGCGCTCGGTCTGGCCCTGGCCCAGATCGTGCCGACCCCCATGAGCGTGCACGAGCGGCCTGCCGTCCCGGAACTCTTCACCGATGGCCTGTGGCGTGACTATGTGACGACCGGCTCCGTGCTGGCTGTGCCAGCGCCCTGGATCGGCGACTGCCGAGCGCTGGAGTGGCAGGCAGCGGCGGGCATGGACTTCCCCTTGGTGGGTGGCTACTTCGTAGGCCCCAATGGTAATCCTGATCGTGGCGGCATCTATGGCCCCCCTCCGACTCCATTCGCGACCTGGCTCTCCACCGTGGCCGAACGGGGGGAGGTCCAACAGCCGACGGCCCACGAGCTCACCGAGTATCGGCACGAGCTCGAAGGCGCCCGCGTCGACCTCGTCGTGCTTCCTCCCCGCCCCGAGGAGGAGATCCTGCGAGAGGCCGTGGAAATGGTGTTGGGGCCGGGAATCGAGACCGGCGGAGTCGTGCTCTGGGACCTCGACCCGGATTCCTCGCCAGTGGGCGACTGAGCCGCTCGTGTCGGCCTTGTCACAGGTGGCGGGATTTCGCGTGGGTAGCCTGATCGGGGGATAATGGGGCCGATCGCTCGGCTGCCGAGGGCCGAGTGCACGACGCGGGCACCGTGACAAGGGCGCGGGTACGCGGAACAGAAGGGAAATGCCCATGGCGGCAATGAAGCCGAGGACCGGCGACGGCCCCCTCGAGGTCGTGAAGGAAGGGCGCAGCATCGTGCTGAAGATGCCGCTCGAGGGTGGTGGGCGGCTCGTGGTCGAAATGACGGCCGACGAGATCCGTGCCCTCGGGGATGCGATCGACAACTGCGAAGCACTCGCCTGAGGTCCCCTCACCTGACGTGAGAACCCCGCTGGCCACCTGGGCCGGCGGGGTTCTCTCATGTCAGCCCACCGAGGACCGCGCCCACGGCATAAGTTGGGGTCGTGACCAGACGATTGGACCTGCTCAGCCCGCCAGTCCCGACGTGGCAGCACGTCCAGGAGGCCCCCGACACGGCTGGCACCGTGATCACCTTGGTACCGGGATTTGATGCGGGGTCCATCGAGCAGACCGCCAGCGCCGCGGCCCTAGCGGTGGGTACGGGAGATGGCTCGCAGGCGGACCTCACCAAGGCTGGGGCTGCCGTGGGTGCCCGCACCAGGCATGACCCACTGGTGACTCACCTGGCCGGCGCTCATGGGCCGGAGGCCGATCTCACTGCATACGTTGAGGCCGTGACCCTCGCCCGCTGGCGTTCGCCGCGCTGGGATGCCCAAGGACCGACCACCGAGCTGCGGCGGTCCACCCATGTGCTGGTGGGTAGCGCACCGATCGATCTGGATCGAGCAGTCGTGCGGACCCGGTCTGCGCTCCTTGCCCGCACCTTGGCCACCACGCCGTCAAACATCAAGAACCCTGCCTGGCTGGCCCGCCAGGCTGTCACGATGGCGCGCAGCGCCGGGCTCACCAGCACCGTCTGGACGGAACGCTCATTGGCCACCGAGGGCTTCGGGGGACTGCTGGCGGTCGGCGGTGGCTCAGCCACCGGCCCCAGGCTGGTCCAACTGGACTGGCGGCCTGTTGGCACTCCCAAGCGGGGGGCCGAGCCGGTCGTCCTGGTCGGCAAGGGCATCACCTTCGACACCGGGGGCCTGGACCTCAAGACCGCTGACGGCATGCTGGCCATGAAGACCGATATGTCCGGGGCGGCCATCGTCCTGGCCGTGCTCACCGCCTGTCAGGAGTTGGCGGTGCCCTTCCCGGTGACCGGACTGCTCCCGCTCGCGGAGAACGCGATCAGTGGTGCGGCCTACCGCCCGAGCGATGTGATCACGCAATACGGGGGGACGACGGTCGAGATCGGCAATACCGATGCCGAGGGTCGGATCGTGCTCGCCGACGCACTGGCGTATGCCGCCACTCGTCTGGCGCCCCGAGCGATCATCGACATCGCCACGCTGACCGGTGCCGCCCGGATCGCGCTTTCGCGCTCGGTAGCGCCCGTCTTTGGCACCAGTGACCCGCTGGTCGATGCTCTGATCGCGGCCGGTGAGACGACCGGTGAGACGCTGTGGCGTATGCCGCTGCCCACGGCATACCGTGCTGACCTGTCGTCCGAGGTTGCCGACCTCGCGCATGTCGTCCCCGGTGGAGTTGCCGGTGCGGTCTATGCGGCTCTCTTCCTGCGCGAGTTCGTGGGGGAGGTGCCCTGGGCCCACCTCGATATTGCTGGTCCGGGTCGCTCGGATGACGACGCCGGCATCTTCGCCAAGGGGGCGACCGGCTTCGGCACGCGGCTGTTGCTGCGCTATCTCGAAGGAATGTCATGAACGGTGGCGGGATGAACAACGGGCCTAGCGCGGGCTACGGCCTCAGCGTGCGCTGGTCGCTGGCGCAGGCTCCGGCGGGGGCGGCGGAGACGCTGCGGGAGTACGTCGTCGGCACGTCGATGGCCCGCTTCATGTTCCTCGACGGCCTGGCCTTCAAGGTGTGGCGGATGCGGGCTGGTGAGTGGTTCGAGGGCACCTATGTCTTCGACTCACCGCATGAGCGTCAGGCCTTCCGGGAGTCCTTCGAGCCGGGCGCCGCGCAGGCTCCAGGCAGCGTCATCATTGGCTCCGCCCCGATTGCCATCGAGGAGTACGAAGTGGTCGCGATCGCTGAAGGCCCTGCGGGATTCCGTCGGGGCGCAGGTCCCGGAACCGCCTGAGCTGATGTCAGCGGCGCACGGCCACCAGGAGGCCGTCACTGACCGGCAAGAGCGCCGCGATCACGTCGTCCCGATCGCGTAGTTCCTTGCCGAGGTCGCGCAGCGTCGTTGTCGTGGTGTCGCGAACCGCCGGATCGGCGACCTGGTTGTCCCAGAGCATGTTGTCGATCACCATCAGACCGCCGGGGCGCAGCAGTCGCAGGGCGTGCTCGACGTATGCCGGGTAACCCGCCTTGTCGGCGTCGATGAGCACCAGGTCATAGGCGCCGTCTGTCATCCGGGAGAGCACCTGGGACGCCTCGCCATTGATGATCCGCGTGCGCTGGTGGGCGTAGCCCGCGCGCGCGTAGGCCGCCTTGGCAACCTTCTGATGATCGGCGGAGGAGTCGATGGTCGTCAGGACCCCATCGTCGGGCATCCCTTGGAGCAGCCACAGCCCGCTGGTCCCGCAGCCGGTGCCCACCTCGACCACATGTTTGGCACCCGATGCAGCGGCCAGGACCCGCAAGGCCGCCCCGGCGCCGGTTCCCACGGGGATGGCGATGCCGGTCTCCAGGCCCCGCCGCCGAGCTTCTTCGACAACCTCGGGCTCGGCGACGAAGTCCTCGGTGTAGGTCCAGCTGGCGTGGCTGAGTGCGCTCATGCGGTCAGGGTAACTCGCTCGCGCAGCAGGCGACTGGCGGCATACCGACGAGGATTCACAGGTGACGTCCAGGAAACACCATCGGTTTTCCCGGACGAGCAGCGTAGACATCTGTGTCATGAGCACCGATGTCCTCACCGCCACCACGGCCACCGACGACTGGACCCCGCCCACCTGGGAGGAGGTCGTGACCGAGCACTCCGCCCGGGTCTATCGGCTGGCCTACCGACTCACGGGGAATGTGCACGACGCCGAGGACCTCACCCAGGATGTCTTCGTCCGGGTCTTCCGCTCGCTCCACACCTACCGGCCCGGCACCTTCGAGGGCTGGCTGCACCGGATCACCACGAACGTCTTCCTGGACAAGATGCGCCGTCGCCAGCGCATTCGCATCGACGCTCTGTCCGAGGAAGCCGCTGCTCGTATCCCCAGCCGCAGTGTGAGCCCGGACCAGTTGTATGCCGACACGCACTTCGATGACGACATCCAGAAGGCGCTCGCCGCGCTCTCGCCGGACTTCCGCGCCGCGGTCGTGCTCTGCGATATCGAGGGGCTGACCTATGAAGAGGTCGCCGAAACTCTCGGCATCAAGTTGGGCACCGTGCGCTCTCGCATCCACCGTGGTCGCGCGCAGTTGCGCGCGGCATTGGCGCACCGAGCCCCGGCTCCGCGTCGCCTGACGGCATCGATTCCCCGCCCCGTCATCCGGCGTCCGGCTGCCGGCACGCTGTGACCTTGGCATCGACTTTCGCTGGAGGAGTACCACAATGACTTCCATGACGGACCCCACCGCTCCGGTCCCTGTGGAGCGCACCGAGGAGATCCCGTGGATCGCCCCGCACGCGCAGAGCCCGACACCGGCACCGGCGGCCCCCGCGCCGCCTTCGCAGCCCACGCCTGAGCCGGCCTGGGCCGCGCACGTGCATACGGCGACCCCGGCTCCGCCCGTGCCGACCGCGGCCTTCCCTCCTGCACCACCCAGCACGCCCCCAGCTTCGGCCCCGGCGATGCTGCCCCCGTCGACTCCGCCTCGTCGCTCCGGACCCGGCTGGGGTTCGCTCGTGGTCGTCGCGACGGCGGCCGCCGTGGCCGGTGGCATCGGTGGCGGTGTGATTGGCGCGCGCCTGGACGATGGTCCGAGCGCGGCCCGACCCGGCAATAGCAACGTTGGCCAGGTGGGTTCGAGCACGGGACCGACAGCGGGACCGGGCGCCACCGCCCGCCCCGAGGGGTCCGTCGCGAGCATTGCGGCGAAGGCCACCCCCAGCGTCGTGACCATTCGGGTCGCTGGCGCGGATGGCTCCGGGACGGGCTCTGGCTGGGTCTACGACGACAAGGGACATATCGTCACCAACAACCACGTGGTGGCCAGCGCCGCCAACAGTGGAGAGATCACCGTCATCCTGACCGACGGTTCGCAGCGCAAGGCAACCATTGTCGGCCGCGATGTCTCCTATGACCTCGCGGTGCTCAAGGTGGATCCACAAGGCTTGACGCCCTTGCCGGTCGGTGTGTCCGCGGACGTCCTGGTCGGCGACCCTGTCATCGCCGTGGGGGCGCCTCTCGGGCTTGAGTCCACCGTGACCACGGGCATCATCAGCGCCCTCAACCGCCCGGTGACTCCGGGCGATGACGCAGACCGCTCGTTCATCAACGCCCTGCAGACGGATGCCGCGATCAACCCCGGGAACTCCGGTGGCCCGCTGTTGGATATGCAGGGGCGGGTCATCGGGGTCAACTCGGCGATTGCCCGGGTCTCGGGCGACTCCTCGGGCAGCCAGTCCGGGTCGATCGGGGTGGGCTTTGCCATCCCGAGTGACCAGGTCAAGACCACGGCTGACCAGCTCATCGCCACCGGCAAGGCGGTCCACCCGGTCATTGGGGTCTTCCTGGATCGCGAGTACACCGGTGAGGGCGTTCGGATTGCCGCCGACGAGCCGGGCCGCACGGCCATCGTTCCCGGTGGTCCGGCAGACAAGGCTGGCCTGAAGGCCGGCGATGTCATCTTGACCTTCGACGGCCGCCCGATGACCAGCCCCGACGCCCTCGTGGTGGCCATCCGCTCCAAGGCCGTCGGTGATTCGGTGGAGTTGGGTATCGAGCGTGGCGGTCAGAAGCAACAAGTGACTATGGTGCTCAAGGCAGACACCCAGTAGTACGTCCATCGGTTAGGAGCGCGCGTGCCGGACTTCACCCTCGGGGAGATCCTGCTCGTCGCGCTCCTTGCCTTTTTCATCCTGGGTCCCGAGCGGTTGCCGGAGTATGCCGCCAAGTTGGCGCAGTGGATCCGGCAGTTGCGGGTCATGGCCGAGGGCGCCAAGGGCCAACTCAAAGAGCAGCTAGGACCCGAGTACCAGGACGTCAATTGGCGCCAGTACGACCCGCGGCAGTACGACCCGCGCAAGATTGTGCGTGAGGCTCTGCTCGATCCCATCGACGATGCGGTCGCTCCGTTGCGTCCGGGCTATACCCCACCGGTGGCGGACGCCGCTGCGGATACCCAGGTGGCCGCCGTTCAGGCGCGCGCGTGGGATCCCGCTCGGGCCACGCCCTACGACCCGGACGCGACCTAGGCCCTGGCTGCGGCCTATCGGCCGGTCGGGGTCAGTCCCAGAGAGCGACCGGCCAGGCCGCGGGCTCGGTTGGCCAGGCCGCGGGCGATCCCACGCAAGACCACCGCTGCCGGTGAAGTCGGTGAACCGAGGACCACGGGGGTGCCCTCGTCCGCGCCCACCCGAAGCGTGGTGTCCAGCGGAATCTGACCGAGCAGCGGGACCGGCGCCCCGATCACCGTGGAGAGCGAGTCGGCGACCGCCTGACCGCCGCCGCTGCCGAAGATCTCCTGGCGGCTGCCATCGGGCAACTCCAGCCAAGACATATTCTCGATGACGCCGGCGATCCGCTGGTGAGTCTGCACGGCAATCGAGCCGGCGCGCTCGGCCACCTCGGCGGCCGCGGTCTGGGGGGTCGTGACGACGAGGATCTCGGCATTCGGCACGAGTTGAGCGATCGAGATCGCCACGTCACCGGTGCCCGGGGGAAGGTCCATCAGCAGGACATCGAGGTCGCCCCAGAACACATCGGCCAAGAACTGTTGCAGCGCGCGGTGCAGCATCGGGCCACGCCAGACCACAGGCTGGTTGCCGGGGACGAACATCCCGATCGAGATCACCTTCACGTCGTGGGCGATCGGCGGCAGGATCATGTCGTCCACCTGAGTGGGGCTGCCGGCGACGCCCAGCATGCGGGGGATCGAGAAACCGTAGATGTCGGCGTCCACGACCCCGACTTTCAGGCCCTGCTCGGCCAGCGCGGCCGCCAGATTGGCCGTCACCGAGGACTTGCCGACCCCGCCCTTGCCGGAGGCCACGGCATACACCCGGGTGAGCGAGCCAGGCTTGGCGAAGGGGATCTCACGCTCAGCGTTGCCCCCACGCAACTGGGTCCGCAGAGCGGTGCGTTGCTCGTCATTCATCACCCCGAGCGTGACCTCGACCGCGCTGACCCCGGCGACCGCTGAGACGGCGTTCGTGACATCGCGGGTGAGGGTGTCCTTGAGGGGGCAAGCCGCCACGGTGAGCAGCACGGTGACCCTGACGAGGCCCTGATCGTCACAGGTGGCTGACTCGACCATCCCGAGCTCGGTGATGGGCTTGCGGATCTCGGGGTCGAGAACCGTATCAAGGGCAGCGCGAAGAGCATCCTGGGTGACCTGGGGCATGGGGCAAGTCTAAGTCGAGTGTCGGGTAGTGGTTCCTCTGCGAGGCTCTCAGCAGCCACAACCCGACACTCGATGGCCGGGTTAGGCGTCCCCTGAGGAGGACTTGGTGACCGTGAGGCCGCGCTCCTCCATCTCGTCGAGCAGATCGCGCAACTCGGAGCGCACGAAGTCACGGGTCGCGGTCTCGCGCAGCGCGAGACGCAATGAGGCCACCTCGCGGGTGAGGAACTCAGTGTCCGCGAGATTCCGCTCGTCGCGGGATCGGTCCTGCTCGAAGGCCAAGCGGTCCCGATCCGCCTGACGGTTCTGCGCGAGCAGGATCAGCGGTGCGGCATACGAAGCCTGCAGGCTGAGCATGACGTTAAGGAACTGGAAGGGGTACTCATCCCAGCGCAGCGCCGCGGGAGCGAAGGTGTTCCAGAGGATCCACCCTGCAATGAAGGCCGTCATCCCCGCGATGAAATAGGGCGTGCCGAGGAAGCGCGCGATCCGCTCCGAGAGCACACCGAAGTACTCCTCGGTGAAGCCCGCGGGCGCACTGATCTTCCAGCGGCGGGGGGTCTCGCGGGGCTGGTCGATCCGGGGGCGGCGCTCAGCCATGGCCCACCGCCTCGGAGGTCAGGTCATCGTGGCGGTCCTCGCGCCAGTCCTCGGGCAGGATGTGGTCGAGCACGTCGTCGACGGTGACCGCCCCCAAGAGCAGCGAGTTCTCGTCCACGACCGGGAGTGCGACCAGGTCGTACGTCGCGAGTTGGCGAGCAACCGCCGCGAGGGTGTCCTCGGGCGAGAGCGGCTCGACGTCCTTGTCCAGGATGGCCCCGATCGGGTTATGCGGCGGCTCGCGCAGGAGGCGCTGGATGTGCACCATGCCCAGGTACTTGCCGGTGGGCGTCTCGAGCGGGGCGCGGCACACGAAGACCGTGGTCGCGAGCGCGGCCGAGAGCTCTTCCTTGCGGACCACCGCGAGGGCCTCGGCGATAGAGGCCTCCGGACCCAGGATCACCGGCTCAGTGGTCATCAGACCACCGGCAGTGTTCTCGTCGTAGGCCAGCAGTCGGCGCAGGTCGGCCGCCTCGTCGGGCTCCATCAACTGCAGCAGCGCCTCGGCCTGCTCGCTGGGCAATTCGGAGAGCAGGTCGGCCGCGTCGTCAGGCTCCATGGCCTCGAGGATGTCGGCGGCGCGATCGGTCTCCAGTGACGCCAGAATCTCGACCTGGTCATCCTCGGGGAGTTCCTCGATGACGTCGGCCAGCCGCTCATCGTCCAGGGCGGCCGCGACCTCGGCTCGACGCTTGGGGGAGAGCTCATGGATGACCTCGGCCAGGTCAGCCGGTTTGAGGTCCTCGTAGGTCTCGATGAGCCGGGCGGCGCTCTGCTCGGCGGCCGGTGTGGCGAGTCCGGAGATCTCCTCGATGGGCACGATGAAGGTCTCGCCCCGGCGGCGCCCGAACGGCGCGAGGGCCGAGCGCGGGCTGGTCTTGCGGATGAATGCCCGCGAGACCTGCCAATCCCGGGCGTAGCTCTGCTCGATGCCGACATCTTCGATGGTGCCCGTCACCTGGTCGCCATCCACTGTGACGTTGACTGGCCGGTCAAAGAGCTCGGCCACCACCAGGGTCTCATTGGCGCGCTGCTCAAAACGGCGCATGTTGACCAGGCCGGTGGTGATCACCTGACCACCCTCAACGCTGGTCACGCGGGTCATCGGCACGAAGATCCGCTTGCGACCGGCAACCTCGACCACGAGCCCAATGACCCTTGGGCGGGATCGCGTCGCGCTGAACACCACAACGACATCGCGCACTCGACCGACCTTGTCGCCGAGCGGGTCATAAACGCTCAGCTCCGAGAGGCGGCCGACGAAGGCGCGGGTGGCGGTGCTCACGGGCCCAAGGCTAGCGGGGTATGCCGAGCAACAGCGCCCGGGATACCACCCTCATCGACGCTGACGACCACGCAGGTGCCAGGGCCGCCAACGAACGGTCGCCGCGGGTGCCGGAAGGACCTCCACCAGATGGGCGTCGGCGGCATACGAGCCGGGCGCCTCAATGGGTCGGCCGTGCGGGGAGAGGATCCAGATCGTGCACCCCTCGCGCCACGTCTGGGTGACTTCGGCGGGGGCGTTGAGGCGGGCGGGAGCGAGGTGGCCAACGAGGGCATCCCACTCCGGGGAACTCGGGGTCGCCCGGGCCACGTCCGCGCCGATCCGCAAGAGCCGTCCCCCCGAGTCCTTGCTGCGCAGGATCAGGGTCACCTGGGTGGGCAGGTCCGGCAACTGCTGCTCACCGGGGCCCGAGACGACATATGCCGCAGGCCCGGTGCCGAGCGGATCTCCAGCGGGATCCCACACGAACCACGCGGGGTGACTGGCACCATCCGGGAGCTCAATCCAGAGCACCGACGAGGCGTTGGCAGCCTCCTGCACCAGCCGGCCGACGTTGACGCTGGCGCCTGCTGCCGGGGCGCTCGCGGCAGCGCTCTCCGGGCTCAGGGTGGGCTCGCTCACGGGCACCAGCGTCCCACAGTGTGCCGCTGATAGCGTCGCCAGCATGCGCAGCGCCAAGGCCTTCTTCGCCCCCCTCGCGGTGGGCGCGCCGACCCCCATCCATGAGGTGCCGGCCCGCCCGAGCCGGATGATTCACTTCTTCGACCCGAGCAACGAAAAGATGGCTGCCAAGGTCCCCGACCTGGTGGGCAATGTCGACATCCTGCTGGGGAACCTCGAGGACGCGGTCAAGGCGGACCGCAAGGAGGCCGCGCGCGAGGGGCTCGTGGCGATCGCCAAGGCCACCGACTTCGGTGAGCACACCCAACTCTGGACGCGGATCAATGCGCTGGACAGCCCGTGGGTGCTCGACGACCTGGTCACCCTGGTCACGCAGATCGGCGACAAGCTCGACGTCATCATGGTGCCCAAGGTGCAGGGCCCGGAGGACATCCACTACATCGACCGGTTGCTCGCCCAGCTGGAGGCCCGCGCTGGCCTGACCCGGCCGATCCTGGTCCACGCGATCCTGGAGACCGCGCGCGGGGTGGCCAATGTCGAGGCGATCTGTGGCGCCTCGCCGCGGATGCAAGGCATCTCGTTGGGACCGGCCGATCTCGCGGCCGACCGTCGGATGAAGACCACCCGGGTGGGCGGCGGGCACCCCGGGTATCTGGTTCGCCAGGACCCGGTGGATGGCGACATCGAGGGCCCGCGCGCGATCTTCCAGCAGGACCTGTGGCACTACACGATCGCGCGGATGGTCGATGCCTGCGCGATGCACGGGATCTTCCCGTACTACGGTCCGTTCGGGGACATCAAGGACGTCGTGGCCTGCGAGGACCAGTTCCGCAATGCCTTCCTCCTCGGCTGCGTCGGCACCTGGTCGCTGCACCCGGTGCAGATCGCCATCGCCAAGAAGGTCTTCTCGCCGTCCGCGGCCGATGTCGCCCATGCGCGCCGGGTCAAGGAGGCCATGGGCGATGGCACCGGTGCGGTCATGCTCGACGGCAAGATGGAGGACGATGCCTCGCTCAAGCAGTGCCTGGTCATCCTCGAGCTTGCCGAGCGGCTCTCGGCCAATGACCCCGAGCTGGCTGCGCTCTATGCCGCGGATGCCGGTGCGTTGGATGGGGAGGTCTGAGCGATGGGTGCCAGCGCAGCCTACCGCCCCCGACGGTCTGTGTTGTACATGCCGAGTTCGAATGAACGTGCGCTCGAGAAGGCCAAGACACTTCCGGTCGACGGACTGATCCTCGACCTGGAGGATGCTGTCGGCCCGGACTTCAAGGACGCCGCGCGCGAGAATGCTTGCGCGGCAGCCAAATCCGGTGAGTATGGTCGCCGTGAGGTGACGATCCGGATCAATGGCATCGGCACCCAATGGCATGACGCCGACCTGGCCGCCGCCTGTGCCGCAGGTCCGGATGGGATCGTCGTCCCCAAGGTGAACTCGCCCAAGGAGGTGCGCCAGCTGGTCGCGGCCATGCAGTCCCATGGGGCCCCGGCGCACACCCGGTTGTGGGCGATGATCGAAACCCCGGAGGCGATTCACCTGGTCCGCAAGATCGCGGCCGCATCGGACCGTCTGGCCGCATTGGTCATCGGCACCAACGACTTGGTCAAGGAGCTCCAAGCACAGCACGTCCCTGGGCGTGCGCCGCTGCTGACGGCGCTCTCCTGGGCCGTTCTGGCGGCGCGCCGCTCGGGAATTGCCATCCTCGACGGGGTCTACAACAACGTTGCGGACGCAGAGGGCTTCCTTGCCGAATGCGAGCAGGGTCGGGACTTCGGCTTCGACGGCAAGACCCTGATCCACCCGGGCCAGGTGGGTCCGTGCAATGACGTATTCGCGCCCTCTGCCGATGCGGTCCAGGAGGCCGAAGGCATCGTTGCCGCGTGGTCGCAGGGTGCTGGCACCGGCGTGGTCACCTACAACGGGAAGATGATCGAGCGCTTGCATGTCGACATTGCCGAGCGCGTGTTGGCGACGCACGAGGCGATCATCGCCGCGTCCTGACGCTGGTCACTCCCCGGGGTAGCGCACGCCCAGCTGTGCTCGCGCCTGGTCCAGGACGTCCATGACCGCAAGCGTCGTCGCGTGCGGCATACGCTCGGTCTCGATCGCACCAGTGGCGAGGGTTCGCGCGAATTCGGCTATCTCGTAACGGAATCCGTGGAACTGGTGCTCGGGAGTGAAGGTGTCCAAGAGCTCGCCGTTGGTGGCGATGAGTCGCATCGTGGTGGGTTGGTAGAAGCGCCCATCCAGCTCGATCCGGGCTTGGGTGCCCACAACGGTCGCGGTGCAGGCGGCGGCGCCAGCCATCGAACTGGTGAGGACGGCCTGGCCCCCTGTGGCACCTCGCGCGCTGATGACGGCCGTGGCGTCGACCCCCTCGGGCGTGAGCGTCCCGGTGGCCCGGACGTCGGTGAGGCCGCCGAGGATGAGGTCAGCGAAAGCGACGGGGTAGACGCCGAGGTCCAGCAGGGAGCCACCGGCCAGCGCCGGATCCCAGAGCCGCTGCGGCCCATTGGGCCAGAGCAGCTGGCTGTGGTCGGCATGGACGTGGACCACCTCGCCCAGAGTGCCGGCGGTGATCGTGCGCGCGATCGCGTCGTAGTGCGGCAGGTAGCGGCTCCACATGGCTTCCGCCGCCAGCAGGCTGGCGGCTCGGGCGGCGGCGAACACCTCGATAGCCTCGGCGCGGCTGCGGGTGAAGGCCTTCTCGACCAGGACAGGCTTGCCGGCTGCCAACGCGAGCAGCGCGTGTTCTCGGTGCTCGGAGTGCGGTGACGCGACGTACACCGCCTGCACGCTGGGGTCGGCCACGAGCGCCGCATAGCTCCCGTGTGCGGCCGGTATGCCGTGTGCTTGGGCGAACGCATCCGCTCGGCCCTGGTCGCGTGAACCGACCGCGACCACCGTGCTTGCAGTTGCCTCATGAACGGCGGCGGCGAAATGACCAGCGATGCCGCCCGCGCCGAGGATGCCCCAGCGCAACGCAGGCGCGGTCATCGGGTCGGACACGCGGTGTGATGCGAACATGCCCAGCACCATACGGGCAGACTGGGGGACGTGACTCCCTCAGCGCGCCATGCCCGCGGATCCGGTGGACGGCTTTCGACCGTCCTCCTCGGCACGCTTGGGCTCGCCGTCGTGGTGGGCGCGGGGGCAACGCTGGCTGGCCAAGGTGGGTCTCAAGCCGCGCCGAGCGGAAGCACCGCTCGATCATCTGTGTCCGCGTCCACGACTGGGGCCCGACCGAGCAGTTCGCCGAGTACGTCACAGAGCCCGTCTGCCACTCCGTCGCCCAATTCGACGGCCCGCTGTCCAGGCACGGGGGTGATGGCCCAGGCGTGCGCCCAGATCGGTACGGGGGACAGCATTTACGTGGTCGTCAACAAGAAGCGGCCGCTCTCGCCTAAGACCTATGTGCCGAAGCCCTTGGTCACCCCTGCCGTGAAGAACCCCGGCGGTCAGGTGATGCGCAAGGACGCCGCGAGCGCGATGGCCGCCATGATCACGGCGGCGGCCAAGGAGGGGGCCGGGACGATCGGCATCTCGAGCGCCTACCGGTCCTACTCAACGCAGGTGGCGGTCTTCCAGAACGGCGTCGCAAAGACCTCACCGACCGAGGCGCTGAAGTGGTACGCCAAGCCAGGTCACTCGGAGCACCAGACCGGGCTCGCTGCGGACCTGATCCCGATCGGGAATCCGGCGTGCGGTCGGCATCAGTGCATTGGGGAGGTCTCCCAGGGCAAGTGGCTGGCCAAGAACTCCTGGCGCTTCGGTTTCATCCTGCGCTACGAGAAGGGCAAGACCCCGATCACGGGCTACAACTATGAGCCCTGGCACTTCCGGTACATCGGCAAGGACCTTGCGGCGCTCTACCACCAGGGTGGCTTCCACACGCTTGAGCAGTTCTTCGGGCTCCGAGCGGCCGCCACGTACTGAACTGGCCGAAAGTTAATGGTGCGCCGAGCGGGTGGCCGTCACCCTAGACCGATGGACCGACTCCTCATCAGGCTCATGCCCTCATTCGCCTTTGTCGTCGGGGTGTGCACGGCGACCTCTGCCTGGCTGCTGGCCCGGCGTGACGTGCCTACGGGTCTCGTCCAGATCGCTGGAGTCCTTCAGGGGGCGATGGTCGTTGTCGCCGTAGGGTGCCTGGGGGTTGGCGTTCTGCTCGTGCGGCGCGGTGCGGGCTCTCTGGCATCCGCACCAGGTGTTGCGACCCTGTTCGTGGCCGCGATGACTGCGAATGCGGTGGCGCTGAGCACCGCGTTGTCCTCCCAGCCTCAGCGCGTGGTGTCCCTGGTGGCGGTGCTCCTGTCCATCCCGGCTGCCACGCTCTCGGCGCTGGGGGCCCAGGAGTGGCTGGATGCGGGCCTGCCGCGGGGCGACGCGGCAGAGGGCTCGCTACGGGTCACCAGGCCCCGGTGGCCTCAGCAATGAGTTCCCCGAGCAGTTCGCCGGCATCGACGGCATACCCGCGCTGGGTGAACCAGGTGCACATCGTGATGACATCGCGTTCGAGGAAGGTGAAGCCCTGCGGATTGCCGACGATGTCGACGATCTGCGGCCAGTCGATGAAGACCAACTGCTCGCCGCGCAGCAGGACGTTGTAGGGCGAGAGGTCGCCGTGCGCCCAGCCCTCGCGGGAGAGCACCACGAGCGTTGAGCGGAACTGCTCGAACAGGCTCGGCAAGAGGTCCACGGGCGGTCTTGCCTGGGCAAGTCGAGGTGCTGCCACCCTGCCCTCGCCGATGAACTCCATGAGCATCTCGCGGCCATCGAGTTGGATGGGATAGGGCACGGAGAGTTCAAGCTCCCAGAGCCTGGTCAGCGCAGCAAACTCGGCGAATGCCCATTGCCCGCTGACGAGCTCTCTACCGAACTCGGTGCGGCGAGCCATGGCGCGCATCTCGCGGCTGCGGCGTACCCGGCGGCCCTCAAGGTAGCCGGCGTCTCGGTGGAACAGTCGGTGTTCGCCGGTTCGGAAGCGCTTGGCGGCCATGACGATGCCGCGCTCGGTTCCGGGGACCCAGCGTTCGACGAGGTGGACGTCGGCTTCCTTGCCAGTCTTCAGTACGCCAAGGTCGCTATCGACAGCGGCGGCATCGGTGATCACCCAATCTGGCCGAGGGGCCGGGCCGTGGCTCGCGGCATCCCAGGTTGACCAGCGTTCGCCCTCGGGTGGCGCGTCCGGATGGGTGCTCAGACTGAAGGCGGTGTCGCCCTCAGAGTCAGTGAAATCGTTGTACTGCAACGGAATACTCCAGTCAGAGAAGGATGGTTGGGCAAAGACGTGCCCGCGGAGATGGGTGACATCTGGTCCTCCTCTTCAGTGCTGGGGCGGCGGTATGCCGTGTGCTCGCCTCCCAGCCTGCCCTGACTCCAGGTCCCGGCGCATCAGAATTTCTCTTGACGTGCTCGGGGGCGTGACGTAGTTTTGTATCAGTACAAAATGGGACAAAGTGGACGGAGATGATCGTGACTACGACGTGGGCGAGCAGGGCTTTTGAGGTCACCTCGCCGGAACTGCCCTCGTGGGTCCTTGGAGTTCCTTTCCTCGTCATCGGGGCAATCGCCCTCCGGGTCGCGTGGCGCCGCCGGGATACCTGGGCCGAAGCAGAACTCGTGAGGTTCTCGTCGGCCACCGGCCTCCCCGACCCTGGGCCGGATCGCGAGATTGTCGTGGAGCGGATCAGGGCTCGACTGGGCGGTCGGGTCCTGGGGGTCCTCGTCGTCACAGTCCTCGCGATGGTGGTGATGAGCACGCAGCTCGCCGACGGCGAGTCGCGGTCGGCGTGGTGGCTCCTCCTTATCCCCTTCGGCCATGTCGTCGGCACCGCTCTGGGGCACCTGCGTCCCGTGGGTGTCCGCGAGGGTGAGCCACGGGTGGCCGCGCTGCGAGAGCGCTCACTTGGCGATTACGTCACGATGCCGGAGATTCGGGTCGCCCAGGTCTGCGCTGGGCTGCCCCTGGTGACCATCGCCCTGGCGGTGCTTAACGTGGCCGACGGCACACCACGGCCCGCGCCAGCGCTGGGGGCCATCGGGGCGGGGGTGCTCTGCCTGGTGCTCGTTGCTGTGCTCACCGTGCTGATCGGTCGAGCCTTGCGTCAGCACATCACGACGCATGGGCCGGCGGGTTTGGCGTGGGCAGAACTTCTGCGGGCCCAGATGCTCCGGGACCTGGTCGGCGGAGCTACCTTTGCGGGCTGGTTTGGCGGAGCCTTCGTCTTGCTGTGGGGAGTGACGTCCTCATGGCGTGGCTTCCCCGATTGGTACCTCCCGGTCGCTGTGAGTGTCATGGTGGTGTCGGTTGCTGCATTGCTCGTCGCCTTCGTCATCGGCGCCCATGACAAGGCCCTCGGATGGGCCCGTGAGCATGTCCTCTCCCACCTCGACGGCCGGGTGCATCCGTGATCCTCGGCATCGACCCGGCCGCACCCACACCGGCATACGAGCAGATCCGCAATCAGGTCGTGGCGGCGATTGCCGATGGCTCGCTGCGGCCTGGGACCAGGCTCCCGACGGTGCGCCAACTGGCCGGTGACCTGGGACTGGCAGCAAACACCGTCGCGCGCGCCTTTCGAGAGCTGGAGACCGAAGGGCATGTCGCCACCCGCGGCCGCAATGGCACCGTGGTCCTTGCCCCCCGACACGAGGCGGTGGGTGACGAGGTCGTCGCGGCGGCTCTGCTCCTCGCGCGCGCTGCCCAACGACATGACGTTGACCTCAGCGCGGCGATCGGCATACTCCGTCAAGCCTGGTGACCATGGCGACGCGCGCTGGCGGGTGACTCGCACAGGGCGGCTGGGTGACGCCGGGGGCGGGGCGGCGGGCGACTCAGCAGAGCTTTCCTGACGTGCCGGTATGCAGGGTGGTGTGGGTTGGCCCGGAATGCTCACCAAGCAGAGGAAAAGTGTGACGGGTGGGGGGAATCACGGTCGGCCAGGGGACCACGGACGGTGAGCACGCGGCATACTCGACAGCAGAATTCACCCTGACTCAAAGGCGGCGATCCAGCGTGTCTCGACTCCAGACCACCGACGGCCTCACCGAGGACCAGCACGAGCTGCTCAAGCTCGTCAAGCGGTTCGTCGACGAGCAGATCATCCCGGTCGCCACGGAGCTCGAGCACCGCGACGAGTACCCGCAGGACATCGTTGACGGGATGAAGGAGATGGGCATCTTCGGGCTGATGATCCCCGAGGAGTACGGCGGCCTGGGTGAGTCACTGCTCACGTACGCGCTGTGTGTCGAGGAGATCGCCCGCGGCTGGATGAGCGTGAGCGGCATCATCAATACGCACTTCATCGTCGCCTACATGATCCTGCAGCACGGGACCGAGGAGCAGAAGCAGCGGTACCTGCCCCGGATGGCCACCGGAGACCTGCGCGGCGCCTTCTCGATGAGTGAGCCGGGGTTGGGCTCCGATGTCGCGGCCATCAAGACCAAGGCCGTCCGCGAGGGCGACACGCAGGACTGGGTGATCAACGGCCAGAAGATGTGGCTCACCAATGGTGGGTCCGCCAACCTCGTCGCCGTCCTGGTCAAGACCGACCTCGGCGAGTCCTCGAGCCCCTACAAGAACATGACGACCTTCCTGATCGAGAAGGAGTCCGGCTTCGGCCAGACCGCCCAGGGCGTGACCGTCCCCGGCAAGATCGAGAAGATGGGCTACAAGGGGGTCGACACCACCGAGCTCGTCTTCGAGGGGCACCGGACCACCACCGAGCAGATCCTCGGCGGGGTTCCCGGCAAGGGCTTCTACCAGATGATGGACGGCGTCGAAGTCGGCCGCGTCAATGTCGCCGCCCGGGCCTGCGGGGTGTCCATGCGGGCCTTCGAATTGGGTATCGCCTACTCCCAGCAGCGCGAGACCTTCGGCAAGAAGATCGCTGAGCACCAGGGCATCCTCTTCCGCTTGGCCGATATGGCCACCAAGGTCGAGTCCAGCCACCAGATGATGGTCAAGGCCGCCCGCCTCAAGGACGCCGGCCAGCGCAATGACCTCGAGGCCGGCATGGCGAAGTATCTGGCCGCCGAGAACTGCGCGGATGTCGTCGAGCAGTCCTTCCGGATTCATGGCGGGTATGGCTACTCCAAGGAGTACGAGATCGAGCGCCTCTACCGCGAGGCACCGATGCTGCTCATCGGTGAGGGCACTGCGGAGATCCAGAAGATGATCATCGGCCGACGGCTGCTGGAGGACTACCAGGCTTAGCCGCGGCCCGACGTGAGCGACAATGGGGGCATGAGTTCGACGAGCCCCCGCCCCTTCCCGACCGTCGCCCGCCGGGGCCTCAGCCTGGAGTACCCCATGTCCCTGGGGGTCTACGAGCGCTACGAGGACGCCCAACAGGCTGTCGATTTCCTCTCGGACCGTGAGTTTCCCGTTCAGGACGTCCTGATTGTCGGCACCGAGCTCAAGCAGCTCGAGCGGGTCACCGGCCGGCTCACTCGGGGCCGGGTGCTCGCCGGTGGGGCTCTGTCGGGCGCCTGGCTCGGCTTCTTTGTCGGACTGATCTTCGCGCTCTTCGACCCTCGCGGATTCTCGGTGCCGCAGATCTTGGGAACCGTGGTCTTTGGCGCACTCTTCGGCGCCATCTGGGCCTTTGTTGGGTATACCGCCACTCGCGGACAGCGTGACTTCACCTCAGTCAGCCAGGTGGTTGCCACCAAGTACGAGGTGCTGTGCGAGCACAAGCACGCTGCCCAGGGCCGTCAACTCCTCGCCGAGCTCGACCCCGTGGGTGCCGCTCAGCGCGCCGCGCAGGAGGAGATCCGCAAGGCTCAGGAGGCCGAGCGCAAGGCGCAGTAGTACGCCGCCAGCGCGCAGTCGTCCGGCGCCCCGTTGGGTCCGCAGGGGGCACCCGGGGCACCTAGACCTCGTCCCGGAGCACTGGGCAGCTCATGCATCGTGGGCCGCCTCGACCGCGGCCCAGCTCGGTCCCCGCGATCTCGAGCACCTCGATGCCCTGGGCCCGTAGGTAGGTATTCGTCGTGACATTGCGCTCGTAGGCGACGACCACTCCCGGGGAGAGGGCCAACACATTGCAGGCGTCATCCCACTGCTCGCGTTCTGCGGCCAGGGAGTCCTGGGCGGTGGTCAGCATACGCAACTTCGGCACCCCCACTGCCTGCGCCATGACCGCGTGCATCTGATCGGCGTCGTGGTGGGTCACCGACAGTTGCCTAGCGCTGCGGCCTGGACGGATGGTGAAGGTCGGCCGCATCCCCAGGCCGGCGTATGCCGTGAAGGACTCCTCATCGACCATCGTCATGACCGTATCCAGGTGCATGAACGCCCGAGCCTTCGGCAGCGAAACGGCCACCACGCGATCGGCTGAACCCTTGGCGAACAGGCTGGCCGCCAAACGCTCGACGCCCTGGGGTGAGGTGCGTTCCGAGAGCCCAACCAGCACCGCCCCGTGACCGAGCACCAGCACATCCCCGCCCTCCACTGGTGCCTCGGCCTCGGTTCGTCCTTGCGACCACACCTGGTGCTCGCCATTGGCGAACATCGGATGCCAGCGATAGATCGCCTCGTAGTTGATGGTCTCTCGCATGCGCGCCGATTTGCGCATGGAGTTGATGGCGACCCCGTCGTAGACCCAGCACGAGGTGTCCCGGGTGAAGAGGTGGTTGGGCAGCGGCGCGAGCACGAAGTCATCCGGCCCCAGCGTGCTCAGCACGAGTGAATCCAACTCGCCCACCATCTCAGTCAACTCGGAGCGGGTCAGCCCCGCGATGAGCATCTCGGCGAGGTCGACGGGGCTGGCCGACTCCATGTGGGCCTCGATGGCATCGACCATGCCGAGCCCGAACGAACGCTCGTGGACCATTCCGGTCAAGACGAAGGCACGCGCTTCCGGCACGGCCATGGTCTCCGCAAGCAGGTCCGAGAGCTCCAGAACCGTGATGCCGCGTCCGGCGAGGAGGCCCGCAAAGGCGTCATGCTCTGCTTGCGCTCGTTCGATCCAGACCATGTCGTCGAAGAGGTACTCGGCCATATTCCGCGGAGTCAGGCGGGACATCTCCCGCCCGGGGCGATGCAAGATCACTTGGCGCAGTTGGCCGACCTCAGAGTTCACGGCATACATCGAGTCGAGTTTCCTCTCAGGCGGATCTGCTGCCGCTCGGACAGCGGGCTAGCGTCACTGGAGCATGTCACGCGCTGGGCATTGCTGCGCGTCGGCGCAGCGGTGCACCGTCGTCGGCTGCCCCGGGGCGAGGACCGGCCTCGATGTCAGCCGGCACGAATCACGCGCCGCTCTGGACCCGGGCCACCCAGCGCTCGACCTCGTCGTATCGGCGAGGCATGCCGGCGGAGAGGTTCTCTCCGCCGCTTTCGGTGACGAGCACATCGTCCTCGATCCGCACGCCGATGCCGCGGAATCGCTCGGGCGCTTTGAGATCGTCGGCCTTGAAGTAGAGCCCGGGCTCGACCGTCAGGATCATGCCTGGCCGCAATTCGGCGTCCATGTACTCCTCCCGAGTGGCCAGCGCGCAATCGTGGACATCCAACCCCAGATGGTGAGAAGTGCCGTGCACCATCCACCGCCGATGATGCATGCCGTGCTCGGTATCGAGCGTGTCCTCCACGCTCATCCCCTCGGGGAGCAGGCCCCACGCATGCAGGTGCTCAGCGATCACGCGAATCGCGGCGGCGTGAATGTCGGAGAACTTCGCCCCCGGCCGGACTGCGGCGATTCCGGCCTCTTGGGCGGCATACACCGCCTCGTAGATCTCCCGCTGGGCCTCGCTGAACGTCCCATTGACAGGCAAGGTACGGGTGATATCCGCCGTATACAGGCTGTCCACCTCCACGCCGGCGTCAATCAACACCAGTTCGCCGTCGACCACCTCGCCGGTGTTCCTGATCCAATGCAGGGTGTTGGCGTGGTCGCCGGCCGCGCAGATCGACTCATAGCCCACACCATTGCCCTGGTGCCGCGCGTGCAGTCCGAAAATGCCCTCGAGCCAGCGTTCCCCGCGCCCACGGGATACGGCCTGCGGTAGATCGGCGATCATTGCCTCGAAGCCGACGGCCGTGGCCGCGACCGCCTGACGCATCTGGTCGATCTCGTACTCGTCCTTGGTCAGCCGCATCGTGGAGACTTCGTGGGCCAGGGCGCCGTCGGCCTCCTGCAGGTTCTCCTCCGCCGCTCCATTGGCCACCCGCTCGCCGTCGAGGCGGGCGGTCAGCGACTGCTCGGCGTCACGCACCATCCGGACGGTGATGGTGCCGGCGTCCTTGACCAGGGCGTCGCCCAGGTCAGCGATGTCGCGGGCCGTGAGGCCCAATTCGGTCTCGATCTCCGCCAGGGTCGGCCGAGCGCCCACCCAGAACTCCCCGTATCGAGCGTCCGAGAAGAAGTCGTCGGAGTCGCGCGGAGCGAGCGGGGCGAACCAGAGCACGCTCTCATGGCCGGTGGGCTCGCCCGCCTGGTCAAAGGTCGGCTCCAGTACGAGCAGGGCGTCCGGCTCCCGGTCGGCGCCCAGGCCGGTGAGATAGGCGAATGCCGTGTGCGGCCGGAAGGTGTAATCGCAGTCGTTGGAACGCACTTTCAACCCGCCGGCCGGGATGACCAACCGGTCACCGGGGAAGGCCGCCGAGAGCCTGGCGCGTCGCTGCGCCGCAAAGTGCGCGACCGGGGCCTGTTCGACCCGGCTGATTGCCCGCGGTGCCCAGTCCTCCTTGATGAACTCCCGCATTTCGTCAGTGGTCACCCGGGAGCGGTTGTCTGCTGGCGTCTGTTCTTCGCTCACCCGGTTATCGTGCCACCATGGGTGCCTTCACGGGGGAGTCCTTAGGCGAGCGGCTGCGCAACCACTTCGGCCACCGCCACCATCTGTATGGGGTGCTGCTCGACGAGATCGGATTGGACTGGGAGCGCGGCGGAGTCAGCCGGGACATTTTCGCGGGCTGGGAGCAGGCCCGTCCGCAGGCCCTCCCGCAACTGCGGCTGCTGGCCGGCCTCTTCCGCGTGGTGCTGCGGGGTGAGGCTCCAGACCTGGCGGAGTTCTACCCCTGCCTGGGTGGGCTGCGTGATCCCGAGCAGGTTTGGCCGATCGCCCAGCCGGTGATCGAGGCGTATGCCGCCGAGCTGCGATCCGCGCTGGACGTCCATCCGCAAACCAATGAGGTCGGTCGATGTGTGGCTCTGCATGTCGGACTGGTGCACGCCGTGCGTGCGACCGGGTTAAGCCGCGTGCGACTGCTGGAACCGGGCGCGTCGGGTGGTTTGGGCCTGCAGGTCGACCGGGTGCGACTCCTGGGGGATGGTTGGCGCGCCGGCCCAGCCGACAGCGGCCTGATCATCGATGGGTGCGGAGCGCGCGGACTGGGGCACGCGGCATACGAGATCGTGCAACGGGCTGGCTGCGATATTGATCCGGTGGATGCGTCCACGCGAGAGGGCGCCGACTACCTCACCAGTTTCGTGTGGCCATTTCATGTTGAGCGGCACGAGCGGCTGCGCGCGGCTCTGGCACTGGCCCGTGAACACCCGGTGGTGGTCGATCGCGCCCCGGCATCGGCGTGGGTGCGTGAGCGGCTGGCCGAACCCGTGCCCGATGACCTGCTGACCGTCGTCTGGCATTCGGTAACCCGGATCTATTGGCCCCGAGCGGAAACCCAGGCGATGGAAGCCGCCATTGAGGAGGCCCGCGCTCGGATTCCCGTGGTGCACATCGCCATGGAGCATCCGTGGGACGGGTCAACCCCCCAGGCCGACGCGGGCGAGTTGCCCGTCATCGAGGTCGACGGGGTCCGCCTTGGTCATGCCAGCCACCACGGTCCGCCGGTGGTCCTTGACGGGTGAGAGGACACTAGGGGTATGGAGCAGACCCAGCGCGCGCAGGACACTCGCCTGACTATGGTGCTCGTGGGGCTGCCGGTGGCCATTGGAGTGGTGGGGGTTCTCCTGGCGCGCTCCTGGCGAAGTGACCTGCCCGACCCGGTTGCCACGCACTGGGGCCTCTCGGGCCCGCCGGATGGCTACTTGCCACTCAACCAGGCCATCTGGCTGGCTGGGCTAGGCAGCATTTTGGGGCTCGTCATCGGTGCGACGATGCTGGCGCTCGCTGCACGAGTCCCCGAGGCCCGTCGCGGTGGCGCTGCTGTGGTCGCGGGCTCGAGCACCTTGGTCACCTCGATCTTGGTGGGGACCCTGGCGATCCAGCGCGGCATCGACGACGCCAGTCGTGCGCCGGGGGTCGGCGCGGTCCTCGGTGTTTCCTTCATGCTGGCCGCGATCATGGCGGTGCTCGGAGCCTGGAGTGTGGGATCGCTCCCCAGTGAGACGTTGCGTGCGTACGAGCCGATTCCGGCGAACGCCCCCCGAGCCGAACTTGAGCCGGGGGTTGAGCCGCTGTGGACCGGTGTGGCCCGATCGACCCCGTGGGTCTACATCGTGGTGGCCCTCGTGGCCATCCCGCTCATCGTCATCGCCGTGAGCGGGGGCTACGCCTTCGTGATCATCGTGTCTCTCGCCTTCGCGGGACTGCTCATGGCGGCCACGAGTTCTTTCCGGGTGCGGGTGGATCGGCAGGGGATCGCGGTGCGTTCGGTCCTGGGTTGGCCGGGGTGGACCCTGCCGCTCAGCGATATTGCCGAGGCTCGCGCGGTGGACATTGATCCCCTGCGCGAATTCGGTGGGGTGGGTCTGCGGGCGGGGCGGGACTCACGCTTTGGCGTCGTGCTGCGCAAGGGGCCGGCCTTGGAGATCCGACGAGGCAATGGGAGCGCATTCGTGGTGACGGTGGACGGTGCTGATGAGGCGGCCGCCTTGGCCAATGCGCTGGCCGACGAGGCCCGCTCGTAGGAATCCGATTAGAGGGTGACCCAGTCCAAGGTGCGTTCGACGGCCTTGCGCCACACGGCATACCCCCGCTCCCGGTCCTCATCGGACCAGGTGGGCTCCCAGGCATGATCCTGCGCCCAGTTCGCTCGCAACTCATCGGTGCTCTCCCAGAACCCGACGGCCAGCCCAGCGGCATAGGCCGCACCCAAAGCAGTGGTCTCGGGAACCACCGGTTTGGAGACCGGGACCCCGAGGATGTCGGCCTGGAGCTGCATACACAGGGCATTGGCGGTGACCCCGCCATCCACTTTGAGCATGGTCAGGGGCACGCCGGAGTCGGCAGCCATGGCGTCCACGACATCCTTGGACTGATAACAGATGGCTTCGAGAGTGGCTCGGGCGATGTGTGCCTTGGTATTGAAGCGCGACAATCCCACGATGGCCCCCCGGGCATCGCTGCGCCAGTACGGGGCGAAAAGCCCGCTGAACGCCGGGACGAAGGCGACACCGCCGTTATCGGGGACCGAGGCGGCCAGTGTCTCGACCTCCCGAGCATCGCCGATGATCCCGAGTTGGTCGCGAAGCCACTGGACCGCCGAACCGGTGACCGCAATGGAGCCCTCGAGCGCATACACCGGCGCCTGATCGCCCAACTGGTAGGCCACGGTGGTGAGCAGACCATTCGTGCTGCGCACGATCTCGGTACCCGTATTGAGAATGAGGAAGTTTCCCGTGCCATAGGTGTTCTTGGCCTCGCCGGGCTCGAAGCACACCTGACCTACGGTCGCCGCCTGCTGGTCGCCGAGCACTCCGGTGATCCGCACCGCCGAGCGACCCTTGATAGCGGGTGTCTGGCCGTATGCCGCGGGATGGCTGCTCGCAGAAATGGTCGGGAGCATGGCCCGTGGGATGCCAAAGAAGCCGAGCAGCTCCTCATCCCAATCCAAGGTCTCCAGGTTCATCAGCATGGTGCGGCTGGCGTTGGTCACGTCCGTGGCATGCACGCCGCCATCCGGACCACCGGTGAGATTCCAGATCACCCAGGTGTCGGGGGTGCCAAAGAGGGCATCGCCGCGTTCGGCGGCAGCGCGCAGGCCCTCGACGTTTTCGAGCATCCACTGCACCTTGCCGGCGGAGAAATACGTGGCCGGCGGCAGACCGGCCTTGCGGCGGATGACCTCACCGCGGCCGTCGGCCTGCAATGCTGCGGCGATCTTGTCGGTGCGGGTGTCCTGCCACACAATCGCGTTGGCGTACGGACGCCCGGTATGCCGATCCCACACGATGGCGGTCTCGCGCTGATTGGTGATGCCGATCCCGACTAGGTCGGCGGTGCCCAGCCCGGCGGTGGTCAGCGCAGTGCCGATCACGGTCTCGGTGCGTTCCCAGATCTCGATGGGGTTGTGTTCGACCCAACCGGCACGCGGCAGGATCTGCTCATGCTCGAGTTGGTGACGAGCGACCTCGCGCCCGTCGTGATCGAAGATCATGAACCGGGTGCTGGTCGTGCCCTGGTCGACTGCGCCGATGAAGTCCGCCATGGGCCAAGCCTGACATAGGCGTGAGCAAGGGCACGTGCGCTATCCCTTGGTTACGTCAACTCATGACGGCAAGGATGGGCGGGTGAGTAAGACCAGGGCTGGCAACTTCTTCGAGGACTTCGCCATCGGCCAGGAGCTCGTGCACACGAGCCCCCGGACGGTGACCGAGGGTGACTCCGCGCTGTACACGGCGCTCTATGGGTCGCGCTTTGCGCTGACCTCGGGCGCATCCTTTGCCGCCAGCTGTGGTCTGGAGCGGATGCCGCTGGACTCACTACTGGTCTTCCACACGGTCTTCGGCAAGACCGTTCCGGAGATCTCGTTGAATGCCGTGGCGAATCTCGGCTACGCGCGCGGGGTGTTCACCGCGCCGGTCTTCGCTGGGGACACCCTGAGCGCCCGCTCGCAGGTCGTGGGGTTGAAGGCGAACCGCGATGGCAAGACCGGGGTGGTGTACGTGCACTCAGTCGGGCGCAACCAGCACGACGAGATCGTGCTCGACTATTACCGATGGGTGATGGTCCGTAAGCGCGCTGAGGCCAGTCCCGCCCCGGACACCGTGATCCCCGATCTGCCGTCGGCCGTGGCCACCGCGGATCTGGTGGTGCCAGCGGGACTGGACTTCACGGCATACGACACTGCGCTGGCGGGCAGCCCGTTCGTGTGGGATGACTACGCAGTGGGGGAACGGATCGACCATGTCGATGGCGTGACCATCGAGGAGTCCGAGCACATGCTGGCCACCCGGCTCTGGCACAACACGGCCAAGGTGCACTTCAACCAGCACGTCGAGAGCCAGGGGCGCTTCGGCCGGCGAATCGTGTACGGCGGCCATGTCATCTCGATAGCGCGTGCGCTCAGTTACAACGGGCTGGCCAATGCGCAACTGCTGCTCGCGCTCAACGGAGGCACGCACGCCAATCCGACCTTCGCGGGTGACACGGTCTATGCCTGGAGCGAGGTGCTGGAGCGGATCGAGTTGCCCGGTCGCACTGATGTCGGAGCGCTGCGGATGCGGACGGTGGCGACCAAGGATCTTGCCTGTGCGGACTTCCCGTACAAGGACGCTGACGGCAAGTACCTGCCGGGTGTGGTGCTCGACCTCGACTACACCGTCCTCATGCCACGCCGCTGACCCCTCGTGTTTCAGGGGGTCTGCGAAGGGGTGGTTGCCTCGGCAGTGGCACCCAGGCCCGCTACTGGGCCGTCGCTGGCATTCACCCTCACGTGGGGCTGGTAACTCCGAGGCACGCCGCTCCAGGTGACGGCGGAAACCCGCACGTCCAAACCCTCGGTCATCGCAGCGCTCTGCTCGACACTCGTGCCGAAGGTGGCACCCTCGCCGTCGAAGGCGGCATAGGTCGAACCGGTGGTGATCAGGTATGCCGTGTACACCTCACCCGTCCGCTCATCGGCGATCATGGCGGCGTTGTCCTCTAGGGAGTACTGCCACACGGTCTTGCCGGTCTCGGTCACCAGGCGAGCTGTGCGAACGCCGGCCGCTTCCGTCACGATCAGGCGCCGACCGGGGTGCGGCAGGATGCTGCCGATCATGAAGTTCACGATCCCGGTGCGGTCAGCCCCAGCGCGTGGCGTCGTACGACCAGACAACAGATCCGACGTTCCCGGGAGGTCCAGGGTCACGGAGGCGCCGAATCGCGGTGCCTTGTGCGAGGTTTGGGCGTGAGCGAAGGCGAGGCCGCTGGCCAGAGTGGCACCGACGAGGATGGCGACGGCGCTGGTGCGAATGATCATCTGACTTCTCCCTTAAACGTCGGTGTTTCTACCCATCACTACTGCGAGGGCGACCGAAAGGTTGCTTTGCTCGTTCGATCACTACCGCCCCTCAGCGGGGTGACTAGCTGCCCGTCCAGCTCGCCGCGGCGCCGCTGGCTTCGGTCCACGCGAGCGAGGGCTTGTAGCTGCCGGGCCGGGCGGTAGTCTCATAGGTCGCGACGATGGCATTCGCGTCCGCACTGCCCATCGCGATCACCTCGGTGCGCACGTTCGCCGCGGACGGGACGCCGCTTAGCACGATATCGGTGGCCTTGCTGGCAACCTGTATGACGATGTACCCGCGGTGGACGGCGCCTGCGGTACCACTGCCGCTCGATCCCGCCAGGACGAGCCGGCCATGTGTCTTGCGCGCTTCCGAGGGCCACGTGGACGTCCGGTTCCACAACTTCTGGTCCGTGTCGTCACGCTCGACGAAGCCAAAGGTATCGAGGGCTTCGGACCAGTAGACGACCCGGAGACCATCGGCGGAGGCGCCGTGGGGCACCGCCTCTCCAGCCCCGTCAAGCACGGCGAGGTCTGGGGTCATGCGGACCGCCCCTGCGACCTGTGGGGCTACTGATGGCTTCTCGAACCGGAAGCCTGTCAACTGCCAGCCACTCGCCCCGAGGGTCGCGTCGTCGCTGGTCATGCCGCCCTCCCTCAGTGGGGCGACCAGGTCGACCCAGAGCGACCCGGGGCTGAGCACGGCGACCACACCCACAGAGTCAAAGTGCACCAGTGAAGACCTGGCGGATCCGAGGTCGAGATCGGTCGATGCGGTATCCAGTAGCCCGCCCTTGCTGTCTCGAAGGGTGAGTGCTGCGCTTGCTGTGGTGCCGCTGCCCTGGACGAGCTGTGCGGTCACCGAATACTCCTGTGGGTTGGGCGGGATCGCATCACCCGATATGGACATCGCGAGTGTCACGGTGGCGCTGATCGGTCCTTCGTTTGGCGACGGCGAAAGGGTCGGGGTGCGAACGCTTGAGCCCGGCACCGAGACCGAGGCCGGTGCCCCCGAGGTGAGCGCGCCATAGGTGCCGACGGCCAGCACGGTTGCGGCCGCGACGCCCCCGGCCGCGGCGACGATCCGACGGCGGCGGACGAGTCGAGATCCCTCCCCAATCACCGCAGCGGTGTCGAGGTCGAGGTCGGGTGCGGACGCCCCGGCGGCATCGAGGTGATCGCGGAGCTGGTCCTCGAAAGGATCGGTCGAGAGGTTCATTGGGTGCCTCCTGAAGTGGTGGCGAGGTGAGTACGCAGTGCGGCCAGGCCACGTGATGCGGCCGACTTCACGCTGCCAACGGAGATGCCGAGCAGATCGGCAACAGCCTGCTCAGAGAGGTCCTGGTAGTACCGAAGGATGACGACCTTGCGCTGCTGCTCGGGAAGGGTGCGCAGCAGACGCACGATCTCATCGCGGTGCTCGACGCCGGCCCCTCCACCAGCATCGAGGTCGGCGCGCTCGGGGACCTGCGGGTACGCCGTCTCCCCGCGGGTCGCCCGCCAGGTGTCCGTGCGTTGGTTGATCAGCACCCGCCTGGCATAGGCCAAGGCCTGATCTTCACGCACACGGGACCACGCGGCATACGTCTTGACCAGCGCGGCTTGCACGAGCTCGCTCGCCTGGTCATGGTTTCCGGTGAGGAGCCATGCGGTGCGCATCAGGCTGGCGGAGGACTGCTCCATGAAGACCGAGAACGCGTGATCGCGCTCAGCCTTGCTCGGCCTCCCGAACACCATGCCTCCTGTTGATGGTGACTATCTGACACTGTGCACTACGGCGGTATGCCGCCTCAGGTTGCCTCGCGCGGTCAGGCAGTTTCTGGTGATGGCTCTAGGCTGGGGGCGTGACGATCGATGGCGCCGCGTTCTCGGCAACCTTCGTCACGCTGCTGGTGATCATGGACCCTCCCGGCGCCATCCCGATCTTCTTGGCGCTCACCGGACGCCTCTCGCGACGGGAGCAGATGGCGGCGGCGCGACGTGCCTCATTGGTGGCGCTGGCGGTGATCGCGTCCTTCGCGGTCTTCGGGCAGCGGATCTTGGACTACCTGCACATCTCGCTGCCTGCCCTGCAGGGCTCGGGTGGCCTCCTCCTGCTCATCGTGGCCCTGCAGTTGATGGTCGGTCACGAGGGCGAACAGAACGCCGATGTCGGCGTCAATGTCGCGCTCGTCCCGCTGGGTACACCGCTGCTCGCAGGCCCGGGCGCGATTGTCGCCACGATGCTCGCCGTCCAGAATGCGCACACCGAGGGATCCTGGGTGGCCGTCGGCTTGGCGCTCGTGGCGGCGCTGGCCGTGGTCTGGGCGACCTTGCACTTCGCCGGGCCGCTGGGGCGCTTGCTCGGCGAGTCGGGGATCGTGCTGCTCTCGCGGATCGCTGGCCTGCTGCTCTCCGCCATCGCCGTGCAGATGATCGCGGATGCGGTGATCGCGTTCGCGCGCGGTGCTTGATGGGCTATCCGCCCACCAATACCTCGGTGGCGTCGTGAAGTTAGCCCAGTTCGGCCAGGATGGCCGGCACGACCTCGTGCATGTCGCCGACCACGGCGTAGGTCGCCTTGGTGACCATCGGGGCGTCGGGATCGGTATTGATCGCGAGGATCGTCTTGGAGGAGGCACACCCAGCCCAGTGCTGGATCGCGCCGGAGATCCCACACGGGATGTACAGGTCCGGGGAGATCCGGGAACCGGTCTGACCCACCTGCTCGTGGTGCGGACGCCAACCCAGTGAGGTGACCACACGCGAGACGCCAAGGGCGCCTCCCAGCCGCTCGGCCAGGGCGATCACGTCATCGAAGCCCTCGGGCCCGCCGGCGCCGCGACCAGCGCCGACGACAACCTTGGCGGAGGTCAAACCAGAGGTATCCCCACCGGTGCGCTCCTCAACCCGCACGACCTGCGCCCGCAGATCCTCGGGCGCGATCGCCACGGCCAGCGGGCGCACCTCGGCGGCTCCCGGCGTGGCCGCTGCCTCGGGCTCGACCGCGTGGCCAGCCATGCTCAGCAGCCGCACGCGGCTCTGCACCGCGGTGCTCTCAATGACCGAACCGCCCACGACCTGACGCTGCACGCGCAGCGGGGTCACCGAGTCCACGGACACCACATTGGCGGCCATGTCGAGACCGCGACGGGCGGCCACATGGGCGAGAATCTCGTTCCCCCTCCCGGTGCCCGGGGCGATCACGAGATCGGCGCGGGCGGCCCGACCGGCGGCCTCGACCACGGCCGCCCAAGCGGCTGCGGCATACCGGCTCAACTCGGGGTTATCGACGGTGTGGACCGCGGCAACACCCTGCTCGCGGCAGTCCGCGAGGACGCTGTCGGTGGGGGCGCCGAGGATGACAGCATGCAGCTCGCCAGCGCCCAGCGCAGCCAACCCGCGCGCAAACGTGAGCGTCTCGCGGGCGACCAGGGAGGCCCGCCCGTCCTCGACCTCGACGACGACAACAACGCTCATCGCGACACCACTCCCAGTTGCGTGAGGACCTCGACCACAGCCGCCGCGGCCTGCGGGCCTTCGCCGAGGATGGTGACCTGACTTGGCGGCGGCGGAGGGACGGTCAGGCCTGCCCGACCGGACCCTTGGGGCGAGCCGGACCAGGCGACGGTCTCGATGACGGCCTTCTTGGCCTTCATCCGGCCCATGACCGAGGGATAGCGAACGTCGGCGGCACCTTCCAGGATCGAGGCCACGGCGGGCAGGGCCACCTCATAGACCTCGGTTCCCGATGGGCCGTCACCGGTGAGCGTGGCCACGCTATCGGCCACGGACACGGTCTTCATGCCGGTGACCACCGGACGGCCGAGCGCGTAGGCAAGCCGGACGCCGACTTGGAAATCACCGGTGTCCGCTGCGTCATTGCCGACCAGGACGAGGTCGTATGCCGTGCCGCTCGCTGCCCTCTGGGTGACGACTTCGGCGATGGCGGCAGCGATATCCGCGGGTCCCATGGCGTCGGGGTCGGCTTCGACGAGGATGCCATCGGTGGCGCCGACGGCGATCGCATTGCGGATCTGCTCGGCGGCGTCGGCGGTGCCCACCGAAAGCACCGTAACGGTGCCGCCTGCCTCGCCAGCGACCTCGACGGCCAGGGCGACCGCGGCCTCCTCATGCGCGGAAGTGGTGTACCCGGCATACCGGCCGTCGACCCGCATCGCGTCATCGGTCAGGACGACCTCACCCGTGGCATCGACCACACGCTTGACGCAGACCAACACATTGGTCATGCCAGGCCCCGGATGCGCAGGTTCTCGGGGTCGAAGAGCGAGGTGGCGTCGATCGACTCGACAGTCACCGGGTAGAGCTCTTCCATGTAGGACACGGCGAGCTTCTCCCCGAGGTTGGCGCGCTCCGGCGGCAGGAAGGCCATGAGCACGTGCTTGCCGATGCTCGGGGCGGACCCAGCCGAGGTCACATACGAGTGGTGGCCGTGACCGTCGGTGAGCAGGCTGCCGTCGGGGTTCACGATGGGCTCACCGCCGAGCATGTAGCGCTTCACCCCGCTCGCGCTCTCGTGGTGGTCAACGGTCAACGTGCACAGGACAGCGGCGCGCTCGGCGCCCGCCTGCGCCTCGTAGGCAGCGCGGCCAATGAAGTCAGCATCCTTGAGCTTTTTGCGCTCCATGCCAACCTCAAAGAGGGTGCGCGAGCCATCGAGCTCGGGACCGTACGCGCGGTAGCCCTTCTCGATCCGGCCGGTGGTGCCGTAGACGCCGATGCCGACCGGGACGATGCCATGCGGCTGGCCGGCCTCGTGAACCCGCTGCCAGAGGGCGGCTCCCATTTCCATGGGGGCGTAAAGCTCCCAGCCGAACTCACCGACATACGAAATGCGTGAAGCCAGCACCGGCAGATTGCCGATCTCGATGTTCTGGCAGGTGCCGAACTTGAAGGTGCCGCTGGAGACATCGGCATCGGTGAGCGAGCCGAGGATGTCCAGGGCCTTCGGGCCCCACAACCCGACCGTGGTCCATGAGGAGGTGACGTTGACGCAGACCGCGCCACCGTCGGCGGGCATCCGGTCGCTGAACCACTTGAAGTCCGCCATGCCGTGCGCGCCGCCGGTGACGACCCGGAAGGTGTCGTGCGCCAGACGCATGACGGTGAGGTCGGAGCGGAAGCCGCCACGGTCGTCGAGGACGGGGGTGTAGATCACCCGCCCGATCTGGACATCGGCTTGGGCCACGATGATCCGCTGCACGGTCTCCATGGCCTTGGGGCCGATGACGTCAAAGATCGCGAATGCCGTGAGGTCGACCATGCCGGCGCGCTCACGCATGGCCAGGTGCTCGGCGTTGATGATGGGCGACCACCAACGGCTGTCCCACTCGTTCTCGCGCGGCATCACCTTGTCGCCGTACTCGCCGAGCAGGGCCTCGTTCGAGGCATACCAGTGCGGACGCTCCCAGCCAGCGGTCTCAAAGAACTCGGCGCCCAGCGCCTTCTCGGCCGCGTGCATGGGGGAGAGTCGCAGGTCGCGGCCGGAGAGGTACTGCTCGGCCGGGTGAATGATGCCGTAGGTCTTGATGAAGGACTCGGAGGTACGGGCGCGCACCTGGGCGCGGGTCTTCTGGTGCGGCCAGAAGCGCGAGGCGTCCGAGTGTGACATGTCGATCTCGGAGAAGCCGCGGGTCATCATCTCAGCGAGGGCCCGGCCGGTGCCGGGGCCTTCCTTGATCCACACGGCGGCGCAGGACCACAGTCCCTTGACCTCGGGGGTCTCGCCGACGATGGCGTGGCCGTCGACCGTGAGGGAGAGCAGACCGTTGATGGCGTAGCGGATCTCGGCGCCGTCCTGACCGAGCAGCTCGGGCATGAGCTCGAGGGCCTGCTCGAGCTGCGGGTCGAAGTCGTCCTCGGTGAAGGGCATCTCGGTGGGGGAAAGCTTGGCCTGCTCGATGCTCGGGATCTCATCGACGTTGTGCAGAATCGCGCGGTGGGCGTAGGAGCCGACCTCCATGTCCGAGCCGTGCTGACGCTCGTAGCAGAGGGTGTCCATGTCGCGGATAATGGGGAAGGAGATCTCGCCGGGCTTCTCGGCGAGCTCGGGCAGCGGGCCGACCGAGATCATCTGGTGTACCGCTGGGGTTAGCGGGATCTCGGCGCCGGCCATGCGGGCCAGGTCGTAGCTCCAGATGCCGGTCGCGATGACGACGTGCTCGGCCTCGATCCGGCCGGCGGTCGTCTCGAGGGCCTTGATCCGGCCCTCCTCGACGACCATCGAGAGCACCTCGACATTGGGAACCGTGGTGAGGGCGCCCTTGGCGATGGCCTTCTCGCGCATGATCGTGCCGGCACGCAGGGAGTCCACAACGCCGACGCCCTCCTGCCACATGCCGCCGATGATGACGTCCTTGTCCAGGAAGGGGACCTTCTCCTGTACTTCCTCGGGGCTGACCAGGGAGGCATCGACACCCCAGGCCTTGGCCGAGGACATCCGACGCCGCAACTCCTCCATCCGCTCTTGCGTCCGGGCAACCTCGAAGCCGCCGGAGCGGGTGAAGACGTCCATCTCCTTGTACTGGCGCAGCGAGTCGTGGGTGATCTCGGAGTTCTCCCGGTTGTGGTCGACCAGGAAGATGAAGTTGCTGGCGTGGCCGGTCGAGCCGCCGGGGTTGGGCAGCGGACCCTTGTCGATCTGGACCATGTCGGTCCAGCCGAGTTCGGCCAGGTGGTGCACCAGGCTGTTGCCGGCGATACCGGCTCCGATGATGACGACCTTGGCGCGCTCGGGGAGGGTGGCCATGGCAGGGTCCTTTCAACAGGTGCGCTATACGCAACGCGGCGCGCGATACGCACCAATGATGCCAGATGCGCTAGGTCGTGTCACCGTCTCGGCGCCGTTTTCCCGGGGGGTCCGCTCAGCACTCGATGACGGTCACGGCGAGCCCACCGCGAGAGGTCTCCTTGTACTTGCTCTTCATATCCAGCCCGGTCCGTCGCATGGTTTCGATGGCCTGGTCCAGGCTCACCGCGTGGGTGCCGTCGCCGCGGCGGACCAGCCGGGCGGCGTTGATGGCCTTGACTGCGGCGATGGCGTTGCGCTCGATGCACGGGATCTGCACCAGCCCACCAACGGGGTCGCAGGTCAGGCCCAGGTTGTGCTCAATGCCGACCTCTGCAGCATTTTCGACCTGCTCGGGGGTGCATCCGAGTGCCTCGGCGAGTCCGGCCGCGGCCATCGCACAGGCCGACCCGACCTCGCCTTGGCAGCCGACCTCCGCCCCGGAAATCGAGGCACCGAGCTTGACCAGAATGCCGATCGCCCCGGCCGCGAGAAGGAAGTCGATGATCCCGTCCTCGCTGGCCCCGGGGACAAAGGCCTCGTAGTAGTGCAGCACCGCCGGGATGATGCCGGCTGCTCCATTGGTGGGCGCCGTGACGATCCGGCCGCCGGCGGCATTCTCCTCGTTGACCGCCAGGGCATAGAGGTTGACCCACTCCATGGCGCGCAGCGGGTCGTGCTGATCGTCCTCGGCGTCCAGGGCGGCCTTGAGCCGAGCCGCGCGCCGGGGCACATTGAGTCCTCCGGGGAGTATGCCGTCGCTGGCGCACCCGTTACTCACGCACTCCTGCATGACGGCCCAGATGCGCAGGAGTTGGGCCCGCGTTTCGCTTTCCGGTCGCCAGGCCGCCTCATTGGCGAGCATGACCTGACTGACCCGCAGGCCCGTTCGACGGCATACCTCCAGCAACTCCTCGCCGGTGGTGAAGGGAAGCGGCACCGAGGCGACCTCTCCGGCGGGGTGCTCGGTCGATTCCTCGGCATCGTCGGCGCTCACGATGAAGCCGCCGCCGATGGAGTACATCTCGGCGCTGGTGAGCAGGCGGCCGTCGCCATCGAACGCTTCGAAGATCATCCCGTTGGGATGGCGGGGGAGGATCGTGCGACCGAGCAGCAGGACGTCATTCTCCACGTCGAAGTCGATCTCCCGCGCACCGGCCAAGAGCAGCCGTCGCGACGCCCGGACCTGCGCGATTCGGGCCCCGACGCCGGAGGTATCGACATCCTCGGGCTTCTCGCCCAGCAGCCCGAGGACGACCGCAACGTCACTGCCGTGTCCCCGCCCGGTTGCCCCGAGTGAGCCATAGAGCGTGGCCCGCACCCGGCATACGGCATCGGCATGTCCCTGGAGGGTGAGCCCAGCAGCGAACCGGGCCGCCGCCCGCATCGGGCCCACGGTGTGGGAACTCGAGGGCCCGATGCCGACAGAGAACAGATCGAGGACGGAGAGGTGCACGCGCAACCTTCCAGAGCGGAGACTTGGCGGATGACGGGAGGCTAGCTGGGGGGTGGGCGCCGCTCCAGGGACCCCTCGATCTCCTCCACGTCGGCCTCGAGCTCGTCGACGTCCTGCTCGAGCCGATGGAGCGAAGTACGCAGCGGGCCACGCAGGGTTGATTCAAAGGTCTCCTGTCGAAGGCTCTTCCACAGCGAGACGCACAGCCCAATGAGGATCATCAGGAAGGGGAAGCCGATGATGATGACCCCGGTCTGTAGGGCCGAGAGACCGTTGGCGAAGAGTAGGACGGTGGCGATGACGCCGGTGACCACCCCCCAGAAGATGACCAGACTTCGATTGGGTTCCTCTTCGCCGCGCTGACTCAGCATGCCCATGACGATGGATGCCGAGTCGGCCCCTGTGATGAAGAAGATCGCGATGAGGAAGACGGCCAGCGAGACGGTGATGCTCGAGAGCGGGAACTCACGCAGGGTGCCGAACAGGGTGGTCTCGAGGCCGTCCTTGACCAGCGCGGCCATGTCTTTGCCCTCCTTGAGCTGGAGGTCAAAGGCCGCCCCGCCGAGAATCGAGAACCACACGAACGAGACCAGGCTCGGTATGGCGATCACGAAGATGACGAACTGGCGGATGGTGCGCCCCTTGGAGATTCGGGCGATGAACATGCCGACGAAGGGGGTCCAGGAAACCCACCAGGCCCAGTAGAAGATCGTCCAGCCGGAGAGCCAATCGCCACCGCCAAAGACCCCGGTTCGGAAGCTCATGCCCGGAAGTTGGGTGAGGTAGCCGCCGATGGATTCGGTGAAGGTTGACAGGATGAAGACGGTCGGGCCGACCACGAAGATGAAGAAGACCAGCAAGGCCGCTGCCACCGCGTTGGCGTTGGACAACCACTTGATGCCCTTGTCGATGCCCGAGACGGCCGACACAACAAAGCAAAGGGTGAGGAAGGCGATCACCAGGGCTGCTGCTGTGGTGCCGTACTTCTCGTGGCCGAAGACATTGGCGAGGCCGCCGGTGATCTGCAGGGCACCAAGCCCAAGTGAGGTGGCGGAGCCAAAGAGGGTGGCGAGGATGGCCACAATGTCGATGCTGCGGCCCACCGGTCCGTCTGCCCGCGACCCGAGCAGCGGCCGAAAGGCGGCGCTGATGAGGTTGCCGTATCCCTTGCGATAGGCGAAGTAGGCGATCGCCAGGCCGATGACTGCATACATGGCCCATGGGTGGAATCCCCAGTGGAAGAAGGTGTACTCCATGGCCAGGTGTGCAGCCTCTTCACTGCCGGGCTCGGCCATCCCCATGGGCGGTGTGTTGAGGTGCGTGAGCGGCTCGGCGACCCCGTAGAACATCAGGCCGATGCCCATGCCGGTGGCGAACATCATCGAGACCCAGGAGAACGTCGAGAACTCTGGAGTCGAGTCGTCCGGACCCAGTTTGATGTTGCCATAGCGGGTGACCGCGAGGACGACCGAGAAGAGCACGAAGCCGGCGCTCGTGAGGACGAAGAACCAGCCGAAGTTCCCCGTGATCCAGCTCAGCACGGAGCCCCCGTGCTCCGCGAAGCCTTTGCTGTCGAGGGAACCGTAGAGGACGAAGATGAGGGCGAGCGCTGCAGCAACTCCGAAGACGATCCGGTCAACGCCGGTCTTGTCGCCGCGGCCATCGGGTCTGGTCGGAGTAGGGGTGGGGGTGGATGAGTCGAGAGCCACGAAAGCCTCCTAGTTGCGCGATACGAAACCAATTGCGTATGCCGCAACGCCATTGTGGAGTGATCCGGATCACAGTGTCAAGCAGAATGGCGGGACCGACGTGTCGTCGGTCCCGCCATTCTGCGGTGAGGGTGCACCCCCTAGGCGACGGCTCGTCGCTGCGCCGTGGGCGGCTACTTGAGCCAGGCAGCCACCTTGTCGGGGTTCTCGTCGATCCACTTCTTGGCAGCAGCAGCCTTGTCCATCTTGTCCACCGCGATGTACTTGGCGACGGTGTTCTGGTCTTCGTTGGACCACTGGAAGGCCTTGACGAACTTCACGCCCGGGTCGGTGTCGTTTGCGGCCCACTTGGAGCTGTACATCTTCTTGAGCACCGTGTCGGGGTAGTCGCAGGCGACCTTGGCTGGGTCGTCCTGGCAGCCATCGGTGTACGGCGGCAAGGCGACTGCCTTGAGCGGCACGTCGGCGAAGAGGTACTGGGGCTCCCAGAAGTAGCCGATGAGCCACTCCTTGTTCGCCTCGGCCTTCTTGAAGGCCTCGAGGGAAGCAGCCTCACCACCGGAGAAGACCACCTTGAAGTTCAAGTTGAGGTTCTTGATGATCGCCTCGTCGAACTGGACGAAGGACGGGTCGGAGCCGAGGAACTGTCCCTGGCTGCCGGACTCGCTGGTCTTGAACTTGTCGGCGTACTTGTTCAAGTTGTTGTAGTCCAGAATGTCCGGGTGTTCGGCGGCCAGCCACGGCGGCACGTACCAGTGGATGATGCCCTTGTTGCCATTGGGGCCGCCGTCGACAGCTGAGCCGTCGCCGCCCATCTCCTTGACGAACTTCTTCTCCAGGTCCGGGTGGCCCCAGTCCTCGATGACGACGTCGACCTCGCCGGTACCGAAGCCCTGCCAGGAGACGTCCTCCTTGAGGACCTTGTAGTTGATCGTGCAGCCGAGCTTGGTCTTGGCGATCTCGCCGACGATATAGGCACTGGCCTCGTAGCTGACCCAGGGGTTGACGGCCATATTGATCGTGCCGCACTTGGCACCGGTCGACGTGGAGGCCGACTTGTTGGCGTCGGTCGCTTTGTCGATGTCGCTGCCGCAGCCAGCGGCGCCGAGCGCAGCCAGTGCGAGGGCAGCGATTGCTGCGAGCGGCTGGGACTTCATCTTCATGTGCGCTCCTTTGCGTCACAGAACGGCGTATGCCGCCTGGCTGATCGCCAGTGTGGCCGCCCAGGCCCACTCGGGGGAGCGGCATAGGGGGATTGTTGTCTAGTTGTTGCTTAAAGCGCTAGCAGTTTCTCAATCCGCAACAGCCGCCGGGACTGCCCCGCCTAAATGCCGCGGTTAGAGAAGCGCCTCCTTTGGCTTCCGGCCGGAGCTGCCTCGGCCGCCCGGCGAGCGATCCGGTCGAGCATGATCCCGAGCAAGACAATGCTGAGGCCGGCGGCTGCGCCCTTGCCCCACTCCTCAGAGCGGAACGAACCGAGCACGACGTCGTAGCCCAGCGCGCCAGCACCGACCATGCCCGAGATGACCGCCATGGCCAGCACGAAGAGCAGGCCTTGGTTGGTCGCCAGCACGAGTGACGCCTTGGCCATCGGCAACTGCACCTTGCGGATCTGCTGCATGGTCGAGGCTCCGGTTGACCGCACGGCCTCCATCGTCGTGGGCGAGACGCCCCGCACCCCGTCCGCCACCAGCTTGATCGCCGCCGGCGCGGCATACGCGATCGAGGCCACGATGCCGGTGAAGCGAGTGGGGCCAAAGAGGGCCAGGCAGGGAATGAGATAGACGAAGGCCGGAATGGTTTGGCCAGCATCGAGCAAGGGGCGTACGAGGGTGTCGACGGACTTGCGTCGGGCCATTGCCACCCCGATGACCACCGCAAGCACCATGCAGAGCAAGGTGGCGACCAAGGTCATCACCAGGGTGATCATCGCGGAGTGCCAGAGCCCGAAGTACCAGATCCCGGCGAGAGCGACCACCGTGGGGATCAGGCCGCGCAGACCGCCGATCACGAATCCGATGGCGCTGATGCCGAGCGCGGCCAACCACCACGGCGACTCAGCGATAAAGGCTTGCATCGGGTTGAGCAGGCCGTAGGTGATCACATTCTTGATGCCCTCGGTGACCGGGGAGATTGTGCTCACGATGCTGTCCACGATGCCGTCTGCGGAGCGGGCGATCGCGCGGCCGATCCCCAGGTCGGGGAACTCCGCTGCCCAGAACTGCTGGCGGGAGACGAAGACCGCCACCACCGCCAGCACGCCACCGCCGATCAGGATGCGCTTGTGCAGCGCGTTTGGCAGCCCGCCGCCGCGGGCGATGACATCCGAGCGCTCGCTGGCCGCCGTGGTGAGTCGGTCGAGCATGATCGCCATGGCCACGATGAGCAGACCGGGCACCAGGCCCTTGCCAACGTCATTGATGCGCAGTCCGTCGAGCACCGGCCGCCCAAGGCCTGGACCGTCGACGAAGGACGCGATGGTCGCCATCGACAGGGCCGCCAGCGTGGTCTGGTTGAGGCCGACGATGATGGTGCGCTTGGCCAATGGCAATTGCACCTTGAGCAGGCGCTGCCAGGAGGTCTGCCCTAGCGAGTTGGTGACCTCGATCATCGCTGGGTTGACGGTGCGTATGCCGTGGGCCGAGATCCGAATCAGTGGTGGCACGGCGTAGGCCAGGGTGCTCACGACCGCCGAGGAGGCCCCAATCCCGAAAAAGAGCACGATCGGCAGCAGATAGACGAAGGTCGGCATCGTCTGCAAGAAGTCCAAAATGGGCTCGATGATCGAGTTCGCTCGCTTGCTGGTGCCGGCGAGGATGCCCAGCGGCAGGCCGATGAGCACGGAAATCGTCACGGCCACCAGGACCACGATGAGCAGGTCCATCGAGTCCGACCAGTAGCCGAAAACGCCGAATGACAGGAAGGTGCCCAAGGTCAGCAGCGCGATCCGCCAGTTCGCCACCGCATACGAGATCCAGGTGGCGATCGCGGTCACACCGAGCCAACCGATGATCGGCACCGGCCGCGGATCCGCCGGAATCGAAATAAGCCGCTGCAGCCAGGCCACTAAGCCGCGCAGCGCGTCCGCGATTGCCCCCGTGACCACCATGACGGGGTTGGTGGAGCGGCCAGCGATCATCTCGTCACGGAAGGCAGCCATGGTCTTCATGACCGGGGTTTGATCCCGTCCGGCAAGCACGAGGGTGTCGGTGCCCTTGGTGAACCACCAGACCAGGAACCACACCGCCACCACTGCCAAGGCCGGCTTCCAGCGCGGAGTCGGTTCAGCCAGTACCGGCGGGGCATCGGCTGCCCGCCCCTGACGGATGACCGTCGGCGCGGACATCAGCTGTCCTCCGCCACGACCACACGCAGGATGTCCTCGTCGTCGACCACGCCGACAAAGGCGCCATGCTCGTCGACCACCCGAACCAGCCCATCGTGCGCCAACACGGCGCGGGCAGCATCGCGCACGATGGTGCTGTCCTTGAGGGCAGGAGCGCCCGCGCCTTCATCCGGGCTCGACGGCTCGCGCATCACCCAGCGCAGGGTGAGCACGTGTGACTTGGGGACGTCGGAGACAAAGTCCTTGACGTAGTCGTCCGCGGGCGCACCGATGATCTCGTCGGGCCGACCCATCTGGATGATCTCGCCGTCGCGCATGATGAGGATGCGGTCGCCCAGTTTCAGCGCCTCGGCCAGGTCGTGGGTGATGAAGACCATGGTCTTGCCGACCTCGTGATGCAGGCGGATGACCTCGTTTTGCATGTCGCGACGGATCAGCGGGTCCAGCGCGCTGAAGGGCTCGTCGAACATCAGGATCTCGGGGTCGCTGGCCAGGGCTCGAGCCAGACCTACCCGCTGCTGCATACCGCCGGAGAGTTGGTCGGGGAAGTTCTGCTCGTATCCGGACAGGCCGACCAGGTCGACCATGTTCTGCGCGCGAGCCCGGCGCGTGGTCTTGTCCTCGCCGCGGATCTCGAGCCCGAAACCGACGTTGTCGATGACTTTGCGATGGGGGAGCAGGCCAAAGTGTTGGAAGACCATGGAGATCTGCCTGCGCCGGACCTCGCGCAACTGCTCCTCCGACATGGCAGTGAGCTCGGTGTCGCCCAAGTGCACCGTGCCGGCCGTCGGTTCGATCAGCCGGGTGAGCAGCCGCACCAAGGTCGATTTGCCGGAACCCGACAATCCCATGACGACGAAGACTTCGCCGGGTGCGACGTCAAAGGAGACGTCCTTGACGCCGATGACATGGCCGCTCTTGGCCAGCAAGTCCTTCCGGGAGAGCTGCAGGTCGGGCGTGCCGATCAACTTCTCAGCATCGGGCCCGAAGACCTTCCACAGGTTCCTTACCGACAGTGCTGATTCGGCCATCGGGGTGCTCCTCGTCATTGGGGGGCTATTGGGGGAAGGGTATGCCGTGAGGTCGGGTCAGGGGGAGGGGGCGTCCAACGGCATACCGGTGCCATGGCGATACCAAGCCACCCCATCCAGGGGCGCGAGCGGGGTATTCCCAGCGATGAGGTCGGCCGCCTTCTCGGCCAGCATGACCACCGGCGCGTAGATATTGCCGTTGGTGACATAGGGCATGGAACTCGCGTCGACCACCCGCAAACCCTGCGTGCCATGCACCTGCATCGTGAGCGGATCGAGCACGGACATCTCGTCCACGCCCATCCGGGCGGTACAGCTGGGGTGCAGTGCGGTCTCGGCGTCGGCGCGGACCCACTCCAGGATCTCCTCGTCGGTCTCGACTGTCGGTCCGGGGGAGATTTCCCCGTCGTTATAGGGGTCGAAGGCCGACTGGGTGAGGATGTCCCGGGCCACCCGGATGGCCTCGATCCACTCCCGGCGGTCTTGGTCGGTGGAGAGGTAGTTGAAGAGCAGCGCGGGCTTGACCGACGGGTCAGCGCTGCGGATCTTGCAGGTGCCGCGGGCGTCGGAGTACATCGGACCGATGTGCACCTGGTAGCCGTGGCCCTTGACCGGGCTGGAGCCGTCATAACGGATGGCGATGGGCAGGAAATGGAACATCAAGTTGGGGTACTCGACGTCCTCATTGCCTCGCACGAAGCCGCCGCCCTCGAAGTGGTTGGTCGCGCCCAGCCCCTTGCGCAGGAAGAGCCACTCGGCGGCCAGCTTGGGCCGGTTGTGGTACTTCAGTCCGGGGGCGATGGAGACCGGCAACTTGCTGGCGTACTGGATGTAGACCTCGAGGTGGTCTTGCAGGTGCTCACCGACGCCACGGACATCCGCGACCGGTGTGATGCCGAGCGCGCGGAGCTCATCGGCAGGTCCGACCCCGCTGACCTGCAGCAACTGCGGGGAGTTGATGGCGCCACCGGCCAGGATGACCTCGCCCGCGTGGACCGTATGCCGGGTGCGTCCGCTGGTGTACTCGACGCCGACCGCACGGGTGCCCTCAAAGAGGATGCGGGTGGTGAAGGCCAGCGTCCGCACGTGCAGGTTGGGTCGGTCCATGACCGGGTGCAGGTAGGCCCGCGCGGCCGACCAGCGACGACCGTTGTTGATATTGCGGTCGAAGCGCGCGAAGCCCTCTTGGCGGTAGCCGTTGACGTCCGCCGTTCGGTGGTACCCGGCCTGCTCGGCGGCCGTGAAGAAGGCCTCGAACAGGGGATTCGTTGCGGGTCCGCGCTCGAGAATGAGTGGGCCCTGGCCACCACGCCAGTCATCGGCTCCGGCCAGGCAGGTCTCCATCCGCTTGAAATAGGGCAGGCAGTGCGCGTAGTCCCAGGTCTCCATGCCCGGGTCCGCGCCCCAGCGCTCGTAGTCCATGGGGTTGCCCCGCTGGAAGATCATCCCGTTGATGCTCGAGGAGCCGCCGAGGACCTTGCCGCGCGCGTGATAGATCCGGCGCCCATTCATGAAGGGTTCCGGCTCGGACTCATACCTCCAGTCATAGAACCGGCTTCCGATGGGGAAGGGGAGCGCGGCTGGCATATGGATGAACGGGTCCAGGATGAGATCGCTGCGGCCGGCCTCGAGCACCAGGACCGAGGTCCCGGCATCCTCAGAGAGTCGGTTCGCCAGAACGCAACCGGCGCTGCCACCGCCGACGATGACGACATCGACGCGCTCAGGCGGGCTGCCCAAGGTGGCGCCGGGGAGAGCGGAGCGAGAGAACTTCATGCGAACCATCCCGAGGGAGCGGGCGCCGTATTGCGCCAGATGTGTTTGGTCTCCTGGTACTCCTCCAGCCCGAGGCCACCGAGCTCACGCCCAATCCCGGACTGCTTGTAGCCGCCCCACTCCGCCTGCGCGACATAGGGGTGGTAGTCGTTGATCCATACCGTGCCCATCCGCAGGGACCGCGCCACGCGCTCCGCCCGAGCGGGGTCGCCAGTCCAGACCGCCCCGGCAAGTCCATAGATCGAGTCGTTCGCGATGGCGATGGCCTGTTCCTCGTCGGCAAAGGTCTCCACGGTGAGGACAGGTCCGAAAGACTCTTCTTGCACGATGTGCATATCCGAGCGACAGTGGTCGAAAACCGTTGGTAGGTAATAGAACCCGCTGCCGAGGGCGGCGTCGTCAGGGCGGGACCCGCCACAGCGCAGCCGAGCCCCCTCGGCGACTCCTGCGGCCACGTAGTCCTCAACCTTGCGCAGATGCGCGGCGCTGGTCAGTGAACCCGTCTGGGCGTTGTCGTCAAAGGGCAGACCGGGCCGAATGCCGCGCGCCCGCTCAACCAGGTCGTCGACGAATCTCTCCGCGAGGCTCTCCTCGATGATGAGTCGCGCTCCGGCAGAACAGACTTGGCCACTGTGCAGGAAGACGGCGGTCAGCGCATTGTCGAGCGCGGCGTCGTAGTCGGCGTCGGCGAAGACGATATTGGGGTTCTTGCCGCCGAGTTCAAGGGCCACGCGCTTGACCGTCGGCGCGGCGGCGGCCATCAGATGCCGGCCGACAGCGAGCGAGCCCGTGAAGGACACCAAGTCAACGCGGGGATCGCTGGATAGCGGTCCGCCGCACCCAAGCCCGGTGCCCAGCACGAGGTTGCCGACGCCCGCCGGCAGGCCTGCCTCGACGAGCGCCCGCATCATCGCAATGGTGGAATGTGGGGTGATCTCGCTGGGCTTGAGGACAAAGGTGTCGCCGGCCAGCAAACAGGGAGCAACCTTCCAACTGGCCTGCAGCAGTGGGTAATTCCACGGCGTGATCAGGGCGCAGACACCGATGGGTTCCTTCACTACCCGGCTCTCGACACCATCGCGCTGGAGGTCGACCTCATGCTCGGCGGTCAAGGTGGCGCCGATCGTGGCGTAGTGCCGGAATACGCTGATCACATCGGCGAGGTCGTACTCCGCCTCCACGTAGCGCTTGCCAGTGTCCAGCGCCTCCAGCCGAGCAATCGCCGGGGTCTCGCGCTCGAGGATGTCGGCAGTCCGGCCGAGCAGGCTCGCGCGTTCCGCCATCGGCGTGGCGGACCAGGCCCCCGCGTCGAAGGCACGTCGCGCCGCGTCGATGGCCGCGAGGGTGTCGGCCTCGGTGGCCTCGGCAACGCTGCCCACCTCCTCGCTGGTCGCGGGGCAGACGATCGTGCGGGTGCCGCCCTCAGCGGCCGGACGCCACTCACCGTCGATGAGGAGTAGCTCCACAGTTCCTTCTCCTGAGGTTGCGGAATGCGCAACGGGATGTGCGATGCGCAACGGTCAGCATGGTCGGTGCCGTGGGCCAGGTCAAGGGGCGCGGTAGCCCAGCGCGGCCGAGATGTCCTCGGCGGCCGCGCGCAAATCCGGGAGGATTTGGCCGATCCGGGACTCGGTGAACCGGAAGGTGGGGCCCGAGACGCTCACCGAGGCGACCACTTCGCCATGGGCATCGCGCACCGGTGCCGCGATGGCGGTCAAACCGACATCGAGCTCGTCCGCGGCCACGGCATAGCCACGCTCGCGCACCCGGGCCAGATCACGATCCAGCGCGGCCCGATCGGTGACCGTCGACGGGGTGTATGCCGTGAGCTCGCCAAGTGCTCGGGAAAGCTCGGGCTCGTGCAGCTCACTGACCAAGGTCTTGCCATTGCTGGTCGCATGGATGGGGACGTGTTGGCCCACCCAGTTGTAGGAGCTCAGCGTGGTCGCCCCAGCCACCTGGTCGATATACAGCGCCGCACCACCGGAGAGGACGGCGAGGTTGACTGTTTCGCCGGTCGCCGAGGCCAGCCGTCGGCAGACCGGCCGCGACTCTTGGACGAGGTCCAAACGCGCGGTCGTGGCTCCCGCGAGTCGCAGGATCCCCACACCCAGGCGGTACTTCCCGCGATCCTCGACCTGCTCGACCAGGCTGCGCTGCTCGAGTGCGGAGACCAGTCGGCTTGCGGTGGACTTATGCACTCCCAGGGAGGCCGCGAGCTGCGTGACCCCGGCCGTTCCGTGCTGTGCGAGGAGCTCGAGAATGGTGACCGCACGATCGACCGACTGCACGGTGCCGGCCTGGTCACGTTCGCTGGCGCGGGCCGGTGCGGAGGTGCGGGCGACGGCATACCGATCCGTATGACGCGTAGTGTTGCGCATGGCGCGACACTACCGCGCCAGGGGTGGCTGTGGATATCTTTCCTGCGTTCGTCGATCCGGGTGTTTCCTGCGGATATGGGTTACCTCGATCTTCCCCCTGGCTGGGTATGTGAGCCGATCACCGATTCCGAGCGCACGGCTGATGTCGTCGACCTCACCCTGGACCTCGAGGATAGGGAGCAAGGTGCCTTGCTCTTCCTCCTTCTGGACGCGGACGGGCGAGTCCTACCGCCGCCGATGCTCATCGTCGGCGTCGATGACCCGGCGTGGGTAGGTGGCACCGTGGCCCGTCTGACACCTGCAATTGCGGCCATGATGCAGGGGGAGCCCCAGGCCGACGGTCTGCTCTTCGCCCGCGGTCGGGGTGGGCGCTTACACCTGGGCGACGCGGACCGGGAGTGGCATCAGGCCGCGACGGACCTGGCCCGCCGGTTCTCGCTGTCGTTGGTGGGCGCCTTCCTGGCGACGCCGTCCGGCGTCCGGGCCTTCCCCGCACCCCCGGGTGCGTCACCTTTGGTGTCGTAATCGCGCTGCGCTCGGTCGGCGCGTGCTGGCATGGTGGGGGCATGAACTCCACCGATCACAAGGCGATCCTGCAGCACTACCTGGGCATTCAGCGCACGGTCTTCCTGACCAAGCTTGAAGGCCTCAGCGAGCGGCAGGCCCGCACGCCGATCACCGGCACCGGCACCAACATCTTGGGGGTGGTCAAGCATGCCGTCGGGGTGGAGTGCGGCTACCTCAGTGATGTCTTCGGCCGGCCTTCCCAGATCGAGACCCCTTGGTATGCCGAGGACGCTGAGGACAATGACGACATGTGGGCCACTGCAGAGCAGGACATCCCGTGGATGCTGGACTTCTGCGAGCGGGTGTGGGCACAGAGTGACGCCACGATCGCGGCGCTGGACCTCGATGCTCCCGGACAGGTGCCCTGGTGGCGCGAGGGTGAGGTGACCCTGCACCTGATCCTGGTGCACGTCATCGCTGAGTACGCCCGGCATGCTGGCCATCTCGATATCGCCCGGGAACTGCTGGACGGTCAGATCGGCTGGAAGCAGGAGTCGCCCGTGCTGCCGGACTGGGAGTCGCGCCGGTGGGCCGAGTACGTCGACCGGCTTAAGGAGCTGGCCGAGGCCTCCTCCGCAGAGCCGGTCAGTCGCCCAGCTCGCGCCGACGGCGTGTGACGTACTCCTCGAGCTCAGCGCGCACGGCATCGTCCAAGGCGGGCTGCTCGTACTCCTCGAGCCGCTTGCGCCACATCACGCCGGCTCGGGTGGCGGTGTCCTGAGCGCCACCGCGCATCCAGCGCTCGTAGTTCTCAGAGGAGTTCAGGAACGGGCGGTAGAAGCAGGTCCGGAAGCGTTCCATGGTGTGCATCGATCCCAGGAAGTGCCCGCCGTGGCCGACCTCTTGGTGGGCGTCAAAGCCGAGTGAGCCCTCGTTGATCTCCAGCGGAGTGAACTCGTGCTGGAGCATCTCGACGATCTGTGCGTCGATGACGAACTTCTCGAAGCCCGCAACCAGCCCGCCTTCGAGCCAGCCAGCCGAGTGCATGACCCAGTTCGTGCCCGCGAGGAAGGTCGGCATCAGCGTCATCAGGGCCTCATAGCCCGCCTGGGCGTCCGGGACCTGAGCCGAGGTCAGGCCACCGCCGGTGCGGAAGGGCAAACCGAAGTGCCGAGCGATCTGTCCGGTGCACAGCAGGCCAATCCCGGACTCGGGGGTCCCGAACGTCGGTGAGCCGGACTGCATATCGATATTGGAGAGGAAGGAACCGAAGATCACGGGGCAACCAGGACGGATCAACTGAGCCAGGGCGATCCCGCTCAGCGCCTCGGCCATCTGCTGGACCAGCGCGGCCGGGATAGTGACCGGCGACATGGCACCCATGAGGATGAAGGGCGTCAGGACGACGGGCTGGGCAGCCTCGCAGTACTCGAAGAGCGCATCGAGCATGCGGTCATCCCAGCGCAGCGGCGAGTTGCAGTTGATCAGTGAGATGCACACCGGGGTCTGCTCGATGGCTTCCCGGCCACCGAAGAGGATCTCGGACATGGCGATGGTGTCGCGCGCGTTGGGGCCGGAGACGACATTGCCCATGTAGATCTTGTCGGTCAGCGTCATCAGCGCGAGGTTCATATCGAGGTGACGCGAATCCAAGGGGGTGTCATTCGGCTCGCAGACGACGCCGCCAGCCGAGTCGAGCACCGAGAATGACTGCGAGAGGCGCAGGAAGTTCTGGTAGTCCTCGAAGGTGCCGTCACGGCGGACGTCGCCCTCCCTGACGAAGGGCGGCCCGTAGACCGCGCCGAAAGCCATGTGATCGCCGCCGATGTGGACCGAGCGCTCCGGGTTGCGGGCCTGGACATCGAATTCACGCGGAGCCTTGGCCACCTGGGCCAGCACGAACTCGGGGTCGAGGAAGACGGTGTTCTCCTCGACCCTCTGGCCGGCGGCCCGGAAGAGCTCCAGGGCCCGATCGCTCATGAACTCGATGCCGATCTCGGTCACGAGTCGTCGCCAGCCGGCGTCCAACTGGGCGAGGGCATCAGCCGAGAGGATCTCGTAACGCGGCATTCGGTTGACGAACATCGTTGGTGCGCCTTCCAGCTCAAGAGGGGAAACCGGTCGAACTCTATTGACGGTGAAACTCGTCTCATCCTAGCCTCACTATGTGGAAACATAGTTCCACATCGTGACCAGCGCTAGAGGAGGTGACCACGCGTGAATAGCAACCCGACCACGGGGACTCAGTCGATCGATCGCGCCGCTGATTTGCTGGCGCGTGTGGTCCGGGCCGACCAGCCCCCGACCTTCACCGATCTGGCCGACGCGACCGGCCTGGCCCGCTCCACCACCTCGCGGATCCTGGCCGCCCTGGAGCGCGCCGATCTCATCGATCGTGCTCATGATGGCGCGCTGCGCCCGGGTTCACTCTTCGATCTGTATGCCGCCCGCCGCACCGCCGACGATGTGCTCGCCGAGCACGCTTTGGGCACCATGCGCGCCCTGGGCGAACTCACCGGCGAGACCATCAATCTCGGCGTGGGCCGCGGAGATACCGTCCAGCAGATCGCCCAGGTGGACTCCACGTACTTCCTCGGCTCCCGCGACTGGGTCGGGGTCGAGGTGCCGGCACATTGCTCCGCGCTGGGCAAGGTGCTCTATGCCGCCCGCGTCCTGCGGGTCCCCACCGGGGCGCTGGAGCAGGTCACCGACGCCACCATCTCGACCGGCGCCGCCCTCAATGCGGCGCTGCCCGGCATTCGGGATCTTGGTTATGCGATCACCGTCGACGAGCTGGAGCTGGGCCTGACCGGGATCGCGGCCCCGGTCTCCCGCGACGGCATCGTCATCGCCGCTCTTGGCCTGTCGGGTCCCACCTCCCGGCTCGCCGACCACCTCCAGGCGACCGGAGCCGTGGTCGCCGCCCACGCCCGAGCTCTCTCGGCACGACTCTCGATGCACGACAAGGAAGGTGCTGCATGACACCCGAGGAGATCCTCAAGGGCCTCTACGACGAGACCCTCGCGGGCAACGGTCCGGCCGTGCTCGACCTCACCCACCAGGCGCTCGCCCAGGACATGGAGCCCGGCAGCTTGCTCTTCGACGCGCTCATTCCGGCGCTTGAGGAGGTCGGCGCGCGCTTCGAGCGCGGAGACTTCTTCGTCCCCGAGATGCTCATCGCCGGCCGCGCCATGGCCGGGTCCATGGAGGTGCTCCGGCCGCTGCTCGCCGATACCGGCGTCGAGACGGTCGGGACCTTCGTCATGGGCACGGTCCAGGGCGATGTCCACGACATCGGCAAGAACTTGGTCAACATCATGCTCGAGGGCGCCGGCTTCGAGGTCATCGACCTCGGCGTGCAGGTCAAGCCCGAGAAGTTCGTGAGCGCCATCGAGGAGCACAACCCGGACATCGTGGGCTTCTCGGCATTCCTGACCACGACCATGCCGATGTTCAAGGCCAATATCAACGCCCTCGAGAAGGCCGGCCTGCGCGACAAGGTCATCGTCATGGTCGGCGGAGCCCCGGTCACCCAGGAGTACGCCGACGCGGTCGGTGCCGACGGGTATGCCGCAGACGCCTCGGCCACCGTGAAGCGCGCCAAGGCCCTTATGGACGAGCGTCGGAGCAAGGTGCCCGCATGAGCGACCTCACCGATGGCAACCCGCTGACCGGCTGGACCGGTCCGGTCCGTCAGACCCGGCTGCGCTCGGCCACCAAGGAGGTCGTCATTGCCTCCGACAAGCCCTTTTGCGTGATTGGTGAGCGGATCAACCCGACCGGTCGCAAACTCTTCCAGGAGCAGTTGCGCGCCGGCGACCTCTCGCTCATCGAGAAGGACGTGGCCGCCCAGATTGCCGGCGGCGCCGATGTCTTGGACATCAACATGGGTGTCCCGCTGACGGATGAGGCGGACCTGCTGGTCAAGGCCATCCAACTCGTCCAGTCCTTGTGTGATCTGCCGATCTGTATCGACTCCTCCGTGGTTGAGGCGCTGGAAGCCGGGCTGGCGGCATACCAAGGTCGAGCCTTGGTCAACTCGGTGACCGCCGAGGACGAGCGGCTCGAGGCGATCCTGCCGCTGGTGAAGAAGTACGACGCCGCCATCATTGCGCTGCCCAATGACGCCGACGAGATCCCGATGGAAGCCGACAAGCGGCTCGTGCTCACCGAGAAGATCGTGCGGGTAGCCACCCAGGAGTACGGCATCGCGATTGAGGACATCGTCATCGATCCGCTGGCCATGCCCATCGGCGCTGACCCGAGCGTGGGCCGCACCGCCTTGGAGACGATCCGCCGGATTCACGCGGGCTGGGGTTTGAACCAGACCTGTGGCGCCTCCAATGTCTCCTTCGGTATGCCGGGTCGCCACGCGATCAATGGCGCCTGGCTGCCGCTGGCCATGGCGGCCGGGATGACCAGCGCCATCATGGACGCCCGCACGACCTCGATCGTGGACTCGGTGCGCGCAGCCGACCTGCTCTTGGGCAATGACGAGTGGGGAATGTCGTGGATCTCGACCTTCCGCGCTCGCCAGGCGGCTGCGGCCGCGGCCGAGGCAGCTGGGACTCCCGCGTAGGCTCGCTGCCCGTGACTGACGCCTCCGACCCTCGCGGTCCCTCGGCGCCCTTCGGGGACATCGTGGACAACCTGCGCCGCGAGGGACTCATGCCGCCCTCGCCCGAAGTGGAGCATCACGACGGGACGGGCCGGGTGCTGCTCTCGTTCACACCCTCGGGTCGTGAGGTGCGGGTTCCGCCGGGGGTGTCGGTCTTCGACGCGGCCTCGTGGAATGGCATCGCCATCGACTCCACCTGCGGTGGCCATGGCACCTGTCGAAAGTGCAAGGTTCGGCTCTCCGGGCGTGCACCCATCACCAGCCATGACACTCGGACCTTTACGAATGAGCAGTTGGAGGAGGGCTGGCGGCTGGCCTGCTTGGTGCGCGCCACCCACGACGTCGACGTCGAGGTGCCTCCGCTGGTGACCCGGCCCAAGGCCTCCACGGTCGGGGTTGGTCGCCAGGTCATCCTGCGCCCCTCGGTGCAGAAGCGGTACGTCGAGTTGAGCGAGCCGAGCCTGGCCGATCAGCGCACGGATCTGGCGCGGCTGCGCGATGCGATCGATGATCTCACCCTGAACCCTGACCTGCATGCGCTGCGGCGACTGCCAACGGTGTTGCGGCAGAGCGGTTTTAAGGTCACCGCCGTGGTCGTTGACGAGGCCCTGATCGACATCGAGCCCGGCGATACCTCGCAGCGCCGTCATGCCATCGCGTACGACCTGGGCACCACGACGGTGGTGGCGACCTTGCTTGACCTGAGCACCGGGACCCCGGTCGCGGTCGCCTCAATGCTCAACAAGCAGCAGCCCTTCGGGGCCGATGTCATCACCCGAATCTCCGCGACGATGATGGACCCCGAGGCGTTGACTCGGTTGCAGCTCCTGGCCCAAGCGACCCTGGCCGAGTTGGCCCATGAGGTCTGCCGCGACGGCGGGGTGGAGCTGAGCGAGGTGTACGAAATCGCGGTCGCGGGCAACGCCACGATGACAGCGTTGATCCTGGGGGTCGACCCCGAGGCGATCGGGGTGGCTCCCTTTATCCAGTCCACGGCCCAGTGGCCTGAGCTGATGGCCGGTGATCTCGGCGTCCAGGCGCACCCGGGCGCGCGCGCCTATGTCTTCCCCTCGCTAGGCGCCTATGTGGGCGGAGACATCGTGGCCGGCATGTTGGCCAGCGGCATTGATCGGGACAAGCGGGTCCGACTCTTTGTCGACGTGGGAACCAATTGCGAGATCGTCCTGACCGATGGCGAGACCATTGTGTCGACGGCGGCCCCTGCCGGGCCGGCTTTCGAAGGGGGCGCGATTCGGTGTGGCATGCGCGCGGCCGATGGGGCCATTGAGGTGATCCGACTCGAGCCGTCACCGGCCGAGGGTGCCCCGGCCGTGACCCTGGGCGTGATTGGCCACAGCGAGCCTCGTGGCCTCTGTGGCTCTGGCCTGGTGGACGCCGTCGCCGAGTTGTGGCGGGTTGGCTTGCTCGACGAGTCGGGCCGCTTCATCCCCGATGAGCTCGCGACCGAACGCTTGCCGGCGCTCGCGGACCGGTTGACCCGCATCGGTGAGGAACGGATCTTTGTCCTGCACCGGCATACCGATGACCAGGATCCTGCGGACACGGTGTACCTCTCCCAGCGCGATGTGCGCGAGTTGCAGTTCGCGAAGGCGGCCATTTCCACTGGATGGGCCTTGCTGCTCGAGGAGCTGGGCCTGGAGCAATCGGATGTCCAGCAGGTGCTCTTGGCCGGATCATTCGGGTCCTACCTCTCGCCGGCCTCGGCCGTGCGCATCGGCCTGGTGCCCAAGCTCTCCGTCCTTCGAATCGTCTCGGCCGGGAATGTCGCCGGCGAGGGTGCGAAAATGGCTTTGCTCTCGGCGCGGGAACGCTCCGGTGCGCAGGCCCTGCTCGAGGAGGTGCGCTATGTCGAGCTCAGCGACCGACCCGACTTCAATGACCGCTTCGTCGAGCAACTCTCCTTCCCGCGGTGACGGATCCGACCCGGTCGGCGACGGGCCCGACCTGGTAGCCCTGATCGCCTGCGGGGCGATCGCGCAACCGGCCGCGCAGGCGGTTAGCCAGTGGGGGCTGCGGGTCGATGTCTATCCGCTGCCGCCGCTGCTACACAACCAACCGCGGGCCATCCCGGGCGAGGTCGAGGCCCTCGTGGTTCGGCTCCGCCATCGATACCGGCGAGTGCTCGTCGGGTACGCCGATTGTGGGACCTACGGCGCGCTTGATGAGGTGTGCGCTCGGCTGGAGGTGCCACGGCTTGCTGGCCAGCACTGCTATGACCTGTATGCCGGTTCGTCCCGGATCGAGGGCCTCCTGGCGGATCAGCCGGGTACCTACCTGCTCACTGACTTCTTGGTGAAGTCATTCTTTCGCAGCGTGATTCAGGAACTCGGCCTGGATCGGCACCCGGAGCTCAGGGATGACTACTTCCGCCACTACACCCGCATGGTCTGGCTTGTGCAGACCGATGATCCTGACGAGGAGGCCGAGCTGAGGTTGCTGGCGCACGCTGCCGCCGCTCGAATTGGTCTGCCCCTTGAGGAGATTCGCACGGGCTTGAGTGGCCTGGAGCGGGAGCTTCTGCGCCTCGTCGGGCGGTAGGTGCCAGGCGTGCGCCCATCCGTGCTCACGCGCGCCACTCCGAGCACACCAAAGCTCACGCGCGCCAGTGCGCACACCAAAGCCCACGCGGGCCACTCAGCACACCAAAGCGGGCCACGGCATACGCAGGATGGTGTGTGCCACGCGCTTTCCTCTGCTAGCAGAGGAAAAGTGGGGCGGGAGGGTCAGGTGGTGCGCAGCGCGGTGGACATGGCCGCGATGTGCTCCGGCGTTGAGCCGCAACACGCCCCAATCACATCGACTCCCAGCTCGCGCAGCTCTTGGGCGTGTGCAGCCATGGCCTCCGGGTCCACCGTGTACACGAAGCGGTCCCCGTCGAGCTCCGGCAGCCCGGCATTGGACTGCGCGACGATGAGCAGCCCGTCGCGCCGAGCCCCGACGAGTTCGGCGGCGATGGTGCGCATGTCCTCGGGACCGCGGCCACAGTTGGCCCCCACCGCATCAACGCCGAGATCGGCCAGCGCGCCGACCGCTTGAGCAGGGCTGACGCCCATCATCGTGCGCAAGTTCGTGTCAAAGGACAGGGTGGCAATGATCGGCAGGTCAGGAGCTTGCTCACGCGCGGCGCGAATGGCGGCGGAGGTCTCGGTCAGATCACTCATGGTCTCGATGAGTATGAGGTCTGCGCCGCCATCCCGAAGACCACGCACCTGCTCGGCAAAGAGTGCCATGGCCGCACTCTCAGAGAGCACCCCGAGCGGCTCAAGCAGTTCGCCCGTCGGACCGACGTCACCGGCCACCAGCACCCCATGGCGATCCGCCACCTCCCGGGCGAGGCGAGCGCCAGCGAGGGAAGCGGCATACGTCTGCCCGCTCATGCCGTGCATGGCCAGACGAGGCTCGATGGCGCCAAAGGTGTTGGTGGTCAAGATCGTTGCGCCGGCAAGGGCGTACTCCTCGTGGAGGCCCGCAATCCGCTCCGGTTCATCGAGGTTCCAGGATTCGGCGGCCTCGCCGGCGTTCAGGCCACGCTCTTGCAGCAACCAGCCATAGCCGCCGTCGACGATGGCAGGCCGGCCAGCAAGGAGTTGGGTCAAGCGATTCGTCACCGGCTCAGGGTACGTTGCCTGTGCCGGGCGATGCTGAGCCGTCTGCCGCGAGAGGGGTTGTCCGGCGGGTGGGCGGGCTGTCGCCCCGCCGACGCCTCATGCGCCCACGAGTCATGGCACGAACTGAGTCCAGAAAACGGGCGCTGATGGCAGGGGTTCCATCAGCGCCCGTTGACGGCCACACGGAGTGCAGGGACATCTCCGGGCCGCCCGAACTTCACCGTGGCAGGGAACGCGAGCGGGCATTGCAGGGGCGCCTGACTCGCTGGCGATGAAGCCCTCTGGTGCATCAAGGTGATCCGTAGACCAAGCCGAATGCCGGACGTGAGGCTGAGGGGCCGAATCCTTCGCTCTCAGGTAATAGTGTGACACCAGGATGCGATCTGCGCGAGCAATTCTTGGCGCTTCTTGATCGCGATTTATCTGTCCTTTAATTATCAATTTGAGCGGGTCGCGCGTGCTGCGCACGCACCAGACGGGCGGGCGTGTGGTTCTCAGTGTGTCTGGCTGGATTGCAGCAGCCGTTGCCGCCAGTGCTCGACCACCTCAACCTGGTTAAAGGTGAAGATGTGCAGTCCGGAGATGGCCAGAGTGGCGTCGCCGCTGAGGGCGGCTACGCGCGAGACGAAACGATCAGGGCTGAATCCGGGGGCGGCGATTCGAGCAAAGACCGATCGCTGCTTCTTGAGGAAACGCATCGATTCCCCGACTCCGATCATCGAGGCCATCCGAAGCAGCTTGGCCCGCTCGACCGGTCCGGGAACCCCCACGAGCACGGGGAGCGTCACGCCCCGACGACGCACGCGTTCGACCCACGTGCCCAGCTTCTCGGCATCGAAGGTCATATTCGAGACCACATGAGTTGAGTAGGAGCGCTTGTCCCACATCGCCTGAATAGTGATGTCGTCATCAATCGTGGGATGCGACTCGGGGTACCCGGTAATGCCGATGTGGCTAAAGGGGTGGTCGATCTCGCCAAGATCACGCAGGAGATCTAATGCCGCGCCATAGGAGCCTGCAGGGGGGGTGGCATCACCAGCTGGGACAAAGATCTGGGTGATGCCAGCATCCCGCAGCCGTTGGACGATCTCTTCGAGCTCGCTGCGCCCGGCAATCATCCGAGCGGCGAGGTGAGGCACAACCTGATAGCCGTCAGAGGCCAGCCGAAGGGAGAGGTCGAGCGTCGCCTCAAGCCCCTTGTTCTGCGCGGCCGTGACCGTCACCGGAACCTCGAGGGGCACATGAGCCAGGACGTCCTCGTGAATGCGGGCGGTAGGCATGACCTCGTACCGGGATCCTGCCAGGAGGTTATGCACCCGATCGCTCGGGAAACTGTTGCTCATCATGCAACCCATCTCACTATGCGCACCATTGTCGGCTCAGCCTAGGGGCTGTCGTCACGCGCCGCTAGGGTCTGCCGCTATGGCGGTGATCGAGGGCCAGGAGAGCTTCCCGGGTATGCCGTCGCCGCTATTCGCCGCGAGCCCGAGTCGGCTGCTGGCCTTTCAGGATTGTCCGCGGCGCTATCGCTTTCAGTATCTTGATCGGCCAACCCCGCAGCGCCGGTCGCAGCGGGCGCACACGAGCCTGGGAATCGCGGTGCACAACGCCTTGCGTGACTGGTGGGATATGCCGATTGCTCAGCGAAACCCGGGTGGTGGCGCGGCCCTGGTCGAGCGCGCCTGGATCAGTGTCGGCTTTCGCGATGGTTCGCAGAGCGCCCGCTGGCGTGAGCGCAGCAAGAACGCGGTCGCGAAGTACCTAGAGCAGGTCGACCCTGCGGCGCAGCCGGTGGGCATCGAGCGGACGGTCGCGTTTGTGACCGAGGGCCTGCGGGTATCGGGTCGAATCGACCGGCTGGATGATCGGGGCGGGGAACTGGTCGTCATCGACTACAAGACCTCGCGTGTGGTTCCCACTGCCGATGATGCCCGGACCTCGCTGGCGCTCGGCTTGTATGCCGCCGCGGTCTGGAAGATGTTTCGCAGGCCGGCCTTGCGCGTGGAATTGCACCATGTACCGAGCGGTGAGGTTGCCAGCCATCTCCACACGCCTGAGGGGATTGCCCGCAAGGTGGCGCAGGCGCGGGGCATCGCGCGCGATGCTCAGCGTGCGGAGGCCGATCTGGCGGAGCTGGGGGAGGAGTCCACGGCATTCCCGCCGTCGACCGGGCCGTTGTGCACCTGGTGCGACTTTCGCGCGCATTGCCCACAGGGCCAGGCCGTCGGGCCTGAGCGCAGCGATTGGGCCGCCCTCGAGGAGGACGGCCCAGTGCCCGCGTCAGCGGAGGTGGATTGAGTCTCAGGCGACCCGGCGGTAGTAGCTCGCAAGGTTGTCGCTGAGGATGGTGCGGACCAAGTCGGCGCTGGGGTCGGTGGACCGGTCAGCAGCGGCCAGGAGGTCGCGGATGTCCTCGGGGGTGCGGTATGCCGCGAGGTCGATTTCGAGGGCCCGGCGCTGGGCGGCGGCCTCGGTGCGGGCCTTGATGGACTGGCGGATAGAAGTCAGGTTGATCGTCATGACATCAAGTGTGACTGGCCAGTAACGCATACGTCCAATGCATGGAAGACATAGCAAACATGCACTATTAGTATGAATAGTGCGATGGTCGAGTTAGCATGGCGGTCATGGATACCGAGGCGATGCGGTGGTTTCAGCTGGTTGCTGATGGCCTCACGGTGACTGATGTCGCGGCGATCCATAGTGTGAGCCAACCCCACGTCTCCCGAGCCTTGGCCCGGCTGGAGGCCGAGGTCGGTACCGCGCTGCTGCGCCGATCAGGGCGGGTGCTGCGACTCACTCACGCGGGGACGGCGTTCAAGGCGCATGTCGACCGGGTGGTCCATGAGCTCGACGACGCGCTCGCCGCCGTTGACGCGGTCGTTGACCCCGAACGAGGGGTGGTGACCCTGGCGTATCCCCTCAGCCTGGGCGTGTGGCTGGTTCCGCAACTCTTGCACGACTTCGGGATTGAGCACCCGCGCGTGCGGGTGATCCTGGCCCGCACCGTGGTCGGCGTCGAGGGCGATGCCTCCGGCTTGCTGCGCTCGCGCCAGGCAGATCTGGAGATCACCACCCATCCGGTCGCCGGTGACGGGGTCGAATGGCGGCGGATCGGCCAGGAACCACTGCTGGCCGGAGTGCCGCTGAGCCATCCGCTGGTCGACGCGCCGGAGATCAGCTTGATCGAGCTAGCCGAGGAGAAGTGGATCGTCCGCCGCGCGCCCTCGGGAATGCGCACCCAGGTCATGGATTTGTGCGCCGCGGTGGGTTTCGAGCCGGAGATCATGCACGAGGTCGACGACCTGCCCACGGTGCGCGGGCTCATCGGCGCGGGACTGGGGGTGGGCGTACTGCCGGCGATGGGCCTGAGCGCGCCAGTGACCTTTGGCGGTGTCCGGCTCATCCCGTTGCAAGAGCGCGGCGCGCATCGAGACCTGGGCTTGGCCTGGCTCTCCGAGGGCGGCCGGCTGCCGTCCGCTGAGATGCTCCGCAGGTTCGTCTTGGGGCGGGCGCGGTCCGGCAGGGCATCGGATCTCACTACCCGCCCGGACAGCAGGTAGGTTGTCTCCGTGGCCGCCCGCAGAGCCCCCCGAATCATCGCCCTTGCCAACCAGAAGGGTGGTGTCGCCAAGACGACCTCGGTTGCCAGCCTCGGTGCTGCCGCCGCCGAGCTTGGCTACCGCGTGCTCCTGGTCGACCTGGACCCACAGGCCTGTCTCACCTTCAGCCTGGGCATCGACCCGGATGCCGTCGAGGGCTCGATCCACACCGTGCTCACCGCCGGCATTCCCATCGCCGACGTGGTGGTGCACGCTGCCGATGGCGTGGACTTGGTGCCCAGCACCATCGACTTGGCCGGCGCCGAAGCCATCCTCTTGGCTCGACCGGCACGTGAGTACGTGATCCGGACCGCGCTGGACGAGGTGAACAAGGATTACGACATCATCCTGCTCGACTGCCCGCCGAGCCTGGGCGTGCTCACCCTGGCGGCCTTGACCGCGGCCAATGGACTGATCATCCCGATGCCCTGCGAGATGTTGAGCCACCGAGGGGTCGGCCAACTGCTCGACACCGTCAAGGACGTGCGGCGGATTCTGAACAAGAAGCTCTCGGTCATCGGCATTCTGCCGACGCTCTTTGACGGCCGCTCCAATCACTCCCGCGAGGTCCTTGACGACGTCGGCTCTCGATACGGCATCCCGGTGCTGAGCCCGCCGATCCCCAAAACCGTTCGCTTCGCGGAGGCGCCCGCGTTGGGTCGCTCCATCCTCGGCACGGCTCGCAGGTCCAAGGGAGCGATGGCCTACCGCGAGGTGGCCGCAGCCATCTTCGGCGCAAGGGCGTGAGGGGCGCGCGGCATACAGTGTGGCCATGCCCACTACGACCCGCGCCCTGGCACTGACCACCGCGAGCGGAGCCTTTGAGACCGTCGATCTGACTATCCGCGACCTACGCGATGACGACATCCTGATCGACATCGCCTGGGCCGGTATTTGTCATTCCGATATCCACACCGGTCGCGATGAGTGGGGCGCTGCGCATTACCCGCTCACCCCCGGTCACGAGATTGCCGGCACCGTGGCCGCGGTCGGCGCTGGCGTCACTCGACACCAGGTCGGTGATCGTGTCGGAGTGGGTTGCCTGGTCGACAGTTGCGGGGAGTGTGAGTCGTGTAAGGACGGCCAGGAGCAGTTCTGCACCCGGCCCGCCGTCGGGACCTACAACTCCCAGGGCTACGACGGTGAGTGGACCGCCGGTGGATACGCCCGGCAGGTGGCGGTCTCGGAGCGCATGGTGCTGCGGATCCCGGATGCCCTGGAGCTTGATGTGGCCGCACCGCTGCTCTGCGCTGGCATCACGACCTTTAGCCCGCTGCGTCGCTGGGGTGCCGCCCCAGGAGTCCGCGTAGGGGTCGTCGGGATTGGGGGACTCGGGCACATGGCCGTCAAACTTGCGGCTGCCATGGGTGCGGAGGTGACCACCTTCTCGCGCTCTGACGCCAAGGCGGCCGATGCCCTCGCCCTGGGCGCCAGCCGGCATGTGGCCACCTCAGATGCCCGGGCGATGTCGGATGCTCGGGGCAGCCTTGATCTCATCGTCAACACGGTGAGCGCCGATCTTGCCATTGAGGCCTACCTCGCGCTGCTGCGGCCGTTCGGTGTGATCGCCAACGTGGGACTGCCTTCGGGCGCGTACTCCGTGCGCCCCGGCGCGCTCATCGGCGGCAACAAGGTCCTCACCGGAAGTGCCATCGGCGGGATTCCGCAGACACAGGAGATGCTGGATTTCTGTGCCGCTCATGGCATCGGCGCAACGATCGAGCGCATCGACGCCTCCGACCCAGCGGCCATTGACGCTGCCTGGGACCGTGTGGTCGCTGGTGATGTGAGGTATCGCGTCGTGATCGACGCGACCACGATCGGCTGAGGCCAGCGGGTCAGCTGGCGGCGGGCTCGCCGCCGCGCGTGCGCCGACGTGACCGCGAACGGCGAGCGGGCTGGTCCCCGTGCGAGGACCGGTTCGTGGATGCCTGATCCGCGCGCGGCGCACCGTCTCGACGAGCACGATCGCGACCCGAGTCACTGCCGCCTCGGCGCCCGGCTCGCCCGGCCGACTTGCCGGTCTCGCCCAGGTCCTCGAGCACCTCGGCGTTCAAGCCGGCCCTGGTCTGCCGACCCTTGGGCAGCCGACCCTTGGCTTCCCGGGGGATGTCCAGGTCGGCATACAGGTGGTCCGAGGATGAATAGGTCTCCTGCGGGTCCGGGATGCCGAGGTCGAGCGCCTTGTTGATCAGCGCCCAGCGGTGCAGGTCGTCCCAGTCCACGAAGGTGACCGCCACGCCGGTGTTGCCCGCCCGACCGGTGCGGCCGATGCGGTGCACATAGGTCTTCTCGTCCTCGGGGCACTGGAAGTTCACCACGTGGGTGACATTGTCGACATCGATACCGCGGGCGGCGACGTCGGTGGCCACGAGCACATCGACCTTGCCATTGCGGAAGGCTCGCAGCGCCTGCTCGCGAGCGCCCTGGCCCAGGTCACCATGGATGGCCGCAGCGGCGAAGCCGCGCTCGGTGAGGTCTTCGGTGACCTTGGCAGCCGTCCGCTTGGTGCGGCTGAAGATGATGGTCAGTCCACGGCCCTCGGCCTGCAGGATGCGGGCCAGCATCTCGGTCTTGTCCATCGCATGTGCACGGTAGACGAACTGCTCGGTGGCCTTCACGGTGTGCGCGTTCTCGCCCTCATCGGCCATGGCGCGAATGTGTGTGGGCTGGGTCATGTAGCGACGGGCCAGCGCAACCACGGCGCCCGGCATGGTGGCCGAGAAGAGCATGGTCTGGCGGCTGGCCGGGGTCAGTGACAGGATCCGTTCGACATCCGGCAGGAAGCCCAGGTCGAGCATCTCGTCTGCCTCATCGAGGACGACGATGGATGCGTGGCCGAGGTTGAGGTGGCCCTGCTTGGCCAAGTCGATGAGGCGTCCCGGCGTGCCGACAACGACCTCGACGCCGCGCTTGAGGGCCTCGACCTGAGGCTCATAGGCCCGACCCCCGTACACGGTCAGCACCCGAATGCCGCGCCGAGCGGCGGCCCGCTCGAGGTCGCCGGCTACCTGGACCGCCAATTCGCGAGTCGGGGCCACCGCCAGGGCCTGGGGGCGACCGGCGTGTGGCAACTCGGCCCAGGCCGCATCCGTGGGGGAGACGACCCGGTTGAGCAGCGGAATACCGAAGCCCAGCGTCTTGCCGGTGCCGGTCTTTGCCTGGCCGATGATGTCGTGGCCACCGAGGGCGACCGGCAAGGTCATCGCCTGGATGGGGAAGGGCGCGACGATGCCGTGATCGGCCAGGGCGGCAACGATGTCGGGGTGGATCGGGAAGTCGCCAAAGGATGGCGTCGGGGAGTCAGTCATGGTGAGGTCAGGAACTCTCGATCGAGGCAGCAGGTGCACAAGCGGTCCCCACTGCGTGCGGCTGGGCCGATCGGAGGTCTGCAGCGGTGCCAACGCGGGCACCAAAGGAAGTCATGTCGTGCCGACCGGGCACCATGGATAGGGACAACTGTACTCGGTAGTACTCGTTATGCTCACCGACCATGGCGCACGAGCACTCCGGCACGGCGAAAGACGCTGACTATCAGGCGGCAATCACCGATCTGCTCGGGGTGCTCGCCTACGGCGAGCTCACCGCATTCACTCGGATGGCCGCCGATAGCGACCTCGCCCCCACCCTTCGGCTCAAGGCGGACCTTGCCGGGCTGGCCGCCGTCGAATACCGCCAGTTCACCCACCTGATCGACCGGATGCGGGAGATGGGCCTGGAGCCAGAGGCCGCCATGCAGCCCTTCGTCGCGACCTTTGAGGCCTTCCACGAACGCACGGCTCCGCGCACCTGGCTGGAGAGCCTGCTCAAGGCGTATGTCGGTGATGGGATCGCCAAGGACTTCTACCGCGAGATGGCGGCGCTTGTGGATCCCGGGACCGAGTCGGTGATGAATCAGGCGCTCGAGGATGAGGGCGCGTCGGTGTTCATCGTCGATGTCATCCGCGACGGTATTCGCAAGGATCCCTCGGAGGCTGGGCGCTTGGCCTTGTGGGGCCGACGGCTGCTCGGCGAGGCGCTTTCCCATGGCCAGGAGGTGGCTGCGCAGCGACCCGCCATGAGCGCGCTGCTGATCGGCGCAGATGCGGACTTGGTGGAGTTGGGCGAGATCTTCACCCGGCTCACCGAGAAGCACCAGGAGCGCATGGCCGCAGTCGGCCTGAGCGCTTGATGAAATGCCGAAGGAGCTCCTGAAGAAAATGCGGAAAGGGCCGGTCCCCCGAGGGGGAACCGGCCCTTTCCCGGGCTAGGTCAGGCGCTCTTCTTGCCGGTGACCATGCCGTAGACCACGACGAGGACGGCCGCGATCACGATGCTGATGAACCAGCGGACCCAGTCGATCCCGCTGGTGGCGCACATGCCAATGGCGCCGGAGAGCCAGTAGCCCAGTAGTGCGCCGACGACGCCGATGACGACGGTCAGCGGAGCAGAGATGCTCTGCCGACCGGGGAGCACGGCCCGGGCGAGAACGCCAATGACCGCGCCGAAGATGATGGTGCCGATCCAGCCGCCGACGCCGCTGGGGGCGCAACTGGTGGCCATGACGAGCTCGTTCATGAACGCTCCTTTGTTGAAGTTGTGCACGGAAGTTACCCGCTACGCCACATTAACGCAGTGCGGAAGACTGCGGCGAGAACAGCCGGTGTGTCGCCACCCGGTCAAAGGTGGTCAGGCTAAGCCGAAACCGACCCGGCTCTTGTCGGCGGAACCGATTTGCACCCACCCCAGGGCTCCACCAGGGACCAGGATTTGCCGACCCTTGGTGTCGGTGAGGCGCAGCACGCCCCCGGCCAAGGCGGCGTCCACGGCCGCAGCTACCTGGTCGGCGGACATATCAGTCTCAAATGCAATCTCACGAGCCACATGCTGCACACCAATGGTGACGTCCACAGACGGTCCTTCCACCTCGAAACGGGAACTGTCCCAAGGCTAACCCGGCTGAGCCCGCGGCTATGCCCAGCCTTACTGACCGGCGCGCGGAATCGACCCCATTCCGCGCCAGGCCAGATGGCTGATCAGGTCCGTCGCCTCCGCCTTGCTGATGACCGCCGACTGGGCCAGCCAGTGCCGGGCCGTGACCTGGGCCATCCCGGCAAGCGCAGTACCGAGCAGCAGGGCGGGCTCTTCGGAGAGCCCGGCTTCGGCCACGATGACCTCCCCGATCGCCTCGGCGCAGGCCATCTCCAAGGAGTCGAGTCGGGCCCGGACCTGCGGCACGCTGGTGAGGTCGGACTCAAAGATCATCCGGAAGGCCGCGTCCTCACGGGTGACAAAGTCGAAGTAGGCGCCGACCGTGGCCTCCACTTTGGCCCGCCCGGAGGTCGCATCGGGCTGAGCGAGGGCGGCCCGGACCAACTTCTCCAGCGATTCGCAGTGCGTGTCGAGCAACGCGAGGTAGAGGTCGAGTTTGCCGGGGAAGTGCTGGTAGAGCACCGGCTTGGACACCCCAGCCCGGTCGGCGATCTCGTCCATGGCGGCCGCGTGGTAGCCCTGCGCGACGAAGACGGCCTGGGCCGCCTCCAGGAGTTGGGCACGACGCTCGGAGCGCGGCATCCGCTGCCCCCGCGACAGCTGATTCAACGTCATGGTCTGGATGTCCCTCACGTGTTTGGTTCCCTATGGTTCGGTCATCCTACGGAGGGCAATGCGGTGAGGTCACCCCATAGTCCAGGAGCGCTCGCCGCGAGTCACGACATAGGCTCGCGCGTGTGAATGCCGATCAGGCCATCTCGAGCCGCCGCGCTCTGGAGACCGACGAGGTGACGCGCTACGCACGGCACTTGCTCCTGCCGGGCGTGGGCCGGGCCGGCCAAGAGCGGCTCGCCTCGGCGCGCGTGCTGGTGGTCGGGGCTGGCGGGCTGGGCTCACCGGTGCTGCTGTACCTGGCGGCGGCCGGTGTGGGGACCCTGGGCATCGTGGACGATGACCTCGTCGAACTAACCAATTTGCAGCGCCAGGTGGTGCACGAGACCGCCGACATCGGGCGAGCCAAGGTCGACTCGGCGGCGGATCGAGTGCGGGCGCTCAACCCGGCAATTCAGGTGCGTGCCCACCGAGGTCGACTCACGGCGCAGAACGCTGCGCAGGTGCTGGGTGACTACGACCTGGTGATCGACGGTGCCGATAACTTCCCGACCCGCTATGTCGTGGCGGCTGCGGCCGCGCGACACGGCATACCGCACGTGTGGGGCTCGGTCTATCGCTTCGAGGGCCAGGTCAGCGTGTGGTCGCCGCCGCAAGGCCCTTGCTATGCCTGCGTGTTCCCGGAGCCCCCGAGCGCCGATCAAGCCCCGTCGTGCTCGATTGGCGGCGTCTTTGGGGCAGTCTGCGCGGCCCTCGGGTCGGTGATGGCCACCGAAGCCATCAAACTCCTCACCGGGATCGGTGAACCCCTCATCGGGCGGCTGCTGATGCACGACGCACTGGCCATGCGGTGGTCCGAGCTGCCGGTGCGGCGCCACCCCGACTGCCCCGTATGCCGCGTGCCGGAGTCGGCGCGGGCCCCGAGCCCGGCGCCCGTGGTCGAGCCGGAAGCGGTTGAGTCTGTGGCGGTATCGGAGATCGAGCGTGAACTGGGCGAGGGTGCACTCTTGGTTGATGTCCGCGAGCAGGGCGAGCGGGACATCGTGGTGATCCCGGGGGCTCAGTGGGTGACCCTCGACGTCATTCGGCGAGGGGCAGAGGACCTGCCGACGGGTGCGCGGGTGCTGGTCCACTGCAAGTCGGGGGCTCGCTCAGCCGAGGCCGTGCGCCTGCTGCGCGCTCGGGGCGTTGACGCCGTCAATATCACCGGAGGCGTACTCGCCTGGATCCGGGAGATCGACCCGACGCTGCCCACCTACTAGGGCCGGTGCTGTCGGTGGTCCGTGATGAAATCGGGCACGTGCCCACCCTCCTGCAACCAGCGCGTTCGCCGGCTCCCAGCGCCCGCCCTGATGAGGTGCAGCAGGCCGCTATCGAGCACCGGGGGGCGGTGCTGCGCATCCTCGGTGCGCCCGGCTCGGGCAAGTCATGGTTGGCGACCCGGATCGTTGCCGAGCGGGTCGCCGGTGGAGAGTTAGCGGCCGACGCCTGCCTGATCCTGGCACCGAGCCGGCTGTCGGCGGCCAGGTTGCGGGATGACGTCACCGCGGCGGTCGGTGGGACCACGAGCGGCCCCTTGGCACGGTCGATGCAGTCGCTGGCCTTCGGGCTGATCCGCCGATCGGCGGCGCTGCGCGGGGAGCCGGCGCCCCGACTCATCACCGGACCAGAGCAGGACGTCATCCTGGCTGAACTCCTCGCCGGGCACGCGGCCGAGCCCGGGTTGGCTCCCGCCTGGCCCGCACACCTGGAGCTCGCATTGCCCACGAAGGGCTTTCGATCCGAGCTGCGAGACCTGCTGATGCGGGCAGTGGAGCTCGGCCTGTCGGCGCAGCGCCTGGCGGATCTAGGTGCGCAGCACGGGCAGCCGGAGTGGGTGGCCGCGGCCGCGGTGCTCGCGGAGTATGACGAGGTCACGGCACTGCGATCGCCTGGATCCTTCGACCCGGCCTGGATCCTCGGGGCGGCCGCGGAGGTCCTGCTCGACCCCGCCGATGAAGCCCAGGCGTGGTACCCCTGGCGGCTCGTCGTCGTCGACGACGCGCACGAGTTGACCCCCGCCGGCATTCGGCTTCTGCACGCCCTCGGCGGCGCCGGAGCCCAGCTCGTGTTCTTGGGTGACCCCGACAGCGCCACGCAGACCTTCCGTGGCGCTGACCCGGGCGGCTTTATCCGAGAGTGGCCAGCGGCCGCTGAGCTCAGCTTGCCCACGGCATACCGGACCCCATCGGCCGTGCGAGCAGTGACCGCCCGGGTTGCCGAGTTCATTGGCGTCAGTGGTGAGGCCGGTCATCGGGCGGCGCCGGCCGGGCGTGCGGGCGGCCGGGTCGCGGTGCACGTGCTGCGTTCACCGGCACAGGAGGCTGCCCTGATCGCTGGGCGGATGCGGCAGGCCCACCTGCACGAGGACGTTGCCTGGTCCGAGATGGCGGTCATCGTGCGTGGACGCTCCCGCAGCGCGACGATCCGGCGCGTGTTGGCGGCCAATGGGGTGCCGGTCAGTTCGCCGCCGACGGACCGATCGCTCCAAGAGCAAGCGGCAGTGCGGCCCTTCCTGCAGGCCCTGAGGATCGGCACGGCGCCCGATCCGGGCGAGGTGGAGGCCGACACCGTCGTCGACCTCTTGCAGTCCGTGGTGGGCGGCGCGGACCCGGTGATGGTTCGTCGACTCCGACGCAGCCTGCGGTCGGCCGAATTGGCGGCTGGCGGCCGGCGCAGCAGCGATGCGCTGCTGATCGAAGGCGTGCTCCTTCCCGAGGTGCTCGCGGAGATCGGCCCCGAGGCAACCTCGGCCCGACGGGTTGGCCGGGTGCTGGCTGCCGCCCGAAGCTCCATTGATCGGGATCCGAGCGATGTCGAGGGCGCGCTGTGGGCCATGTGGCAGGCCAGCGGACGGGCACAGGTCTGGCGGGCTGCCGCACTCGCCGGAGGCGCTGCCGGGGCTCGGGCTGACCGTGATCTGGATGCCATGATGCGACTCTTTGAGACCGCGGCCCGGCATGTTGATCGGCTGCCCGGCGGAACTGTGGTGGGCTTCTTGGAGCGCTTGTCGACCGAGGACCTGCCCGGTGACAGCTTGGCGGCCAGCGCTCCCGATGACCGCAGCGTGTCCGTGCTTACCCCGGCCGCGGCAGCCGGCCGTCAGTGGCGGCTGACCGCGGTGGCTGGGGTTCAAGAGGGCGTCTGGCCGGACCTTCGGGTTCGTGGATCGTTGCTCGGCAGTGGGCGACTGGTCGATGTCGTCCTAGGTCGAGATACCGGTGGTCGGGCGGCCCAGGTGGCGGTGCGCCATGACGAGACCCGACTCTTCCTGGTGGCGGTGTCCCGGTCGAGCGAGGAGCTGCTGGTCACCGCGGTGCGCAGCGAGGATGAGCAGCCGTCGGCCCTGCTGGAATTGGTCGATCCGCGGCCAGCCGACGAGCCACGCCCACTCAGTGATGTGGCCGCACCAGCCACCCTGGCTGGCTTGGTCGGTGAGTTGCGCCGCGCCGTTGTCGGGCCAGATCCGCGGCGACGGGGTGCCGCGGTGACGACCCTGGCTCGGCTGGCCGCCGCCGGAGTCCCGGGGGCTGACCCGGCCGGCTGGTGGATCCTGACGCCGACCAGCGACGAGCGGCCTCGCCGGGCGGACGGCATACCCGTGGCGGTTTCGCCCTCTCGAGTGGAGTCCTTCAGCCGATGCCAGGTGCGCTGGTTGCTGCAAAGCCATGGCGGGGAGGGCGTGTCGATTGGGGCGGCTGACATTGGTCGGTTGGTGCATGCCATCGCCCACGAGCTCGCCGAGGCCTCCGAGTCCGAGTTGGTCGAAGCGGTCCGCGAGCGCTGGCACGTGCTCGGTATGCCGCCGGGCTGGCTCTCTGATCGCAAGCAACGTGAGGCCGAGCGGATGGTGGCCCGCTTTGCGCGGCATGTGCGCGAGTCAGGCGAGGCCGGGTGGAGACGCGTGGCCTCCGAGGTCGCTATGGATGTGGCGCTCGGGCGAGCCGTGGTCCGCGGTCAGGTGGACCGATTGGAGGCTGACCCGCAGGGCCGGCTGCGGGTGATCGATCTCAAGACGGGGAGCAGCAAACCCTCGGTGGCCGAGGTGGCTCGGCACCCTCAACTCGGTGCCTATCAGCTGGCCGTCGACGCCGGCGCCTTCTCGGACTACGGCTCAGGCAGCGCGGGCGCGGCCCTGCTCCAGCTCGGCAAGGCAGCCAAAGCGAGCGCCGTGGATTTGCAAGTTCAATCGCCGCTCTCGCAGGCCGATGATCCGACCTGGGCCCGGCAATTGGTGCAGGACACCGCGCAGGGGATGGCGGGCGCCGCCTTCATGGCAACGCCCGGCGAGGCGTGCGCGACCTGTCCCCTCACGGGCTCGTGCCCGGCGCGCCCCGAGGGGAGAGTGCTCGCATGACCAGGTCCATGGTGCGCTGGTCCGCAGTGGAGCTCGCCCGGGCGCTCGGGCAGTCCCACGAGCCAACCCCTGAGCAGGCCGCGGTCATCGAAGCGCCCCTGCGCCCGTTGTTGGTCATTGCTGGCGCGGGGTCCGGCAAGACCGAGACGATGGCGGCGCGAGTGGTCTGGCTGGTGGCCAATGGCATGGTCGAGCCCGAGGAGGTGCTCGGCCTCACCTTCACCCGCAAGGCCGCCACGGAGCTGGGTGAGCGCCTGGCGAGCAGGCTGGCGCGCTTGCGCCAGGAGGGACTGTGGACGCCGCGGGCCGAAGGCGGTGCGGCTGCCCTGCCGGGGACACCCACCGTCTCCACCTATCACGCGTATGCCGGTGGTCTGGTCCGCCAGCATGGGCTGCGGTTGGGTGTCGAGCCGGAGTCGCGGCTGCTCTCGGAAGCGGCCCTTTGGCAGTTGGCGCACGAAACGGTATTGGCCTACGACGGGCCAATGGAGGCCGTGGATCTTGCCGAGTCCACGATCACCAGCGCGGTCATCGACCTGGCCGGAGAGTGTGCTGAGCACCTGCTGGACGTCAACGACGTCGAGGACCATCTGCGAGAGGTGATCGCGACCCTGGAGGCCGTGCCGGCGGCCGCGTCCGGGCGGAGCAAGGGTCTACCTGCGGATGTCCGGACGGCGGTGGGGGTGCTGCGCAAGCGCCTCGCGGTTTTGCCGATCGTGCGGGAGTTGGCGGCCGCCAAGTCTCGACGGGATGCTTTGGACTTTGGGGATCAGGTCGCCTTGGCGGCCCGTCTGGCTGCCGAGTTCCCCGACGTCGGGGCCGCCGAGCGCGGGCGATTTCGGGCCGTACTGCTCGATGAGTTCCAGGACACCTCCGAGGCCCAGCTGGCCTTCCTGCACGGGGTCTTTGTCGCTGACGGTGAGCCGGTTCCGGTCACCGCGGTCGGCGATCCACATCAGGCGATCTATGGCTGGCGTGGCGCGTCGGCCACGACGCTGGATCGGTATACCGCTCTCTTCCGCGATCCCGACCCCGCGACCGTGCTCCCGCTCTCCACGAGTTGGCGCAATGACGAAGCCATCCTGGCGTCGGCGAATGTGGTTGCCGAGCCCCTGGTGGCGAGTTCGCGAATCCCGGTTCGTCGCCTGGCGGCTCGACCGACCGCCGGGCGGGGCCACGTGCTCACCGCGCGGCTGGAGACGATCGAGGAGGAGGCGGCATACCTCGCCGATTGGCTGGCCATCGCGCGGCAGGGTCCCGATGGCGTCCGCTCCTGCGCGGTCTTGTGCCGCAAGCGAAGTCAGTTCGACGCGGTCATTGATGCCTTCGAGGAGCGAGGTATCCCGCATGAGGTGGTGGGCTTGGGTGGATTGCTCTTCACCCCTGAGGTGGCCGACCTCGTGGCCGTCCTGACGGTGGTGGCCGACCCGGTTCGGGGCGACCGACTCATGCGACTCCTGACCGGCCCGCGCTGCCGGCTTGGGGCGGCCGACCTAGACGGGTTGTGGGCCTGGGCGCGGGTGCGCGCTTCGCATGCGCGTGGGCCGGCCGGTCGCGACCTCGCGGCCGATTCCGCCGACGCGGCCACCCTGACTGAGGCGCTCGACACCTTGCCGCCGCCCGGATGGCTAGGACCCGAGGGGGAGTCGCTGAGCGGGATCGCTTTGCGGCGGCTTGAGGGCTTGGCGGAGACCTTACGTGGGTTGCGGGCCATGGTGGGCCTGGCCCTACCCGAACTGGTCCTTGAGGCGGAGCGGGCGCTGGGCCTGGACATTGAGGTTGTGGCGCGACCCGAGTACTCGCCGGCCGCCGCCCGTGCGCACCTGGATGCCTTCACCGAGGTGGCCGCCAGTTTCGCAGCGTCGGCGGATCGACCGACCCTGGGTGCCTTCGTTGCCTGGCTCGAAGCCGCCCTTGCCGAGGAACGCGGCCTCGAGCTGGGCTGGTTGGAGACCCGCTCCGATGCCGTCTCCATTCTCACGGTGCATGCGGCGAAGGGCTTGGAGTGGGACGTCGTCGTGGTCCCCGGGCTGGTCGAGGCGTCCTTCCCCGCCCACTCCGGCAATATCAGCAAGGTCGACGCGGGCGAGTGGATCACCACCGCTGTGCGTGACAAGGCCTGGCTGGTCGGGCTGGCCGGTGTGCCTCACGACCTGCGCGGCGATCGCCAAGGGCGTCCTCGGTTCGCGTGGGATACGGCAGCCACCTGCGATGACCTCGCGTCCGAGTGGACCAGGTTCACCGCCGCCAGCGCTGCCTTCGGGATTGAGGAAGAGCGCCGATTGGCCTATGTCGCACTCACCCGGGCTCGTGAGGCCCTCCTGCTCACTAGCCACGTGTGGGGCACCGCCAAGACCCCGCGTATCACCTCGCGCTTCCTGGACGAGGTCCGCGCAGCGGGAGCCGCCAGCGGCCCCTGGTGTCCGATGCCCGCCACCGACCCGGCGGCCGCCAACCCCCGGCATGCCGAACCGGTCGAGGTGCTCTGGCCACCGACCCCGGAGCTCGAGCGTCATCGTGCGGCGGCCGCCGCTGCCGCGCTCATTGCGTCTGCCCCCCTGGAGTCGGTCCTTATCCCGGGCGCACTCCCACTCCAGCAGCAGTGGGAGCTGTCGGCGAAGGCACTGCTCGCCGAGCGGGCAGCATCGCATCGACCACGCTCGGGCGAGTCGGTCAGGCTGCCCACCCATCTCTCGACCTCGGCCCTGGTTGCGCTCATGGATGACCCGGTGGGCTATGCCGAGAACCTGCGCCGACCGATGCCAGCGCCCCCCGCTCCCCAGGCGCGCCGGGGTACCCGTTTCCACGCGTGGTTGGAGGAGTACTTCGGCGAAGCCGCTCTGCTCGAGGTGGACGAGCTGCCGGGCTGGACTGACGCGAGCTCTGCGGACGATGAGGATCTCGCCGCCCTGCAAGAGATCTTCCTCGCGAGCGCGTGGGCCGCACAGAGCCCCCTCGAGGTGGAAACCGACGTCGAGACGGTCATCGGCCCAGTGGCCGTGCGCGGTCGGATTGACGCGGTCTTCGCCGATGGGGACGGCTTCGTCATTGTGGACTGGAAGACCACGGCAGCGCCCACGAAGGACCGGCTGATGGTTCTGGCAACCCAACTTGCGGCATACCGCCTGGCCTGGTGCCGCCTTCGTGGGGTTGACGAAGCCAGGGTCCGCACGGCCTTCTACCTTGCCCGCACCGGAGAGACGATCTACCCGACGCTGCCAGCGGTCGAGGAGCTTGTTAGGGCGCTGACGGGAGATCCGGGTCCGGCTCAGTGACCTCGGGGGTCTCCTGGTCGGGCTCATCGACCACGCGCTGGGCGGCTCGCGGACGGACGGCGGCGGGCGCCAGTGACAACCGAGGGTCGTCACTGGCCTGAATCGCGTCGTCGAGCTGGCGCAGCTGTGTAGTGAGCACATCGGCGAGGTCCAGCCGGCGTGCGGCCACGGCATCCATGAGGCCGGTGAGCTCGCGAAGCTCGCTGGCTAGCCGTGCCCGCACCAGGAGATGCGGGTCGGGTCGTTCAACCCGTGAAAGGGCATAGGCCTCGAGCACGGTGTCTAAGGCGTCGGCCGTCATGGTGCTCACCAACTCGGCGAAATCATCTGCCGGGTCGGCGACCTGCGCATGCTCCCAGCCGGTCAGCGCCCGCACATGACCGGTGGCCGCATCGTGGTCATCGTCGAAGGCGGTCAGCACATGCTCCGCCGTCACGGAGCCATGCGTGGGCACCGCCGCAAAGCGCCACAGTGCGACGTCCTCAAGCGCTGCTTCCCAACGAGTGAGTAGGCCGGCCGGGATCCGCCCGGTGGCAGCTGCTCGATCAAGATCCGTGAGCCGTCGCGAGCGATAGACATCGGCGTCGTAACTGGGCAGACCAGCCTCGTCGTAGATCCGAGCATCCAGGTTGTGCAGGGCCGCCAGGGCCCGCCCCAGCTCGGCCGCCACGCCCGCGCCACGAGGCAGCGCAGCGAGGTCGACGTGATGGCCCGGCAGATAGGGGTAGACCATGGCCCGCCCGCCGGTTGCGAGGGCGATGAATCCCCGAGGCATCGGCACGCCGAAAGGCAGCCTCCTCGCGATGATCCCGAGCATGGCCACGCTGCGGTCCATCTCGGCGGCGGCCATGTCATCCCGTGGGGCGCGAACCACCCAACGCCGGTGCTGGCTGTCCATGACGAAGCCGACATCGAAGCGATCTTCTGGGGTGCTGGGGAGCGCCTCGACACTCACCGGGTCCAACCCGGAGACGGCGGCACTCGCCAGGGCAGCGAGGAAGGAGGGACTGCGATCCACGACTGCCACGGTATGCCGTGAGCCGCCCGAGGTCGGGGAGCCACGCGTGGGAGGGTCGCCGAAGGAGAGTGCGCGGTGACTATCGTGGCCACGTGCCGTCCGATTCGACCTCTTTGCCTGGCCTCGCCCTGGCCCGCTCGGGACTGGAGCGGCGAGCTGAGCGCCGGGCCACCCCAGGGATGATCGGGGCTCTGCTGGCCGCGCCAGCGACCAAGGTCCTGCCGCTTCGGGCCGGACGGGCGCCCATCATCGAGGCGGAGGGCCGGCTCGCGCTGGGTTGGCGCTCGCCGGCGGCCTCGGACGCCGACTGCTTGGTGGCCTTCCTCGGTGAGGGCGTGGCCGACGGCATCGCCACCGACTATGTCGCGGTCGTTGAGGAGGGCCAGGCGCCCGAGGACGATCCGGCGTGGCGGACCCTTCGCCAGGTGGGCGTCGAGCTCGATGACCTGGATGCGGGGGCCTTTGCATGTGCCCTCGCGCTCGCGAATTGGCATGCGGCACATGGGTTTTGCTCCCGCTGTGGCCACGAGACCGCAGCCGCGACCGCGGGCTGGACTAGGCGCTGCCCGAAGGACGGCAGCGAACACTTCCCGCGCACCGATCCGGCGGTCATCATGGCGGTCATCGACGCACAGGACCGGATCCTGCTTGCTCGCGGTGCCGGCTTCACCGCGGCCGGTATGTCCGTGCTGGCGGGCTTCGTCGAGCCCGGCGAGACCTTGGCGGCGGCCGTGGCTCGCGAGGTGCGTGAGGAGGTCGGCCTGCAGGTGAGCGAGGTGACCTATCTCGGTGACCAACCATGGCCCTTTCCGACTTCCCTCATGATCGGCTTCCTCGCCCGAACGCAGGGGAGCGAGCTCACGTTGATTGATGGCGAGATCGAGGCGGCTCGGTGGTTCTCTCGGGAGGAGTTGCTCAGCGCAACGGCTTCCGGTGAGCTGGCCATCTCCGGGCGCCTGTCCATCGCTCGGCGGCTCATCGAGCACTGGTTCGGCGGGCCGATCGACGCCCCCGAGCGGGTCGTGCGCGTCAGGTGAGGATGTCTTCGCCAGGTCGGTCCGCGGCCACCATCTGGGCCATCACCAGGGCCGGCCTAGTGGCCTTGGTGCTCCTCATCGCTGCTTTCGCGGGTATCCCGGGAGAAACCCACCCTTGGCGGGATGGGCGCTGGTGGCTGGACCGGTTCTCGTACTTCGACTCCTATCACTTCGTGCGGATCGCCACCGAGGGTTATTTCACCCCGGCACGCTCCTGCTGTGATCAGGCGTACTTTCCGGGCTACCCGCTCGCGATGCGCGCTGCTGCGCCGGCGCTGAGCGGTCCAACTCTGGCCGGCTGGATCATCGCCCTGGTGGCCGGGGCGCTGGCGGCGGTGGCCTTTTCCGGCGTGGCCCGGCAGAGCCTGTCGGCCCCGCGGGCCCAGCGCCGGGCCCTCTGGCTGCTCGCGCTCGCCCCCGCGGGGGTCTTCACGGTCGCGGTGTACTCCGAGTCCCTCTTCCTAGCCGCCGCGCTCGGTGCCTGGTGGGCCGGACTCAGGCAGCGTTGGTGGCTCGCCGGGCTGGGCGCTGCGCTGGCCGTCTCGACCCGGGTGACCGGGATCTTCCTCGTCCTGGGCTTGCTGGTGATGTATGCCGTGAGCCTGCGCCAGTCGCGCCGTTGGCCGGGCGTGCAGGTTCTGTGGCCGATCCTTCCCGCACTGGCTCTCGGCGGGTGGCTCGCCTGGTTGCGCCTGCGCACGGGGTCCTGGGATGCCTATCGGGAGGCACAGGCCATTGGCTGGAAGCGCTCGACCATGGCGCCCTGGGATGCCCTGGTCCACCAATTCGGCCAGATCTCCGGTGCGGGCGATGGTTGGTTGCAGGTCAGTCGCTCGATCGATCTGCTCGCGGTCGTCGGCGGGGTGGTGCTCACCGTGATCGTCCTGGCGCGTCATCGCTGGGCAGAGGCCGCCTATCTCATCCCCAGCGTGGGGGTCATCCTCACGGGGTCGGTTTGGGAGTCCGCTCCCCGGTATGCCCTGGCCTGGTTCCCGGCCTACCTGATCCTGGCCGAGGCCGCCGAACGCCGCCGTTGGCTGTGGTGGCTGACCGTGGGGATCAGCCTGCTGCTGGGCGCCTTCATGGTTTACGGGTGGGCGACCCGCCGCTGGGTCGCCTGACTCGGTCAGCGGCGACCAGCCCACGGGTGTCGGGCTCGCGGCATACAGTGGTCGCGCCATGGCCAGCCTCCCGATCCACGCCAGCGCCGATGCGGTGCTCGACGCGCTCGACCCCGAGCAGCGCCGCGTAGCCGCCAGCCCGCTCGGGCCGATGTGCGTCCTGGCGGGGGCCGGCACCGGCAAAACCCGGGCTATCACTCACCGGATTGCCTATGGCGTGCTCTCCGGGGCCTTCCAACCTCAGCGGGTGCTCGCTGTCACCTTCACGGCGCGCGCGGCCGGCGAGATGCGGACCCGCTTGCGTGGACTTGGCGTCGGTGGAGTCCAAGCCCGCACCTTCCACGCGGCTGCCCTGCGCCAACTGCACTACTTCTGGCCCAGCGTGGTCGGCGGCGCGGCACCCGAGGTGATGCCCAGCAAGATCGGCGTGGTCACCCAGTCCGCCCGCCGCCACGGGTTGCGCTCGTCCTCGAGTGAGCTGCGGGACATCGCCGCCGAGATCGAGTGGGCCAAGGTCTCGATGATCACCCCCGATTCGTATGCCGCCCGCGTCGCCGCCGAGCGACGCGAGCCGCCGGGGATGGACGCGACCGCGATGGCACGGGTCTTCCGGGGCTATGAGGAGTTGAAGTCGGAACGCGGCCTGATCGACTTCGAGGACGTGCTGCTGCTCATGGTGGGGATCCTCGCCGAGCACCCGGAGGTCGCCCGCGCGATCCGCGGCCAGTACCGACACTTCGTGGTTGACGAGTACCAGGACGTCAGCCGCCTTCAGCAGCGCCTGCTGGACCTGTGGTTGGGCGAACGCGCGGATCTGTGTGTCGTGGGCGATCCGGCCCAGACGATCTACTCCTTCACCGGAGCGAGTCCGCAGTTCCTGCTGAACTTCGGCCAACGCTTCCCGGGGGCGCAGACCGTCGAACTGGTGCGCAACTACCGGTCATCACCACAGGTGGTGCGCTTGGCCAACCTCGTGCTCAGCACGCCAGGTGGCGGTCGCCGCAGTGGAGCCGTGGTGCTGCAGGCCCAAGGGGAGGACGGCCCGGCGCCGGAGTTGCGTGATTACGCCGATGACGTGAGCGAGGCGCATGAGGTCGCCGCCGCCATCGCGGCCCTGGTCAAGGGTGGTGAGCAGCCCTCGCGGATCGCGGTGCTATATCGCACGAATGGGCAGAGCGAGGCCCTGGAGACCGCGCTCGCCGAGCACGACATTGCCTACCTGGTTCGGGGTGGCGAGCGCTTCTTCTCCCGCTCAGAGGTCCGCTCGGCCATCCTGCTGTTGCGGGGCGCGGCCAGGTCTGACGACGGCAGCGTGCCGCTCGGGACGCTGACCCGGGATGTGCTGAGCTCGGCAGGGTTGACCGCTGCGCCCCCGCGCGCCGGTGCGGTGCGCGCCGAGTGGGAGTCCCTTGAGGCGCTGGCACGGGTCGCCGAAGACCTCGTTGCGGTGTCCCCGCAAGCGCGCATGCGAGACCTGGTGGCCGAGCTCGATGAGCGGGCAGCAGCAGCCCATGCCCCCACGGTTGACGGGGTGACCTTGGCATCCCTGCATGCCGCCAAGGGACTGGAGTGGGACACGGTCTTCATTGTCGGCTGCTCGGATGGCCTGATCCCGATCACCATGGCCGAGACGCCGCAGGAGATCGAGGAGGAGCGTCGGCTGCTCTATGTCGGGGTCACCAGAGCCCGTCGCCGCCTGGTGCTGACCTGGGCTGGTGCGCGCACCGAGGGTGCCCGCGCGTCCCGTCGTCCATCGCGCTTCTTGGACTCGGCCGCTCCCGTGCTGGGGGAGCGCGCCCGGTCCACGGCCAAGAGCGCTCGCAAGGTGTCGGCCAAGACTCGGGGGCGTGCGGCGCCCTCGGTATGCCGGGTGTGCGGCCGCGGACTGTCCAGCGCCAAAGAACTCACGGTTGGTCGGTGCACGACCTGTCCCGCGGGTTATGACGAAGCCCTTTTCGAGGCGCTGCGTGAATGGCGGCTGCAGACGGCTCGGGCCGCTGGGGTGCCGGCCTATGTGGTCCTCACCGATGCGAGCCTGACCGCGGTGGCAGAGACCCTCCCGAGGAGTGATCGTGATCTGCTCGGCATTCGCGGCATCGGTCAAGCCAAACTCGAGAGTTATGGCGCCGACCTTTTGGCCATCGTCTCGCCTTTTTCGCCTTCTGAATAGCAGACAATGCTGCGGCACAACGGTATTCATGCACTGGCGCGCATGCGAGAAGCGTGCGCGAATTAATTGCGTTGCACTCTTCGCGGATCGGCACGTACCCTGACCGAAGTGCACGCGCCCGCGTGAGCATCAGTGATGACCGAACGATGAGCAGTGAGGAGGGTTGACCTTCATGGAGACAAAGTCGAAGTTGCCGGTGGCGATGAGTGCTGCCCGATACCGCCGCCAGATGTTCCGTGGCGCCAACCCGGCCCACGCAGTGAATGATCGTCGGTTCCAGGGGAGCAGTGTGTCCGCGCTCGATCGCGGCCCGGCCATCGCCGGCACCTTCCCGATCGCGGGAGTCCTCTGTCCACGCCTCGAGGCGCCACCGGTTTAAGACCTGTGTGAGCCATCGAGGCCGCGGAACCCGACTCCGGGATCCGCGGCCTTTCGCTTTGTCCGCACCCGTCTCGCCCACCAGCCACCAGCTCGCTCAGACCTCGAGGAATCTCATGACCGCCATCGCCACGCATCACCACCCACCGATAACCCACGACACCGCAGGAGGTGACGTCCCCGCCATGCTGACCGAACTTGTCAACCTGACCACCCTCGTCACCGACCCCGGCGCTGAGATCCCGTGCCGCGAGAACGACGCCGAACTCTGGTTCGCCCTTGAGCCAGCCGAGGTGGAGTTCGCCAAGGCACTATGCGCCACCTGCCCACTTCAGGGCGCCTGCCTGGCCGGTGCCCTGGATCGGCGCGAGCCGTGGGGCGTGTGGGGCGGCCAGCTCCTCCTGCAGGGGGAGATCGTCGCCCGCAAGCGTCCCCGGGGACGCCCACGCAAGAACGACGTTGCCGCCTGAGCGGCGGCGTCCCACAGCTCATCTGAATTGGAGATCACCATGGAAAAGCGACGCTGGCATCAGCTTCGCCGCACCGTGCAGGAGCGTCGCGCCCACGAGGCGCAGCGCGTTGCTCGGGAAGCGGTGCAGCAGGTGCGTCACGCTGAGCTGGTGCGAGCGCAAATGCGCTGAGCCCAGCACGTCCGAGGAGCGCCGCCGACCCCAACCGGGGCCGGCGGCGCTCGTCATCACGGGCGCGGGCGCCTAGCCTTAGCCCATGGTGTCGTTGACGATCGCCCAGGACCCAGCCGCCGATCTGGTGCTCTCGCAGGACCCCTTCGCGCTCCTGGTGGGGATGCTCTTGGATCAACAGTTCCCGATGGAGCGGGCCTTTGCTGGCCCCGCGAAGATCAAGGATCGTTTCGGCACGTTGGATCCGGCGACGATCGCCGCTGCTGAGCCCGTGGCTTTCGCCGACCTGTGCGCGACGCCGCCTGCGGTGCATCGCTACGGGCGTTCGATGGCCGCGCGAATCCAGGCAGTGGCCGCGGTGGTCGTCGACAGCTATGGCGGTGATGCCGCCGCCATCTGGACCACGGCCAGCACCGGCCGCGAGCTGCATACCCGGCTCAAGGCACTGCCCGGTTTCGGGGACCAAAAGGCCAGGATCTTCACGGCCCTGCTGGCCAAGCAACTGGGCGTTCGGCCCGATGGCTGGGAGCAAGCGGCCGGGGCGTATGCCGAGCCAGGCTCGTTTCGCTCGGTTGCCGATGTGGTGGATGCCGAGTCTCTGCAGAAGGTCCGCGATTTCAAGAAGGCCGCCAAGGCTGCGGCGAAGGCCTGACCACGATGGACGAGCCCACGGCATACCGGTCGGAACTGGTCTGCGGCACCTGCGGGACGAGTCCCACGACCCCCGACGCTGAAGCCGCGGCCCGGCTGACCTGGAGCCACGGGATCGAGAACGCTCGTCCGCAGTGGACCTGCGACTCCTGCAGCCGCACCTATCTGCGCAGCATTGAGGGCAAACTCGACAGCGCCTGGTGGTGAGGCACGCTCACGGTGACGGCGGCAGCCGCGACTCGTCGAGCCCTGGTAGATGGGCACACATGAGTTCGCGCAGCGGCACGGTGCCGCCGATCTGCGAGAGCACTCCCAAGCCGCCCAGCCAGACCCGGTGAATGAGCAGGAACTCGGGGGGCAGGTTGAGCTTGAGCCCGATCATGAAGGACGGCTTGCGTGGGTCCTGCACGTGCGCGGCCGCAGAGCGCATCCACTCCCGGCTAAAGGTGAACTCCTCGTGCAGGATCGGATCGACCATCGGGCGCAGGTAGTCCAGGAGTGCCTTGGCGTCCAGGTCAACGCTGGGCTTGATGAAGCCATGGGAGCGCAGGCCCGCCTCCAGCGCCGTGGCGTCCCCGGCTAGGGCATGGGTCAAGATCTCGCCCATCGCCTCGGGCAGGCCACCGGGGAGTCGGTTCACCGCCCCGAAATCCAGCACCCCGAGCCGGCCGTCCGCGGTGACCCGGAAGTTGCCGGGGTGCGGATCGGCATGGAGGAGTCGCGCGCGGTTTGGCCCGCGCAGCAGGAACTCGAGATAGAGCGAGGCAGCCTCGTCCCGCTCAGCCACCGTGCCCTCGGCGATGATTCGCGCGAGGGGGATGCCGTCGACCCACTCCGAGACAATGACGTGTGTGGAGTCCGCCAGCACATCGGGCACCAGGACATCGTCGTCATCGCGGAATGCCGCGGCGACATGTCGCTGATGTCGGGCCTCGAGGCGATAGTCCAGTTCCTCGCTCATCCGCTCGCGCAACTCGGCCATGATCGGCTTGATGTCGATGCCGGGGATCACTGATCCGGCCATTCGGGCTACCCGCGAGAGTTGCGCGATGTCGCTGAGCAAGGCCTTGGCCGCGCCGGGATATTGGATCTTCACAGCGACCGTGCGGCCGTCGCGCCAGGTGGCCTTGTGAACCTGTCCGATGGAGGCGGCCGCGGCGGGAGTGTCGTCGAACTCGATGAGTTTGGTCGAGGCCCAGCGAGGGCCGAGTTCCCTGGCCAAGATGGCGTGGACGCGGTCCACCGGCATGGGGGGAGCGGTCTCCTGGAGCTTGGTCAGGGTTGCCCGGTACGGACCGGCGACCTCCTCAGGCATGGCGGCCTCTAGCACGGACAACGCCTGGCCGAACTTCATGGCCCCGCCTTTGAGTTGCCCCAAGACCGAGAAGAGCTGCTCGGCCGTGCGGGCCTGGACCTCCGCAGCGACTGCTTCGGCGGGTCGCCCAGCAACGCGCTTACCGAGCCCGGCCGCCGTCCGACCGGCATGCCCGAGGGGCAAGCCAACCAGTTTGGCGGTCCGGCTCAAGCCGCTGCCGGGGATCTCGGTCACGGGGCCATTGTGCCTGCATGTGTCATTCGGGAATGCCGCAGGCCCCCAGGAGTACTCCCGGGGGCCTGCATCACGTCTGGGCTTCAGCGCCCTAGCGCGTGGGCTCGGATCACTTGTTGCCGAGGATGCGGTTGAGGTTGGTGCCACAGGTGGGGCACTTGCCCTTGGCCATGCGGCGACCGTTCTCGGTCACCACAACCTTGCCCTCGGCCTCCTTCTTCTCCTTGCACTTCACGCAGTAGAACTCGCCCTTGTAGGTCTCGTCTGCCATAGGAACACCTCACGTTTCAGGTCGGTATGCCGTGTCTGCTGCACGGTCTGGACCGCTCAACCCTACGTCAGCGAGCGCACGCTTCTGGCCCACTACACGCGCCACGCCGGGAGGACTGGAGGGCGCTCGTCCCATTTGTCCCGCCCGTCACTTCCGTCACACGGCTAAGCCCAGCAGGCGCCGCGCGGCAGCAATCAGCTCGGCCAACTCCTCGCCGGATCGGGCGGGCAACTCCTCGCCATGAAACCAGCGCACGGCATGGCTCTCTGCGCTCACGACGGGGCTGGCGCGGCGGGGCAGCACCGCGGCGAATCGCACGTCCAAGTGCTCACGGCACCGGCCGAAGTCCCCCTGGAGGGTGTGCCGGTCGAGTTGGGCAATCATCGTTGCTGGCTCGACGGCCAGCCCGGACTCCTCCGTGGCTTCCCGCCTGGCCGCAGCCCACAAGGAGGCGTCGGTGGGATCGATGTGGCCACCGAACTGAAACCAGGCGTTGGCCTTGCGGTGATGGGTGAGCAGCACGTGCTCGCCGGACTCATCAAGCACCAGGCAGGACGCGGTGAGATGGGCCGGCGGCCCGGAGCGAGCAATCCCGTCTGGATGCTCGCGCAGCACCTGCAGGAAGTCCGCGCGCAGCACTTCTTGCCCGGCATCCGGCGGAACCCACGACTGCAGTGCGGTCACGGCGGCGGCGTGTACCGCGGCATACGGATCCGCAGTCTCCATCAGGGGGTGCCGGTCTCGCCGCGCAGCAAAGCGTCGAGTTCGGCGTCGAGGGCATCGACGGCGCCGGAGGTGCGCCGCTCGACATAGGCCAAGGGGTCGTCGAGATCGGCCGCGCCGGGTGCCAGGTCAGGATGCTCCCAGGCCGCGTCGCGCAGGGCGCTGCCACCAGCCGCCTCGAGGGCGGCAAAGAGATTGGCGGCATCGCGCAGCCGACGGGGCCGGAGCTCGAGCCCCACGAGGGCGCCGAAGGTCTTCTCGGCCGGCCCGCCGGTGGCCCGACGTCGCCGAATCGCTTCGGCCAGGGCTTGGGCTGCCGGCAAGTGGTCGGCGCAGGCCCGGCCGGCTACCACATCGACCCAACCTTCGACCAATGCGAGCGAGGTCTCCAGGCGCTGCAGGGCCCGCTTCTGCGCTGGCGAGGGATCGATCGCGAAGAGTTGATCCTGGAGAGCTGCCTGGACCGCAGCCGGGTCGGAGGGGTCGATCGAGGCGACCGCGGATTCAATCCGCTCGGTGTCGATGGTGATATCGCCTGCGTAATCCCGAACAGCGGCCATCAGGTCCTCGGCGATCCAGCGGTGCGTCGCAAAGAGTCGCGCCCGGGCCGTCTCACGGACCGCGAGGTAGAGCCAGACGGCGGGCTCATCGACGCCGAGGCCGGTGGCGAACTCCTTCACCGACGTCGGCAACAGAACGACCACCCGATCATCAACCACCGGCAGCCCCATCTCGCATCCGGTGAGGAGCTCGCCCGCCAGGGTCCCCACACCCTGGCCCAATTGCATCGAGAAGAGCCCGCCGTGCAGCCGTCGAAGCATGGGCTGCACCTGATCCATGGCGCCCTCCGGGAGCATTCCCATCCCGGGGATTTCCACGCCGCCCAGCTGTTCCAGCTGTCCACCGACGGCCGTGCTCACGGCGTCGCCGACGCCACGAGCGATCGGGCCGACCACATCGCACCACAGCGGCATACTCGCCTCGATCCAGGCTGCCCGGCTCCAGGCCTCCCCCCGGGGCGCGTGTGAGGGCAACTCGGTGGCCGCGTCGAGCCAGAGTTCGGCGACGCGCACACTCTGCTCAGCTTGCGACTGACCCCGAGTGCTCGGGCTCGGGTCGCCTTGGCTTGCGCAGACATTGCGCGCGAGGTTGGTGGCCGCCTCTTGATTAACCGGGGCGTCGTCGTCGCCGCCCCCCGCGAACAGCGACTGCACCTGCTGCATCATGGCGCCGAGCATGGCCGGATCCATGGACGCCAAGCCGGATTCGGTGATCATCTGCCGCAGTTCGGGCGGCAGCGGCATCCCACCGGTCAGCGAGGACAGCATCTGCTCGATCGCCGGTGGCAACTGCGGATCCTCGTCGCTGGGCTCGGGCGCCCTGCCCACGGGTGGCTCGCTCACGGGGTTTCTCCTTGGCCTAAGTGAGAGGATGTGGTCTCATCGTCTAGCCAACCACGGGACACCCTGGATTCGTTCCGGGCGACCCTCGACCTCTCAGGGGGCGTAGTGCCGCACAGCACGGATGCCGCCGTCGTCCTGTGCGACCTTCGGGACGCGGCGCTGTCGGTGGACGAAGTCCTCGCGGCCGTGCGACACCCCTCCTGCGGGGGCGTCACGCTCTTCGTCGGGGTCGTCCGCGATCACGATCAGGGTCACGACGTCCGCGAATTGGATTACTCGGCCCACCCGACGGCATTGACTGCCATGGGCGAGGTATGTCGGGTGGTCGCCGAGCGTCACCCGGGCGCCCGAGTCGCCGCCATCCATCGGGTGGGTGAGCTTGCCGTGGGCGACCTCGCCGTCGTAGTTGCTGCCGCAGCACCGCACCGCGACCTGGCGTTCGCCGCGTGCCGCGACCTCATTGACACGCTCAAAGGCACCGTGCCGATCTGGAAACACCAGCTTTTCGCGGATGGGGGCTCTGAGTGGGTGGGGCTTCCGTGACCACTTCGGTGATCGAAGCCGAGGACCCGTTCCGCGTCAGCCGCACTCCGCGGACCTTCGCCTACATCACGCTTTTCGTGGTGGTGCTCTTGGCTGCGGCGATGCTCGTGCGCGTGCCCTATGTCGTGATGAAGCCCGGCCCGACCTCCAACATCCTGGGCGCGATCAGCGGACCGGGTGAGGACAAACCCGTGTTGTCGATTTCGGGCGCCACCACCTACCCCACTTCCGGCGAGTTGATGTTCACCACCGTGCTGGTCGAGGGCGGACCTGGTCAGCACGTCTCGGCTATGGACCTCTTCGTTGCCTGGCTGACGCCCTCCCAGGTGGTGCTCCCCGAGGAGCAGGTGTACCCGCCGGGACAGACCCAGGAACAGGCCGAGGAGGAGGGTGCCGCCGAGATGGCGAGTTCTCAGGAGGTCGCCGCGACCGTCGCGCTGCGGGCACTCGGCCAGAAGGTGCCCGAAAAGGTCTCGGTGGCCGAAGTCCCGCAGGACTCCCCGAATGCCGCGATCCTGCGGGCGGGCGATAGCTTCGTCGCGGTCGATGGAGTGCCGCTGACCTCGGCGGATCAACTACGCAGCGCGATCAGCGCTACGAAGGCCGGGGCCACCCTGCCGCTCACCATCCGCCGCAAGGGTGTCGAACAAACCGTTGAGGCCCGAACGGTGGATTCCGGTGGGCGGGCCGTCATTGGGGTTTACCTCAGCCTCGACTATGACCTGCCGTTCACCGTGGAGATCAATGCAGGTGGTGTCGGTGGACCATCGGCTGGGCTGATGTTCACGCTGGCGATTGAGGACGCGCTGACGCCGGGCGCCGCCACAGGTGGCAAGGTCATCGCAGGCACCGGGACGATGTCCGCCGACGGGAGCGTGGGGCCGATCGGCGGCATACAGCAAAAGATGGTGGGCGCGCAGAACGATGGCGCGGAATGGTTCCTGGCCCCGGCGGAGAACTGTTCCGAGGTCGTCGGGCATGTCCCTGATGGCATGCGCGTGGTGCGCGTGGCCACGTTTGCCGAGGGTTGGGCGGCCGTGAAGGCGATTTCGCAGGGCACGGCAGCGAATCTGCCGACCTGCGCCTAAGCCGCCCCGCCGTCCCGCGCGGTCGAGGTGATGCCGCGCGGTTTCCCCGGCGGTTTCACCTCGAATGCCGCGACGAATGCCGCGACGAATGCCGCTAGTCGAGCGTCGCCTTGAGCGCTGCCAACAGTCCAGGCGCGATGCCGCGATCCATGGCTACCCGGTCATCTCGGTCGTTGGCACGTTGCCGGAGAAGGCAGGTCTCCCGGCCATCGCGCGTTGCTGCCGCGACCAAGCGGACATCCGCGCGATCGGGGTGCGCCGCCAGAGCCTGCAGAGCCGCGGCCGGGTCTTCGGGCAACGCGGCCTCGACCTCGGGTGGCAGCACGATGCGTTCCAGTGCGATCAGCACGCCAACCACTGCTGGCGGCCAAGCCAAGCGCGCCAGCAGGTCCTCGATGCCGTCATGCTCCGGGATGTCATCCTGCTCGACCGCGCTCAGGGCGCCGGGCGCCGAATCCGACAGGCTGGTCGATGAGGCCAGCGTTGGCTGAGCTGCCACGAGCTCCGCGGTGGAGACCAGGGCAAAGAGGCGCACTGGTTGGTCCCACCCTGCCCCTGCAACGAAGCGCTCGGTCTCGAGGGCGGCGATTGCCAGCGGGTCGGTCACCGCGATGGCATTGGGTTCAGGCATGCTCACCGCTCCATCCTGCCTGACGGGAAGGCAGGGCACGCCAGGTATCCGAGGTACGTTGGACCTTCACAGACGGACGGCAGCAGGAGCGACGCGGGTGAGTGGTTCGGACTTCGTGGTGAACGGTCCCGACGATGAGGGTCCGCTGGAGCAGGGTGGCCAGCAGCCGCCGCAGGGTCCGCGGGCACCCAGGCCGGGCCTGCAATTGAGGCGGCCCAGGCGCAGCCCGCTCACCATCACCCTGCTGATCCTGGGTGTGCTCGCATTCCTGGCGACAATCGGCGCCGAAGTGCTGACCGACAGCTGGTGGTTCGATTCGGTCGGATTTGGCAAGGTCTTCATCACCGAACTCGGCACCAAGGCTCTGATCTTCGGGGTTGCCGCGCTGCTCACTGCGGGCATCGTCGGCGCCAGCATGTTTGTCGCCTACCGCACGCGGCCGTTCGAAATCCCGATGACGCCGAGCCAGCAGGTCCTCGAGCAGTACCGCCAGGCCATCGAACCCGTCCGCAAGGCGGCTGCCTTCGGCATCCCGGTCATCCTCGGGCTGCTCGCTGGCGCGGGCTCGATCGGGGCGTGGAAGACCTACCTGCTCTGGCGGGGTGGTGGTTCCTTTGGGGTGCAGGATCGCTTCTTCGGGGAGGATATCGGCTTCTTCGTCTTCACCCTGCCGTGGCTTAGCTTCTTGGTGAGCTTCTTCTCGGTGGTACTCGGCTTGGCCCTCCTCGGCGGCCTCTTCACCCAGTACGTCTACGGCGGTTTCCAGTTGCCGGGACGTGGCCGCACAACGCCGGCGGCATTCATCCAGCTGGCGGTTCTTGGCGCGCTGCTGGCTGTCTTGCGCGGGGCGTCGTACTGGCTGGACCGCTACTTCCTCACCACCGAGCGCGGGGCCCTGGCCTCGATCACCGGCATCACCTACAGCCGGGAGAATGCCCAAGTTCCTGCGCAAACCATCCTGGCGATCGCTGCCCTGGTGTGCGCCGCGCTCTTCCTGGCGGCGATCTGGACGCGCAGTTGGCGGCTGCCGCTCACCGGGGTCGCGCTATTGGTCGTCACCTCTCTGGTCGTCGGGTCGATCTACCCACGCTTGCTGCAGAGCTTCAAGGTCAAGCCTTCCGAGCTCTCCCTCGAGTCGCCGTACATCGATGCCAATATCGCCGCGACTCGGACGGCCTACGGTCTGGATCGGATCAAGGCGGTGGCCAACCCCACGGATGTGGTCACCGAGCCGGCGGCGTTGCGCGAAGCGGCCTCGGAGATTCCCGGCATACGGATCATCGACCCCACCTTGGTCTCGCCGAGCTTCCGGCAGTTCCAGTCACCGCGGCAGTACTACGCGTTCCCGGACACGCTGGACGTCGACCGGTACACCATCGACGGCAAGGTCCGCGATGTCGTCGTCGCGGTCCGCGAACTGAGCCTCGATGGCGTGCCCGATAGCCAGCGCAACTGGATCAACGACCACACCGTCTACACCCACGGGTATGGCTTCGTTGGGGCTTACGCCAATGAGCGCACCGGCGAGGGAGATCCGAGATTCTTCGAAACCGGCTTGGGCACCGGTTCGCTGGGCGACTACGAGCCGCGGATCTATTTTGGTGAGTTGTCACCGACGTACTCGGTTGTGGGGGCCCCATCTGGCGCTCAGCCGCGAGAGTTCGACGTCCCAGAGGCGGGCGAGAATACGCCCCAGCGGACCAACACCTACCAGGGCACGGGGGGCGTGCCGGTGGGCTCCGCGCTCGCCAAGTTTGCGTATGCCGTGAAGTACCGCGAGTTGAACTTCTTCCTTTCCGACACCCTCACGTCGCAGTCGCGCATCCTGGACCACCGGGCCCCTATCGAGCGCGTTGAGCGGGTCGCACCCTGGCTCACGCTGGACGGGAATGTCTATCCCGCGGTCGTCGAAGGCCGAGTTCAGTGGATCGTGGACGGGTTCACCACGAGCGCGACCTACCCCGGAAGCCGCCATACCGACCTCGGCGATGCCACCTCGGACTCGGTGACGGAGCGCTCGCGCGTGGTCTCCACCGGCTCCGGCCTGGTCAACTACATGCGCAACTCGGTCAAGGCCACCGTGGACGCCTTCGATGGCACCGTGAAGTTGTACGCCTGGGACGAGCAGGACCCGATTCTCAAGGCGTGGCAGTCGGTCTTCCCGGGGACGGTGCAGCCGCGCTCGACCATGTCCGGCGACCTGATGTCGCATATCCGCTATCCCCAGGACCTGCTCAAGGTTCAGCGGCAACTGCTCACGGAGTACCACGTCACCGATGCAGCGGCCTTCTACTACGGCTCGGACCGGTGGCGGGTGCCCAAGGATCCCAACCACAACAGCCAAGACCAGCCGGTCTACTTCCAGTCGCTGGCGATGCCGGACCAGCAGACGCCGGCATTCTCACTGACGACCACCTTTGTGCCACTGGCCAATAGCGAAGGCAGCCGCGAGATCATGCGTGGCCTGCTCGTCGCGGATGCCGACGCCGGGTCAAAGGCCGGTCAGCCATCGGAGCAGTTCGGCACGCTGCGGTTGCTCTCCTTCCCGGGTCGCTTCAGCGGTCCGGCCCAGGTGCTCAACCAGATCCAGACCTCTCCGGAACGCTCGCAAAATCCATCGGAGACGCAGAACCTCTCGACCTACATCACCCAGAACTCTCAGTCGGGCAAGATCCTGTCGTTTGGCAATCTGCTGACCTTCCCGTTGGCGGGCAACCTGCTGTACATCCAGCCGGTCTTCGTGCAGCAGTCCAAGGCGGCTGGGTCCTTCCCGCAGAACAAGATCACGGTGGCGGTCTACAACGACAAGGTCGCTTGGGGTGACACCGTCGAACAGGCGTTGAACGGGCTTTTCGGCAAGGGCGCGAGCACGCCCACGCAGCCTGGAGGCACACCTCCGCCGGCGACCCAGACCGACGCTGAACGGCTCGCTTCGGCCTTGGCCGATGCGCAAAAGGCGTACGACCAGAGCCAGGAGGCGCTGCGCAAGGGCGACTTCACGGCATACGGCGAGGCGCAGAAGCGGTTGGCGGCGGCGTTGGAGCGCGCGCGGGCGGCTGCGCCGGGTGCGTTGCCGGGCACAGCTCCGCAGCCGTCCAGCTCACCCTCGGGCTCGCCCTCTCCTACCGCGAGTCCGTCGCCCACGGGCTAGCCGGGCAGGCGATTTGGCATGCCGCGACCGCTCACGTACCCTTGAGGAACCGAGCGGTCGGGCAACCGGCCACTCACTCGACGCGGGGTGGAGCAGCTCGGTAGCTCGCCGGGCTCATAACCCGGAGGTCGCAGGTTCAAATCCTGTCCCCGCTACCATCGCGGTCGAGGTGAAAACGCCGGGAAGTCCCGGCGTTTTCACCTCGATTGCCGCATAGGGTGCTCCTTATGCCGCTGGCCTACCCGATCCACGAGCGCACCCTGGCCAATGGCCTAAGGGTCATCATCTCGCCCGATCACAGTGTCCCGACCGTCACCGTCAATCTCTGGGTGGGCGTGGGCTCTCGCCATGAGAGCGCCGGTCGCACCGGATTCGCGCACCTCTTCGAGCACCTGATGTTCCAGGGCAGCGCGCGGGTCGCCACGGGGGAGCACTTCGAGTTGCTGATGGCCCATGGCGGCCGACTCAACGCCACCACCTGGTTCGACCGCACCAACTACTTCGAGACGGTGCCCACCGGCGTCACCGAGCTCGCGCTCTGGTTGGAGGCCGACCGCCATGGCAACCTGCTTGCCGCGGTCTCCCAGGAGAACCTCGACAACCAGCGTGACGTGGTCAAGGAGGAGAAGCGCCAGCGTTATGACAACCAGCCGTATGGCGACGCCCTGATCGAGGTGTATGCCGCGATCTTCCCGCCGGACCACCCCTACCATCACCCGACGATCGGCTCGATGGCTGATCTCGACGCGGCCTCACTCGAGGATGTGCACGCCTTCTTCACTGCGCACTACGCACCGGACAACACCGTCCTGACCCTGTGTGGGGACCTCACCCCGCAGGAAGGCTTCGCCCTGGTCGAGAAGCACTTCGGCCATCTCACCGCCGAGGCTGCGCCCCGACGCGGACCTCACCCAGCGTTGCCACCGTTGGAGTCCCCGGTCCGGGTCGACCTGCAACGCAGCGTGCCCAACGATCGGCTCTATCTGGCCTACCGGCTGCCCGCGGAGACGCAGGATGAATTCCTGGCCTGCGCCCTTGCCCTCGATTGCCTGGCCGGACTCTCCACGAGCCCCCTCGTCAGCGCCTTGGTGCGCCGCGACCAGGTGGCAACCTCGGTGCACGGCAGCGCCTGGGGCTTCGTCGACGGGGTATCCCTGGGCATCATCACCATCGACGTGGCGCCGGATCAACGGGCGGAGGAGGTCGAGCAGGCCGCGGTCGAGCTCATGGCAGCCGCCATTGCCGCGGACCTGGACCCGCAGCTGCTCGAGGCGTCCCGCGCCCACACCGAGCGCGCGTGGCTCGCTGCGCTGGCCGGCCAAGAGGAACGGGCCGATCTGATCAGTCACTACGCGCTGCTCCACGGTGACGCCCAGACCATCAACACGCGGCTCGACACGATCCTCGCGGTCGAAGCCGACGCGGTTAGCGATGCCGCCCGCCGTTGGCTGACCCCCGAGCATCGCGCCACCATCGCCTACCAAGCCGAGCGCGAACAGGAGGACGTGGCATGAGCCCGGCACCCAGCCACCCGGCGGCTGCACCCGACCGTCCCGCGGTGGCCCCCACCCGGTCCTGGTCCTTCCCCGCACCAATTCGGCACACCCTCGCCAATGGCATCACGCTTCTCGCGTACGACCTGCCCGGCCAATATGTGCTGGCCGTCCGCGCCCTGATTCGTTTTGGGCTCGCCGCCGAGCCGGCCGGGCGCGAAGGTGTTGCGGTCATGATGGCCCGGCTTCTCGATGAGGGGACCCAGCGGCATACCTCGGAGGAGTTCGCTGGACTGCTCGAACGCCATGGCATCGCCTTCGGCGCGGGCGTCGCCGATGGCGGTCTGATGGTGGATGTCGACGTCTCCGCCCGCCATCTGGGAGCGGCCCTTGACCTACTCCGGCAGGCGTTGACCGAGGCCAGCTTCCCCGAAGACGAGGTCCGGCGCGTGCTGCGGTCGCGACTGGCAGAGATTGAGCAAGAACGCGCGTCCGCCGGACACCGGGCCTCCCGGGAGTTGATCGCAACGATGTATGCCGCGGGGGAGCGGGCCGCCATCCCTAATGCCGGCACCGCGGCCACCATCGGCTCCCTGACTCGGGAGGACATCGCGGCCTTCCATGCTCATGTGGTCCGGCCCCAAGGGGCCGTCGTCGTCATCGCTGGCGACCTTCGCGACCTGGACTACCTGGCACTGGTCGAGGGCAGCCTGGGCGACTGGGTGGCCGATCCGATGGATGTGCCAGGGCCGCGGCGCCCGATCCCCGCAGCTGACGCGGATCGGATTGTGCTGGTCGATCGACCAGGCGCCGTCCAGACCGAGTTGGCCCTCGGGGTCCCGGGGCCAGACCGATCCGTGGCCACCGGCTGGGCGCCGTATCCGGTGCTCTCCTTTGTCATTGGCGGCTCCCCGAATGCGCGCATCGACGCGGTGCTCCGCGAGGAGAAGGGGTTTACCTATGGCATCCGCTGCGGCTTCCGCCCTCGCGCCCGTGGTGGCTCGTTTGTGGTGAGCGGATCAGTACGCGCTGATAGCACTATCGAGAGCCTCCACCTCCTCCGCGAGATCCTTGATCGGGCGCGCGATGGCTTTACCCCAGAAGAGGTGCGCGCCGGCGTCGATTTCGTCGCCGGTACGGCACCAGGCCGCTATGCGACAGCCGAGGCCGTTGCCGATGAGGCGATCGGGCTCGCGCTGGAGGAGTTGCCGGAGGACTTCACAAATACCAACCTCGAGGCCGTCCGGGCGCTCTCGCCCGAGCGGCTGACATCGGCATTTCGCGAGGTCACCGGCACCGGGATGACCGTGGTGCTTGTGGGCGATGCCACATCCCTCAGACAGGGTTTGGCTGCCCAGGGCGCGTCACTGACGGTCACAAAGCAGTAGAATTATCTACCATGACAGCGCGGTATGGCAGGGGCAGGCGCCGCTCCGCCAGCCGTGAGGAGATGCTCGAGGTCGCCAAGCAGCACGCCATCACCTATGGCTGGCGACATGCTCGGGTTCAGCAGATTGCTGCCGACGCCGGAGTCTCGCGCCCGACGCTTTACAAGGAGTTCGCGAGTAAGAGCGAGCTCGGCAGCGCCTTGTTGCTCTATGAGGTCGCCAAATTCCTCCGTGAGCTCAACGAGGCCATCGACGCCTCCGATGGGACCCTGCGTGATGCGATCGCCGTGGGCTGCCTGTACGCGCTGACTGAGGCGGACCGGGGGCCCTTCCTCGCGGCGGTACTGACCGAGGACCGCACGAGCGAGGACAGTTTGATACCGGGGCTCACCTCCGGAGGTGAGAACAGCATCGTGCCGACCGCCACGAGTGAAGTTCTCCAGGCCCTCAGCGCCAGGGTGCCCGAAGGCACGGATCCAGGTCGCTTGGCCTTTATTGCTTCCGCCGCAGTGCGTTTGACTATCAGTGAACTCGTCGAGCCGTCGACCGAATCTCGGGCGGAAATCTCGAAGCGCATCGCCGAGATGTGCACCTCATACCTCGGCCTCGAATGATCGACCGGCTAGGTGCCCAGGCGCGCAAGGACCTCTTCGTGTAGGAGTCCGTTGGTGGCCACGGCGTTGCCCCCGAAGGGTCCCTCGGCTCCCGCCAGGCTGGTAAACCGCCCACCGGCCTCGGTGACGATCGGCACCAGCGCCGCCATGTCGTATAGCGCCAACTCCGGCTCGGCGGTGATATCCACGCTGCCTTCGGCCACGAGCATGTATGACCAGAAGTCGCCGAAGGCTCGCTCCCGCCAGCAATCGCGGGCCAGATCCAGCATGGCCTCGAGCCGGCCCAGCGGCTCCCATGAGCGAATGCTCGCGTAGGACAGTGAGGCGTCCTCGATGCGGGAGACCTTAGAGACCTGAATGCGCTTGGCCTGGGTGATGCTGCGACCCGCCCAGGCCCCAGTGCCCTGCCCGGCCCACCAACGGCGACCCAGTGCCGGAGCCGAGACCAGGCCCACCACGGGGACACCATCGTCGATCAGCGAAATCAGGGTCGCCCACACCGGAACGCCACGGACGAAGTTGTGCGTTCCGTCGATCGGGTCGATCACCCACCGACGGGTGCTACTTCCGGTGGCCGGGAACTCCTCACCTTCAACGGCATCCCTGGGGCGGGTACGACCGAGTTGATTGCGGATGATCTCCTCGGCGCTGCGATCGGCGTCGCTGACCAGCGTGAGGTCCGGCTTGGACTCGATACTGAGGTCGGCTGCGCGGAAGCGGGACATGGTGATCGGCTCGACGCTGTCCGCTAGAACGTGGGCAAGTCGCAGGTCATCGTCATATCCGCGCACGTAGGCGACGCTACTGGGTCGGGATCGAGGCGCGGGGGAGCCAGGCCGCGCCTGGTGCCGAAGGATCTACGGCGTAGGCCGGGGGGACGGCGCGGATTCGGTCACAATCGGGTCTCATAGGCCGCCAAGACTTCCCTCAACGAACCCGATGGGTTTGTATGGGGTACGCGGGCCTCATCATGCCCGCCAACTAGGGTCTAGCCCGGCACCCGGGCGGACGACGTAATCACTCAGTAGGAGGACATCCATGCGAGGAACTACTCGCACGGTCGCCGTGGCCGCTGTTTCGGCCGCTGCGTTGCTTGCCGCAGGTTGCGGCGGCGGCGACAGCAGCCCGAGCAGCTCGGGTGGCAGCACTGCCGCAGGCAAGACCGGAGGCGCCATCACGGTGCACGGCTGTACGCCCCAGAACCCGTTCATCCCGGCGAACACCAATGAGACCTGTGGCGGCGACGTGCTGGACGCGATTGTCAGCAAGCTCGTGCACTACAACCCCGACACGGCTGCTCCCGAGATGGACATCGCTGAGTCGATCACGTCCACCGACAACCAGACCTTCACCGTCAAGTTGAACAAGGGCTACATGTTCACCGACGGCACCGAGGTCAAGGCCAAGAACTTCGTCGACGCCTGGAACTGGAACCGCAATGGCGTCAACGGCACCCTGAACTCCTACTTCTTCGACGTCATCGAGGGCGCCGGCGACATGGACTGTGGTGTCTTCGACAAGGACCAGGGCACTGGCGAGAATGACCCCAAGGCTGGCGACCCGGACTGCAAGGGCAAGCCGCCGAAGGCCACGACCCTGTCCGGTCTGAAGGTGGTCGACGACTACACCTTCACGGTCAAGACCACCGAGAAGGTCTCGAACCTCCCGGTTCGCCTTGGCTACACCGCCTTCGCTCCGCTCCCTGACTCGTTCTTTGCCGACAACGGCAAGGCATTCGGTGACGCTCCGGTCGGTGCCGGACCGTACAAGCTGGAGAAGTACACCAAGGGCACCGACATGGTCCTGACCAAGAACGCCGACTACAAGGGCAAGTTCGCGGGCAAGGTCGACAAGATCACCTTCAAGATCTACCAGGACACCGACGCGGCGTACACCGACGTGCAGGCCGACAACCTCGACCTGCTGGCCGCGGTTCCCGCGAGTGCGCTGGCTGGCGAGAAGTACAAGACCGACCTGCCCGACCGCAACCTGGTCCAGGCCATCGGCACCTTCGCCTCGATCTCCTTCCCGTCGAGCAAGGCCGACAAGAGCTATGACAACCCCAAGCTCCGTCAGGCCATCTCCACCGCCATCGACCGGAAGACCATCGTTGACAAGATCCTCGCTGGCACCCGGGTGCCCGCCACCGGCTGGGTTTCCCCCGTCGTGGACGGCTACAAGGAAGGCGCCTGTGGCGACTTCTGCACCTACGACAAGGCCAAGGCCAAGGCCCTCTTCGACGAGGCTGGCGGCTACACCGGCAAGATGACCATCGGCTACAACGCTGACGGTGACCACAAGGCCTGGACCGAGGCTGCTTGCAACTCGATCAAGGACGCCCTGGGTGTGGAGTGCATCGCCACGCCGTACCCGGACTTCGCCACCTTCCGCACCAAGATCACCGCGGAGGAGATGAAGGGCATGTTCCGGACCGGTTGGCAGATGGACTACCCGTCGATCGAGAACTTCCTCGCCCCGCTGTACGGCACCGGCGCTGGCTCGAACGACAGCCGCTACTCCAACCCGGCCTTCGACAAGCTGCTGACCGAGGCCGCCGCGGCGACCGATGGTGCGGCCGCGAACGCCAAGTACCAGGAGGCCGAGGCCCTGCTCGCCAACGACATGCCGGTCATCCCGATGTGGTATGGCAAGGCTGTCGCCGGTTGGTCGACCAAGGTCGAGAACGTCAAGGTCACGCCTTTCGGCACCTTCGACCTGACCAGCGTCACGGTCAAGTGATCCGGCGCGCTCGCTGACCCGTAGGGTTGGCGGCGCATCGCGAACAAGAGCACGGTGGCCCACCGCCCCTCGATCGAGGGGCGGTGGGCCACAATGCTTTTCGCGCCTTATCGGCTCTCGGTCGAGGGCCGCCAAGTTCTGGCGAAATCCCCGGGGCAAAACGGTGTGCCAGGTGTTTCGCCCGGCGACGAATCCCGGTAGGGTCGCCGTTGCCGCACTTTGCGGCCCTCTTCTCGACAGCGTCGTCACCATCCCCAAGGAGGTCAGATGGGCACGTATATCCTCCGACGCTTGCTTCTCATGGTCCCGGTCATCATCGGAGCGACCTTTCTCATCTATGCCATGGTCTTCGCGATGCCGGGCGACCCGCTCGCCGGCCGCTGCGGCGAGCGTCCGTGCCCGCCGGCCTTTGCCGCAAAGTTCCGTGAGCAGCACCACCTGAACGACCCTTTGCCGGTGCAGTACGCCAAGTACATGGGGCAACTCGCGCAGGGCGATCTCGGCGAGACCTTCCAGGGGGTGAAGGTCTCTGAGGAGCTGTCCAAGCGCTACCCGATCACGATTCGGCTGGCCGTCATCGCCATCCTGGTCGAGTTGGTGATCGGCGTATTTGCCGGGGTCCTGGCTGGTATCAGAAAAGGCAAATTCGTCGACAATCTCGTCCTGGTATCCACCCTCATCGTCATCGCGATTCCGACGTTCGTCATCGGTGTGCTGGCTAGGAAGATCTTCGGTCTAGACCTGGGATGGTTCCGCCCGACCGTTTCTCCGGCGGCTCCGTGGAGCGAACTCATCCTCCCGGGAATCGTGCTGGGGGCCATCTCGCTGGCGTACGTCGCTCGTCTGACTCGGACCAATTTGGTGGAGAACCTCAGGGCGGACTACGTGCGAACTGCCGTGGCCAAGGGGCTGGGACGACCTCGAACGATTGGCGTGCATACCCTGCGCAACTCGTTGATCCCGGTGGTCACCTTTGTTGGTGCCGACTTCGGGGGACTGTTAGGAGGCGCGATCATCACCGAGCGCATCTTCAACATCCGGGGGGTTGGTGGCTACATCTTCCAAAGCATCCACAGCCGTGATGGCGTGGCTGTGGTGGGTGCTGTCACGGTCCTCGTCATCGTCTTCCTCATCATGAACCTCATCGTCGACCTTCTCTACGGCGTGCTCGACCCAAGGATCAGCCATGACTGACGCTCTCAAGTCCTCTGAGACATCACCCGTTAGCGGCGCTCCCGCGCCGGTGTTGAAGGCACCTGAGGGGGGCGACGCATCCGAGGCTCGCTCCCTGGCCTCGGATGCCTGGCGTGAACTGCGCCGCCGGCCGCTCTTCTGGATTTCCCTGGGAATCATCGCCCTCTTCGTGCTGATGGCTGTCGTTCCGCAGTTGTTCACTCGGCTTGACCCCACCGCAGCGAGCCTCAGCCGAGGGAGCGACCCGCCAGAGTTCACCTGGGATGGCGCCTGGTTCGGCTATGACCTGCAGGGTTATGACATCTATGCGCGGACGATCTATGGTGCGCGGGCGTCGATCCTTGTCGGTGTCTTCGCCACCATCCTGACCAGTTTGATCGGCGTGGTGATCGGCACGATCTCCGCCTACTACGGGGGTTGGCTCGACTCGTTGATGATGCGAGTCACGGACATCTTCTTTGCCATCCCCTTCCTTCTGGGCGGCATCCTGTTCATGACGACGTTCGCCAACGACGAGAACTCTGGCTATTTCCTGATCGTCGGCAAGGTCGTGCTCGTGCTGGCCATCTTGGGTTGGCCGAGCATCGCCCGGCTGATGCGAGGCTCGGTCCTTCAGGTCAAACCCAATGAGTACGTGCAAGCAGCCCGTGCGCTGGGAGCGAGCCCGTGGCGGGTGATTCGCAGCCACATCCTGCCCAACGCCATGGCACCGGTGCTGATCGTGTCGATGATCAACCTGGGTGCGTACATTTCGGCCGAGGCCAGCTTGTCCTTCCTCGGTATCGGACTGACGCCGCCGGCAATCTCGTGGGGTGTGGCCATCTCGGATTCACTGACCTATATCGAGACGGCCCCACACATGTTGATCTTCCCGTCGATCTTCCTGTCCCTGACCGTGCTCGGCTTCATCATGCTCGGTGATGTCGTGCGCGACGCCTTCGACCCGAAGACGAGGTGAGGCACGGATGACCACTACCACGCAGGCGCCCAGCCCATCGGCCTACCAGCCGATAGACGGCCGATTGCTCGATGTCGAGAACCTGCACGTTCACTTCCATACCGCCGACGGCGTAGCCAAGGCGATCAATGGGGTGTCCTTCCACCTCGACCAAGGCGAGTCGCTGGCGATCCTGGGAGAATCGGGTTCGGGCAAGTCAGTGACGGCCCAGGCCATCATGGGGATTCTGGACATGCCGCCGGCCCGGATCCCCGAGGGCGTGATTCGCTACTGCGGTCAAGATCTGCTGACCATGCCGGAGGAACAGCGCCGCAAAACCCGTGGCCCGGAGATCTCGATGATCTTCCAGGACGCGCTGTCCTCGCTGAATCCGGTCTTCCCGGTGGGCTGGCAGATCGCCGAGATGTTCCGGGAGCACCGCGGTATGAACAAGTCGGACGCGCTTGCCCAAGCCGTTCGGCTGATGGAGCGAGTGCAGATCCCGGCAGCCAAGCAGCGGGTCAAGGCCTATCCGCACCAGTTCTCCGGGGGTATGCGACAGCGCATCATGATCGCGATGGCGATCGCGCTCGACCCGGCGATTCTGATCGCGGATGAGCCGACAACCGCACTGGACGTGACCGTCCAGGCGCAGATCATGTCGCTACTTCAGGAGCTCCAAGCGGAACGGCATATGGGCCTGATCCTCATCACCCATGACCTCGGCGTGGTCGCCGATGTCGCGGACCGGATTGCCGTGATGTATGCCGGGCGTCTGATCGAGACCTCGGACGTCTACTCCGGTTATGCAAACCCGGCACATCCCTACACCAAGGGACTGCTCGATTCGCTGCCGCGATTGGACCAGAAGGGCCAGGATCTGGCGTCGATCCCCGGCTTGCCACCGAACCTGCTCAAAATGCCAACCGGGTGCGCGTTCAACCCGCGCTGCCCCCTTGCACGTGATCTCTGCCGCGAGCAGCGGCCCGAGTTGGTCGAAGTTCGGCCGGGTCGGTTCTCTGCATGCCACTTCACCGAGGAGGTGCTTCATGCCTGAGGTGATCCTCTCGGCACAGAACCTGGTCAAGCACTATCCGATCCGGACCGGCGTGATGCGCCGGGTGACCGGCCAGGTCAAGGCAGTAGACGGAGTGTCCTTTGAATTGCATCAGGGCGAGACTCTGGGCATCGTCGGAGAGTCTGGCTGTGGCAAGTCCACCCTCGGTCGGCTCCTCATGCGACTCGAGGAGCCCACCTCGGGTTCGGTGATCTTTCAAGGCGCCGACTGGAGTGCCGCCCGGGGGGCAGACATGCGCCGCATCCGGCGGGATATCCAGATCGTCTTCCAGGACCCGTACACCTCGCTCAACCCGAGAATGACGGTGGGCGACATCGTGGGGGAGCCGTTCGAGATTCACTCCGATGTTGTCCCCGCGGACAAGCGCCGGGCGCGTGTCCAGGAGCTCCTGGAGTTGGTCGGCCTCAACCCCGAGCACATCCACCGCTACCCCCACCAGTTCTCGGGTGGTCAGCGGCAGCGCATCGGGATTGCGCGCGGTATCGCGCTCAACCCCAAGGTGCTGGTCTGCGACGAGCCGGTATCTGCCCTGGACGTCTCGGTGCAGGCCCAGGTCGTCAACCTCATGGAGAAGCTCCAGAAGGAACTGGGCCTGGCATACGTCTTCATCGCGCACGACCTCTCCGTGGTCCGTCACATCTCCGATCGCGTCGGTGTGATGTACCTCGGGAAGATGGCGGAGTTGGGGGAGGAGGACCAGGTCTATGACCGTCCGACTCATCCGTACACGCAGGCCCTGCTTTCGGCCGTGCCCGTGCCGGACCCGACCCTGCGAGGCAAGCGCACCCAGATCGTGCTCACTGGCGACGTGCCCTCACCGGCGAATCCCCCGGCCGGCTGCCGCTTCCACACGCGCTGCTGGAAGGCCCAGGATCGCTGCAAGAGCGAGGTCCCTGAGTTGATCATGCGCGCCGACGGGGTCGGCGAGCATGAGTCGGCCTGTCATTTCGCCGAGCCACAGACGATTGTGGAGGTGAAGGACGTCTCGGCATCGCAGGGGGTCGAGGAATCTCCGGCTGTTTTGACCGCTGATCAGGTTGAGGCGATCGGCACCGAGCCCTCCCAGGAGTCCTCGACCTAGGTCGAGGCGACGCCTGAGCGGGCACGCAGCAACCGCCGGAGGGAGTCGAGACGGGCCGGGCCTGAGGGTCCGGCCCGGCCGCTCTCGACCCACGCATCGAGTCCGCATTCTGGCTCATCGTGCGTGCAGCCACGTGGGCAGTCCTGCGTACCTGGCTCCAGATCGGGGAAGTGCGAAACGATGCGCGCGGGATCCACGTGAGCCAGGCCGAAGCTGCGCACCCCAGGGGTGTCGATGACCCATCCGCCGGATGGCAAGGCCAAGGCAACCGCCGAGGTGGAGGTATGCCGGCCTCGCCCGGTCACGTCGTTGACATGTCCGGTGGCTCTCTCGGCATCCGGGACCAGTGCGTTGACCAGAGTGGACTTGCCGACCCCGGAATGACCCACGAGGACGCTCACCGTGCCGCTGAGGAGGTCGTGGACGGCTTCCAGCCCGGTGAGCGAGCCATCGGGGTCTTGACCGATCACGGCGTACGCCAGGTCGAGGGGCGCATAGGTCGCGAGGAAGTCGGCAGGGTCTGCGAGGTCGGCCTTGGTGAGGACCAGTAGGGTCTGCATCCCCGCGTCATAGGCCGCGACCAGAGCGCGATCAATGAGTCGCGGACGGGGCTCCGGGTTGGCCAACGCCGAGACAACGACCAGTTGTTGGGCATTGGCGACAATGACTCGCTCCACGGGGTCCACGTCATCGGCGGTCCGGCGCAGCAGCGTGCGTCGAGGCTCGACCCGGACGATCCGGGCCAATGTCCCCACACCGCCCGAGGTGTCACCGACCAGCGCCACATCATCCCCGACGACAATCCCCTTGCGACCCAACTCGCGGGCGCGCATGGCGATGACCCGACGGCCCGAGATCATGGTGGTGTAGCGACCGCGATCCACGCCGACGACCGTTCCCAGCACTGCGTCCTCATGTGCAGGGCGATCCTTGGTTCGGGGCCGGGAACCGCGGCGGCCGGGCCGCACCCGGACATCGGACTCGTCGTAGTCCAAGTGCGACCGCGGGCTCATTGTGGTTGCACCGTCCGGCCGAGCATGCCGTCCCAGAGGGCAGTGAAAGTCGGCAGCGTCTTGCCGACGGTGTGTACGTCATCGAGGACGATGCCGTCTACGGCCAACCCCAGGACCGCTCCGGCCATGACCATTCGATGATCGGCATATGTACGAAAACTGTTGCCCTGCAACCGAGCTGGACGGATGCGCAGCCCGTCCTCGGTTTCGGTGACATCGCCACCGAGCCCGCACAACTCCGTGGTCAGCGCAGCGAGGCGATCGGTCTCGTGTCCGCGGATGTGGGCGACTCCGCGAATGACGGAAGGTGAGTCAGCCAACGCGGCCAGGGCCGCTACCACCGGGGTGAGCTCGGCGGCATCGTGCAGATCCACATCGATGCCGTTGATCCCATCGCCGCCCCGCACTGAGAGGCCCTCGCGGGTCAGCAGGACATCGGCACCCATGGCGTCGAGGATGTCGCGCAGGGCGTCACCGGCCTGGGTCGTGTGCTGCGGCCAGCCAGGTACCGTTACCCGGCCCCCGGTCACCAGGGCGGCCGCGAGGAATGGCCCGGCGTTGCTGAGGTCAGGTTCGACCAGCACGTCCAGCGCGCTCAGCGGCCCAGGCTCGACATGCCAGGTGTTTGCCTCGCTGTCGTCCACCAGCGCGCCCGCGTCCCGCAGAGTCTCGACCGTCATCGCGATGTGTGGCTCGCTGGGGACCGGTTTGCCGTCGTGGTGAACCGTGATGCCCTTGGTGAACTGTGAGCCCGCCAACAGCAGTGCCGAGATGAACTGGGAGGACGCGCTCGCGTCCATCACCACCGACCCGCCCGGCACACTTCCCTGAGCCATGATCGTGAATGGCAGCGCCCCTCGGCCCTCATCCTGGACAGCGACACCCACGGACCGCAAAGCGGCGAGGCCGGCACCCATCGGCCGATTCCGAGCATGCGGGTCTCCGTCGAAGTGCACCGGGCCTTGGCCAAGGGCGGCCACCGGGGGCAGGAAGCGCATCACGGTACCGGCGAGCCCGCAGTCCACCTTGACCCCGCCGCGCACGGGCGCCGGGACCACCATCCAGTCCTCGCCGAGGTCCTCGATCTGCGCACCAAGCTGCCGCAACGCCGCGGCCATGAGCAGGGTGTCGCGAGATCGCAGCGGCAGGCGTAGGCGCGAGGGTTCTTCGGCCAGGGCAGCAATGACGAGATAGCGGTTGGTAAGCGACTTGGACCCGGGCAGTCGCACGACCGCGTCGATCGGCGCGGGTGCTGTGGGGGCGTGCCACGACTCGATGGTCGGGGAGGTCATCTACCGTCCTGGGTCGAGGAAGCGAGGGCGGATGCCCGCGGGAGACTCCACGGTAGTTGCTTGGACGCCTTGAGCGCACCCTGACCAGCACGCTCGCCTATGGTGGGCGCATGTGTGGGCGGTATGCCGCGACGGCCAATCCTGACGAGCTCGTCCTTGCCCTAGAGATCGAGTCAGACCGCACCGGCGACGCCACCAGGAGCATCCTGGCCACACCGCAGGAACCACCTGCGGGCACGCCCGACTACAACCTGGCCCCCACCAAGCAGGCCCCGGTCGCGATGACGCGGGCACCCCGGGCGGAGCCCGACGCTGATCCCCAGCGACAATTGCGGTTGCTGACCTGGGGCCTGGTGCCGTCGTGGGCCAAGGACACCAGAGGCGCGCCTCGGATGATCAACGCGCGCGCCGAGAGCGTGCTCGCCAAGCCGGCCTTCCGCCGGGCGGCTGAATCACGCCGCTGCCTCGTGCCCGCAGCCGGTTGGTATGAATGGCAACGCTCGCCGAGAGCGGTGGATGCCAAGGGCGCGCCCCGCAAGCAGCCCTTCTTCATCAGCCGAGCCGACCAAGCACTGTGCGCCTTCGCCGGTCTCTACGAGTTCTGGCGGGACCCGGCCGCGGCCGACCCCGACAACCCGCTCGCCTGGGTGGTGAGTTTCACCATCCTCACGATCGCCGCTGAGCCGGGGCTCGACCGGATTCACGACCGCCAACCCCTGGTGCTCGAGCGGGCGGACTGGGCGAGGTGGCTGGACCCCGGTCGTCGCGCCGAGGAGGTCATCGACCTGCTCGGAGAGGCCGCCCCGGGACGTTTTGCGGCTTATCCGGTCTCACGAGCCGTGAGCAGCAATCGAGCCAATGGTCCACGCTTGCTGGACCCGGCGCCTGTCGAGGAGCTGATCGGCGTGCTCGACCCCGTGACCGGGGAGATCATCGGATGCGTCAGGTAGCCGGCCGGCCAACCCTGGTGGACACCAGCGTGGGGCCAGCTGGGGTCACTCGCAGCCCGGGCACCCGGGGGAGCATCGTCCTGGGCCATGGCGCCGGGGGCCTGCGGTGGACCGCGGATCTGTTGGCGGTTCGAGAGGCGGCAGCGGCGGCGGGCTGGGCGAGCGTGCTCGTGGATCAGCCCTGGCGCATCGCCGGGCGTCGGGTCGCCGCCCCGGCACGGACGCTCGACCTAGCCTGGCTGGAGGTCCTGGCCACGCTGGGCGAACTGCCGCGCCCGCTGATTGTGGCCGGTCGTTCAGCTGGGGCCAGGGTGGCCTGCCGCACGGCGCAGGAGGTCAACGCGGATGGCGTTCTGTGTGTCGCCTTCCCGCTCCATCCACCCGGCAAGCCGGGGACGAGCCGAGCCGATGAGCTCATCTCGCCGGCAGCACACGGCATACCGGTTCAGGTCATTCAAGGGAGTACCGACCCATTCGGTAGCCCGGCCGAGGTGCGGGCCGCCGCGCAAGGCGTCGACATCGCCGTGACCGAGGTGACCGGGCCACACAGCCTCGAGCGGGTCGCGGCCGACGTCGCCGCAGCGAGCGCGGCGTGGTGGGCGTCGATCAGGCCGAGGTAAGCGCCCCGCCAGCCACTTCTGGCGCAGAGTTGTCACTGGCGTTGCCGGCGGCCTCGCGGGCGAGGTGCTCCTCGATCTGGAACCAGTCCGAGCCCGCTCGGTCGGCGATCGTGCGCAGCGAATTCATCGAGGCCACCTCTTCGACCTGCTCCTTGAGGAACCAGAGCATGAACTGCTCGGAGAGCACATCGCGCGCGTCCCGGGCTGCCCGGAACAAGGTCTCGCATTGCTCGGTCACGCGGCGCTCCTGCGCGAGCGCGAGCGCGATCGGTTCAACCGGGTCGCCGAACTCGTTACGCACATCGTCGATACCCGGCACGTGGACCTCCCAGCCGCGGTCGAGCATGTAGCGCACCATCATCATGGCGTGATTGCGCTCCTCGACCGACTGGCTGTAGAAACGTGCCGCCAGCCGAGGCAGATCCGCGCCATCGAACCACACCGCGATGGCCACATATTGCTGGCTGGCGGTGAACTCATTGCGGATCTGGGTCCGGAGCAAGTCGACAAAACTGGCAGCAGTGGTCTCGGTCATACGTCAAATCTACTCGGCCGGGCACCCGGGAATGATTCCCCCAGCACCCGGCGTTCCCCCTGCCACGGTCCCATCCCTACCCGAAGGCAGGTCATCGGTGTTTGTCCTGGAGGCAGCTCGCCGCACCCCGGTGGGGCTAGGGTGGAGCACGATGACCACCACTGAGACCGCCGTTGAGAGACGCGCCCGTTTTGAGCGCGACGCGCTGCCCATGCTTGATCAGTTGTATGGCGCTGCCATGCGGATGACCCGCAATCCCAGCGATGCCGAAGATCTCGTCCAGGAGACCTTCGCTAAGGCCTTTGCCGCTTTCCATCAATACCAGGATGGGACGAACCTCAAGGCATGGCTGTACCGCATCCTCACCAATACCTACATCAATACGTACCGCAAGAAGCAACGTCAGCCTCAGCAGTCGGACAGTCCTGAGATCGAGGACTACCAACTGGTCCGGGCAGAGTCCCACACCTCGTCGGGCCTGAAGTCTGCCGAGGTCGAGGCGCTCGAGCACCTGCCCGATAGTGAAGTCAAGCGCGCGTTGGCGGAGTTGCCCGAGGACTTCCGGCTGGCCGTTTATCTTGCTGACGTCGAGGGCTTTCCGTACAAGGAGATCGCCGAGATCATGGGCACGCCCATCGGCACCGTCATGTCCCGCCTGCACCGCGGCCGCCGGCAGTTGCGTGAGTTGCTCACGGAGTATGCCCACGACCGGGGCTATGCGACCGAGTCGACGGGGGGTGAGTGAGCGTGAGTCAGGAACCACACCACGGTCACACCGACTGCTCCGAGGTTTTGCACCGGATCTATGAGTACCTCGATGGGGAGCTGGCTCCCGGGGATGTCACCCGAATTGCTGCCCACCTGGCCGAGTGTCAGCCGTGTCTCCACGAGCACGACCTCGACCAAGCGGTCGGGGCCGCCATCCGACGAGCCTGCGTGGAGCAGGCGCCTCCGGCAAGTCTGCGGATAGCGATCCTGACCCGGATCACGGCGGTGAGCATGGAGTTCGACCGCTAGGCCGTTTGACCGCTGGCCGTTTGACCGCGAGGCCACTGACACGTATGCCGCGGGGTCGACACCTGATCGATGATCAGGTGTCGGCCCCGCGGCATACGTGCTACTTCACTGTCTCAGGCGTTGGGCTTGCGGCCGTGGTTGGCCTTATTGCCCTTGCGTGAGCGACGCTTGCGGGCGCGCTTACTCATGGGTCTCCTCGATCCGTGGTGAATGATGCTCGACATCTGTGCACCGGTGATTGTCGCACATGACCAGGCGTGGGATGATGGGCTACCACCCGGACCCCTGCCAAACAACCATAATCCGGGGGAGAGAGAGGATTCAATCATGCGTATGACCCGCTCCGTCGTCGCACTCTGCATCGCCGTTTTCGGTGTTATCGCCGCACCGGCAACGGCGCAGGCCGCACCTGCCGCGCACACCGCCATCTATTGGTGGAAGGGCTGAGCGCCGACAGCATCACCCCTCAGGGCGGTGTGACGTCGACCGAGGGAGCCACTCGCTCCCACGCTACGGTCTGGCTGATCGCCGCCCTGAGCGTTGCCTGCCTGCTGGCGACCGGGGCAGCGTGGGTTTGGTCGGGGCCGCCCCGCTGGTTCGGCGTTGCGGTGCTGGGGTTGCTCGCCGCCCTGTCCTGGTTATTGGGCAGCAATGACGTTCAGGCGCGCGTGTACCTCTCGTTCTCAAGCATCATCGTGCTCGCGGCTGCGGCGATGTTGGGCCCGGTCAGCGCAGCGGTTGTGGGGGCGCTGCTAGCGGGTTTGCAGCGCGAACGGGTACCCATGCAAGCCCGCGTCTTCAATATCACCATGAGTTCGACCCTGGGGCTGGTGTCGGGGACCACCTACATCCTGGCGGGAGGATCCCCATCCCTGGGCAGGGATCAGGGGACGGGCGCCGTCATGCGGGAGATCTTCTTTCCGTTGTTGATTGCGAATGTCGTTCTCGCCGTGACTAATGTCGTCTTTATCGCGCTCATCGTCAGGGTTGATCAGGGGATTCCCATGCGACTGAGCGTCGGCCGACTCTTTACGAGTACCGTGCCGGTCTACATCGGATTTGGCGGAATCGCCTTCTTGCTTGTGATGCTTTGGCGCCCGGTCGGCTTAGGTCCCGCCAGCGCCGGCTTCATCGTTGCGCTCCTCCTCGGTGCCCGCTGGGCGTACCTGCAGCATGCTGAAGAGCGGCAGGCCCGAGGGCGGGCACTTGATGCCCTGGTCGCCGCGCTGGAACTCAAGTCACCGCGGCTGACCGGCCACAGCAGCCGAGTCGCGGACCTAGCGACCGCGATGGGAGAAGAACTGGCGCTCCGCCCGCAGGAAGTCAGCGACATCCAGACCGCGGCCACTCTGCACGATGTCGGCCTGGTCACTCTGCCCACGTCAGTCGTGCGGCAGGTCGCTTCGGGGGAGGAGCTCACGGCCGAGGACCAACAGGTGTTTGCGTCCTACCCGGGGCGGAGTCTGGAACTCGTTGGTGGACTGTCCTTCCTTGCCGGATCGCTGGATGCCATCGCGCACCATCGGGTGCCTGCCCAGCCGATTGCCCCGGGCACCGTTCCGAGCCACCTCTCGCTCGCGGCACATATCGTTGGGGTGGCGGATCACTTTGACCTCCTGACCCAGGTGGGGGCCGACGGTGCTGCACCGATCACCGAGGGGGCGGCCATCGCCTTGCTGCGAGCTATCCCTCGGCCCGGTCAGGAACGGGTGGTTGATGCACTAGCCCTAGCGCTGACGCGTCGCGAGGTGAACCCGGCGTGAGCGTGACGACGACCACCACGCAGCGGGCGCCCCAGCGGTTCGCCTGGCGCTGGGTGTTGCTGTCCGCGGGACTCCTCGCGCTCATCTGGGCGACCGCCGTGGAGTCACCATCGCTGAGCGCCGACTTGGGAGTGCACGGTCGCCTCGTCACGGTGTATCTGATTGCCCTGGTGATCGGTGAGCTGGCCAGAGTTCGGATGCCAGGTGGGCGAAATGTCGCGCCGATCGCCTCGGCCTCGGCGCTCGCACTGGCCTTCACCTATCACGTGTATGCCGAGCCTGACTTCGCCGTGCGCCCGGCCTTCATCGTGCTGGTGGTTGTCGCGGGACTTGGTATGGGTGCCCTCGTTCGGTGGCTTTCGGGCCTCCAGGTCGGCCTAGCTCAGGTCGCCGCCCGAACGATCGGCGTTGCTATTGCGGCTTGGGCTGCACATCGTTGGCAACCGTTCGCTGGACATTCGATCGCGCAGATGTCCGAGGACCCCGCCATCCCGCTGTTCGTGGTGGCGAGTCTCATGGTGCTGGTGGGCTTCACCGCGGTGAGCGCGGAGGTCGCCCTCAGCGGTTTGCTTCGCGCCGAGCGCCTGGGTACCCGACTGGGACCGGCACTCCTTGACGAGTTGGGTGAGGCTCTCCCCCTGACTGCTGCCGTCGTCGTCGCGGGACCCTTCACCGCCTTGATGCAGCCGGTTCTGGGGCTGGCCACGCTGCCCTTCACGCTCTTCCCGGTCGCCCTGACCTATGTGGCTGTCCGCCGGTATGCCGCGAACCGCACGACCTATCGAGAGATCATCTCCACGCTCTCTCGGATGACCGAGCGGGGAAGGTACACCCCGGTTGACCATGCCCAACGGGTTGCGGCCCTGTCGGTCAGGATCGGGCGACGGCTCGGCATGGCCGAGCGGAGTATCCCCAATCTTGAGTTCGCCGCGCTGCTACACGATCTCGGCCAAATCGCCCTGCGCGAACCAATCCCCGGCGGCGCCACCACCAGTGCTGCTCCGGCCGACCAGGCTCAGATCGCCGCTGACGGGGCTGCCATCGTGCGCAGCACCGAGGTATTGGAGCAGGTCGCCCGGTACATCGAATTGCAGGCGGTGCCCTACCGTCTGGTCCGAGAAGACGACGTGCCAGTACCGATCGAGAGCCGGATCATCAAGGTGGCCAATGCCTTCGACGACCTGACCGGGGGTCATGTCACGCCTGAGTCCAAGGCATCAGCGCTCGAGCGGCTCAGCCTCGGACTGGGGTACGAGTACGACCCGGACGTGGTCGAAGCTCTCGCTGAAGTCGTGGAGTCGGCGAGCAGTCCACGCGAGCTACATTTCGACAGGTAACCTGCCTACCTGACCTGGAGACCACCTGCCACGGCAGGAGAGGAGTGCGACGAGTAGTGGACCGCCTGGAACCGGTGGTGTTCGAGGATGCCTGGGGGAGTCATGTGTCCATCGCGAGCTTGCAGGGGAGGACCATTCCCACGGTGCAGCCCGAGTCTGAGCTCTGGATGGGCGCCCATGAGGAGGGCCCCAGCGGGGTGGACCGGGGTGGGTATGCCGATCTGGCGAGTCTGATCGCCGCGAACCCCGAGCGCGAACTTGGCCCCCAAACTGTGGCCGCGTACGGCCCGCGGCTGCCCTTCCTGCTCAAGGTGTTGGCGCCCAATCACGCGATCTCCATCCAAGTGCACCCGAGCGCGGAACGTGCCGTCCAGGTCCGCCGCGTCACGGGATCGCAGGTTTATGTCGATGACTGGGCCAAGCCTGAATTGCTGGTGGCCGTGAGTGCCTTCGAGGTCTTCGTCGGCATGCGCTCGATCGAGCAGGTGGCCGGGACATTTCGTGGACTGGGGGTCCGCGCATTGGTCGAGTTGCTGGACCGCGCACTTCAGGCTCCCGATCCGCTTCATGCGCTGCTCGCGGGGATCCTGCATACGCCGGAAACGGCTCGAGTGGCCTTGGTGCGTGATGTCGTGGCGGCCTGTGTGATGGCCGAGGGGCGCGACGATCCGGAGGGGGAACTGAGCGCGGCCGTGGTGCGGATCGCTGAGGAGCACCCGGACGATATCGGCGTGGTGGTGCTGCTGCTGATGAACCATCGGGTGCTGCATCCGGGCGAGTTCATCGATGTGCCTGCCGGGGTGCTGCATTCATACGTGCGCGGGCTTGGCGTCGAGGTACTGGCCAACTCCGATAATGTCGTTCGGGCGGGGTTGACCGGCAAGACGGTCAATGTCAAGGAGTTGCTCGAGATCGTGGATACCTCGGCCGATGGCGTCATCGGCCGACCCCTTCACCTGGAGCCGGGGATCGAGACCTTTGAGACGACCTCCGACCGCTTCCGGTTGCACCGGGTCAGGGCCGATGAGGAGCGCATCCTCCCGGGCGCAGTTCAGGGTCCGCGCATTGCGTTCTGTCTGCGCGGAGAAGTCAGCGTCACCGCAGGCGGTGAGCGCGTGGTCCTTAAGGGGACGGAGTCGGCCTTCCTGCCCGCGGACACGGGAGTGGTGACGGCCCGCGGGACAGGAGAGCTCTACGTCGTATCGGCCCCGATTTAGGCCTTGGTCTCCCAGAAGATCGCGGCAATCTCGTCGATCTTGGCGAGCAGCTCATCGGCCTTGGCGACATCGAAGGCACCCTTGGTGCCGGCTGCGCCAGCCAACTTAGTGGCCTCATTGACCAGAGTGTGCAACTGCGGGTACTTCTCGAAGTGCGGGGCCTTGAAGTAGTCGGTCCACAGCACCCAC
>CALMQX010000040.1 GCA_937873315.1 uncultured Nostocoides sp. | reverse complement strand
GTTGATCGCCTCCAGCGGCAGAGCCACCTCGATCAGCTTGCGCTTGTGCACTAGTTCCTCGACCCTCCGTGCCCGAGATGACGGGCGAACCTCGCCGACGATGCGGCGCGTGATGTGTGCATGAACTTACCGTTGGGGCCCGACGCTTTGGGTGGAACGGGAGTGAATGGTGGGGCCCCGGACGTCAGAACGGCGCGGTGCCCTTCGCCCAGGTCTTGGCCCAGTCGCCTCGGATGCCGGTGGCCTCGAAGTCGCCGAGGTCGGTGGTGGCAAACGGGTCGTCGAGGTAGCGGACCTCGTCGTACTGCGCCCCACGCGGATCGACCTTGACGAGGGCGAGCCGATACCGCGGGACGGCGTTCTTGCCTGTCATGACCTCGTTGTGGGTTACGAAGAAGTCCTTGGCGCCCTCGATGCGCGCCTTGACCTCGATCCGGTAGGTGTCGCCGTTGGCGTCGGTCGAGAGGATGTCGAAGCCCTTGTTGTTGAAGGCCTGCTCGACCGGCTTGCGGCCGAGTTCGCGCTCACGGGCCATGACCAGGTCGACGCCGCGGCGCTCGACCTCCTTGGTCTCCTTGGCGTGGATCGGGGCGGTCGCAGGGATCTCGCCTTCGAGCATCCCGATCGGCAGCACTAATGCCGCGGTCACGATGTGCGGCGGCTTGGTCGACATGAGCTGCTGCTGATCGAGCAGAGCGAGACGCTTGCGCAGCCGGGCGTCGAGCTCGACGGCCTTGCGGTTCAGGCTGTCCGAGGACTCCTTCGGCTTCTCACCCTTCTGCTCCTTCTCCGAGGCCACAGCGGCGTCCAGCAGGAGCCGCTCGCTCTCGGAGGTGAGTCGCTTAGTGACGAGGTCGCGCGCCTTGGCAAGTTCGTTGAGGCGGCGAGGCTGAACCTCGGCGAGGTATTCCGGGAGCTGGTTGGCGATGATCCAGCTCATTGCCTTGTCCTCGGCGTCGCCGAGCCAGCTCATGCTGCGCGCTGAGTCCACGGCTGACCCGGCGGGAGCCGCTACGCAGTCCAGGTACGGCGCTGGGCCGGCGGGGCTGACGGTGCCGAAGCTGTCGACGTAGGCGTATCCGAAGCGTCGGGCGACCGAGTCCCCGGTTGCGTCGGCGACCTCTTCCACGACGCCGACGAGCAGCTGTGGCTCCTCCAGCGTGGAGGAGACGAGGACGGTGCCTTGGTTGAGCGCCCCGCCGAAGTTGCGGATGGCCTCGCCCATGACGGCGTCGTGCAGCGGGTGCCCGGGCGCGAGGAGATCCGCACGGGTGAGATCGCCGGGCTGGACATGGCTCAGGTCGAAGGTGACCCGGTCGTACTTCGTGGCGATCGGGCCCTTGCCTGCCGAGCGAATGTGCTGCGGCACGTTCGCAATCTCGTAGCGGCCCGCCTCGCGCTTGACGATTCGTCCACCGAGCTTGGAGAACGCGGCCTTGAAGGCAAGCTCAATGTAGTGCGGCTGAAGTCGCCGTGCCCGCGCCTCGTCCATGGCTGCGCGCAGCGCGTGGAGGTCGGCGTCGGCGAGGTGCTCGGAGGCAAGCGCCCGCTCATCCAGGAGGTCCTTCAGACCGTCCCCGACGGACGCGTCGATGACCTCGTGCATCTTGGCCTTCACGTCGGCGCGTTCGCCGTACTGGATGGCTTCGAGGAGCAAGTTGCGCAGCGGCGTGTCGGTGAAGGCTTCGCCGAGGACGTCGAAGACCTTGCCGCCGTAGGTTTCCCGCATCTGGTCAAGCTTCTCCAGCAGCCGGGTGAAGACCTCGCCTTCACGGGTATTGGAGGCGACGAGGTTCCAGAGGCGACAAACCTCCTCCTGGCCGATGCGGTGGACGCGGCCGAAGCGCTGCTCGATGCGGTTGGGGTTCCACGGGAGGTCGTAGTTGACCATCAGGTGCGCGGCCTGGAGGTTGAGACCTTCACCGGCGGCATCGGTGGCCAAGAGGATCTGGCAGTCGCGGTTCTTGGTGAACTCCTCGGTGATCTGGCGACGCTCGGCACGGCGTACCCCACCGTGGATGGCGCGGACCCCCTCCGGCTTGCCGAGAAGGGAGCCGATCTTGCCCTGAAGGTAGTCGAGGGTGTCGCGGTGCTCGGTGAAGATGATGAACTTCCGCGGCCAGCCGTTGGCATCGGTGACGAGCGCGTTGTCCTGGAGGATGGTCGACAGTTCCGTCCACTTGCGGTCAGTGCCAGCCTCACGCACCAGCCGGGCAGTCTTGACGAGTTCCCCGAGCTCGATGAGTTCAGCGTTGAGCTCTTCGACGGTCTGCGCGGCGGTGGCGGAGTCGAGCAGTTCCTCCTCTGCCGCTTCGATCTGATCGGCACTGAACTCGTCGTCGTCGATCTCGCTGAGGTCGATGTCGGGCTCGACCTCGCGATAGGTGCCGTTGAGGATCTCCTGTTTCTTGCGCTCCAGCCGGTCGGTGCGCCGCACGAGGCTCTTGTAGATGGCCTCGGGGCTGGAGGCGAGACGGCGTTGCAGGACGGTGAGGGCGAACCCGACGGTGTTCTTGCGCTTGCCGCCGATGCGCTCGGCGCGGTTCATGCCCTCGCGGACGTAGTGGGTGACGTCCTCGTAGAGGTCGTACTCCAGTGCGGTCAGCTCGTAGGGCACGGTTTCTGCGATGCGCTCGGGGAACAGTTTCTTGCCCTCGAAGGTCAGGAGGTCTTCCTTGACCATGCGGCGCATGATGCCGCCCACGTCGGCGCTCTTCTTCTGCTTACCCTCGAAGCGGTCGCGGTCGAGGAGGGTGAGGAAGAGTTGGAAGTCCTCTTCCTTGCCCGAGTGCGGCGTGGCGGTCATGAGAAGCAGGTGACGAGTGATCTGGCCTAGCAACTCGCCGAGCAAGAAGCGCTTGGTCTTCCGCAGCTCACCACCGAAGTAGTGAGCGCCCATGCGGTGTGCTTCGTCGACGATGATCAGGTCCCACTCGGTCTCCTTGAGCTGGGCCTGGAGCTGCTCGTTGCGCGAGAGCTGGTCCATCCGCGCGATGAGCAGCGGGTTGGCCTCGAAGACGTTGACGTTGACCTGGGAGTCGATCAGCTGGTTCGTGAGCAGGTCGAAGCGGAGGCCGAACTTGAAGAAGAGCTCGTCCTGCCACTGCTCAACTAGACCGCCCGGTGCGATGATCAGGCACTGCTTCACGTCGTCGCGGAGCAGCAGCTCTTTGATGTAGAGGCCGGCCATGATCGTCTTGCCGGCACCGGGGTCGTCGGCCAGGAGGAACCGGAGCGGGGTGCGTGGCAACAGTTCGCCATAAACGGCGCGGATCTGGTGCGGAAGTGGCTGTACGTCGCTAGTCGCGACCGCCAGCATCGGGTCGAACAGACCAGCCAGCGAGATCCGCTGCGACTCCGCCACGAGCTTGAAGTCGCTGGCGGCAGCGTCGAAGGCCCGGCTGCCGCTCTGTGCGATCGAGAGCTTGTCCTGATCCTTGCGGAAGACGACCTGTTGCCCGAGACCGCCGGCTGACTTCTTGTAGGTCAGTTCGAGCGCGTCAGTGCCGTGCCATTGCGCGGCGATCACAGTGATGACCTCGGCCGGGATGAGCCCATCGATCCGCAGACCGGACTTCAGCTCTTCAAGTTGCACTGATGGACCTCCTGATTGACCGGGCATGAACGCTACTGGTCGCGGCCGACAGTTGCTCCTACCCCGACGCTTCCGCCAGCGTTCCCACTAATCTTCTCAACGAGTCGAGCCGATACGGCAGGGGATATGGAACGAGAAGAACGGCAGCACTTAAAGGGTCTGTCAGACGATGTCAGCAGGTGGGCGAAGCGTGCAAAGAAGGTCGTCAAACGGCGCCAGAAACTCACCGACGAGAAGGCTAAAGCAGCGCATGCCCTCACGGCACGGCTCCGACCTCAGGACAGCAACCGCGAGGTTCATTGGCAGACCTTAAACCTCACTCCAGCTGATGGCGACTTGGTCACGACCATGGCTCGTGGCCACCTCCTTCCCACCTACTCGCCTCCCGCAAGGCACGCGATCGACGAACTAACCGGTGGCGGTGTCACTCGTGCCTTGCAGGATGCCAAGTCGGTGCTCGGTGCACGCCGGATCTTCGCCAGCACAGAGAGGAAGGGCACTGGCGTCAAAGCAGCGGAATGGATCGCCGCCTTCCATGCATGGTTTGGCGCCGCCGGCGTCGAACAGGAGTTGGACCGCCTCGAAGCATGGGATGCGAACTCCGTGTCGGCGCTGGATCCTTCATCGATTCTGTCTGAGCAGGTTGGCTTTCGTGCTTCGCTCCGGGGTGACGCGGAACTGTTGCATCGCCACGAATTGGACTCAATCTCTCTGTCGATCGCGGCCATCGACCGTGCGCTCCAACGCGAGGAAGATTCTCGCGGCGAAGTCAGCGCAGCCGCGAATGCGGTGCGACAGGCGGAAGCGCGAGAGTTTGTTGCCGCGATGCCTGTCGAGAAGCTTAGAGAGGCGACCAATGGCCATCTAAGAATTGGTGCTTTGACCTCGGCTGGCATCAAGAACGTGCAACAGGTCCTCGACCAAGGCAGACGCATCTTGGCCCTGCCAGGTGTAGGTGAGACCACTGGTAACCGCATGGTTGGTGCGGCCCGAACCATTTGGCAGACCACCATCGATGAAATGCCAGTCCGAATCGATATCAAGAATCGATCCATGGCCGCAACCAAGCTGCTGGGGGCAATGCGCACCTGGGACGCACACAGATCCATCAGGGGCGCGACAGCCGATCTCGAAGCTGCCGAGTCGTTGAAAACGATCCTGTCGTCACTGGATGCGCAGGTATCGCATGTCGTGGCAGTGCCAGCGGCTCGGTCGGCTGGCAACATGAGATCGGCAATCGCGGCCGTGGGCCGAAGGGCTTCGCTCCTCCGTGAGGACACCGGCGTGTTCGCTGGCGACCCTTGGGACGACTTCATCGCTCGTCCAGCTGACTATTACGCGATGCTGGGGCAGTTGGGCCTCCTCGATGACGAAGAGCAAGAGGGTAGAGGCGATCTCCCGGCCGAGATTCTTGACGCGATCCGCGACCTCAAACTCGAGACGGCACACCTCAACGCGTCACTCCGCGGCTATCAGTCCTTCGGGGCACGATTCGCTGTGGTCCAGCGCAAGGTCATCCTTGGCGATGAGATGGGCCTCGGCAAGACTGTTGAGTCACTCGCGGTCCTCACCCACCTCCGCGCGAAGGGCCACCATCACTTCCTCGTCGTCTGCCCAGCAGCGGTCGTGACCAACTGGATCCGCGAAATCGGGGCAAAGTCTGACCTGCGGGCTCTTCGTCTTCACGGCATGGGCCGCGATGGGGCGCTGACATCGTGGATTCGGAGCGGCGGCGTAGCCGTAACGACATATGACAGCCTCGGCTGGCTCGACGGCCAGATCCCTGAACGTGCCAACCCAGCGTGCCTGGTTTTCGATGAGGCGCACTACATCAAGAACCCAGATGCCCTGCGGACACGCCGGTCGCTCGCACTTATCCGAGGCTGCGAGCGAACCATTCTCCTGACCGGCACGCCTCTAGAGAACCGACTCGACGAGTTCCGGAGCCTCGTCGGCTACCTACGACCCGACCTCGCGCTCGTCGCCGGCGAGTTCGCTCCTCGACAGTTCCGCAAGCAAGTTGCGCCCACATACCTTCGCCGCAATCAGGAAGACGTCCTCACCGAACTCCCCGAACTCGTCGAAATCGACGAATGGATGCCCCTCTCGGCCGATGACGAACGGCACTATCGGGCCGCAGTCATGGAGGGGAACTTCATGGCCATGAGGCAGGCTGCGCTGCGCTCGGGGCCCAACTCCCGGAAGATGCAGCGGCTCCTGGACATCGTCGAGGAGGCCGGGGCCAACGAGCGACGGGTCCTGGTCTTCTCCCACTTCCGCGGCGTGCTTGATGACGTCGTGTCAGCACTTCCCGGCACAGTGTTCGGCCCCCTAACGGGCTCAGTCCCTCCGGCCAAGCGCCAACAGATGGTGGATGAATTCTCTCGTGCTGGGCACGGAGCAGTTCTAGTCGCGCAGATCATCGCCGGAGGGGTCGGTCTGAACATCCAGTCCGCGTCCGTCGTCGTTATCTGCGAGCCACAGCTCAAACCGACGACTGAGTGGCAAGCCATCGCCCGATCGCGGCGAATGGGACAACTCGAATCTGTTCAGGTCCACCGGCTCCTCTCGGAGGACGGTGTCGACCAGCGGATCACTGAGATCCTTGCCCGAAAGAGCGACCTATTCGCGGAGTTCGCCCGCGTTTCGGAGACTGCGGACAGCGCACCTGAAGCCTTCGACATCTCGGACGCCGAGGTAGCGAGGGAGATTGTCGCTGCGGAACGGGAGCGTCTGCATAGTCAGCCCTGACCGCCCGTTGCGTGTCCAGCTGCGAGTACCACCCCAATTGGCCGCACGCAAAGGAGCCCAAAACGGTGAACCGCCCCCACGGCGCCCTCGACCGACGCACCCCCGCCGCGGCCTACGCCGCCCGACCCAAAGCCGGACCCCCGAGCGAACCCCCACACCGGACCCACAACCGCGTCCGCACCGACAAAGTCAACAACGGCAAAATCACCCTCCGCCACGGCGGCGCCCTGTACTCCATCGGCCTCGGCCGACACCTCAACGGCCGCCCCGTCCTAGCACTGGTCCACGACCTCGAGACCACCATCCTCGACGCCACCACCGGCGAAACCCTCCGCGAACTCACCCTCGACAGCACCCGCCAATACCAACCCCAAACACCAAGAAACCCCCGAACCTGAGGGTTCGGGGGTTTCCAATGTCTTGAGACATCACAAGCGTGCGCAAGGGGGGATTTGAACCCCCACGCCCGTAAGGACACTGCCACCTGAAGACAGCGCGTCTGCCGTTCCGCCACTTGCGCGTGGAGCCCCGCCGCCGCGAACCACCCCGAACGGGATGCCCGCGGATACGAGAGCCGTCCTAGTGTGCACGATCCGACGCCCCCACACCAACCCGGCCCCACCCCGCGCCCGCCCCAGGGCCGTGTGGATAACTTTCGACGCCAGCCCGCGTGGCCCTTAGGATGCGAAAAGGGCAGGGGGCTCGCGACGAAGGGAGGGGTCTCGTTGGGGACACGATCCGCGTATGCCGTGTGCTCGGTTGCGCTGCTCGCTGCGGCTGCGCTGGCGGCGGGATGCACGTCGTCACCTGAGCCAGGACCATCGACGTCCACGCCGGTGGTGACGACGCCGGCGCCGAGTTCACCAACGCCCACACCGACGTCGTCATCTCCCAGCCCAAGCGCGACGCAAATGCCCGCTGCAGCCAAGGTGAAGTCCGAAGCCGGCGCCATCGCGTTCGTGAAGTACTACTTCGACCGGGTCGCAGTTGCCTGGACGACGCCGAACCCCGATGTCCTCGAAGGCCTGAGCGACAAGGACTGCATTACCTGTGCGGACTACCGCGAGAACGCTGCCGCCCTACAGAGCGCAAAGCAGCGCTACCGGTCAGCCCCGGCCACCGTGTTGTCGCTAAAGCCGATAAAGGGCCCCTCGGGCCATGTCCAAATGGAGATGAGTCTGAGACAGAACGCGACTCAACAAGTGGGTCTAAACGGTCAAGTTGTGAAGTCATTTGGGGAGGCAATCGCCACGTTCATCGTTGACCTGGTCTGGACACAAGGTGGGTGGAAAGTGTGGGGAATCGCCTAGCCCTGATTCTGGCTGCGACCTTGGGCCTCGTCGTCTTTGGCGCCGGCACGGCTGAAGCTTGCACCAACGGGCCTATCATCGCGTGCACTGGGGGCGATGCCGCCAGGGTCACCATCACCGCCCAGCAACTGCGCGAGTACGCGGCCGCGAACTTACCCGGCGTCCCCGGTCCTAAGTACGAGTACGACTGGACCAGTTACTGCTCTCGCGGAGGCCCAGGGGAGTTCGCCGACAAAGACCCCTGGTGCCAAGGCGCTGTCGAAGCCTGCCAACACGCCCTGAGCCCCGGCCCAGGCCCAGCAGTGTTCGTCTGGCGAAAACTCACCAACGAACCCGATGGCACGGAGGTCAAGGGTGCCCCATGGAATCGCCTCGGCCTGACCTGCTTCCCCGACCTCATCCCAGGCCGCTCGCAAGCCCTCACCATGAACGACATCCTCAGCGCATTCCACGACACGCCCTTCGCGAAACCGACCGCCAGCATCCAACCCGTCGGCCTGAAAACCCTGGTCAACCTCCCCACCTACTACGCCACGGCATACCCCACCACCGGCTACGAACCCGGCGAAATCGACACCACCACCATCCTCGGCTTCCGCGTCGACATCCGCCCCAAAGCCACCGCATACACCTACACCTTCGGCGACCACACCACCCTCGGCCCCACCAACAACCCCGGCGGCCCCTACCCCACCGGCACCATCCGCCACACCTACAACCAACCCGGCACCTACCCCGTACGCATCGACACCGAATACACCGGCCAATTCCGCGTCAACGGCGGCCAATGGATCGACATCCCCGACACGATCACCATCCAAGGCACCACCAGCCAACTCAACGTCGTCGAAGCCGTCACCCGACTCCACTGAGCACGCCACACCAGCGACGGCTCAGCGGGAGCGGCGAAAGCCTTCACTGACGGAGGCTGCCGAGCGGGCCGGACGCCCGGACGCCTGCCGCGCACCTGCGCGCCCACCGCCACCATTCGCTCCCGCGCCACCAGAGCCCGGACCGCCGCGACGCTGACCCTGCCCCGACGCCTGACCGGAGCCCTGACGCGGCCCCTGCCCGGAGCCCTGACGCGGCCCTTGAGCCGGACCGCGACCCGAACCGCCGCCCGAACCGCCGCCCGAACCGCGCCCACCAGTCGACTGCCCACCGCCACCGGGACGAGCCCCGCGAGCCTGACCGCCACCCCGGCGCGGCGACCCCTGCGACCCCCGCGACCCCTGCGACGCCTGCGACCCCCGCGACGCCTGAGCAGCAGCCGGCGGAGCAAAACCCCCACCGAACGAGCGCTCGCCCGGCGCCAGGTCCTGCAGCAACGGATGGGCGGCGTGCACCCGCGTGGTCGTAGCCGTGACCCCGGCTTTGCGGGTGAGCTCGCGCACGTCGCGCACCTGGTCATCCATCATCAGCGTCACTACCGTGCCCGACGCCCCAGCGCGCGCGGTCCGACCCGACCGGTGCGTATACGCCTTGTGCTCGACCGGCGGGTCCGCGTGAATGACGAGAGCGACATCGTCGACGTGTATGCCGCGCGCGGCGATATCCGTGGCCACCAGCGTGCGCGCGGCACCCGAGTGGAATGCCTCCATCGCCCGCGTGCGCGCGTTCTGACTGAGGTTGCCGTGCAACTCGACCGCCGGCACCCCCTGGCTGTTCAGCTGGCGGGCCAACTTCTTGGCCCGATGCTTGGTGCGCGTGAACACCACCGTGCGCCCTGGCGCCGCGACCAGATCGAGCAGCACCTGCCCGTGACCATCGGCGGTCACGTGCAGCACGTGGTGCGCCATCGTCGCCACCGGCGACTGCGCCGAGTCGGCCTCGTGGGTGACCGGGTTCGTCAGGTACCGCTTGGCGATGACGCCGATCCCGGCATCCAAGGTGGCCGAGAAGAGCATCCGCTGGCCCCGAGCCGGGGTGGCGTCGAGGAGGCGGCGCACCGCGGGCAGGAATCCGAGGTCAGCCATATGGTCGGCCTCGTCGATGACCGTGATGTCGACGGCATCCAGGGTGACGTGACCCTGGCCGATGAGATCCTCGAGTCGGCCGGGGCACGCCACAACGATGTCGACGCCGCGGCGCAGAGCCGTGACCTGCGGGTTCTGGCCAACGCCACCGAACACGGTGCGCGAGGTGAGGCCCAGCGGCGCCGCCAAGGGCGTCAGCGCATCCTCGATCTGGGTGGCGAGCTCGCGCGTCGGCGCCAGGATGAGGGCGCGCGGGCGGCGAGGCTGCCGCGCCGTGGTGCTGCGCGAGAGCCGAGTCAGCAGCGGCAGGACAAAGGCCATCGTCTTGCCCGAGCCGGTGCGGCCTCTGCCCAGCACGTCGCGACCCGCGAGGGAGTCGGGCAGGGTCGCGGCCTGGATGGGCGTGGGGACAGTGATCTCCCGCGAGGCGAGAACCTCGACGAGGGGGGCAGGCACGCCGAGGGCGCTGAATGTGGTGCTAGACACGGGTGTTCCTTCACGGGTGGGGAGTCACCGTGAGGGCATTTCAGTCGGCGTCGACGTCAGCACCCAGATGACTTCGGGATGTTCTGCCTTGGCGGGGCTCTTGGCCGCGGCGCCGCGGCGAGGGCTTTCAGCCCGCCGCGAAGGCATCGACATCAAAAACTGCGGCCCGAAGCAGATGGCGGGCCAGCACCATCCATTCTACCTGCTGCCAGGACCAACCTTCGCTCGTCGCGCCCCACGCCCAGGGAACCCACACCGGTGGTTCACCGTTCACCCACCTCAGGGCCGATACCCTGGATCGAGGCCGCCACGACCACGGATAAGGAGGTGCGGCGATATGGGCATGTTCGACAACCTCGAGCGACGCATCGAGCGCGCCACCCAACGCGTCTTCGCCCGCACCTTCCGCGCCGAGGTCCAGCCGGTCGAGATCGCCAGCGCCATGCGCCGCGCCATGGACGACAAGGCCACCAGCAGTGCCCGAGGCCGCAGTGTCGTCCCGAACGTCTACACCATCGAACTCTCCGAGACCGACTACGAGCGCCTGGCCGGCTGGGGCGAGGAGCTCGATGACGAACTCGTCGCCGCCGCCGAGGAGCACTGCGACAGCCAGGGCTACACCCCCGGTGGCCCCCTCCAGATCCACCTCATCGAGGACGGCACCCTGGAGACCGGCATCTTCCGGCTGCGCCCCTCCACCGCCCGAACCGTCGACTCAGGCACCCCGAGCGCCGTCGCCCGCCCCAGCAAGAAGAAGCGCGCACCCAAGGTTGCTCCCCCGCCCGCGCCAAACGAGCCCGCCATCGAGGACGAGCCGTATGACGATGAGCTCGACGAGCCGTATCCCGCCGCCGAGTCGTATGCCGCCGCCGAACCGGCATACGACGATGACATCGACGAGATCGAGGGCAGCGCCGAGATCGACGACGACCACGGGTATGCCGACCGCCCTGAGTACGACGCAAACCCCCCCTCACCCGACGACGACCTGCCCGACCTCGCTCCTGCGCCTGCCCCACCAGCCCCCAAGCCCCGCCGGGTCAACCCCGCCGAGCGCCCGTGGCTGGAGATTGACGGCGAGCGCTACATCCTCATGGGCGCGATCACTGTCCTGGGCCGGGACGAGAGCATCGACATCATCCTGGACGACCCCGGCGTGAGCCGCGCGCACAGCGAATTCCGGGTCACCACCGACGGCCGCCACATGCGCGTCACCGTGCGCGACCTCGGCTCCACCAATGGCACCTATGTCAACAGCGAGCGCACCGCCTCCACCCATCTCGAGGACGGTGACCGCATCACCCTGGGCCGAACCACCGCGATCTTCCACGCCGGGAAGCGGTGAGCCACCGTGAGTGAACTGACCCTGATGCTCATGCGCCTCGGGCTCCTGATCGCCCTCTGGCTCTTCGTGTTCAGCATTGTCGGCGTCCTGCGCGGGGACCTCTATGGCACCGCCGTGCGCGCCCGCCCCGCCCGCCGCGACCGCTCCAAGGACACCCAGACCAAGGACAAGGACGGCACCCCCAAGCGCTCCGGCACCGCTCCCCAGGACCCCACCAAACTCGTCGTCACCGACGGTGCCCTAGCCGGCACCAGCCTCCCGCTGCGCAGTTCCGGCACCCTCATCGGCCGCGCCGCCGAATGCACCCTGGTCCTGGACGACGACTACGCCAGCGGTCGGCACGCCCGGATCAGCTATGACGGCAGCACCTGGGTGGTCGAGGACCTGGGTTCCACCAATGGCACCTTCCTCGGCGCCACCCGCATCACCGAGCCGCGGCCGGTCGCCGTGGGCAGCGTCATCCGGATCGGCCGCACGATCATCGAGCTGCAGAGATAGCTCGTATGCCGTACACCTTCCACTTCGCCGCCCGCTCGGATGTCGGCCTCGTCCGAGGCAACAACGAGGACTCCGGCTATGCCGGGCCGCACCTGTTGGCGATGGCCGACGGCATGGGCGGGCACGCCGGCGGTGAAGTCGCCTCCAGCCTCGCCATCGCCAACCTGGTCGCGCTCGACGAGGAAGCACTCGGCAGCAACGAAGCCGGACAGCAACTCCTGCACGCCATCACCGAAGCCAACACCCAGATCGGCGACCGCATCAGGGCCGAACGCCGCCTCAAGGGCATGGGCACCACGCTGATCGCTCTCCTGCGCACCCGCGACACCCTCGTGCTGGCCCACATCGGCGACTCGCGCGCTTTCCTCGCCCGCCAAGGCACCGTCCAGCAGATCACCAAGGATCATTCCTACGTCCAGACCCTGGTCGACGAGGGCCGGATCAGCGCCGACGAGGCCGCCACACACCCGCAGCGCTCGCTGGTCACCAAGGTCCTCACCGGCAGCCCCGACGACGAGCCCGACCTGGTGGTGCGACAGGCACAGAGCGGCGATCGCTACCTCCTGGCTTCCGACGGGCTGACCGACTACGTCGCCCGCGACACCATCGACGAGGTGATCCTGGCTCACGAAGGCGATCCCGGCGCCGCCGCGGACCGGCTTGTGGAGCTCGCCCTGCGCGCCGGCGCTCCCGACAATGTCACCGTCGTCATCGGCGACATCATCGACTTCTCGACCGCCGACGCACCCCCGACCACCCCCGAGGTGGTCGGCGCGGTCACCGTCCGCCCGACCGGAACCCGGCCCATCCCCACCACCCCCGCAGCCAAGGCCGCCGCCCTCAGCAAGGAAGCCAACGGCATACCCGACTCCTCCGAGGATGACGAGGTCAGCATCGCGCTCGCCGAAGAGGACCGCAGCACCCGGCGCGGCCAGATCGCCCGCGCCATCGGCGCCATCGTCGTCGCTGCCGTCCTGCTCGCCGGTGGCGCGTATGCCGTGCGCACCTGGCTGAACAACCAGTTCTATGTCGGCGTCAAGGACGGCTACGTCACGGTCTTCCGCGGGGTGAACCAAACCCTCGGGCCGCTGACCTTCGCCACCGCCGTCACCCAGACCACCATCCCCATCGCTGACCTGCCCACCGTCCCGTATGCCACCACGCTTAACGCCGGCACCACCGTGCCCTCCCGCGAACGCGCCGACGCCCTCATCGGCGAGCTGACCCTGCAAGCCCAAGCGTGCCGGTGGGCTCGCGCCGAGGGACAGCCGTGCGAGCAGGTCCCGAGCTCGTGGACCCAGCCGAGCCCGTCGCCCTCACCCTCGGCGTCGCCCTCGACCTCCAGCTCGACCACCCCATCGGCCTCCGGCTCGACCACTCCATCGCCCACGCGCACGCCCAGCCCGTCGGTGTCGCGATGAGCATCATTTCCTCGATCCGTCCCCGACGCGGGCGCAATGTCGAACTCGCGTTGCTGATCTTCGCGGTGGCGATCGTCCTGTTCGCGCACATCTCCACCGGCCTCGGAGCCAAGGGCGTGGTCCCGCCGCGTGCCCTGGCCATCGGCGGCATCTTCATCGCCCTGACCGTCGCCTTTCACCTGGTGCTGCGCTGGCGAGCGCCCTGGGCCGACCCTCTGATCCTGCCCATCGTGACGGTGCTCAACGGCATGGGCCTGGTCATGATCGACCGGATCGACCTCGCCGAGAATCGCACCATCCACACCGGCTGGGCCTTCAAACAGTTGCTCTGGACCGGACTCGGCATCACCCTGGCCACCCTGGTGGTGCTCTTCCTGCGTGACCACCGCCTCTTGCGCCGCTACACCTACCTCGCCGGCGTCGTCGGCTTCGTCCTGCTGCTGATGCCGCTCATGCCCTTCATCGGGACCAGCGTCTACAGCGCGAAGCTCTGGATCACCATCGGCTCTTTCCAGTTCCAGCCCGGTGAGATCTCCAAGATCCTGCTCACGATCTTCTTCGCGGGCTACCTCGTGCAGACCCGGGATGCCCTCTCGGTCGCCGGCAAGCGCGTGCTCGGCATGCAACTGCCCCGTGGCCGCGACCTCGCCCCGATCCTGTTGGCCTGGCTGGCCTCGGTGGGGGTGCTGGTCTTCGAGCGCGACCTCGGCTCCTCACTGCTCTTCTTCGGCCTCTTCGTCTCGATGCTCTACGTGGCCACCGAACGCATCAGTTGGGTCGCCATCGGGATGGGACTCTTCGCGGCGGGCGCGTTTGCGGCATACCTGCTCTTCGACCACGTCCAGGTGCGCGTCGAGCTCTGGCTGCACACCTTCTCCCCGGCCGCCCTGCAGGTTTCTGACCAACTCGCGCTCGGCCTGATGGGGATGGGCAGCGGCGGCCTGTTCGGCACCGGCTTGGGCCTCGGCCGCCCGGACATCACCTACTTCGCGCACTCGGACTTCATTATCCCCAGCCTCGGCGAGGAGATCGGCCTGATCGGGCTGTTTGCGCTGCTCATCCTCTTTGTCCTGCTCGTGGAGCGCGGCATGCGCACGGCCATCGGCACCCGGGACGGCTTCGGCAAACTCCTGGCCAGCGGCCTCGCCTTCTCCATCGCGTTGCAGTGCTTCGTGGTGGTTGGCGGTGTCACCCGGGTCATCCCGCTGACCGGTCTCACCATGCCGTTCATGTCCGCCGGTGGATCCAGCCTGCTGGCGAACTGGATCATCGTCGGCATCCTGCTGCGGATCTCGCATCACGCCCGCCAGCCGCTGCCCGAAGCCAAACCCGCCGGCCCGATCGGCGAGCTTCGCACCGAGGCGGTGAGCACGCCGTGAACGCCCCGATCCGCCGCCTCTCCGTCCTGGTCGGGCTGCTCTTCGCCAGCCTGCTGGTCTCGACCACGCTCATCCAGTACGTCTTCGCGGCCAGCCTCAATGCCCGCCCAGACAACCGCCGCACCCTGCTCTCGGCCTATAACCGCGACCGCGGCCCGATCCTCGTCGGCACCACCACGATCGCGCAGTCCAAGCAGACCAAGGGCGGCGAATTCACCTGGCTGCGGACCTACCCGCAGGGCAAGGATTACGCCCATATCACCGGCTACTTCTCCTTCTTCGGTGCCGCCGGCGGGCTCGAGCTGGCCGAGAACTCGCTGCTCAGCGGGCGCAGCGACAAGCTCTTCTACCGCCGCGCCTCCGACCTGATCACCGGACGCAAGCCGCAGGGCGCCACCCTCAAACTCACCATCAACGCTGCGGTCCAGAAGGCCGCCGTCGATGCCCTCGGCGGTCAGCGCGGCGCCGCGGTCGCCATCGACCCGCGCACCGGGGCCATCCTCGCGATGGTCTCGAATCCGACGTATGACCCCAATATCCTCTCGGGCCACGATCTGTCGGCCGTCGAGAAGGCGTATGCCGCCCTCAACGCCGACCCTAAGAAGCCGCTGGTCAATCGCGCCATCGGCGGCAACCTGTACCCGCCGGGCTCCACCTTCAAGATCGTGACCGCCGCCGCGGCGCTCTCCACCGGCCGCTACGCCCCGGACACCCAACTGCCCGGCCCGGCCTCCCTGGACCTGCCGCAAACCACGACCAACCTCGACAACGCCAACGGCCGCCCCTGCGGTTCGGGCACGGTCACCATGACCTACGCGCTGCAGCAGTCCTGCAATACGCCGTTCGCCTATGTCGGGATGCAGATCGGCGCCAGCGCCCTGCGCGAGCAGGCCGCGCGATTCGGCTTCGGCGATGAGTTGGCCATCCCGCTGCGCGTGCAGCCCTCGACCTTCCCCGCCACCCTCGATGAGCCACAGACTGCCCAGTCGAGCATTGGCGGGTACGAGGTCCGGGTCAGCCCGCTGCAGATGGCGATGATCGCCGGGGCCATCGGTAACAACGGCGTCGTCATGCGGCCCTACCTCGTGCAGTCCGTCATGGGCTCGGACCTCTCGGTGATCGAGGAAGCCCAACCCGAGCGGCTCTCCGAAGCCGTCACCCCCACCGTCGCCGCTCAGTTGACGGCCATGATGCGCGCCGTCGTCGAGGGCGGCACCGGACACAACGCCCAGATTCCGGGCGTCGCTGTTGCCGGCAAGACCGGCACCGCCCGCCACGCCGACGGCAAGGCGCCGCACGCGTGGTTCATCAGCTTCGCCCCCGCCGACAACCCGACCATTGCGGTCGCCGTCGTCGTCGAGGAAGGCGGCTCCGCCGGCCAGGAGGCCGCTGGAGGCACCGTCTCTGCACCCATCGCCAGAGCAATGATGGAAGCCGCTCTGCGGAAATGAGGAGTTCGTAGATCATGACTGACGTCCCGCAGCTGCTCGGGGGCCGCTACGAAGTGGGGGCCCTGATCGGGCGTGGTGGCATGGCCGAGGTGCACCTCGGCTTCGACACCCGTCTCGGTCGCCAGGTCGCGATCAAAATGCTGCGCACGGACCTGGCCCGGGACTCGGCATTCCTGGCCCGCTTCCGTCGCGAAGCCCAATCCGCGGCCGGCCTGAACCACGCCGCCATCGTCGCGGTCTATGACTCCGGCGAGGACCACATGGTCGAGTCCGGGGGCGCCGAGGTGGCCATTCCGTACATCGTCATGGAGTACGTCAAGGGTCGGACCCTGCGTGAGGTGCTCACCGCGCGCGGCACCCTCCCGGTCGCCGAGGCCTGCCGGATCACCGAGGGTGTCCTGGATGCCTTGGCGTACTCGCACCGGATGGGCATCGTGCACCGCGACATCAAGCCGGCCAATGTCATGGTCGCCGACGATGGCGGCGTCAAGGTCATGGACTTCGGCATCGCCCGCGCCATCGCGGACGCCAATGCCACCATGACCCAAACCCAGGCCGTCATCGGCACCGCGCAGTACCTCTCGCCCGAGCAAGCCCAAGGCCAGAGCGTCGACGCCCGCTCGGACCTGTACTCCACCGCCTGCATGCTCTTTGAGTTGCTGACCGGGAGGCCGCCCTTCATCGGCGACTCACCGGTGGCCATCGCCTACCAGCATGTCGGCGAGCAGGTCCCCCCGGCCTCGAGCTTCGCGCCCGACGTGCCGCATGACCTGGATGCGGTGATCGCGCATGCCATGACCAAGAACCGGGATCACCGCTACCAGCTCGCCTCGCAGTTCCGTTCCGATCTGACCAACGTCCGACTCGGCCGGCCGATCAGCGCCGAGGCGCGTGCGACCGGACTGGCGCTCGCCGGTGGGGTATCCGCAGTGAGCACCGCACCGATACCGCAGATGGTCGAGGAGACCGAGGTGTATGCCGTGGGCTCGGGCAACCAGCCCACGGTCGCCATGACCAGCGTCCCCGCTGCGGTCGCCCGGCCCGGAGCGGACCCCGGTCCGTCAACCGCGTCGCTGCCCGCGGTCACGGTCGATGAGCGCCGCCGCAGCGGCACGGCATACACCCTCATCGCGTTCGCCGTCGTCGCCGCGCTCGCGCTTTTGGGCTTCGGCCTGAAGACCTACCTGGATTCCCAGAGCAAGGTGCCCACGGTCACCGTGCCCGACGTCATCGGCAAGCCCGTGGCGACCGCCCAGTTCACCATCCGGCAGGCCGGACTGGTCGCCAAGGTGGAAACCGAAGCCAGCAACGAGGTCCCCAAGGACGAGGTCATCCGGACCAACCCGCAGAGCGGGGAATCGGTCGCCAAGGGCGCCACCGTCACGCTTGTCGTATCCACGGGCAAGGACGCGGTAGCAATCCCGACCTGCAAGGGCAAGACCGTGGCCGAGTTCACCCAGCTACTCAGCGACCTCGAGCTCAAGATCGGAACGACGACCGAGGAGGACAGCCCCGATCAGGAGAAGGGCAAGATCATCTCCTGCACGCCAGCCGACGGTGAGGACGCTGCCCCCGGCTCCCAGGTGTCCGTCGTGGTCGCCAGCGGCAAGGTCAAGGTCCCGAATGTCACGGGCTTCAAGAGCGCTGACGCCCTGACCGCGCTGACCAATGTCAAGCTCCAGGGCCACATCGAGTACCAGGAGACCTCCGCGGATAACGTCGGCAAGGTGCTCTCGCAGACGCCCAACACCGGCACGCTGGACCAGGGCGGCGAAGTCAAACTCGTGGTCGGTATCGAGACCGCGCCGACGCCGACGCCGACTCCAACCCCCACGGAGACCCCGACTCCAACTCCGACCCCGACTCCGACGACCACCCCGTGATCGCGGTGGCGGCGGGACCCGGCCTAGCGGCTGGCGACCGCCGCCGCCACGGCCAGGGTCTCGGCGTCATGCACCAGTGGGCTGAGCCCCGCCGAGCGCGCGATCGCCTCGGTGTCGCCGCAGAGGGCAAGCCAGTTGGCGAGCAAACGGTGGCCACCCTCAGTCAGCACCGACTCAGGGTGGAACTGAACACCATGCAGCGGCGCCGTGGCATGCCGGACGGCCATGATGATGCCCGACTCGGTGTGGCCGGTGGCCACGAGCTCCGCGGGCACGGTCGAGGGGTCGATGGCCAGCGAGTGGTAGCGCGTCGCGGTGAAGGGCGAGGGCAGCCCGGCCAAAACGCCGGTGCCGTCATGGTGGACCTGCGAGGTCTTGCCGTGTAGCAGCTCGGGAGCGCGCCCGACGGTCGCGCCCACCACCACGCCGAGGGCCTGATGGCCCAGACAGACCCCGAGCATCGGCTTCTCGTGATCCCGGCACCAGGCGATCATCTCCATCGAGACCCCGGCCTCCTGCGGAGTGCCAGGCCCCGGTGAGACGAGCACGCCATCGAAGCCGGCCGCCTGCGCGGGCGTCACCGCGTCATTGCGGACGACCGTGCACTCAGCACCCAGTTGCTCCAGGTAGCCCACGATGGTGAACACGAATGAGTCGTAGTTGTCGACGACGAGGATGCGGGTCATCGTCAGCCTCCCTCGACGGTGGTCTCGTTAAAGGGCATCAGGGGTGCGATGGCGGGGAAGACCCACAAGAAGAGCACGGCGACGATGGCCAGCGCCAGCACCAGACACTGGAGGATCTTGAGGGCTGTGCTGCCGGGCAGCACCCGCCACAGGGCGGCATACATGGTGGTCATCCTCCCTTACTGAACGGCGCCATCGGGGACAGCCCACATGTCGCCGGGCAGGCCATCCGCGCGCTTGGCCTTCATCAGCAGCTTGCCGTGGACGATAAAGCGCTGCGCTGCACTGAATTTCGGGTGGCATGAGGTCAGCGTGATCATCGCCTCAGTAGGCTTCACGCCGGGCTTGTCCGGGACCGGCGCGATCACCGACATATTCCAGGGCGCGACGATTTCCGAGGCGGTCATCTCGTACACGAAGTAGGTGGACTTGGTCTCGACAATGATCTTGTCCCCCGGGACCATCAGATCGATGTTGTGGAATGGGCGCCCGTATGTCGTGCGGTGGCCGGCGAGCGCGAAGTTGCCCACCGTGCCCGGCCCGACCGTGCCCTTGTAGTGACCGACGCCGCGGGTCAGCGGGTACCAGTCGGTGTTCTCGACCAGCGGGCGGACCCAGTCCTTGCCGAATCGTGGGATCCGGATGATCCCGAAGACGCCGTCCTCGCCGATGGTGATCGGCATGCCCTTGGCGTCGAGCTTCTCCGGGTTCTTGGGGTCATCCAGGTTGCCGTAGAAGGCGTCGATGGACGTGCGGGCGGCGGCATTGGACTCGACATCGGTCCACCACAGCTGCCAGGAGGCAAAGAGCAGCAGGACGACACCGACGGTGATGAGGACCTCGCCGATGGTGCGGCGAACGAGGTAGGCGATGTCCCGGTCAGGGGCTGTGGCGACGGTCATAGGTCCTGGGGCTCGGTGTGGGGAACGACGGCATGCTCCGGGGCGATCGTCCCCGAGTATGCCGGGAACTTCGCTTTCTCAACGGTCGAGTGCTCATATTCGAGCCCGTATGCCGCCACATACTCACGGTAGATCTGCACCTCACGGCTTGCCTCGAGGGCCGCGCTCAGGCGCGCCGGGTCACCGATCGCGGTCACGACGTAGGGCGGGGAGTACACCCGGCCCTGGAGCACCAGGGTGTTGCCGACACAGCGCACCGCGCTGGTCGCGATCACCCGCTGATCCTGCAGCATCATCGCCTCCGCGCCCCCGGCCCAGAGCGCATTGACCACCGCCTGCACATCCTGCTGGTGAACCACCACGTCATTGGGGCTGGCGCCTTGAGGGAGCTGGCCCGAATCCAGGGGGGCGTCGTTGAGCGTGACCTTCACTGCGGGTCCCGATACCGCAGCCAGGCCAGCGGCTGCGGCCAGGTGATCGGCCTGCTCCTTGAGCGCTGCCACGGTTTGATTGGTCGGCGCCGCAGTGCGGGTCAACTCCTCGACCTCGGCGCCCAGGGCAGATACCTGGCGCGCGCGGGCGGCGTTGTCCTGGGTCTCCTGCCGAATGAGGTCGGGCAGGCCGGTGACCGTGGAGCGCAGATCGGTGTCCTGCGCGGCACGGAAGCTCGAGGAAAAGAGGGCTCCGGCAGCGATGGCCGCGATCGGCACCAGAGCGGGCCACATCGAACGGCGTCGGGCAGCGGCAGCGTGCGCACCTGGCATGAACCTCCCCCTCCTTCGCTCGCTGATCTCTTCGCCCTGCCCACCCCATCGGTTCGGCGGGAAAGGCCTCGTGCCTCTAGGCTAAGCGAGACCGTACATCTCGAAGGGAGCCCACGACCGTGCCCGAGTCCAAGGGACGGGACAAGCCCGCCTACACCCCGCCACCCCGGGCGGCTCAGAAGCTCGACGAGCCCAACGCCCGCTGGTTCGCGCCCGTGATGTTCGGCCTGATGCTGCTGGGGCTGCTCTGGGTCGTTGTCTACTACCTGTCTGGCAGCAACCAGTACCCTGTGCCGGCCCTGGACCGGTGGAACCTCGGCGTCGGCTTCGGCCTGATGCTCGCCGGCTTCTTCATGACCACGCGCTGGCGCTAACTTCCGCGAGCCGCCGCCAGCGAGACACGGGCGGTCGTCGCGAGACTCGCGACTAGGCGATGGTGAGTTTGACGATGCTGAGCGCGATCAGCAGCACGGCGATCGCCGTCAACCCGAGGTAGTGCGCCGACCATGACGTCGGGGCCGAGGCTGGCGCGCTCGACGCACGTCGCCCCCCGGTGTAGCTGTACAGCGCGCCGATCGCTCCGCCGGTGAGCAGCCCGCCGACATGGGCCTGCCAGGCGATGCCGGGCAGGAAGAACGGGAGCAGCAAGTTGAGCCCGATCACGACCATGAGGTTGGGATTCCAGGCACCGATGCTGCGCTGCATGATGAGCAGCGCGCCGAAGAGACCGAAGATGGCACCGGAGGCCCCGACCGCACCCGTGAACCACGAGTAGTCACCCGTCGTATTGGCGGTGAGCGGGTCGCTCGGGCCGGCCAGCAGCAGGTAGAGCACCGAGCCACCCAATGCGCTGAGCAGGTACAGCGCGATGAATCGGATTCTCCCGAGCGCCGGTTCGAGCGCGGCACCCAGCACCCACGCGGCATACATGTTGAACAGAATGTGCATCAGTTGGGTCGGCGAGTGCGCGAATGCCGAAGTCAGGAATCGCCACGGCTCGCTGGCCGCCAACGCCGGGACGAAGGACAGCTCGTCGGTCAGGCCCGGGAAGACGCGCTGCCCGACATAGACCAGGACGCAGAGCGCGATGATGCCCTGCGTGATGACCGGGCGGCCGTCGGTGAGGGTGCCGCCGAAGCGAGTCGTCGCCTGACGCTGGCTGCGGGCCGCCTCGGCCACACAGTCCACGCAGTGCACGCCGACCGCGGCCGGCCGCTGACAGGCAGGGCAGGTCGGGCGGTGGCAGCGCTGACAACTGACGTAGGAGACGACCCCGGGGTGCCGCGGACATACCGGCTGACCTGACATGCGCCAGGGCTCCACCGGGTCCGCGGGCACGCCCGGGGTCGGCTCACTCACGGTAGGTGCTCAGTCCTCGAGTTCGACCCGCTCGATGACGACATCCTCGACCGGGCGGTCCATGGACCCGGTGCGGACGTTCGCAAGCGCGTCAACGATGTCGCGGCTGGCCTGGTCGGCCACCTCACCGAAGATGGTGTGCTTGCCATTGAGCCAGGTGGTGGGGGCCACCGTGATGAAGAACTGGCTGCCGTTGGTGCCCTTGCCCATGCGCTTGCCGGCGTTGGCCATGGCGAGCAGGTAGGGGCGGTCGAACTGCTTGTCGGGGTGGATCTCGTCGTCGAAGTCGTAGCCTGGGCCGCCGGTGCCGCGGGCGTTGGGGCAGCCGCCCTGGATCATGAAGCCGGGGATGATCCGGTGGAAGATCAGGCCGTCGTAGAACTTCGTGGGGTTGGTGCGGCCCGCGGTGTCGCGGTACTCGCGCTCGCCGCTGGCGAGGCCAGTGAAGTTGGCGACCGTCTTGGGGGCGTGGTCGGGGAAGAGCTCGATGACGATCGGGCCGAGGGTGGTGTGGAGGGTTGCCTTCATGCCGGCAAGTCTCTCATGTATGCCGTGCAGCCCGGTTCGATCTCCGGTCCGGTTCAGGCCTGGTCGTCGGCGTCCTTGACCTTGTCGGCCGCCTCTTCCGCTACCTCTTCGGCTGCATTGTCCGTGGCCTCGTCGGCCACATCCTGGTGGACCTCCTCGACGACCTCGTCGGCCACATCCTGGTGGACCTCCTCGACGACCTCGTCGGCCTTCTCCTCCGCTGCCGACGCCGCCGCGGCCACCGACTCCTTGGCCTGCGCGACGGCCTCACGCACGGGCGAGCCGGCGTGCGGGGTCGCGGTGGCCCACGGGTCCGGCTTGCTGGCGGACCGCTTGTACGCGAAGGCAGCCGCAACGGCCGCAGCCGCACCGAGGAGCAGGACCCAGCGACCCTTGCCCGATCGCTTGCTGGCCACGGCTTCCTCCTTCACGGCGGCTGCCGCCTGCGGGGCGCGCTCGGCCGCTGCGTGCGCGGCCTGGGCCGAGGACTGCGCGGCCTGGCGGGCCGAAGCGCGCGCGGCGGCGACCCCGGCCACGGCGGTGGAGAGCGCCTTGGCCAGGACCGGCAGGATCGACTCCTTGGCGGCCGAGGCCTTCTGTGAGATCTGCTCGGTACGGCTGTTGTCCGTCATGACGTCCTCTCTAGTCCACTGGGCCGGCCCAGTGACCTCCCGGCATCTATCCTGCACCGAGATTCGGGGCGGCTGCACCCCCTGAACCGCCAGATGGTCGCAGCGGGGGCACACGGCATTCACAGGAATTCCACAGGCCCTGGCGCCACGGTCACCCCGTGACCGTCATGACTGCTGCCTTGCCCGCCCCAACCCGTTCGCGTGTGATCCTGGCCGGACTCGCCCTGGTGGCGGGGATCGCGTACGCCCTCGGCATCCCGAACGACCTCATCCACGGCTACTACGGGCCGGCGGTCTACTCCATGTCGACGGACTGGTCGGCCTTCTTGTGGGGGACGCAGGACACGGCGCAATCGATCACCATGGACAAACTGCCGCTCGCGTTCCAGGTGCAGGCCCTCTCGGTGCGGATCTTCGGCTGGTCGAATTGGGCGATCCTGATGCCGCAGGTGCTTGCCGCGGTCGCCACGGTCGCCCTGATGTATGCCGCCGTGCGCCGCTGGGCGGGCGAGCGGGCGGGGCTCGTGGCCGCAGCGGCATATGCCGCCATGCCCATCGTGGCTGCGCTTTCCCATAGCCAGATCGTCGACACTCTCCTCACGTTCTTCCTTGTTGCTGCCGCCTGGGCGTGGATGCGGGCCGTCGAGGGCGGCCGAGTGGGCTGGCTCCTGCTCAGTGGCGTCTTTGTCGGTCTGGCCTTCAACGTCAAGATGGTCCAGGCCTGGGCGGTCTTGCCGGCGCTGGGCCTGGCCTACCTACTCTTTGCTCCCGGCGGCTGGGGACGTCGGCTGGGTCAGCTCATCGCGGCTGGGGTCACTACCGCGGCCGTGTCCCTGTGGTGGGTGGGGCTGGCCTGGATTGTCCCGGCGAGTTCGCGGCCCTGGATCGACGGATCGGCGTCAAACTCCGCTTGGGACATGGTCTTTGGTTACAACTTCCTCGACCGCTACACCTCGGGGGCAGACTCCGGTGGCCCGGGCGCTGGAGGTGCTCCCGGCGCCGAGGGTGGCGTGACCTACCTGCTGACCTCGAGCATCGCCACCCAGATCGGCTGGCTCTACCCGCTGGTCGCCGTTGGCCTGGTCCTGGCGCTGTGGCCCGGGCGCAGCGTTGGCGAATCCGCCCGTCGGGTGCTGCGAGCCGGGGCGGTCATGTGGGCGCTCTGGTTGGCCACCTTGGGTGCTGCCTTCAGCCTGGGCCGAGTGGCGCACTCCTTCTATGTGGTGGCCCTCGCGCCGCCGATCGCGGCCTTCGCGGGAGTTGCCCTGGTGTTGGGTTGGCGCGCGTGGCGCTCCGGCGAAGGTGTGGGTTGGCTCTTGCCGATCGGGATCGTCGGCACGCTGGTCTGGACGTGGTGGCTGCAGCGCGACTTCCCGGACTTCCTTCCGGCGCTGCCCTGGGTGACCGCTGCCCTCGGTGCCCTTGCGGTGGCGGGTTTGATGCTGACTCGGGGCCACCGAACCGGGATCGGGCCGGTGGTGGTTGCGGTGGGGCTCGCTGTCGCAGTTCTCCTCACGCCTGCGGCGTGGGCGATCTCGACGATTCAGCCCGAGTACACCGGGCCCAGCATTGGCCCGTCCGCGGGACCGGCTGGGGATGGTCGGGGAGCTCCCGGAGCGGCCAATCGTGGATCGGGTCAACGCCCCGAGGGCGGGCTCCCTGGCGGGCCGAATGGCGCGGGTCCGGGGGAGTTCCCTGGCGGGCCGAATGGCGCGGGTCCGGGGGAGTTCCCTGGCGGGCCGAATGGCGCGGGTCCGGGGGAGTTCCCTGGCGGGCCGGGCGGCGGTATGCCCGATGGCGGCGCCCCGACCGGTAGCGGCGCCCCGACTGGGGGCCCGACGGCTGGCGGTGGCCCGGGCGGTGGTGGTGGCCTACTCACCCAGCAGGGCGCCGAACTCCTGACCTGGATCCGGGCCGATGGGGCGGGCAGCACCCTGGACGCGGTCGCCTTGGGCACCCAGTCCGCGGGCTCCCTGATCACCTCCGGCGGCCGAGTTCTCACGGTCGGTGGGTTCACGAACTCCATGCCCAATCTCACGGCCGAGCGGCTGGCGGCCATGGTCGCTGCGGGCGAGGTGCGGCACGTCCTCATGGGTGACCAACGTGGCGGCCAGGGCGGTCCCGGTGGCCAGGGCGGTCCCGGTGGCCAGGGTGGCGCGACATCTTCCGGTTCGGAGTTGCGCGCCTGGGTCAGCGAGCACTGCACGGCGGTGACCGACGCGCCAGTCTCCGGCGTCTACCGCTGCTCGAACTGACTCACGGGCCGTAGCGCGAAGATGTCGATCTCGCGTTGGCTTGCTCGCCGGGCGTAGGCGGCATACCCGCGGTAGAAGGCCATCGCGCTACGCAGGATGGCGGCCCGCTCCTCGCCGTGGGTGAGGCGCGCGCGGACCGGATGAGTTCGTCCGTCGAGCTCGAGGGTGGCGGTTGGGTGGGCCAAGAGATTGGCTCGCCACGCGGGGTGCCTGGCCCGCCCGAAGGACGAGGCAATCACCGCCCAGCCGCCGTCGAGGGGCACGATCACCAGCGGGACCGGTCGAGGCAGGCCGCTCTTGGCGCCCGTGGTGGTCAGCATTCCGACCGGCAGGCCCGAGAGCACCTGCGAGATCAGCGGGCGATCTGGGGCCCATCGGGCGCTGACCCGGTCGAGGCGATGCAGCGTGTGGGAGAAAAACCAGGACCCGGGTCGGGTGCCTCCGAGGGCGCGCAGCGCACGCTCGAAGGCCGTTGCCTCGGCGTGCGTGTGAACCGGCATGGAGGCGAGTATGCCGCCCCGTGGGCTCGCACGACCGGTCGCACGGCTTGCCGCACGGCCAGCCGCCCGCCCGGAGCTATGCGGGCTCCCCGGGCGCGGCGAGCTTGGCCCAGATGACCGCGAGGGTGTCGAGCTCTTCCGGGGTGAGCCGGGAGTGGAAGATCGAGCGGACATGCGTGATATGCCGCGCGCTCGCCTGATCAAAGAGTGCCCGGCCTTGGTCGGTCAACGCCGCATAGGCGCCTCGGCCGTCCTCGGGCGCGGCCTGGCGCTCGATGACGCCAGCACGTTCCATTCGATCAAGGAGTCGACTCATGCCCGATCGGGTGAGCAGACTCGTGGTCGCCAAGTCCTGGATGCGCATCCGCGCCTGATCCGAGAGGGACAGGCGCAGCAGCACCTCGAACTCCACGTGCGTGATGCCGTCATGCGCACGCAGGTCGGCATCGATGACCCGGTCGAGTTGGGCGTGCGTGCGCAGGAGGCCACCCCACGCCAGCAACTCACGCTGCGTGAACCCATTGGCCATCGGGACGCTCCTGTCGTTGCCGATCAGGGCTGCTCAGATCGGACCAGGCCATGATACGTGACCAAGCACCTAATTCTCCGAGTTGCGACGGACTCGAGCAGTGACCATTGGTCAGAGCGGGTAGCTCCCGAAGCGGCCCCAGGCGACGAAGGCCGAGAGCAGACCGAGCACGATGGCGGGAACGGAGGCAGCCAGGCCCTCGCCGCGTCGGATATGGGTGATGATCGCACCGATCATGGTGACCACGAGTCCGGTGGCGGCGATAGGGGTGAGCACCGGGGCGATACCCGTCAGGCCCGGCAGAATCAGGCCGAGTGCGCCCAGCGCCTCGGCGGCGCCGATGCCCTTGACCATGCCATCGCTGGCGTCCTCCACCCAGGGCATCTGCGGCTGGAGTTGCTCACGAGTCTTGGTCAGTTTCATGGCGCCAGCGCCCAGGAAAGCCACGGCCAGTACGGCGGCCACGATCCACAACACAGTGTTCATTTCAGAGACTCCTTCGGGCTGGCCCTGATCGGTTCAGAGCACGCAGTTAGTTGCAATGTAAAGTGAATCTATCTGAGTTTATTTCATGATGCAAGTGAGTTTCACGGCGAACGGGTTCCCCCGCGAGTACGATTGGGGGATGGCGACGGAGGATCCTGGCCCTGCCGAGACGGTGCGATGGCTGGATGAGGACGAGATGCATACCTGGATGGCCTTCGCCCCACTCCTCTTCCGACTCCCACTCGAGCTCGATCGACAGTTGCAACGGGATAGCGGGATGAGCCTCATCGAGTACCTGGTGATGGCCGGTCTGTGCGATTCTCCGGATCACTCGTTGACGATGACCACCCTGGCGTCCTGGTCGGGGGCGCAACTTCCTCGCCTCTCGCAAGTCGCGGCGCGGATGCAGGCGCGTGGGTGGATCACCCGAGCACCGGACCCTCACGACGGTCGCTCCACGCGAATCACCTTGACGGACAAGGGATTCGAGGTCCAAGCAGCCGCCGCGCCGGGCCATGTCGCCCGAGTGCGAGAACTCGTGATCGACCCACTGACCCGAGGACAGATCGGTGCCTTGGGTGCCGCCAGCGCTCGGATGATCGACGCCCTCGAACCGAAAGGCTGATCCACCTAGCGCTACGTCGTGGGCGCCCCGCCATTGAGTGGTGTGGGGCCGGGATCGACATTCAACGGCGTGCCAGCAGGGCCGCTCAGGGCGCCGGCGACGAAGACGTCGATGACCGCGCCCAGCAGGGTCTGAGCGTCGTAGCCGTAGAGGTCGGTGACGGACGGATCGATGGCCGCCAAATGGCCGGCCAGGGAGACCAGCGCGGCCAGGGTCGCCAGCGGGTACAGATACGGATCAAGGTCCGGGCGCACCGACCCGTCGGCCTGTCCATCGATCAGCGCCCGCATGGGCGAGTCCTCGCCGAAGCTCGACTCAAAGAGGGCGTTGTAGAACTCACCCAAGGGGGAGTCATCGGCCCTGCCGTATGCCGCATCGGCCATGACCAGCAAGGCAAAGAAGTCCGAGTCGGTGCGGAACTGCTCGAGCACCTGGGTCATGAAGCCGGCGAAGCGCGCGCCACCACTGGCCTGGGCGCCGATCGCGGCCAGCGGTGGGCCGCTCAGTAGTCCGGTCTGGAAGTCGGACTCCACGAGAGCCAAGACGATCGAGCGCAGATCACTGAAGTAGCGGTAGAGCGTGGCGCGGGACACCTCGGCCGCGCGGGCCACCTCGATCATCTGGACGGCGTGACCTCCGCCGGCAAGGATGAGTTCCCGGGCCGCAGCCAGGATCCGGGCGCGCGTGCGATCGCCCAGAGCGAGCGTCATCTCGACGTCCCCCTCCGGTTCCCTCCCCACGCCTTCGGGCCCGGTCACGTCGACAGAATACTCCGCAGCGCGGACCTGACACCCGAGTCGAAAAGGTTGCACTGAGACACGTGTCTTGCTACCCTCGTCGTCAATCGAGTGTCGGGCCGTGGTGGCTTTAGCAGCGGGATGGCCACCACGACCCGACACTCCTTTATGTGCCGGTCGCTCCTCCGGCACGCGACGGGCGGCCCACGGCATACGACGAACGTAGGATTCCCCCCGTGACTGACGCCAATCCCCCCATCGACCTCGAGTCGATCCCTGAGGCCGAGTCGGGCCGGCACGCCAGCAATCTCGAGCTCTTCCTGGACCTGGTCTTCGTCTTTGCGATCACCCAAATCACCGGGATGTTCGCGCACCACATGACCTGGCAGGGCGCCCTCGAGTCGATCCTGATGGCCTGGCTCGCGTGGTGGCTGTGGACGGCATTCACCTGGGCGGGGACGACGATCGATCTCGACGGGCAGCCTGGCACAAGGGTTTTCGTGCTCGGGATGATTCCGGCACTACTCCTGGTGGTCTCGGTGCTTCCGTATGCGCTGACCACGCAGGGGCCGTGGTTCGCCGTGGCCTATGCCGTGGTGCAGCTCTGGGTGCTTTCGCTGCAAGGATCCGTGGCGTGGGGGGATGACAAGACCCGGGCGGCCTTCCTCAAGTACGCGCCGGGCGCCGCGATCGGCCCCATCGTGCTGGTCATCGGAGGCTTCATGGCACCCTCGATTCGGGTCTGGGTGTGGGCGCTGGTCGCGTTGATCACGATCTACTCCTCGATCGCGGCGGGTGAAGGCGACGGCGAGTGGGACCTCGACCCGGTGCATTTCGCGGAGCGGCATTCGCTCTTCGTGATCATCTCCCTCGGTGAGGTCCTGGTGGCGATCGGTGCAAATGTCGCCGCCACGGCCGGTGACAGTGGGCTCGATCTCGCAACGCTGGGCGCGCTGGCAGTCGCCACGGCGGGGGCCGGCACCCTCTGGTGGTGCTACTTCGCCTATGTTCCGCGGGTCACCGAACTCGCTCTGCACGAGGCGTCCAAGCGTGATCGCGGTGCGGTCGCACGAGACGTCTTCTCGTTCGGGCACTTCCCGCTCATCCTCGGCATCATCGGGTATGCCGTGGTCGCCAAACACGTCGTGCAGCACCCTGGTGGGCATATAGAGCTGGCCGATCGCGCCGTCTTGGCCGCCTCGGTCCTGCTCTTCGTGGGGGGCCTGCTGGCATTTCAGTGGCGGATCGGGCGGCGGTTGGCACGCGAGCGGCTCATCGCGATCGCGGTCGTGGTCGCGCTGGCCGCGCTAGGCGGTCCGCTGCCGGGCATGCTCGTCCTGGCCGCCGTGGTCAGTGTCCTCGCCGTGATGTCCATCGTGACGTGGCGCTCGTTCATGCGCACGGAGTACGGCCGCCGCCTGTTCGGGTGAGCTGTGCTTGGCGCCTTGACCAGGACGCCAGGCTCGCCCGGGCGTCAAGATCGCATCAAGGCGCGTCAAGAGAGAGTCACGCCAGGGCCAGTGGGCCCAGTTCGTTGATGAATTTGTCCCTATGGCAGAAGACATCGTCGGCGTACTGATTGGCCTCGGCCTCGTGGTCTACCTGGTGTACGCGCTCGCGCGTCCCGAGCGCTTCTGAGGCGCGCAGTGGACAGCGGCCTTAGCCCCATCCTTCAGACCGGCCTCACGCTGGCCTTGGTCGTCGGCATTCTCGCAGTGGTTCACGTTCCGCTCGGCGGATGGATGCATCGCGTCTTCACGGACGAGCGGGACTGGCCCCTCGAGCGGCTCGTCTATCGACTCGTTGGCGTCGACCCTCGCTCTGAGCAACGGTGGAGCACCTATGCACTCTCCGTCGTGGCCTTCGGCTGCGTCTCGGTCCTCACTCTCTGGGCACTGATCCTCGGTCAGCGGTGGCTGCCCTGGAGCCTGCAGCGGGACCAGGACTGGCACACGGCCCTCAATACGGCGATCTCGTTCACCACCAACACCAACTGGCAGTCCTATGCCGGGGAGTCGGGTGCCGGGTTCACGGTCCAGATGGCCGGCCTGACCGTACAGAACTTCGTCTCTGCCGCGACCGGCCTCGCCGTCGCCATCGCCCTGGTACGGGCCATCGCTCGCCAGAGCACGGATCGGATCGGCAACTTCTGGGTCGACCTCACCCGCGCCTCGATCCGGATCCTGCTGCCGATGGCTGCCGTCACTGCCCTCCTGCTCGTCGCCGGCGGCGTGATCCAGAACTTTTCCGACCCGCACACCATCACTACCCTCACCGGTCAACAGCAGACGATCCAGGGCGGCCCGGTCGCCAGCCAGGAGGCGATCAAGCTCCTGGGAACCAACGGTGGCGGCTTTTTCAATGCCAACTCCGCGCACCCCTTCGAGAATCCCAGCGCGTGGACCAACGTCCTCGAGATCGTCCTCCTCCTCATGATCCCGTTCTCGTTGCCCTGGACCTATGGCCGGATGGTCGGCGACCGGCGGCAGGGTGGCGTCCTCACGGCCGTCATGGGCGGCCTCTTCCTCCTCAGCACCGGCCTTACGGTCTGGGCCGAGCAGGCCGCGTTGACCGGGCAGGCGGGTTCGATGGAAGGCAAGGAGCAGCGTTTTGGAGTGATCAGTTCGGTGCTCTTCGGCACCGCGACCACCGGCACGTCCACCGGAGCGGTCAACTCGATGCACGAGTCCTACAGTCCCCTAGGTGGCGGCTTGCTCATGGTCAACATGCAACTGGGCGAGGTCTCCCCAGGAGGGGTCGGCACCGGCCTCTACGGGATCCTCATCCTGGCCATCATCACCGTCTTCATCGCCGGCCTCATGGTCGGCCGGACACCCGAGTTGCTCGGAAAGTCGATCGGTCGCCAGGAGATCACCTATGCCGCCCTCGCCACGATCACCATGCCCGCCCTGGTGCTCCTATTCACCGGGACCTCGCTGGTGCTCCCGGCAGCCCGCGAGGCGCTACTCAACAGCGGTCCGCACGGTCTCTCCGAGATGCTCTACGCCTACACCTCGGCATCGAACAACAATGGCTCTGCTTTCGCTGGACTCTCGGCTGATCAGCCCTGGCTGAATCTCAGTTTGGCCTGCTGTATGTTCGCGGCCCGCTTCGGGATCATCGTCTTCACCCTGGGGCTCGCTGGCTGCCTGGTCCAGCAGCGCAGGCGACCGGCAACCGCCGGTACCCTGCCGACGAATACGCCACTCTTTGCGGCCCTGCTCACCGTCATCATCGTGATTCTTGCGGGCCTGACCTTCTTTCCGGCCCTCGCGCTTGGTCCCATCGCGGAGGCGCTGTCATGACCCGCGACAACTCGGTGTCGAACGCTCAAGCCTCGCTCGTTGCGACGGCATACGCCAACCTGCCGGCGGCCCTGGCCAAGCTTGATCCGCGTCACCTGGTGCGCCAGCCGGTGATCTTCGTGGTGTGGATCGGCTCGGTGCTGACCACCGTCCTCTCACTCATTCACCCGTCGGTCTTCAGCATCGCGGTCACGCTCTGGCTGTGGGCGACCATCGTTTTCGCCAACCTGGCTGAGGCCATCGCGGAGGGCCGTGGCAAGGCCCAGGCCGCGAGCCTGCGGCATACCCGGACCGATACCCTCGCCCGTCGGCTGCTCGCCGACAGCACCGAGGAAGCCGTCTCTGGACAGGATCTGCGGCTCGGCGACCTCGTTGTGGTCGAAGCTGGACAGGTCATTCCTGGCGATGGCGACGTTGTCGAGGGCGTGGCGACGGTGGACGAGTCCGCCATTACCGGCGAGTCGGCTCCGGTCGTGCGGGAGTCTGGCGGAGACCGCTGCGCGGTGACCGGGGGGACGACCGTGCTATCCGACCGGATCGTGGTCCAGATCACGAGCAAGCCCGGCGAGACCTTCATCGACCGGATGATCGCGCTCGTCGAGGGCGCCTCTCGCCAGAAGACCCCCAACGAGATCGCCCTGGGCATCCTGCTCACGGTGCTGACCCTGATCTTCGTCCTGGCCGTCCTGGCACTTCAGCCGATGGCGATCTACTCCGGCCAACGTCTCTCGCTCGTCGTCCTGGTCGCGCTCGTGGTCTGCCTCATCCCGACGACGATCGGTGCCCTGCTATCGGCCATCGGTATCGCGGGCATGGACCGGCTGGTTCAACACAATGTGCTGGCGATGTCCGGTCGGGCCGTCGAAGCTGCCGGCGACATCTCCACGCTCTTGCTCGACAAAACCGGCACCATCACGCTCGGCAATCGGCAAGCACACACCATGCTCCCCGTACACGGGGTGCCGGAGATGCAGCTCTACGCGGCCGCTCACGTCTCTTCACTGGCGGACGAGACTCCCGAAGGGCGCTCCATCGTCCAGCGGGCGGTTGAGCTCGGGGTCGGCGATGAGGCGGTCTCGATGGCGCAGCTCACCCGTGAAGGGGCTCAGTTCGTGCCCTTCACGGCACAGACCCGGATGTCGGGCGTGGACCTCGCCGATGGCACCCGGATCCGCAAAGGCGCCGGCAGTGCGGTCGCGGCCTGGGTCCATGATGAGGGCGGCCATATGGCCCACGACGTGGACGTGATTGTCGACGAGGTGAGCCGGGCCGGAGGCACTCCCCTGGTGGTCGCCCGTGCCGAGGCTGGCCAGGCCCCGAGCATGCTCGGCGTGATCTTCCTCAAGGACATCGTCAAGCCGGGGCTGACAGAGCGCTTTGCGCAATTGCGTGACATGGGCATCCGGACGGTCATGATCACTGGCGATAACCCGCTCACCGCGAAGGCCATCGCGGATGAGGCAGGCGTCGACGATTTCCTTGCCGAGGCAACCCCTGAGGACAAGATGGCCCTGATCCGCAAGGAGCAGGAGGGCGGTCGGCTGGTCGCGATGACCGGTGATGGCACCAATGATGCGCCAGCACTGGCCCAGGCCGACGTAGGGGTCGCGATGAATACCGGCACCTCGGCCGCCAAGGAAGCCGGCAACATGGTCGACCTCGACTCCGACCCGACGAAGCTCATCGACATCGTCGCCATCGGCAAGCAACTGCTCATCACGCGCGGCGCGCTCACGACCTTCTCGATCGCCAATGACGTCGCCAAGTACTTCGCCATCATTCCCGCGATGTTCGTGCCGATCTTCCCTGGTTTGGACGCCCTCAATATCATGCGACTGCACAGCCCGCAGTCCGCGATGCTGTCCGCGGTCATCTTCAATGCGCTCATTATCGTGGCTCTTATCCCCCTGTCGCTCAAAGGTGTTCGCTACCGAGCGTTGAGTGCAGCGGCAATGCTGCGGCGCAATCTGTTCATTTACGGGGTCGGCGGACTCATCGTCCCCTTCCTCGGTATCAAACTCATCGACCTGCTCATTTCCCTCTTCCCCGGACTCGGGTGATCGACATGACTCTTGGCAAACAACTCTGGGCGTCGCTCAAGGCGTTGCTCGTCTTCACCCTCGTGCTGGGTATCGCCTACCCCTTGGTGATCTCCGCGCTCGCACGGGTCTTGCCGGCCAACTCTGACGGCTCGATGATCGTCTCTTCCGGCCGCGTTGTGGGTTCCTCGCTCCTGGGCCAAGCCGCGACCCAGCCCCAGTGGTTCCAGGCTCGGCCGTCGGCCTCCGAGTACTCCGGAGACACCAGCGGTGGCAGCAACTGGGGACCCAATGCGCCCGAGCTGGCCCAGCTGATCGCCGACCGCGAGCAGACTCTGCGCGCGGCCAATCCGGGTGCACCGCAAGGCCCCATCCCCGCTGACGCGCTGACCGCGAGTGGCAGTGGTCTTGATCCGCATATCTCGCCCGCGTATGCCGCCTGGCAGGCTCCGCGGATTGCTTCGGCCAATGGGTTGTCGATGGACCAGGTCCAGGACTTGATTCGCGCGCACACGCAGCACCCTTGGCTGGGCTTCATCGGCACGGATCGGGTTAACGTCACCGAGCTCAATGTGGCCCTTGAAGCCCTCGTTCGCTGACGGCATACGGGAGAATCGACGTCATGGGCCGCGGCCGGTTACGGATCTACCTCGGGGGGGCTCCCGGGGTCGGCAAGACGGTCGCCATGCTCTCCGAAGGGAGCCGGCGCCTTGCCCGAGGGACTGACGTTGTTGTCGGCGTTGTCGAGACGCACGGGCGCAGCCACACCGCAGCCATGCTGGCCGGCCTTGAGGTCGTGCCTCGACGAGTCATAGAGCACCGTGGTGCGAGCCTGACCGAGATGGATCTGGCCGCCGTGCTGGCCCGCAAACCCCAGCTGGTGCTCGTTGACGAACTTGCGCACACCAATGCGCCCGGCTGCGAGCACGAGAAGCGCTGGCAAGACATCCACACCCTGCTTGGCGCGGGGATCGATGTCATTTCGACCGTCAACATCCAGCATCTTGAGTCGCTGAATGACGCGGTGGAGGACATCACCGGGATCGTCCAGCAGGAGACCGTGCCCGATGCGGTTGTCCGAGCCGCCGACCAAATCGAACTGGTCGATATGTCGCCGGAGGCGCTACGCCGACGAATGGCGCATGGCAATGTCTACAAGGCGGAGAAGGTCGATGCGGCCTTGTCCAACTACTTTCGCGTTGGCAACCTCGCGGCATTGCGCGAGTTGGCTCTGCTCTGGCTCGCCGACCGGGTCGATGAAGGAATGGGGAGCTATCGCGAGGCGCATGGGATCAGCGCGACGTGGCCAACTCGCGAGCGCATCCTCGTGGCCGTCACCGGCGGGCCGGAGTCAGAGACGCTCGTCCGCCGCGGCGCCCGGATCGCGGCACATGGAGCGGGCGGCGAACTGCTGGTGCTTTACGTCGCCCGAGCGGATGGGCTGTCCGGGGCACCGCTGGACACGCTGGCCAAGGTTCGGCGGCTCGCCGAAGAGGTCGGCGGGAGCTTCCACACCGTCTCGGGCGAAGACCGTGCGTCGGCGATCTTGGCGTTCGCCCGGGCTGAGAATGCTTCCACGGTTCTGCTGGGCGCCAGCCGCCGTCCTTGGTGGCGCAGGTTGGTGCGATCGGGGGTGACCGCTGCCGTCATCGAGGGCTCTGGTGATATCGATGTGCATGTGGTCACCCACGGGCTGGCTGCCGGTCACGGCCCCTATGACGCAGCCGTGCCCTTGGGTCGTCGGCGAGTCGCCAGGGGTTTCCTCTGGGGGCTCGCTGGCGCTGCCCTGCTGACCTTGGTGCTCAGGGCGCTGGACACCCAGCTGGACCAACCGCTGGGACTGCCGCTCGTTGTTCAGCTCTACCTCGTGCACACCATCGCGACTGCGCTTATCGGCGGTATGCGACCTGCGCTCCTGACTGCGGTGCTTTCCTCGCTGCTGGTCAACTGGTTCTTCACCCCGCCGGTGGGAACGCTGACCATCTACGCTCCCGAGAACGCGGCGGCCCTGGCGCTCTTCGTCCTCGTGGCCGCCGCCGTGTCCTTCGTGGTGCATCTCAGTTCCCGTCGAGCGGAGGCCGCGCTGGCCGCCCAGCAGGAATCGGCAGCCCTTGCCGAGCTCACGCACACGCTGCTCGGATCGATCGAGCAACTTGCCCTGCTGTGCCGTCGCGCGGTCGACATGTTCGGCGTGTCCGCAGCGGCCGTGGTGCGGCGTGCTCAGGACAACCAGCCAGCAGTGGTGGTCGCCGCGACGGAGTCCTTTGAGCCGACGGCCGTTGGAGTGACGAGGCAGGCCGTCGACGACGATCATGAGCTCGTGCTGATTGGCGTGCCGGTGCAGGCGGACAAGAAGCGGCTACTTGCCGCGTATGCCGCCCATGCGGCGGCCATTCTCTCGCGCCGCGCCCTCCAGGAGCAGGCCAAGGAGGCGGGTGAGCTCTCGCGTGACAACCAAGCTCGCACGGCGCTACTCTCCGCGGTGTCGCATGATCTGCGCACTCCGCTGGCCGGGATCAAGGCCGCGATCGGCAGTCTGCGCAGCGACGAGGTGGACTTCGGGCCGCAGGACCGAGCCGACCTCGAGGAAGCCATCGAAAACTCGGCCGACCGGCTGGAAGCCCTCATCGGGAATCTCCTCGACATGTCCCGGCTCCAGACTGGCGCGCTGGTCGCGCATCCCCGGGAGGTCGACCTCGGGGAGATCGTGCCGGCCGCCGTCTCCGGTTCCGTTGCGCCCGAGGCGGTGTCCTGGTCGCTGGGGGAGGGCGCCCGCTACGCGGAGGCGGATCCGGGACTGCTCGACCGGGTGCTGAGCAATCTCATCGAGAATGCCGCCCGCCATCAACGCGGGCCGGACCTGGTGCGCGTCACGACGAGCAGGCTCCGCGACCGGGTCGAGTTGCGGGTGATTGACACCGGCCCGGGGATCCCGGAATCCGAACGCAACCGGGTCTTCCAGCCTTTCCAGCGTCAGGGTGACTCCGGTACCGATGGGGTGGGCCTCGGTCTGGCCGTCGCTCGAGGGCTGACGGAGGCCATGGGTGGCACGCTGACCGCCGAGGACACCCCGGGCGGTGGGCTCACCATGGTGGTCGTCCTGCCACTGCGGAGTGCTGCATGACCGCGCTAACCGCCAACCGGGTCTTGGTCGTGGACGATGACCCAACGATCCTGCGAACCCTGCGGATCAACCTGCGGGCCCGTGGTTTCGAGGTCGAGACGGTGACCAACGGGCGCGACGCGCTCAGCACGGTTGCGGACGAGTGGGCCGACGTGATCGTGCTCGACTTGGGCCTGCCCGATATCGATGGCATCGAGGTGCTGCGTCGTATCCGGCTCCTCGGATCGGTACCGGTCGTCGTGCTCTCCGCCCGGCACGAGAGCGACGACAAAGTGGAGGCGCTCGATGAAGGCGCGGACGATTACGTCACGAAGCCCTTCGGTATGGACGAATTGATGGCGCGGGTCCGGGCGGCATTGCGGCGGGGTGGAGAGTCGAGGCCGTCGACCCCGCCCTTTGTGTGCGATGACTTCGTGCTCGACTTCGATGAGCGGCATTGCGAGGCCCGAGGCGAGCTTGTCCACCTCACGCCCACGGAGTGGCGCTTGCTCGATGAGCTCGCCCGGCACGATGGCCGGCTCGTGCCGCACCAGAATCTGCTCAAGGCTGCCTGGGGACCTTCCTATGGGCAGGAGTCCAACTACTTGCGGGTGTACGCCAACCACTTGCGCCGCAAACTCGAGCCGGACCCTGGCCGCCCTGTGCATCTGATCACGGAGCCGGGCATCGGGTATCGGCTCGTGCGCTGACCCTGTTGGACCGGCCGCCTCGTATCAGGTTCGGGACGGCGGCCTCCTGTGAAGTGTCGAGTCGGTGCTACCCGGCACGTCCCACTTCGCTCTCCACGGGAGGTCGCAATGCCTGGTTGGTATGTCCACCTCGAGGCTGCCCACGACACCGCCGCACGGCTGCGGACCGGCGCCGTTCCGCCGGGTTACCCCATACCCCCCGCCTCCGCCATGGCCATCGGCGAGCACTGCCACACCTGGCGCAATTACCTAGAGCTCGGGGCCCTCGGTCCGGACCTGTTCTACCTGCTCCCCGACTTCAAGAACACCACCGGTCAGGTCATTCGGCAGGTCGTTTCGTGGGCATTGGATGTCTGGGAAGTCATCGACGCCGAGTTCGTCGCCAAGTGGGAGAAGTGGATTGACCCCATCTCCACGAACAATGCCCAACTCGCGTCGCAGCTGACCGGCGGCCTGTCGACCCAACTGGCCCAGGTGCTCGATGAACTCACCTCGGCGATCCTGGACGCCTTTAAAGGGCTGCTCGCGCAGATGGGTGACTGGTTCGGAATCCTCACCTCCGGTGTTCCCCAGGCATTCGGCGACGACGCCTTCTACTGGTCGGACATGTTCCACTACCGGCGCACCTACCAGTTCCCCTTCGTCCTCTTCCAGCAGGCTCAGGCCGCCCTCGCCGCCGCCACGACCACCGATGAGCGTCAGGACGCCGAGGCTCGGATCGCCTTCGCGGTCGGCTGGCTGTCGCACTGCGCAACGGATGTCACCGGTCATGCCTTCACCAATGCCAAGTCCGGCGGACCCTATCGCGACCACTGGCAGCGCCATCACCTCGTCGAGAACCACATGGACTCGGAGAACTACGGCGCTCGCCACCCCGGTCCGCTCTACGGCGAGTACGGAACCTCCGCACTGCACTTCAGGCTCGCCTTCCGTCACCGCAATGACGCACCCTACAACGGCCGTGACGACGCACCGGCATACGACTACTGGACCGGGTTCCCGGCATACGACAATGGCGACGGGCCGACCGCCACCGCGCACCGGCATACCTTCTTTGACCTGGACACTGGGCCCTTGCCAGACCATCTGGTCGATGGGCTGCTCGAGGCCATGTCGGCGGTCTATGGCACCGAGGGGCCGCACATCCTCATGCAGGATCCGCCCTTCAGCGAGACCGACCCCGGCACCGGCGACCCCGATGGGCGGCCGAATGCCGACGCCATGGGCCAGATGTGGGAGATCGTCTACCGCTACCTGAAGATGACGTCCTCGGACGCGATCAGCCTGCGGCTGCCGCCGCCACCGTCAGTGTTCACGGATCACTCGTTCCCCACTCCGCCCGGCGGAGGCGGCTCCGGGATCGATGACGACCCGAGCCGTGGTGCCGATGTGGACGATGACGACTCGTTCTCCCTGCTGGACCTGCTGCTGGCGCTCTTCGCGTGGATCGTCTACATCGGCCAGGTGATCGTCTGGCTGCTGACCGTCCTGCCCGGACTCATCATCGACATCACGACCTTCCCGGCCCGCGAAGTCATCTACTGGGGCGTCATCGTCCCCCTCTGGAACCTGTACATCCTCGCTCGCCGCGCCTTGGTCATGTCCGGGTTCGCGATGCCCAAACCCGTCGAGATCAGCTCCGGGCTGACCACGCTGGGCAACGAGGGGACCTATGACATTGGGTCGGCCATGGATAACCCGCTGGGTATGCCGTCCGGTCCGCGGCCGATCACCGAGCCGTCCGGTCGGCTGACCGCGAGCGACGCGCGTGGCCTGGACCACGCCTACCCACGAGGGATTGTCCGCGACCTGCCGGCCGCGATCGGCCGACCCGATTTGGCCGGAGCCCTCGGTCTGACTGGTCCCCTGCGTTATCGCGCTGATGCGACCGGCGATGAGTTCAAAGCCTCCGAGTGGATTTCGCCGTGGCGCTATCCGTTGACCAATCAGGCCGGCGCCGGTGTCGCCCAAGAGGGCGCTGCGACTCACGCCGGACCTTATGTGGTGGGTACCAAGTCGACGATCCTGCTCTCGGCGCTGGCCGGCGATGCCGGAGCCCGCGCCGACCTCGAGAAGGCTTCCTCGCCGGCCGAGACCGAGGCGGTCCTCGATGCTCACCTCAGCGCCGACGAACACCTCGGCGGACCCGTCGACTATGGCGTCTATCTGGTGGGGCGAATGGCCGATGAGGTCGGCCAGAGCGAGTTCGGGGTTCCCGACTTCAACCTGGACGCGGATCGCGGGTATGCCTGGCACTGCTGGGACTGGGATCGCGGCGCGGCCGTGTGCGTGCCTGACATCACCCCGGCCTTCGGCGAGGACTACGCATACCGACAGCCGTGCACGTCGCCTCAGCAGTTCCACGCTGACCACGACCTACCGGCGAATCCGGGCCTCTGGTACGTCGAGTCCGACGATCTCGCGGTCCACTACCTCCCCGGTGACGGGCCCGCGACCTGCTTGCCACCCTCGACCCACGATCCCGTCACCGACCCGACATGGCGTGACCGGATCAAGCACGGAAAGGGCTGACCGATGGCCACCACCCGGCGCCGCCGCCTGCCGAATGACGAATACCCCGTCCTCTCACCCAAAGAGGATCAGACCCAACGCGGCGAGGACCCGCCCGGATCGTTCGGGCACGTGGACCGCCCGAGCGGCGATCTCAAGGACGGTTGGCGTCCGAGCACGGTCGGGAGACAAGCTGGCCGACTCATCAAGGAGATCGGTCGGGAGCGTCGACCACGACGCGAGGACGTCTACCCGTACCTCATGATCCGCGCCTTTAGCCCCGGCGACCGTGGGGCTCGGCCGATCTGGCCACCGGTTCCGTGCTGGGAGTCCCCGGACATCGCCCTCATCGACGCGGCCTGGACCGGGCCCTTCGACCCAAGCCGGCTCGTGGTCAACCCGACGTCGGGGCGGCGCTATCGCGTCTTTGTCCGGATCTGGAACCTGGGCCTCTTGCCAGCGATCGGCGTGCACGTCCGAGCCTGGTTCGTTAATCCCGGATTCTTCGGAGGCGACCCCAACAACCCGGCATACCAGCCCCAGCTCATCGGCGGGGCGATGGTCAATCTCACCGACCGAACCCGCCCGGGAGCCAGCGCGGTCGTGGAGCTCGATCACACCTGGGATATCCCGTCGACCCTCACCGGCCACGAGTGCCTGATGGCCACGGTGAGTTGCCCCCTGGACCAGTGGTCCGGCGCTCTGGACGCCAACCACGATCGGCACGTCGGCCAGCGCAATCTGACAATTCTTGCCGGGGCGGATGACACCTCGGAGTTGTTCCAGATCTTTGGTGGGCTCTTGACTCGCCACAGCACTATGCAGCTCATGCATGGTGGCGCGGCCGTGACCCCGCTTTTGCGCGGAGTGCTCGGCACGACCAAGGGCGAATTCGGACCGGCATCCCGGCTGCGAGCGCCCAGCGCGAAGGCCTACCGGTTGGGCATTGCGACCGGTCACGGACGGCACCTGCTCACGATGCTTCGGGTGAAGCAGGGTTGGCTGGTCGCCGACAGCGCCCGCCTGTGGAAGGTCGCCGTCGACCGAGGCCTCGTGGACGAGCAAGTCCACAAGGGGGAGCATCCCTTTGACACCCCGCTCGGCGCCAGGGAACTCATCGAGCGTCTCGGGCCTGAGTTCTACGACGCGATCGGGGTCATCATCGACGGCCCGGGCGATGTAGCGCTCGCCAAAGGCGTTGCGGCACTGTGGAATCTGCCCGGGATGCGGGCCGCCGATCTGGCAGCGGCGATCGCCGGGGAGGGCCGAGGGGCTCATCTCCTGCGCCTCACTCATGTCGACGGAGAACGCCAGGAGTCCGGCGGCTACTCGGTCGCCATCGTGATCTAACCGAGGAATGGGTGAACTGCGATGATCCATGTCGTCGACCAGAAGATCGCCGGGCTGTGGCCGATCGGCGGGCTCAAGCCCCGGGTGGGTGGCCTTCCGCTGAGGCCAGCGGCTCCCGACCCGGGCCTCTCCGAACCGTATGGCGCCTGCGCGGCAGGCCGCTTCATGGTCATCGCGGATGCCGGTCACGATCGGGTGGCCCTCATCCATCGCCGCACCGGCGCGACGACGAGCCTCACCCTTGTAGGAACCGGGGTTGGCCCCCTCAAGGCGCCTCGTGGGGTGACGGTCACAGCGGCCGGGACACTCGTCATCGCCGACACCGGCAATCGCCGCGTGGTCTGGTCGAGCGCGACCGTCGAAGAGATCACGACCGGCGGCGCACCCACGGACGGGTGGTCGGCATTCGGGACAGCGAGCGCTAACGGTTCTCGCGCCGTGGGCGACTTCCTGGCCCCGACGGGGGTGGCCTGCGACGCCGAGGGCCGCACCTGGATCACCGACCCCGGATTGGCTCGCCTCGTGGTGGTCGATGGGCCCTCGGGCGCGGGCTGGGCCGACGTCGCCCTGCCGCCGCGCGCGGACGGCATACCCCGGCAGCCGTATGCCGTGGCACGCGACGGTGACCGGGTCCTCCTCACCGACGTCAGCGCCGGCGAGGTCTGGCGGGTGGATCCCGATCTGACTGCGCATCGGTTGGTCGAAGGGCACCTTGACCGTCGCCTGTGCGCGCCGGTGGCGATCTGCCCGGAGTCGGCGGGCTTCCTCGTCGCGGATGCGGTGGGAGCTCGCCTGGTCCGCTGGTCCCGGGACCGCGGAGGTGTCCTGCGCTACCGCGGCGAGCTGGTCGCCCGTGGGCGACCGCCGGGAGCGGCCACCTTTAGTCGAGTGACCGGACTTGCCGTGACGGGAGGCCTGCGATGACCAGCAGCCTGCGGATGCTCACCTATAACACCCAGTTGCGGTCCTGGGCCATGCAGGTCGGCGCCTCGCCGGGGCTCACGCTCCCGCCGATCGACACCGCCGAGATCCGCGCAAAGATCCTCGCCGACAAGCTCAAGGCCAGCGCCTTTGACTATGACGTCGTCGCCCTGTGTGAGGTCTTCGATGAGGATGCGCGCGAGATCCTGGCAGACGAGCTGAAGACGCGGTTCCCGTTCCAGGTGACCAAGGTCGACTATGACCACGTCCGGGTCCGCCGCAATGGGGTTGATGAGATGGTCCCGCTCCTGGCTACCTGGAATCTCATCGGCCAGCCGCACGCCATCTCGAGTGGCTACCGGCTCGAGGACGGCGGGCTGATGTTGCTCTCGCGCTTCCCGTTCGAGACCTGCTCGACGGCCGCCCTCGATCCCGGCATCGCGGCCCTGCTCCCGCAGATGGGTATGCCGCTTCCCGCCGACATCCCGGTGGTCAACTTCTGGCCGTATGAGGACACCGAGGGCAATGACGGGGACGCCTGCAAGGGTGTGGTGTACGCGCGGCTGCGGCCCCATGCGGGGGGAGAGCCCCTCCACGTGTTTGCGAGTCATACGCAGGCGGACACCAACGTCGTTGAGGAGCATAAGAGCGCCCGGTCCGCCCAAATGACGGAGATCGGTGCCTTCGTCAAGGCGTGCTGCGGCGGCTATCCGCTCACGCAGGAGACCTTCGTCTGCGGCGACTTCAACGTCCTGGGCGAGCAGAGTCACGAGCATGTCGGCATCGCCGAGTGGGCCTCATACTTCGCGGCGCCGGGTCATGACCTCACCGACCAGCTCACGGACCTGTGGGGGGTACATCAGGCACCGGGTGAGCCCGGCGCGCGGGACCCCGGACACTCGGCATCGGTGCGCTATCAGCCCCAGTCCGAACGTCTGGATTACTGGCTGGCCTCGACCACCAGCCAACTGGCCGCGCAACACCTGTCCATCGACTACGAACTGTCCGAGGTGCCCCTGGGCCACGAGGACGTGTCCTATCTGTCCGATCACAAGCCGCTGCGGATCGACCTAAACCGGCCTCGCCCGCATTCGACGGTGGAGTCGGCGATCGAGGTGCTCAAGCCGAGCCCACCTCCGTCGTGGCCGCAGTACCACCCTGATCCGGAGTGGCTGGTCGAAGGGCAAGTGATCTGGTATCGCTTCGATGAGAAGGGCACGTACGACTTCGACCTGACCACCCAACACGGTCCGGCACACCTCGAGGTCTATCTCGACACCGACCTGTCGCGGCGACGTCAGCAATACCGCAAGGAGACTCACCCAGACTTCGGTGACAAGTTCGTGCTCACCTCGGCACCGTTCTACGTCAAGGTGCAACCGGACACCCGCAGCGGTGAGCTCCTCGCGCTCTTTCGGGCGCACCGGCATACGGGCTCAGGACCGGGCGATGCGATCCAGCTCGCCTATGGGGACCAGGTCAGCGAAGCGTTCCCGAGCGGTGGGCAGCGGCTCAACGACGACTTCGGGGCGACCGGGTGGTCCGACGCCGACACCAAGTGGTTCCGCCTCGACGGCCCGCAGGTCGACGTCGGCCGCAAACTCAAGGCCACCATCACGATCACCGGGTCGGGAACGCCGTTCGCGGTGGCCCTGGCGCGGGAGTCGAACGGGGCGTGGACGCTGGAGGATCGACAGGGGCCGGGGCCGACGACCTACACCCTGACGACTGAGCTCGCGAGCGAGGACATGGCTTATGTGCAGGTCAGCCGGGCGGATGGACTGACCCCTGGGGACTTGGCGGTGAGTATCCTCGCCGAAGTCGACCTCTCGGTGTTGCTGGGCGGGGTGCGTGGCGAGCCGAGGATCATCTGCCAGACCGAGACCAGCGGCTGGGGCGCGGACGACATCGAACTGACCGTCAATGTCGACGGCGTCCAGCTCAAGCACATCGACAATGACACGATCGGCGACTTCGACCAGGACGACGTGCGCGAGCTCCGGCAGTACTTCCCGGACCCGATCCCGTATGGCACGGGCGTGGAGTTTGTGGTCACCGAGCTCGATGACACCTCGCCGAATGACGTGGGTCGCTCAATGCTGCCGGTGTTTGGCGATCTGTTGGGTTTCGGGAAGTTCGTCGCTGAGCCGGGTCCGCAGCCGCGGGCGGACGGGACGATCAGGGGGGCGCTCAACATCCCGGTTGATGACGGTGTGTATGCCGTTCAGGTCACTGTCGCTCAGTGGGATGAGACCTTCTGAGTCGTCAGGGCCATGCCGCTGGACCTTCGGCGGTCTCGCTCCGGAGCGCGCACCCGGGCCATGAGGGCCGTCCCGGCGCCATTGATCCCGGCGCCGCTGACCTACTCCGCCAGCGTCAATTCGAACAGCGGGATGATCCGATCCCCTGCCTTGACCTGGTACTCGCCAAACATCGGCGCCGCTGCCACGAACCGCTCCCACGTAGCCGACCGCTCCTCGCCCGCCAACTCGCTGACCCGCACCCGGGCACTGCGCACGACGCCAGCCTCATCGGCATACTCGACGATCGTTTGGTCCGGGTGCGCGCGTAGGTTGTGTGCCCACGCCGGGTCGCTCGGGTGGCCGGCCTTGGACGCGGCGATCACCCAGCCACCGTTCACGCGCTGCGAGAACAGCGGGTTGATCCGCGCTGCACCGCTGCGCGCGCCAACGGTATGCAGCAGGACCAACGTCCGACCGAATGGCCCGTTCTGCACCACGCGCCCGCCATTGCTCCGGAACTCCTCGATCACGCGCGCATTGAAGTCATTCATGTCGCGCACTGTACGCCGCGGCGCCGAGCACGCGGTCTCGCAGAGAGCATGAGACACGCGTATCACCCGGCGACTGGCGCACTCCTTCGCGATGTCCCTGGCCACCACGTCGAAGGGTTCCCTCCGTGACTCCGACAGTCCGCGGCCGCCGTTTGCCGCTCAGCCGTCTCATCATCACCATCCTGGTCACCGTCCTGCTTGCGCCGCTGGCCACTATCGCCGCCGGGAGCGCCCAGGCAGCGGATCGGGACGTCGACGGCATACGGCATTGGCGTCCCTGGATCTGCACTTGGGCCGACGACGCGGTCGATGCCAAGCCCACCACCATCGAGTCCGCCGAGGGGGTCATCGTGCTTGACGAGAACCTCCTGTGTTGGCTCGCCGCGCCCAAGGAGGACACCACTGACGTCCCTGCCAACCCCGTCCTGGACTCGGCGATCGCGGCGTTCCTCAACCGCACGGGGATGAGCCTGGATGCCGCCCGTGAGTCCCAGCTCGCGGCCGTCCTCTGCCACGACGGCGCGCTCGGGACCTCCTCACTCGCCAACGGCCTGCCCAGCGTCAAGGAGGTCACCCAGGCGTGCACCAAGCCGACGGTTCCCGCGGGCGCTGCTGGCTTCGGTGACGGCTCGGGTCGCGAATCCGGTTTCCTGCCAGACCTTTTCGGCGCAGGGGCCGGTATGCCGTCCGCGTCCTCGATCTCCTGCTCCGCCGCCGGTGCAGCCAACCCGTGGAGTGACGGTGTTGACGGCGGGACCTATCAGCCCAAGACCAGCGACGGTGAGATTGCCGGCACCCTCGCCGCATCGTGGTTCAGTGGGGTCGCGGTGATCTATGGGTCGGCCAAGGGCGCCGGGGGCGCAACCTCGACTGCGGGCGGAGTCCTCGCTGGTGGCGCCGGCTCCGCCGGCATCGTCGCCTGGGGCAATGGTGCCTCGAGCGCGCTGGGCAACCTCATGGACTCCCGTTATCGTGACCAGGCCCAGTCGCTGGCCTCGGATGCTCAGCACTGGGCGCAGGCCGCCGAGGCGAACGCCCAGGCTGCCGAGGGCTTCGCGGCCGCCTCCGGTGACCCGAACGCCGCCGCTGAGGCAGCCAAAGCGCGCCAGGCCGCTGAGGACGCGAAGAAGGCTGCAGCAGAAGCCGCTGCGGCCGCCAAGAAGGCCGCCGAGGCCAAGTCGCGAGCCGAGGCCGCCGCGGCATATGCGGCTGCCAAGAAGGCTGACGAGGATGCCAAGAAGAGGGCCGACGACGCGAGCAAGGCCAAGCAAGGTGCGCAGAATGCCGCCAACAACTCCTCGGGCAGCGGTGCCCCGGTGAACCCAGGCACCAGCACGGGAACCGGCAGTGGCGGCTCCAAGGGCACGACCAATGGCACGCCGCTGACCACCGGGGAGTCCGCGTGCGAGACGCTGCGCCGCGAGGTGGCGGAGTGTGAGCAGTCCGGCTGGCGCAGCTTCAGCTGCCAAGAGCTCGCGCGGATGATCTCGGGCTGCACACTCGACCCCAAAATCGCTCTCGTCGATAGCGATGGCGCGGTCTGCGGCACCCCAACGGTGTCGACCGAGGAAGTCATCAGCGCGCTGCGCGAATCGTGCGGGATGCTCGTCGCCCACCCAATGCCGGGCGTGGACCCGTGCGCGCTGACGGTTGAGGGGTCGCCCGAGATCCGGGGCGGCTGCGATCCGACCGTCGCCTACGGTGGCTGCCCGGATGAGCCCGATGTGGTGGTCAAGGATGACGACACGGTCTGCTTCCCGGCACCGCCCGGAGGCCCGCTGCTGCCGTGTGTCGACCCCACCCCCGGTGGCGGTCCGTGGGTCGGCGGTGGACCATCGGTCGGTGGCGGCTTGTCGGTCGGCGGTTTCCTGCAGGATCCTGCGGGCGGCGTCTACCTCGCCACGGAGGGCGGCATCGTGGCCCTGGGCCAGGGCTACCCGCCGCGCCCATAATCCGCTGGCTCCCGGAGCCATGACAGGACCGGGGATTTCGGGGTCACCCCGAAATCCCCGGTTCGTCGGACTTTCCTTCCCGTCAGTTCTCGGGAAACCCTTGTGTCGAGGCCTGAACCCGCGACTCCCACGGCCGAGCGCAGCCATCCGTATGCCGCCCGCGCCCGCCTGCCGCCGCCCGCCAGAAGATGTCCACCACACAAGATGCCCGCAGCAAGAAGCCCTCCCCTACAGTGAGGCTCCATGATCGTGCGGGCGTGGCCGGTCTTCGGTCGCGATGTAGTGGTGAGCCAGGTCGTGGAGCTCCTCAGCCGTGGCGTCAACGTCGTGCTCACCGGAGCAGCCGGAATCGGCAAGACCACTTTGGCGAGCACCGCGTCAGCGGCGTACGCCGGGCGCGTGGTCCCGATCGTCGGCAGCCCGGGGTCGAGCGCGATCCCACTCGCACCGTTGACTTCCCTCATCGGCGACGCCATTGGCCACGCTGCCATCGTCGCGGCTCGGGCCGCCCTGGACGTCCATCGCGGGCCGGAATCCGACTCTCTCCCACCGCTGCTCGTCGTTGATGACATCAATGCGATTGACGACCAGAGCATCACCGTGCTCCATCAACTACTCGCCGGCGGCGAGTGTCAACTCCTCGCGACCGTGCGTCGCGGAGTCGCCACCACCCCAGCGGTTGACCGGCTTCGCCGCAGCCTGAACACCGTGGAGGTCACCGTCGAGCCGTTGCACGATTCAGCCATTGTCGCGGCGGCGGAGGCGGCGATCGGTGGCCCACTCACGGGTCCGACTCGCAGTCGCCTCACCGCCGCGGCGGCCGGCAACCCGATGTATGCGCGGGCACTCGTCGAAGGCTCACTCGCCGCGGGCACCCTGGTGAGCTCCGGCGATGGCTACAGCTTTCGCGGCGACCCAGTCGGGACGCTTCAACTGGAGGAACTCGTCCTTGCCCGACTGGCGCCGCTCGAGGCCGACCAACAGCGGGCCTTGGAGTTTCTCGCGGTCGCCGGGGCGCTTCCGTATGGGGTGTTGAAAGCCGTTGTGCCCGAACGGCATATTGAGGCACTTGAGCGTGACGGCCTGATCCGTGCCCGCCCCGACAAGAGCGGTCTGATCATCGACGTCGGCCACCCCCTCTATAGCGATATGACTCGCGCGCGGCTCGGCGCCCTGACGCGGATGCGGATCCATCGCGAACTCGCCGACGCCATGGAAGTGGCCACTCCGCCAACCTCACGCTCCGCAGACGACCAACTCCGCCAACTGACGTGGAGCCTGCGCTCGGGAGCGCGCCTAGACCCCTCCGAGGCCGTGGCGGCAGCGCGCCGGGCCGCCGCGATCGGGCAGACCGAGCTCGCCGCCGAATTGTCGAACCATGCGGCCGAGAACTCCCAGGAGCGCGATCCGGCTCAGTGGGCAGAGGCTGCCATCTTCGCGGCCCACTGCGCCTCGATCACGGGTCGACACCACCAGGCTGTCTCGCTGCTCAGCCAGGTGAAGCCGCACCTCACCGACCCCTGGCGGCGCACCGCCGTCCTGATCAAACTCGCCGAAGAGGTATGGGGCACAGGCGATCTCGCGGCCGGTGCCGCTGCACTCGCAGAGGCCGCTGCACTTGGGGGTGAGAGCACGGCACTCGTCGCCGCCAACACCGCGGTGCAGCGCGTGCTCGGAGGAGACATCACGGGCGGGATCGCGATGGCCGAACCCCTACTCACCCACCCGCACCCCGGGGTCCGGTACAGCGCCTGCGTCGCGGCCACCACCGCACTCATCTTCTCTGATCAGGCGGACCGGGCGATCGAGGTAGCCACGGCCTATCTCGCCGCACCCGGGGAGACGGATATCGCGCTGGTTGGTGATCCCGGTATGCCGCAGGCTCTCCTGCTCATGGCCCAGATTGTCGCTGGCGACGTGGCCAGCGCCGGGGATGCGGCGCGGCAGCGCTTCGAGTTGTCGCCGCTGGAGTCCTCAGCCCAGGCCAATGCATGGGCCAGCATGCTCGTCGGGATGGCCAGTGAGGCGGCTGGCGACATGGACTGGGCGGCCCGCACTTTGGCCGAAGCCGAGCCGGCCTGGGCCGCACTCGGAATCTGGGGGTCGACCTTGTGGTCGGGCTCCCTGCTCGTCCGCGCGCTCGCCCAACGTGGCGACCAGGCCGGTGCAAGCGAGGCACTCAGCAGGATCACGGCATACCCGATCGCCCCTGGCTACATCGGCAACCGCTATCTGCCCTTTGCCCAGGCCTGGGTGGCCACCCTGGGTGGTGAACCCGCCACCGCGGCCGCGGCAGTTGCCGATGTGCTCAGGGAGGCCCACAAGACTGGTCAGTGGACCGGTTGGTTCGAAGCGGAGCACGAGGCTGCGCGCCTGGTGCTCCTTGACCACCTCCCAGACCTTGGGCACCTGCAGGCTGACGTCCCGCCTCCCCGGGGCCGACTGACTCGGGCGCGGGCGGCATTCGTCAGCGGCATACGCCAGGGGGATGCCGACCTACTCATGGAGGTGGCGGAGGCGTTCCGGGCATGTGGCACAACGCTTTATGCCGCAGAGGCCGCCGCCGCGGCTCGTTCGATCCGACTAGCCGCGGGTGACGCGCGCGGCGCCGGCGCGGCCGAGCGGCTGGCCGAAGCCATGCGCGCGGAAGTGCCATCCGCCGTCACGCCCCTGCTGGGCGCCAAGAGATCCGCGACCGGACCGCTCTCGACACGCGAGCATGAGATCGCCGACCTCGCCGCCCGAGGGCTGAGTAATCGCGCCATCGCCAAACGCCTGTATGTCAGTGAGCGAACCGTCGAGAATCATCTGTACCGCGTCTTCATCAAGTTGGGGATCAGCGCTCGCGACCAACTGCCCGCGGCCCTCGGCCTATCCCACCTCTGAAATTGAGTACTGCGATCCGGCGATTGAGTGGCCAACTTCCTCCGCCTCCCCCGGCGGGAACCACACGCTAGGTGCGTGCTCAATGTCCACGATGCCTTGGCCAGGCTCGCTAACGATCCTGGTTTCGCCGACCAGTTGCGGATCGACCCTGCCAAGGCACTCAAGGACTATGACCTGAGCGCCGCAGACCTCGCACGTTTGGAACGCATCATTGCGCCCGTACCGCCAGCTCCAGCGGCTGACGGCGCAAAGCGAGCTCGTCACGGACGTGCGTTGGGGGGCGGAGTCGCCGTGGTGGCTACCGTCGGATTGGCCATTGGGATCCTCGGCGGGGCGCCCGCTGGGGGGACGTCCCCGGGATCGTGGCCGACTCCGCCCCCTGGTGTCAGCGCCGTCGGCGACACTACAACTCATGGGTGAGCTTGGTCCGCGCAGCGCCAGCGGCATTCTCGAGTTTCGTCAGTACCGAGCCCGACGCGGTCGACGCGCAGACATGGTGCAGGTCTTCGATTCCAAGACCATCGATGCTCTCGAGGACGCCGGCTCGGAGGTGTTGGGCCAATTCATCGACCTCGACCTGCCGCATGGGTGGGTCCTGTTGCGGGGGTGGCGGGACTATGCCGACCGGGAGGCCGGCTCCGGACGGTTCTATGGCGGGGATCTGTGGCGCGGCCATGCCGCCGAGTTCAACGCCACGCTCTCGGACTGCAGCAATGTCCGCGTGCTCACCCCGATCACCGGCCTGTCCATGGTGCTGCCGAGCGCGCAGTGCCCGGGGCTCGGCGCGACGCCGCAGCTGACGGATGCCCAGGGCCGCGTGCTGCTGGCCACCATCTGGCGGCGCCGGCGGGGAGGTGACCTGGCCAGCTGGTTCGGGGCGCACGTGATGCCGACCCTTGAGAGTGCTGGTGCCGAGCTGGTTGGCGCCTACGTTTCTGATCCCCGGCCGAACAATGTGCCTCGCCTGCCCGTCGTCGAGGGCGAATCGGCCGCGGTCACCTTTGCCTGGACGCAGAGTGCGGCCGCGAGCGAGCACCTCGTCGCTGTCTTGCCTGAGCACGTAGCGGATCTCGACTCAGCCCCAGAGCATCACCGGTTGTTGCCGACCCCACGCTCGTGGCTGCGCTGAGGTCCTTCGCCGACTGGCTGATGCCGTGCCTCGCGCCAAGCCCACCAGGCGCCGGTCGACCACAGGGCCCATGCGACCAGGACCGGTTGGAAGAACAGCCGAGCCAGTCGGGCGCTGTCTGAGTTCAGACCGAAGGCGTCTCGGGCCTCCATCCACTGGGCGATATTGCCGGGGAAGACGGCCACAAAGAATGCCGCCGCGAGCCAACCCAGCGGCACTCGCCAGCGGGTGAGGAGCGCCAGCGAGATCCCGAGAAGGACCTCGACCACCCCGGAGAGGACCACCACGAGGTCGGCAGAAAGCGGTATCCACGGTGGCACTTGGGCCTGGAATTCCGCTCGCGCTGGGCCGAGATGACTGATCCCGGCGAAGAGCAGAAAGAGCCCGAGGGCCACCCGAGCCAGCGTTCGCAGCGTCACGGCATACCTCCGTCGTCGTTCGGCGACGTCGACTCTATCCACGCAGCCGGGGGCCAGGACGTTGGTTCGTTGCCGATAGCGGTGTCGATAACCAACGAAATGCGCCACACTGGTCCGGTGGAGAGGCTGCTGGGGACGGTGCGGGGACCGGCGGCGCACACTTCGTGTCGGAACCTTTCGCTGGAGGCCGCTTGTAAGGGGCCCCAACCTCAAGGTTCCGGCATCAGGCGGGAAAGTTGAGGCAGTGGAAGGCGTGCAGGACGACAAGCTCGACGGGACAGGTTCACCGGCTGCAGTGACCGGGATCGCCCGGCGCCGCATCGCCCTCGGTGCTGCGTGGGCGATTCCGACGGTCACCGTCGCTGCGTTGGCGCCCCAAGCTGCCGCATCTCCACCGGTCGCCGTGCTGATCGCCACCGCGGGGCTCAGTTCCGGCGGCATCGATCTCAACCTGCGTGACACCAAGGCCACCAACTCCAATACCAACACGAGCCCGACGACGATCACGGTGGTCAATCTGACGCTGACGGTGGTCGACTATGCCGGCAACCCGGTGGCCGGAGCCACCGTCTCCGTGGCCGGCGACGAGCGCAAGGACATCGAGGGCAACTACCTCATCGGGTTCTCGCCATCAAGCCAAACCAGCGGTTTTGGTGAGAGCGCGACCAAGCGCACGGTGAGCACATTGACGACGAATGCCGCCGGGCAGGTCACGGTCAAGGTCAGCACGGCGACTTACAACGGAAACGACTGCCTGGCTGCCCCGTGGAACTCCAGTGGAACGTGGATGGTCACCGTGACCTACCCTGGCATCTCGCCCATCGTCCAGGTATTCAGCTACGTCGTTTACGACGCCTTCTCCTTCGCGGGCTGTTGAGTCGGCATCGATGATCCGGGTGCCCGAGGTCGTCCACACGACCTGGTTGCGCACGCTGCCCGACGGCACGATCAAGCAGGGCAACCCCTTCACCGGAGACCAGGTCTGGACCATCCCCGGCCGAGCTCACCGCCCGACGGCGATCGCGCCGGCGCAGGTGCGCCCGCTCGAACCCGGACAGGCGGATCGTGCCTGCGCCTTTTGTTCCGATCGCCTCGTGGAGACGCCCCCCGAGAAGGTGCGTTCGGTGTGGCGAGGCACGGCATACGAGCGTCTGCGGCACGTGCTGCCGGGCCAGGGCAGCGACGCGCCGGCCGACTTCCGGCGCACCGCCAACCTCTTCGAGATCGTGTCCGCCGACTACTGGCGAGTGAATCATGGCCGGACTATGCCGCCGCAAGCGCGCGCCTGGTGGGAGGCGTATGCCGCGGCGCCGGGCGGCCGTGGGCAGCTGGTGACGCTCATCCGGCAGCGGCTCGGAGCCGCGAGTGACGGGCTCTCAGAGCAGGCGCTGATCGAGCGAGCACAGGACTTCTTTGTGAGCACCCATGATCTGGTCATGGGCCGGCGCCACTACGTCGATGGGGCGTTGACCGACGACCAGCTCGCCTCCTCAGGGTCGCTCACGCCGACCGAACACCGCGAGTTCATTGCGCTCACGGCGGAGGCGGTGTCCGATATCTATCGCGCCAATCCCGCGGTTCAATATGTGTCGACCTTCCAGAACTGGCTGCGGCCCGCCGGGGCATCCTTCGACCATCTGCACAAGCAAGTAGTGGGCATCGATGAGCACGGTGGGCGGATCGATCAAGCCATGGCACAGGCGCGGCAGGATCCCTCCATTTGGAACGCTCGGGTGCTCGACCCAGCGGTGCGCCTCGGTCTGGTCATCGCTGAGAATGATGGCGCGGTCGCGATTGCCGGTGTGGGACACCGGTTTCCGAGCGTCGAGGTCTGGTCCCTCGCTGCGACGGGGGTGCCAGGTGCGGCGCGCGAAGAGGAGCAGCATGCGGTGGCAGACCTCCTGCACGCACTACATGCAGCCACCGGTGCCCGGGTGCCGAGCAATGAGGAGTGGCATCACGCTCCACCAGATGTCGACGTGCGCATGCCCTGGCACGTGGTCCTCAAGTGGCGGATCTCCACACCCGCGGGCTTCGAGGGTGACACCAAGATCTACACCAACACCATCGGACCGTGGGATGTGCGCGAACGAATGGTCACCGCCCTCGGCCCGCTGCGCGCCGATGGCTACTTGGCATCCGAAATCCGCATCGGCGACGAATGCCGGATCAGCGAGGGTGCCCTGCCGAGAGCACTCTGAGGCATCGCGACCTCGATAGCCTGACCTCGTGGATGACCCCCTGGACGGAGTGCTGGCCCGGCCAGCGCCCGTGGTGGCAAGCGAGGAGGCCGAGGCGCTGGCCGCGCGGCATTTCGGGGTTCACGGGGCGGCGTCCGCGCTGGCCGGTGAACGCGACTGCAACGTCCGGCTGACGGCCGATGGCACGCCCGGATGGATGCTCAAGATCATTCATCCCGACGAGGATCCCGAGGTCACCGACCTGCAGACCACGGCCCTGCGACACCTCGAAGAGCGTGCGCCCGAGTTGACGGCCTCGCGGGTCGTGGCCCCGTATGCCGCCCGCGCGCGGCTGCGATCCGGGCAGAGGTGTGGGCTTCGGCTTACCACCTGGATCGACGGGATCCCGTTGGCGCGCAGTGCCATTGACGCGACCTCGCTGGCCGGTGACCTCGGTCGAATCCTCGCTCGAATCGATCTGGCATTGGCCGACCTGCGGCATCCGGCCGAGGACCATACGCTGCTGTGGAATGTCAGCCGGTTGCTTGCAGACCACGATGCGGTGGAGCGGCTCGTGGCACCCCACGGCGACCTAGCCGCGGCATTCGCCCCGATTCGGGAGCGGCTCAGCGAACTCGTGAGTGACCTGCCCGCCCAGCTCATTCACAACGACCTCAACCCGCACAACGTGATCATTCGGCCGGGCGGCTCAGGCGCCGAGGCAGTGTCCTTGGGAGTGATCGACGTCGGCGATCTCGTTCGAGCGCCGAGGGTCCAAGACCCGGCCACGGCCGCGGCCTATCTCGTCGACCCGAGCGATCCGCTGCGGGGGCCCGCCGACTTGCTCGCGGCATACGCCGGTGTGCTTCCGCTCTCGGGGAGCGAGCTCGCGGCCTTCCTGGACTTGGTGATCGCCCGACTTGTCCTCGCCATGGCGATCTCGCGTCATCGGGCCAGCAGACACCCGGGCAATGCGGACTACATCTTGCGCAATCACGCCCGCACCCACGCCGGCCTCGCGGCGCTGGTCGCGCGTCAACTCCACGAGACGGGTTGGTCGCCGTGACCCCATCAACCCCAGGTCTGCGCGCCCGACGCGAGGCCGTGCTCGGTCCGGCATACCGACTCTTCTACACCGACCCCATCGAGATCGTCCGGGGTGAGGGGGCCTGGCTCTGGGATGCGGACGGTCGTCGCTACCTTGACGGATACAACAATGTCGCCAGCGTCGGGCATGCGAATCCCGTTGTGGTCGAAGCCATCTCGCGCCAGGCGTCCGTGCTCAACACCCACACGCGCTACCTTCACGCCGGCCTGGTCGAGTATGCCGAACGGCTCACGGCCTTGATGCCTGCCGCCCTCGACACGGTGATGTTCACCTGCACCGGATCCGAGGCGAACGATCTTGCGCTCCGGCTGGTGAGCGAAGCCACCGGGCGTACCGGGGTGATAGTGACCCGTACGGCGTACCACGGGGTCACGGCGGCCATCGCTGCCATCTCGCCCTCCCTCGGTATGGGCGTCGGCGAGCATGTTCGGGTCGTCGATCCGCCCCGACGGGCGCAGTCTCAGGACGGGGCGCGATTCGCCGCCGAGGTCGCCGCTGCGGCCACCGAGCTGGCATCGGCGGGGCACCCGGTCGCCGCGCTCATCGTCGACACGGTGCTCTCCAGCGACGGACTGATCCCGGAGCCGGTGGGCTTCCTCGCTGAGGCGGCCCGCGCCGTGCGCGCCGCCGGTGGGGTCTTCATCGCCGACGAGGTTCAGGCAGGTTTCGGTCGAACCGGGCACCTGTGGGGCTTTGACCGGCATGGCGTCGAGCCTGATGCCGTCACCCTGGGCAAGCCGATGGGCAATGGCCATCCGCTGGCCGGAGTGGTGATTCGCCGAGATCTCGCCGAGCCGATGGCCTCCCGGACGAGGTACTTCAACACCTTCGGCGGCAATCCCGTCTCCAGCGCCGCCGGCCAAGCGGTCTTGGACGTGATCGAGCGAGAAGGACTTGTGGCGCGGGCTGGGGAGCGCGGAGCGCACCTACTCGACGGACTTCGTGCCGGCGCTGGTAACGCGGCGGGGGTCGTCGACGTGCGGGGCGTCGGCCTCTACGCGGCCGTCGAACTGGACAGCGGCGAGCGGGCCGGGCGCGTCGTTGATCGCATGCGCGCTGCGGGGGTGCTCATCGCGGCAACCGGCCCCGGCGGGCGAATCCTCAAGATCCGCCCGCCGCTGATCATTGACGTTGACCAGGTGGAGCTATTGGTCGGCACCCTGGTGGAGTGCCTCGGCGGCTAGGACGCAGCTACCGGACCCAGCAGGAAGGACGCGAGCCGTTCGTTGGGCTCACCCTGCGAACCATGCTGCTCGCGGAAGGCCGCCGATCCGTCTTGACCGCAGAGGCTCTCGATAGGAGCCTCTCCGCCGGGGTGCCGGCCGACCCAGGAGGTCAGGTCGTACACCTGGCCGTCCACGATGGTCCAGCAGTCGCTGACCGAGTTGTGCGTCGCGACCGCGGCCGCCGTCAAGCTGGTTGAGGTGGCCTTGGTCGCTGAGGTTGTCGGGGTGGCGCTCTTGGACTCGCTAGCGGAGATCCGGTCGGCCCAGGCTGCCGTGGCGCCACTGTGTCCCGCGGCCAGCGCCATGCCCATCACGACGACTCCGAGCAGCGCCGCCGCGCCCCCGAGGAGGCCGGCGCCGGCGGCCGTGGACCCGCTGCGCTGGCTGCGTCGCTGACGAATCCACCACACGAGCGCAACGACAGTCAGCAGCATGGCCGACATGACCAAGCGCTCGCCCCACTCCTCGTGCTCACCGGGGGAGCCCACCCGAGCGGCCAACGCCTCGCCGGACTGGTCAGCGACAAAGGCGCTACCGGCGCCCATGACGATGACGGCCATGATCAAGGAGCCATAGCGCTCCTGGAGGGCCGGCTTGACCACCATGGCGACCAAGCCAAGGGCGCCCAGGGGCAGCAGGACCACCGCCGCATGGACAACGAGGGGGTGGATCGGCAGGCCAGCAATGGTGTCGAACAGATCTTCCATGGGGAGACCGTAAACCGTTCAACAAGGAATGGCGACCGGACTACGCCGAAGGTACTAGTACCGGCGCGGGTCGTGGCGTGCGGCGGCTCAGCCGACCGCGCGCTCGAAGGTGATCAGCAGACCTTCGACCCCACCAGGGCCGAGGCGACCCTTGACCTCAGTGGCGGTGATGGCCTTCAGCTGCCAGCCCGAGGCGGCCTGCTCATTGAGGATCTTCTGCAGCTTATCGCCGGACATCTTGCCGCCGACCAAGCCTTCACGGATCTCGAGAACGTTGTACTCATAGCGCATTCGTCCACCGTAGACGCCCCTCGCCGCTCGCGCACCCTCGCTAGCCTGGGCGTATGCCGCCGCGCCTGGACCTCAATGCCGACCTCGGCGAGTCCTTCGGCGCCTGGCGTTTGGGCGATGACAGCGCGATGGTGGGCCTGGTGACCAGCGCGAATGTGGCTTGCGGTTTCCATGCGGGTGACGCGTTAACGCTGCAACGCACCTGTGCGACGGCCGCGGCCTCGGGGGTGGTCGTCGGAGCGCAGGTCGGTTACCGGCAGCTCGCGGGCTTTGGGAGGTGGGCGGTGGACATGCCCTCCGCCGAGCTCACCGCCGATGTGATCTATCAGATCGGCGCCCTTGATGGCCTATGCCGCGTGGCGGGCACCAGTGTGGCCTATGTCAAGCCTCATGGCGCGCTCTACAACACCGCCGCCGTTGACCAACGTCAAGCGCGCGCGGTGGTGAAAGCTGTTGCGGCATACGACTCCTCGCTGCCCATCCTCGGCCTGCCCGGCTCGGTGCTCTTGGCGGAGGCAGCGGCGGCGGGACTGCGCACCGTCAGGGAGGCATTTGCGGACCGTGGCTACACCCCCGAGGGCGGACTGGTGCCGCGGGACCAGCCGGGGGCGCTGCTCTCCGATCCCGACGAAGTGGCCGCACGCATGCTTCGCCTGGCCATGCAAGGCCGCATCCGGGCGGTCGATGGCAGCGACCTCGCAGTCGAGGCGGACTCCATCTGCACGCACGGAGACTCCCCGGGCGCCGTGGCCATGGCGCGGGCCATCCGCGCGGCGCTTGAGGCGGCGGGCGTCGAGGTGCGCGCCTTCGTCGATCGGTAGCTGCCGTGGATTCCCGCCTGCTGCCCCTGGGTGAGCATGCTCTGCTGGTCGAGCTCGGCGGCACCGACGAGGTGCTCACGGCCACGGCCGCGCTCGGCCGGCTCGCCGCGGCTGGCCATGGGGTGTGGCGCGGCGTCGAGGACCTGCTGCCCGCGGCCCGCACGGTCCTGATCACGTTGCGCCCTGGCACGCAGCTCAGCCGCCTGAGATCGCAGGTCCAGGCGCTGCTGAGCGACCTCGCCGTGAGCGCTGATCGGGGGCAGTCGCGACAGGTCGAGATCGAGGTTGTCTATGACGGGCCGGATCTGGCAGATGTGGCGCGGCATACGGGCCTCACCGCGCAGGAGGTGATCGAGGCGCACACCGGCACACCCTGGCGCGTCGGGTTCACTGGCTTCGCACCGGGATTTGGCTACCTCGTCGGTGGCGACCCTCGGCTTAGGGTGCCCCGGTTGGCGACACCGCGAAAGTCCGTACCGGCCGGGTCGGTCGCGCTCGCCGGCGACTACAGCGGGATCTATCCGCGGTCCTCGCCCGGGGGCTGGCAACTCATCGGGCGAACGAGTGCCGTGCTCTGGGACCTCGCCCAGGACCCACCGGCGCTGCTCACCCCGGGGACGATCGTCACCTTCCGCGCGGTGCCCTCATGAGCCGCAGCCACCTCGAGATCCTCCAGACCGGACCGCTGGCCCTCATCCAGGACCGTGGCCGCATCGGCCACTTAGCGATCGGCGTCGGGCGCTCGGGGGCCGCGGACCTCGGTGCGCACGCCCTGGCCAATCGCCTGCTCGGCAATCCCGCGGGCGCGGCCAGCATCGAGTGCACCCTGGGTGGCCTTCGCGTCCGGTCTCATGGGCGGAGCACGGTCTGCCTCACCGGTGCGCCGGCCGTGGTGAGCGTGGATTCTCGCCCGGTAGGACATGGCGCGCTCGTGGAACTGCCCGATGGTGCCACCCTCACGGTCGGTATGCCGCCCAATGGCGCGCGGACCTACCTGGCTGTCCGTGGCGGCATCGCGGTTCCCCGGGTGCTGGGCTCACGAGCCACCGACACGCTATCGGGGATCGGGCCGGCGCCATTGCGGCCGGGCGACCGCCTCCGCGTGGGCCGGACTCCGCGCCGCCTGCCGCATGTCGAGGCCGCGCCGACTGCCCGCCCCTGGCCTGCAGAGGTGACCCTGCGGGTGCTGCCCGGGCCCCGCGCGCACTGGTTCCAAGACCCCGACGCCTTGGCGAGGACTCCATGGACCGTGTCGTCGGCAAGCGACCGACGCGGTGTACGGCTGCACGGCATACCGTTGCAGCGCAACGAGACTCACGCCGCGCTGGAGTTGCCTAGCGAGGGCATGGTTCGAGGTGCCATCCAAGTCCCGCCGAGCGGCGAGCCGGTCATTCTGCTCAATGATCATCCGGTTACCGGCGGGTATCCGGTCATCGGTGTGCTGCTCTCCGCGGACGTGGACCGGGTCGCTCAACTCACCCCAACAGGACGAGTCCAGTTCCGCTGGGTAGCCTCAGTGGCGTGAGTGATGCTCTGCCCGCGCCGGGGCGATCGTCTGCCATCGGGCGGGCGATCGCGCCATTTCGCAACGCGGGTTACCGCCGCCTCGCGGTAGCGCTCATGCTGCAGACCTTGGCTGCGGGCATGTGGGCTGTGGCGGTGGTGTGGGAGGTGATCCGCCTTGGTGGCGGCCCGGCTTCGCTGTCCGTGGTGGCCACCGCCGGTGCGATCGGCATCATCCTGCCGGCGCTCCTGGGTGGCGTCGTCGCCGATCGTGTGCCACAGAAGGTCATCCTGGTCATCGTTACCTCGGTCGAGCTGCTGGGGATGGCGGTGGTGGCGGCGCTCGCCCTAGTTGGCGGCACGTCCGTGCCGGTGCTCGCGGGCGTGGGCTTCCTCATCGGGATGGCCATGGCCTTCTACTACCCCGCGTACACGGCCTGGCTGCCGGCGCTCGTCGACGAGAGCGAGTTGTTGGCGGTCAACGGTTTTGAGGGCATGGTGCGGCCTGCCCTACACCAGGCGCTCGGGCCGGCCATCGCTGGCGGCATCATCGCCGCGGTCAACCCGGCGCTCGCGATGGGTGTCTGCGCGCTGGTCTCGTTGGCTGGGGTGCTCATGCTCATGACCGTCCCCAGGACCCCGGTGCGTCGCGACCTCCCGACCCGGGACGAGGGCGGCCCCGGCTTGGCGGGCGCCGGGCGCGACCTGCGCGAGGGCTTCGCCTTCATGGTGCGCACCCCCTGGCTGCTGGCCACGCTGCTCTTCGCGACCCTTCTCGTCCTCAGCATCATGGGGCCGATCGAGGTGCTCATCCCGTTCCTGGTCAAGGAACGACTGGCTGGAGGCCCACAGGATCACGCGTGGGTGCTTGCGGCATACGGACTGGGCTCGGCGCTCGGCTCGCTGGTCATGGGGTCCTTGCGTATGCCGCGGCGCTACCTGACGGTGATGAACCTGCTGTGGGGCGCCGGTGCGCTTCCGCTCATCGCGATGGGCCTGGCGACCAGCCTGTGGCAGGTCATCCTGTCGGCCGCCGTGCTCGGGGTGGCCTTCGGAATGGGCACAGTCATCTGGGGGACCCTGCTCCAGCGCCGGGTGCCCTCGGAGTTGCTGGGCCGCGTCTCTAGCCTGGACTTCTTCGTATCGCTGGCGCTCATGCCGGTGTCGATGGCGCTCGCGGGTCCGCTGGCGCATTGGATCGGGATTACCCCGACCTTCGTGCTTGCCGGCGTGCTCCCCGTGATTGCCGCGGTGCTTGCCGTGGTGCTCGCCAAGCTTCCTGAGGACGAGTTGGCCCACCCGCTTCGGTGAGGGCGTTCGACACCGTCGGGACGTGATTGAGTTGACTCATGAGCACTGCCGTCGGCGCGTTCGCCGTCCTGCTCGTGGTCACCGCGCTACTCGCATGGGCCAACGAGCGCTATACGCGCATCCCCACCACCGTGGGAGTCACCTTGGCCGGCGCGCTGGCGTCGATCGGCCTGATCACCCTTGACCGCTTCGGTCTGACTTTCGGGCTGCGCACCGAGCTCGCCCACCTGCTGGAGACCTTGGACTTCACGGACTTCGTGCTCAACGGCATCTTGAGCTTCCTGCTGTTCGCGGGCGCAATGAGCCTGAATGCGCGCCAGATGCTCCGGCAGCGGCGCAGTGTGCTGACGCTCGCCTTTGTCAGCACGGCGATCAGCACTGCGCTCATGGGGCTCGCGTCGTATGCCGTCTTCCGGCTGGTTGGCCTTGATGTGCCTCTGCTGTGGTGTTTCCTCTTCGGGGCCTTGATCAGCCCAACCGACCCGGTGGCGGTCCTCGATCTGCTCAAGCGCACGAAGATCCCGGAGCGGGTACGCATCCTTATTGCGGGAGAATCGCTCTTCAACGACGGCATCGGCGTGGTCTTCTTCATCGTCATCGGGAGCCTGGTGGGTATCGGCCACACGACGCCGGAGCCGGGCGCTAGCACGGCCGCCTTGGTCTTTGCCCAGGAGGCGCTTGGCGGGATCGCCTTTGGGCTCGTGCTGGGATTCATCTGCTACAAGCTGTGCGCCTCCATCGAAGCGCACGCGCTGGAGGTGCTCATCACGGTAGCGACCGTGGTCGGTGGGTATGTCGCCGCCGTGGACCTCGGGCTGTCTGGACCGCTGGCCATGGTAGTCGCGGGGCTCATCATGTCCTGGGGCAAGGATGTGGCCTTCCACGGTGCCACGGTCCATCACGTCGAGGGCTTCTGGGAGACCCTTGACGAGATCCTCAATATCGTGCTCTTTGCCTTCATCGGACTCGATGTGCTGCTGACCGAGACCACCGGCGCGCAAATCGTCGCCAGCGCACTGCTCATCATCGCGGCCCTTTTGGCTCGGTTCATCAGCGTGGGGGCGGCCATGCCCTTCGTGCGTTCCCGCGACGGCTATGGGCCGTGGACCGTGCGCGTGCTCACCTGGGGTGGCCTGCGCGGTGGGATCGCGATCAGCTTGGCCCTGGGCCTGCCCGGCGATAGCCCGTACCGCACCCACTTGGTCACGGTGACCTATGCCATCGTCATCTTCACCATCGCGGTCCAGGGCTTGACCATGTTGCCGCTGGTCAATCGCGCGATCGAGGCCGACCGAAGCCCCTCGGATCAGCCGGCGATCTGAGATGTCCCAGGCACGGATTCCGCTCTTCCCGCTGGGTTCGGTGCTCTTGCCGGGAGCCCGGCTGCCGCTACAACTCTTTGAACCGAGGTACCTCGCGCTCGCCGAGGCGCTGGCTCGAGCCCCGGAGCCGGAGCGCTGCTTCGGAGTCTTGTGGATTCGGCAGGGCCATGAGGTCGGGGTCGGCGCGGCGACCTCGCTGGCCGAGGTGGGTTGCGAAGCTCAGGTGGAGGCGATGGCCAGGGATCACAGCACCGGCCGACGCGTGATGCATCTGGTCGCCACCGGCCGGCGCCGGTTTCACCTGGACCGGATCGACCAGGCCGCGGGCACGCCTTATCTGACGGGGGAGATCACGTGGCTGACCGAGTCGGCCGAGGCCGCCGACTCGTCGCTGGTGCAGAGCGCCCGAGACGAGCTCGCGGCATACCAGCAGGCGATGGGCGCCCAGCCACGGGACGTGGAGGCCGCCCGCGGGCAGTTGGCCTACCGGATTGCCGACCAGATGGTCCTTGAGGCCGCCGACCGCCAGTGTGTGCTCTCGGCTGTGGACGAGGAGGCCCGCCTGATTCAGGTGCGCGCGATCCTGAGGCGGGAAACCGCGCTCCTGCGCCGGTTTCATGCGCTGCCACGGCTGGACCCGCCGGGTGGCGCGGCCCTGAACTAGCCGGTGCCGGCGCGATAGCGTCCCCTCATGGACCTGGCCAACCTGCAAGACGTCATCGCGCGCACCTTCGGCGAGCGGGATCACGCGCGCGGGGTGCCGAGCACTGTTGCCTGGCTGACCGAGGAGATCGGCGAGCTGGCACAAGCGGTGCGCAAGGGAAGCCATGAGGACCGGCTGCATGAATTCGGCGACGTGCTGGCCTGGGTCGCCTCGCTGGCCAACCAGGTCGGCGTCGACCTCACCGAGGCGGTCGAGCGATATGCGCAGGGCTGCCCCAAGTGCGGGGGAATCCCGTGCCAGTGCCCGTGAGGGCCCGGGCCTTAGCGGAACTCCAGTTGGGCGTGGATGACCTCGAATGCCGTGTTGTCTGAGGTGGGTCTGAGCGTGAGATACAGCCTGACTCCCGGCCTGAACAGGAAGAGCACCGCGCACTGCGCCGTCAGCTGGGTGACCAGTTCGCAGCGCTGAAGTCCCCAGGCTCCGTCGGGCAGGACAAGAGCCTGCGCTGCCTGCTGCGCGGTCGTGGTCAGCGTGGATAGCTGCCCACCTCGGATCGCGTCGACGAAGGCGCAGGCGGCTCTCGAACTCGGGTCCGAGGCACATCGCGGTGGATTGCCGTAGAGCGTGTTCTCCTCGGCCGCCGCCGAGCTCGCGGCGACCGTGACCGTGGCGGTCGGCGCTGGGCCGGATGCGCTGGGCGTCGAAGTGTGCGTCGAACCGAGCGACGGCGATGGCGCGCTCGGCGTGGCGGTCACGGTCACCGTGGCGGTCGGCGCGGTGACCGTGGGCGCGCTTGACCCCGCGCATCCGCTGATCCAGATCGGGATCACGAGCGCGGCGAGTGCGGCATACGCTCCTCGGCCCATGGATCGAGTCTGCCGCAGCGAACCGCGTGCCGGGCTCAGGTTGTCGAAATCTGGAGGACCTCGGCTTCCAGCAACGCCGACACCGCTCCCCGGACCAGGGCCGGCGCTTCGGGGTGGGCGCCGAGTTCGCGCTCTGCCACGGCGACCAGGTCCGCCTGGGTGCGGGGAGCCGCGCAGGCCAGCCACAGGGCCGCGCCCAAACCGTCAAGTCGCATGATGGCCGCGGACGATGCGATGAGCACGCTGCCCTCAGACTCCACCGCGTCCAGGCACGGACCGCGCTGGTATCGAGCATCGACCTGGTTCGGGTGGCGCTCGCGCACCTCGGGGCCGCCGCGCGCGGCCCGCCACTGAATCGGGTCGGGGCCGCGGCCGTGGGTCAGGTCATCGACCAGGCCAGTGATCAGCGCGACGCACTGCGAGATCTCGGGGTAGCGCAAACGCCACGGGCCTCCGCCCCGGCACACCGCCTCGGCCAGCCGCTGCAGGGGTCGGTCCAACAGCAGGAGCGAGGAGGTCTGCGGGGTGATCCCCGCTAGGGCATCGATCAGGGCAACCGGCTCCAGCACCGGCTCCGGGCAGGCGGCATCCCGCTCGAGCATCACCACTGCCCCGAGCCTGGGGTCGGGATGGGCCGGCAGCAGGCCGAGGTCATCGGGGCCGGTCTCGAGCTTGGCTAGCGGGTCGGCATCGGGCGGGATCAGCGAGAGCGGCTTGGCGTATGCCGCGATCCGACCGTCGTCCTCTACGGCCACCGTCTCGTCGGAGAGGTAGCCCAGCGAGCGGCCGAGGATCCGACTTGCGGTGGATTTGCCGGTCCCGGACCCAGCAACGAGGACGATGGCCTGGCCATCGGGCGCGGTGAGGCCGGCGGCGTGGAACATCAGGGCGCCGCCGGCTCGGCGTTTGATGGAGGCCATGGTCAGCGAGCGAGAGAAGGCATAGTCGAGGCCCTCGCCGAGGGTATCCACGGTCATTCCACCCAGTCCGCCAGTGAATGCCGGCGAGACAACGAAGTCCTCTAGGCCACCCGGGGCGGCGATGGCGCGCTCCGGCGCGACCACCGCGCGGGACCAGTTGCGGGCGATCCGGGCCCGGTCCGCGGATGGCACGTCAAGGATCAGGCGCCAGTGCACGCCGATGGTCGAGACCACCAGCGTCTCGGGCGCACTCTCGCTCACGGGCCAACGCTATCGGGCGAGGGTCGGACCAGCGTCGGGCCGGACGCTGGGTCGGGCCGCCAGCGCCGATTAGGGTTGGCGTATGCCGCGACCGCACGCCGCTGCGATCATCGAGGACGCCTATCACGCGCGCCTCTCCGATGGCCTGCGCCAACGCGGGTGGCGAACCCGCATCGTGCCGCATACGGGATATGGCTCGGTGGCCTCGATCCGCGTGCTCGGTCGGCTGCTGATGTCGCGCGGACAGGACCCGCACAGCACGCAGCGCTCCTACAACTCGCACTTGCGCTCCATCGAGCTGGACACTCGAGGGTGGCGGGCTTTCGTGGCCACTCCTGCGGTGGATGCGCCGGTGACGGTCACGCTGGGCAACCGGGTGGTGGAGTCCCGGACCGACCGTGGCGGGCTGATCGATGTGACGATTCGTGGGCATGGACTTGGCCCGGGCTGGCATGACGTGCTCGTGGAGTCTCCGCAGGCCCAACCCGTGCGGGCGCGGGTTCTCGTGGTCGGTACCACCCAGCCGGTGGGAATCATTTCGGATATCGACGACACCGTGCTGTCTACCTCACTGCCCCGGCCTTTGATCGCAGCCTGGAACACCTTCGTGAAGGTCGAGGGCACTCGCCGGGCGGTGCCGGGCATGGCGACGATGTATCGGGAGATCCTCGCCAACCACCCGGGGGCGCCGATCATCTACCTGTCCACGGGTGCCTGGAACACGCAGCCCTGGCTGACCCGCTTCTTGCGTCGCCACGGTTACCCTCCCGGGCCGATGCTGCTCACCGACTGGGGACCGACCAATAGCGGCTGGTTCCGATCAGGGCAGGAGCACAAGCGGGCCTCGCTGCACCGGCTTGCGCGCGAATTGCCACACGTGCGCTGGCTGCTCATCGGCGACGACGGGCAGCACGACCCGAAGATCTACACCGAGTTCGCGCGGCAACGTCCAGATCGCGTGCGCGGCATCGCCATTCGAGAGCTCAGCGCGGGGGAGCAGGTGCTCTCCCACGTGATCCCGGTGGCCAATGACGACCTCGCCCCGGCACCCACCGAGGACCTACCGGTGCCGGTGATCCGCGGGCATGACGGCTTCGAGTTGGCCCGTCAGGTCCGCCCGCTGCTGCGGGACGACGGCTAGTTCGTCAGGCTGGGAGAGGAGCGCCATGCCCGAGTTGCCGGAAGTGCAAGCCCTCGTCGACTTCCTTGCGGGCCGCTGCGAGGGGTTAGCGGTGACGGGGGTTGAGCTCGGCTCGATCTCAGTCTTGAAGACCTACTCGCCGCCGCCGACGGCGCTGGTCGGCGCCCCGGTCGACGGCGTGAGCCGACACGGCAAGTTCATCGACCTCGATTGCGGCGGCACGCATCTGATCTTCCACCTGGCCCGGGCCGGCTGGCTCCGGTGGAGTGACAGCATGTCCGCCACCGTGCTGCGGCCGGGGAAGTCGCCGATCGCGCTGCGTGTGCGCTTCTCGGACGGTTCAGGCTTTGATCTGACCGAGGCGGGGACCAAGAAGCGGCTCGCGGCATACCTCGTGATGTCGCCAGCTGAGGTGCCGGGGATCGCCTCCTTGGGGCCGGACCCGATGGCGGCGTCCTTTACGGTGGCCGATTTCGCGGGCATCGTGCGAGGCCACCGCATGCAGATCAAGGGCCTCTTGCGGGACCAGGGCATCATCGCGGGAATCGGCAATGCCTATTCAGACGAGATCTTGAATGTGGCTCGGATGTCGCCCTTCGCGATTGCTGCCCGGCTCGACGATGCCGAGATCGAGCGACTGTATGCCGCCTTGCGCGAGACCGTGAGTGCCGCCGTGGCCACGGCCAGCGGCCGCCCGGCGGCGGAACTCAAGGACGCCAAGCGGGCCGGCATGCGGGTGCATGGACGGACCGGCGAGAGCTGCCCGGCCTGCGGAGACGTGGTTCGGGAGGTCTCCTTTGCGGATTCCTCGCTCCAGTACTGCGCCACCTGCCAGACCGGCGGCAAGCCATTGGCCGACCGGCGAACGAGCAGATTCCTCAAGTAGGCGGTAGTTCGCGTTACCGTGCAGGGGTGCGGATCCGCCCCACGCCTGCTCCCACCCTGTTCCTTCGGGCCTCGGTGGCTGGGCTGTGCCTGCTGGCGATGGCCTCCTCGGGGAGCAATGCCTCGCCGCCTGCGCCTGAGCCGACGGCGTTGGTGCTGCCCTCGTCCGTGGAGCAACGGATCATGGCCAGGCCAATACCCACCCCCACGCGGCCCGCGGTGGCCGCGCCCGTCCGGATCGCCAGCAAGCCGATCATCGCCGTGAAGGTCGAGAACACGACGATGGCGTATCCCCGAGTGGGTCACGGTTCGGCCGATGTGGTCTATGTCGAGCCAGTCGAGGGTGGTTTGACGCGCCTGCTCGCCATCTTTGTCTCCCGCAAGCCGTCCACCGTCGGGCCCATCCGGAGCGCTCGTGAGGTCGACGCCACCTTGCTGGCGGCATACGGGCCCAAGGTGCCTTTGGTCTTCTCGGGAGCGTCCAGGTACACCCACAAGATCCTGAGCAAGGGGACCCAGCACAATATCTACGCCGAGGCGTCGATGAAGGGCTTCGCTCGGGCCAAGGGGCGGGTCCTCCCACACAACCTCATGGGCGCGCTACCGACCCTGCTGGCGCGCTCCGGCAAGCCCGTCATCCCCAAGGACCCGGGGCTGCACTTCGGCGCTGCCCTGCCGGGCGGGAAGTCGGCCCGGACGTTCAGCGCCTCCTGGGCGGCTTGTCGGATCACTGCCACCTGGTCAGCCAAGGCGAAGGGCTACACCTTGACCACGGATGGCCGTCGAGAGATCGACGCGCTGACCAAGAAGTCCGTCGTGCCCCGCACGGTCATCGTGCAGCACGTGGTCACCAAGAACTCGCGCAATCGCGATGTGCTGGGCAATCCCACGCCGATCGAGACGGTTACCGGGTCGGGCAAGGCCACCTTTTTCCGTGACGGCAAGGTCTGGCGCGGCACCTGGACCCGCCGCAATGCCGCGTCGCCGACCGTGTATCGGGTGGGGTCCAAGGAGTTTCTGCTGGCGCCAGGTCAGGTCTGGATCATGCTGCTGCCCACCTCTGCGCCGCTCACGGTGCGATAGTTCCGGACGGGTCGGGTCGGTGGGCGGTTAGAGTCGAGAGGTGGTCAAGACTTCCGCTGCCCGCTCCCTGCCTGCTCTGGTGACGGCCGGGGTGATCGTCCTGGGTTTGGCCGCCTGCTCTGGTGACTCGGCGCCGACGCCGTCGCCATCGGTGTCCTCTAGCAGCGCGTCGCCGACTCCGACGCCAACCCCGACTCCGGTTGCGGTGGGACTGCCGCGCAAGCCGGTGATCGCGGTCAAGATCGAGAACACGCTGGCCGCCTACCCCAGGGTGGGCCATTCCACGGCTGACGTCATCTACGTCGAGCCGGTGGAGGCCGGGCTGACCCGCATGTTGGCCATGTTCATCTCCACCAAGCCCAAGAAGGTGGGGCCGATTCGGAGCGCCCGCGAGACGGACGTGACCTTGATCCGGTCATATGGCGATGGCATTCCCTTCGTGTTCTCGGGGGCATCGGCATACACCAACGGAATCCTGGCAGCGGGTCCCCAGAAGAACCTGCCGCACGGCTCCGTGGGCGGCTATTGGCGTGAGCCGGGAAGGTACGCGCCACACAATCTGATGGCCGACCTGACCACGCTGATGTCGAAGGCGGGCAAGGAGGTCATCGCCAAGGACACCGGCCTGCATTTCGGTGAGGCACTCTCGGGTGGGAAGCCCGTCAAAAGCGCCACCGCGAGTTGGCCGTCCGCGAAGGTCTCGGCGGCGTATTCGTCCTCGGGCGGGTATGCCCTGACCATCGACGACAAGAAGGAGATCGACGAGGCCACCGGCAAGGCTCTCGCTCCCAAGACCATCATCGTCATGAATGTCATCCAGAAGTCGTCGGGGAACCGCGATGTCCTGGGCAATGTGACGCCCACCGAGGTGCTTCTGGGCAACGGCAAGGCGACCTTTTTGCGCGATGGGAAGGTCTGGACGGGCACGTGGTCGCGAGCCTCAGCTGGTGCTCCGACGGTCTACAAGGTCGGCTCGAAGGAGTTCCTGGCAGCCGAGGGCCAGGTGTGGATCCTGCTGCTGCCCAATGGCCGCCCGCTGACGTTGACGTAGCCGCGGGTCACGGCGTTGTCGCGGCGTTGTCGCGGCGCTCTCGCGACACGGCCTAGCGGAGTATCCAGATGTATGCCGCAAACGCTAGATTTCGCTATATCGTGCGATCGTGGACCCGATCAGGAACCCGTATGCCCCTGGGGCTGGCCAGCGGCCGCCGGAGTTGGCCGGTCGCGATGAGCACCTCGACGCCTTCGAGGTGACCCTGGAACGGGTGGCGCGAGGCCGCCCGGAGCGCTCGGTGGTGCTCACCGGTCTGCGTGGCGTGGGCAAGACCGTCCTGCTCAATGCGCTGCGCAGCTCGGCGGTGCGGGCTGGTTGGGGGACCGGGAAGCTGGAGGCGCGCCCGGACACCTCGATGCGGCGCGGGCTGGCCTCCGCGGTGCACCAGGCGGTGCGCGAGTTGGGGCCCTCAGGTGGCATCGGTGATGCTGCCCTCGGGGTGGTGAAGGCCTTCGGGATGCGCGAGGTCGGTACCGGCAAGCGCGTCCGGGATCGGTGGAATCCGGGGATCAGTGTGCCCGCGGCTGTGGGGCGAGCGGACTCAGGCGACATCGAAATCGATGTGCTGGAGTTGTTTTCGGATGTCGGTGGCTTGGCGGCGGACGTGGGGCGGGGGGTGGCGATCTTCATCGACGAGATGCAGGACCTCGGGCCGGAGGATGTCTCGGCGCTCTGTGCCGCGGCGCATGAGATCTCGCAATCGCGGGTGCCGCTGGTGATCGTGGGTGCTGGGTTGCCGCACCTGCCGGCTGTGTTGTCGGCCTCAAAGTCATACTCAGAGAGGCTCTTTCGCTACTCAAGGATCGATCGGCTGGGCTTCGAAGAGTGCTCAGCGGCGCTCGCGGTGCCGGCCGAGGACGAGGGCGCACAATGGTCACCGGAGGCGTTGACCTCGATGTATGCCGCGACCGATGGGTACCCATACTTCATTCAGGCGTACGGAAAAGCGGTGTGGGACAGGGCGGCCCGCTCACCGATCACCGCAGACGATGTCGCGGTCGGGGCGCCGGAGGCAGAGGCTGAGCTAGGGGTGGGCTTCTTCGGGTCCCGGCTCGAGCGCGCCACTCCGGCCGAACGCGATTACCTTCGGGCGATGGCCGAGGTTGGCGAGGGTGCGGTTGAGGCCGTGCCGACAGCGGAGGTGGCGGCATATCTCGGGAAGCGACCGCAGTCGCTCTCGCCGGCGCGCGATGCGCTGCTGAAGAAGGGGCTGATCTATTCGGGGGAGCGGGGCAAGGTGGCGTTCACGGTGCCGCACTTCGGGACTTACCTGAGGGAACACGCGTAGGGCCGCAGCTGTCGGGCGCTGTCAACGGCGAGCGATCTTGAGATCTACCCGGGAGTACGAGACGGCGTGAGACAGATCGGGGCGTCAGCAGTTGACTTTCAGACACCAGCCGCAGACTTTGAGACGGCCTCACCCCTCTCGGGGTTCGGTGACGGTCGAATCGCGGGGCGCTGTCTCGGGTGTCCGGGTGGTTGGCCTCGAAAGGTCACTGGCGAGAGCAACCATCGACGGTATCCCGTTTATCGGCTACGTCGACCAGTCCCGAATGCTGCTCGATCCGACCGACCTCATCAAAAGTCATCGGTCTCGAAGTCGTTGACTGGAAGTCACGCAAAGGCCCAAAGTCCGATTACAGCCGCAAGAAGTTCGCGAACGATCACGGTGACCAGGTGCGCATGTACGCCATGGCGATCGAGTTTCTCGATGGCCGTCAGCCAGATCAGATCCGTGTGATCTACACCGCCACAGGCAACGACTATGTCCCGACTGGACACTCGGTCGATGAACCGGGACCGCAGGGAGTTCGGCGCGTCCTGGGCCGAAATGAAGGCGTCCGCCGCTTCGGGCCGCTACCGGATGAGCCCGTCGGCGCTGTGCGGGTGGTGCCCGTTGGCGACGGTCTGCCCGGCTGCTGAAGCCGCTGGCAAGTCTGAGCCCAAGGTCGACGCGGCCGCACCGGTGAGCGGCTCGGGATCACGATACGCGCCGCGGAGATCGTCACGACACCAGATCCATCTACTGCAAGCCACGCAATCGAGGAGGTCACCATGACCACGCAAACCCCCATCTGAGCCGAAGACAAGGCCTAGGAAACCCACGTCGCCGACGGACGCCCCAGCGCGAACAGCTACGGCGCGACCGGTTCGTTCCGGCATGGTCGAGCTGGCCGTCGAGGAACTGCACAAGGCGGGCCAGCCGATGAACCGCACGAGCATCTCGGCGCTGTCGGCCACATTCACCCATCTGGTGAGCACCGTCCAGGCATCGCAGGCCGGCAACGGCCGCACGAACCCGGCTGACGGCATGGCGACCCGCCTGCGCGGCGCGTTGCGCACGTGCCTGGAGATCGCTCCACTGCCGTTCGGGCAGGACGAGACCGCGTGGGATGCCTGGGTTGCTCAGGCGAGCAAGCGCATGACGGCCATCTCGCTGGTCGCCGCCGACATGTTTGACGGTCTCTCTGTCGAGCGTCCCTGTGAGTCGATCGCTGCCGCTTGTGCGGCTGCGTAAAAGGCTCCGCAACCGGCGTCATCGTGCACAGAAATAGTGACGGAGGAAATGCCCGCCGCAGAACCCTTGAACGCCAGAAACGTCTGGCGGGAAAGTGAGAACCACATGACTGACTTGGCTTCTCGGGCCGCGATCATCGGCGCTGCTGCTTCCCTCGCGGGCAAGGGCGCCCACCTCGGCGAGGTCATGGACCAGGCGGCACGGATCGCCTCGATGACCTGTGACCGTTCGGCGGTCGCGCAAGTGGTCGACGCGATCACGAACCCAGACAGCAAGGTTCTTGTCGGACACGTCATCGGCGTCCGCAAGGATCCGAAGTCCACCCGCGGGGTGATCTTGCTCTGGACCGGCACGACCCGGACCTACAAGTACAAGATCGACGGCGCCGAATACACCGCCCCCGAAGGTGTCGAGGTGGTCCGTACCGACCGCACCGACGACAACTCGGGCTACGGCAAGCGGCTCGCGCTGCGTCTTCGCGACCTGATCGGTCACAAGGTGACCGTGTGGGTGGCGATGGAGGAGGTTGTCGGCTCGGCTGACAACAACAAGACCCGCGTCGTCAAGCACGTTCTTGACCTCGGGCTGTCCGAGGAGAACCGGCTAAGGCTGGCCTGGCAGCGATGCCGAAGGCGGCCTGAGCCGCCCCATAGACCAGGAGCACGCCGCGACCCGCGTCCTGACCCTTCACCTTGTCAGCAGCGAATCCCGCGGGAGCGCCGTGCGTCTCGTGCCTAGCGCGGTAGTCCTCTTGACTGCGATACCTTCACGCCATGGGGATCGAGGACGACCTGAGCCGTTTGCGCGCCGATCGAACCGAGCAAGATCGGCTTGCCGCCGCGAAGGCCCAGGAAGCACAGGACACCGAGACCCGGCTTCGTGAGGCAAGCCGCGAGATCGGTCGCGAACTGGTAGAGGCCCTTCAACGGCGAGGTGTTCGTTCAGACCGTTCGCTGAAGATAACCCAAACTAGACACCATTTCGGTGTCTCGGACACCGTACTGAAATTCTCAGGTCCACCCGGCTGGTGGCTTCCCGGACTCCACGTGCCAGTAACCACGACGGGCGCCTTCGTCACGCTCTGGCGATACCCCACGAAACGCGGTGAGCAATGTCGCGTGGAGGAAATCGGGGTAGAGCGCGAGGACAGATGGGCCGACTATTACCTGGGCGAAAACCGCGATGGTGTCGGCTACGTCTGGGTCGACAGGAGTTTCGGCTGGGACGGGAGGTTGTACCTATTTCGTGAAGCCGCCGTTCGGGGACTCGACCAACTCGCTACCCAGCAAGACCAGCCGCGTCGCAAAGGATGGTTCCGCTAACCATCCGCGGGGATCGCGCCCGGACCAGAACCTCGCGGTCATGGACACTGATCCGCAACAACCCTCGATCATCGAGTCGGCCCTCACGCTCCTGTGCCTGGCGTGCTTCCAGGGGGTCCAGCAGCCAATCATGGTTGCCATCGAGGATGACCAGATCGGGCACGATGGCACATTGATTCGATCCTCACTCCCGCCGACCCGCGCAGGCCGGCGCTGTCGGAGTGCTCGAACTGTGGCCGGGTCGAGTTGGCTGCCTCATGAGCGCGAGCATCGTCGTGCCGACCAAGCTGCCTGAAGATCAGGTGTGAGTGCGGAGGCTCCTTCACGGATGTCCTCGACACCCTGGCTCAAGACCGGTCGGTGATTGCCCGGCGGGATGCCGCAGCAGTCGCGATCTTGTCGATGGGTGGCCCTCGACGATCCGGGCTGGCCGACCTCGACCTAGATCGTTGGCGTCCTGAATCCGGCCGGAATGGTTCTGCTGAGCGCAGCGATCGTCGAACGCTTCGGAGCCTCTAGCCCTCGCTGCGCCGACACGAAGGATTGAGGGGCTGGCTCTCCGGACCTATCGAGTGGGCATCGCTCTTCGTCGTCTTTTATGACTTTGAACGGCTCGCCAAGGAGTCTGCCCATAGCGCCGTGGCTCCCGCACAGATTCGTCTCTTCGAGAAGCGGTTGCGGTTGGGGGACACGCTCTGGTGCACGGCTCGCTTCTGGGGCCCGCCCACCGTATTCGTCTTCACCGACGCGCAGGCGGCTGCGCTCAGCCAGTCAGCCAGCACAGCACACTTTGTTGACCACTGGTTTACCGCGGCCAAACTCCATGACGAGTTTGGCTACCTCACACGAGACGAGGTGTTCGTCGCGGTCGACAGCAAGGAGAATCTGGACCGCAACTACGAGGGCAGCCTGTACTACTACTTCAAGTGAATCGCTAGTTCCCTTTCGCGAGGCCGCGCTAGTCCAGCCATTCGAAGTCGGGCCACCGGACGGCGACCCCCTACCTCTCGCGCGTGGCTCCTCGCCGGCCATCCCCACGAAATGGTCGGCACCGTTGAGGCCTACGAGTACCTGCCCATGCCCGGTGTGTGAACCACACTGCCGGCACCGCCCGCCCAGGCACCCGCGTGCCTAGGCGGGCGGTGTGCTGTGCGGCCCTAAGGGCACGGACGCGGCCATCTCAAGGTGTACCGCTGGCGTTCACCGGGCGTTCATGAGGACGCGTCCAGTGGTTCACCGGCCCTGCCTACCTTCCAAGACATCAGTTGCATCCCGCGCTGATGCTCTTGCACCCCTTGGAAGGCAACACCGTGAAGATCACCCGCACCTCCCAGGTCGCGATGCTGGCTCTGCTGGGCTCGCTCTCGCTGGCCGCGTGTGGCTCGGACAACAACACGACGACCACCACCCCGGCCGGGACCTCCTCAGCGTCCTCATCGGGGTCGACCTCCGCCGGCGACTGCCTCTCCGGAACGTTGAATGCCGAGGGCTCATCGGCGCAGAAGAACGCCATTGACGAAGCCATCGCCACGTACGGCGAGAAGTGCTCCGGCGCCACCATCAACTACAACCCGACCGGTTCGGGCGCGGGCATCAAGCAGTTCATTGCCGGTCAGGTGGACTTCGCTGGCTCCGACTCGGCCCTGAAGACCACCGAGAAGGACGGCAAGGTCGAGGCAGACGATGCGGCCAAGACCTGTGGATCGCCCGCCTGGAATATCCCCATGGTCGTGGGCCCGATCGCGATCGCCTACAACGTCAAGGGTGTGGAGTCGCTGGTCCTGACCCCGAGCGTGGCCGCGAAGATCTTCAGCGGCGCCATCACCACGTGGAATGACCCGGCCATCGCGGTGATCAACCCGGGCACCACACTGCCCGCGAGCGCGATCAAGGTCTTCTTCCGCTCCGATGAGTCCGGGACGACCGAGAACTTCACCAAGTACTTGAAGGGCGCCGCAGCCGCTGACTGGACTGCTGACCCGGCCAAGAAGTGGACCGGCAAGGGCGAGGGCAAGGAGAAGTCGGCCGGCGTGGCCGAGGGCGTGAAGTCCACCGACGGCGGGATCACCTACGTCGAGTGGAGCTACGCCCGCGACAACAAGCTCGCGGTCGCCAAGGTCGACAATGGTGCGGGGGCGGTCGAGCTCAGCGGGGACGCGGTCGGCAAGGCCGTCGCCGCTGCCACGCAGGATGGCTCCGGCAACGACCTCCGGCTGAAGTTGGACTACGCCACCCAGGCGGCCGGGGCATACCCGATCCTCCTGGTGACCTACGAGATCGTCTGCTCCAAGGGCTCGGATGCCACCAAGCAGGCCAATATCAAGTCCTTCCTGACGCACTTCAGCTCCGCTGAGGTCCAGGCTGGCCTCGAGGAGATCGGCTACGCGCCGCTGCCCTCGGAGGTCCAGGCCAAGGTTGCGACCGCGATCGCTGCGATCTCCTGATCGATGACCACCTCAACCGCTCCTCGCCCGGTGCGCACCACAGATCAGGTGCGCACCGGGCGGGTCGGCGACCGCATCTTCGGTGGCGCGGCGACGGGGGCTGGCCTGCTGGTGGTCGCGCTCGTGGCGCTCGTCGGGATCTTCCTGGTCATCCAGGCCGTGCCTGCGCTCCTGAGCAATGAGGCCAACTTCCTCACCTCGCGAGTGTGGAATCCCGGCGGCAGCCACCCCGAGTTCGGCATTGTCGACCTGCTCTGGGCGACCGTCGTCACCTCGATCATCGCCTTGGCGGTCGCGGTTCCCCTCGGTGTCGCGGTTGCCCTGTTCATAACCCAGTACAGCCCGACCTGGCTCGCCCGACCGGCTGCGGCCATCATCGACCTGCTGGCCGCTGTGCCCTCGATCGTCTACGGCTTCTGGGGGCTGACGATCGCCGGCCAGTATGTCGACCCGGTCGCCAGCTGGATTGGCGACACCTTCGGCTGGATCCCGTTCCTCGCCGACGCCGGCATCAGCGGCAAGAGCACGCTCTTCTTCGCCGGCCTGATCCTCGCCGTGATGGTGCTTCCGATCATCACGGCCATTTCCCGTGAGGTCTTTGCCCAGGTCCCGGCCGCCCACAAGGAGGGCGCGCTCGCCCTTGGGGCCACCCACTGGGAGATGATCCGCACCGCCGTTTTGCCGTTCGGCAAGCCCGGGGTCATTAGCGCGTCCATGCTGGGCCTGGGTCGGGCGCTCGGCGAGACCCTCGCCGTCATGATCCTGCTTTCTGGGCTCAATGACGGTTCCCCCTGGAACTGGTCGATCTTCAATGGTGGCGCCACGTTCGCCTCCAAGATCGCCCTGAATGCCGCCGAGTTCGACACTCCAACCAAGACCGGCGCCTATATCTCCGCAGGGCTGGTCCTGTTCATCCTGACCTTCCTGGTCAATGCCGCCGCCCGCATCGTCATCGAACGCCGGAAGGCCTTCACCGAATGAGCGCCCTCACCCAAGGCACAGCCACACCGCGGGGTGGCCCGTCGACCCGCAGATCCGTGACCGATGTCGTAGCCCGGGTCGCCATGTGGTCCGCCTTCTTCCTGGCCTGTGTTCCACTGGTGTGGATCCTGGGCAGCACCATCCTCAAGGGTGGTCACATGCTGCTGGACAGCGGCTGGTGGACCAACTCCCAGAATGGCATTACCGCCCGCCGCGTCGGGGGCGGCGCAGCGCACGCGATCCAGGGCACGCTCATCCAGGCAGTCGTCACGGCCGCGATCTCGGTTCCGATCGGTGTCCTGACAGCGATCTACCTCGTTGAGTACGGGCGCGGCCCAGTGGCCCGGTTGGTCTCGTTCATGGTCGACATCCTCACCGGGATCCCCTCGATCGTTGCCGCGCTCTTCATCTACGCCCTGTGGGTCACGACTTTCGGCTTCCAGCGGGTTCCCTTCGCGGTCACACTTGCCCTGGCGATGCTGATGATCCCCACCATCGTTCGCTCCACCGAAGAGATGCTGAAGTTGGTCCCCAAGGACTATCGCGAGGCGTCCTATGCATTGGGCGTGCCGAAGTGGCGCACCATCGTCAAAGTCGTTCTCCCCACGGCATTTTCCGGCATTGTCACCGGGATTCTCCTCGGCCTGGCCCGGGTGATGGGGGAGACCGCGCCGCTGATCATCCTCGGTCCCTACGCGAAGTCCATCTCGCACAACCTCTTCGACGGCCTCATGGGGACGCTGCCGACGATGATCAACCAGGATCGAGCCGAGAGCCTCCAACCCGCCGTGGACCGGGTCTGGGGAGCCGCCCTCACCCTCATCCTGCTCATCTTCCTCCTCAATCTTGCGGGTCGACTCGTCAGTCGATTCAGCACGGTTCGAGCCTGAAGCCATCTGCACCGAAAGCGAACTCATCATGGCCAAGCGAATCGATGTCAACGACTTGTCGGTGTTCTACGGCGCCTTCAAAGCCGTCGAGGGGGTCACCCTCACGGTAGAACCGAGGTCCGTCACGGCATTCATCGGGCCATCCGGGTGCGGGAAGTCCACGGTGCTGCGCACTCTGAACCGCATGCATGAGGTCATTCCGGGCGGTCGCGTGGAGGGCAAGGTGATGCTCGATGACGACGACCTGTACGCCCCCACGATAGATCCGGTAGCCGTCCGGCGCATGGTCGGGATGGTGTTCCAGCGGCCGAATCCCTTCCCCACGATGACGATTCGCGAGAACGTTGCCGCGGGGCTGCGGCTGAACGGACTGAAGCGGGGCAAGGCGGTCGACGAGATCGTTGAGCGAGCCCTGCGCTCGGCCAACCTCTGGAATGAGGTCAAGGATCGTCTCGACAAGCCCGGCGCAGGCCTCTCCGGTGGTCAACAGCAGCGACTGTGCATCGCCCGTGCCATCGCCGTCGAGCCGCAGGTCTTGCTGATGGACGAGCCCTGCTCCGCCCTGGACCCGATCTCGACGCTCGCCATCGAGGACCTGATCCAGGAGCTCAAGAGCGACTACACGGTGGTCATCGTCACCCACAACATGCAGCAGGCGGCCCGGGTCTCGGATCGCACAGCCTTCTTCAACCTCAAGGCGCAGGGTCAACCCGGGCGGCTCGTGGAGGTTGACGACACCACCACCATCTTCAACCGCCCCAGCGAGCAGGCGACCGAGGACTACATCAGTGGGCGCTTCGGCTGATCCGGGCCGGCCAGCAGGCGGCACGCCCTAAGCGTCGAGCTTGTAGCCGACCCCTCGCACCGTCACCAGGTGCGTGGGGTCGCTCGGGTCGGTTTCGATCTTTGAGCGCAACCGCTTGATGTGGACGTCAAGGGTCTTGGTGTCGCCCACGTAGTTGGCGCCCCACACCCGGTCGATGAGCTGTCCCCGGGTCAGCACGCGGCCGGCGTTGCGCATCAGCAATTCCAGTAGCTCGAACTCGCGCAGCGGCATAGTCATCGGTGCGCCGTCGACCGTGACGACGTGGCGCTCGACATCCATGCGGATGGGCCCCACCTCGAGGGTGGCTGGCAGGAGTTCGTCCGGCTCGTGACGGCGCCGCAGAACCGCTTTGATCCGCGCTAAGAGTTCCCGGCTTGAATGCGGCTTGGTGACGTAGTCGTCAGCGCCCATCTCCAAGCCCACGACCTTGTCGACTTCGTCGTCCTTTGCGGTGAGCATGATGATCGGCACGCTCGACCGCTTGCGCAGCTCGCGGCATAACTCGAGGCCCGAGATGCCCGGCAACATCAGGTCCAGGAGGACCAGGTCGGCGCCATTGGCCGCAAACTCGGTCAGCGCGGCCGAGCCGTCGGTGCTCACCACAACGTCATAGCCCTCGCGGCTGAGGAGGAATGAGAGCGGGTCCGAGAGGGACTCTTCGTCCTCCACCATCAAGATTCGAGTCATGGCCGCGCTCCTTCGGTCGGGTTGGCGTTGGGGAGACGAATGGTGAAGGTCGAACCGTAATGAGGCTTGCTCCATACCGTGACCGTGCCTCCGTGGTTTTCGGAGATGTGTTTCACGATGGCCAGGCCGAGGCCGGTGCCGCCGGTGGCTCTGGACCGCGCCGAGTCCACTCGGTAGAAGCGCTCGAAGACGCGCTCCTGATCCTCCAGCGGGATTCCGAGGCCGTTGTCCGAGACCGCGATTTCGACGAACTCGCCGGCCACCTTGGTGGTCAGCGTGACCCGGGTCCGGCTGTCTGAGTAGTTCACCGCGTTACGCAGCAGGTTTCCGATCGCGGTGACCAACAACTCGTGATCGCCGTATACGGCTAGCTCCGGCTCGATGATCGAGATCAGGTCGATGTCCTTGCTCTCCGCGGCAATCCGCGTTCGGTCGAGGGCGTCATTGGCCGCCTTGGCCAGATCGATCAGGACGGGTGCGAACTGGCCTTGTTCGGACTGGAGGCGGGAGAGGTCGATGATCTCTTGCACCAACTGACCCAAACGCTCGGCCTCCGTGCGCATTCGACCCGCGAAACGGACGACCGCGCGTGGGTCATCGTGGGCCTCCTCGACGGCTTCGGCGAGCAATCGGAGCCCGCCAACGGGGGTCTTGAGCTCGTGGCTGACGTTGGCGATGAAGTCGCGGCGGACCTCGTCGACCCGACGGCTCTGGGTCAGATCGTCGATGAGCAGGATCACGTGGTCATCGTCGAGCGGCGCGACCCGGGCCTTGACGAAGGATCGTCCGTGGCCGAGCGGGCCACGCGGCAAGGCCAGTTCGGCGCCGCGGATCTCGCGATCTCTGCGTACCTGGCGTGAGAGCTTTCGCAGTTCGGGGTGGACCAGTTCGTCGCCGCGGACCAGGCCCTGGGCGTGCGCGGATGGTGAACTCCTGACCACGTGGTCGCCGGCGTCGAGCACGACGCCGCTGGAACTCAAGACGGTCAGCAGGGAATCCATACCGCTGGGAAGCGTGTTGGCCGGGCGGGCATCCTCGGAATCCGGACGGTCGGTGCTGGGGCGCATCGCCCACATGGCAAGGACACCCATGAGAATGCCGATCACTCCGCCCAGCAGGGCGGTTGCCATCCCTTCCACGTGATCAGGGTATGCATGAGATTTGCCCCCAAGACACCACAAATCCGCCTCGTCAGCGCAATGACACGCAACGTTCACCTGGCCTGCCCCGTGCGTTCACCGGGCTATGCCACCGTCCTGGCATGCGGGAAGTTTTCCACCAGAACCTGAAGATCGTCAGCGACCAACTCGTGGAGTTGACTCACCTCGCCGGGTCCGCGATGAGCCGGGCCACCACCGCCCTGATCGATGCCGACCTCGCCCTGGCCGAGTCCGTCATCACCGCGGACCAGCGCATCGATGAGGTGCGTGCGGAGCTCGACGCGTTGGCGATTGACCTGCTTGCCCGCCAACAACCCGTTGCCGGCGACCTGAGGATGGTCGTCACCAGCATGCGCATGAGTTCCGATCTGGAGCGCATGGGCGACCTGGCTCGACACATCGCCAAGGTGGCCCGGCTGCGATACCCCAATTCCGCCGTGCCGGCGGAGTTGCGGGCGACGATCGTGGAGATGGGGCATATCGCCGAGGAGTTGGTGGCGAAGGCCGGTTCGGTGATCGCCTCGCGTGACATCGTCGCCGCTCAGGAGCTCGAGCACGACGACGATGCGATGGATGCCAAGCACCGAGAGCTATTCACTCGACTTGCCGACAAGTGGACTCACGGCACGACGGCTGCGGTGGACATCACGCTGCTGGGCCGCTACTACGAGCGCTTCGGTGATCACGCCGTCTCGGTGGCCAGCCGAGTGGTCTACCTCGTGACGGGGGAATGGGACTTGGCTGTGGACCACGAGGACCACGAAGACGACCTCGATCTCAGCTAGCCCCCTGCCCCTGCGCCAGCCGCGGGTGGGGGTCGGTGAGGCCTGACACGATGAGGGCATGTCCGCCGCCGTGGTCGTTCGAGACGCTGTCCTCGCGGATGCGGCGAGGTGCGCGCGCATTTACGCGGGCCGCGGCGAGGACGTCAGCGAGCTACCGCTGCGCCGCGACACGTGATCGCCCGGCGCGTACAGTCGCGATGTATGGACATGCTCAAGGGGGACCAGATCGCGGCAGCCAAGCTCACCGACTGGCGGAAGTTGGCACAGGGACTGCATGCCAGATATCTCGTGTCCAATTTCGCTTCTGCCGCCCGCTTTGTCGCGGCAATCAGTCAACTTGGCACCGAACTGGGACACCATCCCCGGGTGGTGATCGGCCCCGGCATGGTCGATCTCAGCCTGGTTTCGCCAGAGGCGATCTATCGCGCTGAGGACGGCTCGGCATACGTCGTGGAGTGGGTGACGCAGCGGGACATCGACCTCGCCCGAGCGATCACCAGGCTTGCGGCCGACCAGGGGCTAACGCCCGATCCCGGGTCGGTCAGCATGCTCGAGCTCGGACTCGACACCGCGGCGTCCGCGACGATTGCGCCGGTGTGGGCCGCTTTGCTCGCCGGTGATTCACAGGCGCAGGGCCGAGGGACGCCGAGCGATGAGATTCGCGATGCAACAGGCCGGGTGCCGCACCTCTGGTTCGGGGAGCTGAGCCCCATGGGGGGCGCCTCGCGGCAACGATTCCACGTCGAGGTCTATGTGCCAGCCGAAGAGGCGGCGCGGCGGGTCGCCGCGGTCGTTGAGGCGGGCGGGGTGATTGTCGACGACAGCGATTCACCCGGCATTACGGTCATCGCCGATCAGGAAGGCAACCGGGGAATCATCTGCGTGCCGTGACCCGCGGATCACGTATGCCGTTGTGCTGGTAGTGGATTGAGCACGTGGACTGTCGGTGGGGCCGCCTAGTCTTGGGGTATGGAAGAGCAGCCGAAAGGGGTGGATCCGACCGGGATCCAGGCCGCCCTCGACGCTGCTTCCAGCGCGGTCACTGGGGTGGTTGACCGACTCTTCCAGCTCTCCGACTCGGACCTGAGCGCCGTCCTGGCGCAGGTCGATGCGATCTGCGCGGCGGCAGCCGGAGCGCGCGCGGCGGTGGTGGCCGAGGGCGTGGCGCGTGGAGTCAGCGTGGCTCCGCCGTGGGGGGCGACCCCGGCGTGGGTGAGTGCCCACGCACCATCCCTCCGGTCGGGCGGTGCCGGCCAGTTGGTCAAGGCGGTTCAGGCCACGGACGAGCGCCAGTTCGCTCCGGTCCGGGCGGCCCTGATCTCGGGCCGGGTGGATGCCGGGACGGCGGTCGCGGTGTGCGAGTCCTATCGAGCCCTTGAGCCGCGGCTGCGTCCCGAGGCGAGCGATGACGTGATCGACGGCATGATCGCGGTGGGGGAGTCGGCCGGCCCGCGCGGGGTGCATGGGCTGCGCGAGCGGTTGATCGCCACCTATGGCTACGACGGTGAGTTGGATGCGCTCCATGAGTCGGCCCGCCGGCAGGCCACTCTGACCGCGGGACGCTCGCTAGGGGACGGCCTGTGGGACTACCGGATGGTGATCACGGCCGAGGGCCGCGCCGTTCTGGAGGCTGCCATTGGTCCGCTGTCGCGGCCAGCGCCGGTGACCGACGACCTGGCCGGCCTCATCGAGCGCGATCGCCGACCCGCGGGCCAGCGGCGCATCGAGGCTCTGGTCAGCGCGCTCAGGCAGGCTGTCCGCGCGAGCGGAGGCGCACTCGGCACCAAGTCGGCATTGTTCGTGACGATGGCACTCGATGACCTCCAACGCTGCGTGCGTGCGGGGGCTGTGCTGGGGTCGACCGCGAGCGGTGAGCTCCTGGCGCCTGCCGAGGTGCGCCGGTTGGCCTGCGATGCCGCGATCATCCCCGCGGTCTTGGGCAGCCAGGGCGAGCTCGTTGATCTGGGTCGGGCGACCCGACTCTTCACGCCAGCGCAGACCCGCGCGCTCTGGCTGCGCGATGGTCACTGCACTTACCCCGGCTGCGACACCCCAGCTCACTGGTGCGATGCCCACCACCTGCGGCATTGGGCCGACGGCGGTCCGACCACGCTCGAGAATGCGGCCCTGCTCTGCCCGCGACATCACCAGCATGTTCATACGCATCGGCTTCTCGGCGAGTATCGCGATGGTGCGGTTGCCTGGGATATCAGGCCGGGCACCTATCCGCGTCGCCAGTGAGAGCCACAATGGGCTACCCGAAGAGTTGTCTGCCCCAATCTGATTCGGCATTCAACCCGGGGGGACACGCAAAGACCGCTGACCCGGTGTGTTCGATGTACTCGTTGAGCACGTCTGCCCGGGCGAGCGCCCGCTGCATGGGGACGAACTGAGCGCCAGGGTCTCTCATGAATGCGAGGAAGAAGAGCCCAGCGTCCAGGTGACCCTGCCCGTCGCTCCCGTCGATGAAGTTGTATCCCCGACGAAGGATCCGTATGCCGCCGAGCTGGCTCTCGTGGGCCAGGCGCACGTGCGAGGTCAGCGGCATGCGCCGTTCGCCGGCCTCGTCGACGGCGTCGAAGTCGAGGGCATCTCGTTCGAAGTGCTTGCCCAGGGGGGCGCCGACCTTCTTGTCGCGGCCGAAGATCTGCTCCTGCTCGGCTAGCGGAGTCCGATCCCACACCTCGATGTGCATGCGGATGCGGCGGGCCACCACGTAGGAGCCCCCTGCCAGCCAGCCCGCCGCGTTGGGGTCGTCCTCGGGGGCCACCCAGACGTGGCGCTCCAGGGCCTCGGTGTCCTCGGCGAGGATATTGGCCGTCCCGTCCTTGAAGCCGAAGAGGTTGCGAGGTGTCATTTGGGCGGAGCTGGTCGAGGACGTGCGGCCGAAGCCCAGCTGGGACCAGCGCACCGAGACCACGCCGAAACCCAATCGCACCAAGTTGCGGATCGCATGGACCGCCACCTGTGGGTCATCGGCACACGCCTGGAGGCAGATGTCTCCGCCAGATCGGGCCGGGTCAAGATCGTCGCCGACAAAGCCGGGCAACTCCTGCAGCGCCGCCGGACGCCTCGGCGCCAGAGAGAAGCGGTCATCGAAGAGGGTCGGGCCGTAGCCGATGGTGATGGTGAGATTGGCCGGAGGCAAGTCGAAGGCTTCGCCGGTGTCCTGCGGGACCTCCCACGGTCCACCGCCCACCACGCCTCCGGGCGCGGCTTCAGCACCCAGCGTCATTCTCTCCGCTGCCCGAGTCCAGGTCGTCAATAGTTGGCGCAGCTCCTCTGGATCCTCGGTGATCACGTCGAGCGCGACAAAATGCAGGCGATCCTGGGCCGGCGTGATGACTCCGGCCTGATGGCGCCCCCGGAAGGGAACCGGTGCAGACGGACCACCGGCCGGGGCACCTCCTGCACGGCCGACCTGGGCTCCTCCTGCTCGACCGACCTCGGCCTCTGCGACCCCACCCGCCCCGGAAGCGGCCAGCGGGCCGTCGGGCCGGGCGGCATAGGCCACGCTGGCGGCGGCGCCAGCGAATGCGGCTCCGACTCCAGAGGTCAGAACCGCCCGACGCGTGGATCCGCTCATGCGGCCGCTACCACCCCGGCCACCTTGGCGACCTCCTCGGAGAAGGCATCCAAGGCCACGGTCAGGGCCTTGATGTTCGCGGGGGTGAGCGCGGTGTAGGAGACGAAGCCCTCGCCCTCGCGGTGAGAGTCCAGCAGCGCCCGCAATTCCCCCGAGCGACGGTCGAGGTCGGCAACCAGAGTGCTGTCCTTGCCAGATAGGTAGGGCTTCAACGCGGCGATTGCCGCTATGGATCCCTCGAAGTTGGCGTTGAAGTCCCAGAGATCGGTGTGGCTGTAGCGCTCCTCCTCGCCGGTGATCTTGCCCGTGGCGATCTCGTCAAGCAGAGCCTTGGAGCCATTGGCGAGTTGCAGCGGATTGAGCTTGACCGTGCGGACCTGCTCGATGAGCGTGGTCACGTCCGCGAGGAGCTGGTCAGCGATGGCCGAGGTGTCGGGTTGCAGGCCGTCCTGCCAGAGGTCGCGCTCCAATCGGTGGTACCCCGTGAAGGCCATGCCCTCTTCGATGACGTCCTCACGACCGTCGATCTTGGGGTCGAGGTCCCCAAAGGACTCGGCCACCGGCTCGATCCGCTCCCAGTACGAGCGCGCCTGCGGATAGGCCGCCTTGGCCTGGTCGACCTTCCCGGCCTTGACCAGGGCAACGAAGTCCGTGGTCTCCTCAAGGAACTCCTCACCTTGTGACCGCACGTACTGTGTGTACTCGCTGACTGCACCCGTGAGTGCCGCATCGTCGGTGATCGGCGCGGCCGAGGAACCCGTGACCGTGAAAGGCGCGCGAATGCCGTCGCCGACCATGCCGGGTTTGCATGCCGTCTCGTAGGTGCCCGGCTGGGCAATCTGGACGTGGAAGGTCCGAGAAAGCCCGGGACCGACGTTCTCGACCTCGCCGATGATGCGATCCCCGTCGGCGTAGACGTAGAACTCGTTGACCAGACTGCCCTTGTTGGTGAACTCGAAGGTCACGGTCCCGGTGGGTGCCTGCGTGCGAGCAACATCGCAGGTGGTATCCGTGGCCGCCACGGCGATGACATCGCTGGGCTGTGCCGGGTCATCTCCGGCACAGCCGACAAGACCGGCAGCGGCCACGCTGAGGATGGTGAGAGTCCGGAGCGGGGACAGCGGCATCGGGAACAGGCGCATGGGGGACCTTTCTGGGGAAGTACAGCCAAAGTTAGGTAAGCCTAACCTCACTTCTCCTGTCAAATCCTCTGGCCGCCCAAGGGTTCTCTTGGGTGCTCGAGTTACCGCGGGTCAGGGCGTGCACAATGGGGAGCAACCATGAACCTCCCACACTTGCTCGAACACGTGCCGCCGACGCTTGTCTATCTCCTGGTCGGGGGTCTCATCGGCATCGAGAGCATCGGCATCCCGGTGCCAGGCGAGACAGCCTTGATCACCGGTGCGCTCATCGCAGCCCACCCGGCATCACCGGTCTCGCCTGCGGGAATCGCGCTGGCCGCCTTCCTCGGAGCTGTGATCGGGGACTCGATCGGGTACAGCGTCGGTCGCAGGCTCGGACCGCGGCTCTTTGACCGGCTGGGGCGTCGCTTCCCCAAGCATCTGTCGCCGAGCCATGTCGCCTATGCCGAGCACCTCTTCGCGAAATACGGTGCAGGAGCGGTGTTCTGGGGCCGGTTCGTGGCCCTGCTGCGCATCCTCGCCGGACCGCTCGCAGGTTCGCTGCGCATGCCATATCCGCGATTCCTGGCCGCCAATGCCGCGGGGGGCGCCTTCTGGGCCGGGGGACTGACCTGGCTGGTGTTCATCATGGGTGAGGTCGCTCACCGGTGGATCGCCAATACCGCGTGGATCTTCCTGCTCGTGGTCATCGTGGGCGGCTTCCTGATCAGTCGTCGCCTGCACGACTCCTTCCAGCATCGGGTCGAAGAGTTCACCACAGCTCAAGCAGCGGCGACAAGACATGAGTGAAGGCCGCCGCGTCGCGCTCGCGCTGGGATCTGGAGGCGCCCGGGGATACGCCCACATCGGCACCATCCAGGTGCTGGAGGAGCGCGGCTACGAGATCGTGGCCGTCGCCGGGACATCCATGGGCGCCGTCATCGGTGGCCTGTATGCCGCTGGCCGGCTGGACACCTACGTCGCGTGGGTGAGCTCGCTGAGCCAACGGGATGTCTGGCGACTGCTCGATCCGGCGGTCAATGGGCCCGGTGCCATTCGCGCGGAGCGCGTGATGGGTCGGGTCGCCGAGATCCTCGATGGCGCCCTCATCGAGGACCTGGCGATTCCCTTCACTGCCGTGGCTACCGACCTCGACCTTCGCCGCGAGGTGTGGTTCCAACGTGGACCGGTACACACCGCCATGCGCGCCTCGGTGGCGATCCCGAGCGTGATCACCCCGATCGTCGTGGACGGCCGAGTGCTCGTCGACGGAGGCTTGATCAACCCCGTACCGATCGAACCCACCACGGCGGTCGCCTCAGATCTGACCGTGGCGGTCTCGCTCTCGGGCCTGCGCGCCGAGTCGGGCGGCGCCGGGGCGAGTTCGCTGAGTCCGGTCAGATCGGCCGGGACCTCATTCCAGGAGCTCACCGATCGGGTCCGCGCGCTCTCCACGCGCCTCACGGCGCCCACCGGCGAAAAGGCGGCCGCTAGTCAGCCCCCAGCGCCAGGCCTGCCGTACTCGGCACCGCCCAAAGATCTCACCACCGTGGATGTCATCGGTCGCTCGCTGGACACCATGGAGGCGCTGATCGCCCGATACCGAATGGCCAGCAATCCGCCCGACGTGCTGGTGTCGGTTCCCGCCGATGCCTGTCGCACCATGGACTTCCACCGCGCTCAGGAGATGATCGACCTCGGTAGGGCGTTGACAACCCAAGCGCTTGACGCGGCTGGCCGCTGACCGTTCTCGGCCCTCGTTTCCGAGGTCTCTAGGAACCGGTTTCGCTCTGCGGCGTGTGCTCGTCGGAGTCACCCTCACGCGGCGCCGGCGCCGGCTCGACCTCCGACGATTCGGTCCCACCAGTGGCCGCGATGCGCGCCGCAATGCGTTCCTCGGTCTCCGGGCTCACGGCATACCGCTGCTTGTAGATATCGAAGACCGCCATCAGGGTGGCTGCGACCGGCACGCCCAGGGTTGCGCCAGAGATGCCGAAGAGCTCCGCGCCGAGGAGGGCGGACGCGAATGACACGGCCGGGTGCACATTGACCGCCCGGGCCGAGATCCTTGGCTCCAGCGTGAGGTTCTCGACCTGCTGATAGGCGATCGCGAAGATCAGCACCCAGACGCCGAGCATGGGATTCGTGGAGGTCAGCCCGACGACGACCGGCAGAGCGATGGCGATATAGGTACCGACGTTGGGGATGAACTGCGCAACCAGCCCGGTCCACAGCGCCAGCGCCAGCCAGTAGGGCATGCCTATGAGGGCCATGAAGATGCCGCTGGTCAGCGACGAAATCGCCGCCAGGACCAGTCGCGAGGCGACATATCCGCCCACCTTGATCCGCAGCATCTCCCAGGTGGTCAGCACGACCTCCTGTTGACGAGCCGGGAAGAGGGCGGCCACCCAGCGGCGCAGGCGGACCAACCCAGCCGACATGAAGTAGCTGAAGAAGGTCACCGAGAAGAGCGAGAGGAATGCCCCCAACACGCCTCCGACCAGCCCCAAGACGCCGCCGGCAATGTCATCGGCGTAACTGGTGATTTGGGACGTGGTAAGACCCAGATCGCTCAGGATGGTGTCGGTCGAGTACTGCGTTCCGAACTTGCTGTTGACCCAATCGAAGATGCCGGTCACCACGTCGGGGATCGCTTGGACGAGCTGTGCCAGTTGCTGGAAGAGCAGCGAACCAAAAAGGCCCAGGAAGATCGTCAAGCCGAGCAGCACCGCACCCATAACCAACCCGGTCGCGGCGGCTCGGGGCATCCGGGTGGCGAGCTTGCCAACGGCCGGCTCCATGGCGAGCGCCAGGAAGAAGGCCATCGTGATCGAGTAGATCGTCGAACTAGCTTGCGAGACAAAGCCGTACGCGAGCAAAGACAGCGCGATCACGGCCATGACCAGCCAGGCAGATCGCCAGACCCAGCTCAGGCTTGGCACGCTTCGCGTCTCACCCTTGGTGATACTCATGGCCCTGACTGTACGGGCCAAGGGTTACCGCAATGCGGCGAGGGCGGCCACCAAGGGCGCCGTGCCGAGGGCATCGGCGGAGACACCTGGGCTGAACCCGAGCCGGACGACGACCAAGTCGGCGCTGGGAACGACGTAGACCCGCTGGCCATCGTGTCCCGAGGCCCAATACGCGTCGGCCGGGAGCGCCGGGTCGACCAGGGTGCCATTCGCCTGCCGGTTCACCCACCAGCCGGCGGCGTACCCCTGCTCTTCGGACTTCTCGACAGGCAGGGCCGTCGTCGCCTGCTTCATCCAGCCTTCGGGGATGAGCCGCTGGCCGTTCCAGGTGCCATCCTGCAACGCGAACTGGCCGATTGCCGCCCAATCCCGGGGGGTCGCCCACAGGTACGAGGAACACACCGGATTGCCGGCGCCATCGGGCTCCCAGACGGCTGAGCTCAGGCCAAGGGGGGCGAAGATTTCTTTGCGCGGAAGGTCTGCCGGGTTCTCACTGCCTGCCGTGAGTTGGTCACACAGGATGTTCGTGGACCCGCTGGAGTACTGCTGGTAGCTGCCCGGCTGGTGCGCCAACGGCTGGCCGGCCGCAAAGGCCGCCATGTCCGGCTGGGAGTACAACATCTCGGTGATCGGCGTGCCGAGGTCGTACTCCTCATTCCAGGTCAGGCCGCTCTGCATCCGGCTGAGGTCATCGATGGTGATCTTGGCACGATCGTCGGTCCACTCGGGCCGCAGGTGATCGTCGGTGATCTTGATCGACCCCGCCAGTACCCGACGTCCCAGCAGCAGGTTGGTGACGCTTTTGGCCATGGACCAGCCGAGTTGCGGGGTGGAGGCAGTGAAGCCCTCGGCATAGGACTCCGCCACCAGTTGGCCGTTCTTGATGACGACGATGGCGCGGGTGCCGGGAGCCTTCATCGCGGTAGCCACCGGCGCCTTGTATGCCGTGGTGTTCATGGTTGGGGCGGCCGGCTCGGTGAAGGGGTTTCCGGCGGCAGTGACCGCGGTTGGCTCGCCGAGCGCAGGTGCCTGCTCGCCGACGGTGCAGCCGAATCCCTTGGTGTACCAGGCGTATTGCTTTGAGAGCACCCCCATGATGGCGGTCTCGGAGTCCTTGCGCGCGAAGTCCGAATAGGTCCGCAGATAGGGCACCAGAGGGTTGTCGGGCAGATCCGTCTCGGGGGCCGTGCGCCCAGAGATGAACTGGACGGCACACGCGTTGTGCGCCGCATAGCCGGTGCCGGTACGCAGCAGCGGGCGGGCATAGACATAGCCGCCGATCACGGCGACCAGCGCGATCACGAGCAGGGCGAGGATCACTCGAAGCAAGATCCGCAGAAGGCGCGACATGGGGGAACGGTACCGCTGGCGAAGCGCTCAGGTGCGCTTTCGCTCGTGCGCGCCAGAGTCGCTGTCCGGTGCGGCGCTGAGCAAGACCAGCCGCATGGCACAGGCCTGGCGCACGGTGTCCTCGGTGGTGTCCTGCATGCTCTGTCGCACCATGGGGTCCATCGTCGAGACGACCGCATAGTAGAAGCCAGAAAATACGGCGAGGAAGCCGGCCACCCGAGCGTGGTCGGCGGTGAAGCTGTACAGATGGTTCGCCGTGCGCCACTGGAGGCCACTCGTCGGCGCGGACCCGGTCCATGCTGTGATGACCTCGCTGTTGACCGTGAGGGCACCGAGGACCAGGAAGAAGCCAAAGACCACGAGGGCGACTACCGTCGCGATGAAGAGCCGCGACGCCGTCCCCATCCAGCGAATCGTGCGCGACTGGCGGCGGTGGACGGGACAGTCGGCCGGCAGCGCCAGCTCGCCCACCCGCTCGGCCATCGGGGTGTCGGCAAGCGCGCTCCGGACATCCTGTGCCGTCTCAAAGTGCGCCAATGCCGCGACATCGAGCGGCATTCGGGTAGCGATGAAGGCCGCCCCGACACCGACGAAAAGCAACACCATGACGAGATAGGCGTAGGACTGCAGCCGTCCGACCGACTGCCACACCTCAGCGGTGAAGAAGAAGAAGGTCACCACCCCCAGCAGGATCGGCAGCGCCCGCACCATGGCAGCGGCGGCCCCACTGAGCGTGCCTAGGAGCGATCGAGTGAGCCAAAGGCCGACCGACCACATGGCCGCCAGTGGGCGCAGCCGCCGAGAACCCTCAACGGGAGTGTCATCGAGCATGGTCGCCAAACCGCGGCGGGTGAACCAACGCTGGATCTCCGCGCGTTGTGACGGGAGGGCGTCTGCGGTGGAGGTCGGCACGGCATACGAGATTACGGCCAACTCGATGCGGTGGGCAGGGGCGATGGGCCACGATGTGCGGGTGACCTCACCGCAGATGCCTGAGCACCAGCTCGCCGACCTCGAGGGGCAAGCGCCCGGGGTCCGCCGAAACCGGTGGCTCTTCGGCGTCGGCACGGTGGGCCGCGACATGGTCTACACCCTGGTCGCGTTCTGGCTCATCTACTACCTGACCGAGGTCCTGACGCTGAGCAATAGTGCCTTGGCCTGGATCACCGTCGTGCTCCTCGGTATCCGGATCATCGATGCCATCCTCGATCCCATCGTCGGCGGCTTGGTGGACTCGACGCAGGGCCGCTGGGGACAGTTCAAACCGTGGCTGTTCTGGGGCGGCCTGGTTTCCGGCGTGTTCAGCGTCCTACTGTTCACCGATACCGGACTGAGTGAGGGCCAGTTCGTCGTCGTCTTCTGCCTGGTCAATCTGCTCTGGGGGGTTGCCTGGTCCACGCACGACATCGCGTACTGGGGCATGCTGCCCGCGCTCTCGTTGAACCCCAAGGACCGCGAGTCGATCGCCTCTGTGGCCAAGGTCTTCACCACCATCGGGCTCTTTGTCGTGGCGGCCGGCGCGTTGCCCTTCGTTAGCGCGCTCACGGCCACGGGAATGAGCGAAGTGCGGGCCTGGACCTGGCTCGCGGTTGCGTGTTCGGTGGCCATGGTGCTGGGCATGCTCGTCACGATCCTGGGGGTGCGCGAGCGTCAGGACGTGCGGCTGACCGGAGAGCGGGTCACGATCGCTCAGATGTGGCGCATGGTCTTCCGCAACGACCAACTCCTCTGGGCCGCAGCGGCATACCTGCTCTTCATGTTCGGCAATGGCCTGACCGGCGCCTTCGGGCCGTACTTCTTCAAGTACGTGTACGGCGACGAGGAGGTGTTCAACACCTTCGTCATCTTCGTTGGGCTCGGCCAGCTGACCGGGTATGCCGTCTTCCCGATGCTGACCCGGCGGCTCACCCGAGGACGGCTGTTCACCATCGCGGCTGCGGCGATGATCGTGGGCTATGTGGCCTTTTTGTTCGCTCCCATGAACCTGATGATTCTGGGTGCCTGCGCGATCGTGCTCTTCTTCCTGGCCTCCAACATCATGCTGCTCATGCTTGTCTTCCAGGCGGACACCATCGAGTACGGGCAGTGGAAGCTCGGTCAACGCAATGGCGCCGTCACCTTCGCCCTGCAGCCATTCATCAACAAGGTCTCCGGGGCGCTCAATACGGCCGTCGTGGGGATGGTCGCCATCCTGTCGGGCATCAACGAAGCAGCGACCCCGGCCGAGGTCTCCGACGGTGGCCGCTTGCTAGTCAAGATGGCGATGCTCGTGGTGCCCGCGTGCTTCATCGCGGCCTCGTGGTTGGTGTGGCGGCGGAAGTTCATCATCGATGAGGCCCTGCACACGCGCATTGTCGGTGAATTGGACCTTCGAGGTGACCTCGCGGTCCGCTGAGGTCTGGAAGGATCACCGCGTGCACATCCCGTTGATCGTTGCCCACCGGGGCGCGAGCGCTGCCGAGGCCGAACACACCAAGGCGGCATACGAATTGGCCCTCCAGGTGGGCGCTGACGGTGTCGAGACCGATGTGCGCCTCACCTCGGACCGCCAGCTGGTGTGCATTCACGACCGCAGCGTCGATCGGACCTCCTCCGGAACCGGCATCGTCTCCTCGCTCACCGCCGAGCAACTGGCGGCATTCGACTGGGCCGCAGGCGCTGGCTTGGCGGACGGCGTGCGGGGCCGTCGGCGGGCTGAACTTCTCACCTTGGAGATCCTGCTCGACACCATCGCGGATGACGCCCGCGCGACCCCCCTGCTCACGCTCATTGAGACCAAACACCCGAGCCGCTTTGGCGGCCTGGTGGAGCGTGAACTTGCTGCTCTCCTGCGGGCCCGCGGGCTCGCCGATGGCCCGGCCCACGGCATCGACCCGGTGGTGATGTCCTTCTCGCCGACGGCCGTGACCCGAATGCGACGCCTGGCGCCCCGACTGCCCTTGGTTTACCTGATTGAGAAGGGCAAGCCGTCTGCCAGCATCGACGGCTCACTGCCGAGCGGAGTGACCCGGGTCGGTCTGGACGTCGGCTTCCTGCAGTCCACTCACAAGGTCAAGGCCCATCGGCGGCGGGGTCACACGATCTTTGTCTGGACCGTGGACGAGCGCCCGGACGTTGAGCGCTGCCTCGAGCAAGAGGTCGATGTCATCATCACGAACCGCCCAGCCGAGGTGCGCGCGATGGTAGCCGAGCTCGCGCACTAGGGTGGGGCGTCATGGGCAAGGCATCGCGTCGACGCACGGGACCAGAGAGCAGCCGGCGGGCCGCACGACCTGAGCGGAGCGCGGCTGTGCCCTTCGCGGGACGTCCGTTCAAAGGGCTGGTCGGTGAGAGCGACTGGGTGGCCATCCGCGAGATCCTCCCGGCCGCGACCGCGCGACTGACGCTGCGCCCCGAGAGCCTGCCGGAGGGCGCTGCCACCGAGGTCACCGTGGCGACCGTATTGCCGCTCGCCTGGCCGGCCTTGCATCGCGCCGACGGGACCGTATTCGTGGCCACGCAGACCAGTGGCTCCTCCGGCGATGCCTCCCGCGATCTGGCCGCGGCCCTGCTCGCGGCGCTGAGCGCTCCGGCCGGATCCCCGGTGACGCACCTGCCGGCGGTGACCGGCGACACTCCGCGCTTGCAGGACCTCATCGTCCCTGAGGCTGCCTTCGAGGTGGAGGTGCACGAAGGCTTCGACTTCTGGGTGGCTCAGGAGGACCTCGACGCCGAGTCAGCGGCGTCCCTGGAGCGGGCCAATGCCACCGTGGTGCCGACCACGCGAATGGCTGCACTGCCCTCGGCCTACTTCGTGCGGATCGGCGATCGCAGCCACATCCGGCTCATCCTGGGCGATGACGAGGACCGCGCCACCGATGCGCTCGCGCGGATGCACGCGGCCGGGGACGCCGCCCTGGGTGGCCCGACCCGGCTGCTCGGTGCCTTCCGCGCCTGTGGACTCCTGGTTCCGGTCTGGGATCTCGATCCCGCCCTGGAGGCCGCTGACTATGAGGACGAGCTGGCGAACTTTGGCCAGCGGTATGCCGCTGCGCTGGCCAGCGATCGACCGCTGAGCGCGGATGAGCGTCGAGCGCGTTCGGGACTGCTCAGTCGTCAAGTCACCTTGCGCTGAGGCGGCGGCGTGCTTGACCACCCGGGTCAGATCGCGGCCATCGTTCCCTGCAAGGACGAGGCCGAGCGCATTGCCGCCACGCTGGCCGGACTCGCGAGGATTCCGGGACTAACTCAGGTCATCGTGGTGGATGACGGCAGTACCGATGACACCGCGTTGATCGCTGAACGCGCGGGCGCGGTGGTGGTTCGACATCCACGCAACCGTGGCAAGGCGGCGGCCCTCACCTCCGGCCTTCAGGCGCTGGGCGACGCACCACCTCAGGCGGTCCTCTTTGTCGATGGTGACTTGGAGGCGTCTGCAGTTGAGTTGGCCGTGCTGGTCCCCCCGGTGCTTGCTGGGGAGGCGGAGATGACGATCGCGACTCTGCCTCCACAGACGAGCGCTGGCGGTGGTCATGGCTTCGTCGTTCGATTGGCCCGCGACGGGATCGCCCGGCACACCGGTCGAACCATGACCCAGCCACTGTCGGGAATGAGGTGCCTGTCCCGAGCTGCCGTGGTGGCCGCCCTGCCGCTTGCGCGCGGCTGGGGAGTGGAGGTTGGGCTCACTGTGGACGTCTTGCGGGCGGGATTGAGCGTGCTCGAAGTGCCGTGCGCACTGCAGCATCGCGTCAGCGGCCGGGACTGGCGGGGACAGGTTCATCGGGCGGCGCAGTATCGCGATGTGTGGCTCGCGCTTCGGCGTCGATCGCGGGCGCGGCCGGCAGCGGGCGGCTGATGGCCCGCGCGACCCGACGGGATACCAGGATCGCCCCGGAGGCGCTGGCCTTCGCGGTCTCCTTGACGGCGATGTGGGTCGTGGGCGCTAGCCGTCCGAATGCCGCCATGCCTGACCTGGGCGCTCGAGGCTGGGCGCCCGGGACGCTGCTGCCGATCGCGCTCTCTCCGGCGGCGGTGACCGGGGTGCTCTGGTCGGCCTATGGCATTGCCGGGCTGGCCTTGGTCTCAGCCATCCGGCGACGCTGGCAGCCCGAGGTGGGCTGGTTCTGGCCGGTCCTGATCGCCGGCTTGGCCCTGCTCACCTCGCCTTTTGGCTCCGCCGACCATCTGAACTACCTCGCGTACGGCCAGATCACCCTCGAGGGCGGCGACCCGTGGGTGCAGTCCCCGATCGGCTGGCAGGGCGGCACAGATCCATTGGCCAGCCACGTCGAAGCCCCATGGACGACCCAGCCCAGCGTCTACGGGCCGATGGCGACGCTGGTCCACGCTGCCTGCGCCTGGATTGGACACGACAACCTCCGGGTTTCGGTGTGGGTCTGGCAGGTGGTCTGTGTGCTTGCCTGGCTCGGCGTGCGCGCCCTGCTGCGCGCACACCTGCCGCAGCGCCAGCATGGCCGGATCGATGTGTTGTGGACCTTCAATCCGCTGGTCATCGGCACCGGGGTCCTGGGCGCGCATCTTGACCTCCTCGCGGCCGCGCTCGTGGTCGTGGCTGTCTGGGCGTGGGGGCGTGGGGGGCTCGGGTGGGCCATCGTGGCCGGCCTGGCGGTCGCATCGGCGGAGTCGACCAAGTTCACCTATGCCGTGGTGGCGATTCCGGTGATCCTCCTTGGACGCTCTCGGCGGCGTGACCTGGTGGGCTTCCTCGGCGCGGGACTAGCCGCTGCAGTGCTGCTGCATGGCTGGGCCGGAGTGGCCTCGTACGTGCAGATCCTCCGCTCCGGACAGACGGTGTCGCTGGCGATGCCGTGGCGCCCGCTGCTCGAAGGCATGCTTGCGCTGGGCCTTCCCAACGGCCTGGCCCGCACCGTCATCACCGTGCTGGCCGCTGCCTTGGCGGTGCTTCTGGCCAGCCTCTTCCTGCGTATGTCGACGCCGGTCGATGAGCGGACGCGGGTGCTCTGGGTCGCCGGCATGCTCACGGCCGCCTTTGCCTTCTCGGCGTCCTATTCGCTGCCGTGGTACGACCCATTGGTATGGGCCGCGCTCCCGGCCACCGTGTCGGCGCCAGTGGCGATGCTGGCGACGGCGCGCTTGACCGTGATCGCGATGGCCTATGTCCCGGGGCGGGTCACCGGGATGACCGAGGTCGTGGAGAACGTCACCCTGGGATTCCGGCGCTTTGTTGCGCCCGCCCTGGTGCTAGCGGTGTGGGTGGCTGCGGTGCGCTGGGCACGCCGGCGCGGGTGGCGCCCACTGTAGGACGGCCCCGGCTAGGGCCCCCCGGCGCGTGCTCACGCGCGCTCAGGCCCGACGTTGCGTCGGCGACTCAGCGTGCGCGGCCGCGCAGCCGAGCCCGACCGCTCCGCCCGGCGCGGGTGCTGGCCGCGCCCCGCTCGTCACCGTGCAGCATGCGAAGTTGGAGCGCGATCAGCAGCGGGAAGAGCAATGGCGAGGCCGCTGCGGCCACCGCAACGCCAGAGTCATTGATGATCATGCCGACCAGCAGGCAGACCAACACACTGATCACGCCGACCTGCATCAGCTTCGAGGCTTGCCACAGCAGGCCAAGCGGTCGCCCGAGCCGGGACTCCGGCATAACCACAGCGGCCAGGAGCACGAGCAGGACGATCGGCACGATCGGTGCGATGCGCTGATCCGCCCCGGCCAGGATGGCCAGATTGGCCGAGGCCTTGTCGGTGATGACACCCCAGGCGGTGCCGTCAATCACCCGCTGCACGTAGTCGCCCAGGTGGGTGCGCTGGTCCACTGGCCGCAGCCAGTCCGCGACACCGAGTAGGGCCACCAAGAGCACCGCGATAAGCCCGGCCGTGACGAAGCGTCGCCAGGTGATCGCGCGCCCGCGAACGGCATACAGCAGGATGGCGAAGCCCGCGATCAGGGCCGGGGGCCCGCCGGCATCGGCACCCCAGAAGGGCAGCCCATCGACCGCCACCGCGGCTACCGCCAAGGTCGCCACGGTGATGACCGCGGCGGACCGTCGTCCCTGCGCGAGCGGGACGGCCGCGATCACGGCGGCGAGCAGAATCATGGCCGTGGCAAAGAGGGCGAAGGCCACATTGCCCATCCCATAGAAGCGCCCACCCCCGACCGGCTGCAGGCCCATCAGACCTAGCAACTGCAAGTGGGATCCGGTCACGACATCGGTCGCGATGGTCGCCGCCGTCAGCGCGCTGACGGACCCGATGGCTCCGGCGGGGTAGCGACGCCAGGGCCCTCGATGCGCGATCAGGGCACACAAGCCGGCGATGATCGCGACGGTGCCGACCAAGGCGGCCAAGGGCCAGCCCAGCCGCCACCACGGGAAGACGCCGGCAATAAAGGTCGCGGCGGGCACGCAGGCTGTCCAGAGTGCGAGGAACTCCACGACGTCGAGGTACCTCAGTCGAGATACCTCGGTCATGCGTGCTCGTCGGCGGGTCCACCACAGCCAGGCGAGGAAGAAGAAGGCGATCGTTGTCGCGCCATAGATGATGAAGAAGGGCTCCACGAGTTCGTGCACCTGGGTCGCGGCGTCCTGCAGGTCGACCAGCGCATTCCACCGCTCTGTGGCTCGCTCATCGGAGGCGTCCAGGGCGGGTGTCACCTCAAGCGGTCGGCCATCGATCCCCTCGGGGAGCTCGTGGCGCTCGAGCCAGAGCGCGGTCGCGGTGATATCCGCGGCCTGAATGAGTCCAGGCTGACGGGTCGAGAGCGACTCCAGCATCCCGGGGCCAAAGCGAGGTCCTCGAGCCACCGCCACCCGCAAGCGGGCGTCAGTCCCGCTATCGGACAGGCTGAGTACGACATAGTCCGCCCCATTCGGACCGGCCGCCAGGACCTCGCCCACCCGGTTGTCCAGTTGGTTGATCTGATCCACCCGGGTGCCCGCAACGACCTCGCCGGGAGGCGCGTCCGGTCCGCGAACCGACCCCACATCCACGAAGGTCACCGGACAGGTGGCCAGGTCATCGATGAGCGAATCGACGGAGTAGGGCGAGTATCGCGCGGCCCGCCCGTCGGGGCCGGCGGCGGCGAGCGCGGCACCCGGACCAATCGCTTTCACGCAGGCCGGTGCGACCGCCAGGCGCTGACCTAGAGTTCCGATGTTCGCCCGGTGCTCTTCGGCGGCGCTCCGGTAGGTCGCCCAACCCGGCACCTCGACCGCGTCACTGGAGGCGACCGGGGTGGGCTCAAGAATGGCCGGGCACAACGCTGCATCTGTGCCGGCGTCGCGCGGCGCGGTCACCCCGGTGCCCGCCGACAAACTGAGCCAGCCATCCACCGGACAGGTGGATCGGGTGGCCGCGCTGAGGGTCATGACCGCGGCCGAGCCCTCGGTGAAGAGGTGCCACAGATTCGGCGTGGCATCGGCGGTGATGTCGTCGACCGTGATGCCGCCGGTACCGATGACCACCAATGCGCCGGGCGTCTCGGTGTCCCCGGGAAGCACTCCAGCCAGCGCGCTCGGGGCTCCTGCGGCATACACACCCAGCGTGAGCAGCAGCGCCAATACGGCACGTCGGGCTCGGTGGGTCACAGACAGCAGGCTACGTGTTGCGACAATGGTCCGGTGACAGCTGTGCGATCCCGCTTCCCGCAACCTCTGCTCTGGGTGGCAGCTGCGGCGATCATCCTGGCCGCCGCGACCCCGATGGTCTTGAGGTACCTGGTGTTCTGGCCCTTCGACCAGTGGCAGGTCGACGTCGAGGTGTACCGGGAGGCGGGTGTGTCCGTCCTGACCGGTCGCCCGATCTACTCGGCCCTCACCGAGTCACCGCAACTGCTGCCGTTCACCTATCCGCCGTTCGCTGCACTGCTAGCGATTCCGCTGGCCCTGGTCCCCTTCGGCGCGGTTGGCTGGATCTGGACCGGTCTGCAGATCCTCGCCACGACAGCCATCGTTTGGTATGCCGGGTGGCGCCTGATTCATGGCTTTGGGGCGTGGGCACCCATCGCGTTGGCTGTCCTGACCGCCCCCATGCTGTGGCTTGCGCCGGTGGCGGATGGACTGCGATTCGGCCAGGTCAATGCCTTCATGGTGCTGGCCTGCCTGATGGACCTGCGTAATCCCCGGCCGCTCTGGCTGCGCCGGGTTCCTCGAGGGGTGCTGATCGGGTTGGCGATGGCGGTGAAACTGACTCCTGGAGTCTTCGTCATTCACCTCCTGGTCACTCGCAGGTGGCGCGAAGCCGGCACCGCGATCGGCACCGCGGTGCTCGTGACGCTCGGTGCTTTCGTCGTGCTGCCTGAAGCGTCCCTGACCTTTTGGGGTGGCGCGCTGCAGGATCCTTCGCGGCTTGGCCCGAATGTCGGCTCCTCCAACCAGTCGCTGCGGGGCGTCCTGCTCAGGCTTCTGCCGGATAGCACGCTGGGCAGCGTCCTGTGGGTGATCTTGGCTGCTGCCGTCGCTATCGGAGGCTTCTGGCTGGCCCGTCAGCGCTACCTTGCGCACGACTCCATTGGTGAAGTGGCCGTGGTCGGTCTGCTGGCCTGCCTGCTCTCGCCGGTGGCCTGGATCCATCATCACCACTGGGTGGTGGTGGTCATCTTTGCGATCCTCGGCGCGCAGCCTGCCCAACATCGTGCGCGGGCCGGCTGGGCCGCCATCGTGGCGGCCTTCTACACCGTCGCGATTCCGTGGTGGGGCAATGCCTGGCTCACCCATCCGGACTGGCCTGCATGGTTCGGCGAGCTGATGCAGAACTTCATGGTGGTGCAGGATCTCGCGGTTCTCGTCATTCTCTGGTGGGTCTCACGAACCCCAGGCGAGTTGCACGATCCCGATGACAGCGAGCGCCAGGCAGACCAGACCGCCGACCCGCCGCAGGGTGGCCAGCCGAAGTCGTTGCAGGAGTCCGCGGCCTAGCACGGCGGCGAGCCCGGAGACTGTCGCCAGCGCGAGGAAGGCGCCGACTCCGACCGAGAGGGGATCTCGGTACTTCGCCGCCAGGGAGGCCGTCAGGAGTTGGCTGAGGTCACCCCACTCCGCGAGAAAGAGGATGAGGAAGCTCGTCGTCACCGCGCGCAATCCCGTTGCAGCAGTAGTCGATTTGGCGGCGAACTCTTCCTCGGCCTCCTGCTCCTCGGCCTCCGCGCGGGCGGCTCCGCGCAGCAGAATCAGCCCACCGAGGACAAAGAGGCTGATCGCCGCAATCTGAACGGGCGTGTGCGGCAGCCGAGAGATGAGCCCACCGAAGGCCACGGCAACCACGGTCTGGACCAGGAATGCCGCGGCGACGCCGATCCACACGAGAAGTGGGCGATATCGGGTGGCCAACACCAGAGTGGCCACGAAGGTCTTGTCGGGCAGCTCGACAAGGAAGATCGCCCCGAAGACGAGTGCGGTGATGGCGAGGTCCAGTCCCATAGCGCTCACCAGGCTAGGGCCTACCCTTGGTGGGCGAGCACACGGCTTACGGCACACGGCATACGGCAAGGAGCACAGCAGCATGACCCGCTACGGGTACCTAGGCCCCGAGGGGACCTTCACCTCGATGGCGTTGGACGCCTGGGCGCCGGAAAGCGCCGACCACCGGGTGGCCTATAGCTCGGTGGACTCGGCGTTCGCGGCCCTGCGTGCCGGGGAGATCGATGCCGCCGTGGTTCCGATCGAGAACTCCGTCGAGGGCGGGGTCAGTGCGACCCTGGATGCGCTGGCGGCAGGCGAGCCCTTGGTGGTCATCGGCGAGCAGCTCGTGCCGATCACCTTTGTCCTGGCCGGTCCGACCGGGATGTCGCTGGCTGCGGTCCGACGCCTAGGCACCCATTCGCACGCGTGGGCCCAGGTGCGCGGCTGGGTGGGAGCGAATCTGCCGAAGGCGACCTACGTGCCGTCCCTCTCGACCGCGGCTGCGGCGCAGAGCGTGGCGGCTGGCGATGCAACTGTCGATGCCGCTGTCTGCGCGCCGGTAGCGGCGAGCATGCACGGACTCTCGGTGCTCGCGAATGACATCGGGGACATGCAGGGAGCGGTCACCCGATTCGCCGTGGTGGCTCGTCCCGGCGAGCTGCCCGAACCCACCGGGGCCGACAAGACCACCGTCGTGTTGTACCAGCGGGAGGACCACGCGGGTGGCCTGCTGGAGTTGCTCGAGCAATTCGCCGTGCGGGGCATCAACATGACCCGGCTGGAGTCGCGTCCCACCAAGGAGTCGATGGGCTCGTATTGCTTCTCGATCGACTTGGAGGGGCATGTGCGGGATGAGCGGATCGGCGAGGCCCTGATGGGCCTGCACCGGATTTGCGCCGAAGTGCGCTTCCTTGGCTCATATGCGCGCGCAGACCGGCAGCCAGCCCAGGTGGCGGCCTTCACCTCGGATGCCCATTTCCGGGCTGCGCAGTCGTGGCTTCGCGGGGTACGCGGGGCGCGCAACATGTGACAGTTTGACAACTCGATGAAGGTTAGGCTTACCTAACTTTCATGTTCGTGAGCAATGCCCTGGTCGGACTGCGTGAGGGCCTCGAAGCGGCCCTGGTCGTGGTCATCCTCCTGGCCTTCCTGACCAAGTCGGGGCGGACTGAGGCCCGCCGGTGGGTGTGGGCCGGGGTGGCGCTGGCCGTGGTGCTCTCGGTGTCCCTCGGGGCAGCCTTGACCTTCGGGACTCGCCAGCTGACTTTCGAGCAGCAGGAGCTGGTCGGGGGTGTGGCTAGCATCCTGGCGGTTGCCTTTGTCACGGTGATGGTCTTCTGGATGCGCTCCGCGTCCCGCACCATCTCCGGCGAACTCAAGGGCCAGTTGCAGCGGGCGCTCGATCTGGGTCCGGTGGCCATCGCGGGCGTCGGATTTCTCGCCGTCGGCCGAGAGGGCCTGGAGACGGCGATCTTCTTCTACGCCACTGCGCAGGCCGCGGGCAAGGGGAACGCGCTGCCACTGATGGGCTGGGCGGTCGGCCTCGGCGGGGCGATAGTCCTGGGCTGGCTGATCTATCGGGGGGCCCTTCGGATCGACCTCGGCCGATTCTTCCGTTGGACCGGGGTCGGCCTGGTGATTGTGGCGGCCGGCATCCTGGCGTACGGCATACATGATCTCCAGGAGGCCGGCTACCTGCCCGGCCTGAACTCGCTGGCCTTCGACATCTCGGGGGTACTCGACCCCAGCAGTTGGTATGCCGCCCTGCTCAAGGGGATCTTCAACCTCACCCCGCAGGTGACCTGGCTGCAAGCGATCGCGTGGGCGGCATACGTCGCCACCGTCTTGCCGCTCTTCCTGCGCCCGGTGCGTGTCGCCGAATCGTCGCCGGCAGATCAGCGAATCGCTGCCTGACTCCCCCTCCTCCCCACGCGCCTCCCTTTTCCTCTGCTTGGTGACCAAAACGTGCCGCGGCATACGCAATGACGTATGCCGCGGCGCGGAAAGCTCACCAAGCAGAGGAAAAGTGGGGCTGGCGGGGCCAGTGTGTGCGCCGGGAGTCTGCGCCGGGCTCCCACGCGGGGCTTGCGCGGCGGGTTAGTTCGGCGCGGATCCGGTCCGGGTCCGCACGATCAGGCCCCGCGGCTGCACGTGGAGGTGCAGGGAGGTGGCGCTGCCGGCAACCTCGCCGTCGATGTGCACCGGTTGTGGCTCGTCCATGGTGATCGTCACTGCCGCCGCCGTGAACCGATCCATCCGTGAGTTCGTGCGGTCGCTCTTGGTGATGACCTTTGCGGCCACTCCCGCCCACCCGGCGATGCTCCTTGGGCTGACCGTGAGCACGTCGAGGAGCCCATCGTCGATCTGTGCGTCCGGCATGAGCGTGACACCACCTGCGAGCCGACCGCCGTTGCCGATCATGATGGTCCGGGCGCGGATCTGGGTGATTGGTCCTCCGTCGAGCGAGATCCGGGCGCGGAATCGGTCGCCCAGCATGCTCTTGACGCCGGCGGGAACGTAGGCCGTCCAGCCGACCGTGGTGCGCAGCTCAGGGTCGGTGCCATCCAGGACGGTGGCATCCACGCCGAGTCCGGCCATGATGAGGAAAGCGTGCCGGTTCTCGGCTTCGCGCTGACCCTCGGGATGCTGATCGGCTTGCGGATTGACGACGACCCAGCCCACGTCGACGTGAGTGTTTTGGCCGGTGAGCGCAATGTCCATCGCCGTCTCGAGGTCATCGGTGTCCAGCCCCAGGGTTCGCGCGAGGCCGGTGCCGCCACCCGAGGGCAGGATCCCCACGGGTATCGCCGTGCCGGCCAAACCCTGAGCCACCGAGCGCAAGGTGGCGTCGCCGCCAAGCACCAGGACGACATCGACCTCTTCGTCCGCAGCTCGTCGGGCGTGGCTCTCCCCGGGTCGACTCGTGGTGGTTTGCAGGATGAGCGGCTCATCCCAATCGTGCTTGAGGCAGGCGCGGGCTAAACGGTTGTAGAGCGCTCCGACGGCCTCAAGTCCGACCGGATTCACAATGATCGCTGCGCGCTTCTTCGGCGGTGGCGGAGGCAATTCCTCCTCACCTGCGGTCGCGGATCGCTCACGACGGAATCGTTGCCGCGAGGGGCGCCGGGTCGGCGTGGACTCCTGGCTCGAGCGGCCCGCGGACCAGCCAGTAACCCGCCTACCCAGCCGCCCGAGGCGCGCAGAGACCAGCAGCCACAGCCCGGTGATCGCCAGGGCAATGGCCAGCCCGATGCTGGCCCAGGTCACGGCTTGGTCCACGAAAGGGAGGGTACCCGCAGGACCCGCAGCGCCAGCGCCTGGCTCGAGTGCGCTCGCGGTGGCAGTCATTGTGGCGGATGCCTGTGACAGCGGCCCGATGTCAGGCACGATGTCCCCTATGCCGTCCGCTGCTCAGTGGCTTGCCTTTGTCGCCACCTCGTTCGTCATCGTTGCCATTCCGGGACCCAGCCAACTCTTCATCATGGGCCGAGCCTTTGCTGGTGGGCGTCGGGCTGCCTTGCTCTCGGTACTGGGCAACGCTGCCGGCGTCTACGTCCAGGTGGTGGCGGTGGCCGTCGGCCTGGGAGCACTGATCGCTGCCAGCAGCACGGCATACAGCATCATCCGTGTGGTCGGGGGTCTCTACCTGGTCTGGTTGGGGATCTCGGCCATCCGCGAGCGGCGGGCCCTGCGGGAGGCGCTCAGCGCCGGTCAACTCCTGCCGACCAGCACGCGTAGCTCCTTTGGCCAAGCCGTGCTCGTAGGGCTGACCAATCCCAAGGTGCTGGTCGCCTTCGCCGCTCTGTTGCCACCCTTTGTCAACCCGTCGGGGATCTATTGGGTGCAGATGATGGCGCTGGGTTTGGTGTTCGTCGTCATTGCCATCCTCGGTGATGGGCTCGTCGCCGTGGCGGCCAGCCAGGCCCGCGAGTGGTTTGTGACCGATCCGCGCCGAGCAGAACGGATGAGCGTCGCCGGCGGGACCATCCTTGCTGGGCTTGGCTGCTTCGTCGTCTTGACTGCTCGGCGTTGATGGGCGGCCGGGCCGCTCGATGCGATCGCTCAGCACTGCCGTAGGCTCCCCGCATGAGACTGCCGGAACCGCCCAAGGACGATAAGGACTGGACCTGGACCCTGGTGGAGGTGTGTGCGGACTGCGGTTATGACCCGGCTGCGGTGGCGCCTGAGGATGTCGCGGCGCTGGTCACGGCATACACCCGGCCGTGGGCGCAGGTGCTGGTGCGGGCAGATGTCCGCGAGCGCCCGGGGCCGTTGGTGTGGTCGCCGCTGGAGTACGCCTGCCACGTGCGCGATGTCTGCGCGGTCTTTGCGGTGCGGGCCACGCTCATGCTGGCTCAGGATGAGCCGCACTTCCCCAACTGGGACCAGGACGAGACGGCCATCACCGATCGGTATGCCGACCAAGACCCCGCCGTGGTGGCCGACGAGTTGGCGCGCGCGGCCGGCGATTGGTCGGCTGTGTATGCCGCCTGCTCCGGCCCGGATTGGGAACGCACCGGCATTCGATCCAATGGCTCGCAGTTCACGGTGGCGAGCCTCGGCGTCTACGGCCTGCACGACATTCGCCATCACCTCTGGGATGTCGGGGCGATACCCGTCTGACCTGAATGTCGCCTGCACGCGCCTTGGACCTCACGCGCCTCAGACCTCACGCGCCTCAGACCTCACGCGCCTCAGACCTCAGACCTCACGCGCCTCAACTTTCCCGCCCGAGGAGAGAACCTTGCACTGGGGGCCCCTTACAAGAGGCCCCAACCTGAAGGTTCCGGCACCAGGCGGGAAAGTTGAGGCGCGTGGGGCGAGGCGCGTGGGCGGGTGGGGCGTGGGGCGTGGAGTGGGCGCATGGGGCGAGGAGCGTGAGGGGAACTGGGCGCTGGGCGGGAGCGGAAGGCGCGGCGCATGAGCGGCAGGCGGCGCTCGGTAAACTCGGCGGGTGATCGATCTACGCGTCCTTCGGGACAACCCTGACGCCGTCCGCACCAGCCAGATCGCTCGTGGTGAGGACGCGTCCCTCGTCGATGACGTTCGTGCAGCCGACGAGCAGCGGCGATCGGCGCTCACGGCATACGAGCAGTTGCGCGCCGAGCAGAATGCCGCCAGCAAAGAGATCGGTCGCGCCCAGGGCGACGAGCGCCAGGCCCTGCTGGCCCGCACGAAGGAGCTCGCGGCGCAGGTCAAGGACGCCAAGGCTGCCGCCGATGCCGCCGAGGATGAGTTGAACCGCCTCGCCATGAGCATCCCGAATGTGGTCATCGACGGTGTCCCCGCCGGCGGCGAGGATGACTATGCCGTGCGCGAGATCGTTGGCACCCCGCGGGACTTTGCCGCAGAGGGCTTCGAGCCGCGTGACCACATGGCAATCGCCGAGGGCCTGGACGCCATCGACACCGCCCGCGGCGCCAAGGTGAGCGGTGCCCGTTTCTACTTCCTTAAGGGTGTTGGCGCCCGGCTCGAGATGGCCCTGCTGGGACTGGCCATGCAGAAGGCGATTGCCGCTGGCTTCGTTCCGCTCATCACCCCGACCTTGGTTCGCCCGGATGTCATCAAGGGCGCGGGGTTCATCGACCATCACGCCGAGGAGGTCTATTACCTCCCGGCCGATGATCTCTACCTCACCGGGACTAGCGAGGTTGCGCTCGCCGGCTACCACGCCGACGAGATCATCGACCTGAGCAAGGGCCCGGTGCGCTATGCCGGCCAGTCGACCTGTTACCGGCGTGAGGCCGGCTCATACGGCAAGGACACCACCGGAATCATTCGGGTGCACCAGTTCAACAAGATCGAGATGTTCGTCTACTGCCGCCCCGAGGAGGCACAGGCTGAGCACGAGCGCCTCCTGCAGATGGAGCGCGACATGCTCGCGGCCATCGAGGTGCCCTACCGAATCATTGACACGGCGGCCGGTGACCTGGGCACGAGCGCTGCCCGCAAGTTCGACTGCGAGGCCTGGGTCCCGACCCAGGGCCGCTACCGCGAGCTGACCTCGACCTCGAACTGCACGACCTTCCAGGCCCGTCGCCTGGGTACGCGCTTCCGCCCCGAGGGCACGACCGGCCCGACCGAGGTGGCTGCGACGCTCAATGGCACCCTGGCCACGACCCGCTGGATTGTGGCCCTCCTGGAGACCCATCAGCAGGCCGATGGCTCAGTCACGGTTCCGCAGGCGCTGCGACCCTTCCTCGGGCTGGATGTCCTCGAGCCGCTGAGCTGACCCTCAGTCCTGCAGGGCCTTGGCCACGGCGATGTGGAATGAGGTCCAGTCTGCGTCGCCGTCCTTGGCCGACCAGAAGACCTCGATGACGGTGTGCACGAAGGTCCAGGCCCGCGCCACCTCTTCGTCCACGCCCATTGCGTCACAGATGAGCTCGACCCGGTTGCGCACCCCCCACCGGAAGGCCGACCCCGTGCCATAGTCCTCGCGTCGGTTGCGCAGCAGCGGCTGTAGCTCGTATGCCGGGTGCCCGGCTAGCGGTTTGGGGTCGATGGCCGCCCAGCCGTGGCCGGGTCGGTGCAGGACGTTCTCGAAGTGGGCGTCCGTATGCAGCAGCAGGGGCGACTCGTCCGTGGCCGTCAACTCGCGCCAGAGCCCGCGTGCCCGGCCGGTCAGTCGACGCGGCACCACACCGCCTGCGCTCTCCAGGCGAGTGAGGTGGTGATCAGTGAACTCGGCAACCGAGCGGATGGTCGCCGGAGCCGGGACATGCAGCGTAGCCAGGGTTTCACCGGCGATGGCCAGGGCTTGCTCCATCGGCAGAGTGCTCAGGTTGCGGGTGTGGTCCAGGCGCTCCATGAGCAGGCTCCACGAGGCGGGATCGGCAGCGACCAGCCGAACCGCGCCCACGCCATTCCAGTGCCGCAGGGCCAAGTGCTCGCCCAGCGCCTCATCGTGCGGCCAACCAACCTTGAGTGCCAACGGCTGAGTGCCCCGTCGAACCGGCACGACCACGGCGGTCCATCCGGACATCACCGGCCCGTCCGGGGTCAGCTCCCATCGGGTCAGGGCCTCGTCGATCAGCCGAGGCAGGGTGCGTGCCCACTGTGAACCGCTGGGGCCCAGGCTGGGCTGGAGCCGATCGAAACTGGCGAGCAGGCTTGCTGGCAACTCGACTCGGCTCATGGCTCGTGCGTGCCTGTCCACGCCCGCCGGTCGTCGCCTCCCCGCATGCCGTCGATGCTCTCATAGGCCTGCTGGGGACACCTGCCGCACGACTCGGCCTCACGGGGGAGCCGCCCTCCGCCCAGAGAGGGACGCGTCGGCGAGCCGCGCGGCATACCGTGGACGTATGCCGTCTGCTCGCCGCTCGCTGGCCGCCCGCGTGGGCGGCTTCTTCGGGGTCGACGATGCGTGGGCGCGTCCGCGCCCACCGATTGGTCGCTCGGACCTCCTGCTGGCCCTGGGCGCCGCTCTGCTCGGCCTATTTCTCCTCGAACTGGTCCGCAGTGTGGGGATGCTCAAGGATCTGCCCTACCCGTGGTGGGTCCAGTGGTCGGCGGTGGTTTCAGCGGCCGTGCTGCTTCTCGGTCGCCGTCGGTGGCCAATCACGGTGGCCCTCCTGGCCGCCGCCCACATGCTGGCCGTTGGGCTCCTGATGCCGGTGGTGATGGGTCAGTTCACCCTGCAAATCATGTACTTCCTCGCCTTCCTCTCCGCAGTCTCCTGGGCTCGAGATCGGCGGTTGATGCTGGTGGCGATCGGCGTCATCGTCACGGTGATGTTCGCCTGGGTTGCCTTGCAGTTTGCCGTGGGTAATGCCGTTCAGGACGTCCTGGACGTCACCGGGGGTCCGCAGGCGCAGCGGACCGGCTTCCTTGGCCCCATCTCGGCTTCCGTGCTCCTCGCGGTCTTTGTCAATGTCCTCTATTTCGGGGGTGCCATCCTCGGCGGGCAGGCATCGTGGCGCAATGCGCGTCAAAAGGAACTCTTGGCCGATCAGGCCCAGACCATCGCCGCCCAGGGCAAGACGCTCCGCGATCAGGCGGTCACTGAGGAGCGGCTGCGCATCGCTCGTGAACTGCACGATGTCGTGGCCCACCACGTCTCGGTCATCGGCATCCAAGCCGGCGCGGCTCGCCGAGTTCTGACCTCGAATCCCGTTGCTGCACAAGGGGCATTGAGCGAAGTCGAGGCGTCCTCTCGACACGCGGTCAGTTCCATGCGGGGATTGCTCGGTACCCTGCGGGGCTTGGCCAGCGATGCAGATCCCGGTCCTCGCAATCCGCAACCGACCTTGGACCTCCTGGCTGACTTGGTCGATCAATACTCCGATTCAGGGCGAACCGTCACGCTCGCCGTGGTTGAGAGCCGCCCCAGTCTGATCGAGCGACTGCCGGCGCCCATCGCGCATTCGGCCTACCGGATCGTCCAAGAGGCGCTGACCAATGTCATCCGGCACTCCACGGCGAACTCCGCGTCCGTGACGGTGCGAGTGACCAGCGGGTCGGCGGCGTACCTGGAGGTCGAGGTGATCGACGATGGGCGAAGTCGGGTCGGTTCGAGCGGCTCGGGTCTGGGGCATCTCGGCATCCGTGAGCGGGCGGTCTCCCATCGTGGGGTTGTGGAGATTGGCCCGCGCGTGGGGGGCGGCTATCGCGTTCGGGTGCGCTTCCCCTTGGCTGAACTTGCCGTGGTCGAGGGTGCCGCATGAGCACGCCCACGCGGGTCCTATTGGTTGACGACCATGCAATGGTGCGTTCCGGGTTCCGACTCATGCTCTCGGTTGAGCCGGACATCGAGGTGGTGGGGGAGTGCGCGACCGGCATGGAGGCGGTGGTCCAAGCGCGTCAGCTGCGCCCCGACGTCATCCTGATGGACGTGCAGATGCCTGGGATGGACGGGATTGATGCGACCCGGACGATCGTGGCCGAGGAACTGTCCACGGTCGTCATCCTGACCACCTTTGACCGGGATGACTACCTCTTCGATGCCCTGGATGCCGGAGCCAGCGGGTTCATGTTGAAGAATGCCGAGCCCGAGACCCTCGTTGAGGCCGTGCGAGCGGCCGCGCACGGACACAGTCTGTTGGCTCCAGAGGTGACGCGGCGGGTCATTGAGCGGATGACGAGCGGGCGGCATACCCAGCTGCCCGAGCCGCCAGAGCTTGCCCGCCTCACGGACCGCGAACGCGAGATCCTCCTCTTCCTCGGCCGGGGATACGCCAACGCCGAGATCGCCGCTGAGCTCTTCCTCGGTGAGGCCACAGTCAAGACCCATGTCTCCAACTGCCTGACCAAATTGGGGCTGCGCGACCGAGTGCATGCCGTGATCTATGCCTACGAGGCCGGCCTGATCACCCCCGCGGACAGCTGAAGGCAACCCGCTCTCAATCGCGCGGCTGACCTGCCGTTCACACCCCAGGGGGATGCCCTCACGACGAAGACGGCCTAGCGTCATGGACATGTTGGAGATCAACGATCTGACCCGGCACTTTGGGGAATTCACCGCCGTTGACCACGTCTCGTTCAGTGTCCCGGACGGGATGATGACCGGCTTCGTGGGGGGAAATGGCGCGGGCAAGACGACCACGATGCGCATGGTCATGGGAGTCCTCGGCATTGATGACGGCTCGGTCACCTGGCGTGGCGAACCCATCTCGTATGCCGCCCGGCGAACCTTCGGCTATATGCCCGAGGAGCGGGGCCTGTATCCCAAACAGGGCATCCTGGACCAACTGGTGTATCTCGGGCGCCTCAAGGGCATGAGCGATGACGCTGCTCGGCGGTCGGTGATGGGCCACCTCGAGCGCTTCGGCCTGGCCGACCGGGCCAAGGACAAGGTCGAAAAGCTCAGCCTCGGCAACCAACAGCGGGTGCAGATCATCGCTTCGCTGATCAATCAGCCGGCCTGCCTCATTCTCGATGAGCCCTTCTCGGGGCTCGACCCCTCGGCCGTTGACTCAATGGTTACCCTGCTGCGTGAGCACACGAGCGCTGGTGTGCCGGTGCTCTTTTCGAGTCATCAACTGGACTTGGTGGATCGGATCTGTGACCGGCTGGTGGTGCTAGCCAAAGGCCACGTCGTCGCGTCCGGGACCTCGAACGAACTGCGATCCGCGGGCCCGCGTCGCGTGCGCCTGGTGATGGACTCCGACCTCGGCTGGGTCCGCGATCGGCCCGGGATTCACGTCATCGACGTCGATGGCACAGCTGCGCTCTTCGAACCCGATGACCTGTCTGCGGAACAGGCACTGCTCACCGAAGCCATGCGCCGCGGCGCGGTGCTCGAACTCACTCCCATTCGCGCGACGCTGGGCGATATCTACCGCGAGGTGACCTCATGACGACCCCAAACCAGTCCCCAACCCAGTCCCGAACCCAGTCCCGAACAGCCGCCGGTGACGAGAAGTCCCACACCACGCCATGGGTGATCGTCATGCGCCGCGAGCTGATGGTCAAGCTGACCGACAAAGGCTTCCTCTTTGGAACGCTCTTTACCCTGCTGCTGATCGGTGGCTTCCTCGGCTACTCCGCGATCCGCTCCTCGGACCCGACCACCTACTCGGTGGGGGTTGTCGCCGCCGACCGCGCGGCAGCCGAGGCGGCGGCCACCAAGGGTGCCGCCCTCGATCCACTGGTTCGGGTCGAATGGGTGGACCTCACCGACGCCGCAGCCGCGCCGGAACGCCTGAAGGCGGGTGACCTCGATGCCTTCTTGAGTCGGGGTACTTCCGGCTGGTCCCTGCTCTCGCAAGGGAGTCAGAGTGACCTGCTGACCGTGCTGGGGCAGGGATTGCGCACTGCCGCGCTGACCGAGCAGGCCGCGAAGTTGGGAACCACGCCGGAGAAGCTCGAGGCAGAGTCATCGATCCGGGCCGAGTTCCTGACGGGTGACGCCGAGCGGGTGGGGATCGCCGAGGGGGTGGGTTTCGCCTTCGCGTTCATCTTCTATATGGCCGCCCTGATGTTCGGCATCACCATCGCCAATAGCGTTGTCGAGGAGAAGCAGAGCCGGATCGTGGAGATCATTGCCACGGCAATTCCGTTGCGGCACTTGCTCGCTGGCAAGATCCTTGGCAACACCGCGCTGGCCCTCTCGCAGATTCTGTTGTATGCCGGGGTTGGGTTGGTGGGGCTGAGCTTTACGGCGTACTCGGGCTATCTCGGGATGGTCTCGGGTCCGGTGCTCTGGTTCATCCTCTTTTTCGTGGCGGGCTTCGTGGCCCTGGCCTGCTTGTGGGCGGTCGCGGGCGCGCTGGCATCGCGCACCGAGGACCTGCAGGCAACCACCACCCCCCTGACCATGCTGATCCTGGCGGTCTTCTTCGGGGCACTCTTCGCCGATGGTGGGCTCAAGACGGTGTTGTCCTTCGTGCCTCCGGTCTCGGCCGTTCTCATGCCCACGCGCATCCTTGAGGGTGGCGTACCGATCTGGCAGCCGCTGTTGGCGCTGGCCATCCTCGCCGCCTTCGCGATGCTGACGATTCGGCTAGGTGAGCGGCTCTATCGACGCTCGCTCTTGCAGACCGGTGGTCGGGTATCGCTGCGTCGGGCGTGGTCGACCCGCGATTAGTCCGTTGGCCTCCTGGCATTCACCGCACGGTCAGCGACCGAAGGTAGCCTCGGGCGCACCATGACATATCTCGATTCGCCGCACTTGGTGGCCTTGGACATCGATGGCACGACGATCACTCACGGGGGCGAGTTGCGCCCCGCCGTGCTGGCGGCGGTGCGTGCGGTCGCCGATGCTGGTCATCACGTCACGATCGCGACCGGCCGCACCATTGCCGGCACCCTGCCGATTCTGGCCGCGCTGGGCCTGCGCACGGGCTATGCCGTGTGCAGCAATGGCGCCGTGACTATTCGGCTCGACCCGAGCGGCGCGCAGGGCTACGAGTTGGTCGATGTGGTGACCTTCGACCCCCGGCCGGCGCTCGATCTCCTGCACGGGCAGTGGCCCGACGCCGTAGTGGCGGTCGAGGTGCTCGGCCGGGGCTTCCGACTCAGCGCGCCCTTCCCGGACGGGGAGCTTGAAGGTGAGCTCACCATCGTGCCCTGGGAGGACCTGGCCTCGGAGCCGGTGACCCGCTTGACCTTCCGCAGCCCGACCGCGAGCAGCGAGGACTTCGATCGGCTCGCCCACCGCATCGGCCTGCACGGCGTGAACTACGCGGTCGGCTTCTCGGCCTGGCTCGACATCAACCCCGAGGGGGTCTCCAAAGCCAGTGCCTTGGAGATGGTGCGGCGCACCCTTCACGTCGAGCCCGCGCAGACGCTGGCCGTGGGCGATCAGCGCAATGATCTGGAGATGCTGGCTTGGGCCGCCCGCGGGGTGGCCATGGGAAATGCGCCCGATGAGGTCAAGGCGGTCGCCGACGAGGTAACGGCCACGGTCGATGAGGACGGCTTGGCTCAGGTGCTTGCGCCCTTGGTGCCGATTCAGCCGCTACCTTCGCAGTAGCCTGACTGATATGGCACTCATCGGGTGGGCCAGGAGTGTCCTTGCGGTCGTGGTCGACGGGGCCAAGATCCTGTGGGGGTATTGGCCAACGCTGCTCGTGATCTTCCTTGTCGGTCAGGCGCTGCGCAACGCTCTGCTCTGGCTTGCGGTGGTCGTTAGCTCGTACACGAGTGTGGGAGCGGCGCTGTTGGTTCCGCTCGCCCCGCTCGCCACGCTGTCGGCGCTGATCTTGATGCTCCGCGCGGTCGCGCCGGCCCTCTCGCTGTCGGTCGGGCCGCCGCCGGAGGAGACGGGCCCGGGTCGGATCAGGGCCCGGCTCGACCTGCTGGCGAGCACTTTGGTGCCCTTCTTGGCGGTGTATGCCGCCCAGGGCTATCTCATCGAGGACCGTTGGGTCTTTGTGCAAGAAGCCGTCGCTGATGAGTTCACCAATGGCAGTGATTTCTGGCTGGGCGGCAGTTTCGACACCGGCCGCACCACCGTGGCTGACGGGTGGGCGTACTGGGCGCTGGTGGCGGTGGCCTTCGGGCTGCGGTGGCTGGTGGACCGCCTCGACCTGCCGCGCAAAGCCCGCGGGTGGGCTCTGGTCGCGGCCTATCTTGAGGCGACCTGGGTCTTGCTCTTTGCGACGGCGTTAGCTCGTCGGATCAGCGGAATCTGGGACTGGGTGGAGCAGCGTGCCTTCGTCGCCACGATCTACGGCTGGTGGGAGCAAGCCACGTCGTGGCTGGGGCCGCTGACGGATCCCGTGCGCTCTTTTATGTCCTATATCTGGGGTGCGATCGGCGGCGCCGATGCTGTCGTCATGGTGCCGCTCGCCTGGCTCACGCTCGGTGCCGTGGTCTACGGGCGATCGCTTGAGGCCGCCGAGCCCGAGACTCCGGCGCGACTTCAGCCCTGGCGCGACCGAGTCCAGCGAATGCCGCAGCCCGTCCGGCGGCTCGGCAGAGGCATTCTGGGCGGCACGATCGAGCGATTCTCGGGACTGTGGTCCGGCCTGAAGACGCTAGCGCGCGCGGGGCTCGCGCCCATGCTGCTCTTCTGTCTGATCTTCGCACTGGCCCGGTATGTGGAAATCGGCGCCGTAGTCCTGGCCAAGTTGCTCGCCGGTCCGCAGGACGCGGACGCGGTCATGCCCTTTACGCCGTGGCTGTTGGTGTTCACCCGGGCGGCCTACACGATGGTGTTGGTCTCCTTGCTTGCGGCCGGCATCGGCCGGTTGATTAACCGGCAGGGATCCGCAGCACCAGAGCTTGTGGCCAGTCCCAATTGATCCGAATCCGCTCGGGACGGGTGTCGGAACGCGTCACCACATAGGCATGCGTGGTGTACTGCGCTGGGCGCACCGGTTCATCGGCCTTGCCCGGCCCAGTTAGGCGGGTGTGCGCGGAAGGTCCAGGTGCGTCCTGCGGGGTACACGCCCACCGCGACACCAGTTCGTCCTGGAGCGGACCATTGCCGGGTGTGTAGCGCCGTCCCTCGGTATCGAAAATGACCATCTCGCAAGCGGCGAGCACCTGACCCGGGTCGGCTTCGAAGTGCAACTCCAGGTCCCACAAGGTGGCGCCCTGCGGAAGGGCGGGAGTCACGACCTTGCCGGCGTTGTTCGTCAGCGTGGTGGTCGCTCGGGCCGATGTGAGCGTGACCGTCACCTCCCGAGTGTGGTCGCCATCCATATCTCGCCACGGCTGAGTGAAATGGACCGCCTGGCCGACCGTTCCCTCGGTGAGCTGGCGTGGCTCGGATGGCCACCAGAAGAGCTGAACCCGGCTGCTGCTGGCCGCAATCGTGATGAGGATGACCGGGACGAGCAGAGCCAGGGCGAGCCGGTTGCGCCGCCACCAGGTCCCTGTCATGGCTCCAACCCCTCGGGGGTCAGCGCGAGTGCCCTGTCGTCGGTCCGGGCCAGCCAGGTCTGGAGTTCGTTCTCGGTCACCCTCAGCGGCAGCACGGCCATGTCCTCATAGGACTGGTTGTTGCGATTTGCCGAAATCAGCAGGCTCGCTCCAGTCAAGCGGTCCGGCGGCACTTCGATACGACCGATGCACTGTGTCGGCAGCCCAGGGATAGCGCTATCGCAATAGACCTGCGAGCGACCGACGGCAGCCCAGGTCATTCCGTCTGGCGCGCGAATGGCGGCATAGGGGGCCACCAGGTCCCTGTCTCGGGGGGTGATCTGGGCCGTGAAGACCAACCACACGCCTGGGGTGGTCTCATAGGTCCCGAGGTTGACCATGGATTTCGCACCCGTGAGTTCGGTAATCGTGACGTCCATCGAGTGCAGCGACAGCGGCTCTCGCAGGGTTGCCGGCCGCTCGACCGTCGCCGTGAGTACGTCGATGGGGTCTGGCAGTCGATCGGTCACCACGCGACCCAGGGCAAGGACAGCCAGAACCAGGGCGCCGGCTCCGAGGCGTTGGCGGTTCATCCGGAGGACTCCCCGCTGTCGTCGACGGGCGGCTTATGGCGTAACGGGAGCTGCGTCGTGGCCAAGGGCGTTGGGTCGAACCAGTCGAAGAGGCCCCGGGTTACGCCGCTCTCCCGCCAGGTATGTCCACTCACCTCGACGGTGAGAGCGGCGGGCAGGTCCTCGCCGGTGGTGACTCGCTCGAAAACCCAGGCCACCGGGAAGGTCATTCCGGGCGGGATCGCCGACATGCCTGAGGAGTCCTCGGTGTAGTACAGCGCCGGTTTCACCTGGTCGGCGGGCATCGGAGCGCCCGGCAGGCCGACAAAGCGGCGCAATCCGGGGATGCCCACCAGCCGCAGGCTGTCCCCGAAGGTGCCTAGCATCACGGGCCGATCGCCGGTCACCCGGACCGTTCCGCGAACAAAGATCAGGGTGCCGCCAGCTTGCGCTCGGAGAACACGTGAGGGCCGGGTCGACTCCACGACCTCCAGCAGGGTGAGCTCCAAGGGGCCGGTGGTGATGCTTTGACCAACCTCGACCTGCCGCACCCCGCTGGGCGCCGTCGAGGTCCAGCCACCAAAAGGTGCAGAGACGAGGAGGCCGACGAGGAGTAGCCCGGCCCCCTGTTGAGCGATCGGGCGCCCAGCGGTCCAGGAACCCAGCCGGCGCAGCCAGCCACGCCCGGCGATGTGTTCCGGCGCGGCTTGTTCCCCCATGTGGCCAGTGTATGGAGGTCACGTGGAATGCTGGACGCGCTATGGCCGAGCTTCACATCACTTCTGCAGCCAACCCCCGGGTCAAGTCCCTGGTGGCCCTGCGACGTCGACGGGTCCGGGATGCCGAGGGCCGCACGCTGGTCGATGGTGTCGCCGAAACGGCGTTGGCGGTGGAGGCCGGGGTCCTTCCGGTCGCGCTCTACTACTGTCCCGAGTTGTTCACCGACGCCGCCGGATCGGGCGCCCTGGTCAGCCGAGCGCGGCATGCCGGGTCGGAGGTCATCCGGCTCTCTCGCGAGCCTTTCGACAAGGCGAGTTATCGCGAAGGTCCGGACGGTATTCTCGCGGTCTTCTCGACCCCCGGCCGTGAGCTGACCGCCCTGACCCTATCGGCCATGCCTTTCCTCCTCGTGTGCGAGCGGATCGAGAAGCCCGGCAACCTGGGAGCCATGTTGCGCACCGCCGAAGCGGCTGGCGTGGACGCCGTCATCGCGGTCGACCCGGTGACGGACTGGGGCAACCCCAATGTCGTGCGGGCGAGCAAGGGCACGGTCTTCTCGGTGCCGGTTGCCACCGCGACGCGCGCCGAATTGGCGTCCTGGTTGGCGGATCGTGGCATCTCCATGGTGGCGACTACGCCGGATACCGACGAGGTGCACACCGAGGTCGACTACCGCGGGCCGGTGGCCATCGCGGTCGGCGCCGAGAGTGTGGGTCTGACCCCCGAGGCGCTGGCGATGGCCGATCAATGCGTCCGTATCCCGATGGCGGGGAAGGTTAATTCGCTCAATGCTGCAACTGCTGCGGCCATTGTGGTTTATGAGGCGGTGCGCCAGCGATCCGTCCACCGGCACTAGTCCTGCGTGGTCAAGAGCACCCTCGAACCTGTGCCACGATGGAATGCATGCGAGTTGACCACGTCGTCTATGCCGCCGAACACGACGGCCTCCGCGCGACTGCCGAACGCCTCGCCAAGTTGATTGGGGTCACGCCCGTCGATGGTGGGGTTCACCCTCGCTTTGGGACGCGCAATGTCATCCTGCCGCTGGCCCACGAGCGCTATGTCGAGGTTGTCGAGGTGCTCGATCACCCAGCCTCCGACAAGGCGCCCTTTGGTCAGGTGGTGCGCGCGCGCTCCGAGTCCGGGGGCGGCTGGCTCGGCTGGGTCGTGCGCGTCGATGAGATCAGTGGTGTCGAGGAGCGCCTCGGCCGGGTCGCTGTGGACGGCAATCGCCACCGGCCTGACGGGGTGGAGTTGCGCTGGAAGCAGTTGGGGGTCAAGGGACTTCAGGCCGACCCGCAGTTGCCCTTCTTCGTCCAGTGGGGCGACGGGATCCCGCATCCGAGCGAGGGCGCCGAGGACAGCGGTGTCACGATCGAGTCGCTGGAGATTGCCGGTGACCCGGAGCGAGTTCGCGAGTGGCTCGGCTTGCCGGCCGACCGGACCTCGTCGGTCATCGACTTCACGTTCGTCTCCCCGCACGGCACGCCGGGGCTGATGTCGGTCACCTTTGACACCCCCGAAGGCAATATCGTCATCTGATCCGAGGCGGCCTGCAACAGGTCGTCAGTGCTGGCGCCAGCGCCGCAAGCGCAGGCTATTGGTCACCACGAGCACGCTTGAGGCGGCCATCGCCGCGCCCGCGATCATCGGGTTGAGTAGGCCGGCCACAGCCAGCGGGATCGCCGCAATGTTGTAGCCAAAGGCCCAGGCCAGGTTCTGTCGGATCGTGCGCAGGGTGGCCCGCGAGAGGCCGATCGACTCGACGACGGCTCCGAGTTCGCTGCGCAACAAGACGATATCCGCGGTTTCCGCGGCAACATCGGTCCCGCTCCCCATGGCAATGCCGAGATCGGCCGCGGCCAGCGCGGCGGCATCATTCACCCCGTCCCCCACCATGGCCACGACCTTCCCCGCGACCCGCAACTTCTCGATCAGCGCGAACTTGTCCTCCGGTCGCACGTCCGCCAGCACCCGCTCGGCGGGAATGCCGATCTGGGTCGCCACCGGGAGCGCGGCGCGCTCATGATCCCCGGTGAGCAGGTATGCCGTGACGCCGCGACTGGCCAGAGCGCTGATCGCCTCCGCCGCGTCCGGGCGGATCGTGTCGGTGACGGTGAGGGCGGCATACGAGCGGCCCTGCCAGCCGAGCCATACGGTGGTGCCCTCGTGGGTGGGCGTCGATAGCGAGTGGCTCGTTGGACCGACCAGGTCGATCCTTCCGATCTGGACCAACCTGCCCTCCACGACCGCCTGCGCCCCGGACCCGGGCAATGCCCGGAAGGAGTCGGCCGCGGGCACCGCCAGTCCCCGCTGCTGCGCCGCCGCCACGATGGCCCGAGCCACCGGGTGCTCGCTGCCCTGCTCAACCGCAGCGGCCAATCTCAGGGCCTCCTCCCGGCTGACCTTGCCAGCCGTGGTCACCTCGGCCAGTGCCATGACTCCAGTGGTCACCGTGCCCGTCTTGTCGAAGACCACGGTGTCGACCGTACGGGTGTCTTCGAGGACGTCGGCACCCTTGATCAGGATGCCGAGTTGAGCTCCACGGCCAGTTCCGACGAGAAGTGCTGTGGGAGTGGCCAGTCCAAGCGCGCAGGGGCACGCGATGACAAGCACCGCGATCGCCACTTCGAGCGCTCGGGAGCTGTCGCCGGTGACGAGCAGCCAGCCGGTGAAAGTGAGGAGAGCGATCGCCAGGACGACCGGGACGAAGATCGCCGATACTCGATCGGCCAGCCGTTGAACCGGGGCCTTGGTCGTCTGTGCGTGCTCGACCAGCCGCGTGATCCCGGCCAAGGTGGTCTGCGCGCCAACCCTGGTCGCCCGGACCACCAGCCGCCCGGTCGTGTTGAGGGTGCCCCCGGTGAGTTCGCTGCCCGGGGCCACATCGACGGGCATGGACTCGCCGGTCACCACACTGGCGTCCACCGCACTCTCACCGATGTCGACGACGCCGTCGGTGGCGACCTTTTCGCCGGGTCGTACGACAAAGCGGTCTCCCACGATCAGATCCGTGACGGGCACGCGGACTTCCAGGTCGCGCCCGGAGAGCAGATCTGGGCGCAGCACGACGACGTCCTTGGCCCCGAGGCCCAGCAGACTGCGAAGCGCACTTCGGCTGCGATCGGTCGCGCGTGCCTCCATCCACCGCCCGATGAGCAGGAAGGTGGTGACGACAGCGGCGGTTTCGAAGTAGAGGTGGGCGCTGCCGTTGCCCATGTCCATGCCGTCGGCCGAGGCAGCCCCGGACAGCGTGGCATAGGCGGACCAGAGGTATGCCGCCAACACCCCCAGTGAGACCAGGGTGTCCATGGTGGAGGCCAGATGCCGCGCGTTGAGGGCAGCGGCCCGGTGGAAGGGCCAGGCGCACCAGAGGACCACCGGAGTGGTCAGCGCGAGTTGGATCCAGACGTTGCCGGGGATGTGGATGCCGGGCACCATCGCCAGGATGACCACCGGCACAGTCAGCACGGCGGCGACAATGGCCCGCTGCTGCAGGGCGGCGGCCTGGTCATGGTGGAGGTGTCCAGAGTCAGCGGGCGCTTGCGGTTGGACCAGGCTGGCTCCGTAGCCAATTCCCTCAACGGTGCCCAACAGGTCCTGCACGGTAACCGGACCGGTGAGCCGGACGTGTGCCTTCTCGGTGGCTAGGTTGACGCTGGCTTCGACCCCTTCGAGTCGGTTGAGCTTCTTCTCGATCCGGGCAGAGCAGGAGGCGCAGGTCATCCCGGTGATGTCGAGGTCGACTTCTTGTGGTGCCGCGGTGGTCATGATGATCAACTCCGCACCAGGCGAGCGATGGCGGCGCTCACCTCCGCGACCTTCTCGGCCGCAGCGGCGTCGGATTCACGGGCGGCACCGACCACGCAGTGCGCGATGTGCTCATCAAGCAGGCTCAAGCTCACGGCTTGGAGCGCTCGGGTCACGGCGCTGACCTGGGTCAGGACATCGATGCAGTAGGTATCGCACTCGATCATCCGCGCGATGCCGCGCACCTGGCCCTCGATGCGACGCAGCCGACGCAGCTGGGCGGACTTGTCATCGTGGTACCCCGGAAGTGAGTCGCGGGTGCTGTCCTCCGAAGCGATTGTCATGACCCAATAATACCCCCAGGGGGTATGCCGCGGCTGAGCGAGCCCGGTCAGGCGTCTTTGAGGTGTGCCACGAGTTGGGGCGCAAGGCCGACATAGCTCTGCGGGGTCATGGCGGCCAGCCGCGCCTCCACGTCGGCGGGCAGACCCAGTGCGTGAATGAACTCGACGAGCTCCGGCTGGCCAATCCGCCGGCCGCGGGTGAGCTCCTTCAGGCGCTCGTAGGGCTCCTCCATGCCAGGAACGCCCTGGGCACCCAGCGCGCGCATCGCCGATTGAATGGGCTCTCCCAAGACCTCCCAGTTGGCATCGAGGTCCGCGGCCATGGCCTCGGGTGCGGCATCGAGCCCGGCCAGGCCACGACTCACATTGTCCATGGCGAGGAGCGAATGACCCAGTGCCACACCGATATTGCGCTGCATTGAGCTATCCGTGAGGTCTCGCTGCAGGCGAGACTGGACCAGGGTGCTGGCGAGCACATCGAGCAGCGCGTTGCTGACCTCCAGGTTGGCCTCGGCATTCTCAAATCGGATGGGGTTGACCTTGTGCGGCATCGTCGAGGAGCCGACCGTGCCCTGGCCGCGGACCTGCGCAAAGTAGCCCAGCGAGATGTAGGTCCAGACATCGGTGCAGAGGTTGTGCAGAACACGGTTGAACCGAGCGATGTCGGCGTAGAGCTCGGCCTGCCAGTCATGGCTCTCGATCTGCGTGGTCAGCGGGTTCCAGACGAGACCGAGCCCCTCGACGAAGCTCGCACTGATCTGCTGCCAATCCGCATCCGGCACGGCCGCCAGGTGAGCGCCATAGGTGCCGGTCGCGCCATTGAGCTTCCCGAGGTAGTCGGCCGCCTCGATCCGGCGCATTTGACGGCGCAACCGCCAGGCCAGCACGGCAAGCTCTTTGCCCATCGTCGTCGGTGTGGCGGGCTGCCCGTGGGTGTGCGCCAACAGCGGCACCGAAGCCAAGTCGGCGGCCAGAGCTGCCAGGGCCGCCACCAGGGTGGTTGCCTTGGGCAGCCACACGTCACGGATCGCGCCCTGCACCATCAGCGCGTACGAGAGGTTGTTGATGTCCTCGCTGGTGCAGCAGAAGTGCACCAGTTCGGCCAGGCCTTGGTCCGCTGGATCGGGCGCGATCTCGGCTAGGCGGGCCTTCAGCAGGTACTCGACCGCTTTCACGTCATGCTGGGTCACCCGCTCGGTGGCCGCCAACTCAGCGATCTCCGCGGGGCCAAAGGTGGCCGGGATAGCCCGGAGCTGGGCCTTCTCATCATCGGAAAGGGTGCGTACCCCGCGCACGACCCTATGGTCCGTGAGGTGGATCAGCCACTCGACTTCGACGTGCAGTCGCGCGCGATTGAGCGCTGGCTCGGAGAGGTGGTCGATGAGCGGGGCGACAGTGGGGCGGTAGCGCCCGTCGAGGGCGCCCAGCGCGATGGACGGATCCGCATCCGCAAGCAGGGCCATAGCCCCATCCTCCCACTCCGGCAGCGGCCATCGTGGCGTCCACGAGTCGCCGTCCGGACTCGGTCCGATCAGTGGCCGGGGGCTGCTGTCGCTACCATCGTGGTGTGATGGTCGAGCCGACACCGAGGCGCTCGGTGGTGCGCGGAGCGGCCTGGGCTACCCCGGTCGTCGTTGCGGCGGTTGCGGCGCCATGGGCTGCGGCGTCCCCGTGCCCCACCTTCACTGTGGTTGCGCAGCTCGTTAACCAGACCACCGACCGGATCCTCATCACCAACACCGCGCCGGTCATTATCCCTGCAGGTGTGACCATCACCTGGACCGTTGAGAACCGCTTCAACGGCGCGAACACGATCAACATTGGCACATTGAGCGGCGTGACACTCACCAGCGGGCCAGACCCCTTCACCTTCCCGGCGCGGGGCGTTCAACAGACCTACACCTTCCTCACCACGAGCGCCGTGCCACAGAACTCGACGTTGAGTTGGGCGCACACCTGGGCGCGGTTCAACTATGAGACGACCGTCATCCTCAATTTCGCGGGGGCGGCCCCTCTTGATGGCTGTCCTAACCAGTCGTTCTGTGCATCGATGAACGGCTCGACTCCTGGCGCTGTGTGCGCATAGATCCAAGGCTTGTGGTCAGCGGAACGCCTGAACACCGGTGAGGGCTTGCCCTATGACCAGCGCGTGCATCTCCGCGGTCCCCTCGTAGGTCAGCACCGACTCGAGATTGTTGGCATGCCGCATGATCGGGAACTCCCCGCTAATCCCGTTGGCGCCCAAAAGGGTTCGCGAGGTCCGGCAGATCTCGATGGACTTGGTCACATTGTTGTACTTGCCCACCGAAACCTGCTCCGGGCGCAGCCCCAAGGAGTCCTTGAGTCGGCCCAGGTGAAGGGCCAGCAGAAGCCCCAGCTGGAGCTCGGTCGACATGTGCGCGAGCTTGGCCTGGGTGAGTTGGAAGGCCGCCAGCGGCTTGCCGAATTGGGTCCGCTCGGTCGTATAGCGCCGGGCCGTCTCCAGCGACGATCGGGCCGCGCCCAGGGCACCCCAGAGGATGCCATATCGAGCCTCGGACAAGCAGGAGAGTGGACCCTTGAGCCCGGTGACCTCCGGGAGGATGGCCTCGGCAGGCAAACGCACCTCATCGAGCACCAACTCTGAGGTGACCGAGGCGCGCAGCGAGAGTTTGTGGCTGATCTTGGGGGCGCTGAACCCCGGTGTGCTCGTCGGCACCACGAATCCACGAATGCCGCCGTTCTCCTCGCCGGCATTAGCCCAGACCACGGCCACATCGGCGATCGAGCCATTCGTAATCCACATCTTGCGACCGGTCAGCACCCAGTCGGTGCCATCGCGCCGAGCGCGGGTCCGCATCGAGGACGGATCCGAGCCGTGGTCCGGCTCGGTCAGCCCGAAGCAGCCGATCGCCTCACCAGCGGCCATGCGGGGCAACCACTCCTGCTTGTGCTCCTCGGTCCCGAAACGCCAGATCGCGAACATCGCCAGCGAGCCCTGCACCGAGACCAGCGAACGGATCCCGGAGTCCGAGGCCTCCAGCTCGACGCAGGCAAGGCCGTAGTCCACGGCGGACATTCCGGCGCAGCCGTAGCCCTCGAGGTGCATGCCCAGCAGCCCGAGGGCACCGAACTCCCGAGCCAACTCACGGGCAGGCAAGTCACCGGACTCGTACCACTGCACGATGTTCGGCTCGACGACGTCATCGCACACGCGGCGCACGGTGTCGCGGATCGCCTTCTCCTCATCCGTGAGCACCGCATCGAGGTGGACGATGTCAAGCGGTGAAGAAGGCCGAGGGGGCGTGGCATGTGCGCTCATGCTCGCCATCATGGCAGAGCGTCAGTGCCGGGACATGGCCCCCATGACGGCGGCCAATCCGAGCACGCTTCGCGGGTCGTAGGCCGCCCGCCACAGCCCACCGTGAACGGCGTGATTGGCCTCGTCCTCCCAGGGATGCGCCGCACTGGTCATCGTGGCGGAGAGGTCGTGCACGAGCAGAGCCGCCATCAAGGTATTCGCGGTCCCGGGCTCGAAGACCTCCATCCCGAACCGGTGCGCTCCGGCATAGGCCGCCGCGAGAGCCCGATTCTTGACCACGGAGCGGGTCCGGGTGGGCGGGGCCACCGTGAAGGAGACTGGCATGCCAGCGGCCCGAGCGACCGTCGCGCGCCAGCGCTGGATGCGCTTGGCCAGAAGGTAATTGGGCCCCTGTTGGAGCACCACGGAGTCATTGATGCCGGGAACCTGGCCGGGGACGTAATTGCGGCGCAGTAGCCGTCCGCCCGAGAGCGTTCCGAGGGGCCCCCGCAGCACCTTGCTCGTCCGCCGCGAGGCGTATGCCGCCGCTGACGCCGCGACCGCCTCGCCCGGGACCGCGAAGACATCAGTGGGCGTCGCCAGGAACGAGAGCGCGACTTCGCCCGGGGCGCGGGTGGCCCGTAGGGCCTCACCCAGCGCATCCACGGCCGTGGCGACACGGACGTTCGCGGCTCCATCGGCATACACGTAGTTGCCGATGACCAACGGACCTTCGAGTGAACCGACCCAGGCGGTCGCGCCCGGAAGGTCGTGCACCAGATCGATGCCGGCCCGCTCCGAGAGCGACCCGACCCGATCCTGGACGGGGATCAAGAGCCGACCCGCAGTGCCATCGACTGCGGACAAGACCCGGGACCAGGGGTCCGCGCGGGGCAGGTCGACCGCGGCAACCGTGGCTCCCCAGCGCAGGAGTGCTCGTAGTGGCCCCATTTCGGCGGCGGCACCGAGGACGACCACGGTCCGCCCGGCCAGGGAGAGCCACTCCGGGTGATCAATCACGTGCGAGACGGCGACCTCGGCGCTGGGCTCCATGACGCCCGCGTCGACCCAGGCCTGCAGCTGGCCTTTGAGCGCATCACCGCTCAGGCGCGATCCGCGGAATGGGACGGTCAGTTCCCACTCGGGTTGACCTTGACCCTGGACCGCCTCGGTGGCTGGCGGTCGGACGGTGGTCAGACCCTGCGCCAGGGGGTGATCGCCGTTCGCGTCGACCCACCGCATCCGCTCGTGGACGGAGGTCAGGCCGGCATCGGCAATCGCCAGTGCGGCCTGCGGTGAGACGAGACTGGCCTCGACCAAGCGATGGAAGTGTGGCAGATATGCCGCGCGCCAATTCGACTCGCGGGCAGCGGCATTCGCGCCGATGGGATCCACGGGTCGAAGCGCATCAGCGACGATCGCGCGCCCGATTGCGGTCGTCGAGCGCCGACCGTCGGCTTCGGGGAAGTCGACTCCAGCCACCTGCTTCAGCCCCATACCAGCGCGCGGGCGGGGTCCGCCATGATCGCCGCAACATCCGCCAGGAAACGAGATCCCAGCTCACCGTCCACGAGTCGATGGTCAAAGGAGAGCGCGAGCGTGGTGACCCAGCGGGCTTCGATCCGCTCATCCACGCCGCTCCCCAGCACCCACGGGCGCCGGTTGATCGCGCCGAGGGCCATGATCGCGGACTCGCCGGGATTGAGGATGGGTGTACCGGCGTCCACGCCGAAAACCCCGACATTGGTGATGGTCAGGGTGCCTGCGGACATATCGGCGGGCGGGGTCCGCCCTTCGCGGGCCGTAGCGGTCAGCGCGCCGATGGCCTCGGCGAGCTCGTGCAGGGTCAACTGGTCGGCGTCCTTGATATTGGGCACCACGAGCCCGCGCGGGGTGGCGGCGGCGATCCCCAGGTTGACGTACCGCTTGACCACGATCTCCTGAGCAGACTCATCCCAGGTCGCATTGATCTCGGGATTGCGCCTGACCGCCAGGCAGATGGCTTTGGCGAGGATCAGCAGCGGCGTGACCTTCACATCCCGGAACTCCCGGTCGCCCTTGAGCCGGTCGACGAGGTCCATCGTCGCGGAGACATCGAGGTCCAGCCACTCGGTGACGTGCGGCGCGGTGAAGGCTGAGGAGACCATGGCCTGGGCGGTCATCTTGCGGACACCCTTGATCGGGATGCGCTCCTCCCGGGAGGCCCTGGCGGCCCCGGCTGTCGGCCGATCCCCAGCGGCGGGGCTGGCGGCGGGGCTGGCGGCGGTGATGACATCGCGGCGGGTGATCTGTCCCTGGTCGCCGGTGGGCGCCACGGTGGTCAGGTCCACGCCGAGGTCCTTGGCCAGTTTGCGGACCGGGGGCTTGGCTAGGACGTGCGCATGCTCGGTGCTGATGGCATGCGGATGCGCGAGTTCGGCGACCGGACGGACGTCACGCAGCACCTCGGTGGAGTGCCGGGCGACCATCATGGACGGATCACTGCCGGGATCCACCGGGAAGTCGACCTCGGGAATCGAGGCGATCGTCCGCATCAGGTCCTCTTTACGCCGAGGGCGGCGCTTGGCCTCGGTCTGTTTGATGCCGTAGCCGACCAGGACAGCCGTGCGTCCGGTGGACGTCGTGCCGCCGATGAGCCCCTCCTCCGTCCCTGAGTCGGGGGCCGGCTCGCTCGCAGCCGGCGGCTCCTGCTGGGACACGGGCTGCGGTGTGGGATCTGCAAGCCCGCTCTCGCCGCCCTGCCCATCGTCGATGACGATGATCGCGCTGCCGACCTCGGCAGTGACCCCCTCGGGAACGAGCAGCGCGGCGACCGTGCCGGCATACGGGATGGGCAGTTCGACCAGCGACTTGGCGGTCTCCACCTCGACGACCACGTCGTTGACCTTGACGGTGTCGCCGACCGCCACCCGCCAGGTGACGATGTCGGCTTCGGTGAGACCCTCGCCGGGGTCAGGGAGTTTGAACTCTCGCAATGCCATGATCGGGCAGCCTCTCAGTGCGTCATCGAGCGGTCGACAGCGTCGAGCACGCGATCGAGGTCGGGCAGGAACTCCTCCTCGATGCGGGCCGGGGGATAGGGCACGTTGTAGCCACCCACGCGCAGGATCGGGGCCTCGAGGCTGTAGAAGCAGTGCTCCTGCACCTGGGCCGCCAACTCGGCGCCCATCCCCAAAAAGGTCGCGGCCTCGTGGACGATGACGCAGCGACCCGTCTTGGCTATCGAGGCAAAGACGGTCTCCGTGTCGATCGGCGAGAGCGAACGCAGGTCCACGACCTCGAGCGACCGGCCCTCCTCCTCGGCGGCCTGGGCCGCCTGCAGGCAGGTACGCACCATCGGGCCGTAGCACAGGATGGTGACGTCGGTGCCTTCCCGGAGCACCTGAGCGCTCCCCAGGTCACCGCGAGGCGCCTCGCCGACCTCGCCCTTGTCCCAGTACCGCCGCTTGGGTTCATAGAAGATCACCGGGTCGTCGCACTCGATGGCCTGCCGAATCATCCAGTGGGCGTCGTGCGGGTTGGAGACGGCCACCACCCGCAGGCCCGCGGTATGCGCGAAGTAGGCCTCATTCGACTCCGAGTGGTGCTCGACGGCACCAATGCCGCCGCCGAACGGAATACGGACCACGACCGGCACCCGAATGCCGCCATGCGAGCGGGCGTGCAACTTGGCCAGGGTAGAGACGATGTGGTCGAAGGCCGGGTAAACGAAGCCGTCGAACTGGATCTCCACGACCGGTCGGTAACCGCGGATGGCCAGGCCGATCGCCGTCGCGACGATCCCGGCCTCGGCGAGCGGGGTATCCATCACCCGCTCCTCGCCGAAGTCCTTCTGCAAGCCCTCGGTGACCCGGAAGACGCCGCCGAGTTTGCCGATGTCTTCGCCCATCAGGACGACCTTGGGGTCAGCCTCCATGGCGGCCCGAAGGCCGGTGGTCAGACCCTTGGCCAGGGTGGTCAGCTCAGCCATCTCAGTGACCTCCCTCGAATGAGGCCTGGTATGCCGCAAACTCCTCGCGTTCCCGGGACATCACGGGATGCTCGGCGGCATACACAAAGTCGAACATCTCGGTTCCGGGCGGGTCGGGCAGAGCCAGGGTGCGGCTGCGGACGCTGGCACCGAGTTCGTCAGCCTCCGCGTCGATCGCCTCAAAGAACTCCGAGGTGGCGTGCCCTTGACGCTCCAGGTACCGCCGCAGCCGCTGAATGGGATCGCGGTGCTTCCACACCTCGACCTCGGCAGAGACCCGGTACTTCGTGGGGTCATCCGAGGTGGTGTGTGCGCCCATGCGGTAGGTGAAGGCCTCGATGAAGGTGGGGCCTTGGCCGCTGCGAGCGGCTTCGAGAGCCCGCTTGGTCACGGCATAGCAGGCCAAGACGTCATTGCCATCGACCCGGATCCCGGGGAAGCCGAATCCGCGCGCGCGATGCCAGATGGGTGCCCGCGACTGACGCTCGTTGGGTTCGGAGATGGCCCACTGGTTGTTCTGGCAGAAGAAGACCACGGGCGCGTTGTACACACCCGCGAAGACCAGCGACTCCGAGACATCACCCTGCGAGGTCGCGCCATCACCGAGGTAGGCAATGACCGCGGTGTCCCGGTTGGCATCGCCGGTGCCAACGTGGCCATCCAATTGCACGCCCATCGCGTAACCCGTGGCGTGCAAGGTCTGGGCGCCGATGATGATCGTGTAGAGGTGGAAGTGGTGCTTCTGGGTATCCCAGACGCCGTGGTTCACCCCGCGGAAGAGCCCGATCAGCTCCAAGGGGTCGACCCCGCGGCACCAGGCCACCCCGTGCTCGCGATACGTGGGGAAGGCGTAATCCTGCGGCGCCATGGCCCGGCCGGAACCCACCTGCGCAGCCTCTTGCCCGAGGAGGCTGACCCAGATACCCAACTCGCCCTGGCGCTGCAAGGCGGTGGCTTCGGCGTCGACCCGGCGGATCAGGACCAAATCGCGGTAGAACCCGCGCAGGTCCTCATCGGTGAGATCGCTCAGCAGCGGGTCGAGCTCGGGGCTGGGCACGCGCTCACCCTCGGGGGTGAGGACCTGCAGCATGTGCGGCCCACCCTCTGCCGCGGGCCGGTCCGGGTCAGTGACTGGGTTTGACCCGAAGACCTCGGCTAGAGAACTGCTCAGCTCATCGGTCGTGACATCGCTCAACGTCGGGACTCCTTTGTCCATCTCGTCGGGCCCGGGGTTGCTGGACCCTGTGATGAGATCCGAGCGCACGCCGGGGGTGTGGCGTGCGTCACGGGTGTCCCCTCACGTTAGCGGAGGAATGCCGCGGCGACCTCGATGAGTCGGTCATTGGCTTGCGGCTCAGCCACGGTCGCGCGCACGCCATCATCGCCATACGGCCGTACCGTCAAGCCCGCCTCGGCACAGGCTGCGGCGAACTCGGTCGACCGCTGCCCGAGGGGGAACCAGACGAAGTTGGCCTGAGAGGGGGGCAGCTGCCAGCCGGCCTCGGCCAGGGCTTGCGCCACGCGTTCCCGCTCGGTCACTAGATCCTTGACTCGAAGCTCGAGTTCGTCGACGGCGTCCAGGGAGGCGATTGCGGCTACCTGCGCGAGAGAGTTCACACCAAAGGGGATGGCGGTCTTGCGCAGGGCGAGCGCCACCGGCTCGTGAGCCACGGCATACCCGATCCGCAGGCCAGCCAGGCCGTATGCCTTGGAGAAGGTCCGGAGCACCGCGACATTGGGGCGGTTGCGGTGGACCGCGAGCGTGTCCGGGGCGTCATCGGCGGTGACGAACTCGGTGTAGGCCTCGTCGATGACGACCAAGACATCCTCGGGAACCGCTTCGAGGAAGTCTTCGAGCTCGGCTGCGGTGATCGTCGTGCCGGTGGGGTTGTTGGGGGTGCAGACCACAACCACCCGGGTGCGCTCCGTGATGGCGGCGGCCATGGCCGGGAGATCATGTCGGGCATCCGGCGTAAGTGGCACGTGCACCGGGATGGCGCCGGCCAGGCGCGTGATGATCGGGTAGGCCTCGAACGAGCGCCAGGCGAAAAGCACCTCGTCGCCCTGGTCGCAGGCCGCTTGGATGATCTGGCCGAGGACGCCAACGCTGCCGGGGCCGCAGGCGATCCGCGCGGCCGGGACATCGAGCGCTGCGGCGATCCGCTCAATCAGGGCAGTGACCGCCATATCGGGGTAGCGGTTGATCTCCTGGGCGGCCCGGTCGATGGCCGTCAGCACGCTGGGGAGCGGGGGGTAGGGGTTTTCGTTGGAGGAGATCTTGTAGGCCGCCCGCTCGCCATCGCTGCCGGCCGGTCGCCCGGGGGTGTACGCGGGCAGGGCCGACAAGACGTCTCGCAGTCGCACCATGGTTCGACTGTAACGGTGATCCCGGAGCGCAGCGGCGGTCGTTGCCCGGTCCCCTCGGCCTGCGTATGCGACCATGGGCGAATGAACAACTTCCTGATCCGCGTGGGCGTCAATGCCGTGGCTCTGTGGGTGGCCGCCGCCCTCATCAGCGGGGTCAACCTGGCTGAGGGCAATGCCGAATGGACCGCCAAGGTCGTCACCATCGTGTTGGTCGCCTTGATCTTCGGGCTGGTCAACGCGGTCATCCGGCCGATCGTCAAGCTCTTGTCCCTGCCTGCCCTGATCCTCACGCTCGGGCTGTTCACCTTCATCGTCAATGCGTTCATGCTGCAGATCACCGAGTGGATTTCCGAGCCGCTCGGTCTGTCCTTCTCGATCGACAAGTTCTTCTGGGACGCGGTGATGGCAGCGGTCATCATCACCCTGGTGTCCTGGGTGCTCAGCGTGGTCCTGCCCGAGGACGACTGACCAGATCATGCGCGTGCTCGTGACCGGCGGGGCCGGCTATATCGGTTCGCATACGGTGGTTCAACTGGTGGCCGCAGGGCACGAAGTCGTCGTCGTCGACTCCTTTGTTAACGCCAAGGCCGCCGTGGTGCCGCGGATCGAAGCGCTGACCGGTCAGCCGCTGGAGGTGCACGCCTTCGACCTGTGCGATCGGGACAAGACCGAGGCGCTCTTCGCCTCGCACGAGATCGACGCCGTCATCCACTTCGCCGGGCTCAAGGCCGTGGGGGAGAGCGTCGCGGAGCCGCTGGCGTACTACGCCAATAACATCGACTCGACCTTGTCCCTCGTGCGCGCCATGCAGCGTTATGGCGTACGCACCCTGGTGTTCTCATCCTCGGCGACGGTGTACGGCCCCGAGCCGGAGCTGCCGATGCGCGAGGCCCTGCCCACTTCGGCCACGAATCCGTATGGCTGGACCAAGGTCATGCAAGAGCAAATCTTGCGCGATATCGCCGCTGCCGACGACAGTTGGCGGATCGCCCTGCTGCGCTACTTCAACCCGGTCGGTGCACACGCGTCGGGGACGATGGGCGAGGACCCGCAAGGCATTCCCAACAACCTCCTGCCGTTCATTGCGCAGGTAGCGGTCGGGCGGCGGGAGCGCTTGGCGGTCTTCGGCGACGACTATGACACGCCGGATGGCACCTGTCTGCGCGACTACATCCATGTGGAGGACCTCGCCGCCGGCCACGTTGCCGCCTTGCATCGGCTGGCGGCCATTGACACCTCGGTGGCGACCTGGAACCTCGGGACCGGCCAGGGCACCTCGGTGCTGGAGATGCTGGCTGCCTTCTCGCGTGCGGTTGGGCGGGATCTGCCGTACGAGATCGCGCCACGCCGGGCCGGGGATATCGCGATGTCCTTTGCCGACCCCACCCTGGCCGAGGCGGAGTTGGGCTGGCGGGCGACGCGCAGCATCGATGACATGTGCGCAGACACCTGGCGCTGGCAGTCGCGCAACCCCAACGGCTACCCAGACCCTTAACCCCGGGCAGGTGAGGTGAGGCTCACCTGCGTGTCGCACTTCACTGACCGTTTGGTCAGGGGCACTTTTAGCCGCTACTAACGTGTACTACGTCCCGTAGTTGACCCCCATGGACTCATTCAGGAGTTCCGGCATGGATGCCCTTGATCTGGCCCGGTGGCAGTTCGCTATCACCACGGTCTACCACTTCCTTTTCGTTCCGATCACGATCGGCATGTCGCTCATCGTCGCGATCTTCCACACCGCGTGGGTGCGTACCCACAACGAGCAGTGGCTGCGCCTGACGAAGTTCTTCGGCAAGCTCTTCATGATCAACTTCGCGCTCGGTCTCGTTACCGGCATCGTTCAGGAGTTCCAGTTCGGTATGAACTGGTCTGACTACTCCCGCTTTGTCGGCGACATCTTCGGCGCCCCGCTCGCCTTCGAGGCGTTGCTCTCCTTCTTCCTCGAGTCGACCTTCCTCGGTGTCTGGATCTTCGGTTGGGGACGCCTCCCCGAGAAGCTTCACGCCGCGACCATCTGGCTGACGCACATCGGCACGGTGATCTCCGCGTACTTCATCCTCGCGGCGAACTCCTTCATGCAGAACCCGGTCGGCTTCACCTTCAACCCCGAGACCGGTCGCGCCGAAATGGCCGACTTCCTCGCCGTGCTGACCAACAAGGTCCAGCTCGTCACCTTCCCCCACGTGATCACGAGCTCCTACATGACCGGTGGCGCCGTGGTACTCGGTGTGGCGCTGTGGATGTGGATGAAGCACGATGGCACCGCTGATGCCCCGATGTATCGCTCAGCCGTCAAGGTCGGTTCGGTCTTCACGGTGATCGCGAGCCTGCTCGTCATCATCACCGGTGACCTCCAGGGCAAGATCATGACCGAGGTCCAACCCATGAAGATGGCCGCCGCGGAGGCGCTGTACACCAGCGAGGACAACGCAGGCTTCTCGATCTTCACCATCGGCTCGCTCGACGGTTCCAAGGAAGTCTTCTCCATCAAGGTGCCCGGCCTGCTCTCCTTCCTCGCGACCGGCGACTTCGGAGCCAAGGTCGAGGGCATCAAGGAGCTCGAGGCCAAGGCGAAGGAACTTCCGGCCAAGGTGGAGGCGCAGTACGGTCCCGAGGTCGCCAAGTTGGCCACCGCGGACTCCTACACGCCGAACATCCCGATGTCCTACTGGTCCTTCCGCCTCATGATGGGCCTCGGCTTCCTGGCCACCCTCTTCGGGATCATGTCCTGGATGGCCGCCCGCAAGGAGAAGGCCCCCAGCGGTCGGCTCTGGCGCCAAATCGCCATCTGGACTCCGCTGCTGCCAGTGATCGCCATCAGCTTCGGCTGGATCTTCACCGAGATCGGTCGCCAGCCGTGGATCGTCAACGGCCTCATGACCACCGCGACTGGTGTCTCCCCGAGCGTGAGCGCCGGTGAGGTCCTCTTCTCGATGATCGTCTACACGCTTGTGTATGCCGTGTTGGCCTTCATCGAGGTCAAGCTCTTCCTCGCCTACGTCCGTCGTGGCGCCGAGCCCTTCGAGGCTCCCGGTGACCCCACGGATGCCAACGAGGATCGTCCCCTCCAGTTCGCCTACTGACCGGCAAGGACTGACCAATCATCATGGAATACACCACTCTTCAACTCGTCTGGTTTGGCCTCATCGGGGTGCTCTGGACCGGATACCTCGTCCTCGAGGGATTCGACTTCGGCGTGGGCATGCTCCTGCCCGCTCTCGGCCCTGGCCGCGATGCCGCCGACACCGAGCGTCGCAAGCGCGTCATGCTCACCACCATCGGCCCCCACTGGGATGGCAACGAGGTCTGGCTGCTCACCGCCGGTGGCGCCACCTTCGCGGCCTTCCCGCACTGGTACGCAACGATGTTCAGCGCGTTCTACCTGCCACTGCTGCTCGTCCTGGTTGCACTTATCGTGCGCAACATGGGCTTGGAGTACCGCGGCAAGCGGGACAACGAGACCTGGCGCAAGCGCTGGGACCTGGCCATCATCGGTGGCTCAGTGCTGGCTCCGCTCCTGGTCGGCGTAGCCCTGACCAATGTCGTGCGCGGCCTTCCGATCGACAAGGACATGGAGTTTGCCGGGAACTTCTTCACCCTGCTCAACCCCATGTCCCTGCTGGGCGGTCTCGTGGTCCTTGGCCTCAGCCTGACCCACGGCGCCTTCTTCCTGGCCCTCAAGACCGACGGTGACATCCGGCGCGACGCTCGCGCCCTTGGCACCAAGGTTGGGCTGGCCACTGCGGTTCTCGCGGTCGTCCTCCTGCTGTGGCTGGGGCTGACCAAGGGCACCACGTGGTCCTGGATTACCACCGTGATCGCGGCCGTGGCGCTGCTCTTCGCCATCTTCATGAACACCAAGGGCAAGGAGGGCCTGGCCTTCATCGGCACGGCAGTCACGATTGCCATGGCCGTGGCCACGTACTTCTTCGCGCTCTTCCCGGACGTCATGCCGTCGACCCTCGCGGGCGGCACCAGCCTGACGATCGCGAACGCGTCGAGCACCGAGCTCACCCTCAAGATCATGACGATTGCGGCGGTGGTCTTCACGCCGATCGTGCTGATCTACACGGCGTGGACCTACTGGGTCTTCCGCAAGCGGCTCACGACCAGGCAGATCCCCGCCCCAGTCCCCGTCGCCTGACAGGTAACGATACGGCTCATGCGGCCCTTCGACCCGCAACTCCTCAGGACGGCGCCGGCAGCTCGACTGCCGGTCGCCGTCCTGGCGGTCGTGGGGGTGTTTCAAGGGGTGGCCACCATTGGGCTCACCTTCGCGCTGACTGCGCTGGTGGTCGCCGTGGTCGAAGGCGGTGACCGATCAGTCCCGCTGAGGTGGCTCCTCGGGGCCTTCGCACTGCGCGCCGTCCTGGGCTGGATTGTCGAGCGCGTGGCTGCCTGGGCGGGAGTTGAAGTCTCGACGGCGCTGCGACGCGCTCTCATCGAGCGCTGGCTGGCCTCGCCGGCCGAGGGCCGCCCCGCCCCGGATCGCGCGGTCACCCTGGCCGCTCAAGGCGCGGCCACCATCGAGCCGTATGCCGCTCGCTTCCTGCCGGCCCTGGTCGCGGCCGCTGTGGTCCCGGGCTTGGCGTTGATCACCCTGGCTGTCGTGGACTGGATCAGTGCGTTGATCGTGCTGATCACCCTGCCGCTGCTGCCCTTCTTTGCGGCCCTCATCGGGCGCACCACCCAGGATGAAACCGAGCGGCGCTGGGCGGCGTTGTCGGCGCTGGCAGGGCACTTCCTGGATGTCATGCGCGGCCTACCAACGCTGGTGTCCTACGGTCGGGCCGGGCGTCAAGTTGAGGTCATTGGCCAGGTCAGCCAACAGCACCGCGCCGCGACGATGCGTACCTTGCGGTTGGCATTCCTCTCCTCGGCCGCGCTCGAGCTGCTCGCGTCCATCTCGGTGGCCATCGTGGCGGTCACCGTGGGTCTTCGCCTGAGCCACGCCACGATGCCGCTCTCGGCGGGCCTGCTAGCCATCCTGCTGGCGCCCGAGGCCTACTGGCCGATTCGCCGGGTCGGGGCCGAGTACCACGCCGCCGCAGATGGCGCCGAGGCTCTCAGCGGCATCCTGGGCGAGTTGACTGCCGCCCATGCGGCGCCGCAGGTCGCTCGCGCGCCCGGCGTGGCCATGCAAGCGAGAGACCTCAGTTACATCTACCCAGGCTCGAATGCCCCTGTTCTGCAAGGGATTACCTTCGCCGCTCAGCCGGGGCTCACAGCCATCACCGGGGTCTCCGGCGTCGGCAAGTCCACCTTGCTCGAGATCCTGGCGGGCCTTCGGACGCCATCGACCGGTCAGGTCAGGGGCGGCCCGGTTCACCTGGTGACCCAGCGGCCATTCCTGTCGGCCGGTTCCCTGCGCGAGGCGCTCACCCTCGCCGGTCCGGCGACTGATGAGCAGTTGTGGTCGGCACTGCGGGCAGTGGGTCTCGATGGCACCGTTGCCGGGCTCCCACAGTCACTCGCCACCACCATTGGCGACGACGGCTTCGGGCTGTCAGCGGGTCAGCGGGCGCGCCTGGTGCTCGCTCGGGCCACCCTGAGCGCCGCTCCGGTGATCCTGCTTGATGAGCCCACCGCGCACCTGGACGCGGATGCCTCGGCGACCGTGCATGACGTCATTCGGACCCTGGCGGAGCGGCATACGGTCATCGTCGTTACCCACCGTCCGGAACTCATCGAGCTCGCCGATCGGCACGTGCACCTGCTGCCCACCAAGGCTGAGGTGCGCTCATGAATGGCTCTGTGCGCCAGCGCATTATCCTCGGTGGTCTGCTGGGCGGCGCCGCCACAGCGGCCGGCATCGCCCTCACCGCGACCTCGGGCTGGCTCATCGTTCGCGCTGCGGAGCACCCGGTGCTGCTGACCCTGTTCGTGGCCATCGTGGGTGTCCGAACCTTCGGTATGGCGCGCCCCTTCTTCCGGTACCTGGAGCGTGTGGTCTCGCACGACGCTGCGCTCGAGGACCTGGCCGAGCGTCGGACCTCCGTGTATGCCGCCCTCGTGCCGCTCACCCCGGCCCGACTCGGCCGACGGTCGCGGGCCACGGTCCTGACTGCTGTCGTGGACGATCTCACCGATGCGGTCGAGTCCCAGGTGCGGGTGACCGTTCCGGTCCTGTCGAGCATCGTCGCGGGTGCGCTCGTAGTCGTCCTGACAGCACTAATCGCACCCATCTCGGGGCTGATCCTGGCCGCCCTGCTGCTGGCGATCGCCGCCGCCTGCCTGCTCGCCTGGAAGCTGGAGTCGGCCGCTCTCGCAGAGGTCTTGGATGCCCGCGCTGAGGTCCTTAGGGTGAGTGACCTGGTGGCTCGCCAAGCCAGCGAACTGCAGGCCATTGGCGCAGAAACCACTGCGCTTCGTTGGCTCGACCAGGCCCATGACACCCTGGCAGCCGCTGTCCGCCGGCAGAGTCGCGGCCGTGCCTTGGTGTCGGCGGTGACCCTTGTGGCGACCGGCGTCGCGACGGGCGCCAGCGCGATGCTCGCCCAGCCCGAGGTCATCGGCGGGCCGCTGGCCGCCCTCCTGGTCGTGGTCCCTGTCGCGGTCGGAGACGCCATGGCCCCGCTGGTCGATGCCATGCGAGCGCTGGCGCGGGCGCGCGGCAGCGAGGCGCGCTTGGCGGCCTTACTGGCCCAGGGGCCGGCCGTTCAGGACGCCGCTGATCCGGCCAATACCCTGGCCGAGGGCGGACCCGAGCTCTCGCTGGAGGCGGTGTCGGCCACCTGGACCGGTGAGCGTTCCGACCTGCCGCCCACCACGGCCACGATCCCGATGGGTCACCGACTCGCGGTCGTGGGAGCCAATGGTTCAGGCAAGTCCACCCTGCTGGCCGTCCTTGCTCGCCACCTCGACCCCGCGTCGGGCCGGTATGACGTCTCGGGCACCGATGTCCGCACATTGGCTCTGGATGAGGTGCGAGATCGGATCGCGCTGGTTGACGATGAGCCGCACATCTTTGCCTCGGGATTGCGGGAGAACCTCATCCTGGCCGCCCCCGATGCCTCCGATGAGGAACTCATCGGCGCCCTGCGGCGAGCTGGCCTCGGGGAGTGGTTCAACAACCTCGAAAACGGCCTGGACACCCGCATCGGTCATGGCGGCCGCGGTCTCTCCGGTGGTGAGCGTGCCCGAGTGGGAGTGGCGCGGGCGATCGCAAGTCATCGATCAGTGCTGATGCTTGATGAGCCGGTCGCCCACCTGGACCATGCCACCGCCGTCAGCGTCATCCACGATCTCCTTGAAGCCAGCCAAGGTCGCTCGGTGGTGATGGTCAGCCACCGACCGGAGGGCCTGGACGAGTTCGACGAAGTTCGCGACTTCACCAGCAATGCCGCAGCAACAGGAGGGAGCTGAAGCATGCCGTTACCGTCATCCGCGCCTCGCCTTGGGGATCTTGAGCGTGCCGTCATGGAGCACCTGTGGGAGACCGTCCCGAGCCATCCCGATGGGGCCACCGTTCGCGAGGTTCTTGAGTGCTTCGCCGGCGAGCGCCAGATCGCCTACACCACGGTCATGACCGTGCTGGACCGGCTGGCCAAGAAGGACCTCGTCCTACGGGAGCGGGACGGTCGAGCCTGGAGATACCGGCCGGCAGATACCCGTGAGGCGCTCACCGCGGCCACCATGCGCCGCACCCTCGACGATATGGATGTGGCAGATCGTCGGACCGCCCTCTTGCACTTCCTCGACGGCGCCACGAACGAGGAGATCGAGGACCTGAAGTCCGCGCTCGCCCAACTCGAGGCGCGGGCGGCGAGCACGGGCGAGGGAGGCGCGGGCAGCCCGAGCGCTCAGGGCCCCGAGCATCGGCGGTCGGTCAAGTTCCCCCGGCTGCGCCGCTAACCCAGCACTGGGTTGTGGAATCTCCCACGCGCAGGCGATCGGATTTGCGACCATGTATGCCGTGATCCCTGGTGTGCTGCTCCTCCTGGTGATCGCGCTCTCCGGGCCGCTGCCCTGGCTCATGGCTCGCCAGCACATGTTTCGCCGTTCCCCGTTGGCCGCCCTGGTCGCCTGGCAGGCGGTCACGGTGGCCGCGATCATCGCGGCCCTGGCCGCCGCGCCGGCAGCGATCCCCCTGGTCACCTCAGGCGATAACCCGAATCGGCACCCTGGACTGCTTGCCCTGGTGGGGGCGGTCAGCGGTGGGATGCTCGCGAGCCTGCTGCTCTCCGGGCATCGCGTGGGTCGTCGCTTGCGGATCTTGCGGGCGCGCCATCGGGAATTGGTCGACATCATTGCTCGGCACGACGGGCAGCGAACCCGAGTGCTGGCTCATCCGACGCCCACGGCATACTGCCTGCCCGGTCGGCACGCCCGCGTGGTCATTTCCCAAGGAGTCCTCGACCAACTGCCCGACGAGCAGGTCCAGGCGATCCTCGCGCACGAGGAGGAGCACCTGCGCGCTCGCCACGACCTCCTGGTGGAGTTCTTTACCGTGGTGCACCAGACGGTGCCACCGGTGCTTCGCCGTGAGGAGGCGATGCGCGAGGTGCGTCTGCTCATCGAGGCGCTCGCCGACCGGGCCGCCGTACGGGTTGCTGGTGAACTGCCCACTGCGCGAGCGTTGTTGACGCTCGCGGGATCCGCGACTCCGGAGGCGGCCATGGGGTCCGGCGCCGGTGCGTCGACTCGGCTGGGGCTGCTTGCCGCCGGCAAGCCACATCCGGTGGTCACCGCCATCATGTACGCCTATGCCGCCGCATTGGTGTTGGCGCCGGTGGTGTTGCTCGCGCTGGCGCTGACCAGCGGCTGACTCGGATCAGCTAGATTCGGCGGTCGGCCAGCACCGGGAACGCCTCGCGATATGCCGCGACCTCGCTGAGGTCGACCTCAACGGTGAGCACGCCTTCGTCCGCGTGTGCGAGTTCGCCGAGCACGACCCCGCTCGGCGAGACCACCTGGGAGTGCCCGCCCATCGCGGTGCCGGCATGCTGTCCCGCGGTATTGCACTGGACAACGAAGCTCTGATTCTCGACCGCGCGGGCACGACCAAGCAGCCGCCAGTGCTCGACCCGCGGGGAGGGCCACGCCGCCGGGACCAGGAACATTGTGGCTCCGTGCCCGATTTGCTCCCGATACAACTCGGGGAACCGCAGGTCGTAGCAGGTCGACAAGCCCGCCGTGACCTGATCCCCGCCCGGGGTGTTGGCCACCGCATCGATGTCCACCAGGACGATTTCGGGGCCAGGTTCCATCAGTTCAGGCTCGCCCGCGGAGAAGCCGAAGAGGTGAATCTTGCGATACACGCCCAGCAGTTCACCGTCGGCACCGAAGACGACCGAGGTGTTGGCCAGCGCCTTCCCCTCAGGTCCGCACTCCTGAAGTCGCTCGACGAAAGAGCCAGCATGCAGGGTGCACCCCGCGGCAATCGCCGCATCCCGCATCGTGGCCGCCCACGGACCATCGAGCGGCTCGGCGTTGCTGGCCCAGGCGGCATACCCGAAGCCGGTCGGAGCCCAGAGTTCCGGGAGGATGACGAGGTCGGCCGCCTGCTGCGCGGCCACGAGTCCCGCGGCGCGCTCGGTGCGCGCAGCCGGCGATTCTTGGTCGTCATACCCGAGCTGGATGACCGCAATCTTCATGCGTCGGTCCTTTCATCGTGCTCCCGCAGCCGCGCCAGATAGGCGTTGTATGCCGTGAGTTCGGCATCGCCGTCCCGGTCTGCCTTGCGGTCGAAGCGGGCGGACTCGTTGGCGTCACTCCGAATCCATTGAACCGCAACGATAATCGCCAGGATGAGCGTGGGCACCTCGCCGATCCCCCAGGCGATCTCGCCTGCCGTGTGCTGGTCCTCCATGGGCGAGGGTCCCCACGGCAGGTTGAGCTGGGTGAAGAAGGGCTCCGCGAGCAGGGTGGTGCTGTCGGTGAGCGCTACACCGAAGAAGGCATGGAAGGAGATCGTCGCGAACAGGATCACCAGCAGCATGAGTGGACTCCACCGCTGGACGCCCGGATCGATGCCGATCAGGACCCAGGTGAAGATGTATCCCGTGAGCAGGAAGTGCGCCATCATCAGCAGGTGCCCGGTGTGCGTGGTCAGGGCCAACTCGAAGAGCGGTGTCCAGTAGAACGCCGCCAAGCTGAAGAAGAAGATCGCCGCCGCGACGACCGGATTGGCCAAGACTCGAAGCACCCGTGAGTGAACCAACACCAGGGTGAACTCACGCGGACCCCAGGTCTTGTCCCGGCGGGCTGGCAGGGCGCGCAGGAGCAGGGTGATCGGCGCCCCAGGCACGAGGAATAGCGGCACGATCATGGCCACGGCCATATGCATGATCATGTGCCAGGAGAAGAGCACTCGACCCCAGATTCCGGGCGCCCCGCAGGTCGCGTAGATCCACAATGCCCAACCCAGGATCCAGCTGACCGTGCGGTGTACTGGCCAATCGTCACCGCGGCGCCGTAGCCGAATGACGCCTGCGACATACAACCCGACGGCGACCACGGCGATGGCGAGGAAGAGCCACTCGACGCGCCATTGGGTGATCCAGGCGCCAGCCGGGGGAGGGCCCGGGTCCGGGAAACCGGTGAGCTCGAGAATGCGGGTGGGAGATTCGGGGACGTCCGGAACCGGCGGGGCGCTGCGGGCCAGGGTTGAGGCCAAGCCCGTAGCTGCGCCGAGCAAGACCAGCTCCACGGCGACGAGCCGGGCGAAGAGGCCAGTGTCCTTGGGGGTGCGTTCGAGGGCGCCGATGACTCGGCGGCGGTGGAGTGCGCCGATGGCGCCAAGTGCGGTGAGGGCGAGCGCCTTGAGGACGATCATGGCGCCGTACCCCGAGGAGAAGCCGTCCACGGAGCCCAGGCGAATCCACGCTTGCTGAATACCGCTGATGGCCACCAACGCGAAGGCCCATAGGGCGAGGGTGGAGAAGCGGCGCACCGTCACCGGCAAGTCGCGGCCGAGCTGGCCGCGCATGGCCGCCAGGCCGATGAGCCCGCCGGCCCACACCACAGCACCAAGGAGATGGGCGGCCAGCGCATTGACCGCGTCCTCGTGGCTGGCGGAGCCGGCTGCATGGCCGGTGAGCGCCAAGATCACCACGGCGGTGAGCGCGGCCGTGAGGCACCACGCCATCGCGGAGCGGCCCTTCGCCATGGCGGCGCCAAGAGCCGTGGCAAGGGCCAGCAGGGCACTGAGCAGTAGAACGCGGGTGGACTCCAACTGCCAGACGAAGGCTAAGAGTTGGGAGAAGAAGTTCTCCGAGGTCAGCGGCAAGCCGGCGAGGTCGGCGAAGACCAGGATCAGGCGGACGAGTCCGGCCACGCCCCATACGGTGGCCGTCACCGCGGCCAAACGGGTGGCCGTGATCCGTCGAGTGGTTCGGGTGGTCTCGGGCATGAGGAAGGTGGCCAGGCCCAGCAAACCAATGGTGGCGCATGCGGCGATGGTGGCCACGGTGCCAGCAATCGGCACACCCCAGCGCACGAGTGCGCCTGGATCAGCGATGGCCAAGGGGGCGGCCGCGCCGGTTAGGGCAACTGCCACAACCGTGCAGGCCAGCGCCGCGGCCATCGGGAGGCTGACCGAGTTGCGTGCGGCATTCGAGGCGGTGGCGGTGGTCGGGGACCCGGTCATGCTCCCAGCGTAGGTAACGCGGGCCCTCCGCCCGTCATCGCCCACGGGGAAACCCTGCAGTACTCGGGTTTTCGGGGTGACCCCGAAATCCCGAGTACTGCGCACTTAGAAAGTCGTCAGTTCTGGGCTTTTCGGGGTGACCCCGAAATCCCGGCCGTGTGAGATAGTTGGGGGATGCAACCAAATGAGGTGGTTCGCCCGCGCCTGGGCCGCGACGCGGTGTCCCTGGGCGATCACCTCATTCGGGTCGTCAAACTGCTCAACGCCCACCGCCACCAGGTCCCCCGACAACACCCGGGTGTGGACCCCGCGGCCTACCCCCTTCTCTTCACCCTCGCGGTTGGCCCGATGAGGATGAGCGAACTCGCCGCCCACATCCACTCCGACATCTCCACGGTGAGCCGCCAGGTAGCCCACTTTGTGGCGCTCGGGCTCATCACCAGGGACCCGGACCCCACGGACGGGCGGGCTCAACAGTTGCATCTAACCGACGACGCGCTGGCTGTCCTGGTCTGCGTCCAGGACAGCCGAGAGCGCTGGATCGATCAGCTGCTCATCGACTGGGGCCAGGACGAGCGCGAGGCCTTTGCCGGCCATCTGGCCAGATTTGCCGAGAGCCTCGAGCAGCACTTGCCCTTGCGTCACCACTCCACCAACAAGGACCACGTATGACCGTCGAACCACCTACCCAGCCCGCCGACACCGATCTCGTTGCCGACACGCAAGAGGACGCGCGAGAGGGCGTGCAAGAGGACACGCGAGAGAACGAGGGCGGGCTTAGCCATCGCCAGATCGTCACCATCCTCATCGGCCTCATGGCGGGCATGTTCCTCGCGGCCCTCGACCAGACGATCGTTGCGACGGCAGTGCGCACCATCGCCGATGACCTCAAAGGCCTCAACGAACAGGCTTGGGCGACAACGGCATACCTCATCACCTCGACGATCGTGACGCCGCTGTACGGCAAGCTCTCGGACATCTACGGCCGCAAGAAGTTCTTCGTCGCCGCCATCACGATCTTCGTCATCGGCTCCATGATGTGCTCGTTCGCCGACTCGATGAAGCAGCTCGCCCTCTTCCGAGCGGTGCAGGGGCTCGGCGCTGGCGGCCTGTTCTCCCTCGCGCTCGCGATCATCGGAGACATCGTTCCGCCCCGAGAGCGCGCCAAGTACCAGGGCTACTTCTTGGCCGTCTTCGGCACGTCCTCGGTCCTGGGCCCGGTCATCGGCGGCTTCCTCGCCGGCCAGGAGTCGATCCTCGGGATCACCGGCTGGCGCTGGGTCTTCCTGGTCAACGTGCCGATCGGCATCGTCGCGCTCTTCATCGTCTCTCGCACCCTCAAGCTTCATCACCGCCGCCTTGACCACCGGATTGACTGGCTCGGCGCAGGGCTGCTCAGTGTTTCCCTTGTCCCGCTTCTGCTCGTGGCTGAACAGGGCCGCGAATGGGGTTGGGGGTCCGGCCGCTCCCTGACGTGCATCGGGATCGGCATCGCCGCCGGCTTGGCCTTCCTGTGGCAAGAGTGGCGGATGGGCGAAGAGGCGATCTTCCCGCTGGCGATGTTCCGGATCAAGACGGTGGGGGTTGCCTCCACCGCCGGCGTCATCATCGGCATCGCGATGTTTGGTGGGCTCGCGAGCCTGCCGCTCTACCTGCAGATCGTCAAGGGTGCTTCGCCCACCGAGGCTGGTCTGCAGCTGCTCCCGATGACTCTGGGGATCATGGCCGGCTCGGTCTTCTCGGGTCAGATGATCTCGCGAACCGGCCGGTACCGGATCTATCCGATCGTGGGCTCGGCGCTGCTGACGATCTCGCTCTTCCTGTTCCACTACGTCAAGTTCGACACGCCCATCTGGCAGACCATGATCATCATGGTGTTCTTCGGCATCGGTCTGGGCTTCAACTTCCAGCCGCTCACCTTGGCCGTCCAGAATGCCGTTCCCCCGCAGCAGATCGGGGTGGCCACCTCGACGGCCACCTTCACCCGTCAGATCGGCGGCACCATCGGGACCGCGGTCTTCTTGTCCGTGCTCTTCTCTGACCTTCCTCAGCGGATCAGCGACGCGATGAAGACTGCCTTCCCGACGCCGGAGTTCCAATCAGCGCTGCACGACCCGGCCAATGCGGCCTTTGCCAAGGAACTGGCGGCCTCGCAGACATCGGGTGGAACCGGAGCGGCGGGTGGTGTCCTGCAGGACAGTTCATTCCTCAGCAACTTGGATCCCGCCCTGGCCAAGCCCTTCCTCGTGGGCTTCTCCCAGTCGATGGATCTGGTCTTCCTGCTGGGCTCGATCGTGATGGTGCTCGGCTTCCTGGTCATGCTGCTGCTTCCCCAGGTGGAATTGCGCAAGACCGCGGCAGGAGCAATGCCCCCAGCCGAGTGAGTGCGCTTGTGCGCGTCCCTGCTCTTAAGAAAGGGCGAGGGACGCGCGCAAGTAGGCCAGGATTCCAGGGATCGCCGCCATGATCTCGGCATAGGTCTGCTCGTATGCCGGGTCCGTGCCGTACCACGGGTCATCCATCCCCAGAGTCCCAGCCGCTACTGCTTCCGCGTCGAAGGACCGGAAGAGCCTGACCCGCTCGGCCTCCTCCGGGGTGCGGGCTCGCCCTCGCAGGATGTCCACGTGCACGTGATCGGCGGCAAGCACGAGATCCACGTCGTCAAACCAGCTCGCGTCGAACCGGCGTGCTCGATGCCCGGCCCAGCCGAGGTCTGCATGTTCATGGCGTCGCATCACGGCGGCTGTTCGTGGGTGCATCGGTTGGCCCAACTCGTCTGAGGAGGTTCCGGCCGAGTCCACGATCACCTGGTCGGCGAGACCGGCATCCCTGACGGCCTCTTTCAGCAGGTACTCGCCCATCGGTGAACGGCAGATGTTCCCCCAACAGACGACGGTCACGCGGTAGGTCACGACATCTCCATCCACGAGGGGACGAGTTCGGCAAATGCCGCCGCGTCGAGGCGGCCGGCGCCCATAGGAATGCGGCCCCAGAGCGGGGCCCCTGTAACGCGGGGCAAGTCCGTCAAATTGCTCTCTTCAGCAAGGCCGGGCTCCGCTGGCCAATCACCAATAATCACGCCGAGCAGAGGCAGGTTGCGGTGACTGAGCGCCTCGGCCGTGAGCGCAGCACTGTTCAACGTTCCCAACCCGGCGGACGCGACCAACACCACCCCGCAACTCATCCCCTTGTAGCGCAGCGCAACTCCAAGATCAGCCAGGGTGCCCCCGCGTTCGTCCAGCCGGACAAGGAGGCCCCCCGACCCTTCGACCACGACGATGGACGTCTCGCCCACGAGCTCACCCACCCGCCGTGCGTGCACGGCAACGGGAGGCAGTGATACCCCGGCCCGGCGAGCAGCCGCATCGGGCGCCAACGGATCAGGCAACCGCAGGAACTCGTGAGTCGGCAGCGGACCCGCAAGCCGAGCCACCTCGTCGGTGTCTCCAGCATCATCGGCGGATACGCCGGTCTGGGCGACCTTGACCATGGCGACCGATGACCCTCGGGAGCGTATGAGGGACGCCAGCGCGGCCGTGGCGACCGTCTTGCCGACGCCTGTCCCGGTGCCGGTGACCAGAACAACGGACGGCAGCGCGCGAGGGTCGCTCATCGCGACACCAACTCACGCAGCACCGCGCAGGCGCGGGCGAGTTCATCATCGGTGTGATGCGCATGTGCAGTGAGTCGAAGCCGCGATATCCCGTCCGGGGTCGACGGCGGTCGAAAGGCTCCGATGCGTATGCCGTGGCTTCGCGCGGCCTCGACCGCAGCCAGGGCCTCTCGAGGTCCTGGCATCGGCACGGACATGACCGCGCCAGCGGGAGCTGCCACTCCGCACGCGCTAGAGAGCATCCGCCCCGCAGAGCGGACCCGCTTGGCCAAGCCAGGGTCATCGTGCAGGACCGTCAGCGCCCCAAGCGCGGCACCGGCTGCTGCAGGCGCCAAGCCCGTGTCGTAGATGAACGGTCGAGCGGTATTGACCAGTTGATCCACCACACTGGGGAGCCCGATCACGAATCCGCCTTGCGCGGCAAAGGATTTCGACAGTGTCCCGGTGATGACCACGTGTTCCCAGTCGGTTAACCCCGCGCTCGCTAGAGCTCCCTCACCGACGTTCCCGACCACACCGAGTGCATGTGCCTCGTCCACCACAAGGAGTGCGCCCGCAGCGGTGACGACGTCCAGTAGCTCCTCGAGTGGCGCAAGGTCGCCGAGGACGGAGTAGACCGATTCGACCACCACAACCCGCCGGTCGTGCCGAGACCCACGAAGCAGTTCGGCGACATGAGCGACGTCATTGTGCCGAGCCACGGCTACCTCCGCCCGGCTCAGGCGGGCGCCGTCAATCAGTGAGGCGTGCGCATGCGCATCAGAGACGATCAGCGTGGATCGATCGGTGAGTGCCCCGAGGACCGCGAGGTTTGCGGCATACCCGGTGGACAGGACCAGGGCGGCAGGGCCACCCACAAGCCTGGCCAAAGCGGCCTCAAGCTCTCCGTGGATGTCCAGCGTCCCGGTGACCAGACGTGAGGCACCCGCACCGCCGCCATACGCTTGTGCCGCCGCGACAGCACCGGCGACGACGGCTGGGTGCTGGCGCAGCCCGAGGTAGTCATTGCCCGCCAGATCGAGCACGCCGTCGTCGCTGACCGGGCGAAGCTCCCGGGTCAGGCCTGCCTGCTCCCGTGACGCCGCAGCATCGGCAAGCCAGTCAAGAGGACCTGTCACAGGGACGATCCTGCCAAACATCCAGATTCCCGGATGTCCTGCCCACGACCGATGTCCCCGGGAGCCGCCCCGATCAGTTCTTCCGGAAGGGCCACAGCCCCCGCGGAGTCCCCACACCGGTCGGCGCGTCGTACCCGGCCAGACCCGTGCAGAGGTAGTCCTCGCCACAGGACCCATTGCTCCCGCCGACGACATCATTGAAGCGCGCGGCTCGGCTATACGCCATGCTGGACCGCCACAGCGCAGGCGAACCCGCCGCTCCGATGAGGCCCGCCACGAAGGGCGCGGACGCACTGGTGCCGCCCAATGTCACCCAGCCGGGCGCAGTGAACGGGTTGGGGTAGGTGTCATAGACCGCGACCCCGGTGGCTGGATCGGCGACCGCCGCGACGTCCGCAACGGTCCGCATCTGACAGTTCGGGTCATTCTGGTAGGCGGGCTTGTTGACCCAGGCCGAACAGCCACTCCCCGCGCCACTCCATACGCTCTCTTGCCAGCCACGCGCGTTCGTCGAAGGGGTCAAGGTCGTGCCACCCACCGCGGTCACCTCGGCCAAGACGGCCGGGAACCCTGCGGTGGTGAAGCCGTAGTCGCCCGAGGACGCCACGCTGGGCATTGCGGGGTTCTGGTAGGGCGCCGAGACCTGCGACATCCAGCCGCCCTCGTCCGCGCCATAGCTGTGCGAGGCGATCTTGGCACCCTTGCGTGCCGCGGTGGCGGTGGCCTTGGCCATGTTGGTGAGCATGTTGTCATTGGCTTCGACCAAGAGGATGCGGCAGGACGGGCAGGCGGCCGAGACCATCTGCAGATCCATCGAGCCCTCCAGAGCCCAGCCGCCATCCGGCGGCGGCAGCGGTGAGGTCGCGCCACCCTGGTTGACCTTGCGGAAGCAACCGTTGGCAGTGGTGCAGGCCGGCAGACCGTAGGTCGAGCGGTAGAACGCGAGGTCGGCCTCGGCATTCGGCACGTCAAAGGCGATCACGATCGCCACCCACGGGCGAGCGGTTGAGGCCGAGACGCCGTATGCCGCCCGCAAGTCGGTCGCCCCGTAGCCCATCCGGGCCGCCGCCTTAGTCGCTGCTGCCTTGGACGCCGCCTGCGCCGCAGCATCAGTGCGGACCAGGGCCAGGCACCGGGCATAGCCAGCGCGGGCCTCATCGCAGACCTTGGCGGTCTGTGGGCCGCTGGGTGCGGGAGCCGGTGACGCTGGTGCGCCCGCGCTAGCCGCCGCGCTCGCGGCAACCACCGCAGTGGCGCAGATGAGTCCGGTCACGGCCCGTCGAAGGGTTCGCGTCATGCGCAGTGCTCCTGTCTTTTCGGTCTCGTGCGCCCTCATGGCGCGACCGTGAAGGCGTTGGTCAAGGTCTGAGAGAACGATGATCCGCCGCTATCGGTGGCCCGCAACCGGAGGGTCGCTTGCCCGCCACCGGCGGGAACCGGGATTCCCACGCTGAAGGTGTTGACCCCCACCGACCTTGAAGGCACCGGCATCCAGGGTCCGGTGCCATAACGCACGTCAAGGTTGAAACTCGTGACGGCGCGGGTGCCTCGGTAACTGGTGAGCGTGATGCGGCCCCACCGAGTGCCAGCGGCCATGGTGTTGGTATTGCTGATCGGCAGTGCGTAGGTCGCGGTCAGGATCGAGAGGGCGCGGCAGGGCCCAACCCCATCGGCGCATGACCAGCCGGTCAGCTCCTCACCCAGGTTCGTGCGCGGTGTCCGCCACGTGGTTGCGGTTGTTGACGAGGAGCCATCCGCCCGAGGCCGGGTCTCGGTGGAGCTCAGGACTAAGGGCCCCGAGGCCCTTGGCAGCGGCGTGTCGATCACGAATGGCCCGTTGCCGGATGCGACCGGGGTGGTGCCCAGCGCGATGGACCAGTGGACCAGATCCGGGTCATCGACCAGGCCCCAGTGCAGGGGGTTGTTATCGCCATGCGATGGCAGCACGACCGAGAGTCCGCTGCTGGACAAGCAGGCTGAGCAGATCGCCCAGGGGAATACCCCGTCGGGGGCCGTCGTCGGATGAAATGGCCCGCGATTCCATTCTTCGGTTCGGGTGCCTCCCGGGACGATTTCACGGGCCGCCGAGCGCAGGTACTCCGAACCCAGACCGGTCTCCCAATCCATACTGGACTGGAACTCGCCGGCGAGCTGAACGCCTGGAGCCCCGCCGGAGTAGGCCGTCAAACGCAGGGGCAAATCCACGCCAAAGCCGAATGTCGATCCACCGTTCTCGCCAAACGGCCCCAGCGCGATCATCCCTTGTTTGCCTGACCGAGCAGTGTTGCCGAGGTACACCATGGTCGAGGTTTCGAGGTCACTACGTCGTGGCACGAAACGCAGACTGGCCGGGATGAATCCACTGCCCCACCAGGCCAGACTGTAGAAGCGCGTGGGTTTCGCCAGATCGTCTGGCCCCAGCAAACTGACGGCCCACCCGACCGTGCCGAGGACGGGGTCGACCCCCTGTGTTGAGGTGGTCCAGATGCCGGCGCCGGCCACGAATACTCCGGCCGAGGACGTCGATCCCAGGGAGTCAGTGCGGACCAGCGTCAGATCGAGTTCAGCGTCCCCTGCCGAATCCGGCGTGCTGACCACCACCTTGGTCGTGGCAGTGCGGGCATCGAGCACGACGGTGGTCGCTCCGGTCACCGGCAGCACCACGTGCTGAGGGACTGCGACGCCCCCGGGTCGGTCGATCCAGGCGGTGAACCAGTAGTTCCCGGCGGGCAGACTGGCTCGAGCTTCCTGCTCGTAGGTGCCGGCAATCCCCGACCCGCGGATCGCATCGTCAAGATTCATCCAGATGGCCACGCAATCGGTGCGGAGCCCTTGCGCGTCCAGGCACTGGATCTTGACGGTGAACATGGGGAAGTTGGGAGACACCCCGGGGGCCGCTGCCGCGATCGAGCGCACCCCTGCGAAGAGAGTCTCGGCGCTGGTCGTCGACAGCCTCCGAGCCAGGGCTGCTGAGGACTGGGCTGTGATGACACCGGTACCTGCCAGCCCCGAGCGACTGGTGATCTCGATGCCGGGGACCTCGGTCGGCGAGGTGCTTGCGGCATACACAATCGAGACCGGTGTGGCTGCGCCGTGGTTCTTGGCGGCGATCGTGCTGACATCGAAGAGTGAGGGGTCGAGTTGACGACCGAGCAGGCGGCTCAGGGATCGCGGGATAACGTACTGATGGCCGCTCAGGCTGGCGCGCAGGAATCCCGTGGACCCCGGCGCCGGGATCGTGCCCCATTGCTTGCCGCGAAGTCGCACCACGTCGCCACTGAGGAGCCGCACCTGCGAATCGGTGGCCTTCAGGGCCGGCGCAGCCTCATTCGATGGTGTGTTTATCAGCGGTGTTGGCGTTGGTGCTGGCGTCGCAGCGGCTGTGGATCCCAGCGTGCCGATGGTTGCGGCAGCCGCCAAGGCGAGAACGATTCGAACGCGGCTCATGGAGAGCCTCCTTCCCCCACCCCCCGGGTGTTGGGTTCATCTCTACGCCATGGCGCCCGCCTTGACAAGGCCTAACCCGCAGTCTGGTTGCCTCCACCTGAGCAGGGCCGGGACTTAGGGTTACCTAACCTGGGCGTACCATGGAGCTATGCCGCCCACGCTCGCTCGTGCCTCGATTGGGGCGACGGTGCAGGTCCTCGGGGTGCGAGGTGCGCCGGGGCCGCTGCGTCGGCGGTTGGCTGAGCTGGGGCTTCGCGAGGGGGCGAGCATCCAGGTGGTCCAACGCACGGCCGGTGGTGGCCGGATCGTCGGGATTGCCGGGACCCGGCTCGCGCTGGGCGCGGAGGTCCTGGACTTCCTTGCGGTGAGCGAGGTTTCGTCATGACGTCGGTGCCGTCGTGCCATGACGATGGCGGCGCTTCGCTGGTCGTGACCGGCGATCCGCGGGTCTTGCTCACCGGCGCTCCCAATGTCGGCAAATCCACGCTCTTCAACGCACTGACCGGTTCCCGTCGCACCGTGGGGAACTGGCCCGGAACGACCGTCGAGGTCGGGCAGGGCCGATGGAATGTCAGCGGGGGGCGCGCGGTCGACCTGATCGACCTCCCGGGCGCGTACTCCCTGGATCCGCACAGCCCCGATGAAGTCCTCACCCGCGAGGTCGTGTTGGCGCAGGATTCGCAGCGCCCGGCCGTGGTCGTCATTGTGGCCAGCGCGGCTCATCTGGCCAGAAGTTTGTATCTGGTGGCTCAGGTGCGCGAGAGCGATCTCCCGGTGCTGGTGGCGCTGACCATGGGGGATGTCGCTGCCCGCCGCGGCGTCGACATTGACCCGAGGGCTTTGTCGGAGGCGCTGGGCTGCCCCGTTGTGCCCGTTGATCCGCGGCGGCGTCAGGGCACTGCTGAGCTTGACCGTGCGATCGCGGGGCTGATTGCGGCGGGTCGCGTGGCGCCGCGGATGCCATCCGACGTGGCGACCTCGGACGCGGCCTCGCAGACCGTTGCGGATCTGGCGGCCGCGGATGAGCGGTTCGCCTGGATCGCGGCAGTCGTCGACGCAGCGCAGCGGGACACAGGTGAGCTCCGACGCACGTGGTCAGATCGGTTGGATCGCTGGACCACAGCCCCGGTCGTGGGCCCGCTGATCTTCCTGGCCGTCATGTGGGTGGTCTTCCAGATCACGACCACGGTCGCGGCACCTCTGCAGGATGCGCTGGATTCCTTCTTCACTGGGCCGGTCAGCACGTTGACCGACCGCGCGATGTCCGCGATGGGGTTGTCTGACAGTCCGATTCGCGGCTTGCTCGTGGATGGCCTGATCGCGGGCGTGGGCATGGTCTTGACCTTCGTCCCGCTGATGGCCCTGATGTTTCTTTTGCTGGCTGTGCTGGAGGACTCGGGTTACCTAGCCCGGGCGGCGGTGGTCACGGACCGGCTGATGGGGCGGCTCGGGCTGCCGGGTCGCGCCTTCCTTCCGTTGGTTGTGGGCTTCGGCTGCAATGTGCCTGCGATCTCCGCGACGCGCATCCTGCCGCAGGCGCGGCACCGGTTGTTGACGGCGCTGCTGGTGCCCTTCACCTCATGCACCGCGCGATTGACCGTCTACGTTCTGCTGGCCACGACCTTCTTCCCCGACCGGGCCGGGACCGTCGTCTTCCTGATGTATGTCGTTTCGATCGTCCTGGTGGTCGTGGTGGGGCTGCTGCTGCGCGGCACCTTATGGCGCACCCTCGGCGCGGACCCCTTGGTGATTGACCTGCCGCCCTACCAGCGGCCCACGGCGCGTCTATCCCTGTCGGTGATGTGGCTGCGGCTCAAGGGATTCCTGCGTACCGCGTCCGGCATCATCGTCGTGACTGTGTGCGCAGTCTGGCTGCTCCAGTCCGTCCCCACGGCCGGCGGGTCCTTCGGCGACACCCCCGTTGAGGACAGTGCGTATGCCGCGGTGTCGCGAGCGGTCGCGCCAACGCTGGCGCCCGCCGGCTTCGGCGAGTGGGAGGCCACGAGTGCGCTCATCGTCGGCTTTGTGGCTAAAGAGGCCGTGATCAGCTCGTGGGCGCAGACCTACGCGCTGGCCGAGCCCAACTCGGAACGCGAGCCGGGCGCGCTGGGTGCGCAGCTGAAGGCCACCTTCACCGCATCCTCTGGGGGGCACCCCGGCCCTGCAGTCGCGGCATTCATGATCTTCCTGCTCGCGTACACACCCTGCGTCGCAACCTTGGCCGCTCAGCGCAGGGAGCTCGGGCTGCGCTGGACCGTGGCCGGGATCGGCATTCAACTGGCGGTGGCCTGGCTGTTGTCGGTCATCGTCTTCCAGGTGGGGAGGGTCTTCTGGTGAGCACCAGCCCGCTCACGGATGTCCTACTGGCCGTCCACTCAGGTGCGCTGACCACGGGCGAGGTGGCTCAGCGGACTGGTCTGGACGCTGATGTGGTGTCCGCGGCCGTCGAGCACCTCGCCCGCATCGGCCGGATCGAGGTGCTGGGTGCAGGCTCGCTGTGTGGTGGCGCCGGGGCCGCCTGCGGTGGCTGTGCGCTCTCCGGCGGCGGTTGCGCTCAGGGCGGGAGTTGACAGGTCTGGCCCGTCAGCCGTGCACCTCGGCGACCGCTTCAACCATCGCGGTCGTGATCGTGCCCAGGTCAGCTTCGTCGCAGACGTAAGGCGGCATCGCATAGACGAGATTGCGGAAGGGGCGGATCCAGACTCCTCGCGCCAGGGCGGCCGCGGTGACCTCGGCCGTCCGAACGGGTTCGCGGAGCTCGATCACCCCGACGCCACCCAGGGCCCGGACATCGGCCACCGACGTCAGGTATGCCGCAGGCTCAAGTCCCGAGGTCAGGCCGGCTTCCAGCGATGAGACCTGCGCTGCAGCGTCATTCGCGACGAGCAGGTCGAGGGACGCAGAGGCGACGGCGCACGCCAAAGGGTTGCCCATGAAGGTCGGGCCGTGCATGAGCCCGCCGGCCTCGCCGCGACTGACTCCCTGCGCGACGGCTGTGGTGCACAGTGCGGCGGCCAGGGTGAGATAGCCGCCGGTGAGGGCCTTGCCGACGCACAGGATGTCGGGGCGAGCCTGCGGCGCGCACCAGTCCGAGGCCCAGCGGCGCCCGGTCCGCCACAGCCCGGTGGCGATCTCGTCGTGAATCACCAATGCGCCATGCGAGCGGGCGAGAGCGCTCAGCCAGCTGACGGCTTCGGGTGAGTAGATGTGCATGCCCCCGGCGCCTTGCAGGATCGGCTCGATGATGATGGCCGCGATCTGATCGGCGTGGGCGGCATACAGGGCCTCGGTCTCGGCCTTCCAGTCGCTCAGGTCAGCGTCGAGTCCGGCCGGCGGTCGGGGGGCGAAGACATGCTCGGGCAGCACCCCACGAAAGAGGCTGTGCATGCCGCCCACCGGATCCGTCACGGACATCGGCGAAAAGGTGTCGCCGTGATATCCGCCGCGGATGGTGAAAAAGCGCGGGCGGGGCCTCCCGTTGGCGATATGCCATTGCAGTGCCATCTTCATGGCGACCTCGACGGAGACCGAGCCCGAGTCGGCGAGGAAGACGTGATCCAGGCCCTCGGGGGAGAGCTCGACCAGGCGGCGCCCGAGTTCGATCGCCGGTTCGTGGGTGAGCCCGCCGAACATCACGTGGCTCATGCGTTCGAGTTGATCGCGAGCAGCGCGATCGAGCTCGGGCACGGCATACCCGTGGACGGCGCACCACCACGAGCTCATGGCGTCGATGGCCTCAAGGCGCTCACCTTGGCGGTCACGGAGGTGGAGTCGAACCCCTTGGGCGCTCTCGACGAGGTTGGGATCCTGCGGGCTGAGGGCGCTGGAGTAGGGGTGCCAGAGGTGCGCGCGGTCGAAGGCCAGCAGCCGCCGATGATCGGGAAGATCCGCAGGGGTGGTCACGGGACCATTCTTGCGGGTCCAGTCCTGCGCGGTATGCCGTCGGCGCCGAGCCGTCAGCGCCGAGCAGTCTGCGACCCTCAGTGGGCCAAGACTGCCGACTCGGCCACCAGTGCGCCCACGACAGCCCCCACCTCGGCCAGGGCGTCCGGGCTCGTCAGTTCGCCGCCGGAGAAGTGCTCATAGGCCGACCCGACCCCGGCGTGGAGTTCAACCGCTCGACCTCCCGCGACCGTGACCGCTCGCAGGACCGACTCGCGCGCCCACACACCGCCGCGGGGAGAGAGCGAAGCCGAGAGGACCGCGACCGGCTTGCCGGCAATCGCGGACTCGCCGCGTGGCCGCGACGCCCAGTCGATGGCGTCCTTGATCGTCCCGGGCATGACGCCGTTGTACTCGGGCGTGACCACGAGGACACCGTCCGCCGCAGCAACCGCTGCCCGCAACCGGGCGGCCTGGGCTGGCGGCGTGTCCCCGTCGAGGTCCTGGTCGTAGCGTGGAAGCTCAGCCAGACCTTCGTAGATCGTGGCGGCCACACCCTCCGGCAGGGCGGCGATGGCGGCGTGCGCAAGCTGGCGGTTGATGGAGTCGGCGCGCAGGCTGCCGACGAGAACAAGAATGCTCATGAGAACTCCTAAGATCGAGAAGGGACGATGGTCAAGTGCTTGACTTGTACTGTGCGCGCACCGCAGGCTGAATGTCAAGTCCTTGACTATTGAGCGGTAGCATGACGGCCATGACGACCGACGCGAGTTGCTCCGCGCCCGGCGGCGATGCGCCCCTGGTCGCCCTGCTCGGACGCGCCGAGGCGGCGTATGCGGCAGAGTTCGACCGGCGTCTGCGGTCCTCGCCCTTCTGTGCGCTGTCGCTGGCGCACTCACGCAACGTGCTCCAGTACCTCACCGAGGGCCCCCGTCGAGCCAGCCAGATCGTCTCCCAGTGCGATGTCACCAAGCAGGCCGTGAGCCAGCAGATCACGCACCTGGAGCGTCAGGGATATCTGATCACCGTGACCGACCCCACGGATCGTCGGGCTCGACTGCTCCGGCTCACTGACCACGGGATTGCGGCCCAGAAATTCGTGTCCAGGCTCTTTGAGCAGATCGACGCCGAATGGGAGACCCGCCTTGGCGGGACGGCATATGCCGCCTTGCGGGCCAGCCTGACCGACCTGCCGGCCAGGTCCTGTCGCTAACCGGCTATGCCCAGGTGGAGTGCTCCACACTGCCGTGCTCGACGCAGGTTGCGGTCCAGGTGCCGGGAGTGATCTGCACCTTCATGCGCCGCCGACACTGCGTGCAAAAGCGTTGCGGCTCAAGGTCTCTCATCCGAACGCAGTGCTCGTGATCGCCGTGCGAGGTGTCGCCCCCACAATGTCCACACCAGGGACCAGGCGCTCCCGGCTGAGTTTCGAGCGACACGGCTGACAGGTCCATCGCTCAGAGGGTCTCGTTGAGGGCCTTGATCGGCATGTTCAACTCGTCGAGCAGCGCCAAGTCCTCACGCGGGTCCCGACCCAGCGTGGTGAGGTAGTTGCCGACGATCACGGCGTTGATCCCGCCGAGGAGCCCGTCGCGGGTACCCAGGTCGCCCAACGTCAACTCTCGCCCACCGGCATACCGCAGAATCGTGCGCGGCAGGGCGAGCCGGAAGGCGGCAATCGTGCGGAGCGCGTCATTGGCCGGCATCGGCTCGAGGTCACCGAAAGGGGTGCCCGGCCGCGGATTGAGGAAGTTCAGCGGCACCTCGTGGGGCTCCAACTCGGAGAGTTGGGCGGCGAGTTCGGCGCGCTGCTCCAGGGTCTCACCCATGCCGACCAGGCCACCGCAGCACAGTTCCATCCCGGCATCTTTGACGAGCTGGCAGGTCTCCCAGCGCTCTTCCCACGAGTGCGTGGTCACCACCTGCGGGAAGTACGAGCGCCCGGCCTCGAGGTTGTGGTTGTAGCGGTGCACCCCCATGTCGACGAGCTCGGCGGCCTGTTCGGCGGTGAGCATGCCCACCGACGCCGCGACATTGATCTCGACCGCGGCCTTGATGGCGCCGACGCCCTCGCGCATCTGCTCCATGAGCTTGTCATCCGGGCCACGCACAGCCGCCACGATGCAGAACTCGCTGGCCCCGGTCGCGGCCGTGGCCTTGGCGGCTCGGACCAACTCAGGAATGTTGAGCCAGACCGAACGCACGGGCGACGTGAACTGCCCACTCTGGCTGCAGAAATGGCAGTCCTCGGGGCAGCCGCCGGTCTTGAGCGAGATGATGCCCTCGACCTCGACGCTGGGCCCCTGGTACTTCATCCGGACCTCGTGAGCCAGCGCCAGCAAGTCCTGGAGCCGGTCATCACCCGTGCGGAGCACCTCGAGGATCTGCTCTTCGCGCAGCGGCTTCCCCTGCTCGAGGACCTGCTCCCGCGCAATATCGATGATGTCCGTCAGGGTCGCCGGTGTCGTCATGTCACCGATTCTTGCGTATGCCGCGGCCTCCCGGAGTCGTGCCCGCGCGGTGGACACCGTCGGGGAGGCGCGTCATGACCGTCGTGTTCGGTCAGCCGAAGAGGTTGCCCAAGCCACTCGTAGGGCTGGCGCCCGTGCCCTGTCCGCCGCCGGCCACCACGGACTCGGAGGGCTGCACGAGGACGTAGCCCTGGCCGCCGAAGGCCATCTGCAGCATTTCCCCGGTGCCGCCGCGGATCATCGAGCCGATGCCGCCGGTGTCTACGCGGACGTCCATCGACACACCAGCCGTCCAGAGAACGACCGCCTGCGCATCGGCGAAGGTCGGCGCGGAGGCCACGTCGAGTGCCACCGGGTCACCCTTGGTGGTCACCGCGACGTAGCCAGTGCCGCGCAGCGAGACGTTGTAGAGGCCACCGGTCATGGCGGCACCGCGAGCTTGGATGCGATGGATATCCCATTGGATCGAGTTGCTGAACGCCAGGATGTTGCTGCCGTTGACCGAGATCGCGTCATTCTCGAGGTACATCACCTGGATCTCGCTGGCGCTGTCGGCGACAAAGAGCTCGCCGGAGCCCGAACAGGTCATCACCGAGACGCCCTCGCCCGTCATGGCGGACTTGAACATCTTGCCCAGGCCGCTGGACTGCTTGGTGAACCGGACGTCTCCCTGGTAGGCGACCATCGAGCCGGTCTTTGCCATCACCTCGCCGTACCGCATGTCGATGCGCAGCAGCTTCTTGTTCTGCAGGGAAAAGGGATCTTGGGTGTCCTTCTCCTTGAACTCGGTGAACAGCGATCCGTGGATCGTCATGGCCCTCACTCACTTTCAAGATGTCTGCGGCGTGCCGGGTGTCCGGCTCCACGACCAACGCTAGTACTTCGGGGGCCGTGGATCTATCGTGAGAACGGCGGCTTTTGAACCCCTCGCCGCCCTAGGAAGGAGACCCCCTCATGAGCTTCTTCGAGAGAGCCAAGGCGGCCGCGACCGACCTGGCCGCGAAGGCCGACGCCGCGATGCAGCAGTCCGGCATGATGCCCCCCGGTGGTGGATTTGGGGGCGGTCATGGCGGTGGTGACCGTGCGCTGCGGGACCTTGGTGTGATCGCGTGGCTGGAGGCCACCGGCCGTCCGGTCTCAGCCGAGGACAAGGCGCGGGTGATGGAGTCGCTGCGTTCGCTGGAGACCGCTGGGCAGCTCGGCTCGTTGACGGTGAGCCCGCCCGGACCGGTTCCGGGTGCGCCGCCGCCACCTCCCGGGCAGGTCGCTGCGCAAGCCGCTGCGCCACCCCCACCGCCTGCACCAGCCGCCGCTGCGCCACCGCCACCGCCGCCCGATGCGGCGCCTCCGGCACCCGCTGCTCCGGCCGCCCCGGCAGCTGACGCACCTCCGCCCCCGCCGCCGGCTGCTCCCGGAGCCCCGCCGCCACCACCCAGCTGGGCCAGCTAGTCCCTCCCGACTCGGGATTTCGGGGTCACCCCGAAATCCCGAGTTCGTAAGACTTTCTCAGTGCGCAGTTCTCGGGAACCCTTGCCTCGAGGCCTGTATGCCGCAACCGCGCACCGGCGTCCGCCGGATGAATCTCGATTCCGCCATGCAGCGGACCTCTGAGAGAATCATCCTTTGATCTCCTTAACCAACTGATCTGGACCCCGTCGTGCTCGCCGCTTATGCCCCCCTGTTCCGTGTGCCCGGAGCGGCGCGTTTCATCCTGGGAACCGCCTTCTCCCGAGTCGGCGGCTCCATGTTCGGGGTGGCGATCATCGTCATGCTCAGCGAACGCCGCGACTCCTTCGGCTTGGCTGGCGCGATCTCGGCCGTTGGCGTCCTGGTGCTCGCGATCGCCGGCCCGGTCATCGGTCGGCTGGTCGATCGATTTGGCCAGCGCCGGGTGGCCCTCCCGTTCGTTACGACCTCAGCGGTCTTCTGCACCAGCACCGCACTGCTCTCCCTCGCTGGCGCACCCGTCTGGACCATCTTTGTGGGCTACGGCCTGAGCGCGATCATCCCCGAGCCCGGCCCGATGTCACGCGCGCGCTGGGCGCACATCTTCCACGCCGAGCCGGATCGCCTCCACACCGCCATGAGTTTCGAGCAGGTCGCTGACGAGGCGTCCTTCGTCGTCGGCCCCGTCTTGGCTGTCCTCGTCTCGACCCTGTGGTTCCCCGAAGCGGGCCTTCTCCTGGCCGAGCTGCTCTTCACCATCGGCATGATCGCGTTCCTCTTCGCCCGGGAAACTGAGCCGCCCGTCGTCCCCGCACATGACCGTCCCGGTGGCCTGGCCATTCGCCGCCCCGGCCTGCTGCTCGTGGCAATCGTGCTCACCATGACTGGCGTGATCTTCGGAGCCAATGAGGTCGTCGCCGTCGCGTTCGCCAAGGAGCAGGCCGCCACGAGTTTCGCCAGCATCATCCTGGGCGCCTTCGCCCTGGGCTCCACCATCTCCGGGATCGTCTTCGGCGCCACCAAGTTCACGATGAGTCTGACCAAGCGCCTCCTCCTCGCGGCGAGCGGGATGTTCCTGCTCGAGGCCCCTGCGCTATTTGCCGGAGGCGTCTGGCCGTTGGCCGTCATCATGGTCATCGCCGGGTCCGCGACCGCGCCGATGCTCATCACCAGCCTGTCGCTGGCGCAGCACCTGGTCCCCAAGGCGCTCATGACCGAGGGCATGGCGGTGGCGATCACCGGCATTCTCATCGGCATCTCCGGTGGCGCGGCGGTGGGCGGGTGGGCCATCGAAGCGTGGGGTGCGAGGGCGGCATATGCCGTGCCTGTCGCCGCTGGCGGCATCGCCGTCGTGCTCATCGTTCTGGGGTACCGCCGGGTCCGATCGGCCGAGGCCGCGGCCACGCTCGCCCAGCAGGCTGACGCACCCGTCGCCTGACCGGCAGGATGGGGCCATGAGCGCCCCGATCGACGACCTGGTTGCCAGCCTGCCCGCCGGTGTGGTCGCGACCGATCCTGATGTCGTGGAGAAGTACCGCCACGACTGGACGCGCGACCCGCACGCCGGAACCCCGATAGCGGTCGTCCGGGCCGAGTCCACCGAGCAAGTGCAGACGACGATGCGCTGGGCGTCGGCACACGGCATACCGGTGGTGCCACGGGGGGCGGGCAGTGGGCTGGCGGGAGGCGCGTCGGCCATCGATGACGGCATCGTGCTCTGTCTGGAACGCATGCGGGCGGTCGAGATCGATCCCGACAGCCGGGTCGCCGTGGTGGAGCCGGGGGCCTTCAACGCCGAGGTCAAGGCAGCCGCCGCCGAGCATGGACTGTGGTACCCGCCAGACCCGAGTTCGTTTGAGATCTGCTCGATCGGCGGCAATATCGCGACGAATGCCGGTGGCCTCTGTTGCGTGAAGTACGGGGTAACGACCGATTACGTGCTGGGCCTCGATGTGGTGCTCGCCGACGGCACCCTGCTGCGGATGGGCGGCAAGCGGATCAAGGATGTCGCTGGCCTGTCGCTGATGAAGCTTTTCGTCGGCTCCGAAGGAACCCTGGGGATTGTCACCCGGGCCGTCCTGCGCCTCGTGCCGGCTCATGGCGCCCGGTCAACGCTGGTCGCCCTCTTTCCCACGTCCCGCGCCGCAGCCGAGGCCGTGGTCGCGATGGGCCGGACCGTGCGCGCCTGCCTGGTCGAGTTCATGGATCAGCGCGCGATCGAGGTGGTTGACGACTTCCTCGGGATGGGCCTAGATCGCAGCGCGGGCGGGCTGCTCGTCGTGCAATCCGATGCGCCAGGGCCAGCCAGGGAGGTCGAGATGGCCGAGATCGAACGGTGCGCCCAGGCAGCCGGCGCGACCGAGTGTTATCGCACCGATGACCCGGATGAAGGGGAGTCCTTCCTGGTAGCCCGGAGGGCGTTCTTCCCTGCCACGGAGCGTCTCGGGTCACTGCTCATCGAGGACGTTGGCGTCCCTGTGCCGCGGCTCCCGGACCTGCTCGACGGGATCGCGGCGATCGCCCGCCGACACGACACCGACATTCCGGTCGTCGCCCATGCGGGGGACGGCAATACCCATCCGAATCTGATCTTCGACGGCGCCGACCCGGCCGCTCGGGAGCGGGCCGAGGCGGCATTCGAGGAGATCATGACCCTGGCCATCGACCTCGGCGGGACGATCACCGGCGAGCACGGCGTGGGCCGCGCCAAGCGCGGGTCGCTGGCCGCCCAGTTGGGTCCAGAGGTCATGGATGTGACTCGCCGGATCAAGGAAGCCCTTGATCCGGCGAGGATTCTCAATCCAGGTGCGGCTATCTGACCGCGAGGTGAGGCAGCCTCAGAAGGCCGACTCCGGCACATCCATGAGCGAGTTGTCGGTCGCCTCAGCCATCGCCCGCTCGGCGGCCAGGCGGGGCAGGATCTGACGGGCAAAGAACTGCGCCGCCGCCACCTTGCCGGTGTAGAAGTCGCGGTCCTTAGCCGACACCTCGCCGGTCAGCGCCTCGAGCGCAACATCGGCCTGACGCAGCAGCAGCCACGAGACGATCAGGTCGCCAGCGGCCAGCAGGAACCGGGTCGTGTTCTGGCCGACCTTGTACAGGTTGGTCACCTCGCCGCCGACGCGCGGGTCTGACTTCATGAGCTCGCCGACCATCCAGCCGAGCGTGCCCTGGACGTCCTCCAGGCCCTGGCCCAGCAACTCGCGCTCGCGGTCGAGACGGCCGCCGTGAGTGCCGAGGTCCTTGGCGAACTCCTGGATCTGCGCGGCGATCGACTGCAGCGCCTGGCCCTTGTCGCGGACGATCTTGCGGAAGAAGAAGTCCAGACCCTGGATCGCGGTGGTGCCTTCATACAAGGTGTCGATCTTGGCGTCGCGGACGTACTGCTCGATCGGGTAGTCCTGCAGGAAGCCCGAACCGCCGAAGGTCTGCAGGGTCTCGGTGCCGAGCAGGGTCCAGGCGCGCTCCGAGCCCAGCCCCTTAACGATGGGGAGCAGCAGGTCGTTGACCCGGTTGGCGAGGTCGCCGGCCGAACCGGCCTCCAGCTCCTCGCTGCCGGTACGCAGCTGCTCCTGGTCGACGATGTCCTGCTGGCAAGCGGTGTACAGGACCAGCGCCCGCAAGCCCTCGGCATACGACTTCTGCAGCATGAGCGAGCGGCGCACGTCGGGGTGGTGCGTGATGGTGACCCGGGGGGCGGCCTTGTCGGTCATCTGGGTCATGTCCGAGCCCTGGACGCGGGACTTCGCGTACTCCAGCGAGTTCAGGTAGCCGGTCGAGAGGGTGGCAATGGCCTTGGTGCCGACGAGCATGCGGGCGTGCTCGATGACCCGGAACATCTGCGCAATGCCGTCGTGCACATCGCCGAGCAGCGTGCCGACCGCGGGGGCTTCGCCGCCGAAGGTGAGCTCGCAGGTGGTGCTCACCTTCAGGCCCATCTTCTTTTCGACATTGGTGACGTAGACGCCATTGCGCTCGCCGAGCTCACCGGTCTCGAGATCCACGTGGTACTTGGAGAGGATGAACAGGCTCAGGCCCTTGGTGCCGGCGCCGGCGCCCTCGGGGCGGGCCAGCACGAAGTGGACGACATTGTCGACCATGTCGGATTCGGCGCTGGTGATGAAGCGCTTCACCCCGGTGATCGTCCAGGTGCCATCGGCATTCTCGACAGCCTTGGCGCGGCCGGCGCCCACGTCGCTGCCGGCGTCGGGCTCGGTGAGCACCATCGTGCAGTGCCAGCCCTTGTCGATGATCCAGCGCGCGAGCTTCTTTTGCTCGTCATTGCCGAGCAGGTAGAGCAGCTTGCCGAAGGAGTACGACGCCGCGAACATCGCGATCGCCGGGTTGGCGCCGAGGACCATCTCGTTCATGGCCCACTTCAGGCTTGGGGGCGCGACGGTGCCATCGAGCTCGCCGGGCACGTCGACGCTCCAGAAGCCGCTGTCCTGGTAGGCGCGGTAGCTCTTAGCGAAGGACGCGGGCATGGTCACCTCCTGGGTGACCGGGTCGTAGACCGGCGGGATGCGGTCGGCGTCGACGAAGCTCTCGGCGAGTTCGTTCTCGGCGAGGCGGCTGACCTCCTTGAGCATCTCGCGAGCGGTGTCGGCGTCGACCTCCTCGTAGACGCCGTGTCCGAGGACCTCGCCGCGACCCAGGACCTCGAAGAGGTTGAACTCGATGTCGCGCAGGTTGCTCTTGTAGTGGCCCATGGGTCTCTCCCTTGAGGTGATAACAGCCGTATGCCGTGTGGCAAGTAAGCGCTTGCTTAGTTGCCTTGGCTCCATTGTGCTACTGGCCAGTAGCATCCGCAAGAGTCTGGATGTGACGTGGGTCATTGCGCTGGTCTTGCCCGCTGGGGTGGGGGCCACGTTGTCCCGAGGCGAGCGCTATGGAACCCTCGGGGGTGTGACGGATGCTGCCACCGACGCCGCGCTGGTCAGGCGGGCGCGCGAAGCCCTCGACGGGGGGTCACCGTGGCGTGCCCGGGATCTGCTTCAGGGGTATGTCGCTGAGCACCGTGATCCGACCGCGCTCGCACTCCTCGGCGAAGTTCTGCACGACATGGGGGACGAGCCTGGGGCTGGGGCGGCCTTGTTTGGGGCCGGGGTGCGTGGACCCGAGGTGGATGCCGCGATCGCTGCCTGGCGGGAGAAACACGACGACGATTTCGGGGACATGTGGCGCTCGCTGCCGGCCTCGGTGCGCCGCGCCCCGCGCTCGCCCAAGGTTGATGCCCTGCGCACCAAGGCAATGCAGGCCGACGAGGCCCGCGATTCGGCCCGGCGCGAGGACCCCGGCGCCCAGGACGGGATGGATGCGGCTCAGGTGATTTCCTGGGTGATCGCGGCGGTCTTCGTGGTGTGCGCGGTGGTTGGGCTCATCACGATCCTGGGCTGGATCTTCCCGAACGCCTAGGCGACCCCGGGGATCGTCAGCGCTGGCGGGTGTGCTCCGCGAGGATGGCAACGCCATCGCCGCTCAGGTCGGCGAGCGCCACCGAGCGGCCACTGGCAGCCAGGATGATCGCCTCGGCGGGGCCCTCCACGGTCGGACCCTCGCCGAAGCTCCACGGCATACCGTCGGCCCCGCGCACGTCGGTGGCCACGACGCGGATGCCGTCGAACCGACGACGCGGGATGAACTCACGTCGCGAGGTGGGGTTGGTGATGAGCTCGAGGACTTCGCGCAGGTCCTCCTCCTCGAAGGTATGCGCGATGCCGAGCGGGCGCCGAATGTCCTGGCCGTGGATCATGACGTCGGCCAGTTGGAAGGAGGGCGAGCCGCCGGGCGGTGCGAAGTGGCGCTCTGACTTCTCCCGCAGAATCGCGGGGATTCGGTCGCCCAGACGCGTGGCTGCCTGGCGGGCGGTCCGGTCGTTGGCGACGTCGAAGTTGCCGCGCGCCTTGACCATCTCCCACATGAAGGCGCGCATCGGAACGTGGATCGGCACGACGAGGTGCGCGCCGACCTCCTTCACGGTCCACGCATCGCACAGGCTTCGGGTGGCGAGCTGGTCGGTGGTGAGGCCAGCCAGAGTTTCCGCGACCTGGCGACGGAGTACGGCGGTGCGCTGAAAGCTGTCCATGACGGGCCATCGTGCCCGATGGGGAGTCAGCTGCGCAGGATCTTGTCCATCGCGCGGCCTTTGGCGATCTCATCCACCAGTTTGTCGAGGTAGCGGATCTGCTGCATCAGTGGATCGGCCACGTCCTCGACCCGGATGCCACAGACGGTGCCGGTGATCAGGCTGGCTGCGGGATTCATCGGAGCTTGGGCGAAGAAGTCCTCGAAGGTGGTCTGCGCGTCGAGGTGAGCCTTGAGTTGCTCCGGAGAGTACCCGGTTAGCCAGCAGGTGACGGTCTCCACCTCTGCGGCGGACCGTCCTTTGCGCTCCACCTTGGCGATGTACAGCGTGTACACCGAGGCGAATGCAGTCGTGAAGATCCGGCTCATGGAGCCGATGACGGGAATCGAACCCGCGTGTCCAGCTTGGGAAGCTGGCGCTCTACCATTGAGCTACATCGGCCTGCGGCGTTGAAAAGCGCGCGCCCGGAAGTCTAACCCACGCCACCGCCGCACTCGGCAGGGCAGCCCAGCCGACTCAGCCGGCACCAGCCGACTCAGCAGACCAAAGCGCACTGCGGCATACGCAAGAACGTGTGGGCCCGCGCGGAGAGGTGACCAAGCAGAGGAAAAGTGTGACGGGTGGGACCGAAGGCGGCGCAAGAGCACCCGAAGGCGGCGCGAGAGCACCCGAAGGCGCCACACAAGCCACACCGACGGGTAGCCTGACCACCGTGCTGCTCTCCGACCGCGACATCCGCGCCGAAATCGCCGCCAACCGGGTCGTCCTCGACCCGTGGGACCCCGCGATGGTCCAGCCGAGCAGCGTCGACGTGCGCCTGGACAAGTACTTCCGGCTCTTCGACAACCACAAGTACCCGGTCATCGACCCCGCGCTGGACCAGAGCGACCTGACCAGGCTGGTCGAGGTCAACCCCGAGGAAGGCTTCGTGCTCCACCCGGGTGAGTTCGTCCTCGGCAGCACCTGGGAGACAGTCACCCTGCCTGACGACCTGGCCGCTCGGGTCGAAGGCAAGTCCAGCCTCGGCCGCCTCGGGCTGCTCACCCATGCGACGGCAGGCTTCGTGGACCCGGGCTTCTCCGGGCACGTCACTCTCGAGCTCAGCAATGTCGCGACCCTGCCGATCATGTTGTGGCCGGGCATGAAGATCGGTCAGTTGGCCTTCTTCCGACTCTCCAGCGCCGCTGAGAACCCCTACGGCTCGGCGGCCTATGGCTCGCACTACCAGGGCCAGCGCGGACCCACCGCCAGCCGGAGCTTCCAGAACTTCCACCGCGCCCAGGTCTGACTCGTGCGGGCCTAGCCCGTCCGCGCTCAACCCACCCGCGGCGTGCCGGGCGTATGCCGCGACCGCGGGTTACCGTTTGGCATGATCCGCTTCGATCAGGTGACCAAGAGGTGGCCGGACGGCACGCTGGCCGTTGACGACGTGAGCCTGACCGCTCCCACCGGGCAGATCACGGTGCTGGTCGGCCCATCGGGGTGTGGCAAGACCACCCTCCTGCGGATGGTCAATCGCATGGTCGAGCCGACCTCCGGCGACGTCTACATCGACGGCCAGGCTGTCAGCAACCAGTCCCCGGCCGCGCTGCGTCGCGGCATTGGCTATGTCATTCAGCACGCTGGCCTCTTCCCTCATCGCACCGTGATCGACAACGTCGGCACCGTCCCACGGTTGCTCGGCTGGGACCGCCGCCGGATCCGTGATCGCTCCATGGAGCTCCTCGAACGGGTCGGGCTTGGCGCCGAGTTGGCTGATCGCTATCCCGCCCAGCTCTCCGGCGGTCAGCAGCAGCGGGTCGGCGTCGCGCGGGCACTCGCGGCCGACCCGCCGGTCATGCTCATGGACGAGCCCTTCAGCGCCGTGGACCCCGTCGTGCGAGGCCAACTGCAGGAGGAGTTCCGACGCCTTCAGGCCGACCTCGGCACCACCATTGTCTTCGTCACGCATGACATCGATGAGGCCATCAATCTGGGTCATCAGGTCGCGGTCCTGCGCGTCGGGGGCCAGTTGGCTCAGGTGGCCGATCCGGCCTACCTGCTTGCGCACCCCGTCGATGACACGGTCGCGGCCTTCCTCGGCCGAGATCGCGGGTATCGCGCGTTGGGCTTCGTGGCCTCGCCGCGGCTGCCACTGCGATCGGAAGAGGTCCTCCTCGTGGGCGAATCCGTCGCCGAGGATGCGAGCGGCTGGCGCCTGGTCGTGGACGAGGAACGCCGGCCCCTGGGCTGGGTGGAGGGCGGCCGAGTCTCCGGCGTGGTGCAGATCGCGGACCTAGATCTCGGAGGCACCTTGGCACCCGTCGACGGCTCGCTGCGGGCGGCCCTGGACGCCGCCTTGTCGGCCCCCTCGGGCCGCGGCGTCATCGTCGATGACGAGGGCATCCTGCTGGGTACGGTCCGCGCTGGCGAGGTCCTCGACGCGATCGCCGCTGCGGAGCGCCCGGAGCGCGGGAACGCCTGATGGACTGGCTCGCACAGTCCTACGGCCAGGTGCTGGATCTGACCTGGCGACACCTCATCCTGGCCGGGTTGCCACTGCTCATCGGGCTCGCTGTGGCCCTGCCGTTGGGGTATGCCGCGCATCGCTGGCGGGCGGCATATGCGCCCTTGGTCACGATCAGTGGCCTGCTCTACACGATTCCGAGCCTGGCGCTCTTTATCCTCATGCCGCTCTTCATCGGCACCCGGATCCTCGATCCGGTCAATGTCGTCGTCGCCATGACGGTCTACACGGTGGCTCTCCTCGTGCGCACCGTGGCGGACGGACTGGACTCAGTTCCCGAGGACGTGGAGCGGGCCGCCACGGCGATGGGACTCGGGCGGATCCGGACCCTGCTGACCGTGGAGTTGCCCCTGGCCATCCCGGTGATCGCCGCCGGCCTGCGGGTCGCTGCGGTGAGCAACGTGAGCATCGTGTCGGTGGCCTCCCTCATCGGGGTGGCCCAACTCGGTGACCTGCTGACCGACGGCTATAACCGGGTGATCATGCCCGAACTCGTCACCGGCATCATGGCCTGCATCCTGCTGGCGTTGGCGCTGGACAGCCTCATCCTGGTCCTGGCCCGGATGCTCACGCCGTGGCGCCGCGCTCGTGAGGTGGTGAGCGCATGATCCCCACGATCTGGTCTTGGCTGACGAATCCCGCCTCCTGGAGCGGGCCGGACGGCATTCCGACTCGGCTGATCGAGCATCTCGGGTACACCCTGGCGGTGGTGGCCGTCGCGGCCGCCGTGGCGATCCCACTCGGGGTCTGGGTGGGTCACTCCGGCCGGGCTCGGTGGCTGGTGTCTCTTGGCAATGCCCTGCGAGCCGTGCCCACCCTCGGGCTGCTGTTCGCGGCGACCCTGGTGATCGGTCCCCGTCTAGGTGGCCAGTTGGCCTTCGTCGTGCCCAGTATTGCCGTGCTCGTCTTGCTCGCGATCCCGCCGCTGCTCGCCGGCGCGTATGCCGGCGTCGAGGCGGTCGATCCTGCCGCCCGGGACGCCGCCCGCGGCGTCGGCATGAGTGGCTGGCAGCGGATTCGGCAGGTCGAGTTGCCGTGTGCCATGCCGCTGCTGCTCTCCGGTTTGCGCGCCGCCGTCCTGCAGGTCGTGGCGACGGCGACCATCGCGGCATACGTCGGGCTTGGCGGGTTGGGCCGCTATCTCATCGACGGCCTGGCGGTGGGGGACTACGGGCAAACCGGAGGCGGTGCGCTGCTCGTGGCCACGGTCGCGCTCCTGGTCGACGGTGTCCTGGCCGTGGGCCTGCGTGGGCTGATCTCGCCGGGGCTCCGCTTGCGGGCCGGCCGGGCCTGAGCGAAGGTGGTCGCGGGGGAAGGAAATCGACGCACCCAGTGTTGTCGCCCCCACGCCGTCCTGACCGAAGGGAATCCCCCATGTCTCGCACGACCTCCTCTGCCCGGCTCGGCCGACGGGCCGTCGTCGGCCTGACCGCCGCGCTGGCTCTCGCCGCCTGCGGCTCCAGCTCAGACCCACTCGCCACGTCGCCCAGCACCGCAGGCTCCACCAGCGCCGGCGGTCAGATCGTGGTGGGCGGTGCGAACTTCTCCGAGTCCACTCTGCTCGCCGAGATCTATGCCGGTGCGCTGCGGGCCAAGGGCGTGGACGCCACGACCAAGACCAATATCGGCTCGCGCGAGATCTACCTCAAGGCCTTGCAGGATGGCTCGATCCAGGTCTTCCCCGAGTACACCGGGGCGCTGGCCAAGTTCTACGCCAAGGACTACGCGGGCACCGATCCCACCGAGGTCTACGCCAAGGTCAAGGAGGTCATCCCGAGCACGCTCACCGTGCTGGCCCCCTCCGCGGCTGAGGACAATGACGCGATGGTGGTCAGCGCCGCGACCGCGCAGAAGTACAAGCTCACGAAGGTGGGTGACCTCGCGGCGGTTGCCAAGGATCTGGTGCTCACCGCCCCGCCGGAGTTCAAGACCCGCCCGCAGGGCATCCCCGGCCTGGCCTCGACCTATGGCGTCACCTTCGGCTCATTCGTGCCGCTGACCGGCCAGGGCATTGTGCAGGCACTCAAGAATGACCAGGCGCAGGTCGCGAATATCTTCTCGACTGACCCGGCCATCGCCACGAATGGCTTTGTCCTGCTTGAGGACGACAAGAAGCTCTTCGGCTCACAGAATGTGGTGCCGCTGGTCGCCAAGGACCGGGCGAGCCAGGTGTCGGCGGCACTGGACGCGGTCTCGGCCAAGTTGACCACGGCCGTGCTGACCGACCTGCTCAAGAAGACCGATATCGACAAGCGGCCGCACGCTGAGGTCGCCAAGGAGTGGCTCGCGAGCATCGGGTTGTCCTAACCCACACAGAACGAGGGGGTATGCCGTCCGCTCCAAGTCGGCATACCCCCTCGCCTATGCGGGCGGAACCGGAACCGGCAGCCACCCCCTGCTGGGCTGCGGCCTCCGGGTGCACCAACCAGGCGGGACTCAGGTCCACCCCTCCAGGACCTGCGCTAGCGCAGGACGGTTGATGCAACTCCTCTAGCATCAAGGCTTCGCCCGCTCAGCGCATCGGTAGAACCACTGATCTCTGCGGCTCCGCACCGCCGCCAGGTGCACCTTGAACCGTCACTTACCCTGGGTATGTGGAACCGACGGTGGGGCGGGAGGCCGTGATTGCGCGCATCAGCGCCGCATTCACGTTGGGTCGGTGGGTAACGCTGATTGGCCCACCAGGTGTGGGCAAGACGCTCATCGCGCGCCGGTTCGCAGTATCGGAGCCTGACGCGCTCTGGATCGACGCGCGGCGCCTGAGCACACGGATTCAGGTGCTCAACGCCGTACTGGCCGCGGTGGGGGCCGAGCAGATCCCCGGCGAGACGCGCGAGGGATCGCTCTCGCGAGCGCTCTTTGGCGACTCCAGACTGATCGTGCTCGACGGTGTCACTAGCGAGGTGACCGGCCTGGGCCGGGCCCTTGACGACGTACTCGCTGGGACGGCCCAGTTTCGCCTCCTCATCACCTCCATCGAGCGAGCCGGTCTGCCCTCTGAGCGGGTGATCCGGATTCGTCCACTGGAACTGCCCGCCGGGGCCTTCGACCTCAGTAGCCCGGCCGTCGTGCTGCTTCGCGAGCGATTGCTCGCGGCGGGGGGCGACGAGTTGCCCAGCCACCGCTCCGAGCGGGTTGTCGAGCTGCTTGAGGCGACCGGCGGGCTGCCGCTGCTCATCGAGCAGTTGGCGGTGCAAATCGCGAATGTCGGTTTGGCCAATGTCACTCCCCGCCCCCGCCTCGACGATGCCCTGCAGGCCTCCTATGACATGCTCAGCCCCCGCGCTCAGGCGGCATACCGTCGGGTCGCGCTCCTGAGTCACCCGGCCGGCCTCGACATCTTGACCGAGGTGTTCGGACTGCCCCGCCCGGAGGCCGCAGAGGTCATGGGCACTCTGGTCGCTCGCTCGCTGGTGGAGATGACCCCCGAGCACCGCTTCGACATGCTTGCCCCCTTGCGTGCGCACGGGCGCTCGTTGCCGGCGGTGGAGGCCGACCGCCTCGAGGTTCGGGATGGGCTGCTCCGATGGGCCGAGCGGGTTATCCCGCCGGATGACACCGTGGGCGCTGCGGACGAGCCCTGGCTCGGGGAGATCTCCGCGCTCAAGACCGTCCTGCTCGAGGCCGCCGCCGATCCGCGAACTCGGGAAACCGCCTACAGCCTGGCCAACCGGGCGTTCTCGGGGCTCTACACCGCCATGCTCGTGCGCGACGCCGCCGAGTTGCTTGAGGGCGTCGTGCTCAGTGGCGATGGGCCCCCGCAGATCGGTGCTCAGGTCGCGCGGCGGGCCGGCATCATGGTCTCAGAGTTGCGCGGCACGTACGCCGGGTTGGCATTGCTCGATGAGGCCGAAGTTCAGGCCGCGCTCTCGCCGGATCCTGGGTGGCAGCGCGCCGCCAATGGTTCCATTCGCGCCGAGATGCACCTTGATGCTGGCGCTTTGCGGGCGGCCCGCGACGAAGCCGACCGCGCGCGGTTCCTGGCTGCTGGGGACACGTACATTGTTCGGCAGACGTTGCGGACGCTGGCCGATGTCGCTGTCTCGGCGGGTGACTTCGAGCGAGCGCGTGCACTGTGCGAAGAGGTCATCACCGGCTGCAGCCCGGAGGAGCGCTGGATGGCCCTGGCGGCCCAGCTCCTCCTTGCGCGGATTGCGATGGAGCAGGGTCGCGCGATGGAGGCCGAGGCCATCGCCCGCGCCGTGGATCAGGGAGGCCGTGAGATCGCCGAGGAGCGGGTGGTCTTCATGGCCCAGACCTTCCTGCGGCGGTTGGCGGCACCGGTCACGTCCTGGCCACGACCTCCGGACCAGTTGCCGTGGTCGGTGCGTTTGACCTGGATGCTCATGGACCTGCGGGATCGCTGGGCACGAGGCGAACGGGACGGGATTGCCTATGAGGCTGCCGAGCTTGTGGCGCTCGCGGACAGCGCCCAATTGGGCCGCGATGGGGTGGACGCGCGGCTCTTCCTTGCGTCCTTGCTGCTGGACATCGGGGACAACGAGCAGGCCTGGTCAGTGCTGCTGGCTACGGTCGAGGCCGCCGCCCGGATCGGTATGCCGTTGCGGGTCGCGGACGCCTTGGACGTTCTGGCGGCGGTCGGCGTGCGACTGGGGATCCCGTCGGCGCCACTGGGTGCGGCCGTGGCACAACGGCTGCGGGCTCCTCGACGAGCGGTCCAATGGGGTGGGGCTGCGCGTTTCTCGATTGGGGTGGTCGACGAGCCGTTCCCAGAGACGTGGGTGGTCGACAACCAGTTGAGTGAGGCGGGCCTGAGAGACATCGAGGCCCTCTTCGTCATGCCCCGGCCGGTCGCTGATAGCGATCGAAGCGCTCCTCAGGTCGGTGGCGAAAGTGGGGAATCCATGCGGGCCATGAACACTCTCACTCAGGCCGAGTGGTCAGTGGCGCGCCTGGTGGCCGACGGACTCACAAGCCGCCGAATTGGGGAGGAACTCTTCATCTCCCCGCGTACGGTCGACGCGCACCTGTCGCACATCTTCCGCAAGCTGGGCATCAGCACGCGCGCCCGCTTGGCCGCCCTGATTACCAGCCACAGTCGTCACCTTCCGCGCCAAGAACGCGACTAGCGGCGGGTGGCACTGCGTTAGTCCCAGGGGTCCTTGTCGGCGACGTCAGCCACCGGGGTTTCCGGGGCGGGGGCCTCCGGGGCGGGGGCTGTGGGTGTGGGGTCGTCCCAGGGGTCGGCTTCCACCGCAGGTGCCGCCGCTGCTGGTGCAGGGGCTGCTGGTGCAGGGGCTGCTGGTGCACTGGGTGCGGGGTCGTCCCAGGGGTCGGCTTCCACCGCAGGTGCCGCCGCTGCGGCTGCGCTGGGTGCAGCGGGTGCCGGGTCGTCCCAGGGGTCGGCTTCCACCGCAGGTGCCGCCGCTGCTGGTGCAGGGG
>CALMQX010000039.1 GCA_937873315.1 uncultured Nostocoides sp. | reverse complement strand
GATCATGGCCGGCCTCCCGAGGTGTGCTGGCCGGCGGTGACCGAGCCAATGCTGGTGGCGCCGGTGGTGGAGCCACCTGCGGAATAGGTTCCGACGGCATCCTTGGCGAGTTGGCCGCCGACGTAGATGTCGTATGCCGTGCCGCTCTCGATGCCGTCGGCGGCGATCACCAGGGAGGCCACGCTCTTGGTGGTGGTGTAGGACGCGATGACGGTGTCGCCGGAGACGACCTGCACGGTCTGGCCGGCCTCGATGGCGGGGCTGAAGCTGATCGAGATCCAGCCCTGAGCGCTCGCGGACTCGGGGGCCTCGGCCATGCCGGAACTGCCCGCGGCCACCACGGTGCCGCCGGTGGCGTCGATGCCGCCATTGCTGTCCAGGGCCCCATTGCCGTTCATCGTCGGGCCGTTGACCACGGTGGTGCCGCCCGAGATGGTGGTCGAGCCATTGCTATCCAGGCCGTCGCCGTCTGAATTGACGACCAAGGTGCCGCCGGTGATCAGCAGGAGTGAACCGTCGTCGGCCATCTGCCCGCCGCCAGGTCCCTGGTTGGCTCCGGCGACGCCGCTGGAGACGTTCACCCCATCGTCGGTGGCGGTGATCGTGGTCGCTCCGCCGGTGACCGCGATGTTGGCGCCCTCGATACCCTCGGAGGAGCGGCTGATCTCGATCGTGCCGCCGGTGATGGCCAGATCGCCTTCGGCGTGTATGCCGTCGTCGCCGGCCGTGATGGAGACCGTGCCCCCGGAGACCTGCACGTAGCCCACGGTGTCGTCGGTCTCGTTGTCGGACTTGATGCCATCTTGCTCGGCGGTGAGCTTCAGCGTGCCGCCCTCGACGATGACATAGTCCTTGCCGCGCAGTGCGTCATCGACCGCCGTAACGGTGACCGATCCGGACAGGATGACCAGGCCATCCTTGGAGGAGATGCCGTCATTGGTGTTGCCGGTGACGTTCAGCGATCCGGTGCCCGCGATGGTCAGATCGGCCATCGAGAAGAGCGCCGCATTGGGTGCATCCTGCGCGCTGGTGTCGTATCCGGTGCCATCGGCCAGCGCGTTGGTGGTCCCATCGGCCAGGACGAGGACCACCTCATCGGCGGCGGTGACCGCGATCGCGGCGCCGCCGGCGTTGGTGATCGAGGCATTCGAAAGCACGATCCGGACCTTGCCCTCGGCTTCGCTGGCGACCACAAGTGAGCCATTGCGCAGGGTCCCGCTCACCACATAGGTCCCGGGTGCGGTGATGGTGACGGTGTCGCCATCGACGCTCACCCCGGAGCCGGTGACCGTGGAGGCCACGTCCTTGAGGGTGACGGTCGACGCCTCCGAGGCGGTGTAGTCCGCGTCGTCGGCCTCGGAGTGGGCGGCGAGGTTGTCTTTGAAGAAGTCCGCGGCGACGGTCGAGCCGGTGCTGCTGGTCGAGGTCTGCGAGGTGGTCGTGCTGGTGGTGCCCGCGGTCGACGCAGTGTCGGCCGAGGAGACGCCGCAGGCCGCCAGGGCGAGTGCGGCGGAGGCCGCGACGAGACCGGAGGTGAGTCGAGTGAGTTTCATGGTGGGTCCTTTCGTGCTCAGGCCGCGAGGTGGTTCGCGAGGTGGGAGGTGATGGTGCGGTGCCACTTCAGGTGAGGCAGGTCGGGGTGCAGCAAGGCGAGGCCGGTGCCGTACTTGCTCATGCGCAGGGGCCGGTGTCCCTGCCGCCAGAGCAGTCGGTCCAGGGCCGTGGGGGTGGATCCGGCCTTGGTCTCGATGACCGCCAGGCCCGAAGTGGCCAGGGCCAGGCCGCTGGGCCGTGCCCAGGACAGGTCGGTGTCGATGGTGGCTCGGTCCGCGCCCAGACTCAGCGTTGCTCGCCGGTATGCCGTGAGCAGGACCGGCTCCAGTGCGCTGACCGGGGTCGTGACGCCGGCATTCTCGAAGCGATCCTCGAGGTATGAGCGGCCCCACCGATCAAGGTGCCCGGTCGCGGCATACGGTTCGCGCTCCTTGACCGTCGCCCCGCGAGGTCCGCGGGTCTTGACCTCGAGGTAGCTCTCGCCGGAGGCGACGTAGGTGCGGATCCGGACCTTGAACCGGCGCCGGCGCCGCTGTCCCGCGCCGCGGAAGCTGATCAGGGTCGGGGTGTCGAAATACAGTGAGCGGTAGGCGAACTCGCGCTCGCCGTCGATCTCCAAGATCCGGGCCGAGGAGTCCAGGTCGCCGAGCAGGCGAGCTACCAGGGACTCGGGGACCAGGTACTTGCGATCGATCCGCGTTAGGGCCGGGGCTTGGGCGATCAGGTCGTCGAGAGAGATCGCGGGGAGGCGGTCCAGCGTCGCGGTGGTCATGAAGCGACTTCGACGTTCTGGATGCTCTGGGTGCGATCGGCATACGACTGGGGGGTGTATCGGACGCTGATCTGGGTGGTGTCATTGACCAGATCGGTCTTGATGACAGTGACCTCGTGAATGGCCCCTCCGAGCACGCGCTCGGCGTGCGCCCGTACCGAGGTGGCGTCGGTGTGCGCTCGGTCCAGGATGAGGACCTGGCTGGTGGTCCGCTTGACGAATCGCGGGTGGTCGCCGATCCAGATGGCGCCGAGCAGCAACGCCATGAAGATGCCGATCCAGAGGGCGCTGCTGGCGCCGAGGCCAGCGAGCAGGCCGAGGGCGAGCGCCGCGAAGTAGTACGCGACCTCGGTCTGGGTCAGTTCAAAGGACCGCAGCCGGATGATCGAGAGCACCCCGAACAGGCCCAGTCCCAGGCCGGCGGAGAGGGCGGAGTTGGCGCCCAGGGTGGCGGCGACCGCGAGCACCCCCACATTGACGGTGAGGTAGGCGACGACCAGCTCGCGTCGCTGGTGCCGAGGGAGGAAGATGCCAAACACCAGCATGGTGATGGCGGCGATATCGGCGGCGATGAGTGCGGGGTGCATCTGAGGGCTCCTGGTGCGTGTCGGTGCGGTGCTGTCGATAGGACTCTCGCGGCCTGGCTTGTCCCCGGCCCTTGGGGTGACTGTGGGTCGGCTGTGCGTGTTGGCGGCGCCATCCCGACCCGCGAGGGGAACTGCCGCCCGGGGCTCGCGCCCATAGACTGGTGCCCATGCCGGACCTGACCCGCGACGATGTCGCGCACCTCGCGATGCTCGCCCGCATCGACCTCTCCGACGCTGAACTCGACAAGATGGTCGGCGAGTTGGCCGTGATCCTGGAGTCCGTGGCGACCGTCCAGCAGGCGCCGATCGGCAACGTCGAGCCGATGAGCCATCCCATGCCGCTGGTCAATGTGACCCGACCGGACGTGGTGCGCCCCTCCCTCAGCCCGCAGCAGGCGCTCGCCGGCGCCCCCGAGGTCGACGAGCAGCGCTTCTCGGTGCCGCGCATCCTCGACGAAGACTGACCTGACGAGACGAAGAGACACCTGTGACAAGCGAACTGGTCAAACTGACCGCAGCAGCCATGGCCGATGCCCTCACTGCGCGCGAGGTGAGTGCGCGTGAACTCACCCAGGCGCACCTGGACCGCACGGCTGCGGTGGATGGTGCGGTGCACTCCTACCTGCACGTCGACGCCGAGGGCGCCCTCGCCGCCGCGGATGTGGTCGACGCGGCCCGTGCCCAGGGCCGCGATCTGCACCGCCTGGCCGGTGTGCCGATCGCCGTCAAGGACGTCATGGCCACCGCCGGCCTGCCGACGACCTGCGGCTCGCGCATCCTTGAAGGTTGGGTGCCGCCCTATGACGCGACGCTGGTCTCGCGGATCAAGGCCGCCGGTATGCCGATCCTCGGCAAGACCAATATGGATGAGTTCGCCATGGGCTCCTCCACGGAGCACTCGGCATACGGCCCGTCCCACAACCCCTGGGATCTGGAGCGGATCCCGGGCGGCTCGGGTGGTGGCTCGTCCTCGGTGATCGCGTCCTTCCAGGCGCCCTTGGCGATCGGGACCGACACCGGTGGCTCGATCCGGCAGCCGGCCGCCGTGACCGGCACCTGCGGCACCAAGCCCACCTATGGCGGGGTCTCGCGCTATGGCCTGGTGGCTCTCGCCTCCTCGCTTGACCAAGCCGGCCCATGCGCGCGGACGGTGCTGGACACCGCACTCCTGCACGAGGTCATCGCCGGCCACGACCCACTGGACTCGACCTCGATCGATGCCCCGGTGCCGGCTTGCGTGACCGCCGCGCAGCGCGCCGATGTCCGCGGAATGCGGATCGGGATCGTGCGGGAGCTGACCGGTGAGGGCTTCCAGGCCGGGGTGCAGCAACGCTTCGATGAGGCGGTCGCGCATCTGGTGGATGCCGGCGCGGAGGTGGTCGAGGTCTCGTGCGCGAGCTTCACGTATGCGCTAGCCGCGTACTACCTCATCCTCCCCAGTGAGGCGAGCAGCAATCTGGCCAAGTTTGACGCCATGCGCTACGGCCTGCGCGTGTGGCCGGAGGGTCTCGAAGACGCCAGCGCCGAGCAGGTCATGGCGGCCACCCGCGACGCCGGCTTCGGCGATGAGGTCAAGCGCCGGATCATCCTGGGCACGTATGCGCTCTCCAGCGGCTATTACGACGCGTACTACGGCTCGGCTCAGAAGGCGCGTCGCCTGATCGCCGACGATTTCGCGAAGGCCTTCCAGAGCGCTGATGTCCTGGTCAGCCCGACCGCACCCACCACGGCATTCCAGCTGGGCGACAAACTCGATGACCCGATGGCGATGTACCTCAATGACATCGCGACCATCCCGGCGAATCTGGCGGGCGTTCCTGGCATGTCGCTGCCCAGTGGCTTGGCTCCCGAGGATGGGCTGCCGACCGGCTTCCAGATCCTCGCCCCCGCGATGGCCGATGAGCGGTTGTATGCCGTGGGCTCGGCTCTCGAAGCCCGACTCACCGCCGCCTGGGGCGGACAGCTGCTCGACCGAGCGCCCGCGCTCCCGACCTCGGAGGTCGCCCGATGAGCACCACGACCAGCACCGATGCCATCCTCGGCTGGGACGAGACGTTGGCGGCATACGAGCCGGTGATGGGTCTGGAGGTCCACGTCGAACTCGGCACCGCGACCAAGATGTTCTGCGGGTGTCCGACGACCTTCGGCGCCGACCCCAACACCCAGGTCTGCCCGGTGTGTCTCGGGCTGCCGGGGGCGCTGCCGGTGGTCAACGAGAAGGGCGTGGAGTCGGCGATCAGGATCGGCCTAGCGCTGAACTGTGAGATCGCGCCGTGGTGCCGGTTCGCCCGCAAGAACTACTTCTATCCGGACATGCCCAAGAACTTCCAGACCTCGCAGTACGACGAGCCGATCGCTTTTGGTGGGCATCTCGACGTCGAGTTGGAGGACGGCACGGTCTACCGCGTCGAGATCGAACGGGCGCACATGGAGGAGGACACCGGCAAGTCGCTGCACGTGGGTGGCGCGACCGGGCGAATTCACGGCGCGACCCACAGCCTCGTGGACTACAACCGCGCCGGTATTCCGCTCATCGAGATCGTGACCAAGCCGATGTTCGGGGCGGGGGAGCGGGCGCCGGAGATCGCGCGAGCCTATGTCGCCACGCTGCGGGATCTGCTACGTGCGCTCGATGTCTCGGACGTCAAGATGGAGCAGGGCTCCATGCGATGCGATGTCAATGTGTCCTTGCGCCCCAAGGGAACTGAGAAGCTCGGCACCCGTACCGAAACCAAGAATGTCAACTCGCTGCGCTCGGTTGAGCGGGCCGTGCGGTACGAAATGCAGCGGCATGCTGCCGTGCTCGCCTCGGGCGGATCGATCGTTCAGGAGACCCGTCACTGGCACGAGGACACGGGCCTGACCACGGCTGGTCGGATCAAGTCCGACGCCGAAGACTACCGGTATTTCCCCGAGCCCGATCTGGTGCCGGTGGCTCCCACGGAGGAGGCCGTCGAGGCACTGCGGGCCTCGCTGCCCGAGCCCCCGGCGCAACGGCGCAAGCGGCTGCAGGCGGCATACGGCTTCTCCGATCTGGAGATGCGCGATGCCATTAATGCGGGGCTACTGGACCTCATCGAGGAGACCGTGGCGGCGGGGGCGTCGGCCTCGGCCGCGCGCAAGTGGTGGTCGGGCGAGATCGCTCGTCGGGCTAATGGTGAAGGCGTCGATGTGCCGACCTATGCCGCACAGCTCGCCGTGACCCCGGCCCAGGTCGCCGAGCTTGAGGGCCTGGTGACCAGTGGCCGCCTCAACGACGCGATGGCCCGGCAGGTTTGGGAGGGTGTGCTGGCTGGCGAGGGCTCGCCGACCCAGGTTGCCGATGCTCGTGGTCTGCAGTTGGTCCGCGACAGTGGCGCGCTCGAGGCCGCCGTGGATGCAGTGATCGCGGCGAATCCCGATGTGGCACAGAAGATTCGGGAAGGCAAGGTCCAGGCCGTGGGTGCGCTCATCGGCCAGGTCATGCGGGAGATGCGCGGTCAGGGCGATGCCGCTGCTGCCCGCGAGGTCATCATGGCGCGGCTAGGTTCCTGACTCCGCCCCTCGCGGATTGCCCCACGCCACGCCACTTTTGCCCCACCGCGCCACTTTCCCCTCACGCACCACATTCCCCTCACGCACCACCTGCACCACTTTTCCTCTGCTTGGTGCGCAAAAAGGGCCGCGGCATACGCAATAACGTATGCCGCGGCGCGGAAACCTCACCAAGCAGAGGAAAAGTGGGACGCGAGGGGTCAGCGACGCCCGCCGCCCAGCAGCCCGCCCAGAATGTCGGTGATGATGCTGCCCGCGCTGGGCGCCTGAGCCTGCGTCGGTGCCTGCGCCTGCGTGGTGGAGCCACTACCGGTGGCGCCACCGAGCACGTCCTTGAGCAGGTCATCGAGCGATCCGGGGGTACCGGCCGCACTACCACCGGTCGGCAGCGAGGGCTCGGGAGCGGACTGCGTCGGCGCCTGGGCCTGGCCGCCACCGAGGATCTGGCCAAGGATGTCGCCCAGGCCACCACCGGAACCACCCGAGCTGCCCGAACCACCGGCCGAACCACCGGCAGACCCGCCGCCCATACGGCCGAGGACCTGGTTGGCGATGTAGGAGAGCACGATCGGCGCGAGGATCGGAATGAGCTTGCGGATCAAGGTGCCACCGATGCTGCTGCCCGAGCCAAGCTGCATGCCGCCGAGCTGGTTGATGACCTGGTCCTGCTGGTCGCCAAAGATGTGCGACGCAATCGCCGCACCATCCTGCTGGTCGATGGCCCCCAGGTCGATCCCGCCCGAGAGCAGGTCGGTGTCGTGCTGCCCGAGGGCCTCCAGGATGGACCGGGAGCCGCCATCCTGAGCGTTCGCCTCGAGCCCGCCAAAGAGGGCCGGCAAGACAGCTTGGCTGGCCGCAGCAACCTCGTCCGGCGAGGCGCCGAGTTGGTCGGCCAACTGGTCCAGCGGCAGCGCGCTGAGGATGTCGTCGTATGCGGACATGGGTCACCTTCCGTCGGTGGCGGCGACGCGGGCGCGCGCCTTATGGGCCAAACTTACCCACCAGTTCCCCCTTGGGGGTGACATTGCTGGTCCGGCGGAGCAGTATCGGTTTATGACTACCGCAGCCGAGGACCGCACCCTCATCCTCGTTCGCCATGCCGAGGCCGTGGATCGAAGCCCGGACGGCGATCACGAGCGGGAGCTCACCGAGAGGGGGGCGGCCCAGGCGGAGGAGGCTGGCCGCTGGCTTCACGAGCATGGCATCGGTGTTGACGAGGCACTGTGCTCCACCGCCGCCCGCGCGCGTCAGACGGCCGAAGGCCTGTGGGCCGGCGGCTGCCCCGAGGCCGAAGTCCATCATCTCCGGCAGCTCTATAACGCCTCGCCCGAGGCCATTCTGGCCGTGCTGCGGGAGGCCGACGAGGACGCCAACGTCGTCATGGTGGTCGGGCATGCCCCGGGAATCCCGGCCCTGACCAGTGTCTTGGCCGATGGCGAAGGCTCGGCTGCCGCCCATCGGGTCTTGGCCGAGGGCTTTCCACCCTGCGGCATGGCAGTCCTGACATATCAGGGCCACTGGCGCGACCTGGGTGCCGGGGACGCCACGCTCACCCGCTTCCACCTCACCACGCTCGACTAACCACGGCACGAGACGGCAGGCGAATCCCCCCGAGCGGCATGCGACCATGGCGGTATGCCGCAACTGAGGTCCCGCACATCCACGCACGGCCGCACCATGGCCGGGGCGCGTGCCCTGTGGCGCGCCACGGGCATGACCGACGACGACTTCGGCAAACCGATCGTCGCGATCGCCAATAGCTTCACGCAGTTCGTGCCGGGTCACGTCCACCTCAAGGATCTAGGCCAGCTCGTGGCCGGGGCGGTGGCCGAGGCTGGTGGGGTCGGCCGGGAGTTCAACACCATCGCGGTTGACGACGGCATCGCCATGGGGCACAGCGGGATGCTCTACTCCCTGCCGAGCCGTGAGCTGATCGCGGACGCCGTCGAGTACATGGTCAATGCGCACTGCGCGGACGCCCTGGTGTGCATCTCCAACTGCGACAAGATCACGCCCGGCATGCTCATGGCCGCGCTGCGTCTGAACATCCCGACCGTCTTTGTCTCCGGCGGTCCCATGGAGGCGGGCAAGACCGAGGCCATCGACGGGATCGTGCACTCCAAGCTTGACCTCATCGACGCGATGATCGCGGCCTCCAATGACGCCGTGAGTGATGACCAACTCGACCGGATCGAGCGCTCGGCGTGCCCGACCTGCGGCTCCTGCTCGGGCATGTTCACGGCTAATTCGATGAACTGTCTCACCGAGGCGATCGGCCTGTCGCTGCCTGGCAATGGCTCCACCTTGGCGACTCACGCGGCGCGCAAGGACCTCTTCGTCGAGGCAGGCACGCTCATCGTCGACCTGTGCGCTCGCTACTACGACGGCGATGACGACTCGGTGCTGCCGCGGGCCGTCGCCAGCGACAAGGCGTTCCGCAATGCCGTTGCGCTCGACGTCGCGATGGGCGGCTCGACCAACACCGTGTTGCACCTGCTCGCTGCCGCGCGCGAGGCCGAACTGGACTTCTCCATTGAGGAGATCGACGCGATCTCACGCCGGGTTCCCTGCGTCTCTAAGGTGGCCCCCAATAGCCAGCAGTACCACATGGAAGATGTCCACCGGGCTGGCGGCATACCGGCCATCCTGGGGGAACTTGACCGTGGCGGACTGCTCGAGCGTGACGTCTGGGCCGTGCACTCGCCCACGCTGTCGCAGTGGCTGGGGGAGTGGGACATTCGTGGCGGCGCCGCCAGCGAGGCGGCTATGACCCTGTTCGGCGCGGCCCCTGGAGGAGTCCGCACGACCGAGCCGTTCTCGACGGCCAACCGCTGGGCCAGCCTGGACACCGACGCCGAGAAGGGCTGTATCCGCAGTGTCGAGCATGCGTACACGGCGGATGGCGGCCTGGCCGTGCTCTCGGGCAATATCGCGGAACACGGCTGCGTGGTGAAGACCGCGGGAGTACCGGAGTCGGTCTGGACGTTCAGTGGCCCGGCCCGGGTCTTTGAGTCTCAAGATGATGCGGTGGAGGGCATCTTGAACAAGGTCGTGGTTGCGGGCGACGTGGTCGTCATCCGCTACGAAGGACCCAAGGGTGGGCCGGGGATGCAGGAGATGCTCTACCCAACCTCCTTCCTGAAGGGCCGTGGCTTGGGCCAACAGTGCGCCCTCATCACCGACGGTCGGTTCTCCGGTGGTACCTCCGGTCTGAGCATTGGGCACGTCTCGCCCGAGGCGGCCTCGGGCGGCCTCATCGCGTTGGTGGAGGACGGCGACCTGATCGAGATCGACATCCCGAATCGGCGGATTCATCTCGCGGTTGACGATGAGGTGCTCGCCGAGCGGCGGGCAAAGCAAGAGGCGCGCGAGAACCCGTGGACCCCGGTCAACCGAGACCGCCCGATCTCGGCGGCGCTTCGGGCCTATGCCTCAATGGCGACCTCAGCCTCGGATGGGGCGGTTCGGCGGGTTCCCTGACGCTTCCGGCTCGGACGCGGGCAGGGCGCACGAGGGGTTGCCACCAGGCAGGATCTCGCGGTGCTCCGCCACCCAGCGATACACCGAGGCGGAGAGTCGATCGAGCCCCGGAGCGGTCATGGCGCGACCCAGGATCCGGGCTGGCCAGGGGCCGGCCCGCAGGATGCCGGCCCAGGCCCGATGGCCATACGCGATTGATCCATCGGGTGCGACATAAGGCATTTCGCGCTCGGCCCGGCCCGGATCGATGCCGTGCTCGCGCAGGCGGCGGGCAGTGATCGGCTCGATGTCGATCCCTCGGTGCCAGCGCCCCACCTGATGCGCTGTGCGCGTGCAGAACCCGCAATCCGGGTCATACAGCACCAGCGCGCGCGGCATACCCGTATTCTGCTCCTCTTTGAGCGACCGGCGAGGAGCGAGGGCTGATGGGTCAGGAAGCGCGGAAGGCGCGGTGGGCCTTTGCGCTGGCTGCCGTATCCATCCTCGGTGCAGCGCTCTACTTCGGAGTTGTCTTTGTGCGTGAAGTCGGGCAGTCGCTCGAGGTGCGCGGATGTGCCACCGCCTGTCGTGCCCAGGAGGTGACCGGCCGCCTCGTCGGTGGCTGGGAGATCCGAGACGATCGCCTTCAGACGTGGTCGGTGCGAGATGCCCAAGGAGCCGGGCCAGAGGGCGATTTCCTCCCCGGCGACTCCGCGCTGCTGTCCGCTCGCGGCACCCAGGTGCGCGCTTGGAGCGTCGATGATGAACTGGCGGCGGTCGAGTCGAGCAATGAGATTGTCCCCAGGGGCGAGTGGACCACCGTGGCGCTGTCGGTGCGACTGCTCACGGTCCTTGGCCTGGGCCTCTGGGGCGCTGCGTGGGCGTGGTGGTCCATCACGATATTCCGCGGCCGAGGGCAACAGGTCATGCCGCCCACTGTGGCCGTGGCGACGTGGTTGGGCTTTGTGCTCTCTGTGTCGATGGGGATGTGGCGCGTACTGAGCGGTTGGTGGTTCTTGACGCCGCTGGTCCTCGGGACCCTGGCGCTCTTCGCTGGACGAATCCGGTCCAGGATTGACCCGGGCCTGCGCACGCGGGTGCGGTCGTGGTGGGGACCTGTCGTCACCGTAGCGATAGCGGTCGGTCTCGTTGGATTCGGCATGCGCACACACGGGGTTCAGGACATGCGCGCTCAGGAACGCCTGTGTGCCCCCGGCGTGGTGCAGCCCTGCGCTCAGGTGTATCCGGCCGTGGTCGGTCCCCAGGTGGTGAAGTCTCAGCGGCGTGGGGGCACCTACCAGCTGGTCTATTTCGAGATTGATGACACTCGGCGAGTCAACGGCCTCTTCGATCGCTCCGTATTCCTCACCAGGGGAGACCACGTGCAGGTCGCCGTTCACGGACACGACGTGTATTGGGTGGCCCGCCCTGATGGGAGCGTGGTGCACGCTCGCGGACGGCAGCCGTGGGTGGTGTGGTTCTTCTATGGCGCCGCAGCGCTGATGGTGGTCGGCGCGGGGGCGGCTGCGCGTCGCAAGCTCCGGGCACAGGCCCTGGACGCCACGACGTGAGCAAGGTCTCGCGCTCGCATACTGGGATTGGGCGTCTCGCGGATTGACATCGTGCGTGCGCGGCGACAGGGTGGAGCCGTGGCGCAGTCCCTCGTACTTCTCGCGCGCGTCTGACCGACTCGGACAGACGCGCTCCCTCCGTCGTCCCGCCACGGGACTGGAGGGCTTTTTTATGCACCGACGACCCAGGAAGTGAACCACCGTGAGCGACCAGCAGGCAGCCCCCAGCGGCGCGCCGAGCCCAGCGCAAATGGCCTCTCAGGCCCGCTCGAAGGCGCCCGTCACGGTAACCGGCGCGCAGAGCCTGGTGCTCTCGCTGGAGGCCATGGACGTGGACACCGTTTTCGGTATCCCCGGTGGCGCGATCCTGCCCGCATACGACCCGCTGCTGGACAGCGTCAAGGTTCGTCACATCCTGGTTCGCCACGAGCAAGGCGCCGGACACGCGGCCGAGGGGTATGCCGCCGCCACCGGCAAGGTCGGTGTGTGCATGGCGACCAGCGGTCCCGGGGCCACGAACCTCGTCACGCCGATCGCCGACGCTCATATGGACTCGGTGCCGATCGTGGCGATCACCGGTCAGGTCAATAGCGCGTCCATCGGCAGCGATGCCTTCCAGGAAGCCGATATCCGGGGCATCACGATGCCGGTGACCAAGCACAACTACTTGGTGACCAATGCCGACGACATCCCGCGCGTGATCGCTGAGGCCTTCCATGTGGCCAGCACCGGGCGTCCCGGTCCGGTCCTGGTGGACATCTCCAAGGACGCCCTTCAGGCCAAGACCACCTTCAGCTGGCCGCCGCGGGTCGAGCTCCCCGGATACCGGCCGGTGACCCGACCGCATAGCAAGCAGATTCGTGAGGCCGCCCGGATGATCGCGGCAGCCGAGCGTCCTGTGCTCTACGTCGGTGGCGGCGTCATTCGCGCCCGAGCCGCCGCAGAGTTGCGCCGACTGGTCGAGCTCACGCAGATCCCGGTCGTCACCACCCTCATGGCCCGTGGCGCCCTGCCGGATAGCCACCCGCTGCACCTCGGCATGCCGGGCATGCACGGCACGGTCTCGGCCGTGACGGCCCTCCAGAAGGCCGACCTGATCATCGCCCTCGGGGCACGCTTCGATGACCGGGTCACCGGCCAGCTCTCCACCTTTGCCCCCGAAGCCAAGGTCATCCACGCGGACATCGACCCCGCTGAAATCGGGAAGAACCGGCACGCAGATGTCCCGATCGTGGGGGACTGCAAGGGTGTCATCTCCGACCTTTTCGACGCCATTGATGCGGACATGGAGGCCGGCCACCTGGGTGACTACGTCGAGTGGCGCGAGCGCGTCGCGGGGTGGAAGTCGATGTTCCCGATCGGCTACTCCGAGCCGGCTGAGGGAGCCACACTGGCACCCCAGTACGTCATTGAGCGACTGGGTGCGATCGTCGGCCCCGATGCGACCTATGTCGCGGGCGTCGGCCAACACCAGATGTGGGCGGCTCAGTTCGTCCAGTACGAGCGGCCCAACTCATGGCTCAACTCCGGTGGCCTGGGAACCATGGGGTATGCGGTGCCCGCCGCCATGGGTGCCAAGGCCGCCGAGCCCGACCGGACCGTGTGGGCGATTGATGGCGATGGCTGCTTCCAGATGACCAATCAGGAGCTCGCGACCTGCGTCATCAACAACATCCCGATCAAGGTCGCGATCATCAACAACTCGAGCCTGGGCATGGTCCGCCAGTGGCAGACGCTGTTCTACAACGAGCGCTACAGCAACACCGACCTGCACACCTCGCACGCCGGTGAGCGGATTCCCGATTTCGTGAAGTTGGCCGACGCCTACGGCTGCTTGGGTTTGCGCTGCGAGCGTCCCGAGGATGTCGACGCCACCATCAAGGCCGCGATGGACTGCAATGACCGCCCGGTGGTCATCGACTTCGTCGTCCACCGCGACGCCATGGTGTGGCCGATGGTTCCGGCCGGGGTCTCCAATGACCTCATTCAGATCGCGAAAGACACTGCGCCCCAATGGGATCGCGAGGAGAGCGACGCCGTCGAGCAGGATCTGGACGCTGACCACGATGGCATTCCCAGCGGCAGCCACCGCACGAGCGACCCAGCTGAAGGAGACCAGGCCTGATGTCCAAGCACACGCTGTCCGTCCTCGTTGAGAACAAGCCCGGTGTGTTGGCGCGCATCGCCAGCCTGTTCTCGCGGCGTGGCTTCAATATCGACAGCCTGGCTGTCGGGGAGACCGAGTACCCCGAGATCTCCCGGATGACCGTGGTCGTTGACGTCGAGGACTTGCCGCTGGAGCAGGTGACCAAGCAGCTCAACAAACTCGTCGAGGTGCTCAAGGTCGTCGAGCTGGAGTCGGCCTCGGCAGTGCAGCGTCAAGTCATGCTCATCAAGGTCCGCGCCGATGCCGCCACCCGCAGCCAGGTCCTGGAGATGGTCCAGATGTTCCGAGCCAAGGTGGTCGACGTTGCCACCGAGTCCCTCACCATCGAGGCCACCGGCACCTCCGACAAACTCCGCGCGCTCCTGGATGTCCTGGAGCCCTATGGGGTCAAAGAGCTCGTTCAGTCCGGCCTGGTCGCCATCGGCCGTGGCCCTCGTTCCATCACCGACCGCGCGTTGCGGGTCGGCTGACCACCGTCCACACCACCCACCGCACACACAAGGAGAGGCCGAGAACCATGGCCGAGATGTACTACGACGACGACGCCGACCTGTCGATCATCCAGGGCCGCAAGGTCGCTGTCATCGGCTACGGGAGCCAGGGCCACGCCCACGCGCTCTGCCTGCGTGACTCCGGGGTCGACGTGCGCGTCGGGCTCGCGGAGGGTTCCGCCAGCATCGCCAAGGCGAAGGCCGAGGGCCTGGCCGTCAAGACCGTGGGCGAAGCCGTCGCCGACGCCGACTTCGTCGTCATCCTCACGCCGGACCAGGTGCAGCGCACCGTCTACGCCGAGCACATCGCACCGAATCTCAACCCTGGGACGACCCTGCTCTTCGGCCACGGCTTCAACATCCGCTTCGGCTACATCCAGCCGCCGGCCGACTCCGATGTGATCATGGTTGCCCCCAAGGGCCCCGGTCACATCGTGCGTCGCGAGTTCGTCGACGGCCGCGGCGTGCCGGTGCTCGTTGCCGTGGAGCAGGATGCCTCGGGTGGCGCGCTTGAGCTCGCCAAGTCCTACGCCAAGGCCCTGGGTGGGCTGCGCGCAGGCGGCATTCGCACGACCTTCACCGAGGAGTGCGAGACCGACCTCTTCGGTGAGCAGTCCGTGCTCTGTGGTGGCCTTTCGCAGCTCATCATGTATGGCTTCGAGACCCTGACCGAGGCCGGCTACCAGCCCGAGGTCGCGTACTTCGAGTGCCTGCACGAGGTCAAGCTGATCGTCGACCTGATGGTCGAGGGTGGCATCGCCAAGCAGCGCTGGTCGGTCTCCGACACCGCCGAGTACGGCGACTATGTCTCCGGTCCGCGAGTGATCGACCCCCGCGTGAAGGAGAACATGCAGGCCGTTCTGGCCGACATCAAGAGCGGTGCCTTCGCGGACCGCTTCATCGCTGACCAGGACGCCGGCGCGCCGGAGTTCAAGGCTCTGCGCGCCAAGGGTGCCGAGCACCCCATCGAGGCCACCGGCAAGAAGCTCCGCGGCCTGATGGCGTGGATCGACACCGAGCGCGATAGCGACTACGTCGAGGGCTCGGCCGCTCGCTGACCCGAGCACCCGGCATACTCCGCCACACAGCCAACGCACAGCCACGCGATCTACGGTTCCCCCGTGATCGCGTGGCTGTCGTCATTGCCGACGGGCTGGATGTATGCCGGCTTCTTCCTGCTCGGCATCGTCCGCGGCCTGGGCTATTACGCCTTCGGAGCCGCGGGCTCACGCTGGACGGAGCGGGCAGGGAGGGCCAGTGCGGCCCTGGCCAAGGGCTTATCGTCGGTGCGTCGCTGGGGCGCTTGGTCCGTGGTCGGGACATATCCCTTCTACGGACTGGCCGGAGCCACGCAGCTCGCGTGTGGAGTGTTGCGGATCCCGATGGCGCCTTTCATCGGTGCCTTGTGCTTGGTGTCCTCGCTGTGGGCTGCTCTTCAGACCGCCTTGGGGGTTGCGGTCCTGGAGTCCTTGGCGAGGGGCGCCTGGCCCGTCGTCGCCGGCATTGTCGTCGTTCTGATCGCGATTGCCTTTGGTCGGCGGGCGCTCGCGAGCCACGTAGGGTAGCCCGGTGGAGAAATGGATTGCCGACTGGCCCGTGTGGGTCGGTTGGCTCGTGCTCTTCGCTGGCGCCTTTCTGCGTGGTGGCGCCACGTATGCCGTGGGGCGTGGTCTGCGCAGCGGTGGTGAACGGTCCAGGCTCGCCAGCCACCTCGATCGGCCGTTGGTGACTCGGGCTGAGGGCTGGGTCCGCCGCTTTGGTGCCCCCTTGGTGTCCGTGGGATTCCTGACCGTCGGGGTTCAGACGGCGATCAACGCCGCGAGTGGGTTGCTGCGTATGCCCATGCGGCGCTTTATCCCGGCTCTGGTGGTGGGGGCGGCACTGTGGGCGACGCTCTATCTGACCGTGGGACTCGCGGTGGTGACCGCGATCTTTGGTCAGATCGGCTGGTGGTGGGCTCTGATCGGCATCCTCGTGGTGCTGGTCGTGGTGGTGGCCTCCCGGCGCATCGCGGCGAAGGCGCGCTAGGTCACCGGGCCGCTGGGTGGACACCAGTGAATTGCTGGATGCCAGCCTGGCTACCATGGCAGTGCGCGGGGTGACCCGCACGGGAGGGGTGCACAACGGCGTGCGTTCGACCGGTCTTCTTATCTTGGAGGAACCCACCCATGACTCGCCCTGTCGTCCTCATCGCCGAGGAACTTTCACCTGCCACCATCGATGCCCTCGGACCCGACTTCGAGGTTCGTCACTGCGATGGCGCGGACCGCGAGGAGTTGCTGCCCGCCCTCGCCGATGTTGATGCGGTGCTCATCCGCTCGGCCACCAAGATGAACGCCGAGGCGATCGCCGCAGCCAAGCAGCTCAAGGTCATCGCCCGCGCTGGCGTCGGTCTGGACAATGTTGACGTGCCCGCCGCCACTAAGGCCGGCGTCATGGTCGTCAACGCGCCGACCTCGAATATCACGAGCGCGGCCGAGCTCGCCGTGGGTCTGCTCCTGGCCAGTGCCCGCAACATCGCCCCCGCGAACCAGTCGCTCAAGGGTGGAGCGTGGAAGCGCAGCTCGTATGGCGGCGTGGAGTTGCTGGAGAAAAAGGTCGGCATCGTCGGCTTCGGCCGGATTGGTCAGCTGGTGGCCGAGCGGCTCAAGGGTTTCGGCATGGAGATCCTGGCGTACGACCCCTACGTGTCGGCGCAGCGGGCTGGGCAGCTGGGCGCTCAACTGGTCACCCTCGATGAGTTGTTGGCCGAGTCCGACTTCATCTCGATCCACCTGCCCAAGACGCCGGAGACCATCGGCCTGATCGGCGCCGAGGCGCTGACCAAGGTCAAGCCCAGCGTGCGGATCATCAATGCCGCCCGCGGTGGGGTGCTCGATGAGACGGCCCTGGCGGACGCCATTGCCGAGGGCCGAGTCGCCGGTGGCGGGCTCGATGTCTTCGACACCGAGCCGTGCACCGACAGTCCGCTCTTCGCCTTCGAGTCCGTGGTCGTCACGCCGCACCTGGGGGCCTCGACCGACGAGGCCCAGGAGAAGGCCGGGGTCGCCGTCGCCAAGTCGGTTCGCTTGGCCCTCGGGGGCGACCTCGTGCCCGATGCAGTCAATGTGGCTGGTGGCGTGGTCGCCGACGAGGTCAAGCCGGGCATCGACCTGGTCGAGAAACTGGGTCGGGTCTTCACCGCAGTCGCTGGCGCGGTCCCGGTCTCGCTCGTGATCGATGTGCGCGGCGAGATTACCTCGCACGACGTATCGGTGTGGAAGTTGGCGGCGCAGAAGGGCATCTTCACCGACATCACCGAGGACCCGGTGACCTATGTCAACGCCCCCTTGCACGCCAAGGAGCGTGGCCTTGAGGTCTCTTTGGTGACCTCACCGGTGGCCGAGGACTTCCGCAATGTCACGACCTTGCGGGGCACCCTGGCCGATGGCACGGTTCGCTCGGTGTCGGGCACCCTGACCGGACCCAAAATGGTCCAGAAGATCACCGAGGTCGACGGCTTTGATCTTGAGGTGCCGATCTCGCGGCATATGGCCTTCTTCCGGTACATCGACCGGCCGGGCGTGATCGGCACGCTGGGCCGTCTGCTCGGGGAGGGGTCGATCAATATCGCGGCCATGCAGGTCTCCCGCCATGACGAGAGCGGTCGGGCCATGGTCGGGTTGACCGTGGACAGCGCGATCCCGGCTGAGATGTCCGCAGCGATCGAGTCCGCGATCACCACCGAGATGCTGCGAGTGGTCAACCTCGCCTGATCGGTGCGTGAGATCGGTCGTCCGAATGCCGGACGGTCGCCCTAGTCTGGACCCATGACTTCCACGACGGCAGCCGCGGCCCCCACCCACCTGAATCTCGCCGTGATCGGCGGAGATGGGATTGGGCCGGAGGTTGTTGCGGAGGGCCTCAAGGTGCTCACCGCTGCCGTGCCCGACGTCGGTGTCAGCCTGACCGAGTACGACCTGGGCGCCCGCCGCTGGCACGCAACCGGGGAGACCCTGCCGGACTCGGTCATCGCCGAACTGCGGGGCCACGATGCCATTCTGCTGGGCGCTATCGGTGATCCGACGGTGCCGTCCGGCGTCCTGGAGCGCGGGGTGCTGCTGCCGCTGCGCTTCGCGCTGGACCACTTCGTCAACCTTCGCCCGGCCCGCCTGTACCCGGGCGTGGCCAGCCCGCTCGATGTGGCTCGGGTCGCTCCCGATGGCATCGACTTCGTCGTCGTGCGCGAGGGAACGGAAGGCCCCTATGTCGGCAACGGTGGCGGGCTGCGTGTGGGCACGCCCCACGAAATCGCCACCGAGGTTTCGGTCAACACCCGCTTCGGTGTTGAGCGCGTCGTGCGGGATGCCTTTGCCCGCGCCCAAGCGCGTCCGCGCCGCCACCTGACGTTGGTGCACAAGCACAACGTGCTCACCCACGCTGGCCACCTGTGGCGCCGCACGGTCGAAGAGGTTGCCGCTGAGTTCCCCGAGGTGGAGACGGCCTATCAGCATGTCGATGCGGCCACGATCTTCCTCACTACGGACCCGGGCCGGTTCGACGTCATCGTCACGGACAATCTCTTTGGCGACATCATTACCGACATCGCTGCTGCCATAGCGGGCGGTATCGGCCTGGCGGCCTCGGGCAATATCAACCCCACTCGCACCGCTCCCAGCATGTTTGAGCCCGTGCACGGTTCGGCCCCGGACATCGCTGGCCAGGGCAAGGCGGACCCCACTGCCGCGGTTCTCTCCGCGGCCATGATGCTGGACCACGTGGGCCTACCGGCCGCAGCACAGCGCATCGAGGCCGCAGTGGCCGCAGACCTTGCCGAGCGCGGTGACGCGGCCCGGTCCACCACCGCCATCGGCGACGCCATCGCCGCTCGCCTCTGAGCCCCAGGAAGTAGCCTGATCTTATGAGCTCGCTCACCTTCAACATCCAGCGGCGCCTCGACCCGACCGCCGAGAGCGTCCGTAGCGGGATCTTGGCGGACCCGGGCTTTGGCCTGCACATGACCGACCACATGGTCACGGCCACGTGGACCAAAGGCGAGGGCTGGCACAGTGGCCAGCTCACGGCATTCGGTCCGATCCAGATCAGCCCTGCCGCAGCCGTCCTGCACTATGCGCAGGAGATCTTTGAGGGTCTCAAGGCGTACCGCCACCCCGATGGCTCGGTGTGGACATTCCGCCCCGAGGCTAATGCCGAGCGACTGAACTCCTCTGCGCGCCGGATGGTGCTCCCCGAGCTCCCGGTCGAGACCTTCATCGAGAGCCTGCGCATCCTCGTCGAGGCTGACGAGGCCTGGGTGCCCGCTGCCGATCAGGGTGAGAAGAGTTTGTACCTGCGTCCGTTTATGTATGCCTCGGCAGCCTTCCTCGGTCTGCGGCCATCCGACGAGGTCCGATACTCGGTGATCGCCTCCCCGGCCGCACCGATCTTCACGGGCGGGCTGCGCCCGGTGACCTTATGGATCTCCGAGCACTTTGCCCGTGCTGGTTCTGGGGGCACCGGCGCCGCCAAGTGCGGTGGCAACTATGCCTCGGCCCTCGCCGGCCAGATCGAGGGCGGTCAGAATGGCTGCGACCAGGCCGTCTTCCTGGACTCGGCCACGCACACCTTCGTTGATGAACTCGGCGGCATGAACGTCTTCTTTGTGACCAAGGATGGACGCCTCATCACCCCCGAGTTGACCGGAACGATCCTGCCCGGCATCACGCGGATGTCCGTGCTCCAGTTGGCCAAGGAATTCGACCTTGAGCCGGAGGAGCGCGCAATCCCGGTGCAGGAGTGGAAGGATGGCGTCGCCAGCGGCGACATCCTCGAAGTTTTTGCCTGCGGCACCGCAGCGATCGTGACGCCGATCGGTGAGTTGCGCTGGGACGGCGGGTCCGCTCCGTCGACCGCTGGCGAGCATGGTGGCCCGGTCACCAATGGCATTCGCGAGCGTTTGCTCGGCATTCAGAAGGGCACCTCCGAGGACACCTACGGCTGGATGCACCGACTCGTCTGAACTGCGTCGACGGCCAATGGTTCACATGCGGACCATTGCACGGCATACTGACCTGCGTGACCGTCGCCCCACGTGACCCGCAGCCAGGCTGGCTGACCGAGGCCGTGCTGCGCCCGAGCGTCGGGAATGCCTTCGAGTCCACGGTCGAGCAACTCGCGACGGCGATCCGCTTGGGGGTCTTCGTCGATGGCGATCAGTTGCCGCCCGAGCGCGACCTGGCAGAGCGACTGGGGGTGTCGCGGAACACCTTGCGTGAAGCGATTGCCGCGCTGCGGGACTCCGGTTTGGTCCAGACACGTCGAGGCCGCGGCGGCGGCAGCGTCGTGACCTATGCCGGGTACGCCCCGCGCTCACTCACGCCGGACGTCCGGCGCGGCGCCGCACTGGAGGACGCCCTGGACTTCCGCCGCGTGGTGGAGCCCGGCGCCGCTCGCCTGGCCGCGACCCGCCACCTCTCGGCCGATCAGCGCAGTTGGCTGCGGGAATCGGCCGTCGCCGTGCGGACCTCGCAGGGCGCGGCGCATCGCATCGCCGACTCACGACTCCATCTCGCCATCGCCACGGTCACCGGAGCGCCCATGGTGGTCGAATCGGTGACCCGCGCGCAGGCCGCGCTCAGCGAATTGCTGGCCGCCATTCCGGTGCTGCGGCGCAATATCGAGCACTCCCATGACCAGCACGAGGCCATCGTGGCCGCGATCATCACTGGTGAGCCCGAAGTGGCCCGATCGGCGATGGAGGAGCACTGCGACGGGACCGCAGCGCTCTTGCGAGGACTTCTCGGATGAGCGATCAAGGAGGACACATGAGCGGCGCATCGATCCATCGGGGCGGACCTCCCCAGTTGAGCGTGGAGCAACTGACAGCGGAGATCGAGGATGGCTCGATCGACACGGTGATCGTGGCGTTCACGGACATGCAGGGTCGCCTTCAGGGCAAGCGCATCCACGGGCATTTCTTCCTCGAGCATGTGCTGGCCCATGGCACCGAGGGCTGCAACTACCTGCTGGCCGTCGATATCGATATGAACACGGTCGACGGATATGCCATCTCCTCCTGGGAGCGTGGCTATGGCGACATGTTCTTCACGATGGATCTGGCGACGCTGCGGCGTACCCCCGGTGATCGGGCATCTGCGACCATCCAATGCGACCTGACCTGGCTTGATGGCTCCGGCGAGGTGCCCCAGTCGCCGCGCACGGTGCTGAAGTCACAGGAAGCCGCGGCGCGGGAGATGGGCTTCGCGGCCTTCTGCGGGACCGAACTCGAGTTCATCATGTTCGAGCAGACATTCGACGAGGCCTGGGATCGTCGCTATGCGGGGTTGACCGGGACCAACCGCTATAACGTCGACTACTCGATCTTCGGTGGCACCAAGGTCGAGCCCGTGCTCCGCGAGATCCGTAACGAGATGTACACCGCAGGCATGACCGTCGAGTCGGCCAAGGGCGAGTGCAACCTCGGCCAGCACGAGATCGGCTTCCTCTACGACTCGGTCGTCCGGACCTGTGACAACCACACGATCTACAAGAATGGTGCCAAGGAGATCGCGGCCAAGCATGGCCATTCGCTGACCTTCATGGCCAAGTACGACCAACGTGAGGGCAACTCCTGCCACATCCACCTCTCGCTGCGTGGCACCGATGGCACGGTGTCCTTCGCTGACGAGAACCGCGAGGGTGGGCGCAGCGAGATCTTCGACCACTTCCTGGCCGGTCTGCTGGCCACGATGCGTGAGTTCACCTACTTCTATGCGCCCAATGTGAACTCCTACAAGCGCTTTGCCGCTGGCTCCTTCGCACCCACGGCCGTCGCTTGGGGTACGGATAATCGCACCTGTGCCTTGCGGGTCGTCGGTCATGGGGCGGGGCTACGTGTGGAGAATCGAGTACCCGGTGGAGATGTCAACCCCTACCTCTCCGTGGCCGCGATGATGGCCGGCGGCCTGTACGGCATCGCGGAGAAGCTCACACTGGACCCGATGTGCGTGGGCAATGCCTACACCGGCGACTACGTTCACGTACCTTCGACACTGGCGGAGGCCCGAGACCTGTTGCACGGCAGCGCTATCGCTCGGGCGGCCTTCGGTGACGAGGTCGTCGATCACTATGTCAATGCCGCGGACGTCGAGCTCGCGGCCTACAACGCCACCGTGACCGACTGGGAGCGGATCCGTGGCTTCGAGAGGATGTAACCCCCTGTGACCGTCTCGCATGACGTGCTCAACCCAGCGACCCAGGAATTGGTTCGCACCGTCGATATGGTGGGCGTGGAGGAGACCGATGCGGCGATCGCTCGATCGGTGCAGGTCGGTCCGGCTTGGCGGGCCGTCTCGCCGGCCGATCGCGGGATGCTCCTGCGGCGATTCGCCGACATGGTCGAAGGAGCCACCGAGGAGCTCGCCCGACTCGAGGTCGCCAACTCGGGGCACACCATCGGTAACGCCCGCTGGGAAGCCGGCAATGTCGTCAACGTGCTGCGCTACTACTCGGCGGCGCCGGAGCGCCTCTTTGGCCGCCAGATCCCCGTCGCCGGCGGGCTGGATGTCACCTTCAAGGAACCGCTGGGCGTTGTCTCGATCATCGTGCCGTGGAACTTCCCGATGCCGATTGCCGGCTGGGGGTTCGGACCGGCGCTGGCCGCTGGCAACACGGTGGTGCTCAAGCCGGCCGAGCTGACCCCGCTAACGGCCCTGCGGCTGGGCGAGCTCGCTCTTGAGGCCGGCATTCCGGAGGGCGTCTTCACCGTGCTGGCCGGCCGTGGGTCGGTGGTGGGGGAGCGCTTCGTGACCCACCCCGACGTGCGCAAGGTCTGCTTCACCGGATCGACCGCGGTCGGCCAGGGAATCATGCGCAAGGCCGCCGACTCGCTCAAGCGGATCACCTTGGAGTTGGGCGGCAAGTCAGCCAATATCGTCTTCGCCGATGCCGACCTGGATCAGGCGGCCGCGAGCGCGCCGATGAGCTTCCTGGACAATGCCGGTCAGGACTGTTGTGCGCGCACCCGAATCCTGGTGCAGCGCAGTGTCTTCGATGCCTTCATGGAGCGCTTCGAGGTAGCCATCAAGGCTGTCCAGGTTGGCGATCCGGGCGACGAATCCACGCAGATGGGCCCACTGGTCAGTGCCGGGCAGCGCGAGACGGTGCGCTCCTTTGTCGAGGGCGCTCAGGCGGCCGGGCATGCTGCTCCGGACGTGGCCTTCCGCGGCACGGCTCCTGAGGGCGCCGGGTACTGGTACCCGCCCACCGTGGTGCTGCCCAGTGGCGTCGATGACCGGGTGTGGCGTGAGGAGATCTTCGGTCCGATCGTGGGCGTCATGCCCTTCGACGACGAGGCGGACGCCATCGCCAAGGCCAATGACACGGCATACGGTCTCTCGGGTTCGATCTGGACTCGCGACCTTGGGCGAGCAGTGCGCGTGGCCCGCGCTGTGGAGGCCGGGAACCTGTCGGTCAACTCGCACTCCTCGGTCCGATACTCCACCCCCTTTGGTGGCTTCAAGCAATCCGGGATTGGCCGTGAGCTTGGCCCGGATGCGCTTGACTCGTTCACCGAGGTCAAGAACGTCTTCTTCAACACCGAACTCTAGGAAGGACATTCACATGACGGGACGGCTCGACGGCAAAGTCGCGGTGATCACGGGCGGGTGCTCGGGGATCGGGCTTGCGACGGTCCGCCGATTCGCACAAGAGGGCGCCAAGGTCGTCATCGCGGATCTCTCCGACGACCTCGGTACCCAGGTTGCCCAGGAGATCGGTGGCACCTATGTCCACTGCAATGTCGCCGACAAGGTCGACGTGGACAACCTCTTCAAGGTTGCCCACGACACCTATGGCCGGATCGACATCGCCTTCAATAACGCCGGAATCAGTCCGCCGGACGACGACTCGATCCTCGACACCGAGTTGGATGCCTGGGATCGCGTGCAATTGGTGAATCTCACCTCGGTCTACCTGTGCTGCAAGGCGGTGCTGCCGTACATGCTCGAGCAGAAGTCCGGCTCGATCATCAACACCGCGTCCTTCGTTGCCGTCATGGGTGCCGCGACCTCGCAGATCTCCTACTCCGCTTCCAAGGGTGGCGTGCTGTCCATGACGCGAGAGCTCGGCGTGCAATTCGCCCGCGAGGGCATCCGGGTCAACGCCCTGTGCCCCGGCCCGGTGAACACCCCACTGCTCAAGGAGCTCTTCGCCAAGGACGCCGAGCGCGCCGCCCGCCGTCTCGTGCACGTCCCGATGGGTCGCTTCGGTGAGCCGGAGGAGATGGCCAACGCCGTGCTCTTCCTCGCCTCTGATGAGTCCTCCTTCATGACGGCGTCGACCTTCCTGGTCGACGGCGGCATCTCGGGCGCGTACGTCACTCCTCTCTGACCTTCCTGTCCATGGCCGAGCGACCCGTCATCGGGATCACCTGTTACGTCGAGGACATCGATCGGGACCCCTGGGTGGGGCAGCGTTCTGCTGTGCTGCCCCAGGGGTATGTCGATCATGTGACCGGGGCGGGCGGGATCTCGGTGATCCTGCCGCCCCGGCTCGATGTCGACCCAGGTATGGCTGCCGCCGTGCTGGACCGCGTGGCCGGGTTGATCATTGCCGGCGGCGCCGATATTGAGTCCAGTCGGTATGGCGCATCCGCCCACCCGACCTCGCAGTCGCCTCGGCCGGACCGAGACAGTTGGGAGATCGCCCTGGTCCAGCAGGCGCTGGCCCGGGAACTGCCGCTCCTGGGAATCTGTCGCGGCATGCAGATCATGGCCGTGGAGGCTGGCGGCGCGCTCGAGCAGCATCTCCCGGAGCGAGTTGGCCACGGCGACCACTGCCTGGCTCCAGGGGTGTACGCCCGGCACCCGGTGGCGGTCATGCCGGACACGGCCTTGGCGGCCATCATCGATGCCGGCGAGCATTCGGTGCCGACCTACCATCACCAGGGTGTGCTGGCCGAGTCGCTGGCCGGGACGGCATATGTCATCAGTGCCTGGCACGCGGACGGCACACCCGAAGCGATGGAAGACCCGAGCGCCCGCTTCCGGATGGCCGTGCAGTGGCATCCCGAGGCAGGGGAGGACCCTCGCCTGTTCCAGGCGCTGATAGCTGCCAGCCGCTGACCATGCGCGTGATCCACCCGATGTGACAGACAATGGGGCGATGAGCAGGACGACACGACTTGCGGTTGCCTCGGGGGCGGCCGGGGCGCTGGGCGCGCTCGCGGTGGCGGCCGCGCGGACCGGCCGAGGCGTCAGCGAGGAAATGGGGGCCACCCCCTCCGGAGCTCGCTTGACCCGGATGCAAGGCTCGCCACAGTGGGCCGGAGAGCGCTTCCGCAATGCCGATGCATCAGTCGCCGGTGGCCCTGAAGGGGACGCCGTCACCCAGCGAGACGCCATCCGCCGACTCATCACGGGACGAGCGCTTCGTCAGCCGCCGGTGACCATCCCCACCTCTCGCACCGGGGCGATTCTGCCTACCGAGGGTGTCTGGATGTCCTGGCTCGGACACGCCAGTGCATTGGTCTCACTCGGCGGTTCGCTGATCTTGCTTGACCCGGTCTGGAGCGATCGCTGCTCGCCGAGTCAGTTTGTCGGCCCGCAACGACTCCACCCGACTCCCTTCGCGCTAGGTGACCTGCCCACGATCTCGGCGGTGGTCATCAGCCATGACCACTACGACCACCTCGACATGGCTACGATCAAAGAGCTCGTCGCCCTGCAGGATTGTCCGTTCGTGGTGCCGCTCGGCATCGGGGCGCATCTGGAGCGCTGGGGGGTGCCAGCGCGGCGCATCGTCGAGCTGGACTGGACCGAGTCGTATGCCGTGGACGAGGTGACCCTCACTGCCGTCGCCGCCCAGCACTTCTCCGGGCGGGGTCTGCGGCGCGACGGTACTCTCTGGGCCTCCTGGGTGCTGGAGTCGTCGGCGGGCAAGGTCTACTTTTCGGGAGATACCGGCTACTTCTCGGGATTCTCCGAGATCGGGTCGGCCCATGGCCCCTTCGACGTGGCACTCATGGCCGTCGGCATGTACGACCCGGCTTGGCGTTCGATCCACCTCGACCCAGAGGAGGCGGTGACCGCCGCCCAGGAGCTCGGGGCTCGGCTGGCCGTGCCGATCCACTGGTGCACTTTCGTGCTGGCTCCGCACCCTTGGTCGGAGCCGGTCGAGCGCTTCCTCGAGGCGGCCAGCGGCGCATCAGTGGAGGTCGCCGTGCCTACCGTCGGGCAGCCGGTCGACGTGAGCGCGCCGCCGCAGTTGACTCCGTGGTGGCGCGCGCCGGGCCGGTGATGTCGAGTGTCGGGTTGTGGCTGCTCTGAGTCCCTCAGAGCAGCCACAACCCGACACTCGACGAGGCGCGAGGCCCTTCGCCATGGTCACCATGTGGACACGCGGTTCCCCCCGCGGAGGGGCCATGCCAGAGTGATCGGGTGATCTTCCCGGCTACCGCCGTCATTATCGACTAGCGCGACGAGTTCCGACTCGTCGCGCAGACCTCCCACACTCGGGGGGTCTTTTGCTTTGTCGGGAGCCTCACGACCACCATCTGGGAGGCGATCGGCGGGGCAAACACCGTCAGGCCACACCCCGGCCGACCGGTGGCGCAGCATGTCGACCCTGGCCGTGGGGCGCTCAGCCCCACGGCATACACCTCAGCCTGAAATGAGCAGGACTCCATGACCGACCTTCACGTCTACGACACCACCCTGCGCGATGGCGCGCAGCAGGAGGGGCTCAACCTCTCGGTCGCGGACAAGCTCTCGATTGCCCTGCACCTCGACGAACTCGGCGTCGGATTCATCGAGGGAGGTTGGCCGGGCGCCAACCCCAAGGACACGGAGTTCTTCGCTCGGGCCGCGCGGGACCTGCGCCTGCGCAATGCCACCCTGGCGGCCTTCGGTGCCACCCGGCGGGCAGGCGGTCGGGCGGAGACCGACCCGCTGGTACGTGCCCTGCTCGACAGCCAGGCGCCGGTGATCACCCTGGTCGCCAAGTCTCATGTCGGTCACGTCGAGCGGGCCCTGCGCACCACCCTCGAGGAGAACCTCGAGATGATTCGCGACACCGTGAGCTTCCTGCAGCGCGAGGGCCGTCGGGTCTTTGTCGATGCGGAGCACTTCTTCGATGGGTATGCCGACAACCGCAGCTACGCGCTCGAGGCCGTGCGGGCGGCGACCGAGAGCGGCGCCGAGGTGGTCGCCCTGTGTGACACCAACGGGGGAATGCTGCCCAGCCAGGTCGCTGACGTGGTCGCCGATGTGGTCGCGGCAACCGGCGCCCGGGTCGGCATTCACTGCCACAACGACACCGGCTGCGCGGTCGCGAACTCGATGGCCGCGGTGGATGCCGGAGCCACCCATGTGCAGGGCACCGTCAATGGATACGGCGAACGCACCGGCAATGCCAACCTGGTCACGGTGGTCGCGAACCTGCAGCTCAAGGCCGGTCATGACCTCATCGACGCGCACCGGCTTGCCGAAGCCACCCGGATCTCGCACGCCATCTCGGAGATCACCAATGTGCCGCCGTACTCGCGCCAGCCGTATACCGGTGCCAGCGCTTTCGCGCACAAGGCCGGGTTGCACGCGAGCGCGATCAAGGTCGATCCCGACCTCTACCAGCACCTCGACCCCAAGGCCGTCGGCAATGACATGCGCATGCTGGTCTCGGATATGGCCGGTCGGGCCTCCATCGAACTCAAGTCGCGGGAACTCGGCTTCGACCTCGATGGCACACGCCAGGAGGACAACGAGACGCTCGCGCGCGTGCTGGCCACGGTCAAGGACCTGGAACTACGTGGCTACACCTTCGACGCCGCGGACGCATCCTTCGAGTTGCTTTTGCGCCGCGAAGTCGATGGCTCGCTCCCGCAGCTCTTCACGGTCGAGTCCTGGCGGGTGATCACCGATGCGCGGGCCGAGGACGAGGCCCTGTCCGAGGCTACGGTCAAGGTGACGGCGGCGGGGGAGCGCATCGTCAAGACCGGCGAGGGCAATGGCCCGGTCAACGCCCTGGACCACGCGCTACGGGAGGCGCTGGCGACGGCATACCCGCAGATCGCAGGCCTGGAGTTGGTGGACTACAAGGTCCGCATCCTTGACGCCGCCCATGGCACGGATGCCGTCACCCGGGTGCTCATCGAAACCTCGGATGGCAGCACAACCTGGTCGACGATCGGTGTGGCCGCCAACATCCTCGAGGCCTCCTGGGATGCCCTGGTGGAGTCGGTGACCTATGGCCTGATCCGGGCTGGGGTCGAGCCACGCTAACTGCGACGTAGGGTGTCCGTCATGACTGAACGCGTCCTCGTGACCGGTGGCTCCGGCTACCTCGGATCCCACTGCATCGTGGCCCTGCTGCGGGATGGCCACCAGGTCCGCACCACCGTCCGCTCACTGGCCAAGGCCGACGAGGTCCGGGCATTGGTGACCAAGGGAGGGCAGAATGCCGATGCCCTCGAGGTGGTCGCCGCCGATCTCACCGCGGATGCCGGCTGGGCCGAAGCGGTTGCCGGGTGCACGCGCGTTCTCCATGTGGCCTCGCCCTTCCCGATGGGCGTGCCCAAGGACGCGAACGAGTTGATCGTGCCCGCGCGCGAGGGCACCCTGCGGGTGCTTCGGGCCGCCGCTGAGGCTGGCGTCGCCCGGGTCGTGCTCACCTCGTCATTCGCGGCCATCGGGTACGGCCACGGGCCGCGGAGCACGCCGTTCACGGAGCAGGACTGGACCGACCTCAACGGCCCAAGGCCGGTGGCGCCCTATCCGCAGTCCAAGACGATCGCCGAGCATGCCGCCTGGGATTTCGTGGCCGCGCACCCCGAGCTCGAGCTGGCCGTGGTCAACCCCGTCGGCATTCTCGGCCCGCCGCTCGGTGGCGACCCCGGGCACCTCGGTGGCCATGGTCTCCCGGCTGCTGGACGGTATGCCGGGCGTGCCCAATGTGCGCATGGGCTTGGTCGACGTGCGTGATGTCGCTGATCTGCACGTGCGGGCGATGACGCACCCCGAGGCGCCTGGGCAGCGGTTCCTCGCGGTTGCCGGGCATTTTGTGACCTTCGCGGAGGTCGGCCGGATGCTGCGTGAGTCGGTGGGTGAGCGGGCCCGCAAGGTGCCGACCCGGGTCCTGCCCGATTGGCTGGTCAAGCTCGTTGGCCGCTTTGACCCGGGTGTGGGTCAACTCGTCACCGAATTAGGACTCGATCGCGATGCCACCTCCGCCAAGGCCGAGAAGGTGCTCGGATGGTCGGCTCGGCCCTTGCGCGACACCCTGGTGGACACGGTGGCTGCCTTGCCGCCGGCCACATGAGGCGTGGCTAGTCGCCTGCTTGGCGAAGGATGCAGAACTCGTTGCCCTCGGGGTCGGCCAAGACGGCCCAGCCACGCTTCGGGCCCTCGCGCATGTCGTTGACCATGGTGGCGCCGAGAGCGAGCACCCGCTCCACCTCGGCATCGCGGTCTCGGTCGGTAGGCCGCAGGCAGGGGTGCATCCGGTTCTTGACGGACTTGCCTTCGGGGACCTTCAGCCACAGCATCCACTGGCCCTGGGGCCCCTCCAGGCCGCACTCCTCATCGTCGGGTCCCTGCTCTTCGTCCTGCGGCACGACGAAGTCGTCCAGGACCTGCGACCACCACCTCATTTGGGCGTGAGGATCGTGCGCATCAAAGCAGAAATTGGCGACTCGTGAACCCATGCACCTCAGTCTGTGTGGGCGTCGTGCGCTAGCGCAATGAGATTGTTCAAGAGCCGCTGCCGCAGCGCAGTGGACCGCTGCGCGAAGGTGCGTTGCGCCGCAGTGAACTCGGCTTTGCCAGCGGGCGTCTCGATCGCGATGGGCTCAACGCCCAGCAGCGTCACGTCATACGGGCTGGCGCGCATGTCCAGGACCCGGATCTCGTGGGCGAGCGCGAAGGCATCCGCGGTCAACTCGCTCGGTACGGCGGGCGCCAATTTGAAGCACCACTTGTAGACATCCATGCCGGCGTGCAGACAGCCCGGCTGCTCGTGTCGTTCTTGGCTCTCGCGGGTGGGGGTCAGGGTGTTGCGGGGGAGCGCGGCCGGGGTGAAGAAGCGATAGGCGTCGAAGTGTGAGCATCTGATCTCGTGGGCGTGAACCACATCGTCAATGTCGCGCGGTGAGAGTCGCAGTGGGTATGCCGCGTGCCGCACCTGATCCTGTTTCAGGCCGTAGACCATGGCCCACTCGTGCAGGCCGAAGCAGCCGAAGGTCCCCGGCCTGGACATCGTGGCGGTGAGCAGCCCAGTGACGAACTCGATGGTTCGCGCGCGGGCTGCCACGAATGCCGCGGAGTCCAGGCAGAGGTCAGGGCCCTCCACGGCGTAGTGCTTCCAGCCGGCCCGGGAGTGGTCCGCGGCGTCGGCCAACATCACCCCCGGTCCGGGATGCCAACGGCGCAGCCGGGCCACGGGGTGGTTGTAGTACTGGTGCAGGAAGTCCTCGACCGGATGCTTGACCCCAGCCGGTCGGCGCCCGCGATGCCCGGCGGTCAGCTCGTCCACGCGGGCCGCATGCTCGGCGGCGCGGGCGGTCCAGTCCTCGCGCTCAAGCCGAATCACGCACCTACCCTAAAGGCCCCCCACGTCACATCGAGTGTCGGGTTGTGGCTCCTCCGGAGGCCTCAAAGCGACCACAACCCGACACTCGACCGGCTCTCAGCGCGCGAAGGCCTCGGCGAACATCTGCGCCAAGTTCGCCGACCATTCGCCGGTCGGCCCACACATCTGGAGAATGCCGTCGCCGTCGGCCGCGACCAGATAGCGCCCGCCCACGCTCCACTCTGGGAGATACCGGGGCTGATCCGGCGCGGACAGGTCCTCCACGGCGACGATGGTGGCCGTCGACTGGCCCGCGAACCAGGCGTCGACCTCGAGGGTCACGACCGTCGGCGTTCCCGGCGTGATCGCAGTGACCCGCCCCTCGAAGGCGGTCGCCGCAGTCGCGATGAGCGAGGGGGACAGGCTCATACATGCCGCCATGGCATCCGCGCGTGGGTCGCTCTGCAACACCGGCAGGTCACCGGGCAATCGCCCGGAGGGCGTGGTGACGGTGGGCGCGGGCTTGGCCTGCACGCTGTTGGCCGACGGTCGGGTCAGCGCGAACGTCCCGCCAGCCAGGATGAGGGCTGCGGCCGCAGCTGCCCCCGCGGCAAGCCAGCGGGGCCGCGCCCCCTGGCTGGGCTTCAAGGTGCTCTTCATGGTGTCCTCCAGGAGTTGCTCCACCCAGCGTGGGTCCGCCGGAGGAAGGTTCCCCAAGGGATCGGACCGGCGAAGTCGTTCTCGCAGGTCGTCGTCGTTGATCATCATGGACTCCCTTCCACCACTCCATGTCCGCTCGAGGCGGTCTTCTGTCCGAGAAGAGCAGCCAGGGACGCCTTGGCCCGGTAAAGCCGCAGGCTGATGGCATTCGGCGTCATGGACAGGATCACGGCAATCTCGCGAGGTGCCAACTCTTCCCACGCCCACAGCCGCAGGATCTCTTGGTCCAGCTCGCTCAGCCTCGCCAGGGCGGCATTCAGTTCCAGGTCCGGCTCGGGGTCGGCCTCGAGGAGTCGGTCGGGGGGATCGAGTCGAGCCAATTTGGCCGCGACTCGTCGCTGTCGTTGCGCCGACCGTTGCGCGTTGGCCAGGCAGAGGCGCGCCACCCCGAAGGCCCATGGCCGCACCTCCTCATCGGGGACCTCGTCCAATCGACGCCAGAGGACCAGCAAGACCTCGCTAAGGACGTCGTCCGCGGTGTGGGCATCGGTGCGGCGAGCCAGGTAGCGGCGCACGGGGTCGACCAGCCCAGCGGCGAGCGTGGTGAAGCGCTCGCGGCGCGCGTCGGCGGCCCTGTGGTCAACACTCACACGGCATCATGTCCGGGTCGGGGATCGATCTGTCATCCTCAGGCGTTGGGTGTGGACGGTAGCGCTACAAGGAGGATGGCATGCGGCAGCAACACAAGTGGGCCCTCGCGGCGATGGCATCGGCCGTCGTCCTCAGCGGCTGCGCAGTGCAGCGCACCACCACGCCAGCGTCGCCGGTCGTCAGTGTGGAGACGCCATCGACGAGTGGCTCGGCCCAACCAAGCACCACGGCTGGCGCGTATGTCGCGCTCGGCGACTCGCTGGCCGCCGGCTACCAGCCCGGCTCGGGCGACATTCGAGAGACCTCCTATCCGGCACTCCTGGCCGCGCGCCTCAAGGCCGAGGGCATCGAACTGGAACTCACCAATCTCGGCTGCAGCGGCGAAACCAGCACCACCTTGGTCAAGGGCGGGAAGTGCACCTTCGACGGCGCGAGTCAACTCGCCGATGCCGAGAAGGCCCTCAAGGCCGCCGGGGCTCGTGCCGAGCTCGTGACCGTGGACATCGGCGGCAATGATGTCCTGCATTGCGCACGCGGCCTCACCATCGACCAGGCCTGCGCCGAGAAGGGATTGGCGACACTCAAGAACACCCTGCCGGGTGCCTTGACCAGGCTGCGGGCAGCCGCCGGCGCAGAGACACCGATTCTCGTGCTCGGCTACTACAACCCCTTTGTGGCTGCGTCCATCCGCAGCTCATCGAACCCCGATCTCGAGGCGGCTCGAGCGATCTTTGACCGGCTCAACGATCAGATCGTCGCGGCGACCAAGGCCACCGGCGCGACCTATGTCAGCGTCGAAAAGGCGTTCTCTGTGGGGGACACGACACCCGAATCGGTTGAGGGGCGCTCGGTGCCTGCCGAGGTCGCCGCCGTATGCCGCCTCACCTACGCCTGCACCGTTGGCGATATCCACCTCACCGATGAAGGCGCGGCCACGGTCGCGGGAGTCCTGGCGACCGCCGTCAAGGGCGCAGGCATCGGCTGAACGACACCTAGGATCGGGGGATGCGTATCGCTCGGTTCACCACAGGAGAGGACGATCCGGCCTTCGGCCTGGTCGACGGCGCGGGAGAGAAGATCGCCGAGATCACCGGGGACCCGCTCTACCAACGGATCGAACTCACCGGCCGGACGTATGCCGTGGACGACGTGCGGCTCTTGGCCCCGGTCATCCCGCGCAGCAAGGTGATCGGGATCGGCAAGAACTATCACGATCACGCGGCCGAGATGGGCGGCGAAGCGCCTGCCGAGCCACTGATGTTCCTCATCCCCAACACGGCGGTCGTCGGCCCGGGGGATCCGGTGGTGATGCCGCCACAGAGTCACAACGTGCACTACGAAGGTGAACTGGCCGTGGTCATCGGTCGGATGTGCAAGGACGTCGACCCCGAAGACGCCGCCTCGGTGATCTTCGGATACACCTGCGCCAATGACGTCACCGCCCGGGATCTGCAGCGTTCCGACGGTCAGTGGTCGCGGGCGAAGGGATTCGACACCTTCTGTCCGCTCGGTCCGTGGATCGAGACCGACCTGGACCCGGCCGCTCAGCACGTGATCACCCGGCTGGACGGCGAGGTCGTTCAGGACGGCTCGACGGCCGACATGGTCCACGGTGTGGCTGCGTTGATTGCGCACGCCTCAGCGGCCTTCACCCTGCTCCCCGGCGATGTCATCCTCACCGGCACGCCTGCTGGAGTCGGGCCTGTTCAGCCGGGCCAACGGGTGGAGGTCGACATCTCAGATATCGGCACCCTGGTCAATCCCTTCCTCCGCCGTGACTGAGTCCTCCGCCGTGACTGAGTCCTCCGGGACTGAGCCCTCCGGGACCGAGTCCGCCGACACTGGGTCCTGCGCAGCAGTCGACTGAGCATCCAGGGCGTCCAGAGCCCGCGAGCACGAATCAAAGCCCAACTGGCGGTAGAGATCGAATCGCTCGGCCGAATAGATCTGGTTGACCGTGGAGTCGTAGGGAAACTTGGGGTAGCGCGCAGCCAACTCCGTGACCACGGGGTTTGTCTGCGCTGACATCCCCAGCTTCACCACATGCAGCACGCACGACCAGGCCTGTGCCCCGCCGATCACCCCGGTGATGGTGACACTGGTGTGGGTGTCCCGGATCAGCCGGCGTCGCGGATCCTCAGCCTCCGGCGCGGACTCGAACGCCGAGAAGTCGCCTTCGATGGTGCATCCCAATTCAGAAGCGGCCAGGTTGAGGGATTCAGCCAGGCTCCGCCAGGTGCCGCGGTCATCATTCGAGGCGTCAAAGGACCAGATCTCATGGCATCCAAGGCGGATGAGCTCGACGATGCCGAGGTTCTCGTAGTGCCCGCCGTCCGAGACGTAGATGTACTTGCTGGAGATGTAGTGCCGGCCCCGGAACTCGCGCCACCACAAGAGCGGACCGGGGGCGCGGTTGAGCCAGCGCTTCAGGGTTGCCGGGGTGCCTTCCGGGGGCATACCGGCCCACGCGGGGTTCGGTATCCAAGCACCCAGGCGCAGGTTGAGGATCGTCATCACTTGGCGCAGCCAATACTTGCTGAAGCGACCCATGGACGGCGAGACGGCCGCTCCGGTGAGGGCGACATAGCTCATCAGAGTGCCGTCGAAGGAGTGCGGCATAGGCCACCGGGGCCGCCCGATGACCCTTTCGTAGTCCTTGGTGAGCATGCCGCCGCCGGGGTCCCCACTGATGTAGATCCGGAAAGGGCTAAAGATGATCGGCCGGGCATAGGACCCGGCGGCCGCCACCCCTTGTTCGGTGATATTAACCGAGGCGCAGATGAGGAAGAGCGGGAGGTCCTGACGGTTCAGTTCGCTCAGCGGTGGACTGATCGGGCGACGAATGACCCTGAATGCTTGTTGCGGCCCCAAGGCTTGCCAAGCCACCTCCTCGGTCCGCTCCTGGCGGACGAAACTGAATGCGCGTTCGAGCAGCGCCCGGTATTTGGCGTGCGGGCTCAGGGCGTGATCACCGAAGACGACATAGAGGGTGAAGAGGACCACCACGACCACCGCGGCGGCCTGAACCGGGGTCGTCGCCAGGGGCGCCGCCCAGGGCTGGTTCTTCCAACCGACGATAAAGGCGGCCACCGCCGTCGCCGGGACCAGCACCAGCAAGAGCGCCTGAACGAGCAGGATCATGGCCGCGCGGCCCCAGGCGCCCGCCCGCGATTTCTTCGAGGTCGAGTCGGCCTTGGGCTTGAGTTGTCCGCGCACCAGTGCCAACAGGCTTGGACCCAGAGCCGCCGTTGACACCCCGCCCAGGGCGAGCACCTTGGTCAGCAGGTTCTGGCTGGAGGTGCCTACCCACGTCAGGATGCTCTGTTCATAGGTCGTGTACGTCCAGGCAAAGAGTCCCAGCAGTGCAACGAGGAAGATGGCCACCGCAGCATCGCTCAACGCGTACTCGCTTCGAGAGGCATAGCTCCCCAAGGCGACTCGACGGTCGGCCGTGTCGCGTTGCGCAAGCACGAGCAGGTAGACCGCCAGTATCGCCAGGGCGATAGGGATGATCGCGACGTCCCCCGAGAAGGACTCCTGGACCCGCCGAGCGGCCCAGCCGGCCAGCACGACGCTGGCCAAGGTGGACGCCATCGGAATCAGGACCAACGCCAAGAAGCGGGCCAGCGTGATCGCGACATTGCCTTCAAGCATGTAGCGGGCATGAACCCTCAGGTAGTCCGACTCCGGCGCTCCGGGGCGCAGTGGGTCCGAGGCGGCCACGGTGCGCCATGGGGCGGAGATCGGTTTCGCGATGCGGAGCCGGTGGTAGAGATTCCAGGGGGAACCCGGCTGCTCAGCAGCGACCTCGGCGGCATAGCGCGGATGACCGTAGGTCGTCGCGGATGACGAATCCACGTCCCACGATCGCCCATGCCACGGTCGAGTTGGCGTGTTGAGATGCCCGCCGTAGGCGGACAGGATGGCAGAGGCAATATAGGAACCGCCGGAGACGGCGCACAGAAAGTCGGCGCGGTCGGGCCCGTGGATCAGCCCTCTGCGTTGTTGCAGGGCTTGGAGGCCGCCGAAAGCGAAGGCGGCCGATCGCACGCCTCCGCCCGAGACCGCGATACCGACGGTGTGGCCCTCAGGCGGCTGCCATGGTCCAGGCCCGTCCGGCAGCGGATCAGTCGTGGAGGGTTGCGGTGAACCGGGAGGGTCCTGAGCCATGGGCGGTACGCTCCCACACCCGAGAACCCAAGGAAAGGTCTGCGACCAGTTCCGAGCCTGCGCACCCTTCACCCGCCCCACTTTTCCTCTGCTTGGTGACCATTCCGGGCCAGGTCACACGTCCCTGTGTATGCCGTCGTCCGGTTTGGTGTGCTGAGTCGGCCGCGAGGGGGGCCGGGGAGGCCGGTGCCATGGTCGGTAGGTTCAGTCAGCGAGTGTCGAGCGAAAGGTGGGTGCATGAGCCAAGGACTCGCTGACGCCGACCTCGTGCGCCGACTGGTGGACGAGCAGTGCCCGGAGTTGGCCGGAGCAGTGAGTGTCTTTGCGCAGGGCTGGGATAACACCGTCTTTGCCCTGGGCGAGGACTACCTCGTCCGGATGCCATGTCGGGAGATCGGGGCGGCATTGCTGGCGGGGGAGCAGTGGGCTCTTCCACCGATCGCCGCAGTGTTGCGCGAATCCGGCATTCAGATCGAACTGCCCATCCCGGTGTACTGCGGGATCCCTTCCAAGGAGTACCCGTGGCGATGGTCGGTCGTTCCTCGACTCGCTGGGCGGGTCGCCTACTCCCTCCCGGCGCCCCAGCGGGAGCCTGCAGCACGTCTCCTTGCCGCGACACTCACCACTCTCCATGCCGGCGGAGATGCGCTGAACGCGCCAGTCAATTCCTTCCGCAACGGCCACATTGGCGACCTGCCCACTCCGGGTCTTGCGCCAGTGACCGGGGAAACGTATGCCGGAATCGAGCCAGCATCGGTCCTCCAGGCGTGGCGGGCCTGGTCGAGTGCCCCCCGATGGGCGCGTGACCCCGTTGCCATCCACGGGGACGTCCATGCCGGCAATGTGTTGTGCGATCCCGTGGCTCTCATCGATTGGGGCGACACCACGGCTGGCGATCCAGCGGTTGATCTGGCCGCGGCCTGGACGGTCTTCGAGGGTCCAGGTGCCGCAGCATTCGTCGATGAGGCGACCCGTCGGGCTGGCTATGGCGAGGCGACCTGGCACCGGGCGCGGGCGTGGGCGCTGCGCACGGCTGTCCTCATCGCTGGTGGTCCGGACACCCCCTTGCGGGCGGAGAGTCCCCGCATCCTGAGGGCTCTGCTCGCATAGTCTGTGGCCCATGACTGAGAAGCGATCCGAGTCAACCTCAAAGCTGCCCGGCACGGTGCGGTTGCGGGTGGCCCCCTCCCCAACGGGCGACCCGCACGTGGGCACCGCCTATATGGCGCTCTTCAACCTCGCCTTCACCCGCCGCAACCATGGTCGCTTTCTCCTGCGGATCGAAGACACCGACCGGGTGCGCTTGCGCGAGGGCAGCGAGCAGCAGGTGTTCGACACCCTGAACTGGCTGGGACTGACCTGGGATGAGGGCCCGGACATCGGCGGCCCCTGTGCGCCATACCGACAGAGCGAGCGGCTGGACACCTACCGTCCGTATGTCGACCGGCTGATCGCCGATGGCCATGCGTACCACTGTTGGTGCACCCCGGAGCGCTTGACTCAGATGCGTGAGCGTCAGCAGGAGCTCAAGCAGCCCACCGGATACGACCGCCTCTGCTACGGGAAGACCGTGGCGCAGCGCCGGGAGCTGCCGGGGTTCAGTGAGACGCCGGTCGTGCGGATGTTCGTCCCCGAGGACGCGCCGCTGCAGTTCGACGACCTCATCCGTGGCACGGTGAACGCACCGCGGCCGGACGACCAGGTGATCCTCAAGGCTGACGGCTTCCCGACCTATCACCTGGCAGTCGTGGTCGATGACCATGAGATGGGCATCACCCATGTCGTGCGCGGCGAGGAGTGGATCTCCTCGACCCCCAAGCACATCCTGCTCTACCAGTGGCTGGGCATCGAGTTGCCCAAGTTTGCTCATATGCCGTTGTTGCGCAACGAGAACAAGTCCAAGATCTCCAAGCGTAAGAACCCCTGGGCGCGCCTGACCTGGTTCCGTGAGAGCGGCTACCTGCCCGAAGCGCTGGTGAACTTCCTGGGCCTCCTGGCGTATCCGCCGGCCTCGGATGCTGACGGCAATGACGTTGAGGTGTTCGACTTTGCCGACTTCACGGCCAATTTCGACTGGTCCAAGGTCAACCCGGTCGGACCGATCTTCGACCTCAAGAAGTTGGACTGGCTCAATGGCGTCTACATCCGCTCCCTGGAGGTTGGCGAGCTCGCCTCGCGGCTGCTGCCCTTCCTCAAGGCCGATGGGATTCTGGATGACAACCCCTCGCTTGGCGAGTTGGCGCGCCTGCGTTCCGTGACCGAGCTCATCCAGACCCGGATGGTGCATCTCACCGAGGCGAGCGCCCTGGTGGCTCCCTTCTTCGCGCCCGACGATGGGCTCGAGATTGCCCAGGATGCCCGAGAAGGTCTGGGGGAGAGCGCTGCTCAGGTGCTCGACGCCGCGAGCACTGCCTTGGGCAATATCTCGGACGAGCGCTCGGGCATCCTCGGGTCGGACTCGGGGTGGACGGCTGCGGCGATCGAGCAGAGCCTGCGTACGGCCATCGTTGAGGGCATGAACATCAAGGCGCGCTTCGCCTTCGGGCCACTGCGCACCGCCGTATCCGGCCAGCGAATCTCCCCGCCGCTCTTTGAGTCGATGGAGATCCTGGGCAAGACCTCGACGCTGGCCCGGCTGGACGCCCTGCGCGCGACCTTGTGACCATTCGCCCCCGCCGAGTCGCACGGCGCGACCCTGCGCCCGGCCGACCTCGACGCCGCCATCGAGGAGATCGTCGCCACCGCGAACCGGGAGGCGCGCTCGTGACCGGTGCCCTCCAGGAACTGCTCGCCTTTGTCCGGGCTGCAGTCGTTGACCCCGTGGAGCGGGACCACCACGAGAGCGACGCCGCGTTCCGGCGCCGCCGGGTCGTCGCCGGCGTCACCCTCGTCCTCGGCACCGGGCTCCTCGCATGGGCACTGCGAATCGAGCCAGGGAACCCGACGTTCTATCTCGCGACTCTCGGGCTCGCCGGGATCTGGGCCACCGGCTCGGTCCTGTCCGGTCGGCTGCACCTGGGACGGGCGCACACCCGCGACGGAGGGGTCGCGCGGCCGCTCGCCCAGTCCCTTGCCCTCGGGACGCTGCTCCTCGCGATCTTCCTCGCCGGCTCGCTCATCGTGGCCCGGATCCCGGCCCTCCGAGAGCCGGTCGAGGAGCTCCTCGACCACGCGCGCTTCGGCTCGCTGCCTATCGTGGCCGCGCTGACCGCCCTCAACGGCATCGCCGAGGAGCTCTACTTCCGCGGCGCCCTGTACGCCGCGATCGGGCGCCGGCACGCGGTCCCCATCTCGACTTTCGTCTACGGGCTGACGACCGTCGGCTCGGGCATTCCGCTGCTCGTCCTCGCCGCCGTCGCGCTCGGGCTCGTCACCGCGCTTCAGCGGAGAGTGACCGGCGGGATCCTCGGACCGATCATCACCCACCTGGTGTGGTCGCTCGGAATGCTCTTCCTCCTCCCCCCCATGCTCGCGATCGGAGCCTCATGACCAGCCGCCTCGCCCTCGTCACCGGAGCCACCGGCCACATCGGCGGCCGGCTCGTGCCCGAGCTGCTCGACCGTGGCTGGCGGGTGCGCGTCCTGTCCCGCGGCGAGCTACCGGCCGACACGGAATGGGCCGAGCGCGTCGAGTCGGTGCACGGCGACGCCTCGGACGCCGGCGACGTTCGCGAGGCGCTCAGCGGGGTCAACGCCGCGTGGTACCTCCTGCACTCGATGGACGGTCGCGGCGACTTCGTCGTGCGGGACCGGGCGATGGCAGAGCTGTTCGCGCGCACGGCCGCCGAGGAGGGCGTCGGGCGCCTGGTCTACCTGAGCGGGCTCCATCCCGACGAGGAGCTGTCGCCGCACCTCGCCTCGCGCGTCGAGGTCGGGGAGATCCTCCTCGGCTCCGGCGTCCCGACGGCCGTCCTGCAAGCCGGCGTCGTCCTCGGCGCCGGCTCGGCGTCTTTCGAGATGCTCCGACACCTCACCGAGCGGCTGCCAGCCGTCGTGGCCCCCAAGTGGCTCGGATCGCGGATTCAGCCGATCGCCGACTCGGACGTCATCCACCTGCTCGCGTCGGCGGCCGACCTCCCGCCCGAGGTCAACAGGACGTTCGACGTCGGAGGCCCCGACGTCCTCACCTACGCCGACCTCATGCGCCGCTACGCCGCCGTGACCGGGCTCGGGCGGCGGTTCATCAAGACCGTCCCGGTCCTCACCCCAGGACTCGCGAGCCACTGGGTCGGGCTCGTCACGCCCGTCGCCTCGGGTGTCGCCCGGCCCCTGGTCGGGAGCCTGGTCCACGACGCCGTGGTCGGTGAGAGCGACCTGCTCGACCTCCTTCCCGGTCCACCCGGCGGGCTCAAGGGCGTCGACGACGCGATCCGGTCGGCCACGGAGACCGTCGACCCGCACGCGTGGTCCCGCCAGCTGCGCCGCGCCGCGGCCGTCGTCGGCGGCGCAGCGCTCGTCGGCTCGCTCCTCACCACGCCCGACAGCCGGTGGTACCGCTCCCTCGACCTGCCCTCGTGGCAGCCACCGAATTGGGCGTTCCCCGTTGTCTGGACCACGCTCTACGCGACGACGACGATCGCCTCGACGGCGACCATCGCCGAACTGCGCGAAGCAGAGATGGACAACGAGGCAACGGCATTCGAGCGGGCCCTCGTCGCCAACATGGTCCTCAACGCCGGCTGGTCTGGTCTGTTCTTCCGCGGCCACCGGCCGCGACTGGCAGCAGCCGAATGCGCAGTGCTCACGGCGAGCAGCGCCGACCTGGCCCGGCGAGCTGCTCCGAGCGGAAAGGTCCGCGGAGGGGTCCTTGGTGCATACGCTGCTTGGTGCGGTTTCGCCACCGCCCTGACGGCGGCGATCGCCCGCCGCAACCCTGAACCGAAGGACTGACCCTTGCCCCCGCCTCCCAACGGCCCTCTCCAGTTGGGGCCGCTCCTCCGCCATGTCGGCGAGACCACGGCGACCATCTGGGTCCAGACCACGCGCTTCGCCCGGGTCACCGTGCGAGCGGCTGGCCACGAGTGGTTGACGCCCACCTTCACCGTCGAGGGGCTGCACTACGCCCTCGTCGTCTGCGAGGGACTCGAGCCCGGGAGCAAGCAGGCCTACACCGTCGACATCGACGACGAGCAGGTCTGGCCACCGGCCGACAGCCCGTACCCGCCGAGCGTCATCGCGACGATCGCGGCCGGCGACACGAGCCGGATCGCGTTCGGCTCGTGCCGGACGAGCAGCCCGCACGACGCCGAGGGCAACAAGGTGCACGGCGTCGACGCCCTCCGGGCCTACGCCATCGGCATGGCACGTGACGACAGCACCGGCTGGCCGGACATCTTCTGCTTCCTCGGGGACCAGGTCTACGCCGACGAGGAGATCTCGGAGGAGATGCTCGACTTCATCAAGAGCCGGCGGGACATCGGCGAGGACCCGACCGAGGAGATCCGTGACTACATCGAGTACGACTTCCTCTACCAGCTCGCGTGGAGCGACCCGGCGACCCGCTGGCTGCTGTCGACCGTCCCCTCGACGATGATCTTCGACGACCACGACGTCCGCGACGACTGGAACACATCGTGGTCGTGGAAGCAGGAGATTCAGCGGACCTCGTGGTGGCAGCGCCGGATCACCAGCGCCCTCGCGAGCTACTGGGTCTACCAGCACGCCGGCAACCTCTCTCCCGCCCAGCTCGAGGACGACGAGGTGTGGCGGCGCATTCGCGACCACGCGGCAGCCGGGGCAGAGGACGAGCTCGACCTCACCGAGACGCTCGACGCCTTCGCGACCCGGGCGGATGCGCACCCCGAGAGCTACCGCTGGTCCTACGTTCGCGAGCTCGGCGACGCCCGGGTGGTCATCATCGACTCCCGGGCCGCGCGCAAGCTCGACCCGGACCACCGATCGATGCTCGACCCGACCGAGATGGCATGGCTCGACGAGCAGCTCCGCGGCGACACCCGGCACCTGTTCATCGGCACCTCGCTGCCGTTCCTGCTGCCGCCGGGGCTGCACGACTTCGAGGCGATGGACGAGCAGATCGCGCAGAATGCCTACGGTCGGACCGCGGGCAAGGCCGGGGAGAAGCTGCGGCGCCTCGTCGACCTCGAGCACTGGGCGGCCTTCAACGAGGGCTTCGAGCAGGTTTTCGAGATGGTCATGGCGGTGGCCCGCGGCGAACGCGGAAGGACCCCGGACATCATCACCTTCCTTTCCGGCGACGTCCACAACTCCTACCTCGCCGAGGTGCTCGACGTGCAGCGCTACGGCGCGCGGTCGCGGATCGTCCAGGCCGTCTGCTCGCCGTTGCGCAACCCGATGCCCCGCGCGATCCGGGTCTTCATGAGCCTCTTCGCCCGCGGCCTGGCCAAGCCGATGCGCTTCGTCGCCGGCCGCTCGAGCAAGGTGCCCGACCCCAAGTACCCGTGGAAGGTCACCCGCGGACCGTGGTTCGACAACAACCTCGCCGTCGTCGAGGTCGAGGGCGGCTCACTGCGCTTCCGCTGGTGGACCGGCGAGGTCGAGGGCGGGGACGTCGAGCACCCGAGGGTGCGAGTCGTCGCCGAGGTCGTCGTAGGCTGAGTCGCTGACGTCAACGGATCGGCGCCCGCACGGCCGGAGTTGGAGGCTGCGGCGAACCGCTGAGGGGGCGAATCCGGCAGTCGTGCGGAAAAGGTGCAGGTCGCGGGCCCCAAGAGGACCCGCGATGTGCCTAGGGTCGAGAGACCGGGGCGGAACGCCCCCCGCCGAAGCACGAGGAGGCCAGATCCGCCATGGTGGCCTATGCCGATGCGCCTGGCCTACCGCGTCGGGCAGCTGAGCAGGGGCTCCCGGTTCGGATTCTGACCAACTCGGCGCATGCGTACACCTTGGGCACACTCTCGACCACCGGCCTTGATGTTGCCGAGGATGCGGTGTGTTCGCGAGATTGCCTCGGCGTGGGTAAGCCTGAGGCTGCTGCCTTCCGTCACGTCTGCGCACGCTCGGGGGTCGACCCGAGCGAGGTCCTCTTTGTCGGCGACGAGTGGGTCAGTGATGCTCAGGGCGCCGCAGACGCGGGCCTTGAAGCGTGTTGGCTGGTGCGTGATGACGGGGACCCTGCCGACGAGGTGGCTGCCACTGCCGAGCGACGTGCGCTGGCGCAGGCACGCGGCATACCGGTGATCTCGAGCCTGGCCGAGCTGCTGCCCTAAGCCGATTTGGGACGCGCGTGGTCGAACGGTAGAGTTCTCACTCGGTCCTGACCCCCTATCGACCACACAGTCGAGCGGGCAAGGATACCCCATGGGGTATAGTGTAATTGGCAACACTAGTGATTCTGGTTCACTCATTCTAGGTTCGAGTCCTGGTACCCCAGCCATCGGTTCAGCCCCTCCGGGCTGCGACCGATTCGGCGGAATCCCTCCGAGTTCGGTAAGGTTCTGCCTCGTTGTCCGGTCCGCCGGGCATCGCCACGGCCCCGTTGTGTAGCGGTCTAGCACGCCGCCCTCTCAAGGCGGTAGCGCGGGTTCGAACCCCGTCGGGGCTACCGATGAACGGCCCGTCTCACGCGAGACGGGCCGTTTCTCATGCCCGGTTCTGGTCGTCCTGCTGGGCGGCGTGGCGGGCGAGTACCTCGGAGAGCTTGTTCGCCCCGGCGATGACGGTCGCCGCGTGGAGCCGGCCGGGCTGGCGGCTGAGGCGCTCGATCGGCCCAGAAATCGAGACCGCAGCGATGACCTTGCCGGAGGGGGAGCGCACCGGTGCCGACACCGAGGCCACGCCCGGCTCGCGCTCGCCCACGCTCTGCGCCCAACCGCGACGTCGCACGCCGGAGAGCATGGTGGCATTGAAGGCGGCGCCCTGAAGGCCGCGATGGAGCCGGTCGGGCTCCTCCCAGGCGAGCAGAACCTGAGCGGCCGATCCGGCGCGCATGGACAAGCTAGCGCCCACGGGGATCGAGTCGCGCAGACCCACCGGACGCTCGGCAGCGGATACGCAGACGCGGTACTCGCCCTGGCGGCGGAAGAGCTGAGCGGACTCATTGGTGTGATCGCGCAGCGCGCCCAAGACCGGTCCGGCGGCGGCCAGGAGCCGGTCCTCGCCGGCCGCGGCCGCGAGTTCACCGAGCCGGGGCCCCAAGACGAAGCGACCTTGCAGGTCACGGGTCACCAGTCGGTGGTGCTCCAGCGCCACAGCTAAACGGTGCGCCGTCGGACGCGCCAGACCGGTCGCCGTGACCAGTTGGGCGAGGGTGGACGGACCGCCTTCGAGTGCGCTCAGAACGATGGCGGCCTTGTCCAGCACGCCCACGCCACTGCTGTTGTCCATGGCTTGATACTGCCGTCTCAGTGCCTGAGACGCAAGTTCAGGGGGCAGGGCGCCGTGCGAGTCTCGGTAGGGCAGGGGCGCTCAGTTGGCGTCCTCGCCGTACCCGAGTGGGCAGTCGATGAGGAGGGCGCAGATGGCCAAGACGCTGGCCGAGAAGGTCTGGGACGCACATGTGGTGCGCCGCGGCGAGGGTGAGCCGGATCTGCTCTACATCGACCTGCACCTGCTCCACGAGGTGACCAGCCCACAGGCTTTTGACGGGCTGCGGCTTGCCGGCCGTCCGGTGCGTCGCCCCGAGCTGACGCTGGCCACCGAAGACCACAACGTCCCCACGACCGAGGGCCCCATCACCGACCCGGTGAGCCGGACGCAGGTCGAGACGCTGCGACGCAACTGCGAGGAGTTCGGGGTCACGCTCTATCCCATGGGCGACGCCGAGCAGGGAATCGTGCATGTGGTCGGACCGCAACTCGGGTTGACCCAGCCCGGCATGACCATCGTCTGCGGCGACTCACACACCTCCACGCACGGCGCCTTCGGAGCGCTCGCCTTCGGCATCGGCACCAGCGAGGTCGAGCACGTACTCGCCACCCAGACCCTGCCGCTCAAGCCTTTCAAGACCATGGCCGTCACCGTTGACGGCGAACTACCCGCCGGGGTGAGCGCCAAGGATGTTGTCCTGGCGGTCATCGCCAAGATCGGTACCGGCGGTGGCCAGGGCTACGTGATCGAGTACCGGGGCAGCGCGATTCGCGCCCTGTCGATGGAAGCCCGGATGACCATCTGCAATATGTCGATCGAGGCCGGTGCCCGCGCCGGCATGATCGCCCCTGATGAGATCACCTTCGAGTACCTTCGCGGTCGCGATCACGCTCCCGCGGGTCAGGACTGGGACCAGGCCGTCGAGTCGTGGCGTGGGCTGACCACCGACGCCGATGCCACCTTTGACGCCGAGGTGGTCATGGACGCGGCCTCGCTCTCGCCCTTTGTCACCTGGGGAACCAACCCCGGCCAAGGCGCTCCGCTCTCGGCTGCTGTGCCGGATCCCGAGCAGATGGCTGATGACAACGAGAAGGCTGCGGCCCAGCGGGCCTTGGAGTACATGGGGCTGACCGCGGGCACCCCGCTGCGTGAGGTGGCCGTCGACACGGTCTTTGTCGGGTCGTGTACCAACGGTCGGATCGAGGATTTGCGGACGGTTGCCGAGGTCCTCAAGGGTCGTCACGTGGCTGAGAGCGTCCGCATGCTTGTCGTGCCCGGTTCGGCTCGGGTGCGGCTGCAAGCCGAGGCGGAGGGGCTGGGTGAGGTCTTCGAGGCAGCCGGCGCGCAATGGCGGTTGCCTGGGTGCTCGATGTGCCTGGCCATGAATCCCGACAAGCTCGTGCCAACCGAGCGGAGCGCCTCGACGTCGAACCGCAACTTCGAGGGACGTCAGGGTCCGGGTGGCCGCACCCACCTGGTCAGCCCCGAAGTCGCCGCTGCCACCGCCGTACGCGGCACGCTTTCCAGCCCCGCCGACCTCGCCCCTGTGGAGGCCTGACATGGACGCATTCAGCACGCACACCGGCATCGGGGTCCCGCTGCGTCGGAGCAATGTCGACACCGACCAGATCATCCCGGCCGAGTACCTGAAGCGGGTCACCAAGTCGGGCTTCGAGGACGGTCTGTTTGCGGCCTGGCGTGGCGATGAGACCTTCGTCCTGAACAACCCCGCGTATGCCGCTGGCTCGGTGTTGGTGGCTGGCCCCGATTTCGGGACCGGCTCCTCGCGCGAGCACGCGGTCTGGGCGCTGATGAACTACGGCTTTCGGGTCGTGATCTCCTCGCGATTCGCCGACATCTTCCGAGGGAACTCCGGGAAGCAGGGACTACTCACGGCTCAGTGCAGCCAGGATGACGTCGAGTTGCTCTGGAAGTACCTGGAGAACGCGCCAGGTGCATCGATCACGGTGGATCTGCGTGAGCGGGTCATCACCGCTGGCGAGATCGTGGCCACTTTCGAGGTGGACGACTACACCCGTTGGCGCCTGCTGGAGGGGCTGGACGATATCTCCCTCACGCTGCGGCATGAGGGTGACATCACCGCGTTTGAGGGCACCCGTCCCGGGTGGGCCGCGACGACGACACCAGCGTGACTCGTGTTGCTTGAGTGACGATTGTGACGGATGTGGTTTGCGACCGCTTGGTCGAATTCCGGTAAATCACAGTCGTTTACCCTTCTTTCATGCGGTATCCCGTTGGGGGGCAACGGCTTTCACGACCCGACCGAGAGCGCATGGCCGTGAAAGGTGGCCAAAGTCCACCTGCGGAGTGCTTGGCGAAGGGGCGTGCCGTATGCCGAATGCGTTGCGACACATCGAAAAACACGCCGGATGGCATCCGCGCATGCTGTGGCATCTAGGCATACCGTCGAGATGTCGGGCTTGCGCCTGACGCAGGTGGTACCCGGTATACCGGCCACCCCGGCACACCCAACTGGAGATACACAGTGAACAAGGCAGATCTGATTAAGGAACTTGAGAAGCGGCTCGGCTCGCGCAAGGGGGCGGTGGATGCGATCGAGGGGGTCTTCGACACCATCCTTCGCGAGGTGGCCCGAGGCGGCAAGGTGAGCATCACCGGCTTCGGCACCTTCGACCGCGCTGAGCGCGCCGCGCGCACTGGGCGCAACCCCCGTACCGGTGACGCGGTGCGGATCGCCAAGTCGCGGGCTCCGCGCTTCCGGGCAGCCAAGTCATTCAAGGACTTCACCAAGAAGCCCTCGACGCTTCCCAAGAGCGGCCCGGTCGCCGTGCGTGGGTCGGGTCCGGTTGCCGCTGGTGCGGTGAAGGCGGCTCCGGCTGCCAAGAAGGCTGCTCCTGCGAAGGCTGCGGTCAAGAAGGCCGCTCCGGCCAAAGCTGCAGTGAAGAAGGCCGCTCCGGCCAAAGCTGCGCCCGCGAAGGCGGCTCCGGCTAAGGCCGCCGTGAAGAAGGCCGCTCCGGCCAAGGCTGCGCCCGCGAAGGTGGCTCCGGCTAAGGCTGCGGTGAAGAAGGCACCCGCCAAGGTTGCGCCGGCCAAGGCGACGGTAAAGAAGGCGGCCCCCGCCAAGGCAGCTCCCGCCAAGGCGGTCGCCAAGAAGGCTCCCGCGAAGGCTGCGCCTGCTAAGGCTGCGGTGAAGAAGGCCGCGCCGGCCAAGGCTGCGGTGAAGAAGGCTGCACCGGCCAAGGCGGTCGCCAAGAAGGCTGCTCCCGCCAAGGCTGCCGCCAAGAAGGCTCCCGCGAAGGCTGCACCTGCCAAGGCGGCGGCGAAGAAGGCCCCGGCGAAGAAGGCTCCGGCCAAGAAGTAGTGCTGCACGAACGAGGGCCGGTCACCAGGAGTGACCGGCCCTCGTCAAGTCACCGCGCGGGACTCAGGTGATGGCTTCACCCTCACCGATGCCAACGATCCAGACTCGTGTGGCGGTGATCGGCTCGCCGTCACCCAGGGTGATGCTCACGCGCTGCCCGGGGCGCAAGGAGCGCAACCCGCTGGAGAGCTGGCTTTCTGGGGTGAGGACCACCTCGCGGCCGTCGTCGAGCAGCGCCGACCCGGACCCGTCGGCATTCATCCGAAAGATCGTTGCCTGCATGAACAGCCAGCGTAGTCGGCAGCGACGAGGACCCCGGATGATCGTGAGATGTCGCTCGCCCCTCGGTGTGCCGATGGACAATCTTTGCTCCGGCTCGGGATGATGACGGCACCACAACTGGAAGGTGGCATGTGAGCAACACGACGGACCGCTCCCGGTCAGCGGCATACCGTTTCATCGTGGGGACCCTTCGTCCCTTCTTCATGGCGATCACCAAACGGGACTGGTTCGGAGCCGAGAACCTCCCGGCCGAGGGGGGCTATGTGGTGTGCACGAATCACTACAGCCACCTCGATCCGCTGATCTTCGGGCACTTCATGGTCGACCAGGGGCAGTCGCCGCGCTTCCTGGGCAAGGTCGAGGTGTTCGACGTGCCGATTGTTGGCGCCTTGCTGCGTAGTGCGGACCAGATTCCGGTCTATCGCGAGTCCGGCCAGGCTGCCACCGCCTACAGGGCGGCCGTGGCCGCCGTCGAGCACGGCAAGGCGGTGGCCATCTACCCCGAAGGCACCCTGACCCGGGACCCGGGACTGTGGCCGATGAAGGGCAAGACGGGGGCTGCCCGGGTCGCCCTGCAGACCCGCTGTCCGGTTATCCCGGTGGCGAACTGGGGCGCGCAGGCGGTCCTGCCGCCGTATGCGAAGTTCCCCAAGTTCTTGCCACGCAAGACCATGCACATTCGAGTCGGCGCCCCGGTGGATCTCAGCGACCTGTACGACCGGCCACTCAATCACGAGGTGCTGGCCACCGCCACCGAGCGCATCATGACCGCGATCACCCGCGAACTCGAGATCATTCGAGGTGAGCAGGCCCCGGCCCAACGCTGGGACCCCCGACGTCACAACCAGCCGATCATCGGCAATCCCACGAAGGAGGCGTCATGACGACGGCTGCGGTCTATGGCACGGGCAGTTGGGGAACGGCTTTCGCCGCGGTCCTCGCCGACGCTGGCACATCGGTGACCATGTGGGGCCGGCGCTCCGAGGTGGTCGACCAGATCAATGGCGGCGTCAACGCGGACTATCTGCCTGACTTGCAGCTGCCGAGTCATGTGCGGGCCACCACGGACCCCGGCGAGGCCTCGCAGGGCGCCGACATCGTCGTGCTCGCGGTGCCCTCGCAAACCCTGCGGGAGAATCTCGCGGCCTGGGTGTCACTGATCCCGCCCAGTGCCGCCGTGGTCTCGCTGATGAAGGGCGTCGAGCTGGGGACGACCAAGCGGATGTCCGAGGTGATCACCGAGGTCGGTCAGATTGAGCCGGAGCGGGTGGTTATCGTCAGCGGTCCGAACCTGGCCCGCGAGATCGCGGCCAAGCAGCCGGCGGCCTCGACCGTGGCGTGCATTCGCGAGGACATCGCCGACCAGGTGGCGCACGCGTGCGCAGCCCCCTACTTCCGGCCATACACCTCCACCGACGTCGTCGGGACCGAGATCTCCGGTGCCGTCAAGAATGTCATCGCCTTGGCGGTCGGGATGGCTGAGGGTCTGGGCTTCGGGGATAACTCCAAGGCGTCGATCATCACCCGGGGCCTGGCCGAGACCATTCGCTTGGGCACAGCCCTAGGGGGTCAGCCGCTGACCTTCGCCGGCTTGGCCGGGGTGGGTGATCTGATCGCCACGTGTATGTCGCCGCTCTCGCGCAATCACTCCTTCGGCGTCCAACTCGGACGAGGACTAAGCGTGGAGCAGGTCGTCCAGCAAACCCGCCAGACAGCGGAGGGCGTGAAGTCCTGCACCTCGATTAGGGAGTTGGCGCGCAAGGTCGACGTGGATGTCCCGATCATCGAGCAGGTTGACTTGATGATCCGCGAGGGAATCACCCCGGCGCAGGTCGTCGAGTCGCTGATGAGTCGCCCGCGACGGGCCGAGGGGCGCTAGCCCGCGGGGTTGATCTCGGCGCGCAGAGCAGCGTCCAGATCTCGCCACAGGTCATCGACATCCTCGACCCCCACCGAGAGCCGCAAGAGGTTCTCGGGAACCTCGCTGGACTCGCTGAGGTAGCGTCGGCGCCGCTCGATCTGCGACTCCACCCCGCCCAGGCTGGTGGAGTGCGTCCACAGCTCGGTGCGTCCAGCCACGCCCTCGGCCGCCGCGGCGTCTCCCGCGACGTCGATCGCGACGATGGCACCGAAGCCGGGGTAGCGCACGCGAGCCACGCAGGGGTGCTCCTGCAGGCGGCCAGCCAGGACTGCGGCATTCGCGGTGGCCCGCTCCACGCGCAGGTGCAGGGTACGAAGTCCGCGCAGGGCGAGCCAGGTCTCCATCGGACCCGCGATCGCGCCGTGCAGGTGGCGATGCCTCTCCAGGCGCTCGCGCAGGGCGTGGCCCGAGCCATCCGCGGTGGTCACGACAGCACCCAGGATCACGTCGCTGTGGCCGGAGAGGTACTTGGTCACCGAATGCACAACCAGGTCCGCCCCGAGGGTCAGCGGTTGCTGGAGCAGCGGAGTCGCAAAGGTATTGTCCACGGCGGTCAGCACACCTGCTGCCCGCGCGGCCTCAATCAGCGTCGGCAGGTCGGCGACGTCGAGTAGCGGATTGCTCGGCGACTCCAGCCAGAGTAGGTCCGCCCCATCGAGCGCGGCCAGGACCGCCGCGGTGTCCGTCAGGTTCACTCGGCGCACCCGTACCTCGCCCGTGCTCTCCCGCTCCGCCAGGGTGGCCAACACCCCGTTGTACGCCGCGGTCGGGGCCACCACCAGGCCGCCCTGCGGTACCAGGGAGAGGACCGCGGCGACCGCAGCCATGCCGGAGGCGTAGACCATGGCCTCACCGCCCTCCAAGGCGCCCAGGGCGACTTCGAAGGCGCGCCAGGTGGGATGCGAGGCGCGGGCGTAGTTGTCCTCGCCGTCGGCGTGGAAGGTCGAGCTGAGCACCAGAGGCGAGCCAACCTGCGCGCCCGGGGTGCTGGGCTCGCGTCCGAGCGCGACACACCGGGTGGCGGGGGAGAGGTGCTCACTCATGGTGGCCAGGGTATGCCGTTAGGCTCGTTGGCGATGAGCGCCACCCAGCCCCCGGACCGCATTCGAGTCGCACTGGTCTTTGGTGGTCGCAGCAGTGAACACGCCGTGTCCTGCGCGACCGCCGCAAGCGTCTTGGAGGCTTTGGACCGCAGCCGGTATGACGTGGTGCCCGTGGGCATCGCGCGCGACGGGCATTGGGTGCTCGCGGCCGATGACCCCGAGCCCTTGCGCCTGAGTGCGGGGCACATCCCGCAGGTGGACGGATCGGCGGCCTCGGTGCTGGTTCCGACGACCTCGCACGACCGCACGCTGATCGTCCATGAGCCAGGTCAGGCTCCCCGAACGCTGGGTGAGGTCGACGTGGTCTTCCCGCTGCTGCACGGTCCGTTCGGTGAGGACGGCACCATTCAGGGGCAACTTGACCTCGCCGACGTGCGCTATGTCGGCTCGGGCGTGCTCGCCTCGGCCGTGATGATGGACAAGCACCTGATGAAGGTGGTCTTTGCGGCTGCTGGCCTCCCGGTCGGGCCGTACGTGGTCATCACCGACCGAGACTGGCGGCGGGACCCGGAGGCGGCGATGGCCGGAGTCGACGACCTCGGCTGGCCGGTCTTCGTCAAGCCGGCGCGCGCCGGCTCCTCGATGGGCGTGGCCAAGGTCGATGGCCCGGAGGACTTGCGCGCGGCGATTGAGGCGGCCCGGGAACACGACCCCAAGGTCGTGATCGAGGCGGCCATTGTCGGGCGCGAGATCGAGTGCGGTGTCCTGGAGGGCCATGGCACCGACGGGCCGCGAACCTCGGTGGTGGGCGAGTGCGCGGTGGTCGCCAATCACGCGTTCTACGACTTTGAGGCCAAATACCTCTCGCCGGATGATGTTCGGCTCGAATGCCCGGCCGATGTGCCGACCGCGGTCTCCGACGAGATCCGGGAGATGGCGGCCCAGGCGTTCGAGGCCGCGGGGTGCGAGGGTTTGGCTCGGGTGGACTTCTTCTACTGCGCGGACGGGCGCATCCTGATCAACGAGCTCAACACCATGCCGGGCTTCACCCCGCTGTCGATGTACCCCCGGATGTGGGCGGCGACCGGAATGCCGTATGCCGACCTGATCGATGAGCTCATCTCGCTGGCGCTGGAGCGGCGAGTCGGCCTGCGCTGAGCGCTAGCGGCATTCCAGGCCGTTAGGTGGCAGCCCTTTAGCTGCCTTGGTGAAGGCCGGCAGCAGCAGTGACTCGGGCGCATACGTGGATGGGACCAGGAGTTCGATCGCTGGGTCTGTCCCAAAGGTCGTGAATCGCGTTCCGTCGGATAGTTTTTCGGGGATCCACCCCACACTGTCGACGTCGATGCAGGGCTCCTCGGTGGGCGCGAGTGCTGCCGCGCCGCACCGGGCGATGATCGCTGGCTCACCCCAGGCAGCGTGTGCGGCCCCGTCGGGTGTCGTTGAGACTCGCGCCTGACCGCCCACCGTGGTCGGCCAGGCGAGCTCAGCGCAGGCAGCCATGGTGGCTCCTGGGAGCGGCTGGACCTCCACGGCCCCGGAACAGTCACTGAGAGCCGTCACGGCGGCAACGCAGAGCGCTGCCGCCGTGACGGACCGAATCATGGTGTGGGTCAGACGTGGACCACGGTGCACGTCAGCGTGCGGGTGATGCCCTCGACGTCCTGGATCTTGGCGATGACGAGCTTGCCCAGCTCATCGACCGTGCCCGCCTCGACGCGAGCGATGACGTCATAGGGCCCGGTCACGTCCTCGGCGCTCGCCACGCCCTCAAGCCCGGCGATCGCGCTGGCGACCGACGCCGCTCGTCCCACCTCGGTCTGGATCAGGATGTAGGCCTGGACCACGTGCCACCTCGTCTCTCGTGAAGGTCGTTCGCCCGCGCAGGTATGGCGGGCTCCGGTCGTCACGCTACCGTGCCCGTGTGTCCTTGTCTCGCCTGGGTGACCTCTCCGAGACCGAGCTCCTCGATTGGGTGCTGCCGGTGTATGCCGCCGCGCTCGGCGGCGCAGCCCAGATCCTGGTGGGGCCTGGCGATGATGCAGCCGTTGTCCGAGCGGCCGCGGCAGGGGTTGTGGTGACGACGGACACGATGGTGCGTGGCCTGGACTGGCGCGATGAGTGGTCCTCCGGGCTCGAGGTCGGGCGCAAGGCGGTGGTCCAAAATGTCGCGGACGTCCTGGCCATGGGTGGCCGCCCCACGGGCCTGCTGGTCGCCCTGATGGCCGATCCGCAGACCACGGTGGCCTGGGTGATGGACCTGGCCCAGGGCATCGCCGAGGCGGCGTCCGAGTCCGGGTGCGGCGTGCTGGGCGGTGACCTCTCGGGCGCGCCGACCGGCATGGTGGCCGTCGCCGTGACCGCCCTCGGAGACGCGCCGCAGGTCCCGGTCCTCCGTTCGGGGGCTCAGCCCGGGGATGTGGTCGCGGTCGCCGGCAGCCTGGGCTGGTCCGGGGCTGGCTTGGCCCTCTTGCGCGCTGGTGAGCCGGAGCGCTCGCCGCAGCTTGCGGCATACCACCGGGCCCCGATACTGCCGCCGGTCGAGTTGTGGGCTGGGCGGGCCGCCGCGCACGCGCTGATCGATATCTCGGACGGCCTGGTGCGCGACCTGCGCCGCATTGCCGCGGCGAGCGCAGTGTCGATCGATCTCGACCTTGACGCCCTGCGGCGGGAGGTGCAGGAATCGCCGATCGCCGAGGCTTTTCCCCTGGACGAGGGCGTGGAGCACGTGCTGGGCGGGGGCGAGGAGCACTCCCTGGTGGGTTGCTTCGCGCCCTCAGACCTCCCGACGGGTTGGCGGGCCATCGGGCGGGTCGGCCCGAGTGGGGGAGAGGGGGGCGTCACCCTGGATGGCGCGGCCCTGGCTATCCGCGGCTGGGATCATTTCGGCGGGTGACCCGCAGGGAAAAGAAAACGGCCGCCAGAGGAATCCGGACGGCCGTTTCGAGGGTGTGAGGGGTCAGCGCTTGACCTTGCCTGCCTTGAGGCAAGAGGTGCATACGTTGAGCCGCTTCGGGGTCACGCCCGCGTCGCCGACGAGGGCCCGGACGCGCTGGATGTTGGGGTTCCAGCGGCGCTTGGTGCGGCGGTGCGAGTGCGAGATGCTGTGCCCGAATCCGGGTCCCTTGCCGCAGACGTCGCAGTTGGCAGCCACGGGTGATCTCCTTGAGTGATGTCAATGGGGGTGCTCGCAAGCACGCGGGGGCGCACCGTGCGAACCGCACTAGCGTAGCCGAGGATCATGGTCCGGGCCAAAAGCGGACCGCTGGGGGTCCAACCAACTAGCCTGAGGCGCGTGCCCGAGCAGTTCACCGCCGACGATGCCCGCCATTGGGCGGTGCTGACGCGGGCGGCCTTCGCAGCGCGTCGCGCCGAGATCGATGCGCTCAATGTCTTCCCGGTGCCTGATGGCGACACCGGCACCAATCTCTACCTCAGTTTGGACGCAGCGCTCGACGATGTTGTCGCGGCCCATGGCGCGGCCGGGATCCTCGGGACCGCCACCCTGGTGCAGGAATGCCGCAGCCTGGCTCGCGCGCTGTTGCTCGCCGCCCGCGGGAACTCGGGAGTGATCTTCAGCCAGCTCGTCGGTGGCATGTGCGAGTCGGTCATCGAGGCGGACGCGCAGGCGCTGGACGCCGCCTCATTGGCCGCGGCATTCGCCCGCGGAGCGGCCACGGCCCGTCGGGGGGTCGTCGAGCCCAAGGAAGGCACCATCCTGAGCGTCGCCGACGCGGCCGCCGCGGCGGCCACTGCCGCGGCGGCCGAATCGGCCACGCTCGCTGAGGTCGCGGCTGCTGCCGTCGGGGCAGCCCACGACGCTCTCGCGCGCACCCCGGAGCAGTTGCCGGCCCTGCGTCAGGCCGGGGTGGTGGATGCCGGGGGAGCGGGATGCGTCCTGATGCTGGAGTCCTTCCACCGCGTGATCACCGGCCAGTGGTCCCAGGAGAGCAGCGAAGGGTTCACCGGCGGCCCGGCGCTCCAGCA
>CALMQX010000038.1 GCA_937873315.1 uncultured Nostocoides sp. | reverse complement strand
TAGCGCACCTGTCTTGTAAACAGGTGGTTGAGGGTTCGAGTCCCTTCTCCAGCTCCTTGGGCATCGACGTCATACCCGTGATTGTCTCGGTCACCAGTGACCAACCTTCCCGCCAGCCCTCGCTGGCGTGTCAGGCCAGAAACACCGTTCAGCGGACACTCCCGAGTTCTGCACACTCCCACCCGCAGTCCCTTTTGCCGTTGTTGACTTTGTCGGTGAGGACGCGGGCGTGGGTTCGGTGTGGGGGTTCGCCCGGGGGGCCGGCTTTGGGTCGGGCGTGGTAGGCCGCGGTGGGGGTGCGCCGTTGCAGGGCGCGGTGGGGTCGGTGGTGGTTGTACTCGGTGACGAAGATGTCGATCAGTGCTTGGAGGTCGGCCTGGGTGGCTGGGGGTGGGCCTTGCCGGGTGATTCAGGTTTTCAGGGTTTTGTTGGAAGCGTTCGACTTTGCCTTGGGTTTGGGGGTGGTTGCCGCGGCCGTTCTTCTGTCGCACGCCGAGGTGGGCGAGTTCGGTCACGAAGGCGTTGCGGCCACGCGCACGCCTTTGGAAGCGTGTATGTCTTGGGGCAGTTCATACGCTTTGTACGCTCGACGAAGACCGGCCACGCCATCGCATATCATCTCTGGTACTACACGGATCGCTTGGCCAGGTGGGCCATTGGCCAGTTAGCGCGGTACGGCTATATCGGCTCTTCGCCGGGATACTCGGCGATGAAATACGTCTTCGAGTCTGCCTGAATTGCTTCGAGGCAAAGCAATGCGCTGATAACGAGCCGATTCCCCGAGCCAGGTGGCGTACGATAGGCAGATGTCAGTGGATCACCTATGGGTCGCAATGAACAGGGATATTGAAGAAGCTCTGATCGTTCTCAACTCCATCACCCCGTTGGCAGAGCGGGATATCAATCAATTGGCCGAAGAGTTGTGCGACCAAATCTACGCAAGCGTCTTGCGGTGGCCTCTTCGGTCGTGAGGGGCGAAAAGTGCCTAGATGTACCAGAGTCTCCATGCGCGCACCGTCGTGAATCGGGAGACGTCCTTGGACGGGGCCATTCGCCACTCTGTCGGGCGACCTTGGCAGTCGACCAGGAACGACGTCGGCGCGCCAGCATCCTGCCGACAAGGCCCACGGGGCACAACCTCGGGGCGTAGCACTCCTACTTCCAGTAGCATGCTGGCGGGAGTCAAAATTGAGCATTTGGGTTGGGCGGCTGAGCATGGTTGGGCGGCTGAGCATGCTTCGATTGTTGAATGACCGAGTAGGTGCATATGCCATCGCGGGAGCGGTATCGACCGCCTTCTCTTGGTGGACCTGGTTTAATTCGAATGTTGTGGGCACGTGGATCTCGGTTGTTTGCCTCGTGCTTGTCGAAATCTGCGTGGGTGTGGACATTCTCATGCAAATTCTGCCTTCGCAGGGAAAGCCCGAGCCAGATGAGAGATTGCTGTTTTCCGGCATGGCTCAAGCGACAGCGTCGATTGTCTTGTCGTTTGCCGTCTTCTTGACCGTCCCTCCGGGCCCACCGGGTCGAGGGGAGCATGGATGTGAGTACTCCGTGGCCAACAAGGGAGTGATTTCCTGCATAACGCGCGAGACGTATGACAAAATGCTCGCATCCCTCCCCATGCTGCTCCTCGCTTTTGTCACACTGTTCGGCTTCGTCATCGTGGGTTTGGCGTTGTCTTGGATAGCGCCGAGCCGTAAGGGGTAGACCCGCATGTTCGCGCAGCATCGGTGGCCGTCGCCCAGGGCGCCGTTTCTCAACCACGTACCTCCAGGGAATCAAGTCATCCGCGGTGTTGAGTGGTGGCTTTCCCGATGATGGTCTCGTACGTCGTCGGCGTCCCGCGTTTGGTCGACGGTATAGCGCCGTTCGCCCTCCCAGGCTGTGACGTGTTCCTTCTCGGCTTCGAGCCACGCGTCAAGGCGCCTTGGACCCTTCGGTGGCGGAGGGTTTAGGCGTTCGTAGTTGGCGAGCTCCTCCTGGACTTCCCGGTTCTGGCGGTCCGTGTGCGCGACGCGCGTGGCGAAACACACCTCGTCGGGGATCTCCACCCGCATCCAGAAGTAGATGACGTCACGCGCATCACGAGGCCTCGGAGGGAACTCGAAGGTCCCTTCATGCGGATCCCACATGTCCAACTCCACGGGGGTCTCAGACATCTGGATCGGAGCGAACTGGCCGCCGGCTGGGGTGCCAGCCGAGTGTCGAGCCATGGGTTGCGTAGCCATCGCGGGTCTCCCCTCAGGCGAGCGCTGGTGTTCGCTGAGGGCACTGACGTGTGGCTGGCCGGTGGCGTCTCCCTGGTCGCGCGCCGCGATGGCCTGACGTGGCGTCGGTAAGCAACAGACCTCTGGTGGGAACACGGTCGAATCGAGTCACCTCTCCACCATGTACGGGGTGCGAGGTTTCGCGTCGGCGCCCAGGCGGACTCAGAGAAACTTCGTCCATCCCTTGCCGACCAAAGTCCTTACCGGGAAGGTGCCGCGGCCGGTCCCGGCATAGAGGTACAACTCCCCGGTCATGGTGATTCCGCCGATGTCGTTGCGGCCGTCGCCATTCCAGTCCCGCAATGGGAACACGCCGCCCATCCCGGACCAGCCTGATCCAACTGCCGACCGTCCGGGGATGAGCCCACCGCGGCCGTTGCCTCGGTAGAGCCACATGACCCCGGCGGAATCGACGGCCAGGATGTCTGGCACCTTGTCGCCTGACGCATCACCGGGACACAAGAAGGCGTGAAATCCGCCCCAGCCGGAGTTGATGATCACTGATGGCTCGAGATAGCGATTCACCCTGAGGGCGCCGGTTGACGACACGCTCAGCACCACCGCGTTGCGATCGCTGAGATTTTCGGGATCTGGCCACCAGCAACCACCATCGAAGAATGGCATCGCTCCCCAGCCGCCGCCGACATCCAAGTCATCGTTCAGTTCACGAGTCCAGCGGTACAAGCGTGGGTACTTCGGATCCCACACATGCCAGGAGGGCCGTGTCCATTGCAGGAGGGGCCCGGCTGGTGCGATATTCCCGATGATGTCCATGGGTTGAGAACGCAGGCCTGTGATATGGCCTCGTCCGTCGCCGGTGTACTGCACGACCGTGGGCAACAGGTCACTTGCTCGGTGGGCTCCCGCGACGATGTCGGGCTTGCCGTCACCGGTGGTATCGCCTGGGGAGAAGACTCTCGTGGAGAGCATGGGTCGGACGGTCCAGACCACTGGTGCAGAGGGAATGCCTTCGGTGCCGATGAAACTCGACGACATGGTGTAGGTCACACCATTGGTCAGCCCCGAAATGCTGGCCGCAGCGTAGTCGCCGTTAAGCGGGTTGGAAGGGGTCCGAACGACCCGCCCGCCGGGGGAGATCGTCGTCTCAACCCCGAAGTGCTGTCCCTTGTACTGCTGCTCATGCGTGAAGGCGAACTCTTTGTACGCGCCGTGGGAGAGCGCAGTGGTCATGCCGGGAATCGGCTTCTCTGGCCGCAGGACGATATCGCCCTGCGAGAGATCCACACTGTGCGCCCAATAGACCCATTCTTGTCCGCCAAGGGTCGTCGAGAAACTCGCGGTGGATGATCTGGCGTAGTTCGTGTAAGCCTGGCCACTCGGGTGGTTGCGATCTTGCTGCGCGAGCCGTACCGAGTCGAGCCGGAGCCGAGTGACGCGATCGGATAGGTTGATCGGCACATTAATCGTGGTGGCTCCCGCGATGGCCGTCTCGAGGCCGGGGAGGAGGCCGCCAGTAATCTCGTCCACCCACGTCACGGCCACGGTGATGGGTTGTCCGTATGCCGGAGGCGCCGCAAGTGTGACCTCGAGGCTCGGGGTGCCACGGTGACTTACATCGACCGGCGCCGAGATGAGGCGCACCGACTGCAAGAGGATGGCGTCCGGGGGAGGCGCACCGTCCGCAGCAGAGGCAGGGGACGACCCGACACCGAGCATCGCCAGAACGGCTACCACCAGCAAAGCTGGAACCTTCATCTTCGCAGCACTCATCATCACTCCAGTCATCGTGCTCAAACGTTCGTCCCCGCAGTCGGAGCCATGGCCTGGCTCGCGGCGCCACACCATCGTGTCGGTCTCATAGGAATTGCGACCATCCCTTGCCGACCAAAGTCCTTACCGGGAAGGTGCCGCGGCCGGTCCCGGCATAGAGGTACAACTCCCCGGTCATGGTGATTCCGCCGATGTCGTTGCGGCCGTCGCCATTCCAGTCCCGCAATGGGAACACGCCGCCCATCCCGGACCAGCCTGATCCAACTGCCGACCGTCCGGGGATGAGCCCACCGCGGCCGTTGCCTCGGTAGAGCCACATGACCCCGGCGGAATCGACGGCCAGGATGTCCGGCACCTTGTCGCCGGACACGTCACCTGGACACAAGAAGGCTTGGAAGCCTGCCCATCCAGAGTTGATTGTCCTCGTCGGGTAGAAGCTGTTGTAGACGCGCAGATCGCCGGTGGAGGTTACCGCGAGGATCGATGCGTGCTCGGCCCACTCGGGCGACCCGGCGGGCCACGGGGCCCCACCGTCAATGAAGCGCATGCCACCCCATCCCGCGCCTAGGTCGAGGTAGTCCCCGGATGCCTTCCGAAACAGTCGTCCCCCTCTGCGACTCAGGTATCCACTCTGCTGGGTGTCGAGGTCCCGTCCGCTGGGCCGAATCGCATCGCTGCACTCGGGTCCGAGCACGGTCCGCTTCGTGATCGCACCGTGGCCACTGCCCAGGTACGTGTAGACGTCGGTGCACCATTCAAACCACGGTGATTCCGCGATGATATCGGGGCGTCCGTCTCCAGAGACATCGCCGGAAGAGAAGACCCGAAGTGACTGAGCGGGCCGCACGGTCCGCGTGACCGGCGAGGACTTGACGCCGGAGCGACCCACCACGCGGGTAGACAGTGTGTAGACCGTGCCGTTATCCAGTCCGGACACGACCACGACCGTCGGGGTGAGGGGGTCGGCGGATAGGGGCTGCGTGACGATCATGCCGCCCGGTGAGACGGTGACCTCAATGGCCCCCGGCCGATCAATGCCATCCTCCGGCGGACGGACACCCAGCCAAGCGCCTTGCGCTCGAGTGCGCGCAACGACGGAACTGGGCGGGGCTGGCCTGAAATCAACATCGACAGCGGCGAAATCGACCGTGTGCGTCGTCTCCACCGGTGGATCGGTCGACGTGCGGGAGAACTGGACCGTCCCTGACCGAAAGTAGGTGGTCGACGACAGGACGCCATCGAGGCTTCGGAAGGACACCTTGTCCAAGCGCCACCGGCCCGTGCGACCAGGCATTCCGTCGATTTGACCGAATGCGACTGTGCCCTGTGTGGCCAGCGTCCGCACGGACACGACTCGTTCTTCCGAGGTGGTGACCTCCGTGTAGGTGAAGGTCGCCTGGTAGTCGGTTTCTGGCGTGGGGTTGGCAGCCACGGTGAAATCAATGATCGCCTCGGGATAGCCATACGTACCCGCCGGCCTGGCAATCGCGAGCGCCGAGAGAACCATCGGCTCCGGTGGAGGGGGCGTCTCAGCTCGGGCGCTGGCGGACCCCATGCCCAGGAGGGTCATGACGCCGACAATGGCAGCGAGACGCCGACGACGCCATTGCACTTTCCCCACAGCAATCACCATAACGCCCCGACCGACCGGGCGAGTCGGCCTAGCGGAAAGATCAGAAGAACTTGTGCCAGCCGTAGCCCAGCGACCGGGTGCCGAGGAACCCGCCAGCGCCGTTGCCTCGATAAAGGATGAGTTGACCGGTCATCGTGATCGCCGCAAGGTCCTGCTTGCCGTCGCCATCGAAGTCGCGCGCCGCGATGACGGCGCCGAATGACTGCCACCCAGCTCCCAAGGATCGGGTTCCGAGGAAGCCTCCAGCGCCATTGCCGCGGAATAGCGTCATCCGGCCAGAAGCGTCACTGGCCGCAAGGTCGTTCTTGTGATCCCCATCGAAGTCACCCACGGCCATAAACGTGTGGAAAGCTCCCCATCCGCGGTTGATCACCACGCCAGGTTGAATCTGCCCCCCCGGCTTGCCTCGGTAGAGGCGAAGGTCCCCTGTGGCTGTGACGGCCAGGATGTCGGGGAGACCATCCCCGGAGAAGTCCCGCGCGCCGTCGACAAACCGCATGGTGCCCCAACCACTACCGAGATTGTGGCCGCCCCCGTTGGCGTATCGCACCGTCAGGACGTTATCGACCAACAGCAGCGAACCTGGTGGCCAGTAGTCCGCGAGCTCGGAGGGGCCGACCTGTGGTGCGTCGCAGTAATCGAACTGAAGCGGCGTTCTGAACGTGCCTTTGCCATTGGTGGGGTAGACCCAGCACGTCGGCGACCAAGGGTACACGTCCAGGGACTTAGCAAAGATGTCCGGCAACCCGTCACGGGTCGCGTCACTGACCACCGCGATGCTGCGCGACGGCAAGGACGTGACCACTCGGCTGACGCTGCTGCTATTTCCGGCGCTACTGGTCGCCGTCACGGTAATGGTCTGGGGCACGCCCCGCGGAATGGCCAACCGCACATCGGATTGGAGGGCAGCCGGCACGACCTGCCGAGTGGCGCCCGAGGGCATGGCGGTAATGGTGTAGGAGGTACCGACCTCCTTCGCTTCCAAGGTTTGCGAGAGGATGACTCGAGCAGCCGACGGGGTCGCATCAATCCGAGCCGCGGGTGCGGCCGGCTTCACGACAGCGGTCAGCGCGTCGTAGGCGACGATGCCGGACGTTCGGCGTCCCCAGCTGTCGACCCAGGCCGAGCTGCTCGGCTCCCAGTCTGCGTAATTGCCCTTGGTGTCGCTGACGCGGATCGTTGTGGGGATCCACGTGCCCCAGGCAGGGAAACTGACTGTGCTGGTGGTGGGGCCAGACGCATGCGCGCCAGCCTTGAGCGTGACAGAACCCGGGCTTCGCTCGAACCACATCGTCAGAGACACCGGCCCGCTGGCATCCGTGGCCGCGAAGGTGACGGTGTACTCCGTCCCCGCTGTCGTGGGAGTCGTCGCATAGCCGATCGACGTCAGGTGAGGCGCGTCATAGTCAGCGGTTCCCCCGGCGACCGAGAGCGTCCACGCGGACATCGGTAGGCCATGGGTCGTGGTGGTCGTCGCACCCCCGGTGGTCACGACGAGAACCCCGTTGTAGTAATACCTCGCGGTGTCGCCGTCCTTCTCCCGAAGGGTCACCGACTCGAGCATGTAGGACCCATTGGCCGAGGACGCCGGCAGGGTCGCCTTGGCAGGTACCGGCGCGGGGGCCCCCGCGTCCCCAGACCACTGAGCGACGGTGCGGCTGCGACCGACCGGGTTGTACCAGGTCAACTCGGCCGTGCCCAAGCTCGCGCGATCGGCCACGGCGAAGTCCGCGGAGTAGGCCGCGCCGGGAGTCACCGCCGCGCTCGGCGGCGTGACCGAGACGAGCACGGGAGGTGGGGCCGCGGCATGAGCCGGGGCTGCCACCAGGCCAATGCTCGCCAATACCGTGGCGGCCACGACAGCGACATAGGTCGACCGGGCTCGCCTCCGAGGCGAGCCAACATTCAAACGGCCGCTAGGGCCTGACCAGGTTGCCACGGCAATCCCTCCCCTTCACGGCAGCGCACTGTGCCAACCGAGACCTTATCCTCCGCCGCGGTTGCCCGCGCCACCGGCACACTACGGCTCCCCGAAACCCTGAGGCAAACACTGTGGTGGGGTACCTCCGCATCCTCGCCCCGACATCTGCTCCGCCAACCTGCGGAATCCGTAGTTCCTCCAGCCGCCCGCCGAGCATTAGGCTCCTAGGCATGATCGAACAGCGCCGTATCCTCAACACCGCCATCCCTGGACCGAAGTCCATGGAGCTGCAGCAGCGCAAGCTCGCCTCGGTGTCCACGGGCGTGAGTACCGGGCTGCCGGCCTACGTGGAGTCCGGTGCGGGCGGCATCCTGCGCGATGTCGACGGCAACCAGCTGATCGACTTCGGCTCAGGCATCGCGGTGACCACGGTTGGCAATGGCAACCAGCGCATCATCGACGCAGTTCAGCGCCAGATCCAGGACTTCACCCACACCTGCTTCATGGTCAACCCGTACGAGGAATACGTCGCGGTCTGTGAGGAGCTCAACGCGCGCACCCCGGGCGATCACGAGAAGCGGTCCGCACTGTTCAACTCCGGCGCTGAGGCCGTGGAGAATGCCGTCAAGGTCGCCCGGCACTTCACCGGCAAGGACGGGATCGTCGCCTTCGACCACGCCTACCACGGACGCACCAACCTCACCCTGGCCATGACCGCCAAGAACATGCCCTACAAGCACAAGTTCGGGCCGTTCGCCAGCGAGCTCTACCGGGTGCCCATGGCCTACCCCTACCGCTGGCCGGGTGGTCCGGAGCACTGCGAGCAGGAGGCCTTCGCCTACATCACCGACCAGATCCACGCCCAGATCGGTGAGGAGAACACCGCCGCGGTCATCATCGAGCCGATTCAGGGCGAAGGTGGCTTCATCGTCCCGCCGCCCGGCTTCCTCCCCGCGTTGGCACAGTGGTGTCGCGATCACGACATCCTCTTCATCGCCGACGAGGTGCAGTCCGGCTTCTGCCGTAGTGGTGACTGGTTCGCCTGCGACCACGAAGACGTCGTCCCCGACCTCATCGTGACCGCCAAGGGAATCGCGGGCGGTATGCCGCTCTCCGGCATCACCGGCCGCGCCGACATCATGGACACCATCCACGGCGGCGGGCTGGGTGGCACCTATGGCGGCAACCCGGTCGCCTGCGCCGCAGCCCTGGCCAGCATCGAGACCATGGAGGAGGAGAACCTCGTGGGTCGGGCCCGCGAGATCGAGGCCGTCCTCAAGGGTCGCCTTGAGCAACTCGCCGCCAAGTACGAGCAGGTCGGTGAGATCCGCGGCCGCGGCGCGATGATCGCCATGGAGCTCGTCGAGGACCGCGACACCAAGGAGCCGGCCGCCGCGCTCACCGGTGCCATCAACAAGGCCTGCCACGATCGCGGCCTGGTGACCCTGACCTGCGGCACCCTGGGCAATGTCTTCCGCTTCCTGCCCCCGCTCACCATCGGTGATGACCTGCTCAACGAGGGCCTGGACATCCTCGAGGAAGCCTTCGCCGTCTCTGTGACCGGCTGAGCCAGCGATGCGGGGGATGCGACTGCCGGCGGTCTTTGATCTCGCCGGGACCACGGCCATCGTGACCGGGGCCGGCGCGGCCAACGGCATCGGCTTTGCCAGCGCCAACCTGCTCGCGCAGTGCGGCGCCGCGGTCGTCATCACCTCCACCACCGACCGGGTTGAGGAACGGGCGACCGAGTTGCGCCAACGCGGGGCCAAAGCCGTTGGCGTGCTCGCAGACCTCACCCGCGAGGACGACGCTGAGCGGGTTGTGCAGGCGGCCCTGGACCTCGACGGCCGCCTCGACATCCTGGTGAACAACGCCGGCATGCGGATGGCCGGCTCGGATGACTACCTGGATGGCGCGATCGATGAGGTGCCGCCGGAGCGCTGGCGGGCCTCCATCGCCCGCAACCTCGACACGGCATACGTGATGACCCGCGCAGCCATGCCGCACATCCGGCGCAGCGATGCCGGCCGCGTCATCATGGTCGCCTCGGTCACCGGGGCCGTGATGGCGATGCGCGAGGACCCCGCGTATGCCGCCGCCAAGGCCGGGATGGTCGGACTCACCCGCGCGCTCGCCGTCGATGAAGCGCCCCATGGCGTGACCGTCAACGCGGTGGCGCCCGGTTGGATCGCCACCGAGTCCCAGCTGAACTACGAAATCGAGGAAGGCCGCCGGGTGCCCGCGCAGCGCTCCGGCATCCCGGCCGAGGTGGCCACCGCGGTCGCCTTCCTGGCCGCTCCCGGCGCGTCCTATGTCACCGGGCAGGTGATCGTCATCGACGGCGGCAATTCGGTCGCCGAGGAACGCAGCTAGCTCGCTACGGCGCTCGGGCTGGCGGATCATCGGATCCTCGACGGAAATTGCCGTCGAGGAAGCGCGCACCCGCCGCGTCCACGCCCAACCGTCGACCTAGGCCGCGGCCCACTCCCAGCCGGAGCCCGGTACCGAGCCCAGGTCGAATCTAGACTTCTGCGGTGACCCGTCCCGTTTTGCGCCAAGTGCACAACATCGGGCGGCGACGTGCTTGGGCGATCTGGGCTGTCGCCCTCAGCGTCTACCTGCTCGCGGTCTTCCACCGCACGTCGCTCGGCGTGGCCGGGCTGATTGCTGCCGAGCGCTTCCACATCACGGCGGCCCAACTCGCCACCTTTACCGTCCTCCAACTCGCGGTGTATGCCGCGATGCAGATCCCCGTGGGTGTGCTGCTCGACCGGTTCGGATCGCGGCGCCTGATGCTCGTCGGCCTGACGCTGATGACGCTGGGGCAGGCCTGGTTCGCGATCGCCGGGTCGTATCCGGTGGGCCTGGCCGCGCGCGCCCTCCTGGGCGCCGGCGACGCGATGATCTTCACTTCCCTGCTCCGGCTGATCGCGCTGTGGTTCCGGGTGAAGCAGGCACCCTTCGTCACCCAACTCTCCGGCATGCTCGGGCAACTCGGCGCCATCGCGGCCGCCACCCCACTGGCCGCCGCGCTCGCGGCATACGGCTGGGAGCGCTCATTCGGGAGCGCCGCCGCGCTGGGGGTGATCCTCGGGATCGCGCTCTTCCTGGTGGTCAAGGACTCGCCCTACCGTGGTCAGGCTGCGGGTGCGGTGAAGATCCGCGCGCTGGCCCGGACCCTCGGCGAAGTCTGGGGCAATCCCGGCACGCGCCTCGGGCTCTGGGTGCATTTCACCTCTCAGTTCGGCGCCACCGTGTTCACTATGCTCTGGGGCTTCCCCTTCCTGGTGCGCGGCCAAGGCCTCTCGAGCGCCACTGCTGGATGGCTGCTGATCATCATGACCCTGACCGCGATGGCCGCCGCTCCCTTGATCGCCGCGGTGACCGCCCGGCTCCCGTATCGGCGGTCGCAACTGGTCCTGGGGATCGTCGCCGCCATAATCGTGGTCTGGGCCGTGGTCCTGGCCTGGCCGGGGCGGGCACCGCTCTGGCTTCTGGTGCTCCTTGTCGTGGTCACGGCGATCGGTGGCCCGGGCTCGATGGTGGGCTTCGACCTGGCGCGCACCTTCCATCCCGCGGAGCGCCTCGGGCGGGCCACCGGGGTGATCAACGTCGGCGGTTTCGTCGCCAGCCTGCTCACGATGGCCTTGATCGGGATCATCCTGGACGCGCGAGCGCCGGGTGGGCCTGGGGACTACACCCTGGAGGACTTCCGCTGGGCCATGTCGGTGCAATTCGTGTTCTGGCTGTTGGGCGCGGCCCAGCTCGTCCGCTATCGCCGCAAGGGCCTGGATTTCGTGGATGAGCACCCGGGGGCGCTTGAAGCGTTGCGCGATGGGGAGACCTTGCTGCCCGGGATTTCGCGCGATCCGCGACCGTGAGCTGGTCCGTGGCGTGTCGGTCCCGGATAGTGCGGGCCGCTCGCCCTAGCGTGGGGGCGACCGGGCCATGTATGAGGTGGCCCGGTCAAGTCGTCTCTGGGGATCCGAGCCGCAGTTTCACCCATTTCGTCCCGTAGGCCGGGGGTGCGGCCGTACATTGGGCAAAGCACCTCGGAGCAGGGCCGAGCGTGCAGGGGATGCATTCCGTCCGTGGCCGCACGCCACCGGAGCCCGAGCCGCCGTCACGCTCTGCGCTCCCTCACCGCGGGGCGTGACGGCCTCGGGATCCGCTTTTCAGACGCCCGAAGGCGGCCCGTGGCCCGCCGTGGCCCGCCGTGGCCCGCCGTGGCCGGCCCTCAGCCGCCAAGTAGGTGTCGACTGATGACGAGGCGCTGGATCTGGTTGGTCCCTTCGAAGATCTGGGTGACCTTGGCCTCGCGCATGTACCGCTCCAGGGGGAAGTCGCTGGTGTACCCCGCGCCCCCGAGCACCTGCACCGCGTCCGTCGTCACCCGCATGGCCGCATCGGTCGCGATGAGCTTGGCCGCCGCGGCTTCAGCGCCGAACGGGCGGCCAGCGTCCTTGAGGCGGGCGGCATACAGGTAGGTCGCTCGAGCGGAGGAGACCGCGGCCTGCATGTCGGCGAGCAGGAAGGCCAGGCCCTGGAACTCCCCGATCGCGCGCCCGAACTGCTGGCGCTCGCGGGCATAGGCGCTCGCAACATTGAGGGCCGCCTGGGCCAGGCCGGTGGCGGCCGCGGAGATCCCCAGCCGGCCCGCGTCCAGTGCGGCGAGCGCGATTGCCATGCCCTGGCCCTCGGCGCCGATGCGCCGGTCGGCACTTACCTCGACCTGGTCATACATCACTTCGCGCACGATGTCCGCGTGCAAGCCCATGGTCCGTTCGGGCTGTCCGAAACTCAGGCCCTTCGCATCGCCGGGCACGATGAAGCAGGACAGGCCCCGGCCGCCACTGTCGGCGGTGCGGGCAAAGGTCGTGTAGTAGTCGGCATGGCCGGCATGGCTGATCCAGGCCTTGCGGCCGGTGATCCGGTAGCCCTCGCCACCCGCCCCGCCGTCGCCCTCGCGCTCGCTCGTGCTCCCGGTGTCGCTCTCGCTGTCGCTCTCGCTGGCGCTCTCGGTGTCGCGGGTGGCCCGGGTCGTCATCGAGCCGATATCACTGCCGGCGCCTTGCTCGGAGAGCGCGTACGCGCCGATCCGGGTGCCGTCCAGGATGTCCGGCAGCAGCGCGGTCCGCTGCTGCGGTGTGCCGAACGTCAAGATGGGATATGCCGTGAGGCTGTGGACCGAGGTGCCGACGGCCGCGCTCATCCACACCGAGGCGATCTCCTCGATGACCTGCAGGTACACCTCATACGGCTGGCCGGCCCCGCCGTACTCCTCGGGCTGCGGCAGGCTGAGCAAGCCCGCACGGCCCAAGATGTCGAAGACCTCCCGCGGGAACTCGCCGTTGTCACGGGCCCGCCGCTCGGCCTCGTCGACGCGCGGGGCGAGTTCCTTGGCGCAGATGTCGCGGGTGAGCTCGATGAGCTCCTCGCCGATCTCGGTGGGCATCAAACGCTGCACGGGGGCCATGCTCGCCAGCCTAGAGGCCAACTGGTCGCCCAGTCAGCGTGGGTATGCCCGGACGTCCGACGCTGGTCGGACTCTCAGTCCGACTCGGTGATCGGCTCCAGGGTGGGGCGTTTGGCAGTGCGCAGATCTCCGGAGGAGGTGCCCCGCAGGCGGCGCTGCACCCAGGGCGTGGCGTGCGCCCTCGCCCAGTCCAGGTGCTCACGCAATTGCTCGACGCGCGCTTGCGGGTCCGCCGGTGGCAAGGGGAGGTCCCAGTCCGGGTCGGCGGGCGGCATACCCAGGGCGAGGAGGGCGGCATTCATCACCCGTCGATGGCCCTGCGTGGAGAGGTGAATCCGGTCCTCTCCCCACATCCGCCAATCGCGAATCGAGGTGATCCCCCAAAGGTTGAGGACATGCGCGCCGTGACGCTGCGCGATGGTGAACACATTGGCCGTGTGGACCGCGTGGCGGGCCCGCAGCGGCTTGAACAGGCCGGCGTCGCGGGTGTCGGTGGGGGTGGCCATCAGGACATCGATACCGGCTCCGCGCAGCCGGCCAACTGCCTCGTCGAGCCGGGAGGCGATGGCGTCGAGATCCACGGTGGGGCGCAAGATGTCATTGCCGCCACCGACCACCGAGACCAAATCCGGTTTCAGGTCGAGCGCTGCCTGCAGTTGAGCGCCCACGACGTCGTCGAGCTTGCGCCCGCGGACCGCGAGGTTGGCGTACGCGAAAGGTACGCCTGCGGCATTCGCCTGCTCGGCCAGCTGTGTAGCCAGCAGATCTGCCCAGCCGCGGAAACGGTCCTCGTGCTGCGGGTCGGGGTCGGACATCCCCTCCGTGAACGAGTCACCAATGGCGACATAGCGGCTCCAGGTCACGTCAAGCTCCAGATCACGTCAGGCTCCAATCGATGGGGTCCGCGCCCTGTGCGACCAGGGCGGCATTGGCGCGGGAGAAGGGTCGGCTGCCGAAGAATCCTGAGCTGGCCGACAGCGGAGAAGGGTGCGCCGACTCGATGGCCGGTATGCCGGGGAGCCAGGCGCGCAGGTCCCGCGCCTGGCGGCCCCAGAGGATGGCGACCAGTGGTCCGCCGCGGCCGGCGAGTGCCTGGATTGCGCATTGGGTGACCTGCTCCCAGCCCTTGCCTCGGTGGCTGCCGGGGGTGCCGGGTCGGACGGTCAGGACGCGGTTGAGGAGCAAAACGCCCCGCTCGGTCCACGGCGTGAGGTCTCCGGTGGCGGGCGGTGCGAGGCCGAGGTCGCTGTGCAGCTCTCGGTAGATATTGACCAGGGAGCGAGGCAGCGGTCGGACGTCGGGGGCGACCGCGAAGGACAGTCCGATCGGGTGTCCCGGCGTCGGATACGGGTCTTGGCCGACGATGAGTACCCGCACGTGGTCCAGTGGTTGGGCGAAGGCTCGCAGGATGTGATGGCCGGCAGGGAGGTAGCCGTGACCATGGGCGACCTCCTCGCGGAGGAATACGCCGAGGTCAGCCAGGGTATGCGCGGCGGGGGTGAGCGCGGGAACCCACGAGGGGTGGACGAGGTCGTCGAGGGGGCGGGGGCTCACGAAGTCCAGGCTACGGGCCTAGGCGAAGCAGCGTGGGTCGGCTACGATCGGAGCATTGTGGTCGACATAGGGGGTCTTCCTTGTTCATTGTTTCTGCTTGGCGTGCCGTGGTGACCGCAGGGGTCGTCGCCTCCGTCTTCGCCCTCGTGCCAGCGGCAGCACATGCCGATGACCTCGACGGTGATCACGATCCGATTCTGGGCAAGGCCGTTCTGCCGACGCAGGTCGACCTCCCAGATTCCCCGTAGTTCCAGGTTTTCCCGCACAACCAGGTTTTCCCCGCACAACCAGGTTTTCCCCGCAGAACCAGGGATTTCGGGGTGACCCCGTAATCCCGAGAACTGCAGGGAAGGAAAGTGCGCAGAACTGGGGATTTCGGGGTGACCCCGAAATCCAGAGGCGGGGGAGGCGGGTTAGCGGAGGATCGCGGCGATGGATTCGAGCTGGTCCGGGATGATCCGGTACCACGCCCAGGTGCCGCGCGCTTCGCGCTCGAGAATGCCGGCCGTGACCAGTTTGCGCAGGTGATGGCTAACCGTTGGTTGGGACAGCGAAACGGCCTCCGCCAGGTCGCACACACAGGCCTCGCAGGCCGCGGAATTGCGGATCAGGCTGAGCAGTCGAAGCCTCGTCGGATCGGCCACGGCCTTGAGCAATGCCGCCGCAGCTTCGGCCTGCTCCTCGCTGATCGTGCCGGTCGCTGACGGGCCACAGCAGGCCACGGCGCCACCCGGAAGGGCGAAAGAGCCCCCCTCGGAGTCGGCGAGCGCACCGGCCACGGAACCAACGAGCGGCTCGGCCACGGAGCCGGCCACCGGGGTGAGCGAGAGCGACGCGGTGGGCATACACCCAATATAGACAATCATCGATGTATGCCGCTAGGCTCGTCGCTAGATAGACGCTCATCGATGAAAGGACTCCTCATGTCACGCGTCCAGCTCGCCCTCAATGTCAGCGATCTCGAGGCCTCGATCGCCTTCTACAGCGCCATGTTCGGCACCGAGCCGCACAAGCGCCGCCCCGGCTATGCCAACTTCGCGATTGCCGAGCCACCGCTCAAGCTGGTGCTCATCGAGACCACCGATGAGGTCCGCGGGGTCGGGGTCACCGGCGCGCTCAACCACCTGGGCGTCGAGGTCGAGTCGGGCGATGAGGTCGGGGCGGCCCGCGACAGGTTTGCCCACGCGGGGCTGGCCAGCTTCGACGAGAATGACACCACCTGTTGCTACGCGCTCCAGGACAAGGTGTGGGTGCACGACCCGTCGGGTGCCCCGTGGGAGGTCTACGTCGTCAAGGATGACAATCCGGTCGATGGTCGACCAGCCACGGCCAGCCTCCCGCTGCTCGAGGCCGAGGCCGGGGCCGGGGCCGGGGCCGCTGGCTGCTGCACGTCCACGCCCTCGGTCGCGTGCTGCCAGTGACGACCACGGACCAGCCGCGAGAGCAGATCGTCGCCCGACTGTCCACGCTGGATCGCTTCCTGCCGTTGTGGATCCTGCTCGCGATGGGCGCTGGCCTGCTCCTCGGGCGCGTGGTTCCGAGCCTGGCTGACGCGCTGTCAGCACTGGAGGTGGATGGAGTCTCCCTGCCGATCGCGATCGGCCTACTCGTGATGATGTATCCGGTTCTCGCCAAGGTCCGTTACGACCGGCTCGACGCGGTGACCAGCGACCGCCCCCTCATGGTGGCCAGCCTGCTCCTCAACTGGGTGATCGGTCCGGCGCTGATGTTCGCGCTGGCGTGGACCTTCTTGCCGGACCTGCCGGAGTATCGGACCGGGTTGATCATCGTTGGCCTCGCCCGCTGCATCGCCATGGTCATCATCTGGAATGACTTGGCCTGCGGTGACCGCGAGGCCGCCGCGGTCTTGGTCGCGCTCAACTCGATCTTCCAGGTCGTGGCCTTCGCTGCCCTCGGCTGGTTCTACCTCGAGGTGCTGCCCGGATGGCTCGGGCTCCCCGAATCTCAGTTGGACGTGTCCGCCTGGCAGATTGCCAAGAGCGTACTGATCTTCCTCGGCGTGCCTTTGGTCGCCGGCTCTCTGTCCCGGAGAATTGGCGAAAGACGTTGGGGGAGAGCGGCATATGAGTCGCGCTTCCTTCCGCGCATCAGCCCCTGGGCGCTCTATGGCCTGCTCTTCACGATCGTCGTCCTCTTCGCGCTGCAAGGGGAACAGGTCACCAGTCGCCCTGCCGATGTGGCGCGCATTGCGCTCCCGCTCCTGGTCTACTTCGCCCTGATGTGGAGCGGCGGCTATGCCGTGGCCCGGTTGATCGGCCTGGCCTACCCGCGCGCAACGACCTTGGCCTTCACCGCGGCAGGTAACAACTTTGAACTGGCGATCGCGGTGGCGATCGCCACCTTCGGCGCCACCTCGGGCCAGGCCCTTGCCGGCGTGGTCGGCCCCCTCATCGAAGTCCCGGTCCTGGTGGCCCTGGTGTATGTATCCCTCGCTCTGAGAAAGAAGTTCACACATGTCTGACCAGCCCGTCAACCGTCCCTCCGTGCTCTTCGTCTGCGTCCACAATGCTGGGCGATCGCAGATGGCCGCGGCATACCTCACGCACCTGGGTGGGGGCCGGATCGAGGTCCGTTCGGCCGGCTCGGCCCCAGCCGAGGAGGTCAACCCCGCCGCCGTGGCAGCCATGGCCGAGGAGGGCATCGACATGAGCGCGGAGGTGCCCAAGATCCTCACCACCGAGGCCGTGCGGACCTCCGATGTCGTCATCACCATGGGATGCGGAGACAGCTGTCCGATCTTCCCCGGCAAGCGGTATGAGGACTGGGCGCTGGCCGACCCGGCGGGCCAAGGGGTGGCCGCGGTCCGCCCCATCCGCGACGAGATCCGCGCGCGGGTGCTTGACCTCATGCTCTCCCTCGGTGTCGCACCTAGCGTTGAGGATGAGAGCGCGCGAGGATAAGGGCGTGGACCGTCACCCCCAAGAATGCAATCCCGGGCCCATCGTCGACGATCTGTCGTATCGGTATGAGAATTCATTCAGTCGGGATGAGATCCAGATGGTGGTGGACCAGGCCCGCGCTGAGATTGAGCCGATCAGCAGGCACCCGGAGTTCCTGGCCGTCCTGGTGAACAAGCATGCCCGGGACACCTTGCGTTCCCTCGCGCGCACCCGCGGGCTCAGTGGCGGGGGCATTCCCGAGATTCTCTTCGTCTGCGAGCACAACTCGGCGCGGTCCCAGATGGCTGCGGCCTTCACCCAGCACTTTGCCGGCGAGCACGTCCATGTGCGTTCGGCCGGCGCTCATCCGCTCGGTTTCATCAACCCGCTCGTTGAGCGCGTGATGGCCGAGCGCGGCATCGAGTTGCACAAGCCCTATCCCAAAGGGCTGGCCAATGACGTCCTGCATGCCGCCGACATCATCGTCGAGATCGGTGTCGAACTGCCGCGTATGCCGGCCAAGCACCACATCAGCTGGGAGGTCGCCGATCCCCACGGCCAGGTGATGGACGAGGTGCGCGCCTGCCGGGACATGATCGAGGTCAAGGTCAAAGACTTGCTGCGCTCGCTGACGATCCCCGTCGCTCAGTGATCGCCGGCGCGCGCTGGCGGACCGTCATCTTCGACCTAGATGGCACCCTCGCGAACACCATCCCGCTCATCGTGGCCTCCTACCAGCACGCCTTCCGCACTGTCCTGGGCGAGGAGGTCGACGATCGACGCGCGCGCGCCTGGATTGGGCGTCCGCTGCTGCCCGCGCTGCTCGAAGAGTCGCCCGAGCACGGCCACGCCCTGGACGAGGAGTACCGCCGCTGGAACCTGGCCAACACCTCCCGGCTGATCGAGCAATACCCCGGGGTGCCAGGGCTGCTCAGCGCCCTGGCCGATGCCGGAGTCGTGACCGCGGTAGCCACGTCCAAGCGCCGGCTGACGGCTCGCCTGGCCCTCGAGGGTGTTGGACTGGACACGGCCATCGACGTGGTCGCGGCCTTGGAGGACACCAGCGAGCACAAGCCGGATCCGGCCCCCTTGCTCCACGCGGCCAAGGTCCTCGGCGTCGACCCGGCCGAGTGCGCCTATGTCGGTGACGCCGTGGTCGACCTGCTGGCGGCCAAGGCTGCCGGCATGGCCGCGGTGGCAGTCAGCTGGGGTGCCGGCGAGCGGCCCGAGCTCGTCGCCGCCGGCCCCGACCACATCTGTGACACGGTCGGTGAGCTCACGGCATACCTGCTGGGCATGGGCGAGGGCGAGTCCGCGCCCTAGACTCGCCAACGTGCCGCACAACAGTTCGCTCATCGGTGACCACGCCGGGCTCCACGAGCTCGTGACCGCAGTGACGGAATACGCCGAAGGTCGTATCCGCATGCAGCCTCCGCTGGATCATCCGCGATCGGTCGAGGAGCTCACCGCCGAGGTGGGTGCCACCATCACGCCGCAAGGCATCGGAGGCATCGAGGCACTCAACCTTTTCGCCGACAAACTGGCGCCGACCTGCTTGTCGACGGACCACCCGCGCTTCCTGTCCTTCATCCCATGTGCGCCCTCAGACGCCTCGGTGATGTTCGACCTCGTGGTGGGCGCGTCCTCGATCTATGGCGGCTCGTGGATGGAGGGTGCCGGTGCGGTGTATGCCGAGAACCAGGCGCTGCGTTGGGTCGCCGATCTGGTGGGGCTTCCGGAGCAGGCCGGTGGCGTCTTCGTGCCGGGCGGCACGATCGGCAATCTCTCCGCGCTGGTCGCCGCTCGGCATCGCGCCCGCGCCCAGGCTCCGCAGGGATCCCGACCCAACAAGGTTGCCGCCTCCGAGGGCGCGCACTCGTCCATTTCCTCGGCCTGCGAGGTGATGGACGCTGAGTGCATCAGCGTGCCCGCAGATGACCTGGGGCGCCTGACCGGGCCCGCGTTGGCCGAGGTCCTGGATGCGCACCCCGGCGAGTTCTTTGCCGTCGTGGCGACCTCTGGGACCACCAACTTCGGGATCATTGACGATCTGGCCTCGGTGGCTCAGGTATGCCGCGAGCGTGGGGTCTGGTTCCACGTCGATGGTGCGTATGGCGGTGCCGGCTTGGCGGCGCCCTCGATCCGCGATCGCTACGCCGGGATCGAGCAGTGCGACTCTTTCATCGTTGACCCGCACAAGTGGCTCTTTGCGCCCTTCGACTGCTGTGCGCTGCTCTACCGCGACCCGGCGGTCGCGCGGTCCGCGCACACGCAGAAGGCCGGTTACCTCGATGTCCTCACCGACACCACGGACTGGAACCCCACGGACTACTCGGTCGGCCTGACCCGTCGGGCCCGCGGCTTGCCGTTCTGGTTCTCCCTGGTGGTCAATGGCACGAACGCCTATACGGCCGCTGTCGAGCGCACCCTTGAGGTGGCCCGATTTGCCGAGGCCGAGATCCAGGCCCGCCCGGAGTTGGAGCTTGCTCGGGAACGGGATCTGACCGTGGTGGTTTTCAGGCGGCTCGGCTGGTCGCCGGCCGACTACCACGCGTGGTCGGATCGGATCCTCGCCGACCAACTCGCCTTCGCGGTGCCGACGACCCATCATGGCGAGACTCTTGCCCGCTTCGCCGTGGTGAACCCGCAGACGACCGAGGACGACATCGCCCTGGTGCTAGACACCATGCGCTGATGCGGGTGTGACTGCTGGGCCTGTTGCGGCTGCTGAGTGGCCGTGTTGCGGTCGTGTCCAGCCGACACGCGGACACATCGTGAGCAACACGCCGAAGGGAATGACATGGCTGTCATTACCCCCGTAGAGTGGGTCCACCAAAGCCACTACTGAGAGGGACCTGTTCGTGAGCGCGCTCCGCGACGAGATCACCGCCGCCGACACCCGTGAGGGGTTGTCTGAGCGTGACCGCGAGATCATCGCTTTCGAACGTCAGTGGTGGAAGTACGCCGGCTCCAAGGAGACCGCGATCCGGGAGCTCTTTGACATGAGCGCCACTCGGTACTACCAGGTCCTCAATGGGCTGATCGATGACCCGGCTGCGATCGCGCATGACCCGATGCTGATGAAGCGCCTGGCCCGCCTGCGCGCCAGCCGTCAGCGGGCGCGTTCGGCGCGCCGCCTCGGCGTGACCGTCTGACCTCAGGGTCGCGCAGTCCCCTTCCGTCCCACTTTTCCTCTGTTTGGTGAGCTTCCCGGGCCGCGGCCTACGCAATTGCGTATGCCGCGGCCTCATGTGCGCACCAAGCAGAGGAAAAGTGAGGCACGCCAGACAGCGGTATGCCGTGTGCTCAGGTGAGCACACGGCATACCGGTCCTGTTGTGGACGCAGGTCAGGGGCCATCGGGGTCCGGGAAGTCGACTGGCCAGCCCTTGGCTGCCAGGCGTTCCCGCACCCGCTGGAGGTCCAGATCGGTGGCATCGGTGTGGGTCACATCGGTGATCGCCGCCGCGATGTCCTCGGCACTTGCGGGCGCAATCGATGCGCGGCGCAGGGCCTTGGCGACCTTCTTGACTTCGCCCCGGGTCAACCGCCGGTTGAGCAGGGCCAAGAGCGGCACATAGTCGTGCTCTGGGACACCGCTGGGGTAGCCCTCCCGCAACCACGCGACGATTCGGCCGAGATAGGAGCCTTCCTCGGTGTCGTCATCGTCATCCTCCGTGGAGACCGAGCCCAGTGGCCAGCCACCCATGACCAGCCGGGCAGCGACCCGGCGCAGGTCCAACTGGGGGACCGGCGAGGTGGCCGTGCTGGCAGCAGCGGCAACCTCGGCAGGCAGGGATCCGGCCGCAACGAGGTGCAGGACGACCTGCATCGCCCGACTGGATCCAAGCCGGAGGCGCAGAGTCGCGATGAGCGCGGCCGTGTCCTCGGCGGGCACACCCTCGGGGTAGGCATCCTTGACCCACCCAAGAATCTGGCTGTGTGAATCGACCATGATCTGAGCGCCTGCCTTACTTCTTCTTGCTGACGAGGTCGACGAACGGGAAGTCGCCGCCGAACTGGACGACCTTACCCAGCCCGCCGGCCAGAATGATGAGAATGCCGATTGCGACGGCAATGAGGATGACCCCCATGAGCAGAGCCATCATCACCTTGCCCATGGCGGAGGGCTTCATCGTGGTGGTGCCATCAGCGGCCACGATCTCAGTGGACCCGACGGTCAAGGCGCGCATTGCCAGCGCGTAGACCACCGGCATACCCGCGCCGAAGACGAGCCCCGCGAGGAGGACCTTCCAGGCCCCCTGGAGGGCGAGATTGAGGGTGTTCATATCCGAGGCTCCCTTCAGTGAGTCGGGGTTGAGGTGGGGGCGGCCAGGTCCTCGTGATCGCCGGTCGGTACCTCGTGGCTGCCCACGTGGTCCGGCTCATGCTGGTCGAGGATGTCCTGCGGGCGGTCCCACTCGTCGGTGACATTGGAGTGGTCGACCTTGTTTTGCTGGCTACGCCAGAACATGTAGCCCGAGGCGCCGCACAGGATCGCGAAGACGACGATCGCGCCAACCGCGCCACCAATGCCATGGCCGATCCAGTACATGATGGCGCCGATGATCCCGGCCAACGGGAAGGTCGTCGCCCAGGCCACGACCATGCGGCCCGCGGTGTTCCATCGCACATGCGTGCCACGGCCGAGACCGCCACCGAGCACAGAGCCAGTCGCGACGTGGGTCGTCGAAAGGGCGAAGCCGAGGTGGGAGGCCGCCATGAGGACGGCTGCGGTGGAGCCATCGGAGGCCATGCCCTGGCGTGGGGTGATGTCGACCAGGCCCTTGCCGAGGGTGCGGATGATCCGCCAACCACCGAGGTAGGTCCCCAAAGCGATGGCGATGGCTGCGGAGAACTTCACCCAGATCGGCACCGAATGGGTGTCGGTCCAGTGGCCGCTGGCCAGGAGCGCGAGGGTCATCACGCCCATGGTCTTCTGGGCGTCATTCGTGCCGTGCGCGAGCGAGACCAAGGAGGCGCTGCCGATCTGGCCCCAGCGGAAGTGCCGGTCGTTGAGCTTGTGGGCGATGCCATTGGTGATCTTGTGCACCAGCCACGAGCCGAGGAAGGCCACCGAAAGCGCAATCATTGGGGAGAGGAAGCTCGGCAACAGGATCTTGCCGATGATGCCGTCCAGCTTGGTGCCATCGCCATTCCACTTGGCACCGGCCCACCCCAGTGCCCCGACAGCTGCACCGGTGAGGCCACCGAGCAGCGCGTGAGAGCTCGAGCTGGGGAGCCCCAGGAGCCAGGTGAAGAGGTTCCAGATGATGCCGCCGACGAGGCCACCGAGCACGATGAACAACAGTTGTTGTCCGCCGTTGGCGGCTAAGGCCTCGATCGGGGAGCCGTCTTTGTTCTGAATCTTGACGACGGCATTGGAGACGGTGAGGGCGACCTCGACGGACAGGAATGCGCCGACGAGGTTCAAGATGGCTGACAAGGCGACAGCGATTTTGGGCGTCAGGGCTCCGGTGGAGATGGAGGCCGCCATGGCATTCGCTGTGTCGTGAAAACCGTTGGTGAAGTCAAAGGCCAGCGCCGTAACGATGACCAGCACAAGGGTGAGGGTTGCTGCGTCCACGGGAGACAGTGTGTCGGCGTCACCCGGCGTCCACCACACCGGGGTGGCTTGTTCATCTGGCGTTCACTTTTCCTGGGAACGCCACGCTCGCGTCATGCGCCCGCGCGCCCTCGAACGGTTTGCACTCTCGGGGTGAGAGTGCCAATAATGGCGTTAGCACTCTCACCCTGAGAGTGATAGTTCCGACCGGCCCGGTGAGGGTGGGGTGCCCCGGCGACGTGAGCCGACGGCCTCCTGCTCGTCCGTCGCGGGCACCGTCCGGTCATCACCATCGAACGCCACAGAGGAACCGCCACATGGCCAAGATCATTGCCTTCGACGAGGAGGCTCGCCGCGGTCTCGAGCGGGGGATGAACACCCTCGCCGATGCCGTCAAGGTGACCCTCGGGCCCAAGGGCCGCAATGTCGTCCTGGAGAAGAAGTGGGGCGCCCCCACGATCACCAACGACGGCGTCTCCATCGCCAAGGAGATCGAGCTCGACGACCCCTACGAGAAGATCGGCGCTGAGCTGGTCAAGGAGGTCGCCAAGAAGACCGACGACGTCGCCGGCGATGGCACCACCACGGCAACCGTGCTTGCCCAGGCGCTCGTGCGCGAGGGTCTGCGCAATGTTGCCGCCGGCGCCAACCCGATGGCGCTCAAGCGGGGCATCGAGACAGCGGTTGCTGCCGTCTCCGCCGAGCTGCTGAACCAGGCCAAGGATGTCGAGACCAAGGAGCAGATCGCCGCGACGGCGTCCATCTCCGCGGCTGACACCGAGATCGGCGAGCGCATCGCCGAGGCGATGGACAAGGTCGGCAAAGAGGGTGTCATCACGGTCGAGGAGAGCAACACCTTCGGGCTGGAGCTGGAGCTCACCGAGGGTATGCGCTTCGACAAGGGCTACATCTCGCACTACTTCGTGACCGATGCCGAGCGCATGGAGGCCGTGCTGGAGGACCCTTACGTCCTCATCGCCAACTCCAAGATCGGTTCGATCAAGGACCTCCTGCCGTTGCTGGAGAAGGTCATGCAGTCCGGCAAGCCGCTGCTCATCATCGCCGAGGACGTCGAGGGCGAGGCCCTGAGCACGCTCGTCGTGAACAAGATCCGCGGCACTTTCAAGTCGGTCGCCGTCAAGGCGCCCGGCTTCGGTGACCGACGCAAGGCCATGCTCGGCGATATCGCCATCCTCACCGGTGGTCAGGTCATCTCCGAGGAGGTCGGCCTCAAGCTGGACACCGCGGACCTCGACCTGCTCGGTCGCGCCCGCAAGGTGGTCGTGACCAAGGAGGAGACGACCGTCGTCGAGGGCGCTGGCGACCAGGACCAGATCGCTGGTCGGGTCAACCAGATTCGCGCCGAGATCGAGAAGTCGGACTCCGACTACGACCGCGAGAAGCTCCAGGAGCGCCTCGCCAAGCTCGCCGGCGGCGTGGCCGTCATCAAGGCGGGTGCGGCCACCGAGGTTGAGCTCAAGGAGCGCAAGCACCGGATCGAGGACGCCGTGCGCAACGCCAAGGCGGCCGTCGAGGAAGGCATCGTCGCCGGTGGTGGCGTTGCTCTGATCCAGGCCGGCAAGAAGGCCTTCGAGTCGCTCTCGCTGGAGGGTGAGGAGGCCGTTGGCGCCAACATCGTCAAGGTCGCCATCGAGGCACCGCTCAAGCAGATCGCGATCAACGCCGGTCTCGAAGGCGGCGTCGTGGCCGAGAAGGTGTCGCACCTGGAGTCGGGCTTCGGTCTGAACGCGGCCACTGGCGAGTACGTCGACCTCATCAAGGCCGGGATCATCGACCCCGCCAAGGTGACGCGTTCGGCGCTGCAGAATGCCGCATCGATCGCGGCGCTCTTCCTCACCACCGAGGCCGTCATCGCCGACAAGCCGGAGAAGGCCGCTGCGCCGATGCCGGGTGGCGACGACATGGGCGGAATGGGCTTCTGACCCCCCGCTGAACCGCATGCCGACGGAGGGCGGCTCCCCGAGATGGGGAGCCGCCCTCTTCGCATGCACGCGGGTGCGCGCTCTGGCGGTCAGTGACACCCACGATCGTGGGTTAGCCTGCCCGCATGTCGGAACCGATGACCCCTCCTGCCCCCACGGCCGCTCCCGCCGCGCGCGTCGAAGACCTCACCAAGGTCTATGGCAAGGGAGACACCGGCGTGACCGCGCTCGCTGGCGTCACCGTGGACATCGCTCGGGGTGAGTTCACCGCCATCATGGGGCCGTCTGGTTCAGGGAAATCCACCCTGATGCACTGTGCGGCTGGGCTGGACTCGGTGACCTCGGGGCGCGTGTACATCGGTTCTACCGACATCACCTCGCTCAAGGAGAAGGCCCTCACCGAGTTGCGTCGCGACCGGATCGGATTCGTCTTCCAGGCCTTCAACCTGGTGCCCACCCTTACCGCTGAGGAGAACATCCTCTTGCCCTTGGCGATCGCTGGGCGCCGACCCGATCCCGCCTGGTTCGATGAGGTCATCGACACCGTGGGCCTGCGTGATCGCCTGGATCACCGACCCGGCGAGCTCTCCGGGGGCCAGCAACAGCGGGTTGCCTGTGCGCGGGCCCTGATGTCCCAACCGGACATCGTCTTCGCCGATGAACCGACCGGCAACCTCGACTCAACCTCCGGGGCTGAGGTCCTGGGCTTCCTGCGCAAGGCGGTCGATGAGCACGGGCAAACCGTGGTCATGGTGACCCACGACCCGGGTGCTGCGGGATGGACGGACCGGGTGGTCTTCCTCGCCGATGGGCGGGTCGTCGATGAATTGCGCTCGCCCACACCGTCATCGGTCCTGGACCGGATGAAAAGCCTCGACCCGCGGATGGCGGTCTGAGTTATGTTGCGAGCCACCTTTCGCAACCTCTTCGCGCGCAAACTTCGCCTACTGCTCAGCGCCTTTGCGATCGTGCTGGGCGTCTCCTTCGTCACCGGCTCGTTCATCTTCACCGACACCCTGGAGAAGGCCTTCACCGGCCTGACCAGCGGGGCGGTCGGCGACGTGATCGTGCGCGTCGATACCGGGAGCCGGGGTTCGGGTGGAGACGGCACGGTCCGCACGGTGCCGGCATCCTTGGTCGCCACACTGGAAAAGGTGCCGGGTGCAGCCCGCGCCGACGGACGGATCAGTTCGTTTGGGACCTTCGTGGTGGGCCGGGACGGCAAGCTCATTGGCGGTATGGGCGCCCCCGGGATCGCGGTGAATCAGAGCGATGGCCCGGCCGCCAATGGTGCCGAGTCCGCCCGCCTCGTGAGCGGACGCTGGCCGACCGCTGCAGGCGAGGTGGTGCTCGATCCGTCGACCGCCGAGCGCGGTGAGTATGCCGTGGGCGACACGCTGGCGCTGATCACCACCGGAGAGCGCGGCCGGGTCGAAGCCAAGGTCGTGGGGGTCGCATCCGTGGGCGGCAGCGGGCTGATCGGTGCCAGCCTGGCCATCGTCGAGACTCGTTGGGCTCAGGAGCTCTTCGTGCGCGGTAGCGACGCCTTCAATGCGGTCTGGGTGACGCGGGCTGAGGGGGTCTCCCAGGATCAACTCAAGGCCAATATCGACAAGGTGCTACCCAAGGGCTTCCGCACACAGACCGGTGACAGCGCTGCCGCCGAGGCCGCCACTCGCATTCAGACCATCGTCGGCTTCATCAACGACTTCCTGCTCGTCTTCGCCGGCATCGCCCTCGTGGTGGGCGCATTCATCATCGTCAACACCTTCGCCATCCTCATCGCGCAGCGCAGCCGCGAACTCGCACTCTTGCGGGCGATCGGGGCCAGCCGTCGACAGGTCACCCGCTCGGTCCTGGTGGAGGCGCTGGTCATTGCCTTGGTGGGCTCCGGTGCCGGCGTCGGCCTGGGGGTTCTGCTGGCGCTGGGGATCAAGGCGCTTTTCGGACGCTTTGGCCTGGACCTCTCGCAAGCGGACCTGATCTTCCGCCCGCGCACGGTCATCGCCTCATTCGCGGTGGGCTTGATCGTCACCCTGGTCGCGGCCTACCTGCCGGCTCGGCGGGCGGGACGGATCCCGCCGGTGGCGGCCATGCGCGATGACGTTGCCCTGGCCGAGAGCGGCCTGCGGTGGCGCTTGGTGGTGGGTGTCGCTCTGATCGTGCTGGGCGCGGTGATGCTGGGCGGCGGCCTGTTCACCTCCGTCGACAATGCAACCTATTGGATCGGCGCCGGGGCGCTGGCTGCGCTCATCGGCACGGCCTTGACCAGTCCGGTGGTTGGGCGGCCGGTGATTTCGGGCCTTGGCGCGGCCTTCCGCCGAGCCTTTGGTGTGGTCGGCCTGATGGCTGAGCAGAACGCCCGAAGGAATCCCCGACGGACGGCCGCGACGGCATCGGCGCTCATGATCGGGGTCGCCCTGGTGACCATGATGTCCGTCCTGGGAGCCTCCTCGAAGGCCACCGTCGACCAGGCCATCGCGCGCGACGTGATCGCCGACTTCGTGGTGTCCAATGCCGCCGCGAATGTGCCCTTCTCGAGTTCGGTCGCCCCGCGCATAGCTCGGGTCCCCGGAGTGGCCTCCGTGAGCCGGACTCGCTCCGCGTCATTCGTGATCAATCGGGATCGCAATGGCGTGCAGGGGATCGAGGCCGCCACCTTCCCCGCGGTGGCGCGCACGCAGCTGCGCGCAGGCTCGCTGGGGACGCTCACGGCCAACGACATCGCGGTGTCCACCGAGAAGGCGGATGCCTCGAGTCTCGCCGTGGGGACCCCGATCAAGGTCACCTATGCCGGCCAATCCCGGACCCTCACGGTGACGGCAACCTACGTCAAGGACGCGGTCCTCGCGCAGGATTTCGTGGTCGACCTCAGTGCGATGGATGCCCTCGGGGTCCCACCGAGTGACCGAGCGGTGTATGTCGTCGTCCGGCCCGATGCCGATCGCGCGCAGGTCCAAAAGGCCGCCGCGGCGCTGGTAGCGGACCTGCCCACGGTCACGGTGTCGAACCAACAGCAACTCGCCGACGCTCAGCACGAACAGATCGACCGATTGCTCTTCATCGTCTACGCGCTGCTCGGCCTGGCCGTCGTCATCGCCGTCCTCGGGATCGTCAACACCCTGGCCCTGAGCGTGATGGAACGCACCCGCGAGATTGGCCTGCTGCGGGCGGTCGGGCTCAGTCGCGCCCAGCTGCGCACCATGATCCGGCTGGAGTCGGTGTCGATCGCGGTGCTCGGGGCCGTCCTAGGGGTTGTCCTCGGGATCGCCTTCGGGGTAGCCATCCAGCGCTCCTTGGCAACTCAGGGCATTGAGATCCTCGCGATCCCTGGTTGGCAACTCCTCATCTTCGTCCTGGTCGCTGCGGTGGTCGGGGTGCTGGCCGCGGTGGTGCCGGGCCGTCGCGCCGCCCGCATGGGCGTCCTGCAGGCCATCGCGAGCGAGTGATCGGTGCTCAGCTGAACATTCGCAGCGCGGAGGCCTCGGTCTGGGCGTACTGAACCCCGGCCGCGGCGAGCACGGCGCCGATGTCCTCCAAGGACGTCTTGACCTGACGCTGGGTGGCCTGCCACTGAGTGACGACCGCCTGGAATTGGCCGGCGGCCGATCCCGTCCACGCGTCGTTCAGGCCGGTGAGCCGAGCCATCATGGCGGCGCTCTGGGCCTCGAGGTCGGCGGCAATCCGGGCGATATCGCCAGCCGCGGCAGCGATGCGGTCAGTGTCGACCTGAAACTGAGTGGTCATGGTGTTCCTCCACAGTGCTGGGCGCTCGAGTGGCGCCGGTTGTTCGGACTGTGACACGGGTTGCGGGATCGCAGGGAAGTTATCCACAGCCGCGGCCTACAGTGAAGGCGTGGCCGTCTACATCGATCCGCCGCTCTGGCCAGCCCACGGGACGCAGTGGTCCCACCTCGTCAGTGACCTCGGCCTTGATGAGCTCCACGCGTTCGCGGCCCGGGCGGCGATCCCGAGCAGGGGATTCGAGGGCGACCACTATGACGTGCCGGCCAGCCGGTATGACGCCATCGTGGGTCTGGGCGCTGTCCCATCCACAACGCGGGACATCCTCCGCATTCTCGAGGCCACCGGGCTGCGCATGCGTAAACGTAAGGGGGACAAGGGTATTGCCCGGGTCACCGCGACCTCGATCCTGACCGGCGAGTCCGTCCCCGTGGACCTGCTGGCGTCCCGTCAGGAAGTCTCCGAATGCCGCGTCTTCGCGGCTGCCTGCTTTGTCACCGATGCCGCCGGTTGGTTCGCTGTGGCACACAGCGTGCGGCGCCAGGCCTGGGGACCTCCGGGTGGTTGGCGCGAAGGTACCGAGTCGCCGCGGCGCAATGCGGTCCGGGAGATTCGCGAGGAGATCGGTCTCGGGGTGGCTGAGGAGGCGCTGGTCCCGCTTGGCTACGAGCGCTGGCCGACGATCGCGCCGGAGGGAGCCCGTCGAGCCAGTCGAGACCTGCTGCAGCTCTTTCGCGTCGAGCTGGCCGACGTCCAGCCCGCCCTGGGATCGGCACTCACCGATACCGACGACCGCCGCTGGGTGGACTGGCCTGGACTGACCGCGCTGTGTGGCAATGAGTTTTGGTGGCCGCTGGCCGCAGAGTTGCTCGCTCCCTGAGCGGAAGCGCTCAGGGTTGCGGCGTCCGTGGCAGCCGGACCACGAAGGTCGCGCCACCGCCAGGGGTGTCCGCCACCCCGACCCGCCCGGAATGCTGGGTAACGATCGCCGCCACGATGGCCAGCCCGAGTCCACTGCCACCGCCGGTGCGACCGCGCGCCTTGTCGGACCGATAGAAGCGTTCGAACACCTTGGCTCGCTCCGTGAGTGGCACCCCTGGCCCGTGGTCGCGCACTTCGAGTATCGCGTCGGTGGCATCCACTCCGACCGCGATCTCGACCGGCGTCCCTTCGGGTGTGTGCTTGAGCGCATTGGCCACGAGGTTGGTGACGACCTGCCGCAGCCGCGACTCGGCTCCCTGAATGACCGTCGGGCTCAAAGTCTGGCCGAGCCCGACCAGGGCGATCCGACGTTGCGGCGCCCGTGCTCGGGCGTCGGTCACCGCATCCGCAGCCAGGACGGTGAGGTCAACCTCGCCCATGGCGGTCTCTGGTTCCTGGCCGAGGCGCGCGAGCGTGAGCAAGTCCTCGACCAGACCTGTCATCCGGGTGCTCTCGGACTCGATCCGTTCCATGGCCGAGGCAACATCGGCGGGCTCGCGCACGGCGCCCTGGCGGTACAACTCGGCGTACCCACGCATCGTGGCCAGCGGGGTGCGCAACTCATGGGAGGCGTCCGCGACGAACTGGCGCATCCGTTCCTCGGAGGCCTCGCGGACCAGGAAGGATGCCTCGATCTGGGTGAGCATCGCGTTCAGGCTGGTGGACAGTGAGGTCACCTCGTCGTCGGCGGCGCGCACCGGGATGCGGCGGCTGAGGTCGCCCTTGGCGATGGCCGCTGCGGTGTCCTCAATCCGGGTGAGCGGTCGGAAGGCGCGACGCACGGCATACCAACCCAGCAGCAGGGAGAGTGCCAGCACGGCAGCGCTGATCAACCCCGTGGTCACCAGGAGCTGAGTCACGGTCCGGTTCACCGATTTCAGCGGAAGGCCGACCACGAAGATTGCCCGGCCACCTTCGATCTCGCCGGCGATCATCCGCCAGGTGGACGAGGAGTTCACCGAGCGAACGGTGAACGGCTCATTGCTGGTCACTCGCTCATCGGTGGTGCTCAGCCGAGGAACATCCGGTCTGTCGGTTTCGCCGGTGGGATTGAGCGCCACCGTCTCCGTCCGGTCCTCAACCTGCAGAATGAACGCGTATCCCGTTGGGACAGAGGTGTTTTGGGAGAGCAGATCCTGCACGACCTGGTTCGTGACCGGCCTCGCCACATTGCGCAGTTCGGTGTCCACCCGATCCATCAAGTCGTTGCGCATCAGGTATGCCGTGGACAGGCTGGTCAGGAGCAGTGCGGCGGCGAGCATGCAGGTGACGATGGCGACCAGGCGCACGCGCAGGGGCATGCGCTCGAGGCGGTGCACGATGGGTTGCGTGCCGCTCCAATGGCTCGCAGCATCCGGGGATCGCATGACCGGCTGGCTCAGGCTTCGGGCGGCAGGCGAAGGACATAACCCACGCCCCGCTTGGTGTGAATGAGCGGGGGTAGGCCGTCGACGTCGATCTTGCGGCGCAGATAGGAGATATAGGACTCCACGATCCCGGCCTCGCCGCGGAAGTCGTAGTCCCAGACGTGATCCAGGATCTGCGCTTTGGACAACACCCGGTTCGGGTTGAGCATGAGATAGCGAAGCAGCTTGAACTCTGTGGGGCTGGTCTCGATCACCCGGCCCGCGCGCCGCACCTCGTGAGAGTCCTCATCGAGAACGAGGTCGGCGAAAGTCATCACCGGATGGTCGTCAACCTCTCCGCGGGTCCGCCGCAGGACGGCCCGGATTCGCGCGACGACCTCCTCGAGGCTGAAGGGTTTGGTGACATAGTCATCGCCGCCCACGGTCAGCCCGGTGATCTTGTCGTCGACCGAATCACGCGCCGTGACGAAGACGATCGGCAGATGGCGGCCGCTCTCACGCAGTTTGCGGGTCACCGCGAAGCCGTCCATATCGGGGAGCATGACGTCCAGGACGCACAGGTCGGGGTCGTGCGAGGCGGCCACCTTGAGTGCCTCGGCGCCCGTGCCCGCCGTGGCGACGTCAAAGCCGGCAAAGCGCAGCGACGTGGCCAGGAGTTCGCGGATATTGGGCTCATCCTCGACGACGAGCAGTCGAGCTTCGGGCGCAGAGGGGCTCACGGCATAGGAGTCTGGCGGTGAAGTCTGTGAGTTTGCTGAATGTTTGCCGATGGTGGCGAGCCCCGGCGGGCCTACCATCACAGGGTGAGCGGCATTCCAGGTCTTCCGCAGGTCCACCCCCGTGCCGGCATGCCCGCTGCCGTGCGGATCGTGGAGGTCGGTCCGCGAGATGGCCTGCAAAACGAGCCCACCACGGTCCCCGTCGAGGTCAAGGCCGAGTTCATTCGGCGACTGCGGGCGGCGGGTTTGCAGACGATTGAGACGACCTCCTTCGTTAATCCCACGTGGGTGCCGCAATTGGCGGACGCCGAGGAATTGCTCGACCTGCTCGGTCCGGAGTGGACGGGCGTCGATGAGCCGGTGCTCGTGCCCAACGAGCGAGGTCTCGAGCGGGCGCTCTCTCGCGGCGTGCGCGCCATCGCCATCTTTGGCAGCGCGACGGAGACCTTCGCTGAACGCAACCTGGGCCGCTCCCGGGCCGAGTCGGTGGAGATGTTCCGACCGGTGGTGAGCAGAGCCCGTGACGCCGGAATGCGGGTGCGCGCGTATCTGTCGATGTGCTTCGGGGATCCGTGGGAGGGCCCGGTGCCCGCGGGCCAGGTCGCCGCGGCGGCCGCCGAACTGATGGCACTCGGCTGTGATGAGTTGTCGATCGGCGACACCATCGGCGTCGCGACCCCAGGCCAGGTTCTGGCTGTGCTCCAGGCGCTCGAAGGCGCCGGTATGCCGCTGGGCACCATCGCCGTGCACTTCCACGACACCTATGGCCAGGCTCTGTCCAATACGGTGACGGCGCTCGGCGCCGGCGTCACGACCGTGGATGCTTCGGCTGGCGGTCTCGGTGGTTGCCCGTTTGCTCGCAGCGCGACCGGCAATCTGGCCACCGAGGATCTGGTGTGGATGCTGCACGGGCTGGGGATCGAGACGGGGGTTGATCTCGACGCTTTGGTGCAGACCAGTGTCTGGCTCGGCGAGCGGCTGGGGCGACCCCCGGTGTCCCGGGTGGCCCGGGCGCTCTCTGGCATTGGCTGAATCGCACCTGTGATTTCCTGTGAAGTCCGTGTGAATCCAGACCGCAAGGCTCCAGCGTGGCAGGCCCGATGTGAAGATGGTCGGTATGGCCAAGAACCCCACTCCTCCTGTTGACCCTGAGGACGCCGGTACGCCGTCCGCGGCCGATGACACGGCCGCGGTCCCACCAATCGAGAAGCCGGCGCTCTCCCACGCGGATGCTCCGACCGAGGAACTGAGCCAGGCCCACCCGGACGAGGCCGCGCTGCGCACCGATGCCCCGTGGGCCAGCAGCGATCCGGCGGCAGCCGCTGCACCGACGCCGGCTGCCTCCCCGGGGCTGCGCCACCGGATCGCCGGTAGCTGGCGGCAGGCGACCTCGACGCGAGGGGGCCGCATCGGCGTGACCATCGCGGCAGTCGTCGGAACGCTCGCTCTGATCGGCGTCATTGGCATGGCGGCACTAGGTGCCGGCCACCGGTTGGACCGTGATGGCCGCGGGGGCTGGGCCAATGACCACGGCATGAGCTCGCAACGTGATGGCATGGGTCGGCACCAGGCCAATGACGGTGGTCAAGGCATGGGCCAAGGTCCGGGCATGGGTCAGGGGCCGGGCATGGGTCAGGGGCCGGGCATGGGTCAGGGGCCGGGCATGGGCCAGGGCCAAGGCATGGGCAACGGACGCCACCAGGCCAATGGCGGCGGCCAAGGACTAGGTCAAGGTCAGGGCATGGGCCAGGGTCAAGACATGGGTCAGGGCGGGCAGCTAGGCACCGGCGGTGGGATGGGCGGCATGGCCGGGATGGCGATGTCTGCGGTCCTGCACGGGGAGTTCGTCACCGCCATCTTGGGCACCCCGACCACGATGCTCGTCCAGACCGGAACGGTCAGCGAGGTGACCGCGGGCAAGAGCCTCAAGGTCAAGAGCAGCGATGGCTTCGAGGCGACCTATGTGCTCAGCGAGCAGACGGCATACCCGGGCGGGTCGACCACGCTGGCGACCGGCGCAAGCGTGCGCGTGCTCGCGGCCAAGGATGGCGCCAAGGCCATCATGGTCATGACCCAGACTCGCTGAATGAGGCGGCCTCGGTTGGTGTGAGGATCCCGTTCACCGACGGGCTGAGTCGCCTCTCGAGCTGTCGGGTGAGCACGACCATGACCGCCAGCCCGGCGAGCAAAGTGCCGATGAAGGCCCCGCCAAGGCCGTGATCGAGCATCAGCCCGGCGGACACCGGGGCCGCGATAGCGCCCAGCTGGAAGGCCAGCGCGGTCGTGGCGTTGTAGCGGCCACGCGTGTGGTCGGAGGCGAGGTCGTTGACGATGGCCGGCATGGTCGGATTGAGCATGGTCTCGCCAATCCCGAAGAAGACGTGGAAGAGGCAGACTCCGATCGCCGCAGCGAGGGTGCCAGGGGCTAGGCCGGTCAGCCCCATGATCGTCCAGGCCACTGCCCATAAGCCGATCAGCACCAAGTAGACCCGGGTGCGACGTCGACCCACGATCCGACTCAGGACAAAGAATTGCGCCAGCACGATGACCGCCGTGTTGACCGCGAAGGCGAACCCGATGGTGCGGGTGGACACCTCACTGACCTGGCGAGCGAAGGCCGGGAAACCGGCCTCCATTTGGCCGTAGCCGACGAGGCTGGAGACAAAGGTGAGCAGGGTCATCCAGGCCATCGCGGGCTGCCGCAGGATCGCCAGATATGACGCCGGCGTGGGGATGCGATCCGCGCCCACTGCCGCGACCGGCGCCTCAGCGCGGGCATGCACATGACGCAGTGGCCCCAGGAGCAGGGCGATCGGGATGCACACGCCGAGGGAGTCCCCGAGGAAGAGCGCCATGAAGGTCCCCGGCCGGTGCACATCGGCGATGAGACCGCCGACCACGCCGCCAATCCCAATCCCCAGGTTCAGCATGGCGAAGTTGATCCCAAAGAACTGGGTGCGCAGCGGGCCGTCGACCAGGGCCGCGATCATCGACTGAAAGGCTGGCCAACCCGCCCCAAACGAGATCCCGAGCAGCGTGAAGGCCACGATGAATGTCGGCACGGTGGTCGCGAACGCCAGCAGCGCGGTGGCCGCGACCTGAATGACGTTCCCCCACAGCAAGACCTGGCGCGCGCCGATCCGATCCACCAACGCGCCGATCGGCCCGGTGACGAGGAGGGCCACGACCGCGATGATCCCCATGAGGGCGCCGGCGACATCCAGGTCAATGCCGCGCACTTCATTCACGTAGATGATCGTGAAAGGCAGGGTCAGGCCGCGGCCGATGGTCGAGAAGGCCGTGGTCGACAGCAGCCAGCGGGCCGGAACGGAGAGCTGCTCCCAGAAGCTCCGCAGCGAGATCTTCTGGGGCTGGGGCATGGTCCCACCCTCGCACATGGATCCGACGGGCCTACCCGATTTTCCTGGCCGCGGTCTGCGCCCTGAGCACGCAGAGGGTAGGCAATCTCCAGGTATGGGGTTATGTTCGTTATGGAAGCCGCCGCCCAACGTCTTCTCTCCCAAGAGGCACGGAAGGTCGAGAGCAGCCATGAATATCGCCGTCACAACCGTGGTCGTATGTTTCCTCCCGGGCCTCCTAGTTGGCTGGGCATTACCTCGTGGGCCGACCAGATGGATGGTCTGGAGTGCCGCCCTCCCCCTGACCCTGGGCCTCACCGCCATCTCGATGACATGGCTGACCGCCTTCGGGCTGCCAGACGGCCCGCTCCCAGTCCTGGGGGCGGCATACGTGGTGGTGTTGTCGGTCGTTTTCCTCTCCCGATGGGCTTACGTCCGCATGGGCAGTAGCTCCGAACAGACCACCTGGCGGCCGTCCCGGGCCGACCTGCTGGGCTTCTGCGCCGCCTCGGTGCTTGCCCTCGGGGTCGGTTATGTCATCGTGGGGCGAGGTCACTATGCGTCCGGTTGGGATGCGATGAATCACGCCTTCTTCACCCGGCGCATGATCGACACGGCCAGCACCTCCGTGGACGCCGTGTGTGTGACCGGCCAGCCAAACCCGCAGCAGGCCTGTGGGTTCTACCCCCTCGCCGCTGACGTGCTGTGGGCCCAGATCGCCCAACTGTCGGGCGGCACCGTCGGGAAGAGCATGGTGGCCTTTAGCGCTGTCGCTGCCCCGCTGGCCATGGTGTCTGCCGTATTCGCTGCGAGCCGCCGCTTAGGTGCCCAGCCGCTGACCGCCACCGCCGTTGCCGTCATGCCCGTCTTTGTTGGCCCGCTGTGGAATGCCGTGCGAACCGGACGGTTGACCGAGCAGGCCATCCCTTGTTGTGTTGTCGCCGTTGCGCTGCTCATGGCCAGCGCCGTCCGCGGGCCGGAGCGGAGTCGCGTAGGACTGTTGGCTGGCATCACGGTGGCCGGGGTCGTCCTTTCGCATACCTACGACGTCTTGTTCGCCGCCACCGTGGCCGCGGCCATCCTGGTCCTGCTCAAGGGACGGTTACGCGCCGCGGGAATCCTGAGCGGAGCGGCCGCCCTGCTTGTCGGCTTGGCCCCGGTCCTTCCGCAACTCGCGTCGGCCGGTGGCGAGCGTAGTGCGGTGAAGCCCGCTTTTGCCGATCTCGCTGCCAGCCTGGATTTTTGGATCTACGACGTCAAGCGCTACCTCCCATTCGGCTTTCCGCCACCCAACAGTTACCTACCGGCCCCGTCCACCACCGGGACCGTGATCATCTCGACGATGGTGATCGTGGGCTTGTGCGCTGCGCCTCTCGCCTTCGCCCATCGTTCGCTGCGGTTCGCTTGGCCCCTCCTCATTTCGGGGGTGATCTGGACCGTGATCGGGATCTGGACCGGCTTCTCCGACGGACGACTCGCTACGGCCATCAGTGGCTTGTGGTACGGCGCCCCCGAGCGACCCCGATCGATGATCATGGCGGTGTACGGCCCCACCGCGCTGGCCGGACTGACCGCGCTGGCGCTCACTGGGTATGCCGGGATCAGGGCACTGGTTCCGAGCCGAACTCAGCGGGCACAGGGGACTCAGCGGGCACACGCGCGTACGGTCGTGTCCTCGGCCGTCGTCGTGGCGGTCACCGTAGCCGTGTGTGGACTGCTGCCTGCCACCTGGAGGCCGATCCGCGCGGACATCCGCAATCGCACGCCCAATCCGACCAGTCTGGAAGCCGCCGGAGCCTGGCTCCGCGTTCATCTCCAACCCGGGGAGGTCGTGGCAGGGTCGTATAACGCCGAGTACGTGCCCTGGCTCTACGCCGATCAAGGGATCCCGACGTTCTTCGGGATCGGCGCCCTGAAGGGCTCGGCCCAAATGGATACCGCCGCCCGCGACTCCTCCTACGCCCACCTCATGGGTATGACGAGCAAGAGTGCACCTGCCTGTCCGCAGGAATGGCCGATCGGTTATGTCATCACCTCGACGCGCACCGTGCCGGATGTTCCTCTGGGGTACACCACCCAAGGCATCCTGCAGGCCGGTCACCTCGAACGGGTTGCCACCTTTCCGCCGCTGACGATCTGGCAACCGACCCGGGATGCCTGGCAGTGCTAGGACCGGGCTCCGTGTCTTATCGAGGCGCGCTGGTCAGCATTAACCGGATAACCTTGGGGCGTGGCGCCAGCAGGCGGCACATCGTCAGCATGTTCAGCAGCGAGTAGGTGGCTCCAGTGCCCACTGGCAGGATCAAGTTCTACGACGCCGACAAGGGCTTCGGGTTCGTCTCCATCGATGAAGGTGGCGAGGGCGATGTCTTCGTGCCTGCCTCCGCGCTGCCTGCTGGCGTGACCGCTCTCAAGGGTGGCCAGCGGATCGAGTTCAGCGTCGCAGAGGGTCGCCGTGGCGCCCAGGCGCTGTCCGTGCGGCTATTGGACCCCGCGCCATCGGTGGCCGTGAACCGCCGTGTTCGCGATCGCAAGCCCGCTGACGAGATGGTGGTCATCGTCGAGGACGTCATCAAGCTCCTGGACTCGGTCTCCGAGTCGCTGCGCCGCGGCCACTACCCCGACAAGCAGCATGGCAATCAGGTCGCTGCGGTGCTCAAGGCCGTGGCCGCGGACCTCGAGCTGTGAGTCCACGCGCTGCCGCTGTGACCGATCGCCCCGCAGTTAAGGTCGACGCGGTCCTCGCCGCGTCGGCGGATCGTGCCCGGGAGGTCCTCCTGGAGTGCGCCGAGCCTGGCTCGGTGGGTTCGGCTCTTGACTTCGAGATGCTCGCCGATCGACTTGGCGTCCACTACTTCGCCTGTGACGCGCGCGCCTACCCGGGCTGGCGTTGGGCCGTCTCGGTCACCCGAGTCCCTCGCGCCAAGACCGCGACTGTCTGTGAAACCACCCTGGTCCCGGCCGAGGGTGCCCTCCTGTCGCCCGCCTGGGTTCCGTATGCCGACCGACTCGCCCCCGGCGACCTGGGGCCCGGCGATGTCACCCCATTTGTCGCCGACGACCCCATGCTGGTGGCCGGCTTCGAGGCGACCGGCGATCAGGAGGTCGACCAGGTCGCACTCTGGGAACTTGGTCTTGGCCGCCCGCGGGTGCTCTCTGCCGAGGGCCGTGAGGCCGCTGCCGGCCGCTGGTATGCCGGTGCCGCCGGTCCCTCCGACCCGGTGGCGGTCAAGGCGCCCGCGCGGTGCGCGAGCTGCGGCTTCTTCGTCCCGATGGCCGGGGCCTTGCGAGCGGTCTTCGGGGTCTGCGCCTCCGAATGGTCACCCAGTGACGGCAAGGTGGTCTCGCTCGATCACGGCTGCGGGGCGCATTCCGAGGTGGATGCGGCGGCTCCTGTGCCCGAGAAAGTAAATCCGCCCATCGTCGACGATTACATCCTCGACGTCACCTGAGGTCGTCAGGCGAGTGACTCGCGGTCAGGCCGCGGCGGCATTCCCACGCCCGCGGGCGACATAGGCATAGCCCATCAGGCCCAGCCCCAGCCCGGCCGCGCAAGCCCAAGGCCACCAGGAGCGATCCCCGGTGTGCAGCGCGGGGAGCACCAAGGTGATGACCAGTGCGAGCGCCCAGATGGCCAAGCCGATCTGGATGATCAGGCGCGTGGGCACGGGGAGCGGCTCCAGCGGCATACACACCACCGGCTGGTCGGCGTCCGGCCCTGGTTCAGCGTCTGTGATCACAGCCACAGCCTATGCCGACGCGCCTGAGGAAGGCATACGCACGGGGCAGTTGGGAGTGCTGAGAAGGGTGTGAAAGGCGAGGTCAGAGCCCTATCTGCCCACGGTGCGTCTCGCGGAGCAAGCCACCGCTGATCGCCGCTAGGGTGCACGCCATGGCGAAGACATCTGGCGGCGCACACGCTGCCGACACCTCCACAACGCCGGGTTCCGGCGGCTTCCTCGATAGCTACTTCAAGATCTCCCAGCGCGGCTCGAGCGTCGGGCAGGAGATCCGCGGTGGCCTGGCCACCTTCTTCACGATGGCCTACATCGTGGTGCTCAACCCGCTCATCCTCGGGTTCGTCAAGGACGGCGATGGCAAGTTCCTCGGCGGCGGTGACGCCCCCAACCTGCCCGCGATCGCGGCCGGCACGGCGCTGGTGGCCGGTGTGCTCACCATCCTCATGGGCGTCGCGGCGAACTACCCATTGGCGCTGGCGACCGGCCTTGGCCTGAATGCCTTTGTCGCTTACGGCATCGCGACCCGGATGACCTGGGCGGATGCCATGGGTCTGGTCGTGCTTGAGGGTGTGATCATCCTGGTCCTGGTGTTGACCGGCTTCCGTCAAGCGGTCTTCCACGCTGTGCCGGCCCAACTCAAGATCGCGATTTCGGTCGGTATCGGCCTCTTCATCGCTCTGATTGGTCTGGTCGACGCCGGCTTCGTCCGTCGCACGGGTACCGGGCCGGTCCCGGTCGAGCTCGGCATTGGCGGCAAACTCGGCGGCTGGCCGACGGTGGTCTTCGTCCTGGGCCTGATCCTCATCGTGGCCCTCTGGGTGCGCAAGGTGAAGGGCGCCATCGTCATCTCGATCCTGGTCATGACCGTGGTCGCGATCATCATCGAGGCCATTGCCAAGGTCGGCCCGACGGTGGTCGGTCAAAACGCCGATGGGTCGAACAAGATCAACCCCGCCGGTTGGAACCTGAACGTGCCAGCGTGGCCCAAGGAGTTCAACCCCATTTCGTTCAGCACCCTGGGTGAGTTCAACCTGTTTGGCTCCTTCGCTCGGGTGGGTGCGGTGGCGGCCATCCTGCTGGTCTTCACGCTCATGCTGGCCGACTTCTTCGACACGATGGGCACGATGACCGCGATCGGCGCCGAGGCCGGACTCCTCGACGAGGAGGGCAACCCGCCCAGCACCCAGCAGATCCTGATCGTGGACTCCATCGCGGCGGCCGCCGGTGGCGCCGCGGGTGTCTCCTCGAACACCTCCTACATCGAGTCCGCGTCCGGCGTTGGTGAGGGCGCGCGCACCGGTCTGGCCTCGGTCGTGACCGGCCTGCTCTTCCTGGTCGCGATCGTCTTCACCCCGCTGGTCACGATGATCCCGAACGAGGCGGCCGTCCCGGCGCTGATCCTTGTTGGCTTCTTGATGATGCAGCAGGTCAAGGGCATCGACTGGGATGACCTGGAGATCGCCATCCCGGCCTTCCTGACCATCGTCCTGATGCCGTTCACCTACTCGATCACCGTGGGTATCGGTGCCGGCTTCGTCGCCTACGTGCTGATCAAGCTCGTGCGCGGCAAGGCGGCCGACATCAAGCCGCTGATGTGGCTGATTGCCGTCCTCTTCGTGCTCTACTTCGCGATCGGCCCGATCGAGTCGCTGCTCACCTGAGCTCGTTCCTCGTCCAACCCGCGTATGCCGGTGACGTCACCTCTGCGGTGACCTCACCGGCATACGGCGCTCTGGGCCCTGCCGAGGGTCGGGGCAGGCTGGGAATAGTTACCTGACGTAACGAGTTGTCACGCGTGATGACCGATGCTCAGTTGACCCATGACCTCCGCCTGGCCTGCATGCACATTGCTCGCCGCGTCCGACTCGAGGGCTCGGCTGAGTTGCCCCCGCACCTGGTGGCTGTCCTCGCCGGAGTGGACAAGGGCGCCCGCACCCCGGGCGAATTGGCCGAGGTGGAGCGTGTGAGCGCACCGAGCATGACTCGCAATGTGGCCGCCCTATGCGAGCGCGGATTGGTCCGACGCGATGAGCACCCCACCGATGGGCGCCAGGTGCTGGTGTCGATCACGCCGGAAGGCCGCCAGCTCTTGCAGGCCGTGCGCCGCAGTCGAGACGAGTGGCTGGATGTCCGGCTGGCGGATCTTTCGGCGCGCGACCGCGCCCTGCTGGAGCGGGCCACCGAGCTGCTGCGCAAGGTGGCCGAGCAATGAGCCCGACCTTCAGCTCGCTCGAGATCCGTAACTACCGGCTCTGGATCACCGGTGCCTTCATCTCCAATGTGGGCACGTGGATGGGGCGGGTCGGCCAGGACTGGCTGGTCCTGACCACCCTTACGGCTGGTTCGGGCACGGCGCTGGGCGTGGTGACTGGCCTGCAGTTCCTGCCCTTCCTCGTGCTCGCACCCTGGACCGGGCTGATCGCTGATGTTTTCCCCAAGCGGCGCTTGCTGGTCATCACCCAGGTGCTACTGCTGGTGACCTCTCTTCTGCTGGCCATCCTGGCTCTGGGTGGCTGGGCGCACCTGTGGCACGTGTACGCCATTGCCCTGGCTCAGGGGGTGATCACCGCGGTCGACAATCCCGCTCGACAGGCATTTGTCTCCGAGATGGTGCCGGCGGATCGCTTGACCAATGCGGTCGCCTTGAACTCGGCCTCCTTTAATGGCGGGCGGCTGATCGGGCCGGGGATTGCCGGTGTGATCATCGCTGCCTGGGGAACCGGTGAGGCGCTGCTGCTCAACGCCCTGACCTTTGTCTTCGTGCTCATCGCGCTGGCCCGGATGCGCCCCAGTGAACTCACGCCGGCGCCCTTGGCTCGCGGCCGCGGTGGGATCCGTGAGGGCTTCGCCTATGTGCGCTCGCGCCCGGACCTCCAACTCGTGATGCTCCTGGTCTTTGTCCTGGGCACTTTCGGGATGAACTTCCAGATCACCACGGCACTGATGGCAACCCAGGTCTTCGGCAAGGGAGCCAGCGAGTACGGTCTGCTCGGCTCCATCATGGCCATCGGCTCGCTGGCGGCCGCGCTATTGTCCGCCCGTCGTCAGAACGCCCGTCTCAGGGTCCTCCTGCTCTCGCTGGCCGGATTCGCGGTGGCAGCGGCTTTCGCCGCGTCGGCGCCGACCTACGGCCGGTTCGCCCTGGCCCTGGTTCCGGTGGGGCTGACCGCACTCACGGCGCTGACCACGGCCAATGCCATGGTGCAGACTCGGACCGCGCCCGAGATGCGGGGCCGCGTGATGGCGTTGTACATGGCGATCTTCATGGGTGGCACACCGATTGGGGCACCCATGATTGGCTGGATCGGCGAGCACATCGGACCCCGGTGGACCATCGGGATCGGCTCGATCGCGGTGGGAATCACCCTGGCCGTGGTCGCAGTCTGGCTCGCGCGGCATGAGAATGTCCGGGTGAGTTATGAGTCCCAGCGTCGGCCGCGGTTGCGGGTCACTACCGCACCGGTCACTGTTCCGATCCCGGAGTCAGCCCGATGACCCCGCGGGTGCGGCGCTTCCTCACCCTCGGGGTGTTGGCGCTCCTCGTCGTGGTGACCATCGTGTATGCCGTGGCCACCTGAGAAGGGTCGCTCTCGTCAGAGACGCTCGGCGATGTACTCAATGCAGCCGATGAGCGCACTCACGTCCTCGGGGTCCACGGCCGGGAAGCATGCCACTCGCAACTGATTGCGACCGAGCTTGCGGTACGGCTCGACATCGACAATGCCATTGGCCCGCAGGGTCTTTGCGATCGCGGCAGCGTCCACGTCATCGGTGAAGTCGATGGTGGCGACCACCTGCGAGCGGTTGGCCGGGTCCGCAACGAAGGGGGCGGCATACGAACTGGCCTGCGCCCACGAGTACAACCGGCCCGAGGAGTCGGCCGTGCGCGCGGTTGCCCAGTCGAGGCCGCCCTGGGCATTGAGCCATTCGACCTGAGCCTGGAGGAGCACCAGTGTCGACAGCGCTGGGGTGTTGTAGGTCTGATCCAGGCGACTGTTGTCGATCGCCGTGCGCAGGTTGAAGAAGTCGGGGACCCAGCGCCCCGAGCCGAGGACCTCGTCGACCCGGGCCAGCGCCGCGGGGGAGAAGGCCGCCAGCCACAGGCCACCATCGGCCGCGAACGACTTCTGCGGCGCGAAGTAGTAGACATCTGCCTGGCTCATGTCGACCGGGAGCCCGCCCGCGCCGGAGGTGGCGTCGATGAGGACGAGCGCGTCGGCATCCGCGCCCTGAACCCGCTGCACTGGCGCCATTACCCCGGTGCTGGTCTCGTTGTGGGCCCACGCGTAGGCGTCGATGCCGGCTTCGGCGCGCGGCTGCGGACGGGTTCCCGGCTCGCTCGAGATGACCGTCGGGTCGCCCAGGAAGGGTGCGGCCTTGGTGACGGCCGCGAACTTGCTCGAGAACTCACCAAAGGTCAGGTGCTGCGAGCGCTCACGCACCAGGCCGAATGCCGCGATATCCCAGAATGCCGTGGCCCCACCATTGCCCAGCACGATCTCGTAGCCATCGGGCAGGGCAAAGAATGCGCTCAGGCCCTCCCGGATGTCACGGACGACGGTGCGCACGGGCGCCTGCCGGTGGCTAGTCCCGAGGAGCGATCGGCCGAGAGCGGCCACCCTCTCGGACTGCTCGGGGCGGACCTTGCTCGGGCCGGAGCCGAAGCGGCCGTCCTGGGGGCGCAGGTCGTCGGGAAGGGTGATCGCTGAGGTGTCGCTCATGTCAGCCAGTCTCGCCGTGTTGCGCTAGGCGCCGTCAAGGGTTCCACCACGTGGAACTCGCCACGTTTGTGGGCGCGGCGGCGTCTAGGTCAGGCGCGGAAGCCTGCCACGGCCTCCAGGGGTCGCGGTGCATGGCCGATGTAGCGGGCCGACGGTCGGATCAGTCGACCGGTCTTCTTTTGCTCCAGGATGTGTGCCGACCACCCCGCGGTGCGCGCCGATACGAAAAGCGGGGTCATCATCTCGTTAGGGACATCGGCGAAGTCCAAGAGCACCGCCGCCCAGTAGTCGACATTGGTCTCCATCCGGCGCTCGGGGTAGCGCTCGGCGAGCTCAGCGATAGCGGCTTTCTCGAGTTCAAGCGCCACGTCGTAGCGGGGGGCGCCCAGGCGCTGGCAGGTGTCGCGGAGCACCGCGGCGCGCGGGTCATAGGCCCGATACACCCGGTGCCCGAATCCCATCAATCGCTCCTTGCGGTCCATGACCTGCTTGACATAGCGGCGAGCATCGCCCATCTTCTCGACGCCCTCGATCATGTGCTGCGCGCGCGAGGGGGCGCCGCCGTGCAATGGCCCGGAGAGGGCTCCAATGGCACCGGATAGGCACGCCGCGACGTCCGCGCCGGTCGAGGCGATCACCCGGGCGGTGAAGGTGGAGGCATTCATCCCATGCTCGGCCGCCGAGATGAAGTACGCGTCGATGGCTTCCACGTGGGCCGGGTCGGGCTCGCCGCGCCAGCGAATCATGAAGCGCTCCACGATGGTTCGGCCCTCGTCTACGCGGCGCTGGGGCACCATCGGCGTGGCCTGGCCGTGGGCGGACTGGGCGATGAACGACAAAGCCATCACTGAGGCACGCGCGAGGTCGTCCCGGGCCTGCTCAGCGTCAATGTCGAGAAGCGGCTTGAAGCCCCACACCGGAGCCAACTGCGCGAGCGCGGACTGAGCGTCCACACGGATGTCACCGGTGTGCACCGGCAGCGGGAATGGCTCCGCGGGCGGAAGGCCTGGGTCCATCTCGTCATCCACCAGCAGGCCCCACACCTGGCCGAAGGACACGCGACCCACGAGTTCCTTGATGTCGACACCGCGATAGCGCAGCGCGCCACCCTCCTTGTCGGGCTCGGCAATCTCGGACTCGAAGGCGACAACTCCCTCGAGGCCCGGACGGAAGTCCGGGTCCGGCGCGTTGGCAGCCTGCGTCCCCGTGCTCTGCTCGACCATCCTCAACGATCCTCTCCCTTGCTCGGCGCACCGGATGCGGCGGCCACGGCCCGCGAGGTCCTGGTTCACCCAGGGGCCGTTGACCATTCTGCACGGTGCCACCACCGGCCCGCGCGCCAGGTGAGGTGCGGCATACGATCAAGGGGTGGACCACGCGCGCGTTGACTACACCGGTGAAGGGCTCGGCGAGGACCAACTCGAGCCCACTGCTTATCGACAGATCTGCCGCTGGGTTGAGGAGGCCAATGCGAGGGCCGTCGTGAGTGCGGATGTGCCCGAGCCGATGGCGATCTCCGTCGCGACCGTCGACGCCGACGGGTGCCCCAACGTGCGAACCGTGCTGATGCGCTTCCTCGATGAGCGCGGTCCGGGCTTCGTCACCGGCCTGACCTCGACCAAGGGCGCCGAGTTGGCCGCCAACCCGCAGATCGCCGCGGCGCTGACCTGGCCCGCGATGTTTCGTGCCATCCGATTCCGGGGGCGGGCGGAGCTGGTCGAGCGCGACGAGGTGGAGGCCTACTTCGACTCTCGACCCTATGGCTCGCGCATCTCGGCGTGGACCTCACGCCAGAGCGAGCCGATCGGGTCACGGGCCGAGTTGGAGGCAGAGTACGAACGCCGGCTGGCGGAGTTCCCCGAGCGCGGCGAGACCGGCGAGGTGCCGGTGCCGCCATTCTGGGGTGGGTACCGGATCGTCCCGGACGAGGTGGAGTTCTGGGGCGGGCGCCGTTCACGGCTCCACGACCGGATCGTCTTCACCCGCGTGGGTGAGGGCAACCTGGATGACGCGACCGCGTGGAGGATCCATCGCCGCCAGCCCTGAGTCGATCAGGTCAGGCGGTGGACCTTGTGTAGCGCCGCCTGCGCTCGTGGCTTGATGACCATGAGGTCCACGTTGACATGGGCGGGTCGGGTCGCCATCCAGACGATCGCCTCGGCGACGTCCTGGGCCACCAGCGGTCCTGGCACACCGGCGTACACCGCATCGGCACGCGCCTGGTCTCCGCCAAAACGGGTGAGCGCGAACTCCTCGGTCTGAACCATCCCGGGCGCGATCTCGGTAATCCGCACGGGCTGGTCCCACAGCTCGAGGCGCAGCGTCTCGGTCATGACCTGCACCCCGTGCTTGGCCACGGTATAGCCGGCGCCGCCCTCGTACGCCAGATAGCCGGCGACCGAGCCGACGTTGACGATGATCCCGGCGCCCTGCGCCGCGACCAGCGCGGGCAACAGGGCCTTGGTCACCTTGAGGGTCCCGATGACATTGCTCTCGAACATCGACCGCCACTGCTCGACGTCAGCCTCCGCCACCGGTTGGAGCCCCAGGGCGCCGCCGGCATTATTGATGAGCACATCGAGACGTCCGCCATGGTCGGCGATCACCTCGGCCAGGCGAGTGACGTCAGCATCGGAGGTGACATCGCAGACCACCGGTATGCCGCCGATCTCGTCTGCGACCGCGCGCAGTCGATCCTCGCGACGTGCCGCGCAGATCACGGTGAACCCTTGCGCGGCAAGCAGTTTCGCGGTCGCGGCGCCAATGCCGCTGCTTGCACCGGTCACCACGGCCAGGTGCTGCTCGCTCATGTGTTCCTCCTCAGGCTGGCCGCACCGCGGCCGGGTCGACGGTGATCCAGGTGGCTTCGGCCCGCGCGAGCAGGTCGCCCTGGGCAGTGAAGAGCGCCGATCCACTTAAGAACTTCCGCCCCTCGCCGCCGCGTGGCCAGGCCACGATGACGTGCGGCTGGGCAGGCATGGGGTCGTGCAGGAGCTGGGTGGTCATCGTGCCCAGGACCATCGGCCGACCAGCGATGCCCGCTGACCACCCGCCCGGGCAGTCCAGGGCCGCCCAGACAAAGGGAAGGGCAACCTCGTTCGGCGTCCACGTTGCGGCATACCGGCCGGTGCCATCGCCCAACGGACCCGGCCGCAGGCACAGGCCATCGCCCGGCTCGCGCCCGGTGCCGCAGGAGAAACAGGTGGGGAAGGGATGGCCGTTGAGCCCCTCGTATGCCGCTTCCGCAGCCTGGGCCGCGGCGAGCGAGACAGGTTCCGGCAGTTCGCCCTGGAGGGTCGGCGCCGGCGACGCTGACGCGATTCCACGGCCGGAATCCTGGAGCAGCACGAGGCTGCCGTAGCCGCCGAGCGTCAGGGCTCGATCCAGTGGAGGCGGGGAACTCAGGCGGACCGAGACAGCAGGCCGGGTCGGAGTAGTGGCGATGCGCTCGGCCAGCAGGCCGGCGACGTAGCCGCCATTGCCGGACTCGGGCGGGCCACAGAATCGCCGATCGATGATCACCGTCATGGCGGCACCGTATCGTCGTGGCCTGATGACTTCCCAGCCCGGTTCCGCACCCACGCGCGAGGGGGTCATGCTGCGCGAACTGGTGCTCCCGGCCTACCTGCCCACGTTGCTGTGGGCGCTGGCTCTGGGCGCCGTCGCCCCGATGGTGGCGCTGACCGCCCGGGCATTGGGTGCGTCGACCTCCGTGGCAGCCCTCATGGTCGGTCTGGGTTTGGTCGTCGAGTTGATCCTGGCGGTTCCTGTGGGGAAGCTCGTCGATCGCGCTGGTGAGCGGCGCACGATGCTCGCGGCCGCTGGGTTGTTGGCGGTGTCCTCGCTGATTGGCTGGCGGGCTCAGTCCCTGTGGCAACTGGCCGCCGCCGTCGTGCTTCAGGCGCCCTGCGTGGTGGCCTTCATCGTGGCCCGGATGGGGTACATCGCGGATGCGGTGCCGGTCTGTCTGCGCGGGCGAGCGCTCTCGGTATTGGGCGGGGTTGCCCGCGTGGGCATGCTCGTGGGGCCACTGATCGCGGCCCCGGTGATCGCCGCGGACGGCGCGCAATCGGCATACCTGGTTGGGCTGGTAGCTGCCACGGTCGGCGGCATCGTGATCGCCTTCACGGTGCGCGACCCGCACCATCACCGCTCAGAGCCCACGGAACGGGTCGGGGTGCGCGAGGTCATCCGGCGACAGCGCCGAGTGCTGCTCACGGTCGGCGTCGGGGTGTTGATTATCGGCCTGGCGCGCTCCTCCTTCGGAGTCGTCACTCCGCTGTGGGCGGATCACATCGGGGTCACTGCTGCCCAAACGGCGTTGGTTTTCGGGATCATCTCCGGGGTCGAGGTTCTCTTCGTCTACCCGGCCGGCTCGATCAGCGATCGTTGGGGGAGGGCGGCCTCGGCCGTGCCGACCGCCGTACTGATCGGCGCCGGCCTGATCCTGATGCCGCTCACGACGAGTTTCGGTGGGCTGGTCGCAGCATGTGCGCTCATCGGGATCGGTAATGGATTGGGCTCGGGCATCGTCATGACCCTGGGGGTTGACGCCGCACCCACGCAGGGGCGGGCGGCCTTCCTCTCGCTCTGGCGCACGCTCTCCCTCGTTGGACACAATGGCGCCGCGATCCTCGTCGCCGCGATCACGGCGATGGCTTCGCTGGCCGCCAGTGCGGTCTTTGTGGGGGCGCTCGCGCTCGGGGGCGCGGCGTGGCTGGCCAGGTGGCTGCCAGAGTATGACCCACGCCGAGTGCAATGATCGCGCTGTGTCCGAGGTGCCGATGATCGAGCAACTTGCCCTCCTACATGATGCGCAATTGCGGGCTAGCGTGGCGCGCCATCGGCAGTCATTGGGCGGTCGTCGGGAGAGCGCAGCCCATCTCGACGAGCTCTTCCACGCGCTGATCGACCTGGTGCGCCCCGAGGTCTTCCTGGAGGTGGGAGCGGCGGACGCCGAGGCCTCACTGGCGGTGGCCGCGCGTCATCCGAAGTGTCGGGTGATTGCCCTCGAGGCGACCGACTACATTCACGCGAGGGCGAGCGCCAGCACCGATTACCCGGCGGCCGGCGTCGACTATCGGTACTGCGCGGCCAGCGACCATGACGGCACGGTCACCTTCCGTCTGGACGTCGATCCGGTGTCCGGAGAACTGCTCCCGGGTCAGTCGCTGCTGGCCCGCTCGGATGCCGGGGCGCTGCGCGAGGTCGAGGTGCCCTCGGCCCGGCTGGACTCGGTCATCCCTGATCGCAACGTCAACGTGGGGGCGTGGATTGATGTCGAAGGGGCCATCCGCGAGGTGCTGGCTGGGGCCAGTGGCCTGCTGCCCCAGGTGGCGGTGCTCAAGGTCGAGGTTGAGGATGCCCAGATTTGGGAAGGCCAACTGATCAGCCTGGACGTCTTCGAGCACCTGCTCGCCGCTGGCCTGGTGCCAGTGGCCCGCGATGCCGAGTACGTCGGGCAATACAACGTGCTCTTCGTCTCCGGTCGTTGGGCTCGGCATGCTGCCGTCCGGCAAGCGCTGGAGGAGCACGCCTATCGTCTGGAGCACGAGTGGTCCCGTGAGCCCAGTCGGGTCCGCCAGTCCGAGACCCTTCGCGGGGTGCTCCGGCCGGCTCGCCGAGGGGTTTCGCAGATCGTTGGACGGGCCCGTCGCGGCTGACCCGAGGGTCGGCCGCGCGCGGCATACGGATTGCGGCGCCGTAAACGTAGGCTTACCTATGTGACCGACCTGATCGATACGACCGAGATGTACTTGCGCACGGTCTTCGAGCTGGAGGAAGAAGGCATCGTGCCCCTCCGCGCCCGCATCGCTGAGCGACTCGGACACTCTGGCCCCACCGTCTCTCAGACCGTGGCGCGGATGGAACGCGATGGCCTACTGACCCTCGGGGGAGATCGACACATCCAGTTGACCGACGAGGGTCACCGTCGAGCGACCCGGGTCATGCGCAAGCACCGCCTGGCCGAGCGGCTGCTTGTGGACGTTATCGGGCTGGAGTGGGAGCACGTCCACGAGGAAGCCTGCCGCTGGGAGCACGTCATGTCCGAGCGGGTGGAGCGCAAAATCCTCGCGCTGCTCCAGTCGCGTTCGGAGTCGCCCTATGGCAATCCGATCCCGGGGTTGGAGGAGTTGGGCGAGCCAGCGCTGAAGGGTGCCTTCCTCGACGGAGTGGCCACTCTCGACCAGGTATCGGGTGAAACGCCGGTCGCGGTGGTGCTGCGGCGCATCGGTGAACCCGTCCAGGTCGATCACGACGCGCTCGGGCTGCTCACCGCCGCCGGCCTCCTCCCGGGCACGCAGGCGGTGACCGTGCGTGACGGCAACCGGATCCTGCTCCATCGCTTCGATCGGGAACCCACGACCGGGGTGTCTTTGCCGACCGAGATTGCTGAGCACGTCTTCGTGGCCCGGCGGGCCTAGATCCGTCTACGTGACCAAACGCACCCTGCAGAGCCGTTACCTGAATGTGACATTGGGTTCCGAGTCCGGGTAGCCTTGCTCAGCCCCCTTGCTCATCTCCCTGGAAGGCGTATGCCGTGAGCACCCCTGCCCGCGCTGGTGGACGCCACCGCGCCCCCGCCCGTCATCGCACGGGTGGCTCGGCTGCCGTCACGGCGGTTCGCGAGTTGGGTGCCGCCGGGTGGGCGTTGGGCTCGCGAGGCTTGGTCAAGTCCGCCGCCGCCGCGGCCGTGGTCACCGGTGTTGGCGTGGCGCTTGTGCTCCCCAACCAGGGTGAGGCCGTGGCGCTGCCGATCACAGCCGCGCCGGCGTCGGCCTCCGTGCGGACCTCGGCACTGACAGCCGCTGGCTCAACCAGCCGGAGCCAGCAACGCGCGGCAGCGCCGACGGTGGCCGCGCCGAGTGCAGCCGTGGTGGCTCGCGACGACTTTGGTGTGGGCGGAGTCCGGGCAGTGATTCGCCCCGAGATGGCCGCGCTGGACCCGAAGCTCGTGGGGCTGATCGACTACGACACCACCAGCTACCTCGCTGACGGCAAGGCCAAGGGCCTGGTTCCGACGGCTCAGGCGGCATACTCCGCGGTGCGCTCGGCCTTCGGGATCACCAACATCGGCGGACTGCGTCCCGGCGACCCGCTGGATCATGGCAGCGGCCACGCGATCGATGTGATGATCACCAGCAAGGCTCAGGGTGACGGGGTTGCGGCATTCGTGCTCGCGCATGCCGAGGAGCTCAACATCAAGTACGTCATCTGGCAGCAACGCTCCTGGAAGCCCGAGCGCGGCACGTGGCGGCTCATGGCGGACCGCGGGTCGCCAACCCAGAACCACATGGACCACGTGCACATCTCCGTGCACTAGGCCGAACTGGCCAACCGGCCAGCGGGGCGATCCCGTGACCGAAATGTGACATTCACGCGGTCCTGCGTGTACGGTGACGGACGGCCCCACGACGCTGCGCACACCCCTGATGCGCGGCCGTGACAGGAGGACAACACCGGTGACGGACACCCAGACCACGCGTACCAGCGAGCCTGGCCGACGCGGTTCAGGCGCTATCCGCCGACTCCCTGATCTGCGCCTCCCTTCCCTGCACACCAGTGCTCCCCTCGTGAAATCGGTCGCCGGATTGCTGGTGCTCGCGGGTGTCGCCATTGCGTTGGCCGTGCCCGGTCGGGACACTGCTGCGGCCGTGGCGCTACCGGAAGCGAACACCGCGCTGGCTCAAGCTCGCACGGCCGCGGTCATTGCCCCGGCCTCGTCTCGGTCGTTGGGTCGGATCGCTGGGGACGCAGCCGTGCCGGCATTGGCCGCCCCGGCCCAGAACGCCCCGCAGGCTGGCAGTGACTTCGGTGTGGCTGGCGTCAAGGCAGTCGCTAAGCCCAAGCCCGCGGCCGAGGTCACCGCTGTCACCAACGGTGGCGCCACGAGCACGAAGAGTGCTTCTAGCGGTGGCCCGACCCCGGCCAACCGGTCGTATTCGACTGCCGGCAGCGCGATTCCCGGTCTGACCGGTACCGCAGCTCGGGTCTACCTCGCCGTGAAGTCGGCCTTCGGGATCACCAATATCGGCGGCTATCGCGCCGGCGACCCAGGCGATCACGGGTCCGGTCGCGCGGTCGACGTGATGATCTCGTCGCAGTCTCAGGGTGACGCGGTCGCGGCATTCGCGATCGCCAACATGGGCAGCCTGAACATTCACTACGTGATTTGGCGGCAACGCATCTGGACCACCTCCTCGCCGTACTGGCGGGGCATGGAGGACCGGGGCTCACCGACCGCGAACCACTACGACCACGTGCACATCTCCGTCTTCTGAGCCGTCGCCGTCTCCTGAGGCCTCTCGGTCTCAGCTCGCACCTCGCGCGCGCAGAGTGCCCCGCGCGCGGAGCGTGCCAGCGGCGTCTTTGATACCCGTGGTGTAGGTCTCGTAACCGAAATGTGACTTTTCCCTGGAGTCCGGGTACGGTGTTTGACAGTCGCCTCACCAGAGGTGGCTCCCGATGGCGGATCGCCGAATCCTGCCACCGCCGATCGGGTTTAGCACTACCGCCGGGCAGGGGCGGGGGACCCACTTCCGGGTCTGCTGGCTGAGGCCGCGCAGATCCTTGGGGTGAAGCCGGTCCACACCTTCGGGTGCGGAGCGGCCGGGCACCTTCAAGCCCGAACCCGACAGCTCACCTCGTAGGCGTGTGGAGGTTCATCGTGACCGAGCAGGCTTCGTCCGGGCGTCATCGCACGCCTGGGCGCTATAACCCCGTCTCTGAGATCACCAACGTCGTCTCCCGTGTCGGTGAGCATGGCGCCCGCGTTTCCGCCGTCTTGGCTGCCTCTGGTGGTCTGGTCGCGGCATTCGCGATGCCGGCCGAGGCCGCCCCCGTTCAGACGCCGGTGGCCGCGCCCGCAGCCGCCCCGCAGGCCGCGCCCGCGTTGGGAGTGGTCGCTCCCTCCGGAGAGTCCGCTGTCGCCGTGGCTCGCCCGGCTGTGGTTGCGCCGGCTGCCGCTGCGCCGACCTCTTCGTCCTTCGGGGTGTCGGGGATCAAGGCCGTCGCCAAGCCGAAGCCCAAGCCGGTCGTGGTTCAGTCGCTCACGCTGACGACCACCCGCACGACGACCACAGGTACGAGCCGGACCTCGACGCGCGCGCCGCTGTCGAACCCGGCCCCCAAGGTTTCCAGCTCCGCGGTCGTCAATGCTGCCCTCGCGCTCGTGGGCACGCCGTACGTGTATGGCGGCGCCTCGACCGGCGGCGTCGACTGCTCCGGCCTGACGATCCTCGCTTACCGGGCGGCAGGTCTTTCGCTGCCGCACTACAGCGAGTCCCAAGCCCGGATGGCTACCCGAGTGAGCAGCCCGCTCCCCGG
>CALMQX010000037.1 GCA_937873315.1 uncultured Nostocoides sp. | reverse complement strand
GGATTTCGGGGTGACCCCGAAATCCCTGGTCGTCACAAGAGTCACTGGAGTCACTCGCGTCACTTCGGTTTCGTCTGAAACGGGAAACCTGCCCGACACGCCTGAGGGCGTCGGGGCGAATCACGGGCATCGCCGTAGCGTCGAACACACGGCACCTGCGTCGACCACCAGGGGAGATGACGTGACAGTTCGCACCACCCAGAGCGCCGATGAGCGCCGGACGTATGTTCTGGATACCTCGGTTTTGCTCTCCGACCCCAGGGCCATCCACCGGTTCAAGGAACACGAAGTCGTCCTACCGGTCGTGGTCATCTCCGAACTCGAGGGCAAGCGGCATCACCCGGAGCTGGGCTACTTCGCCCGCCAGGCCCTGCGCCTCCTCGATGACCTGAGGATCAAGGCCGGCCGCCTGGACGCCCCGATCCCGGTCGGCGACGAGGGTGGCTCGTTGCACGTCGAGCTGAATCACACGGACCCCTCTTCGCTACCGGCGGGCTTCCGCCTCGGTGACAATGACACCCGCATCCTGGCGGTGGCGCGCAATCTGGCCAACGAGGGTCGCCGCGTCACCATCGTCAGCAAAGACCTACCGATGCGCGTCAAGGCATCGGCCTGCGGGATGGACGCCGAGGAGTACCGCGCTGAACTCGCCGTCGAGTCCGGCTGGACGGGCATGGCTGAACTCGATGTCACCACCGCCGAGATGGACCAGCTGTATGACGTGGGCCGGCTCGAGCACGTCGGCGCCGCCGAGTTGCCCTGCCACACCGGCCTGAAGCTGCACTCGCCGCGCGGTTCTGGCCTGGGCCGGGTCGGCCCGGACAAGCAGATCCGCCTTGTCCGCGGCGACCGCGACGCCTTCGGCCTGCACGGTCGCTCGGCCGAGCAGCGCATTGCCCTCGACCTCCTGCTCGATCCCGACGTCGGCATCATCTCGCTCGGTGGCCGCGCTGGCACGGGCAAGTCCGCACTGGCCCTGTGCGCCGGCCTCGAGGCCGTGTTGGAGCGCCGCCAGCACCGCAAGGTGGTCGTCTTCCGGCCCTTGTATGCCGTCGGCGGCCAAGAATTGGGCTACCTGCCGGGCAGCGAAGCCGAGAAGATGAACCCGTGGGGCCAGGCGGTCTTCGACACGCTTGGAGCGCTGGTCTCTCAGGAGGTGGTCGAGGAGATTCTCGATCGCGGGATGCTCGAAGTCCTGCCGCTCACCCACATCCGCGGCCGCTCCTTGCATGACGCCTTCGTGATCGTCGATGAGGCCCAGAGCCTGGAGCGCAACGTCCTGCTCACCGTGCTCTCGCGCCTGGGTCAGAACTCCAGGGTGGTCCTCACCCACGATGTGGCCCAGCGCGACAACCTGCGCGTCGGTCGCCACGACGGGGTCGTCGCCGTGGTTGAGGCCCTCAAGGGACACCCGCTTTTCGCGCACATCACGTTGACCCGCAGCGAGCGGAGCCCGATCGCCGCCCTGGTGACCGACCTACTCGAAGGCATCGAGATCTGAGCGTGAGTTTTGGTCTGACCCTGACCCTCCGGTAGCGTTAGGTCTCGATTTGATAACGCTCCCTGCCAACCCAAGGACTTCTGCGTGCCCCGCTATCAACCGCGCCATGCCCCCCGGCATGCTGCCCCGCGCCGCTCGATCGGCGTGCGGGCGGGCTCCGCACTGCGGTCGCCGGTGCTGGTGGGCGGTGCGGCCGTGATCGCCGTGGGGTCGGCTGTGGCCTTCGCCACGGTCGGCCAACCACAGAGCGCGAATGCCGCCCCGCTGGCCCTCTCCGGCGCCTTGGCCACCGAGAGCGTCGCGGAAGCCCGAAGCCAAGCGCAGGACAGTGCGAGCCGGGCCTCTGCGCGCACCTCGCTCTCCACTGCGGTGGCCGCTCGGACTGCAAAAGTCCAGGCCACCGAGCGTGCGCAAGCGCTCGCCTTTGCCCAGGCACGAAAGGCGGCGACCGAGCACGCGGCCCGCGAGACTGCCCGACGCAAGGTGCTCGAGAACGCCCAAACCGACCCCAAGTCGGCCGCCAAGATGCTCCTGCCAGAGTTCGGCTTCTCGGCCGACCAGTGGAGCTGCCTGGAGACGCTGTGGACCGGCGAGAGCGGCTGGGACTGGCGGGCCGAGAATCCCAGCAGTGGCGCCTATGGCATCCCGCAGTCGCTACCCGGCTCCAAGATGGCTACGATCGCGAACGACTGGCGCACCAACCCGGTCACCCAGATCCGCTGGGGTCTGAAGTACATCAAGAGCAGCTATGGCACGCCCTGCAATGCGCTTGGCGCCTGGAATAGCCGCTACCCCCACTGGTACTGAGTGCCTCCGGTCGGCATCAGGGCCGTAGGGCCCGCACCAACGTCCGGGCCACGTTATCCGCGTAACTACGGATCTCGAGGGTACCGTCCCGGCCATCGAAGAGCGCACTGAGTGGTCCCAAGGCAGCCACCGAGGCGGCGCCATTGGCTACCACGAAGAACACTTCCCTATCGCCGATCGGATCGATAGCCCCATCCTGGATGGCCTCATCAAGGATGGGGCGCACCAGGCCGGTCATGAGAGGTTCGATGAACTCCCGGTAGAGATGCTCAAGCCGAGGCCCTTCTTGGGCCCCTTCTATGGTGATCACCCTCTGCAAGGACGGAGTCTGGGCGGCGGTGCGGATGAATGCCGCGATGAAGCGCTCCAATCGCTGCACGGCCGTGCCCTGCGTCAGCGAGCCGCACTCGGCCAACAGGCGTTGGCGGTGTCGATGAAAGCCATGATCAACGGCAGCGAGCCAGAGGCGCTCCTTGGTGCCGAATCGCTTCCCGAGCATGGCCGGGCTAGCGGCTAGCTCCCGGTTCAGCGCCCGCAGCGACACCCCGTCGAAGCCCAAGCGCCCAAAGGCGTCCAGGGCGTAGTCGAGTAGGGCGTCATCGCTGAGCACCTGGGGTCGCCCACGACGGTTTTCCGCGCTCACACGTTGAGCGTAGCTCCAATGGGGACATTAGTTGACAAGCGATAACTAAATAACTATGGTGGTGCCACATTCCCGACCTGAGGAGCCACGATGACGCTCGCCACCGCCGCACCCGGCATCGGTCGCACGGACCCCGGATATGAGATCGCTCGCGGATCGATGATGTGGAATGCACTGGTCCCCGAGCGCTTCCCTGCTCGCATTGTTCACGCGCGATCCGTGTCCGACGTGCAAGAGGCCGTCCGGTATGCCGTCCGCGAGGGCCTTCGTGTCACCGTGAAGTCCGGGGGTCACAGCTGGGCCGGCAATCATCTGCGAGAGGATGCCGTGCTGATCGACGTCTCGGCGTTGGATGAGGTGCGCATCGACGCATCCGCTCTGACGGCCGTCGTCGGTCCAGGGAAGCGGGGTAATCAGTTGGCTGCTGAGCTGCTCCGAATCGGGCTCTTCTTCCCGGTCGGGCACTGTGAGGGTGTGCGCCTGGGTGGCTACCTTCTCCAGGGTGGATTCGGCTGGAACGGGCGGGCCTTGGGCATGGCCTGTCAGAACGTCCTTGCCATCGACTATGTCGACGCCGAGGGGGAACTGCGGCACGCGAGCGAACTGGAGGATCCCGACATGCTCTGGGCGGCCCGGGGCGCTGGCCCGGGCTTCTTCGGGATTGTCGTGGCCTTCCATCTCCGCCTCTTCCCAAGGTCGAGCTTCATCGGGGTGGCGGCGGCCGCCTACCCCGAGGATCGCATCGATGAGGTGTTCGCCTGGGCGGATCGGGTTGGGCCGGAAGTGGCCTCCTCCGTGGAATTGGACCTCCTGCTCTCCCGCGAGACGGTTGGGGTGCGCGGACTTGGCGTTCAAGTCTCGGCGGTCGTCTTCGCGGACTCGTGGCGCCAAGCACGATGGGCCACCGCTTTTCTGAACTCTCGGCCCCGGGGCGCCCGCCTGGCCCTACCGGCGACCCCCGTGCCGCTCTCGGTGCTCTATCGCAACGCGATGCGGCACTATCCCTCGGCCCACCGCTACGCGGTAGACAACATGTGGACACATGCCAGTTACCAGCAGTTGCGGCCTGGGATCACCCGGATTGCCGAGACCTTGCCGGAATCGCCGTCGCACATGCTGTGGATGAACTGGCGGCCACCAGCCCGTCCGGATATGGCCTTCTCCGTGGAGGATGACACCTATATCGCCCTCTATGGCGGTTGGGCCGACCCGAGCCAGGACGAGGCGAATGCTGCGTGGTCGGCTCAGCGAATGGCCGAGATGTCCGCCTACTCGAGCGGCATCCAGCTTGCTGACGAAAACCTGGGCCGCAGGCCGGCCCCATTCGTCACTGACGCGCATCTCGCCCGGCTCGACGCACTGCGAGCTGCGCGAGATCCACACGCTCGCTTCCATCCATGGATGGGACGGCCATGAGTAGGGCCGCTGTGCTGCGCGCGCTCAGGCGCCCGGGAGGCCGACATGGGGATGGCGTGAGATCGCTGGGTTGGACCCCGGAGGAACTCGCCGAGTATCGCTACGCCCAGCACTGGAACCCGCAGATGGCTCCGCTAGCGCCCCACGTTCTGCAGGCTCTGGGGCATTCCCCTGTAGCCGAGGAGTTGCTGGCGCCGATGGCGCGGGAGGTGCGCGACATCGAGGGCTCTGCGACTCGCCATGGATACGCCGTCACCTCGGCCGGGGCCATTCATGTCCACTTGGCGACGCCTATGCCGGGCGTAACTCCGGCCATGATCGACTGGTGGTTCGGGTGGCATAGCGACTCGCCCGAGCGGTATCGCCTCTGGCACCCTCGGGCGCACGTGGACGCCCGGTGGGAGAGCGAGCCGCCGGCGGCGACAGAAGGCCGCGCTCGCTACCTTGGTCACACCTCCATCGTCACCGAATACCTCGGCTCGCACGTAGGTCGCTACGCGATCGCGTTCCGCCCTCCCAGCGACTTGGGGATCGAGGACCAACGTCTCGCCGACGACGCCACCGCGACCGCCGTATGCGCTCGCATTGGCCTTGCTGATATCCCGCTGGATGCGGGCTGGCTTGCCCATCTGGTCGTCGCCGATCCGGCGGGAGTCAATGTTCAGGGCGGTGGCTCGGTCATGCACTCGCGGTTCTGGATTGGTGGCCCGTATGCCGCTGCCCGCTCGCCGCGACTGAATGCGGTGGTGTCCTTAGGTGCTCGGTTTGCGCGGCCTGGCGGAGCTGATGCGCGTGCGTTGCTGGTGCACTGCGCCGAAGAGATGACGCATTTGGCCAGTTTCTTACCGGAGCTCTATGCCCAAGAAGGCGTTCGGGAGTGAACCCGTTGCCGGAACGACGCCGGCACCAGCCTGCTCAGAGTTTGCGGAGCCGGAAGCTGCTCATCGAGTGATCCGCACCCTTAGTGAGCACCAGCGTGGCGCGTTCCCGCGTGGGCAACACATTCTCCAGCAGGTTCGGCTCGTTGATCTGGGTCCAGATGCTCAGGGCGGTCTGCCGGGCTTGAGTGTCGCTCAGTGCGGCATACCGGTGGAAATACGACTCCGGATTGGCGAACGCGGTTTCGCGCAGGCGCAGGAAGCGCTCGACGTACCACTCGCGCAACAGTTCAACGGGGGCATCGACATACACCGAGAAGTCGAAGTAGTCCGACAGCGCGCCGGTGCTCGATCCATCCGGGCGAGTGCCGGGCGGCTGCAAGACGTTCAGCCCCTCGACAATCAGGACGTCCGGCTTGGAGATGTTTATGCTCTCATCGAGCACGTCATAGCTGAGGTGCGAGTAGAGCCGAGCGGGCACAGACGACATCCCCGACTTCACGTCGGCAATGAATCGCAGCAATGCCCGACGATCGTATGACTCTGGGAAACCCTTGCGCTGCAGCAGGTTTCGACGCTCAAGTTCGGCATTGGGGTAGAGGTAGCCATCGGTGGTGACCAGGTCAACCCGGGGCGAGTGGGGCCAGCGGCGCAGCAACTCCTTGAGCACTCGGGCGGTCGTGGACTTGCCGACGGCGACAGACCCGGCCACTCCGATGACGAAGGGCACGCGCGCCGGCTCCTCATCGAGGAAGGAACTCGTCGCCTGCCGCAGCCCATCGGTGGCCTCGACATAAAAGGAGAGCAGCCGGGAGAGCGGGAGGTAGACCTCCTCGACTTCGGTGAGCTCCAGCGGGTCGCCCAGGCCGCGCAGGCGGGTGACCTCGTCCTCGGTCAGGCTCATCGGGTGGGTGTCGCGAAGGCGGGCCCATTCGGCACGGTTCAGCGTGACATATGGCGTGGGCAGCCCATCCGGCCCGGTCGAGAGGGACACGAGCGACATTGTGGCCTATGCCCTGCCGAGCGTGGCGGAACGTGCTCGCGCTGCGCCCGACTAGGCTGGAACGCATGTGTGGAATCGTCGGCTACGTCGGTACGAGCGTGGATGGCAAGGCATTGGACGTGGTCATGGAGGGCCTAGCCCGCCTTGAGTACCGCGGCTATGACTCGGCCGGGGTGGCTCTGGTCACCGATGTAGGTGTGGAGACCGAGAAGCGCGCAGGTAAGCTCGAGAATCTCCGCAGCGCCCTCGACGCACACCCCCTGAGCGCCTCCCGCACCGCCATCGGGCACACCCGCTGGGCCACGCACGGCGGTCCGACCGACGGCAACGCCCACCCCCATCGCGGTGGCGAGGGCGATCGCCTCGCCTTGATCCACAACGGCATCATCGAGAACTTCCACTCGCTCAAGAGGGAGTTGCTGGCCGAGGGCGTCGAGTTCCTGTCGGAGACCGACACCGAAGTGGCCGCCAAGCTGGTTGGCCGTGAGTTCGACCGCACCGGTGACCTGACCCAAGCGATGCAGCAGGTGGTCAACCGCCTCGAAGGCGCCTTCACGCTGTTGGCCGTGCACGCGGACGCTCCCGGCGTCGTCGTCGGCGCGCGCCGCAACTCCCCGCTGGTGGTCGGCCTCGGCGAGGGCGAGAACTTCCTGGGTAGCGATGTGGCGGCATTCATCGGATACACCCGGCATGCGCTCGAACTCGGCCAGGACCAGATCGTCACCATTACCCCCGATGGGCACACGGTGATCGGCTTCGACGGCTCCCCGGCGCAGGGCAAGGCCTACGAAGTCACCTGGGACGCCTCGGCCGCTGAGAAGGGTGGCTTCCACACCTTCATGGAGAAGGAAATTGCCGAGCAGCCGCACGCGGTCGGCGACACCCTCCTCGGCCGCACGAAGGACGACGGCGAACTCGTCCTGGATGAGCTGCGGATCACCGAGGACCAGTTGCGCAACGTCGACCGGATCACCTTCGTGGCGTGTGGCACGGCGGCCTACTCCGCGATGGTCGCGAAGTACGCCATCGAGCACTGGACCCGGATCCCAGTGGAGGTCAGCTTGGCCCACGAGTTCCGGTACTGCGACCCGATCGTCGACGAGCGCACCCTGGTGGTCTCGGTCAGCCAGTCCGGCGAGACCATGGACACCCTGATGGCGGTCAAGCACGCGCGTGAACTGGGGGCGCTGACGCTCTCGATCTGTAACACCCACGGCTCGACGATCCCGCGTGAGTCGGATGCAGTCCTCTACACGCACGCCGGCCCCGAGGTGGCAGTCGCATCGACCAAGGCCTTCCTCGCACAGATCACCGCCGCCTACATCCTGGGTCTCTACCTCGCCCAATTGCGCGGCCAGACGTATGCCGATGACGCCAAGGCGGTGATGACCGAGCTCAAGGGCATGCCCGACAAGATCCAGACCGTGTTGGACCGAATGGATCGAGTGGTCGAGATGGCCAATTTCATGGCCGACACCCGATCGGTGATCTTCCTGGGTCGCCATGTGGGCTTCCCCATCGCCATGGAGGGCGCCCTCAAGCTTAAGGAAATCGCCTACATCCACGCCGAGGGTTTCGCCGCTGGCGAACTCAAGCACGGGCCGATCGCCCTGATTGAGCCCGGGCAGCCGGTCTTCATCGTCGTGCCCTCGCCGGATACGCCCCATGAACTCCACAAGAAGGTGGTCTCCAACATCCAGGAGATCCGCGCCCGCGGCGCTCGTACCTTGGTGATCGCCCATGACGGGGATGAGGATGTCGTGCCTTTCGCCAATGAGGTCATCCGCGTCCCGGAGTGCTCGCCGCTGTTGGCGCCGCTGCTCACCGTGATCCCGCTGCAGGTCTTTGCCTTGCACCTGGCCATGGCCAAGGGCCTGGACCCCGACCAGCCGCGCAATCTCGCCAAGTCCGTCACCGTCGAGTAGGCCTGCGGTGATCGTCGGCATTGGCGTGGACGTGGTGGATGTCGAGCGGTTCGGGCAGACGCTGGAGCGCACGCCTGGCCTCAACGCCCGGCTCTTTACGGCTGCCGAGCAGGCCATGCCGCTGCGCTCGCGAGCGGCCCGGTTCGCCGCCAAGGAGGCCCTGGCCAAAGCGCTGGGCGCCCCCTCGGGGATGTCCTGGCAGGACTGCGAGGTCCACCGCGGGGCCGATGGCCGCCCGCATGTGGAGGTCGAAGGCACGGTGGCGGAGGCGGTCGAGCGGGCCGGGATCACCGCGATTCACCTCTCGCTCTCGCACGATGCCGGCATCGCCAGCGCCATGATCGTCGCGGAGCGTGCCTGACCTTTGGTTGACTGGCGGGGTGATCGAGGCCTACGCCGTCCCCGATGTGTATGCCGCCGAGGAAGCCCTGATGGCGACCTTGCCGGATGGAGCACTCATGGCCCGCGCCGTCCGTGGTCTGGCCGCCGTCGCTCGAGTACGCCTTCAGGAGCGCGGCGGGCGCCGGGTGGTCGCGCTCGTCGGTCCCGGCAATAACGGCGCGGATGCGCTCTTTGCGGCCGCCCGGCTCGCCCGCAAGGGATACCAGGTGGCGGCCCTGCATCGCCCGCAAGCCGTCCATGAGGGGGCTCGCGAGGCCGCAGTGGAGGCCGGTGTCGATCTCTCGCAGGACTGCGCTGTGCTCGCCGATGCAGACCTCGTCCTCGACGGCATCGTCGGGATCGGTGGCCGCGCCGGCTTGCCCGAGTTCGCGGCCGACTGGGTTGCGGCGGTGCCGCCCACGGCATACCTGATCGCCGTTGACCTGCCCTCCGGGCAGGATCCCGCCGGTGGCGCCCTCGACCCGGATGGGGTCTTCGCCGACGAAACGGTGACCTTCAGTGTCGCTAAACCGGTGCATCTGCTGCCGCCCACGGAGGCGGCCTGCGGCCTCCTCACCGTGGTGGACATCGGCCTCGACCTGGACGTGATGCCTGCGGTTCGGCGCCTGGGCCATGACGATGTGGCCCGCCTGTGGCCGATTCCCAGCGCCTCCGACGACAAGTACTCGCGCGGCGTCCTTGGGGTGATCGCCGGCAGCCAGCGATATCCAGGGGCGGCCGTGCTCACGGTGACCGCAGCGGTCGAGGCCGGTGCCGGAATGGTGCGCTATCTCGGCCCGGACGCCCCGACGCGGCTGGTGCTCGCCAGCGTTCCCGAGGCCGTGCACGGTCCGGGCAGGGTGGCGGCCTGGGCCATCGGGCCGGGCCTGGACAGTAATCCTGGCGATCGGGACCAGGTGTATGCCGCCCACGCGGCCCTGCTCTCCGATCGCGCGGTGCTGCTCGATGCCGGCGGCCTGGCCCTGCTGAGTCCTGACCTGGCTCGCCAGCGCGCTGGTATGGAGACGTTGCTCACGCCGCACGCGGGGGAGTGCGCCACGCTGCTCACCCGGCTCGGGCAGCCGGTCAGCCGAGCCGAGGTCGAGCGCTCGCCGCACGCCGCCGCGGCGGCCCTGGCGGCGCTGACCGACGCCACCGTGCTCCTCAAGGGTTCGACCACCCTGATCGTTGGGCCCGAGAGTACGCATCCGGCCTGGTCGCAGGCGGACGCGCCCGCCTGGCTGGCCACCGCGGGAGCCGGCGATGTGCTCGCCGGCCTAGCGGGCGTGCTCCTGGCCGCCGGACTCCCAGCCCTGCACGCGGGGGCCCTGGCGGCCCTCGTTCATGGCGTGGCCGCCGATGAGGTCAGCCGCGGAGGGCCGGTGCGCGCCCTGCGGGTGGCACACGCAATACCCCAGGTCCTTGCCCGGCTGCTGACCCGGGCGACCTAGACTGGGGGCCCCATGACCACCATCCCCGCCCCGTCGACTGCACCTGCTGGCGCGTCCGCCTGGGTAACCATCGACCTCGGCGCGATCGCCGACAATGTGCGCGCCCTGCGGGAGCGGGCGGGCTCGGCGGAGGTCATGGCGGTGGTGAAGGCCGATGCCTACGGCCACGGGCTCATCGCGGCGGCGCGGGCGGCGCGGGCAGGTGGCGCGACCTGGCTGGGTGTGGCCCAACTCACCGAGGCGATCGCCTTGCGTGCAGCTGGCGCCACCGGCCCCATCCTGACCTGGATCTACGTCCCGGGCGCGGACCTGGGAGCCGCGATCGACGCCGACATCACGGTGACCGTGGGCAGCATCAGCATGCTCAATGCCGTGGTCGCTGCTGCGCACTCGCGTGGAGTGACCGCCGAGATCGAGCTCAAAGTGGACACCGGTCTGGGCCGCGGTGGCGCCCTGGGCGAGGGCTGGGACGAGTTGGCCGTCGCGGCCGCGCGGGCCGCTGCCGAGCAGTCGGTGCGTATCGGTGGGGTCTGGTCACATTTCGCGTGGGCCGACGCGCCGGAGCATCCGACCGTGCGTGCCCAGCAGGAGCGCTTCATCGAGGCCGCCAACGGCCTGGAGCGGATCGGTATCCGCGGCATACGGCGGCACCTGGCCAATTCGGCGGCCACCCTGACCAATCCATCAGCGCATTTTGACCTGGTTCGTCCCGGCCTGGCGGTCTACGGACTCTCGCCGGTTCCGGATCTCGGTGGGCCGGCGGACTTCGGCCTCCGTGAGGCCATGCGGGTGACCGCTCGGCTCTCGCTGGTCAAGCGCGCAACGGCGGGCCAGGGCGTGAGTTATGGCCACGAGCACACGACCAGCAGTGAAACCGTCCTCGGCCTGGTCCCGGTGGGCTATGCCGATGGCGTGCCACGCGCTGCGGGGTCGCTCGGCCCGGTCCAGCTCGACGGCCGGCGCACGACGATCGCCGGTCGAGTCTGCATGGACCAGTTCGTCCTCGATCTCGGACCGGACTTCGCCGGGGCGGCCGGGGATGAGGTTGTCATCCTCGGGTCGCAGACACTGGGGGAGCCGACCGCCCAGGATTGGGCTGAGGCGACTGGCACCATCAACTACGAGATCGTCACGCGCATCTCGCCCCGGCTGCCGCGGGTGTTCCTTGGGGGAGAGCCGTGATGGCGCGAATCCCCTTGCTGCGCAGAGGCTTCCGCGAGGTTGATGCCCCTGATGGCTGGGCGCACACTCCGGACCAGGTGCTCACAGTGACCGTCGACGATGGCGTGGACTTGCACGTCGAAATCGACGCCCCGATGCCAGGGGGCCGGCCCCGCCGCGGCAAGGGAAGCGTCACCACCGTCGTCCTCGTGCACGGTTTCACGCTGTCCTCGCGGTGCTGGGTGCTGCAGCGGCGTGCATTGATCAACTCCGGCTTCCGCGTGGTCACCTACGACCAACGCTCGCACGGCCAGTCCGGTGCGTCCACCTTGGAGCACTGCACCGTGGAGCAATTGGGCCGCGATCTGCATGCGGTCATCCGCGCCACCTGCCCCCGCGGGCCGCTGGTCTTGGTCGGCCACTCGATGGGCGGCATGTCGATGATGGCGCACGCGGCCCAGTTCCCCGAGGAGGTGCGCAAACGCGTTCTCGCAGCGGCATTCATCGCCACCAGCCCCGGCGGCGAGGTGCCGATGACCGAACTCGGGCTGGGCCCGACCTTCGGCCGCGTGGTCGGCGCCTTCGGCCCCGGCCTGCTCACCCGGCTTGGCCGGCACGCGGGGGCCATCAAGCAATTGCGCAAGATGGGCTCGGGCGTCCAGGAGGCCATGGTCCGCAAGTGGGCCTTTGACTCGCCAGTCAGCGAGGACTTGGTGGACTTCGTCGCCGAGCAGTTCTTTGCGACCCCCTTCGAGGTCATCGCTGCCTTCTTGCCCTCGCTGGAGGCCCACGACCAGACTCGCTCGCTCGCGGCATACACCGGCATTGAGTGTCTGGTCCTCAACGGCATGGGCGATCTGGTTACCCCGCCAGCCCACTCCGAGGAATTGCTGCGCCGCCTGCCAGGGGCCGAGCATGTCATCGTCGAGGAGGCCGGGCACGTCATCATGCTCGAGCACCCGCAGATCGTCACGCAGCAGCTGCTGATGCTGATCCAGCGTGCTCAGCGAGCCGAGGCCGAAGGCGTCGCGGTGGATCGCAAGCCACGGGTTACCCGCACGATTAGTGACCTGGGCAAGGCGCGGCGGGTGGCTCGAGTGCGGGCGACGCGCGAGAACGCCTCATGATCGCTTGGCGGCTGCGCCTTCCCACCGCCATGGATACCCAAGGCTTCGGTGAGCGGCTGGCTGGAGTTCTGCGCGCCGGGGACGTCCTGGTGTTGAGCGGTGACCTGGGGGCCGGCAAGACCACCTTCACCCAGGGCCTGGGTGCGGGGATGGGCGTGCGCGGCCCGATCACCTCGCCCACCTTCGTGATCGCGCGCGCCTACCCCCCGTTGTCTTCTGTCGGTATGCCGCTGATTCATGTCGATGCCTACCGACTTGCGGGTGCGCTGGAACTCGACGACCTCGATCTCGATGCGGATGTTGACGCGGGAGTCACGGTCGTGGAGTGGGGTGCCGGCCTGGCCGAATCGCTGAGCACGGATCGCATCGAGATCGACCTGACCGTGGACGCCGAGACCGAGGAGAGGTACGCCGTGGCGCGCCTCTTGCTGCCCGATGACCAGGTTCAGATGGTCGAGTCGGTGCTGAATAGCCTTGGAGGACAACGGTGCTGACTCTGGCAATCGACACCTCCACGTCAGCGATCACCGCGGCCGTAGCCGAGGGCGCCCAGGTGCTCTCCAAGGCGAGTGTGTTGGATCCCCGCGGGCATACCGAGCAGCTCGCACCCACGATTGCTGCGGCGCTGGATCGCGCGTCCGTTGGCGTCGGGCAGCTCGATCGGATTGCCGTCGGCGTCGGTCCGGGGCCATTTACCGGCCTGCGGGTCGGGCTGGTGACGGCGGTGACCATGGGGTACGCCCTGGGGATAGCGGTGCATGGAGTGTGCAGCCTCGATGCGCTCGCGCGGCAGGCAGCGGAGTCGATCGGTGGTGAGTTTGTGGTTGCCACCGATGCCCGACGCAAGGAGGTCTATTGGGCCACCTATCGGGCAATCGAGGCGGGGGCTGAGCGCACCAGCGAGGTTGCCGTGGCTCGGCCCGCCGACCTGCCCAAGCGCGTGCAGGGGCTCCCCGTGGTGGGCCGTGGGGCTGTGCTTTATCCCGAGATACTGGGCGCGCTCGCCCTCGACCGCGACCACCACCCCATCCTCGATGTGGATGCGGCCTGGGTGGCCCGCCTGGCCGATGAACTCGTGGCCGCGGGTCGACCGACTCCGGTGGAGCCTATGTACCTGCGACGCCCCGACGCGCTCACCACCGCAGAGCGAGCGGTCCCATGACGACCCCTACCCCCACCCTGCGTGAACTGCGCTGGACGGATATCCCGACGCTGGTGGCCGCCGAGCAGGAACTCTTCGGCCCCCATGCCTGGACCGCGGGAACGTGGTGGCAGGAGCTGGCTGCCCGTCCCATCCGCGAGTACTTCGTGATTGACGATGGGGAGCAACTCCTGGGCTACGGCGGAGTGAACCATGGCGGCGAGGTCGCCGACATCATGACCGTCGCGGTGCTCGCTGCCGCTCAGGGCGCTGGCCACGGCCGCCGACTTCTGGATGAATTGGAAGGCCGCGCTCGAGCGCGCGGAGCGGCCTTCGTGATGCTCGAGGTTCGGGCCGACAATGCGCCGGCGCGAACGCTCTACGAACGCAACGACTATCAGGTCCTCAGCACCCGACCGCGGTACTACCAACCGGGCAATATCGATGCCCTGGTGATGCGCAAGGAGGTCGGCAATGAGCGCGAGTGAACCACTGGTCCTCGGCATCGAGACCTCCTGCGACGAGACCGGCGTGGGCATCGTTCGAGGCGGAACCCTGCTGGTCGACGCCATCGCGAGCAGCGTGGATGAGCATGCGCGCTTCGGTGGGGTGGTGCCCGAGGTGGCCAGCCGTGCGCACCTTCAGGCTATGGTCCCGACCCTCGAACGCGCCTGTGCGACAGCGGGAGTCACGCTCAAGGACCTCGACGCCATCGCGGTGACATCCGGGCCCGGGCTGGCCGGGGCGCTCATGGTCGGCGTGGCCTCGGCCAAGGCGCTGGCCTTGTCCTTGGGAATCCCGTTGTATGGCGTGAACCACCTGGCCGCCCATGTCGCCGTCGACATCGTGGAGCATGGGCCGCTCCCCGAGCCGACGATGGCGCTCCTGGTCTCCGGTGGGCACTCCTCGCTGCTTCTGGTTCCCGACGTCACAGCGGAGATTCACAGTCTCGGCGCGACCATCGATGACGCCGCTGGGGAGGCCTTCGACAAGGTCGCGCGGGTGCTGGGGCTGCCCTTCCCGGGTGGGCCGCATATCGACCGGGCCGCCCGGGACGGCCAGATCTCCATCGACTTCCCGCGGGGACTGACCACCGGGCGAGACCTTGAGCGACATCGCTTTGACTTCTCTTTCAGCGGGCTCAAGACCGCGGTCTCCCGCTGGGTGCAAGCCCGCGAGGCCTCCGGTGAGTCGGTGCCTGTCGCCGATGTCGCGGCAAGTTTCCAGGAGGCCGTGGTCGACGTGCTCACGCGCAAAGCCATCGATGCCTGCCGAACTCATGGCGCCCAGCACCTGCAGATCGGTGGCGGCGTGGCCGCGAACTCGCGGCTTCGGGCAATGGCTCAGGAGCGTTGCGACGCGGCCGGGATCGAGTTGCGGGTTCCGCGGCCCGGACTGTGTACCGACAATGGCGCCATGGTGGCCGCCCTCGGCGCTCAGGTCGTGGCTAAGGGCCGCCCGCCATCACGCCTCACGCTCGGCACGGATTCGTCCTTGCCGGTGGTCGAGGTGCTCATGTCAGGGGCCTCCGACCAGGAGTGACGCCATTCCACCATTGACGTGACGTCATGATGGTGTCACCATGGCGTCATGGACCTCACCCCGTATGCCGACCGGCTCCGTAGCGACCTGGTGACGGTGACCGCCACGGCCACCGATGATGTCCGCGAGGCGGCGGAGCGCATTGCTGCGTCGATGGATGCTTCGTTGCGGTTGACCCTGCTGGAGGTGCTCACCGAAGCCGCCGCCGAGATCACCACCGCGCTGCCCACCGGTTCGGTGGAGGTGCGACTGCGTGGCCGCGAGGCCGTCTTTGCCCTCGACTCCCCGCCCCCGGTCGCGGTCAGCGAACCCAGCGAGGCGGCATATGCCGCGCCCCAGGCGGTCGGGGCGGACACCGACGACGCCGACGTCATCCGGATCACCGTGCGGCTGCCCGAGACCATCAAGGCTCGCGCCGAGGAGTTGGCCATCGCCACCGGGCGCTCGCTGAATGCCTGGATCGTCGGGGCCATCAGATCTGCGACCCGTGAGGCCGTACCGACCACTGCTCCCGCCCGCTCAGGGCACCGGCTCCAGGGATGGATCTGACATGAAACACACCTTTCCCACCGCGGCTCCGATCGTTGCCGACCTCGAACTGCGCCATGCCGACCTGCAGATGGTGGCCAGCGAGGTCACCGAAACCACCGTGGAAATCGCCGGTCACGCCGGCACTGACGCCAGTGAGGTCACCATCGAGATGACGGCTGGGACCCTCGTGGTGCGGGTGCCCAGGTCCGTGGGTTTGCTGCGCCGCGGCCCCCAACTCCGGCTCTCGATCAGCCTCCCGACCGGCTCGAGCGTACGAGCCCGATCTGGCTCGGGTGATCTCGACGTCAGCGGCTCCTATGCCGCTGTCACCCTCCAGGCCGGGTCCGGTGACATTCGCGTGGACACCATCACGCAGGACAGTCACGTCTCGGCGGGTTCCGGCGACGTCACCATCAGCGACGCGCGCGCCCGTGTGCGGGTCGACATCGGGTCGGGTGACGTGCGCATCGAGGGCGCGACGGCCGAGCTGGCGGTCAAGGCGGGCTCGGGTGACGTCACGGTGGCGGTGAGCAGCGGCGGGGTGGCCGCGACGACTGGCTCGGGCGATGTGCAACTGCGCAGCGTCCGTGGCGGGGAACTGTGGCTGCGCACCGGATCCGGCGACGTGGATGTCGCGGTGCCGCGCGGCATACCGGTGTGGACCGACATCCTCGCAGCAGGGGGAGTGCGTTCGCAGCTCACACCACGCGGGGAGCCGGCGGAGGGCGAGGACCATGTCCGGGTGCATGCACAGGTCGGCAGCGGCTCCGTGCGTCTGCACGATGCGTGAGGCCCGACGATGAAGGCTGCATGGGCCACCCCCGGATTCCCCCGCCTCTTCGTGGGGTTGGCCGCCTCAGCCCTTGGCGACTGGATGCTCCTGCTGGTCCTGGGCATCTGGGTCAAGGAACTCACGGGCTCCAGCGCGCTGGCCGGCCTGACCATCTTCTTCATCGTGCTGCCTTCGTTGATCGGCCCGCTGCTCGGCATGTGGATCGATCGGGTTCGGCGGGCTCCCTTGCTGATCTGGGGGAACCTCGCTTCCGCGGCCATGGTGCTCCCACTGCTCTTCGTGCACGGGCCCGAGCAGGTGTGGGTGATCTATCTGGTTGCGGTGTTCTATGGATTCTCCGGGGTGATCTTGGGCGCTGGCACGACCGGCCTGATCAAGGAACTGGTCGCTGAAGACGTGCTGGTTGATGCCAATGCCGCCATCCAGAGCGCCCGGGAGGGGCTGCGGCTGGTGGGGCCGCTCGCTGGCGCGGGGATCTATGGCTGGCTCGGCGGCGGTGCCGTCGCCATCGCTGACGCAGTGACCTTCATCGTTGCCGCTGCTGCGGTGGCGTCGATCCGCCACCGTCAACCTGCGCCTGCGCGGGAGGAAATCGGAGTCCTTCGTGAACTGACCGCGGGAGCTCGACATATCGCTGACGACCTGGTGCTGCGTCATGTGTTGGTGGGCTTCGCCCTGCTCCTGTTGGCGCTCGGTTTGGCCGAATCCTCGATCTACGCCATCGTGGATGCCTTCCACCGACCGGCGACCTTTGTGGCCGTGGTGGTCACTGTGCAAGGCGTGGGCGCCCTCGTTGGCGCCCTCCTCACCAGCCGCCTCGTGCGATGGCGGGGGGAAGTCAGTGCGGTCGTGGCCGCCATGGTCCTCATGGCAGCCGGGCTCACCGTCGTCGCCGTCACCCGGTCGATGACCGTGATGCTCGTCGCCGCAGCGGGCATCGGAGTGAGTATCCCGATCGTCATCATCGCGGTCACCACCCTCATTCAGAAGCGCACCCCGCAGCAGGTGCTGGGGCGCGTCTCGACCGTGACCGAACTGATGGCCTCCGGGCCGCAGGCCTTGTCAATGGCGGTCGGGGCCGCCCTGGTAGCGGTGGTGAGTTTCCGGGTGACCTTCGCGGTGATGGCCGTCGGGTCGCTGCTCGCGGCGGGCTACGTTGCGGTGACCTTGAAGGATCGGCTGGGGCGGGTCACTGAGCCGGTATCGAACACGGCAGCAGTCCCATCCGATCTTTGAGCGTGAGCACGCGCAGCACTGAGGCCGAGACCTTGGTGCTCAGCGCAGGTGAGCCCGCGGCCGACGTCGCAAGCGCGGTCAGCATCGTGGTGCCGACGGTTGGGTCACCGACGAGGAGGATGTCTCCACCCGCCGAGATGTAGCGCACCGCCCGGTCGGCGGGCGAGAGCGTGCGGGCGGCCGCGGCATTCAGATCATCGGTGATGACGACGCCGGTGTAGCCCATACGCCCACGCAGCAGGCCATCGATGATCGCCGGCGAGAACATCGCGGCATTCTTGGCGTCGAGCTTCGGGTAACGCGCTGAGGACACCATGACCAGACCGGCGCCAGCGTCGATGCCGTCCTTGAACGGGCCCAGGAAGGGGTCATCGACCGTCGCCACGTCGTCGGTGATCCCCGCCGTGGTGAAATCGGTGTTGCCTCGAATCCGGCCCAGGCCCGGGAAATGCTTGACCGTGCCCTCAACGCCACCGGCCAGCATTCCCTTGAGGAATGCCGTGGCCGCCCGGCTGACCGTCCGGGGAGTGGAGCCGTACTGCCGGCCCCATTTCCCGATCGGCTCGTTCGCCCGCCCAATGTCGGCCGGCACGGTGTCCGTGACCGGCGCGAGATTGACGTTCACGCCCGCGTCCTTGAGTTCACGGGCCCACTGCGTGGCCTGGGTGGTGAGCTCGTCCGGGGTGAGTTGGGCCTGCTGGGAGGCCGAGGGCGGACGGGTGAACCCGACGCCGCGCAACTGATGCACCTCGCCGCCCTCCTGGTCCGCGGCAATGATCAACCCGATCCCTCCGGTGGCCTGCGTGGACGTGAGTTTCTGCAGATGCGCGGAGGTGGAGCGCACCTTGTCGGCGCCCTCCCAGCCGCCGAGGTAGATGACATTGCCAATGTGCTGGCTGCCGATCTCGTCATTCAGGGAGTCCAGGGTGGCATTGGTGTCGAAGCCCACCATGAGCAGCTGCCCCACCCGCTGCTCGTCGCTGAGCTCGGCATAGGTGGCCTGCGCGCAGCTGCCACTGGGTGCGGGCGTGGACGACGGCGACCCGCTGACGGGCTTCGTCGCGCTCGGCGTGCTGCTGGCCGTGGTGGTGGGCGTTGAAGACCCACCGCAGCCAGCAAGGGCCAGGATCGCGACCGCAGCGGTCACGGCATACCGAGTGGTCAGTCGCGAGGGCACCCGACGACGGTATCCCGTGGCGCCCACGGGACGGAACCCACGCCTTTACCCTGGCCCCATGAGCGACTCCCGCATCCCTGTTGTCCTCGATGTTGACACCGGGGTCGATGACGCCTGCGCCCTGCTGCTGGCGGGCCTGCACCCGGGCCTGGATCTGCGCGCGGTGACCTGTGTCGGCGGCAATGCCCCCTTGGCTGATGTCGTGCGTAACACCCTCACGGTGCTCGAGGCCGCGGGACGTTCCGATGTCCCGGTGTCGGCCGGCTCGGCGCGCCCGTTGCTGGAGCATCCGGTCGACGCGCGGCACGTGCATGGCTCGGATGGGATGGCGGATTTGGGTATGCCGCTCCCGCAGCTCACCCCCGACCCGCGCCATGCCGTTGACCTGCTCAAGGCCGTCATTGAGGCCTCCCCGCAGCCGCTCACCTTGGTGCCGCTCGCGCCGATGACCAATGTCGCCCTGTTGGCTCGAATGCACCCGCAGGCCTTTGCGCAACTCGGCCGCATCGTGTTCATGGGCGGAGGCGCGCAGGTCAGCAATGCCACGGCCGCGGCGGAGTTCAACGTCTTCCACGACCCTGAGGCCGCCGCGCTCGTGCTTGATGCCTGCGTGGAGCATGGCGTCCCGGTGACGATGTACGGACTGGACGTGTTCTACGCCCCGCTAGTCTCGCGGGCCGACGCGGCCCGACTACGGCAGGCCGGAACCCCGGTTGGCGCGTTGGCGGGTGGGCTCATCGACTTCATGTGTCGGCGCTTCGAGAGCGACACCGCGACCATTGGCGATGCGGGGGCGGTGGCCTCATTGCTCCTGCCCGAGGCGGTCGGCACCACGCGCGTGCCGGTGCGGGTCGAGTTGATGGGCTCGTGGACGCGGGGGCGCACCATCGTTGACCTGCGGGATTGGTCGGGGGATATGGATCACGATCCGCACGGCCTGGCACCAGCCATGGTCGACGTGGCGCTATCGATCGATGGCCCTGCGGTGGCGAATCTGTGGCTGACGACCGTGATGGGGGCGGGCCGATGAGCCGGGTTGTCGTCTTGGGCTCACTCAATGTGGACCTGGTCACCTCGGTGCAGCGGCATCCCCAACCAGGCGAGACCGTCACCGGAACCGGCTTAGCCCGAGTCGCCGGCGGCAAGGGCGCCAACCAAGCCGTCGCCGCCGCACGCTGGGGCTCCGAGGTGGTCATGCTCGGGTGTCTCGGCGACGACAGCGCCGGGGCGGCATACCGGGATCGTCTGGCCGGATTGGGCATCGACGTCTCCGGACTGGTCGTCGCCGAGGGGCCTAGCGGCCACGCGCTCATCGCCGTGGACGAGGAGGGTGAGAACAGCATTGTGGTCATCCCGGGCGCCAATGCTGCGGCTGGGCTGGCGCTGCCCGGATTGGCACGGCTGCTCCCGGGGGATGTGCTGCTCCTGCAACTCGAGGTGCCCGTCGAGGTCGTGAGCGAGGCCGTGCGGATCGCGCGGATGGCCGACGCCATGGTGATTCTCAACGTGGCGCCCTATGCCGCCCTGCCGCCGGATGTGCTGGCCGAGGTTGATCTGGTCGTGGCCAATGAACACGAGGCCGGGTTGCTGGCCGAATCGGGCGCGCTACCGCAGTCGTTGCTGGTCACCTTCGGCGCGCATGGGGCGTCCTGGGACGGTATGTCGGTCGATGCGCACCCTGCCGTAGCGGTGGTCGACACCACCGGCGCCGGGGACGCCTTCTGCGGTGCGCTCGCGGCGGCCTTGGCCCGCGGCGCGGCTCGCGAGGATGCGCTCCAGGCCGCCCTGGCGGCAGGTGCGGATGCGGTCGGGTATGCCGGCGCTCAACCAGACGGCGCGCTCTGAGCCAGGCCTGCGCTCAGGAGGCCAACTCGACGATCAAGGCGGCTTGCTTGCCGGCGACTCGAGTGAGCACCACGGTTGCGCTCGCGCCGTCACCGGCCTTGCGGCCGACCCGCAGCTCGCGCCGCAGCGTGTCCTCATCGAGTCGGATCCCGCGCTTCTTGATGGTCAATCCGGTGACGCCACGTTCACGCAGCCAACCCCGCAAGCCCTTGGCCGTGAACGGCATGGCCTCCAGCACGGCATACCGGCGGGCATAGGGCAGGTCGGTCTCGACATCGGCCAGCACATAGCCCAGGCCGCGTTCGACCTCCCGGCCGCGGGTCGTGGCCGTGACGATGCCCAGCAGACCCGCCTGGGTGAGCGCCTTGTCGGGTTCATAGAGCCAGCCCGAGGTCGGTATGCCGCCGGCGAGCGGCACGTGCGGATCGGCCATCGACTCGGTGACCTCGACCGGTGAGCGCCCCGGCGCCAGGATCCGGGCGGTCCGCCCGGGGTGCCGGGCCAGCGGACCCCACCACACGGCACATTCGACAACCTCGCCCGCGAAAGAGGTCCACTGCGCCTCGGTCCCGAGCGGGATCGCATCATGTGGCATCGAGGGCGCGAGCTTGACCCCGGTCGCCGGCACGGCGGTCGCTACCTGAAGCACGAACTGCCAGTTCGGCGAGATCTCGTCGAGCCGGAAGACCCGTTTGACCCGTCCGTGGCGCCCGGTCTGGCCGGGGACGCGCCGAGCCGGGTCCAACCACACGCCTAGCCGGGCCCGCAGCGGATCTGCCGGTGGCTCGAAGTCCTCGGCGAGCCCACGCCTGGCCCGCGAGTCCGGCCAGGCCCGCAGGTTCGTGTCGGCGATCGCGGCCGTCACCTCGTCGGCGTCGACCCCAAGCACGGTCACGCCCAGCGCGGACATGGCGATCGCGTCCGAGCCGATCCCGCACCCCAGGTCGTGCACGGTGGCCAGGCTCGCCGTATAGAACCGCCCGGCGTGGCTGGCGGCGACCTCCAACCTGGAGGCCTGCTCGAGCCCATCCTGGGTAAAGAGCAGATCGTCGGCGAACTCACCGAACTTCGCGCGCGCCCGGTCGCGAAGGCGGTGTTGGGTCAGGAGTGCGGCGACCAAGGTGGGGGAGTGGCCCTGCGAACGCAAACGGGACTGGAGGCGCAACACCTCGTCCTCGGCATACGGCGGAAGGGACCGGAGCAGGGCCTGCCCCTGCGGGCTGGCCAGCTCGCGCACGATACTGACGTCCATTGGCGGCCATCCTCGCACGCTGCTTGGCCGCGACTCAGCACACGTTTGCGGACGCGGGGAGAGCCAGGAACGTGTGGCGGCATACGGAATGCTCACCAAGCAGAGGAAAAGTGGGGAGGGATTGGCACTCAAGTTGACCGAGTGCTAATCGGCAACCTAGATTTGGGGCATTGGCACTCGACCTGGTCGAGTGCCAGCACCGCGGTCCACGGACCGACCCCCGCGACGGCGGCCCACACCCACGGTGCACCTGTCATCCATTCGTTTTCCGACTCATCCCACAAGGGGAGGACAGCACTCATGTCGGTTTCCATCAAGCCGCTCGAGGACCGCATCGTCATCAAGTCCCTCGAGGCCGAGCAGACCACCGCCTCGGGCCTGGTGATCCCGGACACCGCGAAGGAGAAGCCCCAGGAGGGCGAGGTCCTCGCGGTCGGCCCCGGCCGTATCGACGACAAGGGCAACCGCGTTCCGCTCGACGTTCAGGTCGGCGACCGCGTGATCTACAGCAAGTACGGCGGCACCGAGATCAAGCACCGCGGCGAGGAGTTCCTTATCCTCTCCGCGCGCGACGTGCTCGCCGTCATCGGCTGAGTTCACTGCCGGACAGCTTTTCCACGTATGCCGTGGGCCCACCTCCCATGGTGAGCCCACGGCATACGTCCACCAGATCGACTCAGAAGGACAGTCATGGCTAAGGAACTGGAGTTCAACGACTCCGCCCGCAAGGCGCTGGAGCGGGGCGTCGACGCCCTCGCCAACGCAGTCAAGGTGACGCTCGGCCCGAAGGGTCGCAATGTCGTCATCGATAAGAAGTGGGGCGCCCCGACCATCACCAACGATGGCGTGACCATCGCCCGTGAGGTCGAGCTCGACGACGCGTACGAGAACCTCGGTGCTCAGCTCGCCAAGGAGGTCGCTACCAAGACCAATGACATCGCCGGTGACGGGACGACGACCGCCACGGTCCTCGCCCAGGCGATGGTCAAGGAAGGCCTGCGCAATGTCGCGGCCGGCGCGGCCCCCTCCGGGCTCAAGCGCGGCATGGACAAGGCCGTGATCGCGGTGTCCGACCGACTGCTCGAGACCGCTCGCGAGATCGAGTCCAAGGACGAGATCGCCTCGGTGGCCGCCCTCTCCGCCCAGGACAAGGGCATCGGCGCGACCATCGCCGACGCTTTCGACAAGGTCGGCAAGGATGGCGTCATCACGGTCGAGGAGTCCTCGACCGCGCAGACCGAGCTCGAGTTCACCGAGGGCATGCAGTTCGACAAGGGCTACATCAGCCCCTACTTCGTCTCCGACCCCGAGCGGATGGAGGCCGTCCTGGAGGACGCCTACATCCTGATCAACCAGGGCAAGATTTCGGCCATCGCCGACGTCCTGCCGGTGCTGGAGAAGGTCGTCAAGTCGGGCAAGCCGCTCCTGGTGATCGCTGAGGACGTCGACGGTGAGGCTCTCTCGACCCTCGTGGTCAACAAGATCCGCGGCACCTTCAACGTCGTCGCGGTCAAGGCCCCCGGCTTCGGTGACCGCCGCAAGGCGATGCTCCAGGACATGGCCATCCTCACCGGTGGTCAGGTCATCTCCGAGGAGGTCGGCCTCAAGCTCGACCAGGCCGACCTTGACCTGCTCGGTCAGGCTCGCCGCGTCGTGGTCACCAAGGACAACACCACGATCATCGACGGCGCCGGTTCGGCCGACGAGGTCGATGGCCGGGTGGCGCAGCTCAAGCAGGAGATCGAGCGCACCGACTCGGACTGGGACCGCGAGAAGCTCCAGGAGCGCCTCGCCAAGCTCGCCGGTGGTGTCTGCGTGATCAAGGTTGGCGCGCACACCGAGGTCGAGCTCAAGGAGAAGAAGCACCGCATCGAGGACGCGATCAGCGCGACCCGCGCGGCCATCGAGGAGGGCATCGTCGCCGGTGGCGGCTCCGCTCTCATCCAGGCCGTCAAGGTCATCGATGAGCTCGGCCTCGAAGGTGATGAGGCTGTCGGCGCCCGGATCGTCCAGAAGGCCGCGGCCGAGCCGCTGCGCTGGATCGCCGAGAACGCTGGCCTCCAGGGTTATGTCGCCGTCGCCAAGGTCTCCGAGTTGGCGCCCGGTATGGGCCTGAACGCCGCAACCGGCGAGTACGAGGACCTGGTCAAGGCCGGTGTCATCGACCCGGTCAAGGTGACTCGTTCGGCGCTGCGCAATGCCGAGTCGATTGCCTCGATGGTGCTCACCACCGACACCCTCGTGGTCGAGAAGAAGGAAGAGGAGCCGGCGGCTCCCGCTGGTGGCCACGGCCACGGGCACGGCCACTGAGGCTCCTTCACCGCGACGTATGCCGCGTGCTCCCATCGGGAGCACGCGGCATACGTATGTGGGGGTGGGGTGGTGAAAAGGCGTTAGGCGGGGCCGGTCACGCGGATGCGTGAATCGCCCCAACGCACCTCGTCGCCGGATCGGATCTGGCGCCCCCGCCGGGTCTCGGTCTCGCCGTTGACAGTAACCTCGCCCGCCTCGATGACCTCGCGAGCGTGGCCGCCGTCCTCCACCGCACCAGCCAACTTCAGCAATTGACCGAGCCGAATGACGTCATCGCGCAGCGTGATCTGCGTGGTCTCACCCATGGGCCCGCTCAACTGGCCGCCGATAGGGCTTCGCGCTCGGACTCGGTGAGCCCGCCCCAGACGCCATAGGGTTCGCGAACGGAGAGCGCGTGCTGGCGGCAGCGGTCGATCACCGGGCAGCCGGAACAGATCTTCTTGGCGGCATCATCCCGGTCGCGGCGCTTGCTGCCGCGCTCCCCCTCAGGGTGGAAGAACATCTCCGGATTGACCGCCCGGCAGTTCCCCTGTTGCTGCCACTCCCAAACCTGGACGGACGGACGCAGCAATAGCAAAACCTCGGCCATGACCCTCCCTCATCGTCGTGTATTGACCTTGGCTGTGGAGCGTTCGAGAGCGACCATAAGTTGCCAAAAGTAGGAATCGGTTAAAGGGTCAGTAAGGAAATGGTCAAAACCGTGCGTCCGGCGACCCTGCCCGCGCGGACTATCATTGGTGAATGAGCCTGGGCTACGACGTGACCGCCTCCGCCGCCTCTCCCAGCCCGGTGCCGACTCCTGCTGTCGAACCGGCACCAGCGCTGGCCTCGCCCTTCGCCGAATTGGGCCTGACCTATGACGACGTCCTGCTCCAACCCGGTGAGACCGACGTCATTCCGAGCGAGGTCGACACCAGCTCGCGGCTGACCCGCGGAATCTCGATCCGAATGCCGATCGTGTCGGCTGCCATGGACACCGTGACCGAAGCGCGGATGGCGATTGCCATGGCCCGGATCGGTGGGCTCGGGATCTTGCACCGCAACCTCTCGATCGAGGACCAGGCCTACCAGGTCGATCTGGTCAAGCGCACCCAGACTGGGATGATCTCCAACCCGGTCACCATCGGCCCGGATGCCACTTTGGAGCAGTTGGACGAGACCTGTGGTCGCTACAAGATCTCCGGCTTGCCGGTGGTGGACGAGGAGATGCACCTGCTGGGCATCGTCACCAACCGGGACCTGCGCTTCACACCGGTAGCGCAGTGGGGCCACACCCTGGTGCGCGACGTGATGACCCCGTTGCCGCTCTTCACCGGAAAGGTGGGGATCAGCAATGAAGACGCCACCCTCCTGCTGCGCCAGCACAAGCGTGAGCGGCTGCCGATCGTGGACGATGAGGGCCGCCTGCACGGGCTGATCACGGTCAAGGACTTCGTGAAGTCCGAGCAGTTCCCCGATGCCAGCAAGGACGCGGATGGCCGGCTGATGGTCGGGGCGGCCGTGGGCTTCTTCGGCGATGCCTGGGAGCGGGCCACCACCCTGATCGAGGCTGGCGTGGATGTGCTGGTGGTCGACACCGCGCATGGTCATGCTCGGCTGCTGCTGGAGATGATCGAGCGGGTCAAGCGCGACCCAGCCACGCGGCATACCCAGGTCGTGGGCGGCAATGTCGCCACCCGGGCCGGCGCTCAGGCGCTGATCGACGCCGGCGTGGACGCCGTCAAGGTCGGGGTCGGGCCGGGCTCAATCTGCACGACGCGGGTAGTGGCCGGAGTCGGCGTACCCCAGGTCACGGCGATCTATGAAGCCTCGCTGGCCTGTCGACCGGCCGGAGTGCCTCTCATCGGGGACGGCGGACTGCAGTACTCGGGCGATATCGCGAAGGCCCTGGTGGCGGGCGCGGACACGGTCATGGTCGGGTCGCTGCTCGCCGGTTGCGAGGAGTCACCAGGCGAGCTCGTCTTCGTCAATGGCAAGCAGTTCAAGGCGTACCGCGGGATGGGTTCCTTGGGTGCGATGTCCAGCCGCGGCAAGAAGTCGTTCAGCAAGGACCGCTACTTCCAGGCCGATGTCACCAGCGACGACAAGATCGTTCCCGAGGGGATCGAGGGCCGGGTGGCCTACCGCGGGCCGGTCGGCGCCGTCGCACACCAGCTCGTCGGTGGGCTGCATCAGTCGATGTTCTATGTGGGCGCGCGCACGGTTCCCGAGCTGAAGGCCAAGGGTCGGTTCATCCGGATCACCACGGCGGGGCTGCGCGAGTCCCACCCGCATGACATCAGCGGCATCGTCGAGGCGCCGAACTACACCACCAACGGCTGACCGCTCAACGGGCGCCGAGCGCGTCCGCCCAGGAGCGCATGGCAATCCCGCCATCGGCGCTGCGGTCGACACTGGTCGCGCTGAGCATGGCGTGGCCGATGGCCCGGGTGACACAGTCGGCCGCTGCGGTCTGCAGGTCCACCAACTCGATGGCTGTGGGCTCCCCCTGCGCGCCCGTGGCCACGGCAAAGACGGTGTCCCCATCGAATGCCGTGTGCACCGGTGAGAGCGCGCGGGCGAACCCGTCGTGAGCGACCCCGGCGAGTTTGCTGCATTGGGCCTTGGTCAGGGTGGCATCGGTGGCCACCACCGCCAGGGTGGTCGCCGATCCAGCGGCCCAGGCGGCCCGCTCGGCTATCAGTTGGTCGGCGTAGGCCGCCACCGCCATCGGATCGGGCTCCGGTATGCCGTCGAACTCGCCTTCCAGCCCCCGAGCCAGTGCAGTGAGCTCGCCGGTGACCAGGTCGACCGGTGACCCGATGGCATTGCACACCACGAGCGCAGCCACGGTGTGTCCAGAGTCGAGCCGAAGCGAGGCCGAGCCGAGACCTCCCCGCAGGCCGCCGGCCCGCGCGCCGGTGCCTGCCCCCACGCTGCCCTGGGCAATCGGGCCATCGGTGGCGGCGGCGTATGCCGCGGCGCCATCCATCGGGCCGGGGTGGTGCAGCCAGGACCCAGCGCGACCGAGGTCAAAGAGAATCGCGGCTGGGACGATCGGGACGCGTTGCTCGCCTTGACCCACCGGCCATCCGAGCCCATCGGCATATGCCGCGGCCAGCACCCCGTCCGCGGCCGCCAGGCCGAAGGCGGAACCGCCAGCCAGGACCAGGGCGTCGACTCGGTCCACAAGATTGCGCGGATCGAGGAGGTCGGTCTCTCGGGTCCCGGGCCCGCCGCCGCGCACATCGACACCTCCCACGGTGCCGGGTGGCAGCAGCAGGACGCTCACCCCGGTGAGCCAGCCCGGCTCGTCACGGGTGCAGTGGCCAACCCGGATGCCCCCGACATCCGTGATGCCGTTGTGCCGCCCGGCTCTCATAGCGCTCAAGCGTAGAGAGTCGGACGGCACCCGGGGGTTCATCAGTGCAGGATCACCGGAGCAGGGGAGTCCTGCTCGCCCTCGGCCAGGTGACTGACCTCGCGGCGGCGCGGCATGAAGAGCGCCGGGATCAGGGTCAGCACGAGCAAGAGCGCAGCCACCCAGAAGGTGGACTGGAAGGCGGGCACCATGGCCTCGCTGACCGCATTGGTGAGCGCAGCCATCCCGGCCTCCATGTCCTGACCGAACGGCGCGAGCACCTTGGCCACCTCGGGGAACTGCGCGAGCAGCGCGCCGACCGCGGTGGGGTCCTTGACCGCGGCCGCAGCCTCGCCGAAGGCCTGACCCTGCGCCACCAGCGGCTCATTCTTGAGGCCATTGGTGAGGACGACGGACATGATGGCCACGCCGATCGAGGAGCCGATCTGTTGGGTGATATTGAGCAGGGTCGATCCGCGGGCAACCTCCGGGCCGCGCAAGGCTCGCATCGCCGAGGTCATCGTCGGCATCATCGTGGCGCCCATGCCGAGGCCCATCACGAAGAGGACCGGGAGGATGAAGCCCCAGTAGGACGTGTGCGCGTCGATTCGGGTGAGCCCGAACATGCCGCCGATGATCAGCACGAGGCCGAAGGGCACGATCCGCCCGACGGGCAACTTGTCCGCGAGTGCGCCCGCGATGGGCATGGTCACCATGGCGCCCAAGCCCTGCGCGGCCATGAGCAGGCCGGCGTCGGTGGTGCTCTCGTGGCGGACCAACTGGAAGTAGGTCGGCACGATCAGGAGGCCGCCAAAGAAGGCCAGCGCAAAGAGGAACATCGTGAGCGCCGCGACGGTGAGCGTGCGGTGCTTGAACAGGCGCAGGTCGAGCAGCGGGTGCTTGGGTCGGAAGCTATAGAACACGAACCCGAGGATCATGGCCAGGCCGATGCTGGCGGTGATGCCCACCTTGGCCGACCAGAAGGTGCCCTCACCAGGGATCGAGCTCACGCCATAAAGGAAGAGCGCGAGACCGGGGGAGAGCATGAGCATGCCGACCCAGTCGAAGGTCTCCGAGGGGTGGGCGACATCGTTAGGCAGGGCGAACCAGGCGTAGACCAGGGCGATGATGCCGATCGGCAAGTTGATCAGGAAGATCCAGTGCCAGCTCTGGTTCTCGATGAGCCAGCCACCCAGGATCGGGCCGCCAATGGGGCCGAGCAGCATGGGGATGCCGAGGATGGCCATGAGTCGACCCATGCGGTGCGGGCCAGCGGCCTTGGTCATGATGGTCATACCGAGCGGCATGAGCATGCCGCCGCCGAGGCCCTGCAGGGCTCGGAAGGCGATCAGTTGCTCGATCGACCCGGCCATGGCGCACAGCGAGGAGCCGGCCGTGAACAGCGCGAGCGCGAGCAGGTAGAGCCGCTTGGTGCCGAAGCGGTCGGCGGCCCAGCCGGTCAGCGGGATGACCGTGGCCAGGGCCAGGGTGTATGCCGTGACCGCCCACGCGACCGTGGAGTAGGCCAGCGGCTCGCCGCCATTGGCGAAGACCTTCTGGAAGGTCGGCAGGGCGACGTTAACGACGGTGATGTCGAGGATCGACATGATCGCACCGAGGACAACGACCCCGGCGACCTTGAGGACCGCAGCGTCGATGCGGTCGGATGCTGGAGTCGGCGCGGGGGCCGTGGGGGCTGATGAAGTCACAATCGTCTAGTGTGCCTCGCGTTCATCGCCTGATGAAATCGGCGGCCCCTCGGGTCAGGTCTTCTTCTTGACTCGCTGCCAGTAGTACCAGCCGCCGGCGGCCAGCAGGACCGCCGGGATGAGGACGGCCGCTGGCCCCACGTCCTGCCACAATCGCGCGACGATGGCGAGCCAGCCGTAGGTCACAATGACGGCGATGGCGACGATCCAGAACCGCTGCCAGGCCGAGGAGTCGGTCCACGAGACTCCGTTCGGCTTCGCCGAGGCGAGCGCTGGAGTAGGTGCCGGAGCCGGTGCGAGCTGCGGAATGTGCTCCGGCGAGCGCGCCGGCAGGTCCGTTGTGACGCCGCGCGGCACGGCGGCATCAAGCCAGGCCAACTGCTCAGGCGAAACTGGGAACAGGGTGGGCTCGATCCAGAGCCGGAAGCCATCCCGCCCCCACATCACTCGGCCGCCATCGGCATACCGCTCGAAGAAGACGCAGTCCTCGAAACGAATCGTCACCGGACCGCGTGGGAGTTGCTGTGTGACGCCTTGAGTTCCGAGGATCAACTGCCCTCGCGCAGTGTCCTGCGAGGCCATGGATTCCCCGGTCACGCTCTCGGTGGAGAACTGCGGCCCAAGCGGGAATCCGGCCCACTCCACGCTCATCGGCGCGGTCACCAGGGTGTCCGCATAGACCTTCTCCATGAGCGTCGTCATGTCGGCGAGCGTGAGCTCGTCCTGCTCGGCGGCCAGATCCTCCATCGAGGTCCACCGCGCGCCCAACAACATCCCCATGGCATACCCAGGAGCAAGATTGTGCGGCGCCCGAGCGTTGGTCAACTGCTTGCTGGCAAAAGCGCGGGCAGCCTCGAACTCCTCGAGCGTGATGCCGCCGAATCGCAACGCAGCAAGTGTGTCCATAAAGGTCCCGGCCAGCCGCGGCAGCATCTCGGGAGAGGCATCGGCATATGCCGTGAGAACGGCAAAGCGATCATCGCGCGGATCGTAGGACGCCCCCGCGTTGTAGGAGATGCCGGTGGATTGGCGGAGGTGATGCCAGAGCCGGCGGTCGATGATGCGGGCCAGGATGGGGCCGGCCGTCTGCCGCTCGATGATGCTCTGGGTCTGGATGAAGTTGCTCTGGTTGTGCACCGATGCGGGCGTGCTGGGCAGGGCGTTGGAGGCCGCAGGCGGTGGATGCGCGGGCCCCTCGGGTAGGACGAGCCGCAGTTCCTCGGGGATGGCGTCGGCCAGCAGCCAGAACACGGCATTCGCGCCGGTGAACCGAGTGTGGACCCAGTCGCGAACCCGCTCTGGCGTGATGAGGTCGAGCCCGGCCTCATTGGCCACTCGCACGCCGTAGGTCTCCAAGCCATAGCGGTAGACCAGCAGATCGTGGGCTCGGCTCGAGCGGCCGTCGCGCTCGGCCTTGAGGATCGAGCGCTCGGTGTCGAGGAGTTCCAGCGAGGGCGCAGTGAGTTCCGCGCACAGCCCGCGGAAATACTCGACGACTTCGCTCTCGGAGCCCTGGACATGGAAATGGGTGTAGAGATCCGCGGTCGCTCCGTTGTAGTGAAGCTCGCCAAGGCCATGCTCGTGCAGCGCCAGATGCTCAACCAGGTGCGTGATCCCCGAGGTAGCGACGCTCTCATCGGCCACGCCGACGCGGAAGAGCAGCCCGGCCGTGATGGGGTCGGCGGGGTTGGCCCGGGGCGCGATCACCGTGCGCACGCCATCGAGTTCGGTGACGGTCATCCCCTCCAGGGTGGTGGTCATGCCCGCACTCCGTTCAGGGCCTTGGCGCGGCTGGCGTTGAGTCGCTTGGTGACGTGAGCGTCGGGCGAGGGATAGCGCCCAAAGAGCAGCTCATCGCCCCGATCTCCCAAGGCCAGCCAGTGGGGCGCTGCCTCGTCATCGAGGTCAGCAACCGCGAAACACCAGGCGAAGGCCGATCGGGCGGTCACCCACGTCCAGTCTTGGACATACTCGACATGGTCCACGGATTGCGCGGCGGTATAGCGGATCTCCGGGAGAACCTCCGGCGCCCTGAGGTATGCCGTCATCTCCGAGAGGTCGGTCCTTTCGGTGGCCTTCTCGAAATGCGCCACCGCCACCACGGCCGGCCCGTCGGTGCCAACACCGGACGCGGCGCAGGCGCGGGCGTGCTCGAAGGCCTTTTCCCAGGTCCCGCTCCACTTCGGACAGAGCACCTGGAGCAGTTGCAGTTGAGCCGGGACATGGCCGGGCGCAAGCTCCCCGAGTCGCTCATATCGGCGGCGCAACTCGCCTTCACCCAACTCCAGACCTCGCCCGCTGATCAGCCGGAGAAACCAGGGCCGAGGATCGGCCGGATCCTCGGCAATGAGCCGAGTAAGCAATGACTCGCTCTCATTGAGCTTGCCGAAGAACAGATCCCAGGTCTGCGTGGCCACGCTGTCCGAGCGCCCTTGTCCACGGGCATCCCAGGCCTGATTGATCAGCCCGGAGGCGACCAGCAGGTCCAGCGTCCGGGGGTCTTCGCCGGGCGTTTCCTGGTCGCGGTGGAGGGTCTGCACGGAGGTGAGGGCACCAAGGTGCTGCAGCGTGATGGCCTCGCGGGCCGGATGCCCCAGCCCGATCGCGCGGATCTGGGTGGTCAAGGCCGCCCACTGCCCCGAGTCCGCCAGGGGCACCAAGGCGCCCATGTCGGGATACACGCTTGTCGCCGCTGTACGGACCCCCGCAATCCACATAGCGTGCAGTGTAGGGAATGGCACGCGCGCGGCATCGGTAGGCTGCTCCGGTGAGCGAGATCGAGATCGGCCGCGGGAAGCGCGGACGCCGGGCCTACTCCTTTGACGACATCGCCATCGTGCCCTCGCGGCGCACGCGCGATCCTGAGGAGGTCAACACCGGCTGGCAGATCGACGCCTATCACTTCGACATTCCGGTCATCGCGGCGCCGATGGATTCGGTGATGTCCCCCGCCACGGCAATTGCCTTCGGTCGCCTCGGTGGACTGCCGGTGCTCGATCTCGAGGGCCTGTGGACCCGATACGAGAACCCTGAGCCGCTGCTCGCTGAGATCGCCGGGCTCGCCCCGGAGCACGCGACCGCGCGGATGCAGGAGATCTACCGCGCCGAGATTCAGCCGGAACTCATCGTGGAGCGGGTGCGCGAGATCCGCGCCTCCGGTGTGACGGTGGCCGGGGCGCTCACCCCGCAGCGGACGCAACAGCATTGGAAGACCGTCGTGGATGCGGGGGTGGACCTGTTCGTGATTCGCGGCACCACCGTGTCGGCCGAGCATGTCTCCGGTCGCGCCGAACCGCTCAACCTCAAGCGCTTCATCTACGAACTTGACGTGCCCGTGATCGTCGGCGGCGCCGCCTCCTACACCGCCGCACTGCACCTCATGCGTACGGGCGCAGCGGGGGTCCTCGTCGGTTTCGGGGGAGGCGCGGCTCACACGACCCGCCGCAGCCTCGGGATCCACGTCCCCATGGCTTCGGCGCTCGCGGACGTCGCTGCGGCCCGTCGCGACTATCTCGATGAGTCCGGCGGTCGCTATGTCCACGTCATCGCCGATGGCGGTGTGGGCACCAGCGGTGAACTCGTCAAGGCGATCGCCATGGGCGCCGATGCGGTGATGCTCGGCGCGGCCCTGGCCCGGGCCACCGAAGCGCCGGGTCAAGGCACCCACTGGGGCCCGGAGGCGCACCACCCGGAGTTGCCGCGAGGCGCCCGCATTGGCATCGGCGCGGTTGGCGACCTGCAGGAGATCCTCTTTGGCCCGAGCCGCGTCGCCGATGGCACCACCAATCTGGTCGGCGCCCTGCGCCGCGCCATGGCGACCACCGGATACCTCGAACTCAAGGAGTTCCAGCGCGTCGACGTGGTTGTGGCGCCCTACCAGCCGAGCTGACCTCGCGGCGCCGATTCCCTAGCCGCTGCAAGGGTTTTTAGTTACCCTCGAGTAGTGGCTGAGCTGCTCGTGGATCCCGACACCGATGTCACTGCGACCTATGCCGTGGACCCTGCGCGAGTGCGCCGGTTGCTCCGCCGCGTGGTGGCCTCACCGGGCGCCCCCCAGGAGACGACCTATACCCCGATGAGCGGGGCACCGCTCGCGACCTTCCCGATCTCCAGCCGCGATGATGTCGAGCACGCGGTCGCTGCTGCCCGGATTGCCCAAAAGGCATGGGCGAGAACCCCCTTGGAGACCCGGGCGCGGGTGCTGCTTGGGTTCCATGACCGCGTGCTGGCGCGCCAATCCGAGTTGCTCGACATCGTGCAGTTGGAGTCCGGCAAGGCCCGGCGCCATGCCTTCGAGGAGGTCGCGGACTGCGCCATCGTCGCCCGGCACTACGCCCGCCGGGGGGCGGCATACCTCAAGGACACCCGGCACTTGGGTGCCTTCCCGGTGCTCTCGCAGCCGGTCGAGAGCCACCGGCCCAAGGGCGTGATCGGCATCGTCTCGCCGTGGAATTACCCGCTGAGCTTGGCCATCACCGACGCCCTGCCGGCGCTCATGGCTGGCAATGCGGTCGTGCTGCGCCCCGACCCGCAGGCGACCCTGAGCGCGCTGCTCGGGGTCGAGTTGCTGGCCGAAGCGGGCCTGCCTGATGGAGTCTTCCAGGTCGTCCTTGGTCATGGTGAGCCTACCGGTCAGGCTGTGGTGGACCTCGCGGACTACGTCTGTTTCACCGGATCGACCGCTACCGGCCGCAAGGTCGCGGAGGCTGCGGGTCGGCGGCTGGTCTCCTTCAGCCTTGAGCTTGGCGGCAAGAACGCGATGTATGTCGCGCCCGATGCCAACATCCCGCGGGCGGTCGAGGGTGCGGTGCGTGCGTGCTTCTCCTCGGCCGGCCAGTTGTGCATTAGCGCTGAGCGCGTCATCGTCCACGCCGAGATCTACGACGAGTTCGTCGCGGCCTTTGTCGCCGCGGTCAAGGCCATGCGCCTGGGCACCGGCCTGCACTTCGGTATCGACATGGGCTCCCTGGTCTCTCAGAAGCAGTTGGACACCGTGACTCGGCACGTCGACGACGCCCGTGCCAAGGGTGCTCGTGTCCTGGCCGGTGGTCGCGCCCGCCCCGACCTCGGCCCCTTTGTCTACGAGCCGACCGTCCTCGAAGGCGTCACCTCGGCGATGGAATGCCGCGACCAGGAGACCTTCGGGCCCGTGGTCGCTCTATACCGCGTGGCCTCGGATGAGGAGGCCATCGCGCTCGCCAATGACACCGAATACGGCTTGAACTCCTCGATCTGGACCCGCGACATCTCCCGTGGCCGAGCCATCGCGGCGCAGATCCAGACCGGGACGGTCAATATCAACGAGGGGTATGCCGCCGCCTGGGGCAGCGTGGGCGCGCCCATGGGTGGCATGAAGGCATCCGGCGTCGGCCGCAGGCACGGCCGCGAGGGCATCCTGAAATACACCGAAGCTCAAAATGTCACCGTCCAGCACCTTGTTGGCTTTGGCGGCGTGCGGGGCGTCTCGGACGAAATGTTCGCCAAGGCTCTGACGGTCTCACTGCGGGCGCTCAAGGCGCTCGGCGTCAAGTGAGCCTGGCAGTGAGCGCCACGGACGTCGACGTCGTCGTCATCGGATCCGGTTTCGGCGGCTCGGTCGCGGCGCTGCGCTTGGTCGAAAAGGGCTACTCGGTCCTCGTGCTTGAGGCCGGCCGCCGGTTCGAGGACGAGGACTTCGCGCAGACCTCGTGGGATGTCAAGAAGTACCTGTGGGCCCCCGAACTCGGGTGTTACGGCGTTCAGCGCATCCACAAATTGCCCGACGTGATGATCCTCGCGGGCGCTGGCGTGGGTGGCGGCAGCCTGAATTACGCCAACACGCTCTATGTACCTCCCAAGCCCTTCTTTGAGGACCAGCAGTGGCGCGGGATCACCGACTGGGAAGCCGAGTTGACGCCGCACTATGCGACTGCGAGCCGGATGCTTGGCGTCGTGACCAACGCCTGTGACGGTCCGGTGGAGCGGGCGATGAAGGCCACGGCCGAAGATCTGGGCGTGGGGGAGACCTTCCGGCATACGCCGGTCGGGGTGTACTTCGGCCGGCCCGGCGAGACCCAGGCTGACCCCTTCTTTGGGGGTGCCGGACCGGCGCGCACCGGCTGCACCGAGTGCGGCAACTGCATGGTGGGCTGTCGGGTCGGCGCCAAGAACACCCTGATGAAGAACTACCTCTACCTCGCTGAGCGCTTGGGCGCGGTGATCGAGCCGATGCGCACGGTGACCCGGATCGGTGAGCTGCCTGGGGCGGACGGCGAGCAACCGGCATACCGGATCCTCCATGAGCGCACCGGACCGCGCGCCGGCCAGGACCCACGTGTCGTGACCGCCTCCCACGTGGTCCTGGCGGCCGGAACCTGGGGCACCCAGTTGTTGCTGCACGCCATGAAAGGCGAGGGCGAACTGCCCCGGATCTCGGAGCGGCTCGGGCACCTGACGCGCACCAACTCCGAATCCCTGCTCGGCGCCATGACCGCAGATGCCCCGGCCGGGGTCGACTTCACGCGCGGGATCGCGATCACCACCTCATTCCACCCGGACGCCGATACGCATGTAGAGAACTGTCGGTTCGGGCCGGGCTCGAACTCGATGGGCCTGCTGTCCACCCTCGCGGTGCCCGGCGACACCGGGCGCGCCCGCCCCGTGGAGTTTCTGCGGCAGATCGTGGCCAACCCCAAGCCGCTGCTGAAGATGTTCCCCATGGCTAAGCGCTGGAGCGAACGGATCGTCATCGGCCTGGTCATGCAGACGCTGGACAACTCGATCATCGTCTCCGGGGTCCGCGGGCGCTCCGGCCGCTGGAAGTTGACCTCCCGGCAGGGGCATGGCGAGCCCAATCCCACCTACATCCCGTCAGGGCACGAGGCCATGCACGCGCTCGCTCGCCGCCTCGAGGAGGCGACGGGAGAGTACACCGTGGCGGGCGGCTCGTGGCCCGAGGTCTTTGACGTCCCGATGACCGCGCATTTCCTGGGTGGCTGTGTGATCGGTGAGTCCCCCGAGCGCGGGGTCGTCGATGCCTACCAGCGGCTGTGGGGTTATCCGCAGATCTCCGTCGTGGACGGCGCGGCCATCTCCGCCAATCTCGGGGTGAACCCGTCGCTCTCGATCACCGCGCAGGCCGAGCGGGTGTTCTCGATGTGGCCTAACCGCGGTGAGGCCGACCCTCGACCGGGCCAGGACCAGGCGTATGCCGCCTGCCCCCCGGTCGCGCCGGTGCGGCCCTCGCACTGAGGCTGGTCGGACCCCCGTCGCGGCCTCAGGCGTCTCGCCAACTGCGCCACAACGCGGCATACGAGCCGTCTCGGGCGATCAACTCGTGGTGGGTACCCAATTCGATGATCTGGCCGTCCTCGACCACCGCGACCCGATCGGCATCGTGGGCCGTCATCAGCCGGTGGGCGATGGCGACCACCGTGCGGCCCGAGACCACGGCCGCGAGTGAGCGCTCCAGGTGGCGGGCTGCCCTGGGGTCTAGCAAGGCGGTCGCTTCATCCAGCACTAGGGTGTGCGGATTGGCTAGCACCAAGCGCGCCAAGGCCAGTTGCTGGGCCTCCGGTTCGCTGAGCGCGTGCCCACCCGAACCCACGACCGTCTCCAGTCCCTCGGGAAGCGCCTGCGCCCACTCCAGCGCGTCCACCGAGGCCAGGGCCGCCCGTACCTCGTCATCACTGGCGTGGGGCGCAGGCAGTCGTACGTTGTCGGCGACCGTCCCCACAAAAACGTGATGCTCCTGCGTCACGAGGGCGACCTCGCCCCGCAGCACGGGCACCTCCAGATCGACCAGCCGCACGCCACCACAGGTCACCGAGCCCTCGCGGGGCCCGTCAATGCCGGCCAGCAAACGGCCGAGGGTGGACTTGCCAGCCCCAGACGGCCCGACGATGGCGAGTCGCTCGCCGGGCACAAGATCGAGTGAAACCCCATGCAGCACATCACGATTCGCGCGGTAGCCATAGCGGACATCGCGGGCGGTGATGGTGTCGTCTGCGGGCTGCTCGCCGGTGGCCGAGCGATCGGGCTCGACTTCGGCGACCCCGATGATGCGCGCGGCCGACGTTGAGGCGTACTGCAACTCATCGAGCCATCCGATGAGGTCGCCCAGAGGGTCGAGCAGTTGCTGGGTATAGAGCACCACCGTGGTCAGGGCACCCACCGTGACGTGACCATTCCACGCCAGCCAGCCACCCCACAGCAGCATCCCGGCGATCGGCAGGAAAAGCCCGAAGTCCAGCCACGGGAAGAAGCGCAGCCGGATCCGCAGGGTGTATCGCTCGGCATCGAGGCATTCATCGAGCGCGTCCTGGAATCGCTTGCCGCGATGATCCTGCAAACCTAGGCGGTCCATGGTCTGGGCGCCTTCAGCGGTCTCCGCGGCGACCGAACCCAGATCCGTGTATGCCGCCTGCTCCCAGAGGTAGCCCGGGCCGGCCAGGCGCAGGTACCGACGCGTGGGCAGCCAAAAGGTCAGCGGCGCGAGCAGGATGGCCAGCGCGACCAGGGGTGCCGTGACGAAGGCCCCCACCGAGGCAACGGCCACCGCGACGATGGCAATGATGAGGGACGGCAGGGCGTCGCGGATGACATACGCCAGGTTGCCGACATCTCGAGTGGTTCGGCTGAGCAGATCGCCCGTGCCAGCCCGCTCGAGTGTGGACAGCGGCAGCGCCATGGCGTGATCCATGAACTCTCGGCGGATGTCATCGAAGACCTGCTCCGAAAGGACCAGCGCGGCCCGGCGAGCCACCCAGGTCACGCCCGTTTGCACGGTGAGGCCGATGGCCATGACGGCGATATAGCGCTGGATCGCACCCAGGTCGCGCTCGCCCGTGGTGACCTCTTGGACGATGGCTCCAATGGCCCACGGCCCGGCCAGGCCGGCCACGCCTGCCAACAGGTGCCAGCCGGTGACCGTGAGGAAGGTGCGTCGATGGGTACGCCAGAGCGCGCGCAACTCGGCGATCACCGTGGCGCGGGTGGCCACTGGCAGCGTGCGCCGATAGAAGTCGGTCCGTCTCGGTTGGCTGGACATCACTCCTCCCCTCGGAGGACGATCGCCCGGTAGTCCGCGTCGCGCGCCAAGAGATCGGTGTGCGGCCCGCGGTTCACGATGGCCCCCTCCCTGATGAGGACGACCTCATCGGCGTGATGCAGCCACAGTGGGCTCACCGAGGTCACCACAGTGGTCTGCCCCTGCCTGGCGGTGCGTACTCGTTGCGCGATCCGTGCCTCGGTGTGCGCGTCCACCGCGCTCGTCGGGTCAATGAGGACCAGCAGCGCGGGCTCGCGGGCAAGAGCCCTGGCCAGACCAAGCCGCTGGCGTTGCCCCCCTGAGAGGGTTCGACCACGCTCGAAGAGCGCGCTGTCCAGGCCGTGGTCGAGCGCCTCGATGACATCGGTGGCGTCAGCGGCGTCAAGGGCACCGGCCAATGCCGACGGAGCGGCGCCGGCAGCGACCATTTCTTCACGGATCGAGCCGCTGAACAGCGCCGCCATCGGCTCGTTCACCAACGACTCACCTGGGCCAGCAGCGTGGGCCACGCCGCGGGCAGCCTCTGCTGCGTCATCGGGCGAGGCGCTCACGACCACGGTGAGGCAGCCGGGCTGCACGACCAAGGCCGGGCGATCCGGCGCCTGCGCGGGCAGCGTGAACTCGCCCTCCTCCTCGCCGCCGGCGAGAAGGCGAACCACCCGCCGGGCCGCGACCCGGGCGCGCGTGAGCGACTCGGCATACTCCACAACCGTGCGCAGGGGCATGACGAGGAAGGCCGTGTATCCGTAGAACGCGACGAGCTGACCCGCTGAGATCCCACCCAGGACGGCAAGACGCGCCGCCAACCCCGTGATGACCAGCACGAAGATCCCGGGCAAGGCGATCTGGGCGGCATCCAAGGTCGCCTGCAGCGAGGCGATCCGCACCCCGGCCCGGCGAACCTCGTCGGAGCGGGCGGCATACCGGTCCAGGAAGGTGCTCTCGCCGCCAATGCCGCGCAGCACCCGCAGGCCTGCCACTGTGTCGGCGGCTGCCGAGGTCATGGCGCCGAGGGCGGCCCGCTGGGCCTCTTGGCGGCGCTCGAGCGGGCGAACCACAAAGGCGAGGGAGGCCACGAGCAGGGGCCCGCCCAGCAGCATGACCAGGCCGAGGGGGGCCGAACCATTGAGCAGGATGACGGCCACCACGACGAAACTGACGATCGCTCCGGTGAGCCGAGCGGTGACATCGAAGGCGCCGCCCAGCCGCCCGAAATCGGTCGAGAACACGGTGACAATCTCGCCGACCGGCACTTTGCTGGTCAGTGCCGTGCCCGAGCGTCGCACGGCGGCGTCCGCCAAGAGTCCACTGCGGAAGGTCGCGGTCAACCAGTTGGAGACGGCCATGAGGTGGCGCGCGTTTCCGGCGGCCGCCGCGACCAGGCCCAAGCCCAGGGCCGCCCCTGACCAGAGCAGCAGGGCGCGCGCGTCCCGAGCGACCACTCCCTGGTCGATGGCCTGACCGATCACGGCAGGCATGAGTGCGACCGGGACCATCCAGAAGACCCCCAGCAGCCCCCCGCCGATCAGCGTGCGCCACTGATGCCGGGCCAGGAAGAGCAGGAAGGGGTCCACCTGCGTGGGTACCTGAGCGTCGTCAGGCAGGCCTAGGTCCCACCGGGGCCACGGTGTGGCGGGCGGTTCGGGATGTGGTGACGTGGACGACATACGACCTCGACGGTATGCCGCGGGCACCGTCCTTGGCCAACGACTTTCCGGAGCCTCCGCCAGGGACGGCACGGGCGCTCGGTTAGCCTTGCCAGCGTGGTGCGCACAGCCTTGACCCCCAAGTGGCTCGGGCTGCTCGCCATCGTTGTGCTCATCGTGGTGGCCTTCATCAAGCTCGGTGAATGGCAATTGGGTGTCGCCCGAGGCGAGGCCCAACGGGAGGCCGTCGAGCGCGCCCGTTCTACCCCGGCCGCAGAACTCACCACTGTGCTCGCCCCCGGGGACCGGTTCAAAGGTGATCTCAGCTCGCGCCCAATCACGGCCACCGGCGCGTATGCCGCGACCGGCCAGTTCCTTGTCCCCGCCCGCCGCCTGGAGGATCGCAAGGGCTACTGGCTCGTGGCGCCCTTCGTGGTCGAGGCGACGGGGGTGGCGATCCCGGTGCTTCGCGGCTTCACGACTGATCCAGCCGTGGTGGACGCCCCCAGCCCGACTGGCACGCGCACGATCCGGGGTGGCCTCGCTCCTGGAGAGTCCCCGGTGAGCGACCCGACGCCGCTGCCCAGGGGACAACGGGGCTCGATTGATGTCGCCGCGTTGGTCAACGCCTGGCCGCAGGGGAGCTACAACGCCTTCGTGTTCCTCGAGTCCGAGGATCCCGCCGCGCCCGACCCTCGGGTGATCCCGGTGCCCACCCCACTGGGGGATACCGGCATCCAGCTGCGCAATGCGGCCTACGCCCTGCAGTGGTGGGTCTTCGCGGCCTTCGCTGTCTGGATGTGGTGGCGGATGGTCAGGGATGAGGCCCGCAGGGGTGAGAATGGTGAGCGTGACTCAGACGACTCGCCCCGTGACTGACCCCGCCAAGGTTGCCTCGGCCCTGTCCTTGTTCAAGATCACCGCGATCATCGCCGGTGTGGCGATGTTCGTCCTGATCACCGAGATGGTGCTCAAGTACGGCTTCGACAATGACGTGCTGTCCTGGTGGAGCCCGGTGCACGGGGTGATCTTCATGGCCTTCGTCTTTGCCACCGTCAACCTCGGCTTCAAGATCGGCTGGAGCCTGCCCAAGATGATCGGCATTGTCATTGCGGCGTGCATCCCCCTCGTGGCCTTCGTGATCGAGCGGCGCACGGCCGCCGAGGTCGAGCCCCTCATCAACGCCGCTCGCCAGTAGGCTCGCTCACGTGACCGACGCCCCCGCCGAGATCTCCGCCCGACCCGTCCTCGTCGTCGATTTCGGCGCGCAGTACGCCCAACTCATCGCCCGCCGCGTGCGCGAGGCCAAGTGCTTCTCCGAGGTCGTGCCGCACACGATGTCGGTTGCCCAGATGTTGGCCAAGAATCCCGCCGCCATCATCCTCTCGGGCGGCCCCTCCTCGGTGTATGCCGATGGCGCACCCGAGCTGGACCCCGCTCTGTTGTCCGCTGGATTGCCGGTCTTTGGGATGTGTTACGGCTTCCAGGCGATGGCCCAGGCCCTCAACGGGACCGTTGCGCACACCGGGCTCGGTGAGTACGGCGCGACCCCGGTCCAGATTGCCGACACCGCCTCGACGCTCTTCGACGGTCAGCCCGCTGAGCAGTCGGTGTGGATGAGCCACGGCGATTCGGTCACGGTGGCCCCGGCCGGGATGCGCGTGACCGCCTCCAGCGCGGGCGCCGAGGTCGCGGCATTCGAGGATGACCAGCGACGCCTGTATGGCGTGCAATGGCACCCCGAGGTGATGCACTCCACGCACGGACAGCGGGTGCTCGAGAACTTCCTCGTCCGCGGCGCTGGTTTGGCGGCCGACTGGACGGCTGCCAATGTCGTTGAGGAGCTCGTCGGACAGGTGCGTGAGCAGATCGGCAGTTCGCGGGTGATCTGTGGACTGAGCGGTGGCGTGGACTCCTCGGTCGCAGCGGCGCTGGTTCAGCGGGCTGTCGGCGACCAGTTGACCTGCGTCTTTGTCGACCACGGCCTGCTGCGCTCCGGCGAAGCCGAGCAGGTCGAGCAGGACTTTGTGGCCGCCACGGGTGTCGACCTCGTCGTCGTGGACGCCCGGGATCGCTTCCTCTCCGCGCTTGCTGGCGTGTCCGACCCGGAGGAGAAGCGCAAGATCATCGGGCGCGAGTTCATCCGGGTCTTCGAGCAGGCGGCGCGAGACATCGTCGGCTCCCACCAGGGGAGCGAGGATCACCCCGTGGAGTTCCTCGTCCAAGGCACCTTGTACCCCGACGTCGTGGAGTCCGGTGGCGGCACTGGCACCGCCAATATCAAGTCCCATCACAATGTCGGTGGGCTCCCGGACGACCTGCAGTTCACCTTGGTCGAGCCGCTGCGGCTGCTCTTCAAAGATGAGGTTCGCCAGGTCGGCCTGGAGCTCGGGGTGCCCGAGGTCATCGTGTGGCGCCAGCCGTTCCCGGGCCCGGGCCTCGGCATTCGGATCGTCGGTGAGGTCACGGCCGAGCGCCTGGATGTCCTGCGCGCCGCCGATGCCATCGCCCGCGAGGAACTCTCCGCGGCTGGACTGGATCGCGATATTTGGCAGTGTCCGGTGGTGCTGCTGGGCGACGTGCGCTCGGTGGGAGTCCAGGGCGACGGCCGGACTTATGGCCACCCCATCGTGCTGCGGCCGGTCTCATCCGAGGACGCCATGACCGCGGACTGGACGCGGGTGCCGTATGAGGTCCTGGCGAAGATCTCCACCCGGATCACCAATGAGGTTCGCGAGGTCAACCGCGTCGTGCTCGACATCACGAGTAAGCCCCCGGGCACCATCGAGTGGGAGTGAGCCAGCGCCCGGCGGCATAGACTCCTGCCTGTGCTCAGGACGACCGCTGCCGTCATCGCCGGCAAGGCCGCCCGCCTCGCGGCTCGGGTCAAGGGTGGTGGAGGTTCGGCCTTCCCTGGCTTGGTGGCCGAGCGGGTCGATCCGGCCTTCCTCACCCACGCCCTCGCCGGAGTTCAGGGCGGCATCGTCGTGGTCTCGGGCACCAATGGCAAGACCACGACGACCAAAATGCTGGTGGCGGTGCTGCGGGCCCATGGCCGATCGGTGCTCACCAATCCCACCGGCAGCAACTTCACCCGCGGTGTTATCTCCTCGATGCTCAAGGACCTCCCGCTCTCTGGCCGGGTTCACGCGGACCTGGCGGTGCTCGAGTTGGACGAGGCGCATGCGCTGAAGTTCACCGAGGTGGTCACTCCCACTCATGCGCTGCTGCTCAATGTCGCTCGCGACCAGCTGGACCGGTTCGCCGAAATCGATCACACCGCGGACCTGCTGGCCCGGCTCGCTGCCCAGGTGACCCGGGGCGTGGTGCTCAATCTCGATGACCCCTTCGTGGCGCGGGCCCAGGATGGGCTGCGGCACGGTGTCGAACGGCGCTGGTTCGGGGTGGACGCCTCGATCGCGCATCGCTTGCCCGAGGTGCTGGAGCAGGATGTGCGCTTCACCGACGACTATGTGGCGCCGGTGGCCGGTGATGACGACGGGACGCTGGCACCCGTGGATGACCGAGCCCTGCGGATCAACTTCGGCGCCGATCCGGCATCCGGGGTTGGCCCGTTCACCCTCAAGCAGCGCGGTCTAGCCGCGATGATCAATGCCACCGCTGCCACAACCATGGCCAGGATGCTGCTCGGGCCGGACTTCGACCCCGCGGTGACCGCTCGGGCACTGGCCGCGGTGAACCCACCCTTCGGCCGCGGGGAGGTGGTTCAGGTCGGCGGTATGCCGCTGGAGCTGGTCTTGGTCAAGAACCCGGCCGGCTTTACGGTGGCTCTGTCCACCTACGGCTCGTCACCGGTCGCCACCATGATCGCCATCAATGACAATGACGCCGACGGGCGGGATGTGTCCTGGCTGTACGACGTGAGCTTCGCCAGCCTGCGGGATCGCGGGGTGGCGATGACCAGCGGGGTGCGGGCCTATGACATGGCGCTGCGCCTGGACTATGACGACGTGCGGGTGGACTCGGTCGAACCGGACCTCATCGCGGCGCTGGACGCCTTCGTGGCCGCCCACCCCAATGAGCCGCGCCGGGTCTTCTGCACCTATACGGCGATGATGGCGCTACGCCGGACCTTGGCGCAGCGGCTGGGCCTGCCGGAGTTTGGCGAGGAGGTGTCCGCATGAGCACCGAGAGCGCGAGCAAGGGCACCATCACCCTGGTCCACCTGTATCCGCGCGAGATGAGCATCTATGGCGACCTGGGCAACACCCGTTGCCTGGCCGCCCGGATCGCCCGCCACGGCTACACCGCGCGGGTGGTCGACCACCATCCGGGGGGCGAGTTGCCGGCTGACGCGCACGTGCTCCTGGGTGGTGGCGGCCAGGACTCTGGCCAAGTCCGGGTCGAGGACGACCTCGCGGTGCAGGCGGACACGCTGCGCGCGATGGCGGGCGACGGCCTGCCCATGCTGATGATTTGCGGGATGTACCAACTCTTTGGCAACGCCTTCATCACCGTTGACGGTAAGACCCTCCCGGGCCTGGGCATCCTCGATGTGACCACCCAGGGGGGCGCTACCCGGATGATCGGCCCCGTCGTGCTCGACACGGCATACGGTTCAGTGGTGGGCTACGAAAACCACTCCGGCGCAACGACCCTCGGCTCGGGTCAGGCGGCCTTCGGGAAGGTCGTGGCCGGTTTCGGCAACAACGGGCAGGACGCCATGGAGGGCGCGCAGACCGGCAACGTGATCGGCTCGTACCTGCATGGGCCGATCCTCCCCGCCAACCCGGCGCTGGCGGACCACCTCATCGCGCTGGCGGCCGAGCGGGCCACGGGGCGGCCCTTCGAGCCCGGTGTCATGGACGATCGGCTGGCGGACGAGGCCCATGCCCGTCAGGTGCGTCGGCTCACCCGAGCTCGCTAACGGCACCGCCTAGCTGGGCGGGACGCGCGTGCGCCAGGTGACCGTTCACGGTCACCTGGCGCAGGCGCATCTCAGTGGCGTCGCTTAGCGGACGCGCGCGGCGCCAGCAGGAGCAGACCGCCTAGGACCAGAGCCCCGCCGATCAGCGCGAAAGTCGTGAGCCCGGAGGCGCCCGTGAACGCCAAGCGTGGTCCCGGCGTCTCGCTGGCAGTCGGGGTCGGTGTCGGGGTCACCGAGGGGGTCTCGGTCGGCGTCGGCGTGGGAGTCGGGGTCACCGAGGGGGTCTCGGTCGGCGTCGGCGTGGGAGTCGGCGTCTCTGACGGGGTCTCGGTCGGCGTCGGCGTCGGAGTCGGCGTCTCCGTGGGGGTCTCGGTCGGCGTCGGCGTCGGCGTGGGCGTCTCCGTGGGGGTCTCGGTCGGCGTCGGCGTGGGAGTCGGAGACTCCGTTCCGGTGCCACCGCCCCCTGCGGAGTAGGACTTGACGACCGTCGTGGTCTCGTAAGGGGTGCCGTCGATCTCGACCCGTGCCGTATCGCGCCAGGGGCCCGCACCCTCGAAGGTCATCGCCAGCTTCAGGCTGACGAACTCATTGGGCACGGTGGTGGTGATCTGGTAGGTGCCGTTCGTGCCGCTGACAGTGACTGGAAAGTCCTGCGAGGTGTCACACGAGCCACCGGGTTGCGTCACACCCGGATCACCCCAGGTGTTGGTGCAGTTGTAGCCGGCCGCCCACAAGACACCATCGATCGACTGGTCCGCGGAGTTGAGAATGTCCGTGATCGTGATGACCGTCCCGCTTGTCGGGGCCACCGGCGACACGATGGTCACATCTCCCGAACCGTCCGAATTGGCCGTGCCCCACTTGCTGGCGTACCCATCGGGCGGGCCTGGGCAGTCCGTGTCGCAGGTCCCGCCTGTCACGTCCCCTCCTGGAGTGGTCGTCCCATTCACCAGCAGGGTGATGGGAGTGGTCACTCCGCGCTCGATCGTGGAGTCGATCTGCGCTGTTGCGGTGCCGAAGACCGAGACGTCCTGGTGGGTGGCGGCATAGTCGGTGAGTACGAAGGTCATGGTCCGGGTGTCGGGATCAATGCTCATCGTGGCGACCGTGTCTGCCTGGGGGGTCGTGGTGTATCCGCCATCGGCATTGAGGTAGAGCGTGGTGGCCTGCATCCCCCCGAAGATCGACGGCAACTGGACCGTGGCGGTGCACCCCTGTGCCATGCCATCGAGGTCCGTGAGCTGCACCCCAACGTCGAACCAGTCCCAGGCATTCGTAGGGCTATTGGTCCCGGATTGATTGAGCACGGTGACCTGGACCTGTGCCGCCGGAATCGTGCAATCCGCGCGCGCAACCGGAAGGAAGCTTCGCGGCACAGCGAGCGCCCATAGCGCGAGCAGCGCCACCGCGGCGATCGCGATGGACCGCAGGGTCCATCTCCGCATTCCGGCAGCGTTGTCGGTCGTGGCAGTTTGACCTATGTGGGCAGACATCGGAGTTCCCCATCCGTACTAACAATTTCCCTTGGACGTTCCACTTCCCCGAGCGGAACCTTTTCGACCCTATCAGGAAGACTCGGGTCCGATACAGGAATACGGAAAATTGACCTCGGGCAGGTCAACCCGAACTGACGGCCTGCTCCTCATCACTCACTTCGGACTTCGGCGAGATCGTCCACAGCACCCATCCCAAGGCCCCCAAGGGCACCTCCATCAGGTGAGTGAAGACCGAGAAGAGCACCACTCCGGCCGTGGCTGCCGCCGGTGGCGCGCCCCAGGCCACCAGCGTGGCTGCGGCGGCGGTCTCGGTGACGCCGAGTCCGCCCGGAGTGACTCCGACCGCGGTCAGCAGGCGGCCGATCGCGAAGGCGGCGAAGAGCATGCCCAGCGGCAGCATCACGCCGGTCCCGCGCATGATCAGCACCCACAGCACAAAATACAGTCCAAAGAAGCCGACCATCCCCAAGGTCATCGACCACCAGCCGTGGATCACCACATCATTGGTGCGATGCCGGACATCGCGCACGACGTCCTCGGTGCTCATCGACTGCCTGGCCACTCGCTTGGGGAAGAAGCGACGCATGAATCGGTCGACGAGGCGCCCGAGCCAGAGCGCGAAGGGCTCACTCACCAGCAACGCCACAAAAAGCCCCAGGATGCCGACGCCAGAGGCGAATCCGGCCACGGCAGCGGTGGCCAGGGCGTCCGGCAGATTCCGGTTGCCCCACCACAACGCAAAGAGCGCCACAACCGGTAGCGCGATGCGGGCCAGGAGATTCCACACGCCGGTGACAATGGCCGACGTCGAGGTGGCACGCCGAGAAAAGCCCCAGGACCGCAGAATCGCGTAGGTCGCGGCCAAGCCGACCGCGCCTCCGCCGGGCAGCAAGTTGGAGACCGAGGAGCCGCACAGGTTCACGATCAGCGCACGCGAGTGGCTCAGCCCGCGCAACGATCCGGTGAAGGTGAAGGTGTAGCAGTACAGGCCGGCCAGCATGAGCGCCTGAAAGATCAGTACCTGATGCCAGGGGATGTGACGAACGACCCCCCAGATGTCCGCCCACGAGGTCTTGGCGAAATAGGGCAGCCCCCAGATCAGCAGCACCGCCGCGAGACCGAGGCCGATGACTGCCTGGATGGCCTGCTTTGCTTTCACGTCAGCCCCTCGAAGATGTCACGCTTCAGGGGCGCCCCCACTGGATGATCCGGGTCCCGGAACCATTCGCGCCCGAAGACCAGATCGTATGCCGGTCGCGGGATCCGTAGAAATGCCGCCAGCGTCCGATCGCCCTCATCGGCCGTCGCCTGCGAGGCATGGGCGCGCATGGAAGCCCGCTTGGCGGCGGCATACCGGCGCACCGAGATGCGGTGAGTGATCGCTGACCGGGCCGAGAATGCCCGTTCGAAGCTGGTGGGATCGAATTCGGGCGGGAACCGGTAGATCCGGGCCACCAGTTGTATGGCCCGATTGATCAGGTCCCTGGGAACGGTGGCCTCGAGCACGCGTGGGGTGCCAGCCAGCACGGCCGCGCGGGCGGCCACCTGGTGAACCCGGATGTGATCGCGGTGTCCGTAGCCGCCATTGGCGTCATAGCTGAGCAGCACGTCCGCGGCCTCCTCACGCAGAATCGCGGCCAGCCGCTCGGCGGCTTCCTCCACGGGGGCACGCACGAAGCGCACCTGGCCTTGCGGGTCGGGCAAAAGGTCATCGTCAAGACCGGAGTCGGCATAGCCCAGCCATTCGACCCGGGCGACCCCGAGGGCCTGCGCGCTGCGCCGGGCCTCCTCGGCGCGGGCCTTCGCCACCTGATGCGGGTCTCCGTATGCCGTGGACGCCAGTCCCAGCGCACCATCGGTGGCCAGGACCAGAACAACGCGATGACCCTGCGCGGCCGCCTTGGCCATGGTGCCGGCCGTCAGGAGGGCCTCGTCATCAGGGTGTGCGTGGAAGGCCACCAGCGTCCGGGCGCGAGCGGGAGCTAAGACAGCGTGCGGGGTCATCGCGCTCCATCATGGCAGGCTGTGCTCTCGTGAGGGTGGCCCTGATCTCCGACTGCTACCTGCCCAGGTTGGGTGGGATCGAGGTGCAGGTCCATGACCTGGCTCTTCAGCTGCAATCTGCGGGGCACGAGGTGACCGTGATCACCGCTACCGGCGGGGGGCCGGGCGGGATCGAGGACGGCATCCAGGTCCATCGACTCGACCTGCCGCTGCCGGGTGGGATCCCGATCAACCCGCTCGCGCCGCCGCAGGTACGCCGCCTCTTGGCGCAGGGCGACTTCGACGTCGCCCATGTGCACATGGGGGTGGTCAGCCCCTTCGCCGTGAGCCTGGTTCCGGTGGCGCTTGAGGCCGGGTTGCCGACGGCGATCACCTGGCATTGTGTGATCGATCGATCTGCGCCCTGGCACCGCCTGCTGGGGCGGGCCCGCCGGTGGGCGCAGGCCGGCGTCGCGCTGAGCGCGGTGTCGCGGATGGCCGCTGACCGTGTTGAGGCGATCGCCGATGCGCCCGTGGCGGTTCTCGGCAATGGCATCGACCCGCAGCGGTGGCGTCGGCCCGCCGACCTGCCGAGCGAGCCGGCTGGTGGCCTGCGTGTGGTCTCGGCGATTCGTCTCGCCAGCCGTAAGCGCCCGCACGCGGTGATCGATGTCCTGGCTCGGGCTCGGGCCCTGCTGGATCCGGCCATTGCTCTGGATGCGACCATCTTCGGGGACGGGCCGCAGCGCACTCGACTGCTGCGCATGCTCGACGCTGAGGGCATGGACTGGGTGCGGCTGGCTGGTCGCGTGAGTCGCGACGAATTGCGAACTGCATACTGGCACAGCGATATCTACCTCTCCACCGCGAGGTTGGAGTCTTTTGGGATCGCCGCCCTTGAGGCTAGGTGCGCGGGCTTGGTGGTCGCGGCCCGGTCCGGAACGGGAGTCGAGGACTTCGTCACCGACGGCGTGGACGGCATCCTGGCGCCCAGCGATGACGTTCTGGCCACCCGCATCGCCGACCTCGGTCGGGAGCTCGACGCCTTGCGGCGGATGCAGACCGCTGTGCGCGAGGCCCGGGTGCAGCACTCCTGGCCGGCCATGCTCGAGCAGACGCTGGCGGAGTACCACAGAGCCGGGGCGCCGTGATCCGCCTCCAGGCCAGTCACAGCGGCGCTCTCGTCGTCGATCAACCACTTGGGCATGGCGAGGACCCTGAGTCCATCCTGCGCGCTCATGGCTGGGAACCCGATGCGGTGACCGCCGCCGGGACCGGCACCGACCTGCTGTTCTCGTATGCCGTTCGCCCGACAGTCGCGCAGGTCACCGCACCACCGGCGGCGGGCCCGGGTTTGTCGGTCACCCAGCGTGCCCTGGCCCACCCACGCCGCCGCGTGGCGGCATACGCGGTCGTGGTCGAGGACGGGCGCCTGCTGCTCACCGAACTCTCCGACCAGACCGAGGCCCCTGGGATGTGGACTCTGCCCGGTGGTGGTGTCGACGCCGATGAGGAGCCCCGGGACGCGGTGGTCCGCGAGGTCTTCGAGGAGACTGGCCAGTCGGTGACTGAGGTGGTGCTGGCGTTGGTCACCAGCATGCATTGGCTGGGGGTATCGCGAACTGGACCCGAGGACTATCACGCCATTCGACTCATTCACCGCGCGCGCTGCCACACGGTGGCTGAGCCGATCGTTCACGACGTGGGGGGATCGACGTCGGCGGCGGCCTGGGTGCCGCTCTCAGAGGTGTCAAAGCTCTCGTTGGTCTCGACTGCGGAGGCCGCCTTGTCGGCGCTGTCGATCCTCGGCGACTGATGCTCGATCAGTGACGCGGCTTCCCGCCGACGACTACTCACCAGGCCGAAGGCCCCAATCGCCAGGATCAAGCCGCCAAGGACGACGATGGATATCGGCCCGGCGACCCGCCAGGGAATGGTCACGGTGGTCAATTCGGTGACCGTCAGGAGGGCCGCCATGGCCAAACCCAGGACGCCGACAATGATGGCGAATGGTGCCGGGCCGGTCTTGATCGGGGGGTTCATTGCGACTCTCCTGAGTACTCGATGATGATCTCGCCCATGGACACGTCGGCGTCGACCATCAAGGTGGGGCCGGCGCCGGTAAATGTCTGGGATGTGCTGCCGCTGGTGACGGAATCCCCGGTGGAGTCGCGAACCGTGCCCAGGTCGGTGCGCGCATTGATGGTGACATCGAGGTTCGCGGGCACGATGATCCGCACGGAGGCTGCCCAGGCGCGGACCCGGATCTCGGCGGGCCCGGCGAGCGGGCGTTCAGCCAGTGGCGTGAGGTCCAGGGTGGCCTCCCCGGCGCCAAGGGTGTACTCCTGGCTGAGCGAACTACTCGGCACCCAGTAGCGAGTGCCAGCGCCGCCGCTAACGTCCCGGAGGTTGAGCCCCACGGCGACTGTCGGTGCCATCATCAGCAGGCCCGCGACCAGGAATCCGGTGAAACCTGAGGCCATGCCCCGAAGGCCCAGGATGATGGCGACCACGGAGGTGATCGTCAGCGCTGCCACGGTGCCGGCGATCAGCGGCTCGACGGTCGATGAGCTGGCCCGGGCGATCGCGAAGGCGGCACCGAAGGCCACGGTCGCCAGACCGAGGCTGATCAGCCCGACGAAGCCACTCGGCCGCCGCCGGCGCGGGCGTGGGGGCACGGGCGCCAGGGGTGGTGTTGGGGGCGAATAGCCGTGCGGGGCTGGGGCATAGCCCGCAGGTGTCCCGGGGTGGACGGCGTACCGCTCGGCGAGCTCGGCGGTCACGGTGGGTGCTGCCATAGGAGCAACTCCTGGGGGTGGGGGAGCGGGGGTAGGTGGGGTCAAGGGGGTGGGAGTCTGGCCATCTCGTCGCAAGATGCGGTACGCGAGATACCCCAGCGGGATGACCAGCCAGAGCCGCCAACCGCCATCGGCGGACCAGCCGAGCCCGCCCACGAGAACGAGGAACAAAAGGATGAGCAGGAGCACGCCCGAGACATTGCCGCGGCGGACGGCTTCTTCGCCCAGAATGCGCGAGTCGCTACCCGGTAGGGCAAGCCACAAGGCGAGGTAGGCCACGACGCCGAAGCCACCGAGCATGGCCAGAGCGACCGCGCCGGCACGAATCAGAATCGGATCCACGTTGAAGCGGCGGGCTATCCCGGCGCACACCCCGGCAAACCAGGCTTCGTCGGAGGGTCGGGTGATACCGAGTGATCGGGTCCAAGCACTCGCTCGGTCGATGGGGTCTGTCGGGGCCTGACTCATGCCTCGATCCTCTCCCGATCTCGATCGCCGGGCCATGAGGGTCGCCCCTGACGCTCCCCTGACCGATCCCTCAGGGGGCTGGGGCAGGGGCTGCTCGTGCGCGAGGATGGTGGGGTGCCCACCCCCTATGACCGGTCCACCGAGCCCTGGCCCACCGTGCCTGCGGCCGGCGTGACGACTCGGCCGCCGCTTCGCCGAGCCCGCAGCGGCCGGATGATCGCTGGCGTCTGTCGGGGGGTTGCAGAACACCTCGGGATCTCGGTGTCGGCAACGCGCTGGATCGCAGTGGCTTTGGCCGTGTTCGGTGGTGCTTCGGTGCCCGCCTACTGCTTCCTGTGGGCGCTCATGCCCAAGACCAGCGTTGCCGACGATCAGGCAGCGGCCGCCGACGATCAGGAACGTGACGATGAGCGTTCTCGATGGGGCACGGTGGTCATTGTCGGGGCGGTCGTGGTGGCGGCCGGGGCGGCGGTCTGGGGGAGCTTCACCACAGGCAGTGGCCTGGCCGGGTCGGTTCTCCTGCCTGGGCTGGCCATCGCGGTGGGCGCCATGATCGCCTGGTCGAATCTCGACGATGCTCAGCGTTCCGCGTGGCTGGGGGCACGGCGAGGACGGCTCCCGTATGTCGGGCTGCGCGTGGCCCTGGGGGTCGGGCTGGCGGTGGTGGGGATTCTGGTGTTGCTGACCCACGGGCAGAGCCTGTCCACGACGTGGGACTCATTCTTGGCCGCGGTCGGTGTCCTCTTTGGCGTGGGCATCATCGGGGCGCCCTGGGCCGTGCGATTCTGGGGGGACCTCAAGCGCGAGCAACAGGCAGCCGCCCGGGCAAGTGAGCGCGCCGATATTGCCGCGCACCTACACGACTCGGTATTGCAGACCCTGGCACTGATCCAGCGACAGTCCGGCGACCCGGCCGCCGTAACCCGGCTCGCGCGCGCGCAGGAGCGGGAACTTCGCTCCTGGCTGTATGCCGTGCCCTCGGGTGAGGGGAGCACCCTCGGTCCGGCCGTGACCTCGGCGGCACACGAGGTCGAGGACCTGCATGGCATTCCCATCGATCTGGTCGTCACCGGGGATCGGCCGCTCGAGCCCCATGGGCAGGCCCTGGTCGCGGCCTTCCGAGAGGCCCTGCTCAATGCCGTTCGACACGGTCGGGCGCCGGTCACGGCATATGTCGAGATCGGCGCCGACGGCGTCGAGGCGTTCGTGCGGGACCGCGGTGCGGGCTTCGACGTCGAAGACGTGCCCAGCGATCGACTCGGCGTGCGGCGATCCATCATGGAGCGTATGGAACGACATGGCGGCTCGGCTCGGGTCCGGCGCCGTGACGATGGCACCGAGGTCGAGTTGCACCTCCCCCCGGTGATTTCAGAAGGAGCAACACTATGAGTACCCCTCTCGCGCAGCGGGTTCCGATCCGGGTAGTCCTCGTCGACGACCATCGGATGTTCCGTAGCGGGGTTCGTGCGGAGCTCTCCGAGGCAGGTTCGGCTGGGGTGGTCGACTTCGTCGGGGAGGCAGCCGATGTGGAGACGGCGGTGGCCGTGGTGCGCAAGGAGCAGCCGGACGTGGTGCTCCTCGACGTCCATCTGCCAGGGGGGCTCGGTCAGGGCGGCGTGGACGTGCTGCGCGGATGCGTTGCTGTGGAGTCGCTCGCCGGGGCGCCGGTGCGTTTCCTGGCACTATCGGTCTCCGATGCGGCCGAGGATGTCATTGCCGTCATCCGTGCAGGTGCGCGCGGGTATGTCACCAAGACGATCGGAGCGCGTGATCTCTTGGTGGCCATCCGTCGGGTCGCCGACGGCGACGCGGTCTTCTCGCCACGACTGGCGGGTTTTGTCCTGGATGCCTTCGGGGCGGCTGCCGGGGAGCTGGCGGAGGTCGACGAGGAATTGGACCGGCTCTCCGTGCGTGAGCGGGAGGTCATGCGATTGATCGCGCGCGGCTATCAGTACAAGGAGGTGGCCAAGGAGCTCTTCATTTCGGTGAAGACGGTCGAGACCCACGTGTCCTCGGTGCTGCGCAAGCTCCAACTCTCCTCGCGGCACGAGCTGACCGCGTGGGCGATGGGCCGCAAACTCATCTAACTGACTGGCAGCCCGCCGCTAGCTCCAGCTGATCTCGCGATGGGCGCCTCAGTCTGCGAGGAAGGCAGCGATCCGCTCGGTAGGGCGGCCGATGATCGCTGCGTTGCCCCGGATGATGACCGGGCGTTCCATGAGTTGCGGATGCGCCGACAGCAGGTCAGCCACCTGCTCAGCGGATTCGACGTCGGCGTTGGTCAGGCCCAACTCGTGAAAGAGCGGGTCCCGACGCACCAGGTCGGAGGGGCTGTCCTCAAGCGCCGCCAGCAACTGGAGGACCGCCTCCCGGTCCAAAGGCTCGTCCAGGTACTTCACGACGTGCGCGTCCGGCACAAGCTCGAGACTTGCTCGGGACTTCGAACACCGAGGGTTGTGCAAGATGGTGACGTCCATTGAGGTGACTCCCTTCATTCGTGGGGCAGCAGGAGAAGTTTGCCCTGGGTACGACGGCCTTCGAGGTCGGCATACGCTCGCGCGGCCTCGGCCAGCGGATAGCGTCCCCCGATCGCGACGCTCAGGGTTCCGTCGGCGATGGCCGAAAAGAGTTCCCCTGCCCTCCACGCGAGCTCACCCTCGCCCTCAAGGTAATGGGGGAGGGATGGACGCGTGACGTACACCGAACCCGCGGCGTTGAGTCGCTGCAGGTCGAAGGGCGGCACCTGACCGCTGGCGCCACCGAAGAGCACGAGCATTCCGCGCAGCCGCAGGCTGGCCAGCGAAGCGTCGAAGGTGTCGCGGCCCACCCCGTCATAGGCGACATCGACGCCTTGCCCACCGGTGCGCTCGCGCACGACACCCGCCAGGTTCTCGGTTCGGGTGTAATCCAGTGCGGCGACTGCACCAAGGCGGAGCGCGGTGGCGCACTTCTCCTCGGACCCCGCGGTGGCGATCACCCGCCCACCGAGAGCGGTAATCCACTGCACGAGTAGTTGGCCCACACCTCCGGCCGCCGCGTGCACCAGAGCCCAGTCGCCGGGGCGTACGGCATACGTGCTGCGGACCAGGAAATGCGCAGTGAGCCCCTGCAGTATCCCCGCGGCCGCGGTCTCGAGTGGGACCTCCGTAGGCACGGTCACGACCGATGCCTCCGGGAGGGCGAGGTACCTGGCTGCGCTCCCCATCTGGAAGGGCCAGGCCACCCGATCGCCAACGGATAGTGAGCGCACTGCGGAGCCCACGGAGACCACCGTCCCGGCACCTTCGAGGCCGAGGACGTAGGGTGGCGCGCTCGGGTACACCCCTTGTCGCTGGTAGATATCGATGAAGTTCACCCCGGCCGCAACGCACTCCACGAGCACTTCGTGCTCTTGTGGCTGGGGCACGGCCCGGTCCTGGACCCGCAGAACCTCGGGTCCACCGTGGGCTGTGACGACGAGGCTGGGGTTGTCCATGGCGTCCAACTTATGCCCCGGTGGTCTAGTTCAGCGTGATCACCTTGAAGGCCTCCGCCCGACGACCCTCCGGCAAGCCGTGGGCGGTGGCCAGGCGAGCGGCCCATTGGTTCAGGAAGTCCTCGAGGTCGTCCCGGTGGCTGGTCTGAGACTCATGGGCATGCAGCGCCGCCACCTTGCGGTCGAAGGTATCCGTGACGTCGACGACATGATCCGGGGTCGGGTGTGCCATCAGCCAGATCTCGCCGACATGCCAGAAGGGCAACGCAAGTTCCGGCCAGGCAAAGGGGTTTTCGGCAGCTGGGTAAATCGCCCGCAAGGCCGACTCACCCGCCGCCAAGTGATCAGGGTGGCTCGCCTGAAGCCGGTCGTAATTGCGTTCGGGGGACTGACAAAGCACCCGCTGCGGCCGGACATCGCGAATAACCTCGACGATTCGCCGCACCAACTCGAATTCTGGCACCAGCCAGCCGTCGCGGTAGCCCTCGAGGAAACGCACGTCCTCCACCCCGCGCAGGTGGGCGGCGGCGCGCTGCTCGCGCTCGCGGATCCTCGGCATGGCTTCGGTATCCGCATCCGGTCGGCCGCCCTGCTCGCCGCGGGTGAGGTAGAGCTCGGTGACCGCGATGCCGTGTGAAGTCCACCGGCTGATGGTCGCGCCGGCCCCAAAATCTGCGTCATCCGGGTGTGCGGCGATGACGAGTGCGCGCTCGATCTCGTCGTCATGTCGTGGAGTGGCCATAAGAGAGAAGCCTATGACCCCGGGTCGGTATCACTGACAGCGGCCCTGTCCTCTTGGGTGTGCAGGGCGGCATACTGCCTCCATCGGGACGAGGAGATGGGCCATGACACCGCTGAACCCCTACGTACTGAAGAGCTATCGATACTTGCGGCTGGTGATGATCGGCCTGGTCATCTTGCTGGGGGTTTCAGTCCTGATCGAGGTATTTGCCTCCGGAGCGGGCTGCTGGCGAACGTCCATCAGCTCGTATTACTGGACTCCGGTTCGTGGCGTGTTCATCGCGTCCCTGGTCGCCGTGGGCGCCTGTCTGGTCATCATCAAGGGCAACACCGAGATCGAGGATGTCCTGCTCAATGTGGCCGGGGCGTTGGCTCCGATCGTCGCCTTCGTGCCGATCATCGACCCTCGCGAATGCCAGTCCACCCCATGGGCGTCCGCCACCGATGGTGGCGCGAATATCAAGAACAATGTGGGCGCATTCCTCATTGCCGGGGTGCTGGCCACCCTGGTCGCGTGGATCGTGGCACGCCGCGAGGGCAACGGGAAGGTGTCTCGGGGTGATGTCATCGGCCTGGTCGTGACGGTCGCCTTGGTGAGCATCGGGATCGCGCTCTTCCTCTTCCAGCGCACCTTCTTTGACCGGTGGGCGCACTACCTTGCGGCCATCCCGCTCTTCGTCGTCCTGTTAGCGGTGATGGTGGCCAATGCGGTGAGCTTCGCTCGTGCCCACGAGGGTCGAGTGGACGCCAAAGCCGTGAGCAACCGCTATCTGCTGGTCGCCGTGGTGACCCTGGGCTTGGTCGCCCTGATGGGCGCGGTGACCTGGCTGCGCGGGTGGGATCACGCCACCTTCTGGATCGAAGTCGTCGTCATCGGTGCCTTTGTCGTGTTCTGGACGCTGCAGACCTTGGAGTTGTGGGATGCACCCGAGGGCGTCCGGGCGGATCCTGGAGCGGGCGACCTGACCCCACCTTGACCTGCGAGGACAGGACCGCGGGCGTCACAGTGTGCTGAGGATCGCGTCGAGCATCTCCGGGGTGAGTCTCTTGGTGAAGGTGTTGTGCGGGCTCACGTGATAGGACGCCACCAGGCGCACGATCCGCCCGTCGGGGAGACCGAGCTCAGCCTGGGCGCCATGGGCAAAGCGTGGCTTGCGTTGTGGCACAGTCCATCCCACTGCGCGGGCGCCTGCGAGCGCGGCGTCCCAACCGATGCTTCCCAAGGTGAGGACCGAGCGAAGGTGCGGCGCAGCCAGCTCGAGATCGCGCTGAAGCCACGGTCGGCAGGTGGCCTGCTCTTGGGCGGTGGGCTTGTTCTCCGGGGGTGCGCAGCGCACGGCCGCCACGATGCGTATGCCGCGGAGCACCTGGCCATCCCCGGCACCTTGCGAGGTCGGCTGGCTCGCGAAGCCGGTGCGGTGGAGTGCGGCATACAGGAAATCACCCGAGGAGTCGCCGGTGAACATCCGGCCGGTGCGATTGGTGCCATTGGCGGCCGGGGCAAGCCCGACCAAGAGTACGGGTGCCTCAGGATCGCCGAAGGACGGTCCCGGTCGCCCCCAGTACGGCTCTTCGGCGAAGGAGGCGCGCCGGCCCGCGACGGCCACCGACTCGCGCCAACGGACCAGGCGGGGGCAGGCGCGGCATACCGAGAGGCGGGCCTGCAGCTCGGGGATCTCGCTGGCGGAAGTCGCGAGCCGACGCACGGCCGCCGGGGTGCCCGCGATGGGCGTGGTCGGGCTGGCTGGGTCCCCCGGCCAACCGCAGCCCGGCAGGGCGGGTGACGGGAATAGCTCGCCGGTCACCGGATGGCGGTCGAGGCGGACCTCGAGTGGGGGCGGCTCAGCCATCATGGGTGCCGTCGAGGCGGCCCCGGTTCGACTTGACCCAGGAGCGCTGGCGCTTGGCGTCGAGGCGACGCTCCTGGGAGGCTCGCGTGGGGCGAGTGGCCCGGCGCGCTGGGGGAGGTGGGGCAAGCGCTTCCCGGAGGAGGTCCGCGAGACGCTCGCGGGCGGCCACCCGGTTCCGGCGCTGTTGCCGATGCTCGGAGGCGGTGACGACGATGCGCTCGCCCAGGGCGGCAATGACCCGACGGCGCTGGGAGTCTGTGAGCCCGGGGGTGGTAGCCAGTGAGAGTTCGAGTTCGACCCGGCTATCAGCGGTGTTCACGCCCTGCCCGCCAGGTCCAGAAGATCGCGAGAAGCGCTCCAGGAGTGCATCATTGGGAATGACGAGGCCGCGCGGAATGCCAGGGCCGGGTGGCACGATGAGATCCATGGACTCGCCTCAGCCGCGGCCGATGCCGGGCACGGAGGTGGCTTGGCGCATCCACGCCGCCAGTTGCTCGGCGTCAAGGTCGCTGAGCGTGCGGAGCTGAATGCCGCGAGTGGCCCGCCCCATGGCCACCGGCTTCACAGGTGGGACCGGGTCCAGCGCGGTGCCATTGATGAACATCACGGACACCACGCCATCGATGCTCCCGCAACTGAAACACCAGCCGTTGCCGACGCCGTAGTAGGCCATGCCCCATTTCACCGATCGCGTGAGGGTTGGCAGGGTGTTAGCGGCCAAGGTATCCACCGCTTCGGCAATGCCGCGCTCTGCCTCGGGGAGGGACGCGATGTAGGCAAAGACGGGTCGGTCGCCACGGGCCGCCCGGGCCGTGCTGACCTTGCCGGTCGGGGAGTTCGGTCGGCTCCGAGCGGCCGTCGCCGAACTCGTGGAGGCGCCTGCGGCGCGGCGGGTCCGCGGGCGAGCGAGGGTCGGGGCAGCGTGTGGCTCGGTCTCCGATAACTCCTCAGGGGGTGCAGCGCCCGCCCGCTCGTCGCGCTCCGCCCACTCGAGCAGGGGTGCGATCGAGAAGACCGCGTCGTCAATCCCCTCATGCAGATCGCCCAACTCTGCAAAGCGCGCAGGCATGGTGGCGATGGTGAAGTCGTCCGGCTCGGCGTCGTCGATCTCGTCCCAGCGCAGCGGGGCGGAGACCCGCCCCTGCGGGGTCCCGCGCACCGAATAGGCCGCTGCGATGGTGTGATCGCGGGCATTCTGGTTGTAGTCAACGAAGACCGCGTCCGGTGGCCGGTCCTTGCGCCACCACGTGGTCGTGATGTCGTCGGGTAGTCGGCGCTCGACCTCGCGGGCGAAGGCGAGGGCGGCGCGCCGCACGTCGCCGAAGCCATACTCCGGCGCAATTCGGACGTAGATATGCAGGCCCTTGCCGCCGCTGGTCTTGGGCCAACCCACCGCCCCCAACTCCGCGAGCACTTCCTGGGCGACCCGCGCCGAGCGGCGGACAGCGGCATACGGAGCGTCGGGCATGGGGTCGAGGTCGATCCGCCACTCATCCGGAACCTCAGTGTCGGCGCGTCGACTGTTCCACGGGTGGAACTCGACGGTGGACATCTGGACCGCCCAGATGACATCCGCGAGGCGGGTCACACAGAGCTCGTCGGCGTGCAGACCCCAGCGGGGAAAATGCAGTCGCACGGTCTCGACCCATGGGGGTGCGCCGCGGGGGAGCCGCTTTTGGTGGACCTTCTCGCCGTCGACGCCATCGGGGAAGCGGTGCAGCATGCAGGGCCGCTCGCGCAGGGCCCGCACGATGCCCGGGCCCACCGATCGGTAGTACTCGGCGAGATCGAGCTTGGTCTCGCCGCGGGCGGAGAAGTACGGCCGGCGCGGATTGGAGATGCGCACGTCGAAGCCGTCCACGTCGAGGATGACGGGCTCTCCGAACTCGCCGCTACGTGCCACCCGTGCAGCCTATGCCGCGACGCTCGTGCGCACGAAGGGGATTGCGCGCGAGCTGCGCGGTGGCCTTCGCCTAGAGTCGGGCCATGCCTGTCGTTGTCAGCGTTGAACGCGTGATCCCTGCCCCCGCCGCGACCATCTTCGATCTCCTCGCCGATCCGGCGCGGCATGTCGAGATTGACGGATCCGGGACTGTCGTGGGTCCCCGCTCCGATCGTGCCCGTCGGCTCGCGCTCGGCGACTCCTTCGGCATGAATATGGACTGGAAGGTCACCTACGCCACTCGCAATGAGGTGACCGAGTTCGAGGAGAACCGGCGGATCGCGTGGCGCACGCTCGCCGCGAGCCCACTGGACAAGCTCTTCACCGGGCGGACCTGGCGCTACGAGCTCGAGCCCGTCGACGGCGGGACTCTCGTGAGGGAGACCTGGGATACCTCGACCGAAGCCTGGCCCGGACGGCTCGCCATGGGCCGCCTCGCCGGTCTGACCCGCCGCAACATGGTGGCGACGCTGCGCCGGATCGAAGAGGTCGTCACCGCGGCGGCATAGGGTTGGGTGCGACATGAGCACCCTGTTTGACGGCCTGCCCCTCTTCGGCGACGAGCCCTCGGTCGACCCGGCGACGCACGCCAGCGCACACGCGGCGCTGGTCAATGCTGCTGGCGTGCCCTCGTGGGCTGTCGATGCCGCGCAAGGCCGGCCCTCCAGCCCTCCGCCGGCCTGGGGTGCGGCCCCGCGGGTGGACCCAGAGAGTTTGCTCGAGGGGTTGAATCCTCAGCAGCGGGCGGCTGTGGTGCATGAGGGTGGACCGCTGCTCATCGTGGCTGGCGCCGGCTCGGGGAAGACTCGCGTCCTCGCCCATCGGATTGCCTATCTGCTGGCCGAGCGGAGCGTGCAGCCGGGCCAGGTTCTGGCCATCACCTTCACCAATAAGGCCGCCGCCGAGATGCGCGAGCGGGTTGAGTCTTTGGTCGGCCCGCGCGCCAAGGCGATGTGGGTGATGACCTTCCACAGTGCCTGTGTGCGGATTCTGCGCCGCGAGGCACCCAAGGTCGGGATGAAGTCGACCTTCTCCATTTATGACGCGGCGGACTCCCAGCGGCTGATGTCGATGGTGCTGCGCGATATGGACCTTGACCCCAAACGGTATGCACCGCGGGCCTTCTCGCATCGAGTCTCGAACCTCAAGAACGAACTGATCGATGAGGAGTCGTATGCCGCCTCCGTCGGTGAGGCGTCCCCCCATCAGGACCAGATGCTGGCCGAGGCCTACACGGCATACCAGCGTCGACTGCGCCAGGCGAATGCCTTGGATTTCGACGACATCATCATGACCACGGTCCACATGCTGCAGGCGTTCCCAGAGGTGGCCGAGCACTATCGGCGACGATTCCGGCACGTCATGGTGGATGAGTACCAGGACACCAATCACGCTCAGTACCAACTGATCCGCGAGTTGGTGGGGGTCGAGCAGGCCGGCGAAGACGAGTTCCGGGTGCCGCCCAGTGAACTCGTCGTGGTCGGTGACGCCGATCAGTCGATCTACGCCTTCCGAGGCGCCTCGATCCGCAACATCATCGAGTTTGAGGCGGACTACCCGGACGCGAGAACCATTCTGCTGGAGCAGAATTATCGATCGACGCAGACGATCCTTCGGGCGGCCAATGCCGTGATTGCCCGCAATGAGGGGCGTCGCCCCAAGAACTTATGGAGCGATAGCGGCGATGGGGCGCCCATCGTCGGCTATGTCGGCGACAACGAGCATGACGAGGCGGCCTTCGTTGCTCGGCGGATCGACGCCCTGGGCGATGAGCACGGCGTGCGGCCGGGGGATGTGGCCGTCTTCTATCGAACGAACGCTCAGTCGCGGGCGATCGAGGAAGTCCTCATTCGAGTGGGCTTGCCTTACAAGATCGTTGGCGGCACGCGCTTCTACGAGCGTCGAGAGGTCAAGGATGCCTTGGCCTACCTGCGGGTGCTCTCGAACCCCACGGACACGGTCAACCTGCGACGCATTCTCAATGTACCCAAGCGCGGTATCGGCGATCGGGCAGAGGCCTGTGTGGCGGCACTGGCGGATCGCGAGCGGATCCCGTTCATCGCGGCGTTGGGGAGGGCTGCCGATGCACCCGGGATCGCGACCCGGTCGGTCTCCGCAATCGAGGCGTTCACCCGGCTGTTGGAGTCGCTGGGTGCGGTGCGCGATGACGAGGACGCGGGCGTCTCAGATCTCTTATCGGCGATCCTCGAGCAGTCGGGCTACCTCGCGGAGCTGCG
>CALMQX010000036.1 GCA_937873315.1 uncultured Nostocoides sp. | reverse complement strand
CCGTTCGTGCAACGTTCACTGGGCGTCGCCATGCAGTTTTGGATGCATCTCGACAATAAACGTCGCGTTATGTCTCCACGCCATTCCCTGCCCCGACGTTATGGGGCTCATCCCAGTCGAGGGTGTAGACGGGGTCTGAACCCGCCGGTCTCGAGCAGGCTCCTGGCGATGTAGTTGGTGAGGTTGCGGAACCCAAGAGCACTGCCGCGGAGGTGTTCGAGGCGGCCGTTGATCGCCTCGGTCGGACCGTTGGACGTGCCGGGGCGGTCGAAGTAGGCGAGCACGTCGTCGGCGCGCTTCCTCAGCGTCCGGCCGAGTGTGGTGAGTTCGACCAGCGCCCTCGGGACACCGCTGCTGATCGAGGCAATCAGGTTGGCCATGAGCTCGCGGCCGTGGTGGCGGTCTTCGTGGCGGTAGGCGGCGATCATCCGCTGGTAGATCCCCCAGGTCGCCTCGACCTCGACATGCTCCTCGGCCCCGAACAACGTGCGGAGTCGAGCGGCCTGCTTGTCGGTCAGCAGCTCGGCGCCGGTGTGCAGGGTCCGCCGCGCGGCATACAGCGGGTCGCCCTTCATCCCGCGGTGGCCGTGGATGGCCTGCTGCACCCGGCGCCGGCACCGGTCGAGCGCGTCCCCGGCGAGGCGGACGACGTGGAACGGATCCATGACCGCCACCGCGTCGGGGAGCTCCTCGGCGGCGGCGGTCTTGAAGCCGGTGAACCCGTCCATCGCGACGACCTCGATCCCGTCGCGCCAGGTGTCGGGTCGGGCGGCGAGCCAGGTCTTGAAGGCCTCCTTCGAGCGACCCTCGACCATGTCCAGCAGCCTGGCGGGGCCGGTCTTGTCGCGGATCGGGGTCAGGTCGATGATCACGGTGACGTACCTGTCGCCGCGCCTGGTGTGCCTCCAGACGTGCTCATCGACGCCGATGACCCTCACGCCGTCGAAGCGGGCCGGGTCGTCGATGAGAACACGTCGGCCTTCAGCAAGCACGGCGTCGTTGGCGGTGTCCCAGGCGACGTCGAGTCCCTCGGCGATCCGGGTGACGGTGAGGTGCTGCACGACCAGCGCTTCGAGCGCCCACCGCAGCCCACGGCGCGAGAGCTTCGACCGCGGCTCGGCCGCACGGGTGGTGTCTTGGCGCCACACGTGCCCGCAGCCGGTGCAGCGGTAGCGACGCACCGCGACCTCCAACACCGTCGGTCGCCACCCCAGCGGCTCGTGCGCGAGCCGACGGATCACGGTGTCCCGAGCAGCGCCTTCGGCGCCGCAGCGTCGACACCACTCGTCCGGGGTCAGGACTCTGCAGGCGAGCACCGCGCGGTCGGGCTCGAGGCGCTGGCCGGTCACGACGAGGTCGAGTTCGTCGAGTCGGCAGAACGTTGTCAGGTCCGGGCGAGCGAAGCGGGCCCGAGCGGTAGCGACAGGCAACGACGTCAGACCTCCGGATGTCAGGCGTGGAACGTCATCTTCCGAAGACCTCGACCACGATCTAGCCACCGTCGCGCCGGAGTCGCTTCGATCAACGAGTACACCTCATCAGAAGCCCGTTGCCAAGGCCTTGCTCCGTTGTGAGCGACGACGTCGTGGGGATGGGGATCTCAGTCAGTGCAGGGCGCCGAGCTCGACGAGAAGAACGCCGGCGATGATGAGTGCGATGCCGCCCATCATGAGCGCGGTGAGCGGCTCCTTGAAGAGGGCTTTGGACGCGACGGCCGTTAGGGCAACTCCGGACGCTGCCCAGATGCCGTAAGCGACACCGAGGCCCAGGCCCTCATTAAGGGCGAGGGTGAGAAACGCGAAGGCCAGGAGGTAGCCGCCGGCGACGGCGGCGTAGTAGGCGCGGACGCCAGTAGCTGCCATGCGCAGCGAGAGGGTAGCGCTGACCTCGGCAATGATGGCTCCGAGGAGGAACAGGTAAGCCATCAGGTGGCTTCTTCGAGGTTCTTGACCGCGTGCTGGGAGCCGAGTTCGACGGTGAGGACGCCGGCAATGATGAGGACGATGCCGACGCCCATGAGTGCGGTGAGGGTTTCATCGAAGATCAGCGACGACATCACGGCGGTGGTGGCGACACCGAGGGCGCCCCAAATGCCGTAGGCGACGCCCAGCGCCATGCCCTGACGCAGAACGAGGGCGAGGAGAATGAACGAGGCGATGTAGCCAGCCGCGACGAGCACGTACAGTCCGGGTCGATCGAGTGCTCCCTTCAGCGACAGCGAACCGGTGACCTCGCTGAGGATGGACCCCGCGAGCAGTAGCCACTTGGTCATGAGTTCTCCTGGATGAGGTGGTGTGCGAGTGCTCGAATGGCGTCGGTGTCCTCGTCGGATAGGGCGATGCCGTTGCCGGCGGTGTTGAGCCAGATGCCGTCGGCCAAGAGTCGGACGCCGTGGAGGCGGGCCCGCTGGTCGGCCGGAAGGGTCTCGGGGACGTCGACCCAGGCCCCCATGCGGCTGTTCCATCGCTCGGTGAGCGGCTCGCGCAGGCGGGGGTCGGTGAACATGACCAGGTCGCCGTAGTCGAACGGCCCGTCGCAAGCCCAGTCAACGTAGGCGGCGAGGCGTTCGCTGATCGTGGGTACGTTTGGGTTGGTGGTAGCCAGGCGGGCGGCCAGATCCCGCTCGTAGCCGTCGAGGAGGTAATCGATGACGGCGGTCATCAGTGCTTCCTTGGTTGGGAAGTGGTACATCAGGCCAGCCTTAGTGATTCCTGCAGCGCGAGCTGCGGACACCAGGGAGACAGAGGCGCCAGTGCGGGCCCACGCAAGAGTGCTGGCGAGAACGCCGCCTCGCGCCGACGGTCGGTGGGCAGGTGCACTAGTACTCATATCGACAACTCTACCTACCGGTAGGGTAAGTAACAAACTCATGGTGAGCTGGGCCTCCCGAGCTGAGCGTCAGCATGCTAAGAGCGTGACCGCCCGGCACCTACGACGCCCCGGCCAAGGCGATCAACGGATGACTCGAACACCTCTGTGACTTCCGCGCGTGGGTTCCGAAACCTCATCAACTATCGCTAGGCCACTACTCAAAGCCGGCGACTTCCAGACCGCGACTACACCCTCGATTGGGATGAGCCCGTTATGGGCGGTCGCCTCGCCCGCAAGGGCAGGCGTTTGGGGAAGGCGCGCACCCGGAGTCTCGCCCTCATGCCGATGGTCGGGCGGTTGTGAATCGGCGCTTGTAGCGCCATAATGGCGCCATGCCGAGTGTTCAGATCAAGGATGTGCCCGAGAGCACCCATGCGGTGTTGCGCCAACGGGCCGCAGCCGCGCACCAGTCGTTGCAGGAGTACCTGCGTTCCCGGCTGATCGCTGAGGCCAGCCAGCCGACTTTGGAGGAGGTCCTCGACCGGGCCGGCGGGCGCTCCGGCGGATCTGTCCCGCTCGCAGACGCGGTCAAGGCTGTGCAGGGGGATCGTGCTCGTCGTTGACGCCAGCGTCCTTGCGGTCGCGTTGGCCGATGACGGCCCGGACGGGGATGCCGCTCGCACCCGGCTGCGGGGTGAGACGTTGGCCGCCCCGGAACTGGTCGACCTTGAGGTCGCCTCTGTACTGCGTCGACAGAACCGTGCCGGGATGCTCGACAACCGCCGGGCGGATCTGGCCATGACAGACCTCGGGGCGCTGCCCATGCACCGCGCCTCGCATCTGGCGCTGCTACCACGCTGTTGGGAGCTGCGGGACAACGTGACCACCTACGACGCCGCCTACGTCGCCCTGGCTGAGGCGCTGGATGCGACGTTGCTCACTGGCGACCGGCGCCTTGCCCATGCGGCCGGCCCCACCTGCACCATCGAACTGCTCAGAACGCCCCGCCGCGGGCGTTGAGCACCGCCCTGATATGCCGCATTGAGGACGTGGCTAGCCTTGGCGCGCGAGGGCGATCTTGCACGACTCCACCGAGCGGGACGATCTCTGCAATGTTCGCCGCACGACATCGTGCGGTCTTGGCTGCATCTCGACACGAGCCGGGAAGTGTGTCGCGATGGCCCGGAGATGCCGACGAACAACTTTGAGCCGCCATGGACCCCGCGAGCCGGGAAGTGCACTGGAAACTGTAAGAAGTGCCGTTGATTCCATGAATTAGCCGACGTTATGCACTTCGTGCGTGTCGCATCACGGTGTTTGGTAGTCCCTCGAGCCGGACCCAGCGGGATTTGCAGACCAGAGCGCCGCCTGGATCCCGAGCTCGCTCGCCGGCCAGCCGACAGGTGGTCACCGGAAGTAGGCCCGGGGGCCACGTGGCTGAACCGCTCGAGCAGGGCATCGGCTCTGCGGACCCTTGCCCGAGCGGCGCGGGCAAGGAAGTGGCCGCCTGGAACGCACCCCGGATGGGCACGCTGATCTTCACTCACATGCCGAATGTCGGACGTTTCGCGGGGCGGCCTTGTACGACCAAACCGCGCCGCCCGGACGGGCAGGCTCAGGTCTTGGCGTGCCGAGGGCGCGAACCTCCGCGCTTGACAGCTCTTCAGCAGTCCGGCGCTGCCACCCGCTTGCAGTCGAGGCGTGATGGAACGTCAAGTGAGCGCGGCGCCGGTGATGTCGGTTGGTGACTGCGGTCAGGCGCGGTCTTGCGCAGAGGTCCCAGATGCCCGCTCTGGCGATCTGGCGGCGGGATGTTCAGTTGAGCAGTTCGTCGGGGGTGGGCGGGGTCGCGTCGTACACGGTGTGTCCGTCCGGTGCAAGCAGGCGCAGCCGGAAGGTGGTGGTCGGCGAGTCCTTGGTGCTGGTCAGCACGGCGATGCCGTTGGTGATGGGGGCGGCGTCGCGTACCTGCCCGTCGGTGGTGACCAGGACTGCAGTGGCGGCGTCGGGGCCGAGCGCGACGAACGTGGTGGTGCCGACGGCCGGGGATGGCAGCAGGGCGTGGGTGTGGTCGCTGGCCGGGACTGCGGCCAGGCGTTCCAGGTATGCCAGGGCAAAGTCCTGGGCGGTGCTGGACAGGCGGGTGGTGCGCACCCAGGCGCCGTCAGGTGTGATGGTGGTGACGACGGTGACCTGCACCGGTGCCGGAACGTCACCGGTCCCGCCGAGGTCGATGCCGGTCATCTCGACGACGGACTCCCGTGCGGTCGGGGTCCTTAGGGTGTCGACAGGGTGGCCGGTGACGGCGGCGAGCAGGGTGCGCTGCGCGGCGGCCAGCTCCGTCGCGGGCCCGTGTCCGGGGAGCTGGGATCGGTCGGGGCCGACGCCGGCGGGTGGGCCCACGAAGGAGCTGACGGCCAGTTGGGGAGTGAAGGCGCCGTTCTTGGCGATGTAGGTGCCGGCTCCGTTGGTCAGGGGGAGCTCACGGACGATGGGGAGGGTGCTTCCGTCGGGTTGGGGAAGGGCACCGACGACGATCGTGGCGCTGGCGATGGTGGGGCGGGTCATCACCAGGATCGCTGGGGCTGCGCCGACGGCCCGTTGGTCGATGCTCAGGGCTACGACGTCGGAGGCTCGTGCGGTGTCCTCGCCGAGGATCTGGGTGGCGGCCAGCGCCGAGGGGCCGCCGCTGGCCGGTGCCGTCCACAGGCGCAGGCGCAGCTGGCCGTCGTCGGCACCGAAGGCGGGCTGGGCGGCGCTGTCCTCGGTGGTCGTCATGACCATGGCGATCGTGTCGCCCAAAGTGCCGGCGAAGAGCAGCCGAGCGCCGGGGTCCGTGCCCTGCGTGGCGGCGATCTTGTTGACCGCGGAGTCAGCGGCCATGGGGCCCCGAGCTGGCCAGCTACTCACGTCGGCCCACTGTTTCGCGTCGGAGGGAAGGGTCGCCGCACCGCCACTGGGGGGAACTGGCCAGGCCAGCGCCGTGGCGGCGGCGGCAGTGAGCAAGCCGGCGGCGGCGAGGGCGCCCCGGCGGGTCCGCCGGCGCCGGGCGGCGCTGCGGGCGGCTGCCACCCGGGCGACGGGGTCGGTGACGCTGGCGGTTCCGGCGATGCGCTCGAGCACGTCCGCGAGGGCGTCCGGCAGTGGACACGGGTTCTGAAGGGCGTAGCGACCCACAACGGTGGCGTGCGCGTCGGCCAGGGCACGTTCGAGGTCGGCCAGGTCGGCCTCGACCCTGACGGTGTCGGTATGGGCGCAGGCGGCAACCAGGGCGGGGGTCTCGTCCCACCATCGGGCTACGGCCAAGGCAGCCCGGGCGGTGGCAGGCGCCCCGGCCAGGACGACCGCCAGGGCTTTCCGGGTGGCAGCGCCCAGGTCGGCGTCGAGCTCGCGTTCGTCGTCAACGGAGGGGGGCGGCATGCTGCGAGGTGATAGAGCCCTGGAGGCCGCGGTCAGGGCCTTGGTCATGACGAAAGTGCGGGCCGTCGCGGTCGGGCTGCCGGTGCTGGTGAGCTCGGCCCACCGACTGGTCAGAGCAGCCAGGGCGCTAGCGGTGCAGGCCGCCCCAGCGTCCGGGTCGCCGATGGTGAGGGCAGCCACCGCGCACAACTCCTCCCACAGCGCGGACACGAAGTCCTCGAAGTCCTCCGCACCGCCGTTCACGCTGTCAGTATCGCGCTGCCGCCCCGCCACGGACGCCACTTGCAGTCCTCAGCCGATGTGGGCTGCCAAAACCGCACATGGGTGCGCCGGTGCGTAGCGCCGCTACCCTCATGGCACCCAGGACAGGAGGTACGAGGTGTGCGAGGTATGGATGGCGGCCTGGACCACCCGCGTGGACCTGCTCCGGCGGCGCACGTCGTGATGCCTTCGAGGTGGGGGGTCCTGAAGACCGGCCGTTACTGGGTCAGGGCAGTGCTCGGGCTGGCAGCCTTCGTGGCTGCCAGTTATCTGCCCAACGGCGGCTGGGGGTGGGTCCTCGCGTGGATGGTGCTCATCGTCGTGGGTGGGTGGCTGGCGTTCTGGCCATTCTTCGTACCCGAGAGTCCCGCCGGGGACCAAGCAGACTGACGGTGGCCTGATCCGGCCTAGCGCGCGTCAGGCACCTCCGCCCGAGCTGAGGTCCGCCACCCCGGCGCGACCTTTCGCATAGGCCGCTGTTGGTGTTTCACCCGGCGTCACGGGCAGCCGACGCTCAGCGAGTGAACTGTTGCCGAATGCGCTGCCAGAGGCTCGGGTGCCGCACCAACGGTGTGTGGCCGCCATGAACCTGAGAGGCCACGCCCTTGGCCACGATGAAGCCGCCGACCGCATCGGCAGCCGTTCCGGTGCCGACCATCCCTGGGGCAGCCGCCATCGTCGGGTTGTAGTGCTTGTCGCATAGCCGCTGACCACCAGGCCCGGTCGAGGTCGCCTCGGCTCGGCATCGCTCACACCTCATGCGAGACCACCTTCCTAAAGTCTTGAACCGTGTTGGTGAAGAACCGCGCCGGCCACCAACCTCACCATCGCACGGCAGCGAACTCGATGCGAGCAGGTCGGGAAACGCACTACTTTGCCGCGTTCAAGGAAGACGACGGCTGGCGTGGGGCCCGTCTTGCGCTCAGGGCGACTGCTCGAGCGCGGCCAAGGTGGTCTCCAACGGGGAGTCGCCGGGCTCGGTGTCTAGTGAGACCAGGTGGCTGCTTCTTGCCTTCACGACTTGGCCTTCAACGTCCATGACGGCGTCATCTCCCCCCACCGAGACCCAGACGTCGTCCACCAGATCAAGCCCAGGGGCCTGCTCAGCGTTGAGATGGTCGAGCCACAACACCACACGCTGCCCAGTGCGCAGCGCACTGACCCGATCCTCAACCCCAGCGGCCGAGCCGGGCCAAGCGATCGTGATCATCCGGGGGGCTTGACCACGGATGGCGCGTTCAACTGAGAAGCGGAGCAATGTCACCGGTGTCCCTCCGCCGGCGGTGTCCGATTCCGGGTTGCCTCCGTTATCGAGCTCTGTTCCGATCACGCCCTCGACCGTGCCGAGGACCGCGGCGTCCGCGTCCCGGTTCAGCGCGGCCACAGAGGTGAACGTGGGACGGTCAGATCCGAGCAAGTCGGCTCCCGTCTCGCCGTGGGAGCAGCCCGCTGCACCGACGCTTAGCGCCAGCACGGTGAGGGCGACGGCCCATGGCATCCCACCCATGAGCAGATCCTGCACCCTGCGATTGGAAAGTTCGTCTTGTTGACGAAGGAACGCATCTGCAACACGTCCGCTATTGCCGCGGAGTGTGCTGATCGGCGGCCATTGCGATGGCCCGCTGACGCTGGCGAGCGCAACCTACTGGTGGCACGCTCTTGGGGCGGAGGGGAAAGGGGACTGTCGTGGGGGTTGATCTTTCTGGCCGGGTGGCTTTGGTGGCAGGCGCGACCCGCGGAGCAGGTCGGGCGGTGACGGTGGAGCTCGCGCGTGCCCGGGCGTTCGTCTACGCCACGGGGCGGTCCAGTCGGGTGTCGGGACCTTCGGACATGGACCGGCCCGAGACGATCGAGGAGACCGGTGACCTGATGCGGAAGGCCGGAGGTCAGGGGTGTGCGCTTCGGATGGACCACCTGGACGTCGAAGCGGTGGCCGTCCTGGTCGACCGGATCCGCTCGGAACAGGGCCGGCTGGACGTGCTGGTGAACGACATCTTCGGCGGGGACAGGTACGCCCAGTGGCAGACACCGCTTTGGGAGCATGACCTCCAGGGAGGGCTCCGGATGCTGCGGATGGGAGTCGAGACGCACATCATCACCGCGTCGCTGGCACTGCCGCTGATGCTGGGCACCGGAGGCGGGCTGTTGGTGGAGATGACGGACGGGACCAGTGAGGCCAACTCCGGAGACCGTCCTGGGGTTGGGTTCTACTACGACTTCGTCAAGGCGGGCGTGGACCGGCTGGTGCGCAACTTCGCCCGCGACCTGAAGGACACCACTGTTGCCGCGGTCGGTGTCACGCCTGGGTGGATGCGCTCAGAGCGGATGTTGGAGGGCTTTGGCATCACCGAGGACACCTGGCGTGAGTTTTGCCGCAAGGAGCCCAGCTTCGGCATCTCGGAGTCCCCGACCTACGTGGCGCGGTGGGTGACTGCACTGGCCGCCGACGACGACCGCGCACGGTTCGCCGGGCAGGTCGTCACCGCCCGCCAGCTCGCCGACGTCTATGACGTCACCGACGTCGACGGTTCCCGACCGGACTGCTGGGGTCTGATCGCCGACCACGGCTGGTCCGAGGAGAACCCAGAGGTCATCAAGAAGTACCGCTGATACGTCCTCATCTGCCGCGGGCACTGACACGGGTCGTGATGATGTGACCTTGCATGCCGCTGTCGACGAGCAACAGGCAGCTGTGCTGGCGAGTCACCTCTGTCGCGCGGGTTTGGCCGGTCGTGCCGCGGACTAGTTTAGGAAGCGGGCCTCGACCCAACCGAGCCACGCTGGATGAGCTCCGTCGGTAGCCGACGGTGCGCCACGGCGCCCGCGGTCCCTGCTATGCGGGACAACAGCAGCCGGCACGCCGCCACGCCGATCTCGTAGGTCGGCTGGGACATCACCGTCAGCGGCGGGCTCACGACATCTGCCCACTCGGCGTCATCGAAACCGAGCAAGGACACGTCCTCGGGGCAGCGAACTCCCGCCCGTTGGATGGCGTGGAATGCGCCCAACGCCTGCATGGCGTCGAACGCGAGGATGGCTGTGGGGCGGTGGTGCAGCGCCAGCAACCTGGTCGTCTCCGCCTCACCGTCCTCGCGCAGGTAGCCCCCCGACGAGATGAGTTCGGGCCGGATGGCAACACCGGCTGCCCTCATCGCATCTCGGAACCCAGCTGCACGGGACCCGACCGTCGTGGCGGACGACCGTTCCACGCCACGCATGTCGGCGCGGAGCATGCGCTCCAGCATGGCGGGCGTCCCACCGGTCACGATGGCGATATCACGGTGGCCATGGGCCAGGAGATGCTCAGTGGCAGCACGCGCTGCCTTGCGGTTGTCGATGCCGACCGTGTCGGCGTGCAAGCCGGCAACGTTGCGGTCGAGCAGCACCACTGGGATCCCTGCGACGATGACGCCGGCCAGGTGAGCGGTGTCCCCACCATCGGTCGGACACACCACCAGTCCGTCGACCCTTCGCTCGGTCATCACCCTGACCGCGGTCTCTTCCTTCCCCAGCTCTTCGTCGGTGTTGGCCAGCAGGACCTCGAAACCCTGGGCTCGGGCCGTGTCTGCGATGCCGCGCAGGGAGCGACGGAAGAAGGGGTTCTCGATGTCCGACATGATTACGCCGAGGGTGCGCGTCGAACCGGTGATCATGCTGCGCGCCAAGCTGTTCGCCCGGTAACCCAGCTTCTCCGCGGCGGTCACCACGCGCTCGCGGGTACTCTCCTTCACCGAACCGTAGCCACCCAGCGCCCTCGCCGCCGTGGCGGTGGACACCCCCGCTGCGCGTGCGACGTCATCGACCGTCGCGATGCTCCGCGGTTCATGGGTCCTGCTCACGACGCTCCTTCGGTGCGTTCTGGTGCCTGGATGCTCCTGTGCGGCTGGTGTTCTGCAAGCCAAATGCCCCGCAGTCTGGCTGCTGTAAGGGCCAAGAGAGACTCCCAGCCGTCCCTGACCCTAGCCGTGCGCGGCCGGCTCCGGTGACCAGTTCTCGCCAATCTCCAATACAACCCTTGACAAGACGTGGGAGAAGTTGAGAACGTTCTCACACCTCGCACTGAGAACGTTCTCAAAGCCCGTGCCACGAGTCAAGAACTAGGAGCCCTGATGACCGAGACCCTTCCGCTCAAGCCCATCGACGCCGACACCGTCGACAAGTTGACCGCCACGATCGCGGAACGCAACGCCATCCGCACGACTGTTGGCGATGTGGTGCACCAGGGCCTGCGCAACGTCTACTTCGTAGGTGCCGGTGGCTCGATCATCTGCAGCTACCCCGCCTACTACCTGCTCCAGCAGAAGGCGTCGTTCCCCGCCTTCCAGCTGCAGAGCGACGAACTCAACACCGCTGTCCCCGCGCTCATGGGCCCTGGCTCGCTCGTGGTGCTCGCCTCCTACACCGGGACAACGAAGGAGACGGTGGCGGCCGCCAAGACCGCCAAGGCGACCGGTGCGAAAGTGATCGCCGCCGCCAAGGCAGGAAGCCCGCTTGCGGAGGCGGCCGACGCGGCCTTCACCGGCAAGAGTGACCTGTTCGAGCTGGTTGTGGCCTACGAGCTGCTCCTGGCGACTGGCGCAGACATCGACAATGCCGCGGTTGACCAGGCCCTGGAGGCGCTGCCCGCAGCGGTCCAGCGCGCGATCGAGCAGGCCGAGCCGCAACTGGCCGATATCGCCCAGGCGTTCAAGGACGAGCCGATCACCTATGTCTTGGGCTCCGGCCCCAGCTACGGGTGGGCCTATGGCCTCGCCATGTGTTTCCTGCAGGAGATGCAGTGGAAGCACGCGGCGGCTTTCAACTCCGGCGAGTTCTTCCAGGGTGCGTTCGAGATGGTTGACCACGACACCGCGGTCCTTTTGTGGGTGGGTGACGACGCATCGCGTCCCATGGGTGAGCGGGCCAGGCGGTTCCTCGATCAGTACTGCAAGAAGGCGCAGTACGTCGACGTGCGCGACCTTGACCTGCCGGGCGTCCCCGACTCGGTACGCGGAGACGTCTCGCCGATTGTCGTCGGTGCGCTGGCGAACCGCCTGGCCCAGCACTATGAGTCGGTCCGCGGCCACGACCTCGAGCAGCGCCGTTACATGTTCAAGGTCGAGTACTGAGCATGGCCATGGACCTCCTCAACTTCGACAGGGATCGCTACCTGCGCATCCAGTCCGGTGCCGTGGGGCTGGCCGAGCAGATTGATGAAGTGGTGGCTGACGCCCTTGGCGCCGGCGTGACCAACGTGGTCTTCGCCGGAGCCGGCGGCGCAGGCATCCTCATGCAGCCGGCCGCCGACCTGCTCCGCGACCGGTCGGGGTTCCGCGCGGACGTCGTGCTGCCGGCCGAGCTCGCGGTGACCGGTTCGGGCATCATCGGTCGCAACACCCTCGTGGTGATCCCGTCCCTATCGGGCACGACCGCCGAGAGCCTCGCCGCACTCGACCACGTCAAGGCCGCCGGTGCGCGCGTGCTGGTCCTCACGGGCCACGGCGACAGCCCGCTGGCCGCCAAGGCGGACGTGTGCCTGGAGAACTTCGCCGAGGACGACACCTCGTGCGAGTCGTTCTACCTCCAGTCGCTGCTCCTGGCCCTGTCGATCATGGCGCGCACCGGCACACTGGACGACCACGCCACGAAGGTGGCCGAGCTTCAGCGCCTGCCCCAGCTGCTCCTCGACGCCAAGATCGCGTTCGACGCGCAGGCGCCCGCACTGGCCCAGGCGATCGCGGCGGACTCGTGGCACATCGTCACCGGGGCCGGCAACACCTGGCCCGAGGCCTTCTACTACGGCATGTGCATCCTCGAGGAGATGCAGTGGATCCGGACGCGCCCGGTCCACGCATCCGACTTCTTCCACGGCACCCTGGAACTCGTCGAGGCCGACGTGAGCGTCCTGCTACTCAAGGGCGAGGACGCCACCCGACCCCTCGTCGATCGAGTGGAGCGCTTCGTGTCGGGACTTACGGACAAGGTGCTCGTCCTCGACACCAGGGGTGTCGCGTTAACGGGGATCTCCGAGGACACTCGCGGGCTGGTGTCGCCGGCCGTCCTGGCTGCGCTGCTTGAGCGTGTCAGCGCCCACCTCGAGGTGCTGCGTGACCACCCGCTCACGACCCGTCGCTACTACCGCCGCATGGCGTACTGAGGGGCCCCATGCACGTCATCCTGCTGACCGTCGGCGACAACGTCGTCGACCGGTACCTGGACCGGGGGGTGTTCTACCCCGGAGGAAACACGGTCAACGTGGCCGTGCACGGGCGTCGTTGTGGTGTCGGCACCGGCTATATTGGCGCCGTGGGCACGGACTTCGCCGGTCGGACGGTCCTCGACGCGCTGGTCGCTGAGGGCGTGGACACCTCGCTGCTGCGGGTTGTCGAAGGAGCGAACGCCCGCGCAGATGTGCGGGTGGTCGACGGCAACCGCGTCTTCGGCCACGGTGACGTGGGGGTGTCGAGGGTCCGCCTGGCGCCGGCTGACTTCGGCGCCGCCGCGGCGGCCACCTTGGTGCACACAGGCGAGTGCTCGATGCTCGAGGACCAGCTGGCTGCCCTGGCCGCAGCGTCACCACGACTCTCCTTCGACTTCTCGGAGCGCCCGGACGACTACATCGCGGAGTACGCACCCCTGGTAGACATCGCGTTCCGCTCCCTGCCGTCGGCCAGCGTCGACGACGCGGTCGAGGAGGCGCGCCGGATCCACGCGCTCGGCCCACGACTCGTCGCCGTCACCATGGGGGCCGGTGGGGCAGTTGCGGCCCAGGGCGGGCAGGTCTTCCACGCCCCGGCGCCGGCGACGGTCGTCGTCGACACACTCGGAGCCGGCGACGCGTTCATCGCCCGGTTCCTCACCGGCGTCATCGCCGCTGCGCCGCTCCCGACGCTCCTCGTGGACGCGACGGCATACGCCTCCGCAAGCTGCGCCGCCTACGGCGCATTCGGGTACGAGACCCCCGCCGAGGGGCCTACAGCAACGCTCAACCCCATCCACAAAGGAGTGGAACTGTCATGAAGCACACCATGCGTAGCGCAGTCTTCGTCGCACTCGGAGCGGCCACCGCCGTGGGCATCGCTGCCTGCGGCGCCCCCGGGACGGCCGACGACACGGGACCGGGAGCGGGCGGCGGCCAGAGCCTCAACGCCCCGGCCAAGAAGTCGGGCACCCTGACGATGGTCACGAAGTTCGCCGACCCGAAGTACGCCCCCTACTTCGAGAGCGTCGCCAAGGCCTACGAGCAGGCCAACCCCGACGTCACCATCAAGCTCGAGCAGGTCGGGGACCAGCCGTACAAGGACAAGATCCGCGTGCTCTCGGCGTCAAAGCAGCTGCCCGACATCTTCTTCTCCTGGGCGGGTGACTTCGCCAACAAGTTCGTCCGCGCGGGGCTCGCGGCCGACCTGAGCTCGGCCATCGCCCCCGACACTGAGTGGGGCAAGACGTTCTCCCCCGCTTCGCTGAAGGCGTTCGAAACCAACGGCAAGAACTACGGCGTGCCGATCGACCTCGACGCGAAGTACATGGCCTACAACAAGGCTGCCTTCACCAAGGCGGGAATCCAGGGCGCCCCGCAGTCCCTCGAGGACATGCTCACGGCGTGCGACAAGCTGAAGTCCGCGGGCTACACGCCTATCGCGTTCGGCAACCAGTACGGCTGGCCGGCGATCCACTACATCACCCAGCTCAACGCCTACAACGTGCCTCCGGCCACCCTCGCTGAGGACTATGACCCGGCCACCGGCGAGTTCACCGACCCGGGTTATGCCAAGGCCGTCGACCAGTTCAAGGACATCATCACCCGCTGCTCAAGCAAGGACGCCAACGGTGTCTCGCACGAGGCCGGTCAGGCGAACTTCCTCAACGGCAAGGCCGCCATGCACTTCCTCGAGTCGGTCGAGTTCCAGGTGCTGACGGCTAAGGGTGGTGCGCCGAAGGAGGTCGCCGATAACTGGGACTTCATGCGGCTTCCGGCTCCCCAGGGGGCGGCCGGAGACACCGGCGCGCTGACCGGCGCCCCGGACGGGTTCATGGTCAACGCACAGAGCAAGAACGCGGCACTCGCGGTCGACTTCCTCAAGTTCATGACCAACCAGCAGAACGCCGGGAAGCTCACGGCGGACATCGGCTGGCTTAGCCCCGTCCAGGGATCCGCCACTGCGGAGAACTCCTTCCCGCAGCTGCAGGCCGCGCTCGCCGACATCAGCAAGGCCAACCAGTTCGCCATCTGGCTCGACACGGTGACCAACGCCGAGGTGGCCAACGCCTACCTCTCCGGCGTGGAGGGCGTCATCTCCGGCTCGAAGACGTCCAAGGACGTCATGACCGAAGTGCAAAAGGCTGCCGCCAAGGCCAAGAAGCAGGCTGGCTGACCTGACAGTCACTGGGGCGGGCGGATCGTGGGATCTGCCCGCCCCACCACCAAGGGCCGCCCGGCCCACCCTCGACACGACCGGTCAGCGTTGATCGGGCACCGCCCACCCGAGGAGGGCAATCATGAGCACCACCTCCACACGATGGCGGTCAGTGGCCTGGGTTCTACCCGCCATGGTCCTGCTGCTCGTCTTCGTCTACTACCCCATCGTCGAGAATCTCCGGCTGAGCTTGTTCTCCTGGAACGCGTTCTCAGTCAGCCCCACGTTCGTCGGCCTCGACAACTACCGCACCGCGTTCGGCGACCCGATCTTCTGGACGGCGCTTCGCAACAACACGGTCTTCGCGATCGTCTCGCTGCTCTGCCAGGTGGGGGTCTCACTGGTCCTCGCGGCTGTGCTCGAAGAGTTCGTCCATGATCGGCTCCGTGGCGTCCTGCGCACCATCTACTTCATCCCGGCCGTGATATCGATCACCGTCGCGGGCATTCTGTTTTCCTTCCTTTACAACCCACGGATCGGGCTGTTGAACCGCCTGCTGGACACGGTGGGGCTCGACAGCTGGCAACACTCGTGGCTCGGTGAGCCAGGCACCGCCATGGGGAGCATCATCGCGATGAGCCAATGGCAGTCCATCGGCTACACCGCCATCCTCTTCGTCGTCGCGATCCAGCGAATCCCCAAGGAGTTCCACGAGGCGGCGAAGGTCGACGGCGCGGGGCCGGTCCGCAGGTTCTTCTCGCTCACGGTGCCGATGGTCCGTGAGATGACGACGCTCGTGATGATCCTCACCATCTCGGGCGCCTTCCTCGTCTTCAACGAGGTCATGGTCATGACCGCAGGTGGACCGTCGAACTCCAGCCAGGTGCTCGGCACGTGGCTCTACCGCAACGCCTTCCTCAACGACGACATGGGCTACGCATCCGCCATCGCGACGGTGATCTTCGTGATAACCCTCGGGATTGGACTGGTCCAGATCGCCGTCGGCCGCCGACGGAGGATCGAGTACTGATGACCTCCTCCAGCCCCCTTCGCATGCAGCCCGCGAGCCCGGTTGCGAGGACGTCCCTGGCCCAGCCCACGCCCAGCACGTCGACCGGCACGATGCGGCGAGTGACCTTGGGCGTGGCTCGCTCAGCCGTCTGGCTCGGGCTCGCCCTGCTCGCTATCGCAGTCCTCTACCCGTTGCTGTGGATGGTGTTCAGCAGCTTCAAAGACAACTCCGAGGTCTTTGCCAGTCCTTGGGGGCTGCCCGGCGAGCTGCGGTGGGGCAACTTCGCGAAAGCCGGTGACGCCGGGGTCGTCCGTTACTTCGTCAACAGCATCCTGGTGACGACCGCCTCGATCCTCACCACCGTCCTTTTCAGCGCGTGGGCGGCGTATGGCCTGGTGCGCCTGCGCGTGCCATTCGCGGGGACCATGCTCGGCCTCCTTCTCGGCGGCCTGATGCTGGCCCCCACGGTGGCCCTCATTCCGCTGTTCGGTCTGCTCCAGGACCTGCGCATCTATGACAGCTACTGGGCGCTCATCGTGCTCTACACAGCTTTCCGGATCCCGTTCACGACGTTCCTCATCCGGGCCTACATGACCGACATCCCTGGAGAGGTGGACGAGGCGGCGAAGCTCGACGGCTGCACGCCGACGCAGGCGTTCTGGCAGGTCATACTGCCGATGTGCCGGCCGATCCTCGTGTCGGCGGCACTGCTGCAGGCGCTCTTCGCGTGGAACGAGTTCGTTTTCGCGCTGGTCTTCATCAGCACCGGCGACCTCAAGACGCTTCCGGTTGGCCTGATGGACATGCAAAGCCGGTTGCTCACCGACTGGCCCGTACAGTTCGCCGGGCTCACCATGGCCGCGCTGCCCATGATCGTGCTGTTCCTTATCGGCCAGCGGCAGTTCCTGCGGGGCCTCACCGACGGGATCGGCAAATAGTTCGTGCAAGAAACCCCACCGAAAGGGCCGTGTGCCTTGGACCTGGTCATCTTCGATTGCGACGGCGTCCTCGTTGACTCCGAGCCGATTGGGGCACGGATCGGGGCGACCGTCCTCACCAGCCTGGGGTGGGACGTAAGCGCCGACCAAGTGATGGAGCGGTTCCTTGGCCGCTCGGAGGAGTACTTTCAGGCCGAAGTCGAGAGGGAGCTTGGCCGAGCGCTGCCCCGCGGCTGGGACGACGAGCTGCAACACCTCTACGACGCCGCCTACGCCACCGAGCTGGAACCGGTCGAGGGCATCGTGACGCTGCTCGACGAGCTGACGGAACGGGGCATCAACACGTGTGTGGGGTCCAACGGCAGCCACGACAAGATGCGGCGCACCCTTGGGGTGACCGGTCTGCACCAACGATTCGCGGGACGCATCTTCAGTGCGCAGGATGTACGTCGCGGAAAGCCGTCACCGGATCTCTATCTCCATGCCGCGCACACCATGGGCGTTGAACCGAGCCAGTGCGTGGTGGTCGAGGACAGCGCTCCTGGCGTCGCAGCGGCGCGGGCGGCTGCCATGCGCTGCATCGGGTATGCCGCCGTCACCCCCGCCGACAGGCTGGCTGGTCCCGGCGTTACGGTGTGCTCGACAATGGTGCAGGTGGGGGACGAGCTCCGGGAGCTGCACGCAAGCCACCGGTCATGACGCGACAGTTGCCGGGTGCTCGCAGGAGTCGCCTACCTCGCTTGGCCTCGGAGTCATGCCATGGGCCCTCGGTCCGGCCTGAGCCGTGATCGGCTTTACGCATCTGCCGCGATGCGGACCTTCGTGTCAACAACGTCCTGAAGGCCACACCTAGCGGTCGGTCTGCAACGTGTGCGTGCCGAGGTCGTCGATCGCCGCGCGCAGCACCTGCCTGGCGACCTGAGCGGTGACCTTCCGCGGCCGGAAGTTCTCAGCGACCTGCTGTTGCGGGTGGATGTAGTTGCGGAACTCGCGGACCGCGTGGCCGAACTTCGTAACGTCCTCACCCAGCAGCCCGAGCTCGCGCGAGCAGTTCAGCAGGTCGTTGAGGGTCCACTGAGAGAACGGCCGCACCTTCCCGTCGTGGGTGGGTGCGGCCATGGCCCGGTTGTAGTCGGCCGGGTGGCTCTTCGCGACCTCGTACAGCAGTCCTTCGAGGGTGCTGCCGCAGAGGATGACGACGGCCAGATGGGCTCCGTGCCCGAAGCACACCTCGACTTCCTGCAGGCGGTCCGCGATGACGGCCTGCAGGTCGAGCTCGACCGGCACCTGGCTCAGGTCCAGGTCCAGGTCCACCACTCGAGCCAGGAACTCGGCCTCCTCGCCGGTCACCCGCTCGGGCTCGCCCAGCAGCGGCCGGAGCTGGTCAACCAGCTCCTCGGCCAGGCGACGGTCGGCGTCGGTCCGGTCGGTCAGCTCCACCTGCCCAAGGTCCTCGGTGAGCCGCCGGTACTCGAGCATGTCGATGGTCAGCTTCGCGAACTCCGCGTCCGACAGGCTGAACCACAGGTGCCGCAGCACTTGGGCCTTCGACCCGTCGTGACGCTCGTACGGGTCTACTCCGATGCTGTCGCGCACGAAGGCTGCAAACGACGCGTTCGAGTAGTTCAGGACATACCCGCCGCCCATACCGAGCAGGTGCTCCAGTTTCACCTTTGTCGCGTTGTCGACCCTTGCCACGGACCCAGCCTCCCATCCGGACCGGTCCCGATCCCGTGGGCGCCGAACTTCCCGCCAACCCACGGCAAAGATCTGCTCGAACGCCACCAGGCACCAGGTACTGTTTCCCACGAGGTGGGCTGGTCCGCCTCACTCTGAGTCTGAGTCCCCACGCGACGCAGGCACTGAGGACAACGGGTGCCGAACCAGCAAGAGTTCAGTTCAGTCGGTTAGAGACCATTCTCCTGTCCGGGCTGACAAGCGTGGGTTGCAGCCCAGAAACAAGAGAAAAGAATGTCCTCCGACAGCCACAACCTCGACCGCGCCTCCCAACAGGACGCCCGGGCCTGGTCCACCTTCACCGCAACGAAGTACACCGCCGCCAAGCGGCAGATCAGCTCCCCGCTCGCCCAGGGCTTCCTAGGCGACCGCTTCAGCGCACGGGACCTCATCGCCGTCCTCGACGACCACCCGCTGGTCGGCGCCGCCGAAGACGGCCCCGTCCTCGGCGACAACGGCTACTACGCCGACCGCCCGTGGAGCTTCAATGGGCAGACCGACTACATCGAGCTCGCCCTGGTCATCGACATGCTCCGCATGTTCACGCCCACCACGGCGGCCGACGCCGCAGTCAACAGCTACCGGCTCAAGCACACCGCGGAGAAGCTCCTCGCTCCGCACTGCAGCTACGTCTCCAACGGTCGGCTCATCTGGGCAGCCGCCGCACTCGGACTCCCGCTCGTCGAGACGGACAGCGGTGGCCCGAACCTTCTGGTCGGCATCTCCGAGGCCGAGCACGACTACGTGCGCCAGCTTGCCGACGGCAGCACCCCGCCGCGAGCGCACCACAACCGTCCGGCTGGCCTCCCGCACCTCCAGGACGCGCTCGACCGGGTCGCGACCGGCAAGCCGGCAGCCCCTCGATGGGTGCCCTTGGCCGCCGCGCCCGTCGCCACCCCGTTCCACGACTGGCTCTCTGCACAGGCACGGCGGGACGACCCGGTCGGCGACATCGCTCTCGACTACGTCGACGGCATCGCGTACAACCAGCACGCCCCGGCCGATGCACCGGACGACTTGCTCACCATCCTCCTCGACGCCGGCGCCTCCGATGCGGCCTACGACGCCGGGTTCCAGGCCATCTCGGAGTGGTTCGCGGCGAACCCCACCGCGAAGCCGGTGCGCACCAAGTTCGTGAGCCGAAGCGTGGACGAGGTCGGAGGGTTCGGTGGCGCCGAGGGCTACGGAGACATCGAGAAGGTCACCTACCTCTGCCCGTGCGGCGCGGGCGAGGTCGTCGAGGACCACGACAACATCCCCGGTGCTCGCGACCACGACGTTCGCATCCGGTGCGACAGGTGCCGGGGAGAGTGGACCTTCGCGCCTGGTCGGTCCGTGCGCGGCTGGGGCCTCGTCCCGGTGTAGTCAGCGGCCAGCGTCGGCGACCGTACACCTTCCTACACTCCGCCAATGTGTAGGAAGGTGTACGAGTCGTACTGATGGTCGAAACTGCCCAGCCCGTACTCGCCCTGGCCCCTACGACTCGTTCATGTCGTCCGCTGAGGCTGCGAAGCGGTCCTCGATGTCCGTCAGCTTCAAGCGCAGCGGCTCTGAATCGAAGACTTCCGCGATTGCATGGAGAGCAATATCAAGTGCGACAAAGCAGCGACCTTCCAACGATTCACCGCGCGACGCGTGCGGTTTACGGGACAGGAAGTAGGTGTCGTCAACTTGCTTTAGGTACGGGGTTGCCGACGCCTGAGTGGCGTGGCTCAGGGACGTTTCACTAAGCCACGCCACGTACACGTGGGCTAACTCAGTGACCTCGAACCTCTCAGCGATGTTTCCACCGCCCTTCACATGGGGCGCAGAAGGCTGCGATTCGATTTCCGCTACGAGTTCGGCCCACGCCGCGGGCCACTTCGGGTCATCCGGATCCAGGTCCTGGGCCTCGGCGGCCGAAAGTGCCCTTTTTAGGTTTCTCGCCCACCGCTTGTGTGAGTTGTGCAACCCACCGAGGCCCGCGTCCTGGACCTGCCGGAGCCAGTGCATTCCGACCGCGTTCTCGAGCGCCGCACGAGCTAAGGGGCTAGTTGCGCTCGCTAGCCCCGCGTCGTGGACGACGAGAGCAGCTCTTACTGTGTCGATCGTCTGGACGAGCCAGGCATGCATGACGGCGAGGACCGCGCTTTCGGTCGACGCGCCGAGATTGCCCTCGCAAAGTTCAAGTAGCTCCTCTAGGAGGAGCCTCCGGGTGTCGGGCGACGACTCGTGGTTCACGAGTGAAGTCTTCCGCAACGTCGTCCCCTGGCTGGAACATAGCCGCCCGGATCTGCCGCGATCGGGCCGGCGCGCAAGTCGGAGATCGACCGGACTACGGCTGGTCTTGGACGCTTCTTCCACGCTGAATCGCGACTCCTCCGGTGATGCCGAGAACGAGGAGCGTCAAGAAGCCGACAACCAGAAGCGGCAACGAGAAGTCAGCCCCGACCAGTACGAGCACCGTCGCCAAGGCGACGGCCGGGCTGAACCATTTGCCGACGACCCCTCTCTTCATGGCTCGATAGCCGAGCGTGTTGATCACGATCGTGGTCACCACGATCAGCCCGATGACCCACCACCCGTCAGCCACGTGTTCAGTGTCCGTCACCCACGGCCTGGGGTCCGGTGCTACGCGCCGGCGCGTCACCCAGCCACCAAGATTCGCAACGCGCTCATCTGCCATAGCTCGTGCGTTGCTGCAGCACGTGGCCATAGATGATGGGTTCGTGAGTGACCACACTGCTGAGAATCGCTGGCGGTGGTTCAATCGGTTGCCCGCCGATCGTGCTCTTGCACTCGCGATTGCAGCTTTCCTCGCGATGGCCTGCACCGTCGGGGCGCTTCTCATGATCGGAGGTGCGGCGGCCAGCGCCCTCACCCCCACCCATGGGCAGGGTGTGATCCGTTCCTGTGTGGACGAGGACACGCGCGGCGGGGGCTCATGTTTGGTGGACGTTGCGGCCCCGTCCTCTTTGGCCGGGCAGGCTCAAGTGGATTCGAGCGGGCCGTTCGCTCACGCCCAGCCTGGTGAGTCGGTGAGTCTGTGGATCCACGATGACGGCTCGGTCGAGGTTGCCGGCTGGCGTGCTTGAGCTGACGCGGTCACCTTGGCTCTGACGGGGGTCGTCGTCGTGACCGTGTGCTTGGTCATGTACCGAAACGCGCGTGCGGTCGCCGCGGCGCCACCCTCATGACGGCGACATCGGCGCGAGACGTGTTACCGCTCATGCCGCGACGAGTCAGACGCTAGAAGTGAGGAAGCTCCTTGCCACCTCGCTCCTCAAGGCGGCGATACCTGCGGCTGAACGCCATGTAGAGCAGTGCTGGCCACGCGATGAGGAAGGAGATGACCACGAGCCAGTACCAGCCACCTCGCTGATTCACTTCGTCGGTCAAGATGACAAGCGCGACGAGGCCGGCCACGCCAACGACGAGCCAGCTGCGGCCTTCGATGAAGCCACGCCAGGTGCGTGGGCGAGCTCGGAACTGCACGGTGTAGGCGTTCGGTCCGAGCGCCTCCCACACTCGCCGCGAGGCCTCGATCACCCGATCATCATCAGCAGCCCCGCTGCTCATCACCACTGACTCCCACAGCGGCGGCCTTGCCTCCGGACCCTCGGCCTCAAGGGACCGCAGCCGCGCCAAGGCGTCGTCCGTGACCCACGGCGCCCTTTCGATGACGGCCATCAGGTCGTTGTATCGAGCCACAACCGTGGCCTCATCGGCCGCACCGCGGCGTTCGCGGATCGACTGCACAGCCTGCGGCCTACCCCGCGCCAAGGCCGCAGAAATGAAGAGATACGAGGCGACCGGCACCTCCCACGGCTGCCGCGGCTGCACGGTCGTCATCCCAGCAACGCTAGAGCGTCCCGTCGACGCAATCCCCATGATCGAACGAAACCGATGTGCACTCACATGCCGCTTGAAGGCTGTAGAGCGGGACGTCCGAGAGATGCCCCGCCGGGCGACTACTGGGCCGTCCAGACCCTTGGTTCTCCCTGTGACACGCTCATCTGCCCGAAGGTCAGAGCCTTCTTGAACCTGCTTCGTGCGTACGGAAGCAGCACCACCAGGCTCGTCCCCTCGTGGTGCTCGAGCTCCACGCGCACGGCATCAGACCCGTTGGCCCGAACGTCGGCGACGAACGCGGCCGCACGTGTGCTGGTGGCCTGGCTGCGCACTCCTTCGTACAGCGCAGCCAACACTTCGTCAGAGGACGGCCGATCTCCAAGACCGGGATCAGTAGCCATCAAGGACGTCTCACCGTCGGCCGAGACGGATCCACCGAACGGGAAGAACTCGCCATGCTTGCTGAGCAGATCCTCGGCCAGAGGAAGGACGGCGCTTAGCAAGCCATCGAGGTCGTCCTGAGCCACTGCCGACGATCCGTCACGCCATGAAGTCATGGCAACGAACCATGGCACAGTCAGCCGCAGCCCTCTTCCCAACGAAACCGGACATGCCGCGATAGGTGTCGGTGACACCCTCAACTCTTGTGTTGGGTCTGCTTCACTCGAGCCATGCTCGACGATGACCAGCGGGATGAGTGGGCACGAGTGGCATCGCTACACGGTGTTGCCTCGAGCCCGCCGTTGCTAGGTGAGAAGCTCGGCGTTGCTCTCAACGTGCGTGATGGGCTGTGGCCGGTCAACGGCCTTCGGCACCCTCCCGCTGCAGACACGTGCGGTTGGTATGTCTGGGCCGGCGAGGAGCTGCGAGCGGACGATGACTTCTTCAAGCCAGTTCATTTGGAGCAGGTGGAGGAGTGGTGTCCGGCAGCCCTAGCGTTCCTAGGGATGCGCTGATGAAAGGACCATTCCGGGCGTGGTTGGTCGGGACCGCCAGGTTTGGGGTCGCGTGCGCGCTCTGGACCTGGGCCGATCAGCCCATGTGGGCGTGTGCGGGGCGGTTGAGGGCAGGCTGACGCCTGGCCGTCAACCCATCAGGGCGACGGCACGTGCCCGCATCAACCAGTTCGCTGAGGCGAACAACACGTTGAGGTGGTTGAGGTTCTTCGCGATCCCGCGGTAGCGGGTCTTGGTGAAGGCGAAGTCACGCTTGACGATGAGGAACGGGTGCTCGACCTTGGCCCGCACCGACGCCTGGCGTGATGCCACGGCGCGGTCATGCTCGGGCATCGTCTTGAGCACCCCTTTACGTGGGGCGATCTTCCACGTGATTCGTGACAGGTCTTCGTTCTCGGCGATCTCGGGCCGCTTGGCTGCTCCTTGGTACCCGGCGTCGGCGTACACAACCTCGTCATCGGCGCGCACCAGGTGCACCGCCTCGTCCAGGTCATGAACGTTCGCCGCGGTCGCGGTCACCGTGTGGACGTACCCGGTCCCGGCATCAGCGCCGATGTGGGCCTTCATCCCGAAGAACCACTGGTTGCCCTTCTTCGTCTGGTGCATCGCCGGGTCGCGGGTGCCGGTGGCGTTCTTCGTCGACGACGGCGCCGCGATGATCGTGGCGTCGATGATGGACCCGCCCCGCATGACCCAGCCCTGCTGCGCGAACACCTCGTTCTGGGCCGCCAGCAACTTCTCGCCGAGCTGGTGCTCCTCCAACAAGTGCCGGAAGTGCAGCAGCGTCGTCGCGTCCGGGACCTGCTCCACCGCGAAGTCCAACCCCATGAACCGGCGCATCGCGTACGAGTCGTACACCGCGTCCTCCACGCCCTCATCGGACAGGGAGAACCACACCTGCAGCAGGTACATCCGCAGCATCGTCTCCACCGGCTTGGCCTTACGGCCCCGCTTACCCGCACGATCCGCGTAGTAGAACGGCTCGATCACCCCCACCCACGACGCCCACGGGATCGTGGCGTCCATCGCCTCCAAGAACTTCTCCCGACGCGACACACGCCGCCGGTTGCCGTACTCGATGTCCGTGAAACTGGGCTGATCGATATCCACACCCCATCATCCCGGGACCCCACCCACCAAGGCCGAAGACGCCCCGGCCAGCCGAGAAAATCAGTGATTCCCTAGGGCTCCCGCCCGGATGGCGCTTCCTCGTCGCCCCTGGCCAGCAGGATGTCTGGTTCGATCGCGCACTCCTCGAGCTCTGATCACAGTGCGGCGATGCTTCCCCTCATGCCGCAGATCGAGCACGGGACGGCACCCACCGGCCACGCGCATGGAGTGGCAGGCTGGTCGGATGATCTTGCCGAAGGTTCGCGACGCCCGACTGAGCATTCGCCGCGGGGGGACGCTCACTGAGGCTGACCATCGACACCTGGCGCTGTGGGCTGCCACGTGCGCGGAGCACGTCCTACACCTCTTCGAGGACGAACAGGGGTCGGACCTTCGACCGCGAGAAGCGATCGAGGCTGCCCGGGCCTGGGCCCGCGAAGAGATCTCGATGATGGACGCTCGCGCCCTCGGCGGACACGCCATGGGCGCTGCTCGCCGGCTCCACGGAGCACCTCGTTACGCCGCATACTCCGCCGGACAGGCTGCGCGTGTGGGCCACGTCGCCGAACATGATCTCGGCGCCGCCGCCTACGCCATCAAAGCAGTGCGCGCAGCGAACTCCGGAGTCCAGATCGCCGGCCGCACCGAGCGCGACTGGCAACGCCGCCAGCTCGACTCGTCGATCCGGTCACTGGTCCTCGAGGACCAAGCGCGACGAGATGCCATCTGCTGGTCCGTCTTCACAGAATGACGCATGCGTCCTGTTACGGCGCAATGAGGTGCGGCAAGGTAGGGGGGTGGACGCGAGGACGCTGGCATTCGACCGCTGGCGCGTGACCTACCGGTGGCCGCAGACCCTCGGCCCAGCCGTCGGATCAGGCACCGGCTCCTCGCCACTGCCCGGAAGGACGACTGCGCTGTCGTTGCCGTCGTGTCGTTCTCCCGGAGTGGGCTGATCGTGACGTACGGCGACTTCAAGCTCGAGCGAGGGAAGTGGGCCTGGGTCGAAGGCGCAGTCCGAGACTTGGATTGGGACGGGATCCCGCCGCTCCTTGAAGGCCAGAGTCCCACGACGCTCATGAGCTCCGGTGGAGGGTTCGGCTTTCCGGCGTGGCGCCATGTTCGCCTGCCCGAGGACAGCGATGTGGCGTCGACACCCAGGCAGGAATCGGAGACCAGCAACGGTCACGTCATCTGGTTCGAGTGAAGAAGTCAGGACGTCCGGTCCTGCCGCGGATGGTGCGTCTTCGGTCCTGCCGATGAGTGCGAATCTGCAGTTGGCTACGGGCCTAGGAGCCCCAAGGGCACCACAGCTACCCCGTCAGGGCGCCTGTATGCGTGCTCGCCGGTGGTGAGGACGACTGCGTCAGCCAGCTGGTCCCCCAGCTCCTCCCGTAGCCATACCAGGTGCTTGACGTCGGTGTCGGTCACGCTCGCGGCAAGCTTGACCTCGAAGGCCACCACCGCGCGGTCCTCGTCGCGCTCGGCGATGATGTCTACCTCGCGGCGGCCACTGTCCAGGCGCAGGTGGGACACGTCCGCGCGTGCCGCGGCGGCGAACACGCGAACGCTCATCGTGGCCAACGACTCGAACAGCTGGCCCAGATATGTCCCGTCGTGCGGGGTGAACGTGCTTCCGGCGCCGGTGAGCAGGCTGGCGCGCGTGACGCCGGTCAGGCGGGCGGCGAGGGCCGGGTCGGCCAGGTGGTGCTTGGGCGCCTGCGTGAGCCTGTTCAGGTGGTTGCGGCTGGGGGTCCACGCTGGCAGCTCGTCCAGGATGCGGAGCTCGGTGAGGGTGTCGATGTACGGCAGTGTCGTCGTCTTTGCCGGCTTGTCCGCCTGGTTGGGTGAGGCTGCGTCGCGGATCTTCTCCCACGTCGTCGTCGTCGACACCGCGGCGGCGTAAGCCCGCAGCCATGCCCTGAGCGTGGCGGGTCGGCGCACCCTCAATCCGGCTTCAGGCATGTCCCGGTCGACGATTCGGTCCAGGTAGCCGTTGAGCTGGGTGGTCAGTGCGGTCCCGGACAGGTGCTGCAGGCCGGGGAAGCCGGAGTCGAGGATGAGGTCGGTGTAGTCCTCCAGGCGCAGCGGGCACGAGCCGGCGACCGTGGCGCCGCCGCGGAACATCTGGGCCAGGCTCACCGTCGCGCCACACGCGCCGCGCTCGGGAAGGGTCAGTGGACGCATCCGCAGCGACGCGATACGCCCTGCTCCGGAGTGCGCCCCCCGCGGCGGCGCTGACCCCGTGAGCAAGATCCGGCCCGGGCGGTGGTCGCGGTCGACGAAGTCCTTCACCTCGTCCCAGAGGTGCTCGACCCGGTGGTACTCGTCGAAGAGCACCGGAGGCTCGGCGCCGATGGCGGCCCTGGGGTCAGCGGACACGACCTGGGCCACCGGAGGACGGTGCAGCGACCACACAGTGCGGGCGCGTTGCTCGGCGGTACGGGTCTTGCCTACCGCCTTGGGCCCATCGAGCAGCAGCGCGGGCAGCTGCGGCATCAGGTCGTCCAGCTGGGCGTCGACAACCCGCTGGACGTAGCCCGTGCGGAAGTCATGGACCATGCGAGCATCTTACCTGCTCGGCGCTCCATACGCTACCGCTGAGCCAAGAGTTACACTACTTTCACGCCACCATCTGCGCTACCTGCAAACCACCCTCAGCGCTACCTCTCCGCCACAGTTGACCATCTCGCCGTGCCACGTGATGGCGACTACGCCGAGGTAGCGCTGCCGGCGTTGAGGAAGAGGGCGTTGAGGAAGAGGGCGAGGACGAAGAGGAAGGCGACGATGACGAGGAGGAAGACGAGCAGGAGGAGCAAGCAGCTCCTCATCAGGGTCGGGCCTGCGGCCATCATCGGGGCCGACACCCCACGCACTCATTTGCCGCACACGTGAAGCATTGGGGCCTGCTGTCACTTCGGAGGAATGTCCTCCTCGGCTGGGCGCACCTCGACGGCCTGCCCCGTGGATTCGTCGACTAGGGCCCGGCTTCCCAATGGCGACTTCAGGGTGACGACGACGCCATCGGCACAGTCGTCCGCATTGCGACCCAACCAACGTCCGCTCGTCACCTGGACACGCACCTCGGTGTCGGACTCCACGACTTCTGCCGTCGGGTTCTCGTTGCATGACGCAACGTTGAGCTCCAGGCGCGTGGACGCTGGGTCACCGTAGGCCGCGAAGACAGATCTACTCCGGCCGTCGCACCCGGCTGCGGCGAGGAGCACGCAAGCCGCAACGGCTATCGCTCCCGCGCTCCGCTGAAGTGCCACGTTCTGACGGTAGCGACCAACTCGACAGAGCCGCTCCGCTCACTCCTTCAAACGTCCGGAATGCCGCGGACCGGATCGGCAGGACATCTGCACTCTCTACTCCCAGGTCCAGACCCGGCGAACCCCCTGCGAGACGCTCATCTGCCCGAAGGAAACTGCCTTCTTGAACCTACTTCGCGTGTAGGGCAGGAGGACCACGAGGCTGACGCCCTCTTGATGCTCGAGCTCGGTGCGAACCGCGTCAGACCCGTCTGCCCGAACGTCAGCGACGAACCCGGCCGCACGCAGGGTGGCGCCTGACCGCGGGCTCCCGCGTATAGGGCGCTCAGCACTGCATCCGAGGATGGCCGATCTCCGAGTGCGGGGTCGGCAGCCAGAAGTGATGTCTCGCCAGCGAGGGAAATGGAGCCGCCGTAGGGGAAGAACTCCCCATGCTGGGCGAGTTGCTGCTCGGCAAACGGGAGAACAGCGCTGAGCAAGCCATCGAGGTCATCCTGGGCCGATGCGGAGGCCTGATCACGCCACGAGGTCATGGTCCGAACCATGGCACAACCAACGTCGGGTCCACCTCGAACCGCCCGCATCTGCCGCTCGGCAGTCCCCGCGATCTGCTCAGGCAGATGGCTATTCGGTGGCACGCTGGGGCTTCCCCGCCAGGGCGGGCAGTCCATCGAGGAGGCTGAGGCTTGGTGTACCGGCATCGGGTGTTCCGCGAGCCGGTGACGGCTGCAGCCGCGGCCGCGGTCCTGGGCCAGTGTGTCGACCAGCTGGCGACGGGGCGCGGACACCGAGACACCCCCGTGGGCGACGACTGGCGTGACAACGTTGGGGACTACCTGGGTGACGAGGTGTGGACGGTCTTCCTGGTCGGCGGGGAGCAGGTTGCGGCCTGGTCCGATGGTGAGCTCGTCGTCCATCGCTCCGGGATCTGGGACCAGCCAATCGACGACGTCCCACACACCCGCGTGCCATGGAGCTGGCTTCTGGTTGGGCTCCAGGACGAACGTGGAGGCGGCAGCCTCGAAATGCACCACCCGCTCACCGAGGCGCTCTTGGCGACGACGATCGAGGACGAGCTCATCTCCTGGCTGGAGCCGGCCGGTGGCGACTCCCTGTCTGTCTACGCGATCGTGCGTTCCGCATCGGGCCCTGCTCGCCGCTCGCTGCGCAAGCTCCGCGGTCAGCTACTGGTCGCCGAGCCGATCGAGCCAGCGATCCTTGAGGGCGATGGCGATCAACCGGCCCTGCAGCACTGGTGGACTCAGCTGCTGAACCGCGTTGGCGCCAAGTACGACCTCGGCGGTCGGCTCGACCTCGCGGGGCTCTCGGACGCCCCGGCCATTCCCCTCGACGAAGACGAACTACGCATCCTGGTCCGGCCCGGCATCCCCGTCCCGGAACGCCTGCTGTACAGCATCAGCAGCGCCCTCATCGAATTGGGCGCCGACGTCGACGACTGGGTAGGCCACGCCCAGGCTGTGGGTCTGCCGATCGCCGGCCCCGACATTCCTTTGTACATGCGACACGGTGCGGCAATGGCGCGAGCGGCCGGCTTCGTTGTCCTCCACCCGCCAAACAATCCCTAGGGCGTGTTACGAAAGGCGTTTGAGCCAGTGGTTGATGCTGGCGACGTGGACGGTGGCGGCGTAGCGGACGGCGAGTTTGTCGTATCGGGTGGCGAACCCGCGGTGGTGCTTGAGGTGGTTGAAGCCGCACTCGACGGCGTGTCGGTCCTTGTAGGTCTCGGGGTCGAAGGATGGGGGTCGGCCGCCGGCGGGGCCGCGTCGTCGTCGGTGTCCGGCTTGGTCGGCGGGCACGGGGATGGTCGCGGCGATCTTGTGTTGTCGTAGCCAGGCGCGGTTGGCTCGTGAGGAGTAGGCCCTGTCGGCGAGGACTCGCTCGGGTCGTTGGCGTGGGCGTCCGGGTCCGGTGCGGGCGATGCGGATCTGCTCGAGCACGGGGATGAACTGTGGGCTGTCGCCGTCCTGGCCGGGGGTGAGCAGGAACGAGAGCACCCCGCGGTGCTGGTCGACCGCGGCGTGGGTCTTGGTGCCCCACCCGCCGCGGGAGCGACCCAACGCGTGATGGTCGGGCTCTCCCGCAACGCGATCCACGCTGTCTCGGCGTGCGCCGGCGGCGTGGATGTGGGCGCGGGCGGTCGTGGAGTCCACCGACACCTGCCAGGACACCTTCCCCGCGGCGTCGGCGGCTTCGCGCAGCGCGGCTTCGACGCGGGCCCACACCCCGAGCAGCTGCCAGCACGCGAACAGGGCGTACACCCGCCACCACGGGCCGTACCGCTCGGGGACGTCACGCCATGGACACCCTGCTCGGACCCGGTGACGTACCCCGTCAACCAGGGCCCGCACCGGCCACCGCCGGGGACGGCCGAGCCGGCTCGGCGGCGGCAGCAACGGTTCCAGCAGCGCCCACTGGGCGTCGGTGAGGTCGTGACGGGCAACGGGATCTATCGTGGACACGAGGCCTCCCTGGGCGCGCGGTGACTTGACACCACCTGCGATACCGAGGAGGCCTCACCTCATGCCAGCGACACGCTCAAACCACATCTGTCACTTTCGTAACAGGCCCTAGGCCGGTCCCCACAGCCTGCTCATGGGTTCCGATAGGACGTCCGGAACCGCCGCGTAGCGAAGGTGGCTTCCGTACGCTGCGGCCGTGACTTATCGCAAGTTCCTGCTCGTTCGATTTGGAGCGCTGCTGGCGCTCTTGGGCGTGCTGTTCCTCCTGTTTGAGCGCGATCTCTGGCTCCCGGCATGCGTCGGCCTGATTGCGGGGCTGACGTTGCTGGCCGTCTCCGCCCGAATGGATCGTTGATCTCCGCTGGCCACCAGCTGGCGTCCGCACATGCCGCGCGGCGCGCGCCGCCGGATAGGGGTGGGTGCCGTCCTTCGGATCGAGGTCCTCGCTGGTGAGTTGATCGAGGCGATTGCGTCGAGGCCGCCGCGGCCTTGGGGTTGGTGTGCAACGGTGGTTCTGTGGAGTCCGCATCCTCAGTTCCGCAGTTCGAGTCGGTGTCATCGTGGAGGCAACCTGTCCCGGCGCCCGTGTCACCGGCACGGACGAAACTCATCGATGACCTGGCCGCATCGATCGCACAGTTGTCTCCCGCGCGGCTGCGGATCGCCGTCGATGGGTACACCGCTGCCGGTAAGACCAGCCTCGCCCACGAGCTGGCGGCTGCGCTGCGCCGCCGTGGCCGCCCGACCCTGCGCGCGAGCATGGATGACTTCAAGCACCCTTGGCGAGACGCTCGCGAACGGGGCTACGACAGGACCAGCGGTGAGGGGTACTACCGCAACGCCTACGACTTCACATCAGCCCAAGAGCTGTTGCTGCGCCCGATGGCACCCGAAGGATCAGGCGTGGTGACCCTGTGTGCGCACGACCCGCTGACAGGGGTCGACCACCGCCTCTCCACCGTCCAGGCCCCGAACAATGCGGTGCTGATCGTCGACACCGTCTTCGCGTTCCGCCCCGAGTACAGCGAGCACTGGGACTACCGCATCTGGCTCGACATCGACCAAGACCTTTCCCTCTTGCGCGGGGTGACACGCGACGAAGCGATCGAGGGCCACGACGAGGCTGCGCGGGTTCACCGCGACCGCTACCACGTCGCCGAAGCCATCTACATCGCGGAGGTAGACCCGATGGCCAAGGCAGACGTCATCATCGATAACACCGACTTCGCCCACCCCCGAGCGTGGGCAGCCCGCGAAGGAAGGGCCGACAGGCCGCAGCCATCCTCGGAATGACCACGCGTGCCCGCACACCCCAGCTCTCCGCGCGAGATGGTTACCGCTTCTGCCGCGGATCGCGAGCCGCCGAATCCGTCAGGACTCGCTCGGATCACCCTGGTTGCGCAGATTCTGCTGCTCTCGCCCATGCAATCTTCACTGCATCTCCACACCGGCGGCTGTCGATGTCCCTGCCCGCCCTCTGTGTGCGCTTGCTGACGTGGTGGCGCACACGCCCGCAAGGCCTGGGGGGCCGTGGCATCTCCTTGGTGACCACCTCCGCGGGGTCGGGGAACTCGCGGGGGACTTCGCTGCTCCCTTCGGCGGCCAAGATGTGGCGCGACTTGCCGGCTACCTCCACGATGCTGGGAAGGCCGTGGATGAAGTCCAACACCGCTTCCGTGAACTGGGCTTTCAGGATGGCCGGACGCGCAGTCGCCTTGGCGTCCCGCATAAGGCCGAGGGCGCGATGCTCATGTCGGCGCTGCTGGGCGGCACCAGCCCCGCCCTGGGCCTGGCGGGGTACCTCATGAACTATGGCCATCATTCCGGTATCCCCGCTCGGTCGGCCTCCACCACCGTTCATGACGTGCTCGCATCGCGCCGCCGACCCGAGTCGCTGACCCCCTTGGCGAAGTTGGTCGCTGGCCTCACGGGCAGGGACTTGGACAGCCTCGTCCGAGCCTGTGTCCTCCCTCCCCACGTGGCAAAGTCGGTCGAGGCGGGAAGTTTGACCCATCTCGAGCTCTTCACGAGGATGTGCCACTCGGCACTCGTTGATGCCGACTTCTTGGACACGGCAGCGCACTTCTCCGGCGACGCAGAAGTTCGGCTGACGCAGCGATACGGATTGGCAGCGTGGCTGCGCCAGTTCGAGGAACATCATGCCGACCGCTTCGGCGCCAGCGAACCGTCCGAGCTCAATGCCGTTCGGTCAAGAGTGCACCGCGCTTGTGTGGAGTTCGCGCTGCGCGACCTGCCTCCCGGGATCTATCGCCTGCCAGCACCGACGGGGACCGGGAAGACCATGGCGTCAGCGGCATTCGCCTTGCATCACGCAGTGCGGTTCGGCAAGGAACGGATCATCGTCGCGGTGCCCTTCACCACGATCACGACGCAGAATGCCGCGGCCTATCGCGAAGCTTTCGGCCCTCTCGGCTCTGCGGTCCTCGAACACCACAGCAACGTTGTCGACGACGCGATGACCGATGAGTCCTGGCAGCGTCTGAGCTCCCCCGGATGGGACGCCGAGTTCATCGTGACGACCACAGTTCAGCTCTTCGAGTCACTCTTCGCGAACCGGCCGGCGCGGACCCGCAAGTTGCACCGTCTCGTGAACTCCGTTTTGGTCCTGGATGAGGTGCAGGCCCTGCCCATCGACCTCCTCGGACCCATCCTCGGCGTGCTCCGCGAATTGGTTGAGCACTACGGCGTGACTGTCCTGCTTGCGTCGGCGACGCAACCTACCTTCTGGTCGCTGCCGGTGTGGAGCGGGCTCCCCGTCCACGACATCCTTCCGGTGGATTCGGCACCCGATGTAACTCAACGCGTCGTGTACGAAGTGCGCGGCACACCCCAGGGGTGGGAGGCGCTCGCCCGTGAAGTGCAGCGGGAGCACCAAGTCCTGATGATTGAGAATCGGCGGGCCGATGCTGACGAGCTCTATGCCGAGGTTTCCGCTGCCCGCGGAACCGACGACACGTTCCTGTTGTCCAAGTCGATGACCGCCGATCACCGCGACCGTGTCCTCGCCACCGTGCGCTCCCGACTCTCCGCGGGACGGTCGGTCGCGGTCGTGAGCACCCAACTCATCGAGGCAGGTGTCGATATCGACTTCCCGCGCGTCTATCGGGCTCTGGCACCAGCGGAGTCCGTCGTGCAAGCCGCGGGTCGGTGCAACCGAGAGGGCCGCCTCGGGGCGCGTGGCGGCCGAGTCGTCGTGCATGTTCCCGAGGCCGGGGGCACCCCGCCGGGGATGTACGCACTGCAGACCAACATCACCCGAGACAGGTTCGTGAGGGGTAGCAAGCCAGCTGCGTTTGACTCCGCGTCGAGTCTGGCCGAGTACTTCGACGACGTCTACCGGAGCACCGAGCCTCAGCGTCACGAACGCGAGACGACGCTTTCCGAGCACCGCCGGAGCATGGAGTTCCCTGAACTGGCCCGCGACTTCCAGATGATCCGCGAGTCCAGCGTTGATGTCGTGGTGACCGATCATCCCGATCCGGACGTGCAAGCAGAAGTCTCCGCCGCGATCGAGGAGTTGCGGGCGAATCCTTTGGCGCCCATCACTCGGGCGACTCGACATCTGCTGCAGCGGCATTCGGCGGCCATCAGCCGTCGTGACCTGGGGCTGACCATCGAACTCTCACACGGGATCCGGGTTTGGTCAGGCATGTATGACCCACAACGAGGAGTGGTCGCTAATCACGCGCTCACCTGGTAGGGAAGGAGTAACACTGTGTCGAACCATCATCAGTGGGCTGGGCTGAGGCCGCCGGAGGACTTCCGAGATCCGCCCCTGCGGGTGCAGGTCAAGGGACCGTATGCCGCGTTCACGCGTCCCGAGTTCACCAGCGAGCGGATGTCGTACTCCGTCATGACCCCGACGGCAGCGATCGGACTGCTCAGCGCGATCTTCTGGAAACCGCAATTTCGGTTCGTCGTGGAGCAAATTGACGTGCTGGCACCGGTTCAGTGGGCGTCGATGAGACGCAACGAGGCTGGGACGGCGATCACGTCGGCCCACCGTGCGCAGGGTTACCTCGACGTCGACACGGTCGTCCAGCAGCGGATGACCCGCATGCTGCGCGACGTCCACTACCGGGTCCACGCGCAGATGTGGGTTCACCCTGAGGCCGAGGAGCAGAACGCCGCGAAGTGGCGCGACCAGTTCCGACGTCGGGTGGATCGTGGGCAGTCGTTTCGGACGCCATTCCTGGGAATGCGTGAATTCCATGCAGACGTCGTGCCCACGGACGACACCCCGCCCATCGATTGGGATGCCGATCTCGGGATCATGGCCCACTCGATCACGTATGACGATCGCACCGGCAAGGAGTCCTACGACTGGTTCGATGCGCGCGTCCGCCAAGGGGTCATGCGCGTCCCCAGGATCGGACTCCTGGCGGAGCATGCTGAGCAGGCCTCGGCATGATCATCACCGCACTCGCGCGTTTCGCACCTCCGGATGCCGTTCCGTTCGGGTATGCCGTCAAGCCTCTGGGCTTCACCCTGATGCTCGACGAGGACGGGTCCGGGGCACGTCTGGACGCTCACTACGACGACCAGGGGAAAGCGCCCAACGGGGTTGTCCCTAACCTTGCGCGGACCGTGAAGGCAACGCCACTGTTCGGGTGCGACAACGCGGCATACGTGCTCGGGCTCCCCAAAGAGGGAGAGGACCCTGAGAAGACGGCCACCAAACACCGGCTCTTCGTCCACCTCGTCCGCGAGTTCCAGACCCGAGCGCCGGACCCTGTTGCCGAGGCCTACCTCCTCTGGGCCGACAAGGGTTGCCCGGGCCTCCAGGAAGCCGTGGGACAACTCTCCGGCAAGCCCGCCCTGCGGCTACCGATCGATCTTATCGCCCTTGGCGTCAAGGGGCGGGCAGGACGCCTGCACGAGAGTGATGCCGCTCGCGCGTTCTGGGCCGATCGGGCCCGAGAAGGCAAGGCCGGGGGTGGCTCGGCGATTTGTCTCGCGTGTGGGCGCCAACGCCCGACGGTCCCGACCTTGCCTCAGTCGCTCATCGGGCATCTCGTCCCTGGAGCCACTCAGGCAAACGTGGCGCTCGCGAGTGTGAACTTCACGTCGGCCTCGCGGGGAGCCTCCGGGTTGGGTCTGAGGTCGGCGCCACTCTGTGCGGATTGCGCGGCTCAAGCGGTCCAGAGCTTCAACTATCTCGCGTCAAGCCGGGACCACTCGTGGCGATCCCCCGCCAAGGACTACGGCATGGCTTGGTGGGCCACGGATGAGGGGACCGCCGAGCTGGTGTCCGTCCTCTTCATGGCCCAGCCGCCTGCCAAAGTCATTCGAGGGCTGCTTGAGTGGCAGCGCAAGGGCGGGCACCACGACACGGTCACGCGGGATGACGGGACCTTCTACCTGCTGGCGTATTCAGGCAACGTCGCCCGGTTCGTGGTCCAGGACTGGATCGAGCTTCCCGCGGAGGGTTTGTACGCCTCCTTGGGTGAGTGGGTCCAGGACTGCGAGACGCCCAACATAGAGCACCCCCATCCGTCAGTCGTGGCCCTCGCCTCGAGTCTGGGTGTCCTCCGGAGGGAGCAAGGCAAGCTGATCGAGGCGCCCCCGCATGGTGCCGTCGAGGCGCTTGTCCGATCTGCCTTGACGCAGGTCCCCGTGCCGTCGAACTACCTGTCACTGGCGCTGGCCCGTGCCGCCGCAGAGGTCCGGATGACGCGGTCTCCCGACAGCCTCACGGCCCACATTGCGCGGCGTCGGATGGACGCCCGTCTTGGCCTTGTTCGCCTCATTCTCAACCGCTACCACCTCAAGGAGAACCTCATGCCTGCTCATCTCGATGAGTCACGCCGGGACCCTGCTTATGTCGCGGGGCGACTCTTCGCCGTGCGCGAATCGCTCCAACGCTGGGCGCTCGGTGACGTGAATGCGTCCATCGTGGACAAGTACTTCGAGAGGGCCTCGGCGAACCCGGCCGCCGTTGCTCAACCCCTCTCGGTTCTCACCCAACAGCATCTGGCCGGCATCAAGCGCAAGAGCGGCGTCGGTGCGATGGTCACGGCGTCCGAGCGCATCACGCAGCTCAACGACCTCCAGGGGGACGCTCCGGGCCGGCTGGACGCCGCGGGCCAGGCCGCCTGGCTCTGCGGGTATCACCAGCAACGAATGCATGACATCGAGATCGCCAGGGCGCGTGCAGCGGCGAAGACCGCCAAGGACGCCCCCGACTCGACGGCCCCCGACACCACCGACACCGACCACTGATCAGGAGAACAACATGTCCAAGCACCTCGACCCCACTGTGAAGCATGACGCGCTGCTTCTGTTCGATGCCATCGACTCCAACCCCAACGGTGACCCCGACAACGCGGGTAAGCCCCGAATCGACTATGACACCGGCCACGGGATCGTGTCCGACGCCAGCCTCAAGCGGAAGATTCGCGATTCGATCGAGCTGCGCGTCAAGGAGGAACTCATCCCCGCAGAGCGAAATGGGATCTTCATTCGACGGGGTGTCTCGCTCAACGAACAGCTGGAGGCGGCCTACACGCAGTTGGGGCAGGCCATCCCCAAGAAGGCAAAGGACGCCACGGCCGAGCAGGTCTCAGCGGCCACGGCATACATGAAGGACAACTACTTCGATGTGCGCATGTTCGGCGCCGTCATGAGCACGGGGACTGCACCGGGTGACAAGGTGACCGGGCCGCTGACTGTTGGGCTGGCGCGTTCACTCGACCCGGTGATCGCCATGGAGCTCGGCATCACGCGCACGGCTTCGACCAAACTGGAGGACCGGGACAACGCCTCGCAGATGGGGAGTAAGACGGTGGTCCCCTATGGCCTGTATGCCGTCCGCATCCACTACCAGCCCACCCGCGACAACCGGGTGACTCAGGGCGACTTGGCTCTGCTCTGGGACGCCGTGGCGACGATGTTCGAGGTCACCCGGAGTGCGGCGCGGCCGAGCGTCAACGTCCGCCGACTGGACGTGTTCAGCCACACCAGCCCGCTCGGCAACGCGCCAGCGGTGTCGCTGCTGGACCGGGTTGTCGTGCGAAAGGTCGAAGGAGTTGATCAGCCAACCTCCTTCGGTGATTACGTCATCTCGGGCCCCGAGGATGTGCCGCCAGCGGTGACTCACGTCCGGTTGATTTGACACTCACGTGGCAGACCAGGACGAGGATTGGATCACCCTTTCGGCGCTGGAGCACCACGCCTACTGTCCTTGGCAGGCCCGCCTGTTGCAGGACGGAGTGTGGGCGGACAACTACCTCACGATCCAGGGCGCCGCAGCGCATGAGCGAGTCGACACCCCAGGTGTGGACTCCCGCCGTGGTGTCCGTGTGCACCATCGAGTGCCGGTCGCAAGCGAACGGCTCCGCGTGCATGGTGTCGCGGACGCGATTGAAGAGCGTTCGGACGGCTCACTCCTGCCCATCGAGCACAAGTGGGGTCGAGGGGCCGGCGATTTGCGTCCGCTGATCCTCCAAGTGACGGGCCAGGCGCTCTGCCTCGAGGAGATGCGGGGGAGCGAGGTGCCGCAGGTCGCGATCTTCATCGTGGGCGAACGGCGCCGAGAGGTCTTTGCAACAGCGGACTGGCGCGAGGACACCGAACGCGAGATTGATGCCATGCGGTCCACTCTGAACCACCCCGGGCTCGGGCAGCCGATCTACGAAGGGCGGCGTTGTCGACGCTGCAGCCTCCTCGAGGCATGTCAGCCCAGCGGCGGGGAGGAGCGTCGATGGAGCCGGTCCTGAGGACACTGTTCGTCCACAGTCCTGGAACCCGCTTGGTCCTGGAGGGGAGCAGTATCAAGGCCCTGCGCGAGGGGGAGCCAACGAGGCGGCTCCCGCTGCACGCCATCGACACGCTGGTGGTTCTCGGCGGAGTCGACGTCTCGACCCCCCTCCTGCTCCACTGCGCCGAGAACCAGAGGGTTGTCGCCTTCTTGAGCCGGTATGGGAAGCCGCGAGCTGTCGTCGAGGCTTCCCTTTCGGGCCGATCGCAACTTCGGCGTCTTCAGTATGCCGCGCACGCTGACACCGAACGCCGCGCCGAGCTTGCCGGAAACGTGGTTGCTGGGAAGATCGGTCAGATGGCTTGGGGCTTGCGCCAATGGGCTCGGTCGGCAGATGCCGAGACCTCCAGTCAGTTGCGCGAGGTGTCGATGAGGCTCGACTCGTCCGCGATGACTACTCAGGGGCTGAGCAGGCAAGAACTGCTGGGGGTGGAAGGGGAGGCGAGCCGGCGATACTTCAGGGCATTCGGGACCACGCTCAAGGGAGCCTCCTGGGCGGGTCGACGACGCCGACCCGTGACCGACCCCGTGAATGCACTCCTCTCCTGGTGCTATGGCATGACGCACATCGCCATGCAAGGCGCAGTGGCGGTCGCAGGACTTGATGCGGGGACCGGCTTCCTGCACGGCGATCGCGCAAACCAGCCGTCACTCGTCCTCGACCTGATGGAGGAGTTTCGTCCGGCGGCCGACGCCTTGGCTGCGAAACTGTTGAACACCAGGCAGCTGCAGCCGAAACACTTCGACGTCAGCGTGTCCGGCGCGGTTGAACTGAACACGGCGGGCCGAGAGATTCTCTTCGACGCTTGGCATCAACACCGATCACGCCTGGTCAGAGTCCAAGGTCGATCGCTGAAGGTTCCTAACGCGTTCATCCCGATAATCCAGGCGCACAACTTCGCAAACGCGCTCCGCAACAACGCTCCCTACGTGGCTCACGTGCGGACGGTGCAATGAATTTCCTCATCGTCTACGACGTGGACACCACGACGCGCGAGGGACAGGCGCGGCTCCGTCGGGTGGCTAGGGCCTGCGAGGGCTACGGTCAGCGGGTCCAGTACTCGGTGTTTGAGGTCATATGTTCGCGGAACAAGATGGCTGCCTTGGTCGCGGAACTGGAGGTCATCCTGGCTCCGGGTCTGGACTCGGTTCGGATCTACCCCATGGACGGCGATGGGTTCGAGCGTGCGGTACACCTTGGTCCCCGGCGAGAGATCCCGCACGAGGATGCCTGGGTTCTCTAGGCCTTGGGATCGGCTGGGAAACCCCGGCCGATGCGTCCCTGAGCATGGGCTTTCCGTCACGTCTGCCTCATTTGGCGCTACTGTCACATCAGCGAGTGCTTCGTGCCAATCACTTTGGGTGTTTGCCGAGGTCACCTGCTGTGCGCCTCGGCTTCGAGCCGAGGCGGGAGTCTCAACACAGTTCAACCTCCCCAAGGCACACGAGGCACGCCGTGCGCCTCGGCTTCGAGCCGAGGCGGGAGTCTCAACTTTGCCTCATCGGGCAGGGTGTCCCAGCCGCCGGCGTGCGCCTCGGCTTCGAGCCGAGGCGGGAGTCTCAACACGGCTGGTCACTATGGGCTGTAGACCGAACGACAGGTGCGCCTCGGCTTCGAGCCGAGGCGGGAGTCTCAACTCGGGGCAGCGAAGAACGTCGTGCGCGAGGCCGAGGTGCGCCTCGGCTTCGAGCCGAGGCGGGAGTCTCAACCTCAACTTGGCTCGCTCGCGCTCGGTCAGCCCCCCGTGCGCCTCGGCTTCGAGCCGAGGCGGGAGTCTCAACCTGCTGCCACACGCCCAATGGCTTGCCACCATGAGGTGCGCCTCGGCTTCGAGCCGAGGCGGGAGTCTCAACCCCTCATACGCCGGGCCAATCCAGTCCAGGGGGGGGCGTGCGCCTCGGCTTCGAGCCGAGGCGGGAGTCTCAACCTGAGCGGTGAGGCTGGTGCCTATGCCACGATGTCCGGTGCGCCTCGGCTTCGAGCCGAGGCGGGAGTCTCAACGGTGGCGGGGACTCGGCCGGCAACACCAACGGCGCCGTGCGCCTCGGCTTCGAGCCGAGGCGGGAGTCTCAACGATGACGTAGTGGATCTGCCTGCCGCAGCCGGTCAGTGCGCCTCGGCTTCGAGCCGAGGCGGGAGTCTCAACAGCCTCGCAATGGCATACGCAATGATGGGTGTCCAGTGCGCCTCGGCTTCGAGCCGAGGCGGGAGTCTCAACCATTGAAAGCGGCGAAACGACCGACACGTCAGGCAAGTGCGCCTCGGCTTCGAGCCGAGGCGGGAGTCTCAACCACTAGTCCCGTCAGGTTCACCTGTCCGCGCTAGCAGTGCGCCTCGGCTTCGAGCCGAGGCGGGAGTCTCAACGAGCCCGGTACCGCCTCAGGCGAGGGTGTCACCAAGGTGCGCCTCGGCTTCGAGCCGAGGCGGGAGTCTCAACCAAAACGACGGCGACATCCACCCTGATGGGGTGCTGTGCGCCTCGGCTTCGAGCCGAGGCGGGAGTCTCAACGCCGCCGGGTCGGTGGCGATGGAGGTCTTTTGTCGGTGCGCCTCGGCTTCGAGCCGAGGCGGGAGTCTCAACCTCTATCTGGGGAATGCGCGGACTGGGCCACGTAGTGCGCCTCGGCTTCGAGCCGAGGCGGGAGTCTCAACTTCGGCCCTTCCCGCAGCCTCGTGCATCTTGGTGGTGCGCCTCGGCTTCGAGCCGAGGCGGGAGTCTCAACTTCGGCCGATCGGGAAACTGGCGGCTCAAGCCGTCGTGCGCCTCGGCTTCGAGCCGAGGCGGGAGTCTCAACGTGCCCACCAGCCAAACGCTCCGCTGGAAGGGTCTGTGCGCCTCGGCTTCGAGCCGAGGCGGGAGTCTCAACTGGATGATTCCAGCGCGCCTGATGCGACGCGGCTGTGCGCCTCGGCTTCGAGCCGAGGCGGGAGTCTCAACCAAGTGCCACATCAGCGCATGGTCAAGGGTGAGCGGTGCGCCTCGGCTTCGAGCCGAGGCGGGAGTCTCAACGCCTCATGGAAAGCCTGGAAGCGCTCATCCAGCGTGTGCGCCTCGGCTTCGAGCCGAGGCGGGAGTCTCAACGCCGACCAGCATCCGAACGATGCCTGAGATCTGCAGTGCGCCTCGGCTTCGAGCCGAGGTGGGAGTCTCAACGTTGCAGGCCGGGCACCAGGTGGGTGGCGTGCAGGATGCGGCGGCCGCGGGATTCACCTGAGCGCACCCGCCACACCCTGTGGCGAGATGCACGCAACTTTGGAATGTGCGTCGTTCTTCCCAGCAATCACGCGACGTGATGCACATCGGGCGTGTCTGCACTCGCGCGTTATGTATGCAGTTCGATCTCCGGTTGGCCCTTAGGAGGCTGGACCGAGCGGCGCTGGCCCCATCGAGTGGGCCAACCTGCATCACGAGGTGCCAAGGGGCGAGCCTGACGGCAACCCGTCCGGTTGCGAGGTGCCGCGTGCACCCTCCGCTGGTGAGGCGGGTGCACGCCGCCCATTCCCCTGGCTCGGGGTCTGAACTGACACTTCTAATCATCTGATCACACGCTCCAGGCGCAGTCCCCTCGAGGTGGTCAGTCCAACGGACCACGACTGGCTGGCCCGGCATACCGCCATGCCTGCGACGCGAGAGGAACGCGACCATGAAGGAAACCCTCTTCTTCTTGGCCGATGTCGCCCTGATCTTCATCGGCTTCTTCTACGGATGGAAGTTCATCCGGAACTACAGCAACTACCTCCTCGGTCTCGAGTGGCTCGTCGTCGGGATTTCCGCGACCAACTTCCTGGTCGGGTCCCTGTTCGGCGGGTCGCATCCGGAGACCTTCCTTCATGTCTCCTACCTCCTCGACGCCTTCTCCCGGTCGTTCGGGATCACCTTGATCTTGGTCCTTGGGCTGATGGGCGTCACCCACCGTTACCGGCCGACGGCCCTGGTCGATGTCGGGGTCTTTGCGCTCGCGACGGTCGCCGCGATCGTCCTGGCGCCGTTCCACGACGACACGCTGCACGTCCCGGTCGCCACGTTCTACCTGGTCATGAACCTCATCGCGACCGCGTTCCTCGCCTACTTCGTCAAGCGACTCTGGGACGCCGGCGCCAAGCGGATCGCCGGCTGTACCGCGCTGGTCACCGCCGCCGGAGCCTTCATCGCGCTGACCTATGACTTCTTCCCGCTGCCCTTCGACGACGCCGACCGTTCGATCTTCTACACCGCGGCCCTGGCCACGTGGGCAGCCCAGGGGCTGGTCTACTTCCTCGCCTATCGCGCCCTCCACGACCACAACGTCGCAACCGGCACCCAGGCCCACGCCGAAAAGCCGGTCAACGCATGAGGACCGACCAGGTCGAGTACCTGCCCGTCACCGGCTGGATCGACCCGCCCACGGACCTCCAGCCCGCCCTCGCCGCCGACATCGAATGCGACGTCGCGGTCATCGGCGGCGGCATGGGCGGGATGGCCACGGCCCTGCGCCTGGCCGAACGCGGTCAGGACGCCGTGCTCCTCGAAGCCGAGTTCTGCGGCTACGGCTCCAGCTCACGCAACGGCGGCCAGATCGCCGGCGCACCCGGTGGCGATCTCCGCATGCTCACCGCCCTCACCCCGAAGCGTATGCCGGGTGTCGTGCGGCTCGCGGAGAACGCCGGTCGGTTCGTCGAAGGTCTCATCACGACCCACGACATCGACTGCGAGTACGTGCCGAACGACCGGGTGAGCGACACCGTCAACCGCCTGTGGCGCAACACCGTGGGCAGCCGTCGCCGCAAGGGCCTGGGCTAAGTGCGGGCCGGCAGGCAGGCATACACGACCATGGCACTGGAATCCTCCCGAATCGCCTTCGACCGCACTCGACGCAGCGTCGGCGGCGGCGTCGGCTCCGGCCTGCGCGCCGCGATGCTGCCGCACCCGCTGTTCGTCCGCGGGGCCCGCGGCGCCCACGTCGTCGACCTCGACGGCGACCGCTACATCGACTACGTCTTGGCGTGGGGACCCATCGTCCTCGGCCACAGCGACCCTCGAATCGTCACCGCCGTCGCCGAGATGCTGCCCCGAATGCAGGTCGTCGGCACCGGCCACGAGCTCGAGTACCGAGCCGCCGAGGCGGTGCTCGCGGCCGTCCCGCACGGGGAGCGGCTCCTGTGGAGCAACTCGGGCACCGAGGCCGTCCAGGTCGCCCTCCGCCTGGCTCGCGCCGCGACCGGGCGGCGGCGGGTCGTCAAGTTCGCCTCGAGCTATCACGGCTGGCACGACACCGTGTATGCCGGGATGGACGAGCTCGCGGCATACGGGCCGGCGATGCCGGCGTCCGCGGGCCAGTCCCCAAGTGTCCTCGACGACCTGGTCATGGCCCGTTTCAACGATGTGGCCGGCATCGAAACGGTGCTCGGTGCGGCTGCCGAACGCGACATCGCTGCTGTCCTCCTCGATCCGGTCATGAGCAATGCCGGCGTCCACGAACCCACGACGGAGTTCCTCACGACGGTGCGATCGCTGTGCGACCGCCACGGCGTCGTCCTCATCTTCGACGAGGTGATCACCGGGTTCCGGATCGCCCGCGGTGGAGCGGCGGAACGCTATGGCGTTCGCCCGGACCTGTCCGTCTTCGGCAAGGCCATGGCAGGTGGGTTCACCCAGAGCGCCGTCGTCGGCCGGGCCGACCTCATCGACCAGGTGACGACCGGCGTGACCCACGCCGGCACGTTCAACGCGAACCCGATCGCCCTCGCGGCCGTCGAAGCGACCATGGCAGCCCTGGCCGAGCCCGGGTTCTATGACGCGCTCGAAACCATCTCCGCGACATTCCACGACCGCGTCGGCGGCGTCCTCGACAGCGTCCCGGACGGCGGCAGCCTGCGCCGGATCGGCTCGCTCATGCAGTACGTCCCCGCCTCCGGAGGCACCGGTCTGCACGGCACCGGCGGCCTCTGGGGCGAGATCTTGGCCGGCATGTTGGCGCGCGGCCACCACTTCATGCCGTCGGGGAAGGTCTTCCTCAGTGCGGCGCACACCGAGACCGACATCGAATCCACCGCCACCGCACTGGAGCAGTTGCTCGGTGCTCGCACCCCCGAGAAGGAGCAGTCATGAGCAGCGACGAGGATCTCCGCCTCAAGGAACTCGGATATACCCAAGTGCTCGACCGATCGGTCAGCCCGTTCGCGTCGTTCTGTGTCGGGTTCGCCGTCATCAGCGCGACGACCGCCGTCTTCGCCGGGTTCGGGTTCGGTCTGAGCACCGCCGGTCCGGCCTTCGTCTGGACCCTGCCGCCGGTCCTGCTCGTCTTCGCGATCTGGGCCATGATCGCCGCCGACCTGGCCGTCAAACTCCCCCTCGCCGGGTATGCCTACCAATGGACGACCCGGCTCGTGCACCCGAGCCTGGGTTGGTTCACCGGGTACCTCGGCCTGATCGGGTTCATCTCCGGGTTCACCGGCGTCGCATACACCTTCTCGGTCTACTTCGCCGGACTCATGGGGTGGGATGCGAGCACCCCGCAACTGGTCGGCCTCACCGCGGTGGTCCTGCTCGTGTGTGTGCTCATCAACGTCTACGGCATCCGCCTCGCGACGGCGATCAACAACGCCGGCGTCGTGCTGGAGATCTTCCTGACCGTCGGGATCACGGCGTTCGTCCTCATCTTCGTCAAGCTCGTCAAAGGTGGCGGCCAGCCGCTGGACTACCTCCTTTCGCACGGCGAGACCGCCACCTCGCCCTACCTGCTGGCGTGGATGGTCGCCAGCCTCGGTGCGATGTTCGGACTGCTCGGCGTTGAGGCACCGGCGGACATCGCCGAGGAGACCAGGGGCGCCCGCAGGGTCATTCCGCGGACGATGTTTCTCGCGCTCGGAACGGCTGCCGTCATCGAGTTTTTCATGTACATCACGTTCCTGCTCACCATCGGCGACCGGGCGGCCGTGAGTGAGAGTGCGACACCGATCCAGGAGATCCTGTCCACCCAGATCTCGCCCCTGTTCAGCGACATCGTCATCGCGATCGCGCTGACCAACATCCTGGTCTGCGTGCTCGCGAACATGCTCGTCGCGACCCGGCTCCTGTATGCCATGTCCCGCGACAACATGACCCCGTTCGCCCGGGTGCTGAGCAGCGTCTCTCCGACGCACCGCGTGCCGACGTCGGCGGTCTGGGGCGTCGCCATCGTCTCGGGGTTCTTCCTCGTCACCGCGCTGTTCAGTGAGGCGGCCTTCGCCTACATCCTCGGCATGGCCACCATCGGCTACATCGGGGTGTACATCCTCACGACCGTCGGCATGCTCATCGCGGATCGCCGGGGCAACTTCCCGCCGGCCGAGCCGGGATTCTTCGACCTCGGCCGATTCCGTCGCCCGGCCCATCTGATCGGCCTGGTGAGTTTCACCGGCGTCATGGCCGCGCTCATCCTGCTGCCGGACTTCCGCCCCAACCTGCTGCCCTTGTCGGTCCTGCTCGCCCTGGCCGTCGCCTGGTGGGCGCTGGTTCTGCGCCGACGCATCGCGACCGGCCAGGCCGGCACCGCGGCGGCGACCTCGCAGACCGAGCACGCGCGGGACCAGGTGCCGACGGCCTAGAGCTTCGGCAAACCCGTGACCGGGTCGACCCGAGTGGGTCGACCCGGTCAGCCGTTTTCGGTATGCCGCACAGCCTGCTCGAGCAGTTGCGGCACCCCGGTCTCCAGGGCCGGCGCGAACTGGTCACCGGGCCGCTGACCGTCCAGCCACCGCGTGTACATCGCCTCGCAGAAGATCGCGGCCTTCCACAGCGCCAGGGTCTGGTACCAGGGCAGGGGGGTGAGGTCCAGGTCCGACGCCGCGGCATACCGCTCACACAGGTCGACGGTCGACGCGAAGCCGGGGCCGCCGGTGACGGGAGACAGATGAAGCGGGGTCGAGGTTGCACCCGGCTCGGACCAGGTGGCGGTGAGATAGCCGAGGTCGGCCAGCGGGTCACCCAGGGTGGCCATTTCCCAGTCGAGGACGGCCAGCACCTGGGCCGGTGCCCCTCGGCGCAACATGAGGTTTCCCAAGCGGAAGTCGCCATGGACGATGGCCGCCCGCTGACTGTCCGGACGGTATCGGCGCAGCCACTGTCCCACCTCGTTCACGAGGGGGAGGTGGCGACGGCTGTTGACCTCCCACAGGCCGGCAAAGGTGGCGACCTGGCGGTCCAGGTAGCCGTCCGGCCGCCCGAACGACGACAGCTCCCCGGTGCCGACGTCCACGGCGTGCAGCTGCACCAGCGTGTCGACGACGACCTCACCGATGGCAGCCCGTTCGGGCGCGGCATCCAACGCCGCCGGCAGGGTGTCGGTGACGACGTCGCCGTCCAGCGCCTCCATCACATAGAAGGGGACTCCGAGGACTGCGTCGTCCTCACAGACGGCCAGAATCCGCGGGACCGGTATGCCCTCGCGCGCCACGAGTTCTTGGATTCGCGCCTCGCGCACCATGTTGTGGGCCGAGCGAGGCAGCGGCGGTCGGGGACCGCGGCGCAGGACGAACTGCTCGTCGCCACGGCATACGAGGTAGGTCACGTTGGACTGGCCATCACCGATTCGTCGCCAGGCGAGCGGGCCGCTGCCCAGCCGGTGTCGATCGAGGAAGTCGGCGACCGCGTCGAGGACGAGCAGCGGCGGGTGCGGCAGTCCGGCGGCGTCGGCGGCGCGCTGAACGACCTCCACCCCGTCCGGGGTCGTGATCATGACAGCCCCGCCGAAGCCGTCACCTCACGCTGTCGCCGGCTCGACGCGCGACGCGCGATAGCCCACTTGTGGGTTTCGTTCGTGCCGTCGTAGATCCGGAACGGCCGGACCTCGGCCAGGTACTGCGCGAGCGGGAGCCGGTCGGAGACCCCGTCACCGCCGGTGAGTTGGACGGCCCGGTCGATGACCCGATAGATGGCCTCCGAACAGTGCACCTTCGCGACCGACGACAGAGCCGAGCCGGCCTTGGGGTCGCGTTCGAGGAGGGCGGCGGTCGACGCGATGATGGCGTCCGAGGTCTCGATGTCGATGACCGATTCGGCGATGAGGCCTTGCGCGAGCCCCAGATCCCGCAGTTTGGAACCGAACAGTTCCCGCTCGTTGGCCCGGTCCAGGGCGATGTCGAGCGAGCGTCGGGCCAACCCGAGCCAGCGCATACAGTGCGTCAGGCGCGCGGGACCGAGGCGGATCTGGGCGTACCGGAAGCCCTCACCCGCCTCGCCCAGGACTGCGTCGTCGCCCACCTCGCAGCCGTCGAAGTGCAGGTAGGGGTGACCGCCGTCGATGTAGCGGTCGATCGTGTGAATGGGTTCGCCGACGCGAACCCCGGGCTGGTCCATATCGACGAGCAACATCACCGCGCGCCCGTCCTCCGTCGCCGCCATGACAATCGCGAACGAGGCGCCAATCGCCCCGGAAATAAAGCGTTTGGTGCCGTTGATGACCCACCGGCCGTTGCGGCGGGTGGCCGTCGTACGCAGGGCGCTCGGGTCGGATCCCGCGCCGGGATGGGGTTCGGTCATCGCGAAACACGACCGCACCGCGCCCGAGACGAGCGGGGCCAGGTAGCGCTCCCGCTGCGCGGGCGTCGCGATGAGTTCGAGCATGTGCATGTTGCCCTCGTCGGGGGCCATGCAGTTGAGGGCGCTCGGGCCGATCGGGCTGTAGCCGGCCTCTTGCAGGATCGGTGACCAGTACCGAAGCGGCAGTCCCCGCCCGCCATACTCACTCGGGGCGTGGGGTGCGAAGACGCCGGCGGCCCGCGCCGCGGCCATGAGGTCATCCCGGGTCTCCTGCGCAAGGCGTTCGCCCGGTGCCGGTTCGCGGGGGATGACCTCGTCACGGATGAACGCGCGGGTGCGCAGACGCAGGTCCTCGACGGCTGGGGGCAGGTCGATCATGGGGAGCTCGCTTCCGTATGCGGGTCAGGGGGCGCGGGTGAGGGGTCAGGGCTAGGCGGTGCCGCCGGCGGCGGTCAGGCCGCCGTCGACCGTGAGCACCTCGCCGGTGACCCAGGAGGCATCGTCCGAGGCGAGGTATGCCACGGCCGCCGCCACGTCGTCGGGGTGGCCGAGGCGCCGCATCGGATAGGCCGCCGCGGTCTGCTCCTCGTGCCCCTCGTAGAGAGCGCGGGCGAACTGCGTCTTGACCACTGCTGGTGAGACCGCGTTGACGCGAAGCCCCGGCCCACATTCGGCGGCCAGGGTCCTGGTGAGGTGGGCCAGCGCGGCCTTGCTCACGCCGTACATCCCGATGCCGGGCGAGGGCGTGTCCCCGGTCACCGAGGTGATGGTGACGACGCTGCCGCGGGTCGCGAAGCCGCTGGGGTCGGCGGCGACGGCACGCTGCGCCCACGACAGCGGCGCCAGGACGTTGACGTCGATGATCTTGCGGGCCGCGGCGAGGTCGAGGCCGAGGAGCGGTCCATAGGCCGGGTTGATTCCGGCGTTGAGCACGAGGATGTCGAGCCGTCCGAACCGCGCGAGCACGCCCGCGATGACCTCGTCTTGGTGACCGGGGTCGTCCGCCTTACCCGCGAAGCCGCATACGGACAACTCGGTCCCGCCCGCCGCCACGAGGTTGACCGCCTCGGCCAAGGGTTCGGGTTGGCGGGCGGTGAGGGCGACGTGGGCACCTTCAGCAGCCAGTCGTTGGGCGATGGCCAGGCCGATGCCCCGGCTCGCGCCGGTCACGATCGCGACCCGGCCGCGGAGCCGGTGACTCGGACCGTCACCGACGGGAATCTGTTGTGCTGTCACGGTTTTCCCCCTCGTTCGCGCAGGACATTGCGGCGGATCTTGCCGGTCTGGGTCTTGGGCAATTCGTCGACAATCTCCACCCGGCGCGGCACCTTGTAGGCCGCCAGCCGCTCGCGGGCATGGGCCACCAGGGACTCACTGGTCACCTCACCGCCGGCCCGGAGAGACACGTATGCCACGACACTCTCACCGCGGTAGTCGTCGGGTTCACCGACCACGGCCGCCTCCCGAACCTCCGGGTGTTCGTAGAGCGCATCCTCGACCTCGCGGGGCCACACCTTGAAACCCGAGACGTTGATCTGGTCCTTGAGCCGGTCGACGAGGTAGACCCAGCCGTCCGCGTCCATGATCGCCACGTCACCGGTCCGCAGCCGGCCGCCAGGCATCGTCGCCTCGGTCGCATCAGGACGGTGCCAGTAGCCCGGCACCACCTGCGGTCCGGACAGCTCCAACTCGCCCTGCTCCAGCGGCCGCTGTGCGGTGCCGTCGGGAGCGACGACGTGGGCGACCAGCCCAGGCAACGGCATACCGATCGCGAGGGTGCCGCTCGCCGGGTCGACCGGCGCGCGCGACCCCAGCGGGACGGCGATGACGGCCGACGAGGTCTCGGTCATCCCGTAGACGTTGTGGATGTAGTGCCCGAAGCGCTCCTCGAACCGCTCGACGGTGGCCGGCGCGATCGGCGCGCCGCCGGAGTAGAGCGCCTTGACCGTCGCGAAGTGCTCGGCTCCGGCCCAGGGCACAGCGGCCATGGCGTGATAGGCCGTGATCGAGCCGATCGTCGTCGTCACCCCGTGCTCGACGAAGGCCTCTAGCGCGATCTCGGGATGGAACCGGCCCGCCAAGGCCACCGTCGCGTCGCCGAGCAGCGCGACCGTGGCGTTCACCACGGCACCGGTGATGTGGAACAGCGGCGCCATCGCGAACACGACATCGCCGGGCTCCAGCCCGATCCACGCGGCATACGTCGAGGTGACGGCCAGGAGGTTCGCGTGGGTGTTCATCGCTCCCTTCGGGGGGCCGGTGGTCCCCGAGGTGTACGTCAACAGCGCGATGTCGTCGCCGCTCAGTTCGATGGTGGGCGGCCGATGCCCACGATGTTTCTCGACGAGGTCGACCAGGTCGTGGTCCGTCGATGTCGTCGGCTGCTCGGGATCCGCGAAGGCCCGGGGGTCGTTGCGGGTCTGGTAGGCGCGGGCCGACGTGGTCACGATCCAGCGGACGCTGCCGCCCGCCAGCGCATCGCCGGCCTCGTCGCGGTCGGCATCGGAGCAGATGAATCCCGCCGCCTGCGCGTCATCGACGAGGTGGCGCAACTCGGCCCGCCGGTACATGGGGTTGAGGATCAGGGCCGTGGCCCCGAGCTTCCACAGAGCCACGAGGGCGACGACGAACTGCGGAATGTTCTGAAGATGTATGCCGACCCGGTCACCTCGATCGGTGCCCAACTCCGCGAACGCCACTGCCAGCGCATCCGACTGCTCCTCGAGTTCCCGGGCGGTCAGCCGCCCGTCGAAGTAGGTGACGGCGACCCCGTCGGGATGCCGGTCCACCCGGTCCCGCCAGGCGGCGACCAGGGAGCGGGCCACCGGAGCGGAGTGTGAGGCGGCCATCGGTCAGCACCTGATCACGGTGCGGATGCCCACGCCGCGAGTCAGCTCGTCGAAGCCCTCGTTGATCTCGTCGAGGCTGATGACCCGGGTGACCAGCGAGTCGAGGTCGAGCCGGTCGTTGAGATAGAGGTCGACGAGCATCGGGAAGTCGATGTCGGCGCGGCTGGAGCCATAGTTCGACCCGATGAGCGATAGCTCGGAGTCCGACATGACAAAGGGGTCGATCGAGATCCGCACGCCGTCGGCGACCTGCCCGACGACGACCGCCCGGCCCCCGCGGGCCAAGGCGCCATACGCCGCCTCGATGGTCTGCGGCAGCCCGATCGCCTCGATCGCGACGTCGACCCCGCGGCCATCGGTCAGCGAGGCGATGGCCTCGGACAGACCGACCCGACCGGTGTTGACGACGTGGGTGGCGCCGAAGTGACGTGCCTGCTCCAGTCGGGAGTCCGACAGGTCGGCGGCGATGATCCGCCGGGCTCCGGCCAACCGGGCGCCCTGGATCGCGTTGAGACCGACCCCGCCGCACCCGACGACGAGCACGACCTCGCTGGGTTGCACGCGCGCCGTATTGACGACCGCTCCGACCCCGGTCGTCACGGCGCAGCCGATGAGCGAGGCTTGTTCGAACGGCGCATCCTGGCGCACCGCGACGGCCGCCGAGGCGGGCACCATGACGCACTCACCGAAGGTGCCCAACCCGGCGAAGCTGAACACCTCGTCCCCTCCGGGCGTGGCGACTCGGGTCTTGCCGTCGAAGGACAGGTGGTTCGCTGAGTGCTGGCTCACGAGGTCGCACAGCACCGGCCGCCCGGACACGCAGTAACGACAGCGGCGGCACGACGGCGTCCAGGACAGGACGACATGGTCCCCCGGAGCCAGGCCGGTCACACCCTCACCGACCGCTTCGACGATGCCCGCTCCCTCGTGTCCGAGGATCATCGGCGTCGGCGCCCCCCACTCCCCGACGATGACGTGCAGGTCGCTGTGACACAGCCCGCTGGCCTTCATCCGGACAAGGACGTCACCGGGTGGAGGCGTCGAGGGGATCGTCAACTGCTCGATCGTCAGGGGCTGGTTGGGGGCCCGGAACACTGCGGCGGCGAAGTCGATGCTCATCGTCAATCTCCTTGGTTATCAAGTGTTTTCATGAGGGGTTAGTCAGCGACTCACGGTCCGGATGAGCTTGCGGTTGGCGAACTCCTCGATGCCGAGGCTCCCCAGTTCGCGGCCGAAGCCGGAGCGCTTGATCCCGCCGAACGGCAGTTCGGCCGCGTCGAGCCCGACCCCATTGACGAAGACCATTCCGGCCTCGATGCGGTCGGCGACCCGGTCGGCCTGCTCGGGGTCGGTCGTGAAGACATACGAGCCCAGCCCGTATGCCGTGCTGTTGGCGAGTTCGATCGCCTCGGCTTCGGAGTGGAAGCGATAGATGGTCGCAACCGGCCCGAAGTGCTCCTCCGCCGCGCTGGGTGAGGACGGCTCGACGTCGGTCAAGACGGCCGGCGGGAAGTACGCGCCGTCGGTCCGGCCCGCGCGGGCCAGGGTGGCACCTTCGGCGACGGCTCGGTCCAGTTGACCCTGGAGGTGGGTCGCGGCGGCGGTGGACGACAGCGGCGACAGGCCGGTGCCGCGCGCGAGCGCCTTGCGCGTGAACCGTTCGACGAACTCGTCGTAGAGGTGGTCGGCGACGATGAACCGCTTGGCCCCGTTGCAGGCCTGGCCGGTGTTCTCGAAGCGGGCGTCGAGGGCCGCCTCGATGGTGGCCTCGAGATCGTCGGTCGAGAACACGATGAACGGGTCGGAGCCGCCGAGTTCGAGGACGACCTTCTTGAGGTTGCGTCCGGCTGTCTCGGCGATGACCGCTCCCGCGCTCTCCGAGCCGGTGAAGGAGACCCCGACGATTCGCGGGTCGGCGATGGCCCGCGCGACCTGGGCCTTGGTGGCATACACGTTGGTGTAGCCGCCTGGGGGTAGCCCGGCGTCGAGCAGGATCTGCTCGATCGCGGCGGACGACTCGGGGCACTGGGCCGCGTGCTTGAGGACGATGGTGTTGCCGAGCACGAGGTTGGGGGCGGCGAACCGGGCCACCTGGTAGGCCGGGTAGTTCCACGGCATCACGCCGAGGAGAGCGCCGATCGGTTGCCGACGGATGAGGGCTTCACCCTCGCCGGCGGCCAGGGTGATCGGTTGGTCGGCGAGGAAGGTCGCCGCGTTCCTGGCGTAGTAGGCGTAGATCTCGGCGCTGAACTCGACCTCCCCGACGGCCTGGTCGAGCGGCTTGCCCATCTCGCGGCTGATGATGGCGCCGAGGGCGCCGGCCCGCTCGGCGTGTAGCTCTCCGATCCGCGCGACGACGGCTGCGCGGTCGGCGAGGCCGGTCGTCGACCACTCGCGATAAGCCTCATGCGCGGTGGCCAAGGCGGCGTCGATGTCGGTGTCCGTCGCGACTGCATACTCCTTGACGACGGCTCCGGTGGCGGGGTCGACGACGGCATAGGCGGCGGTGGTCATGGGTCACTCCTGTCCGAAGGGTTCTGTTCCGGGGGTAGGGTCTTCGAGCCGCTGGTACCAGCGAAGAAGTGGCAGGGCCAGGACGGTTATGGCAGCCAGGGCGAGGAAGGCGATCGTCGGGCTGGCGACGAGCAGACCGACGGCTGTGGCGACGACCACGCTGCCCAGGTTGCCGGCCATCCAGATCAAGGCGGCGGCGGTGTTCTCGGCCTCAGGGACGTGACGTTCGCTGAGTTCGAGGACGATCGGCAGTGCCGGCAGGAGGAAGAACCCGATCCCGGCCAGGGTGATGAAGGCCATGAGCGCGCTCGGGACGAGGGCCAGGTGCAGGCAGGCTGCCGCCGTGAAAGCGATGCCGAGGCCCATGAGTTGCACCTGACGGCGGTGCCGGGCCGCCCACACCGGAACGACCGCACAGCCGACGACACTGGCGAGCATGGTCAGGGCCAGGATGTAGCCGGACGTCGACTCGCTGACACCCGCCGGTTCAAGCAGCGGCTGGATGAACGTCGCCAGCGCGAGGAAGGTCCCGAAGGGGATGACGACGAGCGCGCACAGTCGACGCAGGAATCGGTTGCGCAGGGCCGCGCGGAGCGTGTGGAGGCCACCGGATGTCGGGAGCTCAGCCCCCGGGAGCGGTTTGACGAGGTGGAGGGCCGCGACGAGGGCGAAGGCCGCATCCATCGCGACGAGCGCGGTGATCAGGGTCAGGGTTCGGATGTGCTGCTCGCCGGGCAGGAACGACCCGATGAGGAATCCCACGAGCATGCCCCCGAAGGTCGCGGACGAGGCCAGCGCGATACCAGCGGCTCGGTCCTTGGCCGCGAGATAGGCGATCGCCAGGCCGGGGATGGCATTGAGGACCAGTGGCTGGCCGACGGCGGCGACGACCTGTCCCGCGAGCGCCCAGGTGTAGTCGTCGTGCACCAACCGAAGGAATGCGCCCGCAGCCGTGAGCGCGGCACCGAGGATGAGCGACGGCTTGAAGAAGCGGTCCAGGGCCAGACCCGCCGGGATCGCGAGCAGGACGTAGACGAGCGGGAACACCTGGGTCAGCCAGCCGATATCGGTGGTCGACACCCCGAAGTGCCGTGCCGCGTCCGCGGTCACGGCCGCGTAGTTGACGACAAGCATCTGGCTCGCGGTGGCCAGGAGACCGAAGGCCAGGATCGCGAGCCATCGACTCGTGACGGGCCGGTCGGGCTGACCCGAAACCGCCGGATCACCCTCGGTGACGAGGGGCGGCCTGACCCGCCGGGCGGCGCGACCGGCCGGTGCCGGGGCCGGCGGCAGGCCGAACCGGGAGTTCCTCGTGCGGGACCGTTGCAGTGCGACCACGGTCGCGACCGCGCCGAGTCCGACGACGCTGCGGCGATCATCGGCAATGGTGAACTCGCGCGACATAGTTCGCTGCCTTCCCTGTTCGTCTGAGGTGACGGATCCAGGGTCGGCTCCAGCGCGGATCCCGGGCTACGGCAGTGGGCACCTGACTGACCCGGTCCCGGTGCACGGTGCACCGGTGCCGGTCAGCAGCGGTCAGTCCGCGACGATGTCGGGGGCGAGGTCGAGGACCATAAGGGCGGCGGCCACGTGGGTCGGGTTGTCCTCGACCTTCACCGCCGACAGCTCGTTCGCGCGCGAGACCCGCCGCTCGACGGTGTTGCGGTGGGCGTAGAGGGTCGCCGCCGTCTGCGTGGTGCTGAACCCGCTTTGCACGTACGCCAGCAGCGCCTCCCGCAGCACCTCGTCTCCTTCGGCGAGCGGCCCGAGGGTCCGACGGACGAACCGTCGTGCGCTCACGCGGTCCTTGGTGAGGGCATCGATGAGTTCGACATCGGCATACGCGGTGAAGCGTCGCGGGGAGCCGAGGCGGATCACGACGGCCTGGGCGGCCAAGGCGTCCTGGTGGCTGTCGCTGAAGCCCTCGAGTCCTCGGCCCGGTCGGCCGATCGCCGCCCGCGCCCCGGTCCAGGCCGCGATGGTGCGCTCGAGGACGTGCCGGTCGGGGATCGCCGACCCGGACAGCCAGATCCACCGGGATGTCGCACTGCCCCGCGCGACGAGAGCGCACCGGGGCTCGACGAGGGCCCGCAACTGCGCCGCGAAGGCGTCGAGCGCGGCGTCCTGGTCCGGCTCGTCGGCCCAGATCACCACCCCGACGTGCTGGCGTCCGAGCCGGTAGTTGAGGCGCCCTTCGGCGAGATCGCTCGCGACCGCGGCCCCACTGGCGATGAGTTGGATCATGGCGACCGCGTCGGCGTCGGTCCGGCCCGCCGCCGCCACGAGGTTGACCTCGTTCAACGCGCTGATGGAGTCCATGGCGTACTGCACGATCGAGTGCGCGGAGACGTCGAGGACCTCGGCCAGGACGGCGGCGTCCAGGTCGAGCGCGAGGCATTCCTCGACCCAGCGCCGCCACCCGATACCCAGGGCCGCACGCCAGCCGGCGGCGAAGTCCGGTCGGATGCCGCGGGAGGCCAGATCGGTGAGGTACTCGCTGGTTCGGGCCCCGACGTACGGCTCGACCCGTCGCCCCGGGTGCTGAACGTGCGAGGTGAGCCACTGGAGCAACTCGGACCGGTTGAGTTCGTAGTCCTCCTCCATGAGCGAGGCATCGGACTGGAGCGCGGGGGCGTCCTGGGCGAGACGGGCGGGTTCGACGAGCGCCGCGATGAGGGTGTCGCTCTCGGCGAGCAGTCGCTGGCTCACCGTGCGGATCGCTTCGGCTGCCGCCGGGCCGGGTGGCGTCCAGAGCTCGTCCATAGCGGAAGTCTGCCCCGGGGCGGCGCTCTCGGCTAGGTCAAGGCCAGTTCGGCTGCCTCAGCGTCGACCCCTTCGGCAAGTCGATCGTGGACCGCTTCCGCCGCCCGCCATCCGGTCAGGACGGCGCCGTTCAGCGAGCCGGCCCATTCGCCGGCGCTCTCGGTTCCGGCCCAATGGATGCGTCCATGGGGTTCGAGCAGGGCGCTGCCGTAGCTCGTCGTGGCATACGGGCCGACTGCGGCGTTCGGGCCACCGGGCGCGAATTCGTCTGTGCCCCAACAGTGGTCGGCATAGTCGAGGGGTGCTGCGGCCCGGTCCCCGTACAGGTCGACGAGTTGCCGGAGCACGCGCTCCCGACGCTCCTCGACGGTGAAGCCGTCGAAGAAGACGGGGTCGCAGAAGGCGACGAGGACCCCGGGACCATGCTCCGGCGACACGTCGAAGGTGATGAAAACCGGCCCGGAATCGGTCAGGGCCTCACCCGAGAGGCCATTGGCCCGCCAGAACGGCGTCTCGTATGCCGCGAACGCCTTGCTCAACGCGCCCATCCGCCAGGTCCGGTTGAGTCCTTCGGCAGCCGCCGGCAGAGCGGGGCTGAACTCGATGTCAGCCCGGTGCTCGGGAGTGGCGGTGACGATGGCATACCGGGCGGTGTAGGAGGTGGAATCGGTGGTGACCACGACGCCGGTGTCGTCCTGGCTGATGCTGCGGACCGGTGCGCCCACGACGACCCGGTCGCCCAAGCTCGCGGCGACGCGCTTGGCGATCTCCTGGGTCGTCTCGCGCAGTCGGTCCTGCTGTTGCCCGCCTTCGACGTCGAGCATGTGGTCCAGGCCGCCGGCCGCCTTGGAGTAGCGCAGCACGTGCAGCAGTGAGACTTCGGCCGGTTGGCAGCCCCACTGCACCTTGCTGACGATGTTCATCAGGGCTCGGGTGGTCCGATGTGGACGGCGGCGATCCAACCAGTCGCCGAAGGAGATGGCGTCGAGGCGGGCAGCGTCCGGCGAACTCCAGGCGGCGTCGACGTCAACCTTCTTCATCAGTCGCTCCAGCGCCAGCTGCATCCGTGCCATGTCGACGAGGACGATGGGGGAGGGGGTGGGGATCGTGAGCTTGTAGGTGAACCGGCGCCCGCCCATCCAGGCCACATTGCGCCCCTCGGCATACTGCGGCATCGTCGTGCAGCCCACCCGGCGAGCCAGGTCGAGGACGGCGGTATGCCGTCGCGCCACCCAAGTCGCGCCGAAATCGACGGGTATGCCGCCCACTTCGCCGGTGAGTGATCGGCCGCCGACGCGGTCCCGGCCTTCGAGGACGACGACGGAGCACCCTCTGCTCACCAGCCGTTCGGCGGCGCTGAGCCCGGCGAAGCCCGCGCCGACGATGACGACGTCGACGGATTCAGGTTCCGGGCGGGTGGGGGTGGCTGGCGACTTACGAGAGGCTGACATGGGTTCCTCCGGCGCCCACGCGCTGGGCGTGCTGGGCGATGTATTCGGTGATGGTCGGGACAAGTGCTTCGGGGATGTGATGTCCCATGCCGGGAATCACGACGTGCTGAGCGGCCGGGATGGCGGCGACGGTGGCCGTGCCACCGCTGGGGGCCACCATGAGGTCGCGGTCTCCGTTGAGGACCAGGGTCGGGGCGGTGATCCGATGCAGCTGGGCCGTGCGGTCCCCACTGCGTTGGATCGCCTGGATCTGCCGGGCCACACCGGCCGCCTGGTCACCGAGGCAGCGGTCCCAGCCGCGGGCCGCGATGGCTGCCTCGTGGCTGTCGTCGATGGGGTAACCGCGTCCGGCGATGTGAGCCGTGATCCGCAGATGAGCGCGGACCGCGGCCGTGCGGGACCGAGCGGGTGGGGCGAGGAGGCGCACGATGCTCGACAGGGCGGGCTGGCCGACCTTCTTGGCACCGGTCGTCGAGTAGATCGAGGTGAGGGACAGCACCCGAGCGGGCTGACTGGCCGCGATCGTTTGGGCGATCATGCCGCCCATCGATCGCCCGACGAGGTGCACCCGGTCGATGCCGAGGTGATCCAGGACGCCGATGGCGTCCTGTGCCATGTCAGCCAGCGAGTAGGCGTCCTCCCGGGGCACGGCCAGGGCCTGCCGCCATATCGACGGGGCCGGCGTGGACACGAAGGTCGACTGGCCGACGTCGCGGTTGTCCATGGCGACCACCTGGAACCCGTGACCGGTGAGCGTGTCGACGAACGTGTCACCCCAGAAGGTGAGGTCTTCGCCGAGTCCGGCAATGAGCAGGATGGCTGGGTCGGTGGCCTTGCCGTAGTGGCGAAAACAGATGCGGATGCCGGAGAGGAGCTGCACCTGCTGGTCGTTATCCGGGAGAGGTGGGTGCTCAGACATGTGCGGCCACCGACTCGTGCGCCGGGCGGAGCACTGCCGAACGACGACTGAACACGAGGTGTTCATCGGCCACCGGGCCGCGCAGGGCTTTGGCGTCCTCCTGGTAGGACATGGCCATCCGCCACGGGGCGGTCGGGCCCTGCTTGGGCAGGACGGCGGCGCCGCGCTTGGCATACCCGGACTGAAGGTCCATGACGGAGCGGTGCTCCATGCCCGGCACCGCGACGGGAACAGCCTGGGCATAATCGTGCTCGTCCATGTGGCGCATCAGGTCGATGAAGTAGCGACACATGAGGCTGATCTTGAGGGTCCACGACGAGGTCGTGTAGCCGATCGCCATGGCCCAGTTCGGGATTCCGCTGAGCAACATGCCGCGGTATGCGACGCTCTGGGTGATGTCGACGGGTTCGCCGTCGACGACGATCGGCATACCGTCGAAGAGGCGCATGGTCAGGCCGGTCGCGGTGACAATGATGTCCGCGCGTAGTTCCTCGCCCGACTCGAGCAGGATCCCGTCGGGGGTGAAGCGGACGATCTTGTCGGTGACCACCGACGCGTCGCCGCGCGCGATGGCCTCGAAGAAGTCGCCGTCGGGTGCCAGACACAAGCGCTGGTCCCACGGGTTGTACGGCGGGTGGAAGTGCTTGTCGACGTCGAAGCCCTTCGGGAGGCGCTTGATGTTGTCGCGACGGATCATCGCCCGGCCCGCCCGGGGGAAAGCGCGCAGCCCCTTGACCACGGCACGCTCCACCCAAATGTTCTTGAATCGCGTTGCGGCATAACCGCGTTCGGCACCGAGAAGTCGAGTGAGGGTGAGTGCAACGCTGTCGACCCGTGGCATCGACATGATGTAGGTGGGGGTCCGCTGGAGCATGGTCACGTGCTGCGCAGCGCCCTCTCCCTTGAGCATCGAAGGGACCATCGTGACGGCGGTTGCGCCACTGCCGATGATGACGACGTTCTTGTCCTTGTAGTCGAGATTCTCGGGCCAGTGCTGCGGGTGGACGACGAGGCCTGCGAAGTCGTCGCGGCCCGGGAACTCCGGGGCGTACCCCTGGTCGTAGCGGTAGTAGCCGGTCGCGGCAAAGACCCAGCCGGTGCGGATGGTCTTGGTGGTCGTCGCACCGGTCGTCGGGTCAGCCACGTCGAGAGTCAGGGTCCAGGTCGAGTCCGCCGTCGACCAGTCGGACCGGACGACGCGGTGCCCGTACCGGATGAGGTTGGTCAGGTGGTTCTCCTCGACCGTCTCGCGCAGGTACTCGAGGATGAGGGGCGCGTCGGCGATGGCGTTCTCGTGCCGCCAGGGCTTGAAGGCATACCCGAAGGTGTGCAGGTCGGAGTCGGACCTGATGCCCGGGTAGCGAAACAGGTCCCACGTGCCACCGATGTTGTCGCGGGCTTCGAGGATGACGATCGACTTTCCGGGCAGCTCCTTGCGGAAGTATGCCGCGGCGCCGATCCCCGAAATCCCCGCGCCGATGATCACGATGTCGAACTCGTCCACCCCGCGCGTTGCCTGCACCGTCATGACACCCACTCCTTTGTTGTCCGTGCGAATGAGTCCACTGTCGTCGGGGGAGTGGGGTCCCAACTACGGCAGCGCGCACCTACTTCCCGTCGGTCGGGGTGCATCGTGCACTCGCCGTCGGCTGGTGGCTAATGGCCGTACCGGTTAGCCGGTAGCCAAAGGCCCCACAGGATGACCGCCAGCACAAAACGATCTGCACTGACCTAGCTCGATGCCCGGGCCTGGCGGGGACAAAACGTGTCTAGCGGTCGGAATCCAATGGGCCGCCTAGGCCTTGCCGACAGACCCCCCGACGTCCGTCCACTTTGGACTGGGGTTCGCCCTAGGGACTAGTTGTGCGATGTGCCCCCCGCGCGCGCGTGCAATTTCGGCTGCGTCTCGACAGGGGTGTCGAGACGCAGCGAAGATTGAACTCTTGCCCGATGAACTTTAAGTTGCCGGAGGACTCGGTCGGTGCGACGGCGCTCGCTCCTTCGATTACGCGAGTACGTTGCGGCGTCCTGTGGCTTGCCCGCACTTGCCCAGCACGACGAATGCGACTGCGGAGATGCTCATGACTCCGGCGCTCCTGGTATCCGTCGCGGCGCTGATCTTCACCGTTTCGAGTTTCTGGTGGCTTCAAGCTCGGCGCGGCAAGCTCATCATGTCGAGCATCCCGGCGTTCTCGGGCTACGTTGCGACCGATCGCCGGCTCGGCGTCAGACTTCCGATCTGGCTGTACAACACCGGGACACGAACGCGACTCGTCGACGAGTTGCGGCTGGTGTTTCCCTCATGGGACGACGGCCAGGCCCAGGGGCAGACCTTCCATCGGAACGTGCAAGGTGCCCGGCATGCGCTCGTGCAATCTGCGGTGCATCTCGACAGCCGAGAGGCGATTCGCGTTCTAGGTTGTATTCGCGTCTACGGGTTGAGCTCAATTGCCTTGCCCTGAGCCTCCGTCGAACCTCTGCCACGGCGCTCCGGGGATCGCTGAGCGTGTCCAGGATGAATTCGCCTAAGGTTCTTGCCGCATTGATCACGAGCCGTTCATGGCGATGACCCAGCCCCGCAGCAATCGACCCATGCCCGCGGCAGCGCTTTCGCGCGCAAGGGTCTCCATCGATCGCCCACGCTTGCACATTCTCACGAGTCGAGGCTTCTTCCTTGGCGAAGACTACTGCCAGATGGTGCGTAGGGCTTGGGCGAGAGTGTTGGCGGGCGCGGAGGTGCTGTTGCAGCTGACGACGATGCTGGTCTGTCGGTCCGGGGCGACCCCGAAGAGAGTGACTTCGCCTGCCCAGGAGCCGATGTGGCTGAGACTGCCGTCGCTCCCGACCAGGATGCCGGCGCCGTATCGACTTCCGGCGGGATCGCCGGTGTCGACGGCGTCCGCGACGGCCGCAGCGGGGAGGGATGGGTGCCCGGGGAGACCCTGGCGGTAGTAGTCCGCCCATTGCGCGAGTTCCGATGGTGTTCCAACGATCCCGCCGTCGCCGATCTGCTTCCACGCCGAGGTGACGGGCTTGCCGTCGGAGTACCCGGTGACGGTGTCGGGTGAGGCGGGCTCGAGTGCGAGTGGCGCTGCACCGAAGACCTGGCCTGCGAGGAACTCGCCGAAAGGCATGTTCGTGACGGTGCTGGCGATCTCGGCGAGGAGGACGTAGTTGGAGTTGGAGTAGTCGAACCGCCCCGGCTCTGCGGGCGTGGTTGCTGCTATCACCGCGAGAGCGTCTGCTTGAGTCGTCGGGTCGGTCAGGGTGTGGCCTTGACCGGTGAGGGTCGGAGCGTAGTCGGAGATGCCGGTGGTGTGGTGCAGCAGGTCTGCGACTGTGATGCGTTCGGCCCAGGCCGGCAGAGCCGGCAGCCAGTGCCTCACCGAGTCAGATAGCGAGAGCGCCCCCTCCTCGGCCAGGAGGAGAATCGCGGTCGCGGTGAACTGCTTTGACACAGATGCGAAATCGAACCGGCTGCCCGTGGTCAGAGAGGTGTGAGATGCGGTGTTTGCCAGGCCGAGCGCGCCCGCCCAGACAACGTGGCCATCTCGAGCAACAGCGGCAGAGCAACCCGGTTCAGAAGACGTGAGCAACTGGTTGAGGACCGCGTCGCTCTGCTGGATTCCATCTGCGCCCGAGGTGCGCGGGGTGACTGCCGGCGCGGACACGCACCCCGCCAACAACAGGCACGCTGCAACTATCGTGGCCGCGACACCAGCGGGCCGGTACGTGCTCATTGCAGGCTGTCCCGGTCGACGTGCAAGAGGTCGAATGCCCTGGCCGTCGTGCCATGCTCGCGGTGAGCTGCAGCGCGGATGATGTGGGAAGTGCGCAGACCCTGCGGCCGTGACTGACGGGCAAGCAGCCGAGCCCGCTCCAACACCTCACCCAACGATTCCTCACCTCGATACACACGCCCACGCGCTACGGCGGGAAGAGCGGGAAAAGTGTCCGGGTGAAGCCCGATCGTCTTAAGGGCTTCCGCATGGACAGTGTCCACGGCGTGCCGGAACTGGTCCGCGTCAAACCCCAGGAGAACGCGCCCCGATTCATCACTGTCGACGAGAGCAGCTAGCACAAGGTGCTCAGCCCCCGGCAGTTCATCCCCCATCGCGTGCGCCTCGCGTTCGGCGGCCTCTAACAACGCCGCGACCGTCCGCATGTCATTTACCAAAGCCATCACTGTCTCCCTTTCGAAAAGGTCGTTTAGACGGAGCGAGGCGTTTATGAGCAGCCTGCGCGCTCGTCCCCAACGCCTGACCGATCAGAGACCACGTCCAACCCTGCGCGAGAGCACGATCAACTGCGGCCCGTTCCAAGACCGCCGCTGCCCGACGCATGGCAACGACCGACGCAAACGCCGCCGCCGGGTCGTCTACAGATGCGTCCGGCTCGCTTACCATGTCATCAACCATAGTTGATGACATGGCGCGCCGTCAACTCATGTTGATATCGTGAGACGCGAGCCGTCTCACGGAGGTGCTCCGCATCGATGCCACCGGAGCCCTGGTCTCCACTCACCACTGTGCGCAGACGAAAGCAAGCGCTGCGCAACGTCCTCATGGCGCTCGCCGAAGTGAGAGTGGACGCGAGCCATGTCGCGCGGCTTGGTTTCAATCTCGCTGACCGGCCGATGCTTGGGGCCGGGTATGCCTCGGCGTTCGAGGTATGGGGCGCGAACCCCACCGCAGTCACTGTGCTCACCGTTGCGGCGTTCGCGCGACCGGGAGTTCTCGTTGGAGATCGACGCACTCGCTGTCGTGCCGGACGGGCTGGCATGACCCTCCGAAGGCCGACACAGGACCTGCCCGACGATGTTGCCGACCTGCTCGCCCAACACCTGTTGCGCGGCGACTACGACAATCGACCCGCCTACCAACGCAACGACTACCTTGCCCGGATCGCCCGGGCGAAGCGACCCGAGACCCGCCAGCGAGTCACCCAAATGCAGAGGGAGCTTCAGCAAGGTGGCGCCCACATGGGGATGCGGCACCCGTCATCCTAACGATGAACCCCAACCCGGATCTTGCACAGCTCGGCAAGGCCGGGTCGATCGTGAAGACTACCTCGCACACGGTCCTGCAAACTCGGCTGCATCTCGACAGTTGTTGTCGAGCGGCCGCCTACATTGCACAAACGGTCGCGCATGTTGCATAGCGGCTACCACGGCCCGCCTGCTTGATGGATACCAGCACGGTCGCGATGGCCTCCTGCGAGTACCTCTGGTGCCGGACCGCCCCGATCTTGAACTCCTTGTAGCAATCCGGGTCGCCCAGGTCACCAATCGCTGAAAGGCAACCAGACCGCGGACTCGACCGATCACGGCGACCTTCAGAACTCCCATCATCGGATGGCCTCGACCCCTAGCCTGGCCACCGACGCGCCCGCGCTCCCTGCACCTCGATGAGGAAGAGCCGCCAGAGCGTCCGACAGCTGGGGCGGTTCAGTGCATCGCGCGATCGCGGTGGTGTCAGGTTCCTATGCTCGGAGCCTGGCACCACCGCGGCGCGTTGGTGCGTGACTAGATGGTGGGCAGCCCACTGACCGTAGAGGCCGCTGGAACGTTGTTCTGCAGGATGTCCCAGTGCTCAACGATCTTCCCGTTGTCGCCGATTCGGAAGATGTCGAAGGCGACCACTCCGGGGCCGGTGCGGTCTGGCGTGAACGCGGATGTGCTGTGCAGGTGGAAGATGCCCTGGAGGACGACAAGGTTGCCGTCGGCGAACCAACGGTGGGGCGTGTACATCTGGAACCCAGCGGTGCCGAATGCCTGGGCAAGTGACTGGACTCCTGCCCAGCCGTCGGTGCCGTAGGGGTTGTGGTTGATGTAGTCAGGGCTGAATCGCGACCTGATGTGGTCGGTCCGGCCCTGACTGATCTGGACAACGGTGTGGACGACCTTCTTGGGGTTGATGGCGCGGTGGCCGGGGATGCCGGCGCCGCCGCCGATCATGTCGTTGTTGTCGGGGGTTTGCGATGGCGGCACGACGTCTTGGAGCGCGTCCCAGTGTTCGACGATCTTGCCGTGGTCGAAGCGGAAGAGATCGAAACCGACGACCCCGGGTCCCGACTGGGTGGGTCGGAAGGTGGTCATGGAGTCGAACTGGTACAGGCCTTGGATGCCGACGTAGTCGCCGTCGGCGACCACGCGCAGCGGCTCCCACAACCGGAAGTGGACGTTGGCGAAGGCAGCGGCCAAGTCCTTGTAGCCGGTGAACGCATCTCGTGGCGCCAGCGGGTTGTGGTTGATGAAGTCACGAGCGAAGTACTGGTCAACTGCACTGCCGTCTCCGGCGAACAGTCGAGCGTATGCGTCGATGGCAGCAGCCTTGTTGACGCTGGCTTCGTTGTGGTGCGGTGACGTTGGGTGCACCGTGTTGGGGTCGGGCGAACCCATGGCAGCAGGCGCGCTGACGATGAAGGATCCGGCGACCGCGGCAACGAGACCGGGGACCACGAGTCGTCGAGTACGACTGGTCATGCTCATGTCATTCCTTTCAGGACGGGGAGGATGTGCGGCGTTTCGGGGTTGCGCATGGTTCAGACGCTGGTCGGGGCCACGTACGCGACGACCGTGGGATCGATGACCGAGAAGAACCGGCCGCCCGCTTCGGACTGGCCAGCGGCGGACATGGCGTCCTGCCAGCCCTGCTTCGACGCATAAAGGGTCATGCCCACGCGCCGGCCTTCCATCGGCTCGTCCACGATGGCGAACTCGTAACTTGCCAGTACGCCAGGCTGGGTCCCCAACGCGCCCACGTACCCCTGGCGAGCGTCTTCGAAGGTCTGGACATCAACGCCCTTGGGTGCGCGAACGGCGACCTCGAGAACCTGGCCTTCGGTCGCCAACGACGCTAGATCGATGGCCGGACCTTCGGTCTGACGGATGATCGCGAAAGCGACGATCTCGACGGTGTCCATGAAGTTCGACAGGACCGGGTCATCCCAGAACTTCCCGGACGCGGCCTGGTAAGCCTCGGGTGATTCCCACGCGGTCATGCCGACGAAGACGCCTTCCATAGGTGTTGGCAGGGTCATCAGCGCGGCGAACTCGCGGTCCGCCGTCGCGCCTGGCTGGGTCTTCCACTGCGAAAGGAAGGCCGATCGGGCGGCGCGGAAGTCGTCCTCTCGGCCGGGCTTGACGCGGCGCACGGCGAGTTCAAGGACGGGACTGTTCATGGCGAGCTCCTGGGTGTTGGGCCGTCGACTCCGATTCGTCGTATCAGCGTGCTGAGACGATATGACAGCATGCTGATTTAATCAACCTATGGAGACGCCAAGGTCAGCGCTAGGCTCCAGGTCATGACCACCCGCACGCAGGATGACCACCCCTTGGGTTACGGCGTCGTGCGGCTCGAGCGGGCTCTGGTCGCGGCGCTGGATCAGGGACTGAGACGTCATGGGTTGACCACCAGCCGCTACGGCGTGCTGACCTTCATGGACATGGAGCCCGGCCTCACATCCGCCGAACTCGCGCGGCGGGCCTTCGTGACACCACAGACGATGATGCGCCTGGTCAAGGGGCTCGAGGCCGACGGCCTCATCTCCCGCGATGAAGACGAGAACCCGGGTCGTGCGGTAGCCCTGCGGCTCACGCAGAAGGGCAAGAAGCGGCTCGCGGCGGCGCACACCTGGGTCATCCAGGTCGAGCAGGCGCTCATCGACGGGGAATCTGAGCGCAGCCTCACCCAGACGAGCCGGTTTCTCGCGCGAGCGACCTCCCGCATGCAAGCCGTCTCCTTGATGCGCGATTGAGGTGTTTCGCTGCCCTCCCTGGTCCCCCAAGAAGCCTGGCGTCGAATGCTTGCCGCCCCCTCGTCAAGGTCAAGCCGCCTCGGGCCTCTCCTGACGGGGAGACACCTACTTTTCACGTGGCATACCGGCGGAGTCCAGTTGTGCAAAGTGCACTGCACGGCGTGGTGCAGTCTTCGCTGTACCTCGACAGGGGTTTTGTCGAGATGGGGGGGGATCAAAGTCAGTTGTCGAGATGCACTGAATCTTGCGCGGGGTGCAAGGCTATGCAACATAAGCGCGGAATTATGTCCAAGCCTTGATGCCGTGCCCTGCGTTGTTCAGGAGGTGCGGTCGGTCTCAGCGGCCCGACGGCCAAGCCCGTCCAGGGCGTCGAACCAGCGACCAAGAACGCAAGGTCGCTGGTTCAGCGCCTCAGTTGGCGTCCAACTCCGTGAGTCCGCTGAGGATGGCCCGGACGAAGTTCAGTCCGCCTTCTGGCCCGGTGGAGTGATCCTTCATATGCACGGTCGTGTGGTCGCTTTCGGAGAACACGACCCGGACCGCCTGCAGCCTCGTATCGAGATCGAGTCCTGGACCGATGAACACATGGTCGATGGTGTGTCGCACGAACGCCTGCTCGACATCGACGACGCTCAGAGCGCCGAGGACACAGATGCTCTCGGAGTCCAGTTCTCGTTTCGCACCATCCACCACCCACTGGTTTCGTCCGACTAGAAGGATGTTCTTCACAACGTTTCCCCTTTCATTCCACTTGCTTCGTTCATTCCCACTTGCTTCGCGTCAGCACATCGTTGGTCCACTCCCACGCGAGCTCGGCAGCGGCCTCGTCCCGCGCGTTCGCCGCGAGCTGGGCCGCGCCGTTCAGGCCCACGTGTGACCCGTCTTGGAAGTCGTCCGCGAGAAGCCTGTCGGCGATGCGTTGTGCGGGAACCTGGGGCGAGCTTTGGAACGGCCGTGTCAGAGTGAGCAGAAGCCTGAATGCGCCGCGGGCGTTGCGCCCCAGGCCGGTTCGGACGAATCCGGGATCGATCGTCTCCATTGGGGCGCCATGTGGGCGACGTAGACGCGCCGAGGCGAAAAGCAGGTTCAGCAGCTTGGTCGCCTCGTATCGGTGCACGGCTGATGCCTGTGAGCCGAGTGCGAAGATCTCAGGGTCGAACGGGCCTGCCGAGCCGTGCCGGGACGAAGACACCAGCATGATCCGCCCACCTAAGAGGTGCTGATCGAGCAGCCGAGTCAGCAGCACCGGAGCCAGGTGATTGACCGCCAGTGTGGTGTCGATTCCCTCGGTTGTCACTTGGTCGGGGTTCGATACCGCGGCGCACAACACCAGGCCATCTAGACGGGGATGCTCCAAACTCACCCGGCGGGCCAAGGTGCCGACCTGATCCGGACAGGCAAGATCGGCCGCATGCCAGGACACCGTCGCAGCGTCCGCGTCGGCTCGCACAATGGCCGCGGCAGCCGACGCGGTGCGCTCAGTTCGACCCACCAGCACCACGTCGCGGCCCTGTCGCGCGAGGAGTGTTGCTGCGGCCAGCCCGATACCGCTCGTCGCGCCAGTGACTAGGATAGTCATAATTCATGATTATCATGACTCATGTCTTTAGTCCAGTAGGATGGGCGTATGCCTGCGGACGCGTCGTTCGAGTCTTCGGTCGGGTTCCTCCTGTCCCAGCTTGGGGTGATCGCGACGCGATCGTGGACTGAGGTGCTGGTCGAGCGTGGTCTCACGCCGCACCACCACGCGATACTGCTGACCCTCCACGCGACCGGTCCGCTCGGAGTCACCGCGCTCGCCGACATCGTGCTGGTTGATCCGCGGAACATGGGGCCAGTGGTAGCGCCGTTGGAGCAGCGTGCACTTATCGAGCGCGGTGACGATCCGGCAGATCGCCGTCGCCGTGTCCTCTCGCTCAGCAGCGAGGGAGTGAAAGCTGCCGCTGAACTTGCCACCGCCACTGGAAGAATCGAAGACGAACTACTCGCGCCGTTGGGTTCCTCTGAGCGAGATGAGCTACGCAGCTACCTCCGCACCCTCTGGCTGCATGCGAAACAGGCTCCCTCGAAACGCAACACCACCTCGGACGCGTGACCTAGAGGCTTCTCCCGCGCGACGGCACCTTCATTTCCCGCCAAGATGCCTCGAGGCCGGTGTGGATGCACGGGGGTTCAAGGGCGCTCGTCCACGTTTCGATTTGGGAGCACCCTGCCATGAGGCCAGGTACGGGGTCTTGCACAGCATCGCGAACAGGACGCGATCGTGCGAGGTTCCCCGCACGGGATCGTGCAAGTATGGGTGCATCTCGACAGATGCACCGAATCTTGTAGGAACGGCCATCGATTTTAAGAATTGGCCGACGTTTTGCATGCCGGGCGTGTCGTGGACGGAGTGTTATGCGGTCGTCGCGAGTACTGACACTTGGGAAAAGAGCCCGGCCGGGCAGGCCAGCGGAGGAGGTCTCGTCCTCTCTGCTTCTGTGCCCGTAGTGGGGCATCATCGGAAGGTGGTCCCATTCGACAACTTCCATAGCTTGGCCGCCGGCCGACGCCACTCGGTTGCTGCGCGTCGTGACGGACGCGTGCTCACGGCCGGTAACGGGATGGCCGGTGAGCGCAATGTCGAAGGTTGGGTTGACGTCCTTGCCGTGGCTGCCGGCAACGTGCATACCGCACGTAACACCGGACGTTTGCACACTGATCCGGGGTGGGATGGTTCGGGCATCTGGCTGGAACGGAGACCGTCAGTGCGACGTGGACGATTGGGCTGATGTCGTGGCCATCGCGGCGGGATGGCGTCGAACATTAGGCCTTCGCCGTGATGGCGCCGTGCTCGTCGCCGGCCGGGCGCGTGAGGGCGCGTGCGCTGTCGAGGGATGGAGCGAGATCATCGGGCTCTCGTGCGGTGACTGGCATTCCGTCGGCCTGCGCGCTGACGGGACAGCGGTCGCGGCCGGGGCGAACCTCCGTGGTCAGTGCCAGGTGGGCGGTTGGACGAAGGTCACGGGGATTGCGGCGGGCTACCTGTATACCGTCGGGGTCACCTCGGATGGTCGAGTGTTGACCGCCGGGGATGTCCCTGCCGCTGCTGACGGTGTCTGGGTGGAGGGGCGTGGTGGCCGCAGCCGCAGGGAGTTACCACACTGTCGTCTCACGATGGATGGGCGTGTCCTCGCCGCTGGGGCGAACTATGACGGCCAGTGCGAGGTAGGCGGATGGAGGGGCATCGTCGCAGTGGCGGCGGGTTCCCGGCATACGTTGGGTTTGCGCAGCGACGGAACGGTTCGGGCGACCGGGTGCAACGACCACGGGCAATGCGACGTGGATGGATGGGATGAAGTCGCACTCGCCTGAGTGGTTCTTCCATGCCACTGCTGGATCGTGCCTTCTATGAAGGTTCCCCGCACGCGGTGATGCAATGTTGGCTGCATCTGAACAACCATCCTGGATCTTGCGCATGCCAGCCAGATCGAGGCGATCGTGCAAAGTACCCCGCAGCCGCCCCCGCCCGGACTGTTGCCTCGCGATTCGCGAGACGAGCCCCATCAGCCGAGTTGAACTCCGCGACCCAATTGAGCCCGAAGGAGACGCCCTCGGCGGGTAGACGTGGGACGTCTTCATCTCTGTCGCCGCGGAAGAGAAGGAGTCGGTGCCGATCATCACTGCCCGCGCGGACGGCGACCGGGGCTACTCAGGTGCCTTCGTGGACGGGCGGTCGACCAGCGCGACAAGCTTCTTCGGGGCCAGGACGCAGTACGACTCCACGACAAGTTCGGCGACCTCGTCCCAGTCGGTGGTGGCGCCGAGTTTGAGGCCCATCGCGTCACGGCCCCAGCCGAGAACGTAAAAGGGCGGGCCCGCGTGCTGCAGCGCCGCGAATTCCTCGCTCGAGGCGCGGAAGGTCATGACCACGTGTGCGCCCTCCAGAGGGTCGTCGATCCCGAGGACGTGCACGAAGGTCCGGTTGCGCACCCGCCATCGGGTACCGACCCAGGCATGCTCCTCGTAGGCGTCGGGGAGGGCGAGGCACAGGTGGCGCAGGCGCCGCTCAATGTCGTCGGGGACGTCGTCGGTGAGGCGGCGGGCGGGTGTGGCGGCCATCGGCTCAGGCTACGACGCCCCACCGACGCCGGTCAGGCCTCGATGCCGGCAAGCGCGGCGCCTTCCATAGGTGCAGTGGTCGCGGCAGGCCCGGTCGAGTGTCGGCGCCGCGTCCTAGCCTGGATGCATGCGACGTTTTGACGACGAAGACCTGGCCGGGGCGGAGTTCCGCGAGTGCGACCTGAGTGGGGCGCGTTTGGTCGGCGTTGTCATGGAGAACGTTGAGATCGACGGCCTGGTCACCAACCTCAGCGTTAACGGGGTCGAGGTGATGCCGTACGTCGAGGCGGAGCTCGACCGTCGCTACCCCGTGCGGCTGCTCATCCGCTCCGAGGATCCGGGAGATCTGCGCATGGCCTGGCAACAATTGGGGGATGACTGGGCCGCGACCATCGAGCGAGTCCGGTCGATGCCTGAGGGCACCGAGCACGAGAGTGTTGACCGCGAGTGGTCGACGATCGAGACGCTGCGCCACCTCGTCTTCGTGCACGACTCCTGGTTCCGGCGCTGCGTGCTTGGACTGACCGAGCCGTTCACGGCGATGGGGCTGGCATCTGCGTTCGTGCCGGATCAGGAGGAGCTGGGTCTCGACCGGTCGGCTCGGCCGGAGCTTGACGAGGTGCTCATCGTCCGCGAAAGGCAGGCGTCGGAGGTTGAGGCCTTCCTGGCCGAGGTCACACCCGAACGACTCGCCATGCCCGCGCTGGTGCCGGACGACGACAGATGGCCGCCCTATGCCAAGGGCCGGCGAGTGCAGCAATGCCTCGGCACGGTGCTCAATGAGGAATGGGAACACCACCGCTTCTGCGTGCGCGACCTGGATAAGTTGTCGCGGCGGGGCGTCCTGTAGGCGTCTCGATCGAACACCGCACGCTCATCGGCATGACGCCGGTATGCCGTCTCTCGCACTGGTGATGGTGCCACCTCGTTTCGTCCGCTGTGGTGATACGCGCCGCCCGACGAATTCCGGTGCGCCTGAGTTCCTCGGCGATCACGGACCTCATTTGATCATGTCCTGCCGGCCGACTCGCTGGCACACCGCTGTCGAGATGCAGCGGAGCAGTCGATACCCCGTTCGTGTTGGTGGTCACCGGGCTTAGCCGTCGAAGTGCGCCGCGGCGTCCGCGGCCTCCATGCCGAGGACCTGGCGCACGAGCAGCAGGCCGTCGATCCTGGCCACGACGGACAGGGCCGCGGCATGCGGATCCTCGCGGTCCGCTACCAGCGGTTCAAGCCAGTCGACCCACGTGTTCACGAGGTCTCTTGCGATGGTTGGGTAGGGCGCTTGCCCGGCCGCGGCCAGGCCCACGACCTCGAGGAAGATCGCCGCGATCGGCTCAACCTCGGGCGTTCGGAACACCTGCCACGCATCGGCGACGAGCTCATCTGGCGGGCGGCAGGTGCCGCCGAAGGCACGAGCCAGCACCGACTGCAGTTGCAGGCCGAGAGCCCCCAGGGTCTCCAGGATGAGGTCGGTCTTCGTCGGGAAGTAGTAGACGACTACCCGATCGGGAATGCCGAGCCGTCGGGCCAGTTTGCCGTAGGTCAGCCCAGCCAGGCCGTCGGAGAGGGCGAGCTGCTGAGCCTCCTTAAGGAAGGCCCCGCGGTCGTACTTATAGCCCACCGGCCACAGCGTACTGGGCAGTTCCGCCACAATGGCTTGCGACCAATCCGAGTTATAACTACATTTTGGTCGTGTCCTTCACTCAGGTAGCCCCCATCGTCGCGGCGTGCGCCGCCCTCGGCTTTGCCCTGTTCCGGGCTACCACCCGGCGCCCGGCCACAAGCAGGGGGTGCTGGTGGCCGGCAGGGGTGAGTGCGGCATTCCTGACTTTCAGCCTGGTGGCCATGTTCCGAGAGGGGGCACTGGGGTTCTGGACGGAACACGTGCGAAACCTCTGGGGCAACCAGATCTGGTTCGACTTGCTCATTGCGGCGAGCGTGGCGCTTTTCCTGCTGATCCCCCGGGCACGCAAGGTCGGGCTAACCCCGGTGCCGTGGGTTCTGTTTGCACTGGCGACCGGCGGGATCGGCCTCCTCGCCTTCCTGGCCGTCGTGCTTCGGCGTGAGGCCAGCTGGCATCCTGACGCGTCTCACGATGCCAAGATGACGCGTGCGCACGACGGTGACCTTCGATGAAGAAGGGGCGGGTCTGAGCGCAACCGCACTCGGGGCGGCAGCGGCGTGAAACGTGCGCGAGGCATCCCGGTGAATGCCGCCCTGGACGAGCACGATGCCCTGGCCTGGGTCGCTATCGACAGCAGCCCACGCTCTGTCGCCTGGAGATCCACGAAGCATGAGTGAGGGCGGTTTGCGCACGCGCACGCGCCCGCGAAGCTGACGGGTTAACTGTCCGACCGCAACGCCCCGGCAGCGGTTTCCATCGGGAAGTTGTCAGACGTCCCGTCGCCGAACAAGGGCTACCGCTGCCGCACCGAAAGCGATAATCCACGCCGCGAAGACCGCGATCACGTTTGAACCGTCGAGCCGAGACCTCGACCAGCCGACGTCGTGTCTCCACCTTGTGCTGGGGCGCATACCTTGCCAAACCGATTGATGCCCGGGCCACGCCCGGAGGAGGAATACACCGATGAGAGCGTTCATCTTGGAGGGGTATAGCCGTCCCTTCCGAGAGGTAGAGATGCCGCGGCCGAGCCCTGGCCCCGGCCAGGTCCTCGTGCGGATGGCCGCTGCTGGGATCAACCACGCTGACGAGCGCAGCCGCCGGGGCGAGTCCAAGCTGCTCTTCCACCCCAATTTGCCATCTGTTGCCGGCGGAGAGTTGTCGGGTGAGGTTGTCGCTGTGGGAGAAGGGGTCTCTCGCCTTGCCGTCGGAGACGCAGTCATCGCGTACACCGGTGTCGTGGAGATGGGCGCGTTCGCCGAGTTTGCCGTGGTCAAGGAATCGGCCGTGTCGCTGGCGCCGGTAAGTGTGCCGCCGGGCTTAGCTGTCGACGCGCCCCGCGACGTCCAGCGTCGAGGCGAAGAAGGACAAGATGCTGTCGACGGCGTCTTGGCTGCGCTGCTCGGTGACCGTTGAGTGTCCCTCGCCGTCCAGTTCGACCTTGAGGAAGCGGTCGCCCAACAGGTCCGTTAGCGTGTCGAAGCGCGTGCCGGTGGCGCGGTCCGACCGGTACCGGACGCCCAGCACGGAGCACCCATCGGCAGCGCGCCGGACCACGGCATTCAGATCGGCCGGGGACAGACCCAGGTCGGCGGCTCTTGTCTGCCCAAAGGCGAAGGGGGTACTGGGCTGGCACAAGACCGGCGCGACAGTGGCTGACTCGACCATCATGGCCAGCGCGTAACCGCCGGTGAAGCACATGCCGAGGGCGCCGACTCCAGGCCCACCGAGTTCCTCATGCAGGGCGACGGCCAGGGAACGCAACCAATCGGCCACCGGAGCCGTCCGACCGACCGCGATCTTGGTGAACTCCCGGTTGACGCAGATCTTGGGCAGGGTGCGCATGACGTCCCCGCCGCTGACGGTCCGTCCGATCGGCCCGAACAGGTGCGGAAGCACGACGGTGTATCCGGCCGCCACCACTTCCTCGGCGAATCGGATCACGCCATCGGTGAGTCCGGGCATCTCGTGAATGATGATGACGCCGGGGCCATGACCCTTGCGGTACGTCGGATGGGTGGTCGCACGCCCCGCGACCTCAGCGGTGTGCGTCCCGGCGGCCCAAGACGCCAGGGCTGGCGTGGGCGGCATCGACGTGTGCGACATGATCAGACTCTAGGTGGGCCTGGCCGGCGACCGAAACCAGGTCGGCGATGAAGTTCGCCTAGCGCGCCAGCGCAGCAAGGCCCGCGGCAGCCTCACGAACCGCCCACGCCCGGCCGTGCCCCGAAGCTCCAAGCAGAACCTCCATGGCCAGACCGTCCATCAAGTGGCAATACAGACTCGCGGCGGCGAGGCCGTCGGGCGGTGACGCCGGTTGGAGTAGCGCGGCGATGCACAAGGTCCAGGCGTTCGCCAGCTCCTGCAGCCGATCCCGTGTCGCGATGTCCTCTGGCGGGCGCGCCAGCACCTGGGCCCACAGCGCCCAGCGCACGTCGCGGGGACCGGTCGGCAGATAGAGCCTGGTCAACTGATCCAGCGCGGCCGCGGCATCACTGGCGCGACGCACAGCCCGGTCGCGGCGCTCGGCAAGGCTTTCCTCACTGAGCAGAAGGGTGCTAATCAGAATCCGGTCGCGGTCGCGGAAGTAGTAGAGGACGTGTCCGCTGCTCATCCCTGCCCGGCTCGCGATGTCCTGCACGCGCACCCGATCGGGACCCTTGTCCTCGAATGCTGCCAGCGCGGCTCGCAGGACGCGGTCGCGCACGGCGACCTTCGCGCCGCGTGTTGCGTCATCCCGCGTGGTCATGTCGGAAGGTTAGCGCCCAGCTCGCGATCCGCCGAGAATTAGAACGACACTCTAGACTGGCGTTCAAATCTGCGCTAGGTTGCCTCAACGCGAGAGTGGAGGCCCAGTGAGCAGATCAGTCCCAGCCGAGTCGCCGGAGTCCATCGCTGCCGACGACTTCGGCGTCGAGCAGCACGGTGTCGACACCATCCCTGAAGTCGAGCGCACTGCCCGGCCGCGCGATGTCATCGGGATCCTCTGGGGCGGCAACCTCGCCCTGTCCGTCATGGTGTTCGGGTGGTTGGCCATTCTGTATGGCCTCAGTTGGTGGCAGGCGGTTAGCGCGATACTCGCCGGCACCCTTGTCGGCAGCTTGGCCGTGATGCCGATGGCCTTGCTGGGCTACCGCGCCGCAACCAACAACTCGGTGTCCAGCGGGGCCTACTTCGGGGTGCGCGGTCGACTCGTCGCCTCGGTCATTGGTCTGTTGCTCTGCCTGGGGTACATCGCCCTGACCGTGTGGACTGGCGGCGAAGCCGTCGTTGCCAGCCTGGTCCGCATAACCGGCGCTGAGGAGACCAACCTGGAACTGGCCGCCGGGTATGCCGTCATCGCCATCCTCGTTGGGGTTGTCGCGGTATACGGCTTCCAATGGCTCGTCCGCCTCAACAAGGTCATCATCGCGGTGGTCGGGGCCACGGTCGTCCTCTCACTGATCGCCTTGGCGCCACACTTTGACGCCAGCTATCCCGGGACGCCGGACCAGTACCTGCTCGGCGACTTCTGGCCGACCTGGTTGCTCGCGGCTCTGACCGCAGGCGTCGCCGGCCCCATCTCGTATGTGACCCTCATCGGCGACTGGACGCGCTACATCTCTCCGCGTCGGCACCAGCCCGGACCACTTCTGGGCGCGACCTTCGTGGGCCTTTTCATCGGCCTGGCGGTACCGACGCTCTTTGGGGCTTTCGTCTCCGTGGCCGCATTCGATGAGTCCAGTTTTGTCGCGGGTTACACCGCAGGCAGCCCGGGTTGGTTGATCCTCCCCATCCTGGCGACCGGTGTGATCGGCAGCCTCGGGCAGGGTGGGGTCAACCTCTACAGCATGGGCCTGGACCTCGACGCGATCCTGCCGCGCCTGACGCGGACCCAAGCGACCTTCGTGGTGTCGGCGATCGCGCTCGCCCTGGTGTTCCTGGGCCGCTTTGTGTGGGCCGCCGAAGAGTCCGTCACCTTCTACGTTCTCCTGCTCACCTCGCTCGCCACGCCGTGGGCGGCCGTGACCATGTTGGGGTATGCCCGCACTAAGGGTCGCTTTGACCAGGACGCTTTACAGGTGTTCAACCGGCGCGGGCACGGTGGCAGCTACTGGTACTGGCGCGGCTGGAACCTCGACGCCGTCGCCGCGTGGGTCGTCGGCAGTGTCGTCGGCATCCTGTCGAACTCCACGGAAACCTACATCGGGCCCATCGCCGACCGACTTGGTGGAGTGGACGCCAGCGTTCTGACCTCGGCCGTGGCCGCAGGAGTGGTTTACCTGGCGCTGGTTACCATCCGCCCACATGCCCATGCACCGCGCGCGACCGAAGGAGGGTCATTGTGACCAGATGGACAATGCCGGCTGAGTGGGAGCCGCACACCCGCACCTGGATGGCGTGGCCGCCCTCGGGCCCCACATCGGCCGACCTCGACGAGGCGGGACTGGCGAATGTGCGGAGTGCCTGGGCCGCGGTGGCTCGTGCCGTCGCGCACTTCGAGCCGGTGACGATGGTCGTTGACCCAGCCGACATCGACGCGGTCCGGGACCTGCTTCCGACCGGAGTGGACTTCGTCGTTGCCCCCTTGGACGACGCCTGGATGCGCGACATGGGTCCGACGTTCGTGCACGGCCCTGATGGATCCCTCGCTGCGATCGACTGGGTCTTCAACGGGTGGGGCGCTCAGGAGTGGGCGCGCTGGGGCAACGACGAACGCATTGCTGGGGTCGTCGCCGCCGCCGCCGACGTGCCTGTCGTGACGTCGCCGATGGTCAACGAGGGCGGCGGCATCCACGTCGACGGCAAAGGCACCGTGCTGGTCACCCGAACCGTCCAGCTCGATCCCGGTCGCAACCCGGACTGGACCGCCGCGCAGGTCGAAGAGGAACTGTCACGAACGATCGGTGCGCCGGACGTCATCTGGATTGAGCGCGGCCTGACGCGCGATTACGGAACCTTCGGCACGCGCGGCCACGTGGATATCATCGCCGCCTTCGCCGGCCCCGACGTCATCCTCGTGCACGACCAACGCGACCCTGCTCATCCCGACCACGCCGTCAGTGCCGAGGCGATCCGCACTCTGCAGGAGTGTGGTCGGTGGCGTGTGGTCCCCGTGCCAGCGCCGACGGTGCTGCGCGACGACAACGGCTGGGTCGACTACTCCTACATCAATCACTACGTCTGCAATGGCGGCGTCGTTCTGTGCGCATTCGACGACCCCAACGACGAGGTGGCGCGTCAGATCCTCTCGGATGTGTATCCCGACCGAGAGGTGGTTCTCGTGGATTCTCGGACGATCTTCTCTCGCGGCGGCGGCGTCCACTGCATCACCCAGCAAGAACCCGCCCCACGCCCGTAGCATCGGTCTTCGATTGGAGGCGAGACGAATGGCACGTGCTCTACCGGCCGGACGGGCCGCCGTATGCCGCGGGGCCGACGCATGCGATTGACACCCGCAGAGCGGGACCGTCTGGTGCTGGCCGGTGCAGCTGCGGTGGCGCGACGCCGCCACGAGCGCGGGCTGAGGCTCAACGTCCCTGAGGCGATCGCGCTCGTGTGCGACGAGGTCATCGAGCGAGCCCGCGACGGGCTCCGGCACGCAGATGTTGTCCGGGCCGCACAGTCGATCCTGACCGCGGATGACGTCCTGCCTGGGGTTGTGGACATCGTCCCGTCCGTGACCGTCGAGGCGGTCTTCGACGACGGCACCCGTCTGGTCATCGTTCCTGAGCCTTTCGGTGCCCTCGGTGATAGCGGCTCCCTCGGCGACTCGGCGCCAGGGGCCGTCCTCCCTGCTCCGTTGATGGATCAGCCCGGCCCTTCGCCGGTCGAGATTGAGGTGCGAAACACCGCAGCCGTTGCGGTGACGGTGACCTCGCATTGGCACTTCTTCGAAGCCAACGCAGCCCTGCGGTTCGACCGGCGTGCGGCATACGGCATGCATCTTGACGTCCCCGCGGGGACGGGAGTGCGTTTCGAGCCGGGGACCGTCGTGAGCGTAGGGCTGGTCCCGATCGCCGGGCGCCGCGTGGCGGTCGGCTTTGCGGGCCTCGTGGATGGGCCGCTCGACGCGCCAGGGGCCGTGGACGAGGCGATGGCGCGAGCGAGCGCGCTCGGCTACCTGAGCGTGCCAGTGGGGGAGGCGCCGTGAGCGACCATCAGGCCGACGGAGCCAACTATGCCGCGAGCCACGGGCCGACGACCGGTGACCGCATCGTCCTCGGCGACACCGGCCTCGTGGTCCGGGTCGAGGGAGACGCCCAGCGACGCGGCGACGAATTCCTTGTCGGATTCGGCAAGACCGCCCGGGATGGCATGGGGCTCCAGGCCGTCCCCCCATCGGCCAGCTGCGACCTGGTCATCTCCAATGTCGTCGTGATCGACCCCGTTCTGGGGATCACGAAGGGCTCGATCGGCATTCGGGACGGGCGCATCGTCGGGTTCGGGCGCGCAGGCAACCCGGACACGATGGACGGGATCGACGTCGTCGTCGGCACGGGGACGGCGGTGGTCAGCGGCGAGGGCCTGATAGCCACGGCCGGTGCTATCGACACGCATGTGCACCTGCTGTCGCCGAGGATCATGGAAGCGGCGCTGGCGAGTGGGGTCACGACCATCCTCGGCCAGGAGTATGGGCCGATGTGGGGCGTCGGAGTGTCGGACCGGTATGGCGTGCATCGGGCATGGGCGGCCATGGACGCCTGGCCCATCAACGTCGGCTTCCTCGGTCGGGGTTCGTCCTCGACCACCCAAACGCACGTCGAGGCCCTCGTGCGCGCTGGTGTCGTCGGATTCAAGGTGCACGAGGACCTGGGCGCCCACCCGCGCGCGCTCGACACCGCGCTGCGTGTCGCCGAGGATCACGATGTCCAGGTGGCCGTGCACTCCGACGGGCTTAACGAGGCTCTCTTTGTCCGGGAGACCGTGGCCGTCCTCGATGGCCGAACGATCCACGCCTTCCACGTCGAGGGGTGCGGCGGTGGCCATGCCCCCGATCTGCTCACTCTGGCTGGGGTTCCGCACATCATCGGCTCGTCGACCAACCCAACGATGCCGTTCGGGCGGGACGCCACCGCCGAACACCTGGCCATGATCGTGCTCGCCCATGGGCTGAACCTCGACCAGCCCTGGGATCGGGCACTGGCCGATCACCGGATCAGAGCGGCGACGATGGCCGCCGAGGACGTGCTGCACGATCGCGGGGTTATTCCGATCATGTCCTCGGATGCTCAGGGCATGGGACGCGCGGGCGAGACCGTGGCGCGCACGTTCGCGACGGCTGCCGTCATGAAAGCGCGGCTGATCGCGAGCGGGATCAGCGATGCAGAAGCCGACGACAACGAGCGAGTCCTTCGCTATCTGGCCAAGCTCACCATCAACCCGGCGATTGCCCACGGCATGGCGCACGAGATCGGATCGCTCGAGGTGGGGAAGCTTGCCGACATCGTGTTGTGGGACCCCGCCTACTTCGGTGTCAAACCACGCCAGGTCCTCAAGGCGGGCTTCCCGGCCTGGGGGATGACCGGCGACCCGAACGCGACGGTCGACAGCGCACAACCCCTGGGCTACGGGCCGCTCTTCGGCGGGCACGGTGGTGCGCCGGCTGATCTCGCCGTGGCCTTCGTGTCGAAATCCTGCCGGGACGCCGATGAGGATCGGTTGCCGACCTCACGACGTCGGGTCGCGGTCACCGGATGCCGCGGGATCGGACTGGCCGACATGGTGCGCAACCGCCAGACGGGCACGGTGCACGTCGACGCGGCCGGGGCGCGAGTGACCTTTGACGGCGAGGAACTGAGTGCGCCCGCCAGCACCTGGAACCCACTGGCGCGGCTGTACACCTTGTGAGCTGCGCGCCTTAAATCTGGCCTTCCCGGAGGTGGAACGACTCGCCCACCGGGGTGCCCTCGACATACGCCCGAAGGAATCGAATCGCGGCCTCCGCGTCCGGACCGGCCACTCGGTCCAGGTGTTCGTACATGGCCGACTCCAACTCCTGAACCTGGTCGGCATGCCTGACGCCCTCGGCCGTCAGCGAGAGCACGACTGCCCGAGCGTCGTTCGCATCCGCGTGCCGCTGCACGAGCCCGGCCTCGACCAATCGGTCGACGAGCCGGCTGGGGTTGGTCCCGCTCTCACACACGAGCAGGGCTCCAACGGAACCCACCGATGCCGGGCCATGGTCCTGCAGCACCCGGAGGACCTCGGCCTGCGACGGGGTCAGTCCGAGCGGCCGTAACGCGCGTGACCACTGGCGACGTCCCTCGAGCTGGGCCGCGAGGACGAGGTAGCGCAGCTGTTCGGCGGTCCTCATGTGGCTATCGTCTCAGCCCCGCGGCTGTATGCCGCCCACCGACTAGCCGGCGGTGGCCCGAGCCAGGTGTTCGCCCGCGCGCGGGTCGTGAGCGGCCAGCACGGCCAAGCCGGGGAGGTTGCGCTGGAGGGCGAGCACCGAGTCGCTGCTCTGCCGGAGCTCGTCCTTCTCTCCTGCGCCGGGGATCGCGCCAGCGTCCAGCAGCTCGCAGGAGTAGGTCAAGTCACCGACCAAAGCCATCGGCGCCCAGCCATCCCGGCGCACCACCATGGACAGCGAACCCGGGGTGTGGCCCGGGGTACGGACGAGCACCATCGTGCCGTCGCCGAACAGGTCGAAGGACTGAGAGAAGGGCGTAAGCCCGGCGCCCGCCCCGTCATAGGCGACCTGCTCCCAACGGCGGCCCGGTGCCTCGATGTGGCGCGCCATGATGCCGGACAGTTCCGCGCCCTTGGCGTGAACGGTCGCCCACTCGGCCGGGTCGATGAGGATCCTCGCTTGAGGAACCTCGCTCAGCCCGCCGATGTGGTCCTGGTGCAGGTGCGAGATCACGACGGTCGTCACGTCGCTGGTGGCATACCCCAGCCGTTCCAACCCCGCGGTCAGGGTCTGGTCCTCCGGGATGTCCGCCTGCGCGGTCCGGCGGTACATCGCGCCGACGACACCGCCAGGGAAGTAGCCCGGGTCGGTCACCGAGGCTCGGTCCTGGCCGGTGTCGAAGAGCACCAGCCCGTCGTCGTGCTCGATGACGAACGCCTGGATCGGCAGCGGCGTCGTCCACCGTCGCGAGGTTGCCATCCACAGCATCATCGGCTTCCACGTCGCCTCGATGTGCTCTGGACGCACCTTCACCATGCCCGTGCTCAAAACGCCGACGCGCTGAACCGTACCCATTTCTCACTCCTCATAGTCTGTGTCACGACATAATGTGTCACGACATACAGTAGCTCACAATCGTGGCTCTTGCGGTGTTCATCGCGCCGCGTGCCAGCGGCTGGAATGGCGCCATGGCATTCAAGGGGCTTGGCGGTACGGACGCTCATCCGAGGACATGGGGTCGTCGGACTCCCCGCGACCTCTGCGGTGTGCGCCCCCGACGTTCCAAGACGCCAGGGGTGGCGTGGGCGGCATAGACGTCAGCGGCCGGTATAACCCCGCGTTCACTCTGCGCGGAAAGGGCGGACGATTAGCCGGCTTCGAGGCGGGTCCGCTTCCGCTCCACTGAGGAGAGCGAGGGCCCGAGCCGGTGGCTGGCCTCCACGCCCGCGGGAACACGCGAGGCCGCTATTGCACCGCAGCCGGGTCGGTCCGAGACGTCGCGCTGGAAACGCGACGCCTCCGCCCAAAGCTGACTGACCCCTTCCCTGACCTGCTCGACCAGATCAACGCGAGCCTGCGAACCCTTCCGCCAACCTCACCCGCGCCGATGGAGTAGCGCACGTCATCACCTGCTCCCTGGCTGCGCTGCCTGCACCACGCCGCCGAAGCCTGTCGTACACCTGGTGATGCTCAAGGTGCCGCCGTTAGTATCGGCCGTGTGGGCAGCCGGACCGGCCGCCGGAGCATTCGCCGACCTGGGGAGATCGCACGACGCGAGCAATGGGGTTGGAAGTCCGCGCGCTGCTGGCCAAGGTTCGCGCGTGGCTGCGGCAGAACAACGCCGTGATCATGGCGGCGATATTCGGGTATCTCTGGGTCAGCTCGTTGCTCAAAGGAATCGCCGAAGTGCTGTCCACGACTAGCTCCTGAAGGGATCACGATGAAGACCGAATCACCGGTCAACGGTTCGTGCCATTGCAGTGCCGCCGAGGCTGTCAAGGTCCTGTATGCGCGTCCGACGACGAATCCCGGGGTGGTGCCCGAGGTTGCGCCGCCAACCCGCGCCCAGGCTGGCGCCAGGGCCGACGTGGTCTTGACCGGCCGTTTCATCACGATGAACCCCGACCAGCCGACAGCCGAGGCCATAGCCGTACAGAACGGGCGAATCATCGCGATCGGTACGGCAAGCGATGTCGACGGGTATCTGGACGCCAACACCCGGCGGCTTGCCCTCGCTGACGGCTACGTCACGCCCGGACTGGTCGAGCCGCACATGCACTACACCATGGGCGCGGTGACCGAAGGCTGGGTCAACTGCTCACCCTTCGATGGGAAGTCCTACGACGACGTGTTGGTGCTGATCCACAACGCCGGGCCCGTCCTCGGCGATTGGACCCTAGGGATGAACTATGACCCCAGCCTTTTGCCCGGTAGTCCCGAGCTGACCGTCCAGGTCCTCGACGCAGTGGTGCACGACCGTCCGGTCTTCGTGCTCAACGCCTCCGGCCATCTGGCCTACGTCAATTCGGAGGCGCTGCGTCGGGCCGGCATCACTAAGGACACCCCGAATCCGACGGGGGCGTCCTACGGGCGCGACGCCAATGGTGACCTCACCGGCGTGCTGAGCGAGAGCGCGGCGATGACCGCCGTGATCAAGCAGATCCCCGTCGCCTCGCAGAACGTCGCGAAATCCCTGGTCAACATCTCTAAGTTGGCCGCCTCGCGTGGCGTTACCCGGATGCACGACGCCGGCACGGGTGGGATCGCGGGACAGCACGACGTGGATGTGCTGCATCAGGTGGCTTCGCACTTGTGGTGCCGCAGCAGCTACGCGGTCATCGATGGCGCCGCCGACGAGATCATCGTCAAGAACGGGTTGAAGCCCTTCGCGGGTGACGACATGATGCGTGCCACCCACTGGAAGTACGTCTCGGATGGGTCCAACCAGGGCTACACCGGGTATCAGGTTGAGCCGTATCTCGGCCGCGCCACACGGGGAAGTGCGAACTACACACCACAGGCGTTGCAGGAACGATTGGCCCTGGCCGCCTCGCTGAACTGGCCGACCATGGTGCACGCCAACGGGGACGCGGCCATCGCGATGGTCATCGAGGCCTACCGGATCGCTGTCGGCGCCGAGAAGAACGCGGTATTGCGGAACCGCATCGAGCATTGCTCCTTCACCACTGACCAGAACCTGACCGACATGAGGGAACTGTCGCTCAGCCCGTCCTTCCTGATGAACCACGTCTACTTCTGGGGGGCAGCCTTCCGGGACACCATCATGGGTGAACCCAAGGCCGACCACCTGGATCGCGTGGCCTCGGCGCTCAAGGCCGGCCTGCGCGCCAGCGTCCACAGTGACTTCACGGTCACTCAGATCGACCCACTGCTGGAGGCTCAGACCGCCGCCACCCGGATCATGCGCGCCAATGGTGAGGTGCTTAACCCCGCCGAGCGGGTCACCGTGGCCGATGCTCTTTCATTGATCACCACCAATGCCGCCTGGCAGCTGCATAGTGAAAAGGACGTCGGCTCGCTCCGGGTCGGTGCATTCGCCGACCTGGCCGTCCTGGACTCGAACCCGCTTACGACCGAGGCCGCAGCCCTGGGCGCCATCAAGGTGTACGCCACCTACCTGGGCGGTGAGCAGAAGTACTCAGCCTAGGTCCGGCCGCCGAGAAGCGCATCGAGTTCCATCGGTGGCCCCGTGGGCGGGCTCATCGTCGATCCCGCTGTGCGCGGCTGTCGGCGTAGATGTCGCCATGCCCAGGCGGTACCTCATAGGTGGCCACAACGCCGTACTCGCCAGCGGCGACCATGCGATACGCGAGCGTCTACCAGTCGGCCGCATGTGGCAGAGTCAGGAGTCTACGGCGCAACTCGGCAGTCCCTCTCGGCTCGGGTCCGACTTGGTCCGCCACCGTGACCTCCTTAGGCGAGAAGGCAATGGCGTACTTGCCCTCGATGAGGTCCAACTCCGCAGCACAGGCTGCATGGCCTTGGCGCAAGTACCAGCAGAGGATGTCGACCTCGTCGCTCGCACCGGCCATGCCTTGGCTGAACACGCGCTGGCGCGTCTCCAAGTACGCGCAGAGATCATCCGCGTCATGCATGGCAGCCGCGACAAGCTGAAGATCGACAACGGGAACAACCGCGACGTCGATAGGTGCCACTTGGGACGTCCGGCTGAACATCGCCGGTCGCCACGGCGCGCCAGAGTACTCGTGCAGCGTGACCCCAAGGGTCAACGCATCTGTCGATCGACGACCGGCGAGGACAGTCCCGTCCGAGAGCCTCGGGTCCTCCCCCGCCTGATAGGCCTGACGGCGCTTTCGCAGCTGGTCCACCAGCTGCTGGATGCCTTCAGAGTAGGACTTGTCAGTGGTTGCCTGTCCCTCGACAGCGACCTTGGCCTTGACCTCGCCGAGAATGACACGCCCCTTCGGACTGGTAGCAAAGACGTCCGTCTCGCCAGGGTCGTGGATACTCACGGCAATATGGACTGGTTCCCGCTCGACCGCGAGGCCCGGGATCATTGCCAGGACGTCTCGGACTGCGCCTTCCAAGGCCAAGGCCGAGTTGTGCGCGCCCGACTTTCGCCTGATCAACGCAAAGACGGGCTTCTCTACCTTGAGGGTCGCGACGTCCATTCGGGCCGGGAGAACCACGTCATCGATGATGACGTATGGGTGCGTCTCGCTGCGTCGCGTCGTCAGCAAGTCAAGAAAATGCGTGCCGGCAAGGCTGCCGGCCCCGATCGCCATCTCCGACGCGAGCGCTCGCGCTCCTTTGCTCAGCGGCACCGACTCGCAGCGTCCGGTCATCCAGTAGTGCCCACGACTGACTTGATCTGTGTATGACCACAGCCGGTCAAGGTCATCGTGAAACTCCATCGGCAGGTGCGAGTTGTTGAAGAGCAAGTGGGCGACTCGGCGCGCGACCCAGGCGAATCGGCCACGGCTGGGGATCAGGAAGTCGTGGTCTTGCGCAGTGACAACTCCGTCGAGGCCAAGCCATGATTGGGCCAAGGCAGCGATGCGAAAGTCCAGGGTTGCCTGCATCAGAGCCCTCAGTGCAGGGGTGCTCTTTTGCGCCCCGCTACCACCAGCTGCAACCGTCCACAGCTCGCGACGCCATCCCTGCTCAGGCAACAGATGGGCCCCACGTACCCCCTTGGCGGCAGCCTCAACGTAAGCGAAGTTGGTGAGAATCCGCGGGTCTACGTCAGTGAGCCTTTCCGACGCTTGATCCGCGTAGCGCGCCACCGCGTCCGAGAGCCAGGGCCTGAACTCGGGCGCCCGCCTTTGAATGTCCTCCTCGAGGCGAAGGCACTCTTGTGGATCATCCGGACTTAGGCCGGAGAATCGGCGGAGCAAGTCCGACAGGGTAGCGACGTTCGTTGGGTCTCCAAGATCCGGAGGTAACACGTGGAGAATGCCGCCAAGGCCCGTCATAGTCGCCCCAATTCTTCGCGGCACGCCGCGTCGCCCGTCTCCAGGGTAGTTCTCAAGTGGGACCCCTTTGCCGCGGGCGCGGGGGGACGGCCGAAGGAACAACCCGATCCGATCCTGGAGCGCGACACACCCATGGCACGCCGTCTGCCGGTGACACCCAGGTCGTTGTGGACCTGCCCCTGCTGGGTCCTCTGACCGCGGTCTTCCTGACCCGCAAGCGCCCGACCGCGCTCAGGTATCACCCGAGGCGCCTCTTGTTCCTGACAAGAACAAGCCAATCTATGTCTGGGGTGATCTCGTGGACGTCCGCAGCAGCTCATTCGACTTCCAGCCGGCCGTTGGAGCGCCGCAGAGCGCGACCGAGGTGGTCACCTTCCCCCGGGATGTCCGCGACGTGGTCGTCGGCATCACCGGCTATGCGGCCACCTTCGTCGGCGATGATCACCACCTCGGCCGCCTCCAGGTCGAGGTGGGTGCTGCCATCGACGCCACTGACCCCACCCGAGTCTCGGTCACCGGCGGTTTCCAACTGCGCGACTTCAGTGGGACTCTCGATGACTCCTTCACCGGGGTCATCCAATGGGCACTCCTGGCCGACCTCGCGCCCGCGTTGCCCCCGGCCCCCGGGGATGCCCGGCCGGATCTGATCGTGGTCGGCGCGGAGTCGACCCAGGTGATCCAGCACTTCCGTAGCGCTACCCATCTCGCGCCCCCAAACGTCTTCCCAGACAACTCGATTCGGCTGGTATCCAACAAGCCGACGGCCCTCAGGTTGTACGTCGACTATGACGCCGGCTCGGGGCTGCCGGTGATCACCCGACTGGCTGGCCTGCTCACCGTCACGGCCGGCGGCTCGGCCACCGTGATCAGTGCGTTGGAGACCATCCAGCCGCGTCGCGACTCCGCGATCCTGCGTGGCGAGCGCGGGCACACCCTGAACTTCGTGATCCCCGAAAACCTCTGTCGGGGCACCATCGACATCCGAGCTGACGTGCGGGACCCAGCCGACCCGACGGTATTCGCCGCACCGTTCGAGCGGAGCCTGAGTTTCGACGACCTCCCGACCGTCGACATCCAGGCGATCGGTATCAATTACATCGGACCCGATGTCCGGGCCGGAGCTACGGCCGCTGATTTGGCCGCGCCGACGCAGGTCGACTTCGTGACCACGATGGCGCTGACCGAGAACCTCTATCCCACGCCTGGGGTGCGGATCACGTCCTACCAGATCGTGAACTACGACAAAGAGATCACCTCTGACATCAGTCAAGGCTGCGACAAGTTCGGCGACGTGCTCGACAAGGTCCAGGAGCTCAGCGGCGATGACGGCACCATCGCCTACGCCCTCTACAACGTGGGGGTCGACAACGGCAGCGTCGGTGGCTGCGGCGGTGGCGGCGCCGGTGTCGGCAAGATCTACGCCGCTGGCACGACCGCCCACGAGATCGGCCACGCCTTTGGTCGTCAGCACGCCCCGTGCGACAACGCAGTCCGCTGCGCATCGCCGCGGAATCAGGACGACGACTATCCCACCTATTCCGGCTTCGACTCCGACAGCATCGGGGAGTACGGCTTCGATGTGACCGCGGGACTCGGCTTGGTCAAGCCACCCTCAACCGCGCACGACATGATGGGCTACTCACCCGGCCGATGGATCAGTCCCTACACCTACAAGGCGTTGTTCAGCGCGATTCCGGCCCGCCTTGCGGCGTCGTCCGCAGGCCGGGCCGCGGGCAAGCGCGACGGCGATCACGGGGAATGGGAACCGGCCCGGGTGCCGCATCTGTTCTTGCGGATCGACCGCAACTGGGACGGAGATCTCGTCCTCGATGACTGCTTCAGCTACCCGACCCTGCCCCGCCCCCGAGGTCGTCGCGGCACTTCGCTCACGGCGGAACTGCGGGGCAAGGACGACAAGGTGCTTACCTGCGAACGGTTGTCGGCGGTCGACACGTGCTCATCGTGTAGCGGGTCCTGCGGCGATGGCTGCGGTGGTGCCTGCGCTGGCTGCGCCTGCACGCGTGGTCCACTGCGGATCCGACAGAGCATCTATCTGCATCGTGACGCCGCGGAGTTGGTGCTCCGCGACGGCCGTCGCATCGTGCATCGTCAAGCGCTCGGCGCCGCTCCGGTAGTGAAGCTTGAGGTGGAGCTCGCCGACGACCGTGACAAGGACCAGCTGCGGCTGCGTTGGGACATCGATGGTGAGGAAGCGCAGCGCAGCCTTTGGGCGCTGGTGCAATGGCAGGACCGCTCGGGCGTCTGGCGCGGTGTCGCACCGCGGACCACTGCTCGGGAGTTGGCAGTCGCCAAGGCTTTGGTGACGGTGGGCGGCGCCGCCCGACTGCGGGTTCTGGTCACCACCGGCCTCGCGACCGGTTCAGCTGCCTGGCATGGTCAGGTTCCGTGGCAGTCGCCGCCACCGGCGCCCATCGAGATCGCCGATGGCGGCGACCACGTCGGCCCGCGTCTGCTGCGTGCCAGTACGGCGGTCGACGCGCGCGAGTTGCGGTGGTATGCCGATGGCGTTCAGCTTGGCTCAGGTCGGCTGCTGGACGCCGGGCATATCCCGGCCGGCACCCGATACCTCTCGGCTCGTTCGAGTTATCGCGGCGAGGTGGCCGCTGGCGTGTGGGAGCTGAGCTGGCTCGATGAAGACCTCGCCGGCCTGACCCCCGTCGACATCCCGCCGCCCTCCGGCAGCCCGGCCCACCAGGACCGGAACCATCAGCATGCCAACCCCGACGACCCAAAGGAGTCCTGACATGGAAACTCGCACCCTCGATCTCGCCTTCAACTCACTGAGCGGATCCGGGCCGCGCACCTTGGACAGCGAGGTCGTCTTCTCCGGACCCGTCGACCAGGCCGCCGCCTTCTTGCGCGGCTTCGACGTGGCCTTCTCGGGCAATAACGACCACCACCTCGGGTTCCTCGAGGTCAGCCTCGATGCCCAGATTGACACGCTCGCGCCTCAGCGGGTCAACGTGACCGCGACCTATGGCCTGCGGGACTGGTCGGGCAGCTGGGACGATGCCTATGAAGGCACCATCCGGATCAGCGTGGTGGGGGAATAGGTTGCCAGCGTCCTGGCTATTCAACTAGATGGTTGACAAAGGAATCCTCGCCTGCGAGGGTTATTCAACCGATTAGTTGAGGAGTGGCCATGACGGACCGGCTGGACAGGGTATTCGCGGCCTTGGCCGACCCGACCCGGCGGGACCTCGTCGCTCGGCTCGCCGATACCGATGCCACCGTCAGCGACCTCGCTGCGCCCTATGCCATGAGCCTCCAGGCGGTTTCCAAGCACCTCAAGGTGCTCGAGGACGCCGGGCTGGTGACCCGTGGGCGTGACGCCCAGCGCCGCCCGGTGCACCTGGAGGCCGAGGTCTTCGACCTGATGACGGCCTGGATCGAGCGATACCGGCGCCAGGCCGAGGAGCGCTATCAGCGGCTTGACGCCGTCCTCGCCGACCTAGCCGAGCCCGACGCCGGCCGATCCGAGACGACACAGGAGGCAGTGTGATGAACACCCCGACCCAGGCCCGCATCGAGGCCGACCCGACGGTGCCCGCCATCCGGATCAGCCGGGAGTTCTCGGCGACTCCCGCGCAATTGCTCCGCGCCCACACCGACCCCGAGATCTTCGCCCGCTGGATCGGGCCGGCCTCGCTGACCACCGAGATCCTCGAGTGGGACGCGCGCGACGGCGGCTGCTGGCGGTATGTCGCACGGCGGGGGAGTGAGGAGTTCGGCTTCCGCGGCTGCTTCCATACCGTGCGCGAGGACCGCATCGTGCAGACCTTCACCTGGGAGGGTCAACCCGACGGCGTGGCCCTGGAGACCCTGACCTTCACCGAGCTTGGCGATGGGCGTACCCGACTGGATGCTTTCTCGCTCACCGACAGTTTTGAGGGTCGCGACCAATGGCTGCGCAGCGGCATGGAGACCGGGGTCGACGAGGGCTATGCCGCCCTGGACCGTCTCATCGCGGAGGGAGCCCTGTGAGCGGCTCGATCCGTCGCGGCGATCCGGTGGGAGCGTGGGCGGTCCAAGCGGCCGCCGTGCAGGCCCTGCTCGACGACCCGGCCACGGCGCAGCGGGTGCTGAGCAACCCGCACGTCGGGGACCTGCCGCTACCCGACGCGGTCGACCGGTTCTACACGACCGACGTCTTCCTGCAGACCTGGGACCTCGCGCGGGCCGCAGGGGTCGACCCGGGTCTGGACCCCGCGCACTGCGAAGAGTTGCTGGCCGGGATGTCCTCCATCGAGGACATGCTTCGGGCGTCGGGCCAGTACGGCCCCGCGATGCCGGTCGCCGCCGACGCGCCCGCTCAGGATCGACTCGCGGCGTTCATCGGGCGGGACCCGTCGTGGCCTCGGTCCGGTGCCGCCTGAGCCAGCCGCCCTTCAGCTCAGCCATGGCAGCCGATAGCCGGGATGATCTCGCGTGGAATCTCTCGCACCTTCACTAGGCAGTTTCCGCACAGGAACTCGTAGCGTGGGTCCATGACCACTACCGCAGAGATGATCGCCCGTCAGCAACCCTTGGCCTCGCCCTTCGGATACCGCAGCTCTGCGACCGAGGTCCTGGCCGGGCGCGACCTGACCGGCCAGCGCGCCATCGTTACGGGGGGCTACTCGGGCCTCGGCCTGGAGACCGTCAAGGCGCTCACCGCCGCGGGCGCCACGGTTGTGGTCCCGGCCCGCCGTCCCGAGACTGCCGCCCAAGCCCTCGCCGGCGTCCAGGGCGTCACCGTCGCCCCGATGGATCTCGGCGACCTCGACTCGGTCGCCGCCTTCACCGCAGACATCCAGGCGGCGGGCGCCCCGATCAACCTGGTGATCAACGTGGCCGGCGTGATGGCCAGCCCGTATGCCCGCACCCCGCAAGGCTGGGAGTCCCAGTTCGGCATCAACCACCTCGGCCACTTCGCGCTCGTCGGCGGAGTCGCCGACCTGCTCGCCGACGGCGCCCGCGTGGTCGCCTACTCCTCCGTCGCGCACTACCGCTCGCCGGTGCTCTTCGATGACCTCAACTTCGAGAGCACCCCGTACGACCCGTGGGTCGCCTACGGTCAGGCCAAGACCGCCAACGCTCTGTTCGCGGTCGCTCTGGACGCGCGCGGAGCGGCCCGCGGCATACATGCCTTCTCGGTCCACCCGGGCGGCATCATGACCGATCTCCAGCGGCATATGCCGCACGAGGAGTTGGTGGCCCGCGGCTGGGTCGACGCCGACGGCAACCCCAACCCGCTGTTCAAGACCCCGCAGCAAGGCGCCTCGACCGGCCTGTGGGCGGCGACCGCGCCGGAACTGGCCGATCACGGCGGGGTCTACACCGAGAACTGCGCCATCATGGGCATCGTCCCTCCTGACCACGCCGACTTGAGCACCGGCGGCGTCAAGGAGTGGGCGATCAACGCCGAGTATGCCGAGCGGCTCTGGGACCAGTCGGTCAAGGCCACAGGACTCAACCCCCTGGGCTGAATTCCGCAAACGCCTCAGGATCCATCCCACCTGGCCGCATCAGCGACCGAATCTGCCTCCGTGGAACGCAGATGAGGTAGCGTCTCGCCCATGGAGACGCCCCGCTATCGGATCAAGCAGGCGGCCGAGTTGCTCGGCGTTAGCGACGACACGCTGCGCCGTTGGGCCGAGGCGGGCAAGGTCGACCTCGAGCGCGACGGTTCCGGGCGCCTCACCGTCCGGGGTGACGCACTGGCCGACCTGGTCGCCGACCAAAGCGTGGGCGGGCCGGCGCAACCGGTTGTCGCGCAGAGCGCCCGCAATCACTTCCGGGGCCTGGTCACCCGGGTGGTCAAGGACACCGTGATGGCCCAGGTGGAGATCCAAGCGGGGCCCTTCCGGGTGGTCTCCCTGATGAGCCGGGAGGCCGCTGACGAGCTGCAGTTGGCACCGGGCGTGCTCGCCGTGGCCACGGTCAAATCCACCAATGTCGTCGTCGAGATCCCCGACGCCTGACGACCCTGCACGAGAGGAGCCCTTCATGAGCCGCCGACAGTTCTCCGTCCCCGCTGGCCTGGTCGTCGCGCTGGCCCTGGCCGCCTGCGGCAGCAGCTCGTCGACGACCTCCACGTCGCCTGCCTCGTCCGGGCCGACCGGGTCGATCACCGTCTTGGCGGCAGCGTCGCTGACGAAGGCCTTCGACCTCATCGACGCCAACTTCGAGAAGGCCCATCCGGGCACCACGATCACGGTCAGCTATGGCGCCTCTTCGGCGCTGGCAACCCAAATCACCCAGGGTGCCCCGGCGGATGTGTTTGCCTCGGCCTCTCAGAAGACCATGGACTCGGTCGTCTCCGCAGGCAAGGCCAGCGCGTCGACGCCATTCGCGAAGAACGTCATGGAGGTCGTCGTCCCAGCCGACAATCCGGCGCAGATCAGCGCATTGGCCGACCTGGCCAAGCCCGGGGTGAAGGTCGCTCTCTGCCAGCAAGAGGTCCCCTGTGGTGCGACCGCGGCCAAGGTGTTCGCCAACGCTCAGCTCACCGTCAAGCCGGTCACCGAGGAGGCTGACGTCAAGGCCACTCTCGCGAAAGTCACTCTCGGGGAGGTCGACGCCGCAGTCGTCTATGTCACCGACGCACTGGCAGCCGGAGACAAGGTGAAGGCCATCGAGATCCCGACCGAGGTCAACGCGTCCACGGCATACCCGATCGCGACCGTCACCGGCACCGCCAACCAGAGCCTGGCCGAGACCTTCGTGGCCTACGTGCTATCGCCCGAGGGCCAGAAGGTGCTCGCGGACGCCGGGTTCGTCCAGCCGTGAGTCGGCGCGGCAGGACGCGGCCACCGCTGGCGCTTGTGGGCCCGGCCGCCCTCGGGATCGCCTTCCTGACGATCCCGCTGCTGGCTATGGTCTTCCTCGCGCCCTGGCGTGACCTGCCGCGTCTGCTGTCCAGTCCGCACGTCGTGCAGGCGCTGCGGCTGTCATTGCTGACCGCGACCCTCAGTGCCGCGTTGTGCCTGCTCGTCGGGGTGCCCCTCGGTTGGCTGCTGAGTCGCAGCAACTCCCGGGCGAGTCGAGTGATCCGTGCCTTGGTCACCGTCCCACTCGTGCTGCCACCGGTCGTGGGCGGAGTTGCCCTGCTGCTGGCCTACGGACGAACCGGGCTGGTAGGACGGCAACTGTATGCCGCGACGGGCTGGCAGATCCCCTTCACCACCGTCGCCGTTGTGCTCGCGCAGACCTTCGTGGCCTTGCCGTTCATGGTCGTCACCATCGAAGGGGCGATGCGGGCGGCCGGCGAGCAACTCGTGGAGGCCGCGTCCACCCTTGGTGCTTCGGGGTGGTTTGCCTTCCGGACGGTCACCTTGCCGCTTCTCGGGCCCAGCATCGCGGCCGGCGCCGTGCTGTCGTGGGCGCGGGCGCTCGGGGAGTTCGGTGCCACCGTGACCTTCGCGGGCAACCTGCCCGGAGTCACCCAGGCCATGCCGAGCGCGGTGTATCGGGCCTTCGAGAGCGACCCGCCGACGGCGGTGGCGCTCAGTCTGGTGCTATTGCTCGTCTCGGTCACGGTGCTCATCGCCTTCCGTGACCGCTGGCGCCCTGGGACCACCTCGTGGTGAGCTCAGCGGCCCTGACCATCGACGCGCATGTGCGCCGTGGCGACTTCCACCTGGACGTGGCCGTGGTCGTGCAGCCTGGCGAAACGGTGGGAGTGATCGGCCCCAATGGGGCCGGCAAGACCACCCTGCTTCGAGCCGTTGCTGGACTGACTGCCCTGGAGCGCGGGCGCATCCTGCTCGGGGCCACGCCCTGGGATGACCCGGAGGCCGGCGTCTTTGTGGACCCAACCCGGAGGCAGTGCCCGGTCGTCTTCCAGGACTATCGCCTCTTTCCGCACCTCTCGGTGCTGGACAACGTCAGTTATCCCCATCGCGCACAAGGCGCTTCACGTCAGAGCGCGCGAACGCACGCCAGTGAAACCCTCGAGCGCCTCGGCCTGGCTGAATTGGCCAGCCGGATGCCCCGTCAACTGTCCGGCGGTCAGGCCCAACGGGTCGCCATGGCCCGCGCTCTCACGATGACGCCGCAAGCCCTCCTGCTCGACGAGCCGCTCGCGGCCCTTGACGCGCGCACCCGCCAACAGGTCCGGATGGATCTCAAGGCCGCCCTCACGCGCTTCGATGGGCCCACTCTGCTCATCACTCACGACCCGCTGGAGGCCATGACGCTGGCCGACCGGCTACTGGTCCTAGAGAACGGCGCGGTCACCCAGATCGCCCCGCCGCACGAAGTCGCCGCGCGGCCAGTTAGCGACTATGTGGCGCGTCTGGTCGGCATCAACCTCTACTCGGGGACCCTGGTGGCGCCGGGATCGGTCGAGCTGACCGACTCGGGCGGTCGTCTGCGCACGGCTTCGGACGGTAGTGACACCCTGGGTGTCGGTCAACCCACCTTGGTCGCGCTCGCGCCCAGCGCCATCGCGGTCCACCTTGAGCGACCCACCGCGCTATCCGCTCAGAACGTCTGGCCGGGTCGTATCCGGGGTGTCGAGACCCTGCGCGACCGGATCCGACTCGACGTGGATGGGGCGCCGCCCGCCCTGGTTGACATCACTCAGGCCGCGTTCGCCCAACTGGGCCTCGACCTCGGCGCCACCGTTTGGCTGAGCGCGAAAGCCACCGAGGTCGTGGCCTATGGCGCACCGGTCCTCTGACGGGCGGCCTCGGCCGCCCTGGATGCCGGCGGGCTGGCTAGTGCCTCAGGCTCGCTCGAGATGGGGCATGGCCTGCTGGAGCAGGTCCGAGACGCTCGGCAGTTCGATGCGACTTACCCGGGCAGCTTCGTCGGGGGCTAGGCCGAGCATCCGCAGGAGGTCTTCGGTGACCTGATCGATCAGCGGTTCATCATCAGCACTGGGCTGTTGGTGAATCGCGTGTCCGAGTGCCAACGCCGCTCCGCCGACGATGAGCAGGGCTGACGCGGGATCGGGGACGCGGAACCTGCCTGCTTCACAGCCCCGGGTGATGTCACGCAGCGCTCGGGGCGCCAGGCCGTGGTCGGCGAGGAGGAGTCCGGCCCCCCGATTCAGCAAGACTCGGCTGACGTGGGGGAGGGCTCGATGGGCACGACCGGTGAGCCGGAAGCTGCGCGCGAAGGCCTCGGCGGGGTCGGCGATGTCGGCACTCCATGCGTCGAGCACGGCGCCCTGCAGCTCGAGAGCCGAGTCCACGGCAGCATCAAAGAGCTCGTCTTTGGTGGCGAAGTGGTTGTAGAAGGAGCCGAGACCGACGTCCGCCAGCTCGGTGATTTCCAGCACGGGGACCTCGGTGCGTTCCTCTGCGATCAGCCGCTGGGCAGCGCGGATCAGGGCCGCGCGGGTCTTCGCCCTGCGCCGTTCCCCTCTCGTGCGTGCGGCCGCAGCCACAGCCTCCGACATCCTCGGACCTCCTTAACGCTCGGGAGTTTAGCCGCTCACCGACAGTTCTGACGTCTTCGTCAGTTAAGGCTTGACTGACGATGGCATCGTATATGACACTATCGTCAGATACGAAAGGAGACGCTGTGACCACCCACCACACCCACAACGACCTGCATAGCGAGCAGGGGGGCCTGGCCGGAGAGCACCCGGGGAGGGCAAAGAACCCGGTGATCAAGGTGCGCGACCTGGCCTGGCTCGAGTTCGAGAAGCCGGACCTCGTCGCCGCCGAGACCTTCGCGCACGCCTTCGGGTTCACCACCAGCCACAGGGGCGCCGACGAGATTCACTTGCGGGGGACCCGCGCAGGGACCCCGGCCGTCATCGTCCGGCGGGGGACTTCCTCGAAACTGAGCGCCGCCGCCTTCCAGGCCGCAGCCGAGTCGGACCTTGACCGCCTGGCCGGCCGGGTCGCTGGCGTCGTCACCGACCTGCCGGAGTCCATCGGTGGGCGCGTGCTCGACACCGTTGACCCCAGTGGCATGCGCGTGCGGGTGGTGCACGGCAGCCGAACGTTACCCGAGGTCGCCGGACAGGTTCCGCTCGTTCACAACGCGGGTGCCGCCACCCCACGCACCAATCTGACCCAGCGTCCGCCGCGAGAGCCCGCCAAGGTCGAGCGCCTTGGCCACCTCGTGCTCCAGTCCACGCGATACCGCGAGGCCTTGGATTGGTACCTGGAGCACCTCGGCCTGATCGTCAGCGACTTCCTCTTCTATGAGGGCCAGCGTGCCCAAGGCCCGACCATGAGCTTCATTCGCTGCGACCGTGGCGATGAGCCGACCGACCATCACACCTTGGCGATGACGCTCGGCCCGAGCAATCGATACGTGCACTCCGCGTTTCAGGTCGCCGACCTCGACGCATTGGCGGCCGGCGGCGAGTTCCTCGGGGATGCCGGTTACCGTCGCTCGTGGGGGATCGGTCGGCATATCCAGGGAAGCCAGATCTTCGACTACTGGCGAGACGACAAGGGATTCCTCGTCGAGCATTTCACCGACGGCGACCTCTTTGACGCCAGCCTGGAGCCCGGCTGGGCTCCGATGACCGCATCTGGCCTGGCGCAGTGGGGTCCACCTGCCAGCGCCGACTTCCTCGGGATCAAGCCCGGCGCCGAGGCCCTGATCGAAGCGCGAGCCGTGGCTGCTGCCCTGCGCGCCCCGGACAACGAATTCGACCTAGCCCGACTTCGAGGACTACTGAAGGTGGCCCGCTCATGAGCATCAATGTCGTTCGCATCAACGACCAGTGGTTTGTCGAGAAGTCGTCAACCGCCGGCACCCGTATCGACACCACCGCGGCCACCACCGGCGAGCTGCTCGCCGATCGCGCGGCCATCGCGGCGGCGGTCGCGGCTGACCCGCAGCCCCTGCCCGAGGGCGCGTGGCAGTCTCCGGTGACGGCGCCCTGTCGGCTCATTGCCCAGATGACCAATTACGTCAGCCACATCAACGACTCGGGCATGAATCCGGACACGGTCCCGCTGACCTTCTTCCGCAAGACCTCGCACTCGATCAGCGGTCCCATGGATGACATCGTCAAGCCGGCACACGTCCGCTTCCTCGACTACGAGGTGGAGGTCGGCTTGATCATCGGCACCGACATACCGGTGGGAACGACGATGACCAAGGCAACCCTCGCCGACTACATCGCCGCTCTCGTCATCACCAATGACGTGTCCGCCCGCGACCTGCAACTGCCCAAGACGCAGTTCTTTGAGGCGAAGTCCTATCCGACGTTCACCCCGACCGGTCCGCGCCTGGTGGTCCTTGAGCCGGGTGACTGGGACCGATTTGGAGACCTGCGTTTGCGGCTCTGGGTCAATGGCGCACTGCGCCAGGACGCGGTCATCGCTCAGGACATGCTCTATGAACCGCTCGAAGCGATCACTGCACTGACCGGCTTCCAACCCATGGCAGCCGGGGATCTCGTGTTGACCGGAACCCCGGGTGGTACCGCGCTCAAGGCGCCGGCCAAGCCGGTTGAACTGATCGCGGCATTCCTGCCTCCGGCGACCAAGTGGAAGGCATTCTTCCGAGCCCAGTCGAGGAACCCGAACTACCTCGCCGACGGTGATGTCGTCGAGCTCCGGATCGCGACCGACGATGGCGTCCTCGATCTGGGGTACCAGCGCACTGTGGTTCGGTTCGCGCCCGAGGCTGGCCGATGAGTGCCGCTACGGACCCCGTCAACCGGGAGGCTGCGTCGGTCGAGCAACCCGAGGTCATCATCATCGGGGCTGGCCCGACCGGAGTCTCGGCCGCAATTCTGTTGGCCCAGAACGGAGTTCGCACACTGGTCCTTGATCGGTGGGCCGACGTCTATCCACAGCCGCGCGCAGTCCACCTCGATGACGAGATCTACCGCATGCTCGGTTCTCTCGGTGTCGCCGATGACTTTGCCGCCATCACCATCCCGGGCGCCGGCCTGAGACTGATGTCGCCGAAGCACGACACGCTGGCCAGTTTCGTTCGGACGCAGCGGCATACGGCCAATGGCTACCCCCAGGCCAATATGTTCGACCAGCCGGAGTTGGAGGCGATCCTGCGACGCCGAATGCTGCAGTTGGAGCTGATCACCTTCCGGGGCAATGTCGAGGTCACAGCAGTGCGTTGCGATGACCCTGACCGGCCGGTCGTCGAATTCCTCGACAAGAGCACAGGGCTTAGCCATACCTCGGCGCCGCGTTTCGTCCTGGGGTGCGATGGCGCCAAAAGCCTGACTCGGGCCAGCATCGGTTCGTCCATGAAGGACCTCGGCTTCGCCCCGCAACGGTGGCTCGTCGTGGACGTCGCCAGCAGCCGAGACCTCGGCCAGTGGGATGGCGTGCACCAGGTCTGCGATAGTCACCGGGCAGCCACCTACATGCAGGTTGGCCCCTCGCGGCATCGCTGGGAGTTTGAGCTCTTGGACGACGAGAGCACGAGCACGTACTCGACGTTGGAGAGCCTCAGGCCCCTGCTGAGTCCGTGGGTCCGCGACCTCAGCGGCTTCGAGCTGCTCCGCCTGGGGGAGTACACCTTCCGGGCGCAGATCGCTGATCGGTGGCGTCAGGATGGGGTCTTCATCCTCGGAGACGCCGCCCACCTGACCCCGCCCTTCATCGGGCAGGGCATGGGTGCTGGGATGCGCGACGCGGGCAACCTGGCCTGGAAGCTCGCCGGCGTCCTGAACGGCAGCCTTGCGACCGATGCCCTGGATACCTATGAGGTCGAGCGGCGGCCGCACGCGCGCTCACTGATCCGGCTGGCGACCTTCGTGGGGCGCTCGATGACCGGTGGCGGTCGGGCCGGGGATCGGCTCCGGGGGGTTCTACTGCCGATGGTCGTCCGCTTGCCTGGCTTGCGCGGCCGCCTGGTCGGTAGTGCCACTCCCGCGCTGACCCGATCCGCCCTCAATCGCCGCGCGCGGGTAGGCCATGGTTTGGCCGGCACGTTGTGTCCCAACATCGCGCTGTCGAGCGGACAAAGGCTCGACGATCTGGCGGGGCAGCGCTTCGTGCTCGTGGTCCGTGATCAGCTGTCGGACTCCAGCGCGGCCCGCCTGGCCGCCAGAGATGTCGTGCTCGTGACCGCTAAGGAGGCTCCCGCGCTGGGTGGCTGGCTCGGGAAGTCAGCGGCAGCGCTTGTCCGCCCCGACCGGACGGTTTCGGTGGCGGGCGAGCTCGAGGCCGTGCTCGAACAGCTACCTCACCCGCGGGTGCATTCCTAGTCCGTTCGGTCCCGGTGGGGACGATTCACTCTCCCCGTGGTCACGGCCACCGCGACCAGGGTCAGGGCGGTAACGGGAAGGGCGATGAAGGGCCCGAGGGCTGGCGCGGCGAGGGCGGTGGCGGCGAGCACCGCGGCACTCACAAATGGCGGGGTGGTCCCGATCCCTGCGTCGGCAGTTCGCGCCAGCCCTCCCAGCGCGAGCATGGCGAGCGCGGCGGCTGCGGCGGTGACCACTGTGCCTGCAGGGGCAGGATGCGTGCTGAGGGTGAGGCTGTCGATGACAGCGCGGATTCCGGCGCCGATGGCCGCGACCGCAGCGAAGACGACGTAGTGGCCGTAGCCCCAGAGGAAGGCAGCCCGGCGGTGCCGCTCGAGAGCGTCGGTGCCGAGTGTGCCGAAGTACGCCCACCACACAGCGGCAGCGACGACCAGGGCGCAGCCGACGATGACGATGCCGCCGACGACTGGGGCGCGGCCTTCGACGACCGGTAACAGCCCCGAGGTCACGGCAAGGATGCTCTCGCCGAGCACGATGAGGGTAAATAGCCCGTACCGCTCAGCGATATGGCGAGGGTGGAATACCCGGTCGGGCGAGCGGCGGACGGCCAGCATCGGAGTGGCCAGTTCGACTCCCAACGCCCCTACGAGCACCCCTGCCCCGACCCGACCCCCGACAAGGGCGCCGGCCACCCACAACACCTGGGCCAGCGTCGAGCCTGCGGCATAGGTCAGGGCGAAACCCCGGTGGGCCGAGTCGGCGGCCGCCGATCGCAGCCACTGCACGATCAGCGGCACCCGCATCACGGAATAGGTCAGCGCGAAGGGCACCACGTGCCCCTCGAAGGCGGACGGGACGGCCGCTGAGACTGCAAGAATCCCGCCCATCTGCGCAAAAGTGAGCAGTCGGGTCACGGTGTCGTCGTGGGAGAAGGCAGTGGCGAACCACGTGTAACTCATCCAAGCCCACCAGATCGGGACGAAGATCAAGCCGTAGGCCAGGCTCGCCTCGACGGCGTGACCTGCCCCGAGACCGTGATGCAACTCGCCAGCTAAGGCCGCGACGGCCACGACGAAGCAGAGGTCGAAGAGCAGTTCGAGTGGCGTGGATGGACGCTCCCGGATCGCGTGATCTCGCATCATGGCCCCCGGTCCGGACGCGCTCAGCCGGCCCATTGCCGCGCCGTCCACACCAGGTGCGGGTCGTGGCCGCCGCTGCGCACGAGCCGGATCCACAGCAGTGCCAAGTGTTCAAGGTCCACAGCCGCGGACAAGGGGCCAACATCGAGCGGAGCCCAGCCAAGATCTGCGGCGAGTTGCGCCACGCGGGCCTTCGCAGTGGCATCGTCCCCGGCGTAGGGCATCAGCGGGCTCGTCGTCCCCGGCGAGGTCGGCACGCCAGCCAGGTTCTCGACGCCGTAGATGTTGAACGCCTTGACCACGTGGGCTTCGGGAACGATGGCGGCCACCTGTTCGGCGCCGGAACCCCGCGCGAGGGCGTGGGTGAAGCCCGGGCCAACGGGGTTGGTTGCGTCGATGATCGTGCGGCCGGCAAGCAGTCGCTCCAGAGGCGCGAGCGCGGAGGGGAGTGCCCCAGTGGGGATCGCGAGCAGGACCATGTCCGCGCCGTCGACGGCTTCTGAGGCCGGCCGCGCCGCGACCCCGGCCAGGCCGGGGTCGCGGGATAGGACGTCCAGAGCCCGGTCCAGACGTGGGGCGTCGGCGCCGACCACGACCTCACGCCCAGCCGCGCGCAAGGCGCGAGCCATGGCGGTACCGACGCGCCCGTGGCCGAGAACGGCGACGTGGGCTTGACTCATCGGCCCAGAGCTTCGACAACGAGCCGCGCGGCGGCTGCGCCGGAGTGCTGCTGCTGTCCGGTGACAAGGTTGCCGTCGCGGACCGCGTGCGCCGCGAAGGCCCGGTGGACGATGAAGTTCGTGCCGCTCATAGCGCGAGCCTCGTCCTCGATGCGGAAGGGCTGGATGGTGCGGCCGACGAACTCGTCGGCGACCTCCTCCTCGCTGTTGGCGAAGCCGGTCCAGGTGCGGTCGGCGACGATGAGGGATCCATCGGGCATCGTCGCGTCGAGCAGAATGCAGGTGGCGTGGCAGACCACCGCGGCGATCTTGTCAGCGTCTAGGAAGCGGGCCACGAGATCCTTGACCCGTGCATCGTGCCGGAAGGTGTACATCGGCGCCTGCCCGCCCACGAGGAAGACCGCGTCGAAGCTGTCGAGGTCGAGTTCGGCGAGACTCGGGGTTTGGGCAGTGAGCGCCGCGTGCTCGGGGCTCGCGATGAATCCGCGCGAAATGATGTCTGATGCGGAGTAGCCGGATTCGTCAGAGGGGTCGGACCAGGAGTCGGCACGCAGTGCACCGCCGTCGGGGCTGGCGATGGTGATGTCGTAGCCGGCATCGGCAAACACGAGGTAGGGGTGGGTGAGCTCGGCCCACCAGAACCCGATGGGCCAACCGGTTTGCTCCGATACGGCCGGGTTTGAAGCGACGATGAGAATGCGTGGGGTGGGCACTGGAAGCCTTTCATTACGAAACTGGAACGGATTGGAACATACCTGAAGGGATCCCCTTATGCAATACGCCACCGACACGTAACATTGGGGCGTGTCCACCCCACCGCGCGCCACTGCAGGACGACCGCGCAACGCAACTATCGACCGAGAAGTCCTCGATGCCGCCCTCGACGAGCTGGCAACCAAGGGGTATGCCGCATTCTCGATCGCCTCCGTGGCCGAGGCCGCTGGCACAACCCGCCCCGCGGTCTACCGGCGCTGGGAAGACAAGACGGCACTGGTAGTCGATGCCGTCGCCCGGCTTGCCGAGACCGAGCCGCCCGTCCCGACCGGCGATCCGTATGGCGACCTCGTTGCAGAACTCGAGGACTTCGCGCATTGCATCACCGAGGCGGGCGCGCTTCCGCTCGCTGGGCTCGTCCTTGCCCAGCAGGTCGACTCCGCCGTGCGGGATGCCTATCTCGAGCGCGTCGTCGGACCTCGCCGCGCCCGAATCGCCGACGTGCTTCAGCGGGGCATTGCGGGGGGCCAGTTGCGACGCGATGCCGATCTTGAGGTTGCTGGCACCTTTTTGACCGGGTCCTGGTATGCGATCCATGTCGCGGGCGGGTCGGTGCCTGTCGACTGGGCGTCGAGGGTTGCCGGGCTCGTATGGGCCGCCTGCCGCGGGTGACGCAGGGCGGACGTGGTCGCGGTGGCCGCAGCCAAGGTGCACACCTTCAGCAATACGGGCCGATCGCACACCGTGGGCTTGACCCGAGGCGGGACTGTCCCGGCCACGGGCTGGAATGACGACGGCCAGTGCGATGTGGCGAACTGGTCTGATGTCGTGGGGATCGCGGCAGGGTGGCATCGGACGCTGGGCTGGCGCGGTGACGGCAAGGTGGTTGCTGCCGGGAGGGCGAACGAGGGTGCCTGCGCGGTCGAGGGCTGGCGTGAGATTGTTGCCCTTGCCTGCGGGGACTGGCACTCGGTCGGGGTGTGCTCCGTCGGGACTGCCGTGGCCACCGGGATCAATCGCCGAGGTCAGTGCGCCGTATCCGGCTGGACCGGCCTCACCGGTCACGGTCGGGTCATCGCCACGGGCGACAATCGCGACGGGCAGTGTGGCGTGAGCGGGTGTCGCGAGGTCGTGATGGTGGCGGCGGGTTCCCGGCATACGTTGGGCCTGTGTGCGGTTGAGACGGTGCTGGCCGCCGGGTGCAATGACGACGGGCACCGTGATGTTGCCGGCTGGGGCGGAATGGCCGTGCCGTGACCAGCGCCGGTATGTCGATCCATGGTCAACACGTGCCACAGTGCGTTGTCACCAGGGGTCGCTAGGTTGGCCGCATGAGCGAACTCAAGGCACGGGGGAACTTCGAGATCACCATGACCCCGCAGGAGGCGGTGCTGGACGGCACGGGTCGATTCGACTTCGTCAAGACCTGGACCGGTGACCTCTCGGCCGAGGGAGCCGGCGCGATGTTCTCTGCTGGTGATCCCGCTGCGGGTGCGGCCGGTTATGTCGCCATCGAGACGGTTCGCGGGTCGCTGTTCGGCCGCGACGGCGGATTTGTTCTGCTTCAGCGGGGTCTCATGGCCAGCGACGGGATCACCTTGGACTACTCGATCGCGCCGGGTTCGGGCACCGGCGAGTTGGTGGGCATCAGTGGCTCGCTGGAGTTGGATACCGCCAACGGGCATGCCTGGGAGCTGAGCTTTCACCTTCCCGAGTGACCGCGGATCCGTCGAACGGGCGCAAATTCGAGCCTGGGCGGGCGTGGAGCATGTGCGCCTGACGCTCGAGCTTCTCGCGACCGTGGGGACCGGCGCCAACCTCACCACGGACGCGCAACTCGCGGCATACGCGCTGGAGTTCGGCGGCACGGTTCACTCCAATGACGCCGACATCGGTCGCTTTCCTGGGGTGCCGTGGGTGAACCCGCTGGCGTAGCCGACGCTCGGGCCTTGGGGAGTTATCGTCCGCGGTTGCGGGGATGTTGGCGGGCCTGGCGCTCATTGCCGCGCCGATAGTTCCCCGTGAGTCGAGCCATCAGCTCTTGCGGGTCTTGAACCTCGACGTCGTCGAGGAAGTCTTGAGCCTTGGCGCCGCGCAGCACTGTGGCCTTCGCGTTGTGGTGAGTGATGACCACCTCGCCCCCGCGAACGACGTACTGGAATCCCTCGGGCCCCGGCATGCCCTCAGACTAGGCGGAAGGGCACCGTGGCCCCCGATCATTTATGCGGCACGTGCCGGACCCTTACGGTGGCCGCACCGGCGCGATCCAGCCGAAAGGCGAGCCAGCACACCCTACGTTCGGCCGGTCAGAGTCGAGCCTGCGGGCGGATGACCCCACCCGCAGTCCACGCGATCGTGGTGGAACCACTCATTGACAACACCACGAAGGACTCGCCCCGATGACCACACAGACATCAGTCACCCCGACCGCGCGCATCGAGCAGCAGGTCCCCATCCAAGTGAAGTTGGCTGCGGCCTGGGCCAGCTTCATGTGTTTGTACATCTATGTCGATGTCCTTGGCTTCTTCAAGCCTGGCGCAGTGGCCGGCATCCTCGAGGGCAAGGTGTGGGAGTTCGACATCTCCCAACCCTTCTTTGTCAGCGCGCTGGCCGCCTCGGGAGTCCCGACCATGATGATCCTGCTTTCGACAACCCTGCCCGCACGGGCTAACCGGATAACAAATCTCGTCGTGGCCACCCTGCTCACTCCCTGGATGGCGTTCAACCTGGTCGGCGGGGACTGGCCGTACTACCACGGTCTCGGCTTCGCTCTTGAACTGATCCTCTTGGTGTTCATCCTGCGCTCGGCGCAGAAGTGGGCTCCCGGCCGCGGCACTGCCTAGCCTGAAGGGATGAGAGCCATCTGGCGCGCTATCGCGCGCGAGCCACGGCCCGCCGGCGCGCCCCCGATGGGGCGTGCCGACTGGCTGCTGGTCGCCGCTTTCGAAGCCGCCGCACTGATCGAGGGCATTGCGCGTCCAGAGTTGCCCGGCCGGCTCTACGTCATCCTGCTGGCCATGGCGGTGATTCCCGCTCTCTTGTGGCGTCGAAGCCACCCACTACCGGCCGTTCTGGTTGGCTTTGGGGCCGCGGGCCTGTTGGCGGCCGTCCAACTGGCCACCGGCACAACGGATCTCGGCCCCTCCTCGATGATGGTCGTGTTGATCCTGCTCTACTCCCTGGTCCGTTGGGGCGCGGGGCGCGAGATCGTCCAGGGTCTGATCTGGGTCATCGCCATGGTGGTGCTGGGCATGTATGCCGCCAGGGCTGGCCTGCCGGACCTCATCGGGGGCAGCCTGCTCCTGCTCCTCATCGTCTCTCTCGCAGCGGTATTCCGCGCGCGCGCCGATCTCGCGCAACGCCAGCGCCTGGAGATTCGCAATCAGGAGCGGCTAGCCCTTGCCCGCGAATTGCACGACACCGTTGCTCATCATGTCTCGGCCATTGCCGTGCAGGCTCAGGCCGGCGGAGTCGTGGTTCACGCTCAACCCGCGCAAGCGGCGCAGGTGCTGGCCACGATCGAGGTCGAGGCGACCCGCACGCTGGCGGAGATGCGGGCGATGGTGCGGGTGCTGCGTGAGGACGGCTGGGACACCTACGCGCCACAGCCGGGGGTCGGCGACCTTGCCGCCCTGGCGCGCAGCGTCGCTCAACTGCACGTAGAGGTCTCAGTCACCGGCGATGTCAGCGGACTGCCTGGACCCGTGGACTCCGCGGTCTATCGGATCGCGCAGGAGTCACTCACCAATGCCGTCCGCCATGCACCGGGCGCGACCCGCGTCGACATCGAGCTGTACCGTGTGGGCGATGACCTCAGGCTTCGCGTGATCGACGATGGCCGCAGCCAGACCGGCTCGGCCCCACCGCCCGGATTCGGTGTCACCGGGATGACCGAGCGCGCCCAACTCTTGGGCGGATCGCTCTCGGCCGGACCCGGGCCAGTTGGCGGGTGGATCGTGGAAGCCGTTCTTCCGGTGCAGGTTTCGTGATGAGCATTCGCGTTGTCGTAGCCGATGACCAGGACCTGGTGCGGACAGGACTGGTCATGATCCTGGGCGCCCAGCCCGACATTGAGGTTGTCGGGGAGGCGAGCGACGGCATACAGGCGCTCGAGGTGTCCGCCAGGCTGCGTCCGGACGTGCTGCTCGTCGACATTCGGATGCCCGGGCTCGATGGGGTCGAGGTCACTCGCAGGTTGGCGGGGCCTGACGTGGCGGATCCGCTGGCGGTGGTCGTGATCACCACCTTCGACCTGGATGAGTACGTCTTGGGTGCGTTGCGAGCCGGGGCGCGTGGCTTCTTGCTCAAGGACGCGGGGCCAGATCTGCTCATTCAGGCCGTGCATGCGGCCGCGAAGGGGGATGCGCTGATTGCCCCCAATGTGACGCGACGGCTGCTGACGACCCTGGTCGATCATGCGGTGCAGGCGCCCACTCAGCCCATCGATCCCCTCACCGAACGCGAGGAAGAGGTGTTGGTGCTGCTCGCCCGCGGCCGCACCAATGCCGAGATCGCCTCCGAGCTCTTCATCGGTCTGAGCACGGTCAAGAGCCATATCGCCTCGTTGATGACCAAACTCGGTGTCCGCAATCGAGTTGAGATCGCGATGTGGGCGTATCAGACCAAGCGGGTTTGACGCCGGGCCCTGTGCCCGGCGAGGTGGCGGTGAGATTGGTCTTGGCATCGACCTCCTGAGCCGTCGGCTCGGTGACCACATCTTCGGGTCGGGTTGCTGCCGTCCCCAGGTAATTGGGCTAGCGACTTGCGCAGTTTCACGTGTGCGCACTGATCGAACCTTTCCGGGGGCTGATCTCCGATCTCTCGTTCGGCCCCTGAGATCAGAGGTTGTGGGCTGCGCCTTGTGACAGGATCGTGGCAATGGCACGGACGACCTCGTAGCATGCAAACACAGCGAGCACGGCCCCGACAATGGTCAAGATCCATGACGGCGCAACGCGCCGTGTCATCGCGCTGGCCGGCGCTAGGACCACGACCACGCCCATCAGCACCAAGGCCCGGCCCCACCCTGGGTCGGCGTCCCAGGCCCACCACAGCCCGCCGGCTATGGCGACGAGCAGACCGGAGGCCGCCAACGTTCGCGCCGGCCACTTCGTTGAGACCTGTGCATTTAGCGCGGAAAGAGCAGACACCCCGATCCTCCCAAGACTCAGGTGAAATCCACCACCGTCGACTGCGTCGATGCAGTCATGGTCGCGCTTGACAGCGAACCTGTCCATCGATGCCTCGGTATTCGTGGGTTTACGAATCGGTTGCAAGCCAACGCAGCCCGAGTCTTCCGTCGTCGAAGACGCATGGCCGCCCACGCGTGCGCGGAGGGACCGCAAACATGAGAACGTCAGTTCGATCCGTTACCGCGACTGTGGCGTTGGTGCTGGCCGCGGGGCTAGTTCCGACCCTGGCCGACCCGCTTTCGCTGCGCCTCTATCCCGCCCAATAGGTGACGGTGTCGATGACGGTGTCGCGCAATTGGTCGGCCTGCTTGATGGTGCCCTTGCCGCCGACAAAGACAGCATTGGTAGGGCCGAAGTCATTGAGTTCGCCGGCAGCACTCCCACTGGTGGGAGTCGCCCCGTAGACGACTGGGGCGGGCGGCGGATCGACGGGCGGCATGCCGTCCTCGATTAGCTCTGTCACCGTGAGTGTCAGCACACCGCTGACCCGCTTGCACCGCAACTTGAAGGTCCTGCCGACCGGGAGCGCGGAGTCGGTCTTCGCGATGGCTAGGGCACCTCCGTCCACTCTGATCACGCACGAGGCGACCCCCCCGTCCAACTGCAGTTTCCACATGTCCGGATTGCCAGATCGTCCCTTTTGGACCACGTTCATGCCGGTGCCGGTTGGCAATGCATTCAACCTGACACTTGCGCCCCATTCGAAGTTCTGGGTGTGAGGACTGAAGATCCCTGTCGTATCGGGAATGCTGACGTGGCCTAGTTGCGTGCAGCCAGCATCCGTACAACTGGTGGTGCCGAACTTCAGGGCCTGACCAAAACTCGACACCGGGTTTGTCACTTGGGTGAGGAAACCCGGGGCCGTCCCCAACAGTTGCACGGTGCCATCCTGATTGGGCGCGACACCATCGAAAATCACTTGTCCTTGCGCGTAGGCGCCGCCGACCACCGTCTCACTGAACTTGAGTCTCAAGATCTCTGTCGATGCCCCAAATGCTGGGCCCGCCCCGAGAACGAAGATCGCCAGCGTAACTACAACGAATTTCCACCCCGATATTCTCTGCATGCCCCTGGACCCTGCTGGGGGAAGTGAGTGCTGTCACGACCCCTGAGTGCCGAAAGTGCCTCAGGCGGGGGCTATCCCACTCAGCCGCTCAATAATCCGACGAGCCAACTCCAGTTGATGCCGGACGACCGCATCTCCCCAGAGGTTCTCGGTCGTGACATCGAGGGAGGCCGTCATCCCCGAGTAGCGGATGACGACGCCATCGCGGTGCAGATTGCTGCGCTGCTGCGTTGGCGCCGGCCAGGCACGGCAGGCGTCGAGCAGTTCGGGCACCATGACCCCAGCCTCGTCATTGACCCGCAGGTCAGCGTAAACCCCGGCGGTATCAGGCCCTTGACGGCCAAGTTCACCCGCCGCCGTTTCCTTGCGACGACCGAAGAGTGATCGGGCCAGTGAGAAGACGACCGGGATCAGGTCGGCTTCGGTACCGCTCGCCGTACCGCCCCGGCCACCCCAGGTCACCGTAAAACTCGGTCCCGGCGGCGCTTGAGCGTGCAGTCGGGTTGTGCACGCGTAGTCAGTGTCGAGTGGGCCATCGAGTTGGAGCTGCCACGGGTATGCGCCGAAACTCCCAGCCAGGCGCGCCTGATAGTCGTTGCCGCGCCAGCCGCCATCGAATGCTGCGGCATACGAGGTCGCGACATCAGGCACCCACGCCGTGGGCACGCGCGACTCGGGGTCACGGGCCATGCGCGAAGCCTAGAGCCCACCTCGCCTATGGCGCACCCCCCGCTATGACTCGCCCTGAACGTGGACGCGGGTGCCGGCACGGTTGAAGAGGCTGAGGATCTGGGCTCGAGACCGACCGGTGCCACCGAACCAGTGCGGTGTCTGGGTGTCGAACTCCGCCGCCTCGCCCGCCCGCAGGACCAGATCCTGGCTGCCCAGGATGAGCCGCAACTCCCCACTGAGTACGTACAACCACTCCGAGCCGTCATGGCTGCGCAGGTCGGGCTTCTCCGCCCTGGCCGGTATGCCGATCTGCCACGCCTGCGTCATGCCGCCCCGACTGAGCGGGACGACCGTCCGGCCACCGACCCGACGCGGCTCGAGGCGGATCCGGGGGTCGAGGTCATCGGGCAACCCCACGAGATCATCGAGCGGCACGCGATGGGCGCGGGCGATGGCCAGCAAGAGCTCGAGGGTCGGCCGACGCTGACCGTTCTCCAGCCGCGACATCGTGCTGACCGATATGCCGGTTGCCGCGGCCACGTCGGCCAGGGTCGCCCCGCGCTCCTGGCGTACCCGGCGCAGCTGCGCGCCGACCCCGTCGAGCACTCTGGTATCGCTCTCGTGGTTCGTCACCATGCTCGATGTGACCACGGGTTCCCGGTTTTAGCAATCTCATTTGCGGGGCGCCCGCGCGGTCCAGGAGCATCCCGGGCATGCCTCAGGCCCGTCTCGCTCTCCCCGCCCTCACCGCCGGAACACTGGTCGCTGCCCTGGGGTCCAGCATCGCGACCGTCTCCGTGCCGGCGATCGTCGCCGACTTCGACACCTCCCTCGGGTACGCGCAGTGGGTGACCCTGGCCTACCTTCTCGTCAGCACCGTGGTCGTCCTCCCCATGGGCCCGCTTGGCGACCGCATCGGACGACGGCTGCTGCTCGTCTGGGGACTCGCGGCATACCTCCTCGCGGCCATCGTGGCAGTGACCGCGCCGAGCCTGTCCGTCCTGGTGATCGCGCGCGGCATTCAAGGCGCGGCCGCCGCCGCCATCGCCGCGATGGCCCTGGCCCTCGTGCGCGACGTCGTGCCCGGCGCGCGCGTCGGCCGAGCCATGGGCCTCCTGGGGGTCGCGACCGCGTCGGGGATGGCCCTCGGTCCGGCGGTCGGCGGGACCTTGCTGGGGGCCGGAGGGTGGCGGGCGGCTTTCGTCCTTCTGGTCATCCTGCCCGCGGTGGCGTGGGGCCTGGCGATCGTCGGGCTGCCCGTTGACGAAGCCACGCGCCCGAGATCGGCTCCCGGGGGGAGCCTGCGACTACACCTCGATCTGCCCGGCACCAGCATGCTCACCGCGACCCTGGTGGCCTACGCCATCGCCATGACTCTGCACTCGGGTGGGCCTACGGGGACCATCGCGCTGCTCGTGCTGAGCATTGTCGGAGCGGCCATCTTTATGCGCCTCGAGCGCAGCGCGACGTACCCCTTGGTCGCGCTCGCGCACTTGCGCCGCCTCGGGATCCTCCCTCAGCTCAGCTCGGCCTTTGTCACGGCGATGGTGATGATCGCGTATGCCGTCCTGGCGCCGGTGCTGCTTGCCATTGGCTTCGGCTTGGACCCGTGGGCCATGGGCCTGGTCCTCGCGGTGAGTCCGTTGGCAGCGATGGCAACCGGTTGGCCCGCCGGGCGGCTGGTTGACCGGCACGGTGCCGACTGGGCCGCCCGGGTGGGCATGGTCGCGATCGCCGCGGGAGCGATTGCTCTCGTCGTGCTGCCTGGGCCGCTCGGGGTCGCGGGCGTCGTGCTCGGCGGGCTCATCCTCGCGCCCGGCAATCAGCTCTTCATGGCCGGCAATGCCACCGCGGTCATGACCGCCACCTCCGCAGCCGAGCAAGGCGTCGCGGCTGGCTTGGTCACCCTGGCTCGCAACGTGGGCTCGGTCACCGGCGCGTCCGTCATGGTGGGTGTCTTCGCGTGGATTTCCGATGCCATTGGGAGCCCGCCAGCGGCTGCCGCCGCCAGTGGATTCGGCGCAGCCATGGGCATCGGTGCGGTGCTTGTTTTGGGGCTCGCGGTCAGTTCGCGGCGATCCCCGAGGCGCTCTGTGTCCATGGAGTGAGCCGATTCAGTCGGGATCGTTGGCGTTGGAATAGCGCCCAGGGAGCCCTGGTTGGATCGCGCATGACAACCAACCCCGCAGTGGTAGCAACCGCCTATGGCGAACCCAACGTCCTGACTCTGATCGATACTGACCGACCTGCGCCCGGCGCCGGGCAGGTGCTCATCGAGGTGCGCGCAGCCGGGATCAACCCGCTCGACTACAAGCTGTACAGCGGCGCCTTTGGCACCGATCCGGATGGCCTGCCGATGCGCCTGGGCCTCGAGGTGAGCGGCGTCATTGCCGAGATCGGCCCGGACCAGACCGATGGCGATGCGCTCGCGGTCGGTGATCCGGTCCTCTCCTATGCCGTCACTGGCGGGTATGCCGCCTACGTCGTCGCGGACCGAGCCGACGTCTTCGCCAAGCCCGAGTCGATCTCCTTTGAAGAGGCCAGCGGTCTCCTCCTCACGGGAGCCACCGCGGTCGATCTGCTCGCCTCCACCCGGGTCGGCGCGGGGGACACGGTGCTCGTCCACGGCGCGTCCGGCTCGGTCGGATCGATGGTCGTCCAGCTCGCGACCGCTCGCGGGGCTCGGGTCATCGGGACTGCCAGCGCGCAACGCCAGGAGGAGCTTCGGGCCATGGGCGCGGAGCCCGTGGTCTACGGCCCCGGACTCACGGATCGGGTCCGCGCGCTCGCACCGGGCGGAATCGATGTCGCGCTCGACACCGTGGGCACCGACGAGGCCATCGACACCTCGGCAGAGCTCGTTGCTGACCGCTCTCGAATCGCCACGATCGCGAACTTCGCCAAGGCCCCCGCGCTCGGCATTCAGGTGCTCACCGGAGGCGGCCCGACCGCCGAACTGCGGGCACGCTCGCGCGCCGAGCTCGTCGAACTGGCCGGTCAGGGCAAGCTCACAGTCAAGGTCGACCGGACCTTCCCGCTGGGCGAGGCCGCGGCGGCGCACGCCTACCTCAAGGGCGGCCAAGCCAAGGGCAAACTCGCACTGATCCCCTGAAGCCAACCGGTGCCCTCCGGCGGCATACCCTGACGACCTGACCTCCCTGCAGGACGTGCGCTAGAGCTCCATCGGCAACGTAGGGTCCGCAGCCCACTCCTGCAGGGAGGCGGCATAGACGGCCAGGTTGTCGACGCCTGCCCTGGTCATGGCCAGCGCGTAGGCCGAGGCCGCGATGCCACCTCCGCAGTAGGCAATCGTTCGACCGCCCTTGCCGGCCTGTTCGATGACTGCTTCAGGAGTGAGTGCGCGGAAGCAGCCGGCGTCGTCGAAGAGCTCCGAGAAGGGGCGGTTGACAGCTCCGGGAATGTGCCCCGGGCGGGGATACATCGCGTGACGACCGGCGAAATGGTCGGCGTCGAGGACGTCGACCAAGGTGACCCTCGGATCCCCGAGCGCGGCCAATACCTCGTCGCGGTCGGCGATCAGGTCAGCTCGTAGGTCCGGGGTTACCGTACGCCGGAGCGGGCGCTCGGTCTGCGTGGAAACCGGCAGGCCTGCCCGCATCCAGGCGGCATACCCGCCGTCGAGCACCCGGGCACGGTCGAAGCCGATCCATCGCAGCATCCACCAGACGCGTGCGGCGAAGAGTCCGGCAATTGGGCCCGACGGTGTCTCGAAGGCGTCGTCGTAGATCACGACGTCGGATGAATCGCCGACACCAAGCACGCCGAGGGCCTCAGCGAATCGCTGAGCGGTCGGCATCGCGAATGCCATCGGCACATCCGGATCGCAGAGGTGTCCCGGCACATCTGCGTAGATCGCACCTGGGAGGTGGCCGGCGGCATACGCCTCGCGATCCCCGAGAGGCCCGCTGCGAGTGAGCAGGACACGGGCGTCGAGGACCACCAGGTCCTCGGCATCGAGTGCTCTGGCCAGGGAGGCAGGCGACACCAAGGGGTCTGCGTACGGTGTACGTGGAATCATGTGGCGAGAATAGACGTACGGTGTATGTATGGCAACCGGCGATCAGGCGATCCGGCCCCGACTAACCCGCGAGCGCATCCTTGCAGCGGCCGTCGAGGTCGCTGACGGGCAGGGACTCGACGGTCTGAGCATGCGCAAACTGGCCACCGCCGTGGGCTTTGAGGTGATGTCGCTCTACAACCACATCTCGAGCAAGCACGACCTGCTCGAGGGCATGCTGGAGCTCGTGGCAGCCGAGATTCGGCTGCCCGAGCCGAGCGCGGCTGGCTGGAAGGCCGAGCTGCGCGCACTAGCGGTCGACCAGCACGCCCTGCTCTTGCGCCATCGCTGGGCCGGGCCGATCTGGTTGGCCTACTTCCCCGGACCCGCCCGCAAGGCCGTGATGGAGATGATGCTCGAATTGTTGGCCCTCGGTGGTGTCGAGCCCGATCTGCGCGACGTGGGCTACCACGCGATCACCCTGCACATCGGTGGCTTCACCTCGCAGGAGCTTGCGTATGCCGCGCAAGAGGCACGCGCGCAAGAGCTGGCTGGCAGGGCGTCGGCGGAGTTCCCCGAGGACACCTTCCCTCGGATGGCCCAGCATCTGCGGTATCACCTCGAGCACGATGGGGCAGCCGGAGACGAGCTGGACGGCTTTGGCTTTGTCCTCGATCTCATCCTCGACGGCCTTGAGCGGCGAACCCACGCGCGCTGAGCGGTGCTAGCCTCGGCCGACGCGGGCCCGAGAAGCCGAGGCGTGAGAATGCCGTGCCTGCCTTCAGCGCAAACCGCCGCCACAGCCATCGTCCCGCCCAGCCTGGGCCGGACGCTGGCAGTCGCGGGCACCCGGCTGGTCGAGGTTGCGCTCGTCGTCCTCGGGGCTCAGCGCGGTCATTGCCATCGTCGTTAACGTGTTGAGCAGCTGATCGTCAGGTCATGCAGGCTTCGGTAGGACGGTCAGCGACGGCCAGATGGCTCGGTTCCGAGGTGTGGATCGATGATCGTGATTCCCGTGACCGTGGCCTGGTCGAACGTGGCTAGCCGCGCGGCGGCCTCGGCAAGTGAGATCACACCGGCCACCAGGCGCTGAGGTTGCAGGGCGCCACTCTCGATGAGCGCCATCATCGCCGGGTAGTCGGATGCCGCCATGCCGTGGCTGCCCAGCAGATCCAGCTCCCAGCCAATCACTCGCGACATCGGCAATCGGGGATGCCCCATCACTGGCGGGAGTAGCCCGATCTGGGCGAGCCGACCACGGCGGCGGAGGCTGAGAATCGCCCTCGCACAAGTTGATTCGCTGCCCACGGCATCGATAGCAATATGACTGCCACCAGGCACCAGATCATGCACGGCCGCCGGCACATCAATCCCATCGGCCACCAACGTATGCCGCGCCCCGAGTTCGGCCGCGGCCGTGAGCGCTTCGGGGTTGCGGTCGACCGCGATCACCTGCGCACCCAGGGCCGCGGCGATCATCACCGAACTCAACCCGACACCGCCAGCCCCGATAACCGTGACCCACTCGCCTTCACGCACGGCCGCGCGCCCCACAAGTGCCCGGTATGCCGTGGCGAACCGGCATCCCAGGCTCGCCGCCGTCGCAAAGCCCACGTCATCCGGTAAGGCAACCAGGTTGGCATCTGCGGCATACAGCGCGACGTATTCGGCAAATGACCCCCAGTGGGTGAACCCCGGTTGCTGCTGCTCGGGACAGACCTGGGCGTCGCCAGCCAGACACCACTCGCAATGGCCGCACCCACACACAAAGGGCACGGTGACCCGATCCCCGACCCGCCACCGGGTGACGCCGGCCCCCACCTCGACCACCTCGCCGGCCAATTCATGCCCCGGCACGTGCGGGAACGCGATGTCATCGTCATGCCCCGCCCAGCCGTGCCAATCGCTGCGGCATATCCCGGTCGCCTCGACGCGCACCACGACCCCACCCGCCGGTGCGGACGGGTCCGGCATCTCCCGGACTTGTGGCTGGGATCGGGCTGCATCGATCACGACGGCGCGCATACGGACATCCTGGCTGAGAGCGGCTAGGCAAGACTGGCGAGTTCGCGATCATCGGCATTCCCACCGCTGACGATGACCCCGATGGGTCCGCGCGCTTCGGCGCGCGCGTCCCGCCGCGCAAGCGCACCGGCCAACGCCGCCGCCCCGGCACCCTCGGCCAGGGTGTGCGCGTGCGTGGCGAGCAGGCGGCGAGCCCGGTCGATGTCATCGTCATCCACGAGTAGGAAGTCGTCGAGCCGCGCGCCCAAGATGCGCTGAGTCATCGCAAATGATGCGGCCGTGGCCAGACCACTGGACCGGGTCTCGCAAGGCGCGGTCGCGGGCTCGCCGGACGACCACGCCCGGTATGCCGCGGGCGCCTGTCGGGATTGCACGCCGATGATGGCGCACTCGGGCGCCAGGGCATCCCGGACCAGGCATGCGCCCGCAGCCCCCGTCCCGCTGCCGATAGAGCTGGTCTCGGTCGGTGACTACGTGTGGATGGATGTCGACCGGGACGGTCAGCAGGATGAGGGCGAGGCCCCCGTTGAGGGTGTCACGGTCAACCTGTACGACGCCGAGGGCAACCTGGTGAAGACCACGACCACCGACGCCAACGGGTTCTACTCCTTCACCGACCTGCTGGCCGGTGCGGACTACACCATCGAGTTCGTCAAGCCCGATGGCACCGTGTTCACCGGTCAGAACGCGGGCAATGACGCGACCGACTCGGACGCCAACCCGGCGGACGGCAAGGTGGCGATCACCGCTCCGGCAACCGGAAGCAACTCGGCGACTCAGCCGGACGACCCGACCATCGATGCTGGTCTGATCGAGCTGGTCTCGGTCGGTGACTACGTGTGGATGGATGTCGACCGGGATGGTCAGCAGGATGAGGGTGAGGCCCCTGTTGAGGGTGTCACGGTCAACCTGTACGACGCGGCCGGCAACCTGGTGAAGACCACGACGACGGACGCCAACGGGTTCTACTCCTTCACCGATCTGCTGGCCGGTGCGGAGTACACCATCGAGTTCGTCAAGCCGGACGGGACGAACTTCACCGGTCAGAACATCGGAGCCGATGGCACCGACTCGGATGCCGATTTCGGCACGGGCAAGGTCACCTTCACGGCACCGGCGACGGGTAACAACTCGGCGACGGAGCCCGACGACCCGACCATCGACGCTGGCCTGGTGCTCTTCAACCTGATCCTGGACAAGAAGCTCGTGTCCTCGCCTCGGGTTCAGGTTGGCGACAATGTCACCTTCACCCTCACCCCGCACAACGAGGGTCCGGCCAATGCGCTGGCTGGGTGGTCGGTGACCGAGGTTCTGCCTGATGGGTTGGAGTTGGTCTCGATGACGGGCGACGGGTACACCTGTGAGGGCGTTACCTGCACCGCCGCGGACATCCTGGCCGCCGGCGCCGACGGCCCGGTCATCACGGTGGTCGCCAAGGTCGTTGCTGCTGGGCAGCAGCACAATGTGGCCTACGTCAGCCCCCACAAGGATGACGTGCCCGAGACCAACCCGCTGGGTCCGCCGCCGCCTCCCGGCACGGACACGGACGGCACCGACACCGACAATGACAGCCAGGCAGAGGTGGGTGGATGGCTCGCCCACACCGGTCTCGAACTCGGCCTGCTGGCCGGTACGGGCCTGGGCTTGGTCGGCATCGGAGGCGTGCTGATGCTCGGCCGCCGTCGTCGCCCGGAAGCTGCGGGTAAGCACCGGATCAGCTGATCCACCAACACCGAGCCGGCCTCTACCTTTCACAGGTAGGGGCCGTCTCGGTATTTCGCCACCGGAACGGCATACTCGGGTGATGCTGTCCGACCCACGCGGAGGGAAACCGTGAGTACGTCCCCGGTAAGGGCGGCCCTTAACCATTGGTTCCGGCGACCGCCCCGCCTTCACGGCGAAGTCGACCACGAGCGCACGGTCAGCTTTCTCGAACTCCTCTATGACCTTGTCTTCGTCGTGCTCATCAGCCAGGTGGCGCACACCCTTGCGGCGCATCCGAGCTGGTCCGGGCTCGCGGACTTCGTCGTGGTGTTTTCGCTAATCTGGATTGCCTGGCTCAACGGATCGCTGCACCACGAGGGCCATGGCCGCGAGGATGGCCGTGGCCGCGGAAACATCTTCGGCCAGATGGGGATCCTGGTTGTCCTCGCGGTCTTTACCGCGCACGCCACGACGACGGACGGCACTAACTTCGCGGTGACCTACACGGTCCTCCTCGCGTGGATCGCCTGGCAGTGGAACACGGTGCGCTACTACGACGTGATCCCGATGTACCGGCGGATCGCCGGTCGCTACATCGCGATGCTGGTGGTCAGCGCCACGCTCATGCTGGCCAGCGCCTTCATCGATGAGTGGAGGTTCGTGATCTGGGTGGGTGTGGCGGTGCTCAATGTACTGGTCCCCATGCTCGACGTTCGTCATCCGCTTGATCGCCCCCTGGGCCTGGTGCCCACCGAGTCGATGGCCGAGCGCTTCGGGCTGCTCACGATCATCACTCTCGGCGAATTGGTGGTTGGGGTGGTCAACGGCATCAACGAAACCAACCGCGGATTCGTCGTCATCGGTACCGCCCTGCTGGCCCTCGGGGTCGGCTTCGGCTTTTGGTGGAACTACTTCGATCTGATCGGCCGCAGGCCCCCGCGGGCCACCTATCGGGCATTCCTTCCCTGGGTGCTGCTCCATCTGCCGCTAACCATGGTGATCGCCGGCGCCGGAGCTGGCATGGTCGGCCTCATTGCGCACGCCTCGCAGGACCATGCGCCCGTGGGATCCGGATGGCTGCTTGCCGGTTCCTCGGCTGCCCTGCTCTTGCTGATCGCCCTCATCACCCTGCTCATCGACTATCCCGACGAGCAGCATCGTGCGGTCATGCCGCTGGCACGTCGACTGCTTTCCGCTGGGGTCGTGGCGTCCCTGGTGGTCGGTGTCCTGATGCCAGCCCCGTGGCTCTTGGCTCTCCTGCTGTTTCTCATTCACGCCGTTGTCTGGTTCTCGCTCTTCGTGGCCCTTGCCAGGCATACCGACCTGTTCACGCGCCATGACAGCCCGGCCGATGCGTGAGTTCTACGATCGACCCATGGCGACCAGTCGCAGACCACTACTGATACTCCGCGCGCTTCGAGCAACCATGCTCGACCAGCAAGGCCGCGCAATTGCCGGCGTGCTGGGCGTGCAACTGATCGTCGGCATGGTGTTCTATCACCTGGTCGAGCATTGGCGATGGCTGGACGCGCTGTATTTTTCGGTCGCGACTCTGACCACTGTCGGCTACGGCGACTTCTCGCCCACAACCGATCTCTCGAAGGTGTTCACGATGGGTTTCCTCATCACCGGGATGGGGATCGTAGCCGCCTTCGTCGCGGCCTTGGGCGAGAACGCTCTTCGTGAATATGAGCGCGAGGGGCCCCGGCAGTCCTAGTGGGACAGCCCAGCCGCAGATCTTCTCAGCCGCAGATCTTCATCGACGCGTCGGTCAAGTTGCCCAGGGCTGTGCTGAACTCCGGGAGATGCTCCAGCGCAGCTGTGGCATCCATGCCGACGACTTTCGAACTCACAGCCTGCATGGCGTCAACTAGCGGTGCGGCCGCAGCGGGCACGGCCTTGATCGCATCGGCGGTGAAGGTGGCGTCGAGGTCCGCCTGCGTGACCTTGCCGGTATTTGCCTTGGCGCCGATGGTGGTCGCGCCCGCAAGGATGGAACTGATCGCTGCGCACTCCGGTGATGAGGTGCCGTACGTCTTCAGTCCGCTCAGATCAGGGCCGGGTTCCGTCGTGGGTGTGGACGAGGACGGCGTCGGGGTAGGCGTCGGCGTGATCTCGGTAGAGCTCGCTGCCGACGTGGTCGTGTTCGAGGTGCTCGGGCTGGTCGAGCCACTCGAGCAGGCGCCCAACGCTATAACCGTCAGGGTCAGGGCAAGCACACGCACGGACACGACAAAGACCTCCGGAGTGGATCGGACGACTACTCGACTACTGGGGGGCTGGGCGAGGCCCTGGCACCCCCCAGTTTGGCAGTCAGTTCTCCTCTTACGCGGGCCGACCACGCCTGTTGGGGCCGATTGAGTACCAGGATGAGTGAGGTTGAGTACTGGCCTACCCTTGCTCGCGGTCAGTACCGATCAGCCCGCGATGTGAGCAGGGTGCTGACGCGAGTTGTGGTGTGGCAGTAGGCTGGCGTAGCCGATGAGGTGCGATACCCAGGCAGGGGTTCACGGCGTGTTCTTTGCGTGGCCTGTCTACTGTTCGCTGGAGGAAAGCATGCATCGGTACGGTTCGGTCATCCGGCTACGCCCCGAGATGGAGGCCCGGTACCGAGAGTTGCACGCCGCGGTCTGGCCGGAAGTGCTGGCACAGATCTCGGCGAGCAATATCCGCAACTACACAATCTTCCTGCGCGACGGGGTGCTCTTCTCGTACTTCGAGTATGTCGGGGAGGACTTTGCGGGCGACATGGCGCGGATGGCGCAAGACCCGACGACCCAGCAGTGGTGGCAGTTGACCGACCCCTGCCAAGAACGGCTGCCCGAAACCCCTGACGGAGAGCAGTGGGCTCCGATGGAGGAGGTCTTCCATGTCGACTGACAACGTGCGTCTCGACGCTCATCATCATCTGTGGGATCTCGACGTGCGCCCTCAAGGGTGGACCAATGAATTCCCCGTATTGGATCGTTCGTTCCGCATGGATGATCTCGCACCTCTCCTGCAGGCCAATGAGATTGGTGGCACGATCCTCGTCGAGACGATCAATGTCGGCCCGGAGACCGGCGAGTTCCTCGCCCTTGCGGCGCAGGACCCGACCATTCGGGGGGTCGTTGGTTGGGTTGACCTGACCGCCTTCGACGTAGCCGATCGCCTTGCCGAGTTGCGTGCATTGCCTGGCGGCGATCATTTGGTGGCCGTCCGTCATCAAGTGCAGCTAGAGCCCGACCCCAATTGGTTGATCCGTGAGGACGTCCTTGCGGGCCTTCGGGCTGTCGCGGACGCTGGGCTGGCCTTCGACCTCCTTGTCCTCCCACACCAACTACCCGCCGCCATCGAGGCCACCCGCCGGGTCGACCACATGAACTGGGTCCTGGACCACGCCGCCAAGCCGCCCATCGCGAGCGGCGAGCTCCAACCCTGGCAGTCCTTGATCACCGAGCTGGCCGGCGAACCCTCGGTCACCTGCAAACTCTCGGGGCTGGTCACTGAGGCGAGCGATGCATGGTCCATCGCCCAGATCCGCCCGTATGCCGAGTGGGTGTTCGAGGCCTTTGGGCCAGACCGAGTCATGTTCGGTTCTGACTGGCCGGTAGCCCTCTTGAGGGCTAGTTACCACGAGGTGGTGGCGCTGACCGAGGAGTTGGTCGCCCCACTCAGCGCCGGCGAGCAAGCTGCCATCTGGGGTGGTGCCGCCATGCGGGCCTACAGGCTGAGCGACTAGGTCCCCGAAACTCCCCCTGGGCCGAGCCGACCCTCATCGCGAGCGTGACGAATCCAGTTCTCGATTCCGGCGATATGGGCAATGCTGAAGGTACGCGCGAGGACCGGGTTGCCGTCGACGATGGCTCTCGCAATCGCTCGATGCTCACGTATCGTTTGCTCAAGGGCGTCCTCCTGGTCAAGGCCACGCCACAACCGTGCCCGAAAGGTTCGATGGGCAACTCCCTCGATCAGCGAGGAGAGCACCGGGTTGCCAGCGGCCTCGGCAATGGTGCGGTGAAAGACCAGGTCATTCTCGACGACGGCATCGATATCGCTGGTCGTCGAGATGGCTTCGACATGGGCCATCAGCGCAGCTCCCTGTTCGGCCGTCATCCGCAGTGCGGCCTTCTCTGCGGCCAGCGGCTCCAGCGCCCGGCGGACCTCGAAGAGATCGAGAACGTTGTTGTCCTGGTGCAGGTCGATGACGAAGGCCATGGACTCGAGAAGGAGTGCCGAGGTAAGGCTGGTGACATAGGTCCCGTCGCCCTGGCGCACATCGAGGACCCGCATCAACGACAACGCCCGAACAGCCTCTCGAAGAGAGCCGCGTGAGATCCCGAGTTGCTCGGCAAGGTCGGCCTCACGAGGGAGCCGGTCACCTGGCTTGAGGCGGCCGTCGACGATCATCGCCTTGATCCGCTCGATCGCGGTATCGGTCAACCCCATGCGCGCACAGTACTTCGCTTAGGAGGTCGGCCGCAGCCGCAGGTGCGCCATTCCGCCATCGACCGCGAGCGCCGTACCTGTGGTGGATCCAGATTGTGGGCTCGCGAGGTACGCCACCGCCGCAGCGACCTCTTGTGCCGTGATGAGACGGCCATGGGGTTGCCGGGCCTCGAGCGCGGCTCGCTCGGCGAGCGGGTCAGTGGAGCTCTCAAGCAGGCGGGTCACCCACGGAGTCTCGACGGTGCCGGGGTTCACGCAGTTCACCCGTATGCCTTCCCGAACGTGATCCGCCGCCATCGCCAGAGTGAGTGCCTGAACGGCACCCTTCGTGGCGCTGTAGAGCGCGCGTTGCGGAAGCCCGGTGGTCGCGGCAACCGAGGCCACATTGACGATGGCGGCCGCGGGAGAACGGCGCAGGTGCGGCATCGCGGCCCGGCTCATGCGGACGGTTCCCAGCACGTTGACGTCGTAGACCCGGTGCCACTGATCGTCAGTTCCGTCCTCAACGGTTCCTTGCGCGCCGATTCCCGCGTTGTTGATGAGGATGTCCAGGCGGCCAAAGCTGTTCACCACATGCTCGACCCCGACGATCACCTCGTCATCGTCGGTGACGTCGACCGCAACCGGGATGGCCCCCTCCGGGAGATTGTCGGGGTGCAGGTCGAACACCGCGACCTGGGCGCCCTGCGCCAGCAACTCTGCTGCCACCGCAGCCCCGATTCCTGAGGCCCCACCCGTCACGATGGCCACCAGGTCGGTGAAGGTGCTCATCGTTGCCCCGCAAAGGCATTGAAGTGCTGGCGTTGATGGCCGAGTCCTTCGATCTCGATCTCGACGATGTCGCCGGGCTGAAGGTAGGGGAAGCGCCCAGAGAGCGCCACTCCCTCAGGGGTCCCGGTGAGCACCAGGTCACCCGGATCCAGGGTCACGAACTGGCTCAAGTGGTGGATGATCGTGGCGACGTTGAAGATCTGGTCCGCGGTGGAGGAGTCTTGCCGCGGCTCGCCGTTGACCCAGCTTCGCAGCCGCAGGTTCTGATGATCGACCTCATCCGGGGTGACCAACCACGGCCCGAGCGGGCTGAATCCCGGTGAAATCTTCCCCTTGCTCCACTGCCCGCCGGAAACCTCGAGTTGAAAGGTCCGCTCAGAGAGGTCATTGGCGGCCACGAAGCCCGCGATGTGATCGAGGGCCTGCTCGGGGGAGTCGAGGTAGGAGGTCTGCCGCCCGATGACGACGCCCAATTCCACCTCCCAGTCCGTCTTCTGAGAACCCCGGGGAATGGTCACCTCGTCGTTCGGTCCCACCACCGTATTGGGAACCTTGAGGAAGAGGACCGGAACCGTGGGTGGGGCTGACCCGCTCTCCTCAGCGTGTGCCGCGTAGTTCATCCCGATGCACAAGACGGCACCGGGGCGCGCAATGGGGGCGCCGATCCGTTGTTCATTGGCATCATCCAAGGGTGTCAGCGTGCCAGCTGCCAGGGCCACCCGGACTTGGTCCACGCCACCGGAGCCCAGGAAGGCCCCATCGATGTCGGTGGTGATGGGGGAGAGGTCGAAGGCGACCCCGTCGACGATGACCACTGGCCGCTCGTGACCGGCGGGCCCAAGGCGGGCGAGTTTCACGAAGACTCCTCGAAAGATTGGATTACTGAGTCCAGACCTACCTGATGGTACGCGCATCATTCCGCGTGACAGACATTCTTGACGACGAAACATCAGATGTCTAGTCTATGTCGAAATCGACATGGACACAGGAGAACGATCGATGCCACACATCGTCGCGGTGGACACCGCAGACATCCGGTTCCCTACTTCGCGCTTCCTCGACGGGTCCGACGCCATGAACCCCGATCCCGACTACTCGGCGGCATACCTGCGGGTTACCACCGATGACCCTGACGGGCTCGTGGGTACCGGCTTGGTCTTCAGCATCGGCCGAGGCAATGACATCCAGGTCCACGCGGTCGACCGGCTCGCCCAGCGGCTCATCGGTCGAGATGTCGAGGAAACTCTCGGCGATCTTGGGTCGGTGTGGCGCGAACTCCTGCACGATTCGCAGCTGCGGTGGTTTGGCCCCGAGAAGGGGATCATGCACATGGCCATTGGCGCCGTGATCAACGCGCTCTGGGACCTGAAGGCGAAGCGGGCCGGACTCCCGCTGTGGGATTTGGTCTCCCGGATGACGCCAGAGGAGATCGTTGACCTCGCCGACTGGCGCTACCTGGAGGATGCCCTCACCCGAGAGGAGGCGCTGGAGATTCTGCGGGCGGCTGTGCCCGGGCGCGCCCAACGACGCGAGCAACTGATCGCCGAGGGTTACCCGGCCTATACGACCACACCGGGCTGGCTGGGATATGACGACGCCAAGCTCGACCGACTCTGCCGGGAGGCGGTGTCAGAGGGCTTCGAACAGATCAAGCTCAAGGTCGGTCTCGACGTGGAGGATGACGTGCGCCGGCTGGGCATCGCTCGGGCCGCCGTGGGGCCAGGTATCGCGATCGCGGTGGATGCGAATCAGCGGTGGGAAACGGCCGAAGCCATCGAATGGGTACGCCGACTGGCGCCCTTCGACCTGGCCTGGGTCGAGGAGCCGACTAATCCCGATGACGTGCTTTCACACGCCGCTATCGCCAGAGGGATCGCCCCCATTCCCGTGGCCACCGGGGAACACATGGCCAACCGAGTGATGGCCAAGCAGTTCCTCCAGGCCGGAGGGCTGGCGGTCCTCCAGGTCGATGCGACCCGAGTGGCGGGGTTGAACGAGAACATCTCCATGCTGCTGCTCGCCGCGAAGTTCGGGGTCCGAGTTTGCCCCCACGCCGGCGGAGTCGGGTTGTGCGAGTTGGTTCAACACGTCTCGATGATTGACTTCGTGGCTATCTCTGGCAGCACAGATGGGCGCATGATCGAGTATGTGGACCACCTCCATGAGCATTTCGTGACGCCCGCGGTCGCCAAGGGGGGGCGCTATCTCACGCCGACCGCGCCCGGTTCGGGTGCGGAGATGCTTGCTGAGTCCGTCGCTGCCCACCTCTGGGATGCGCCATGACGCGGATCCCCCCCTTCGGTCTGGGGAGCGCCCAGTTCGGCAACCTTTTCCGGGCTCGAACTGACGCTGAGGTTCATGCCGTTCTCAACGCGGCCTGGGACAGCGGCGTTCGTCACTTCGACACCGCGCCCCATTACGGCCTTGGCCTGTCCGAGCGACGTCTCGGAACATTTCTCGCGGGCCGTCCGCGGGATGAGTTCGTCATTTCCACCAAGGTGGGTCGCCTTCTTCGCCGGAATCCGAACTGGGCCGGCGAGTACGACGACGGGTTTGAGGTGCACGCGACGCACAAGCGGGTGTGGGACTTCACCGAGTCCGGCGTGCGGTCGAGTCTGGAGGAGTCACTGGAACGGCTTGGACTCGACCACGTCGATATTGCCTACGTCCACGACCCGGAACGCTCAGGAGTAGCGAACGCAGTCGAGAGCGGCGTCCGCGCACTTCGCACCCTGCGCGATGAGGGCCTTACAGATCGAATCGGTGTCGGATCGATGGTGCCGCAGGCGTTGGCCGACGGCATTCGGGAAGGCGCGGACATCGTGATGGCCGCCAACTGCCTCACCTTGCTGGATCAGGGCGCGCTGCTCGAGGTGGTCCCCGCTGCGTCCGCGGCAGGTGCTTCGATCGTGGCCGCAGCCGTCTTCAACAGCGGGCTTCTTGCGGACGCATCTGCGGGGTCCGCCATGTACGACTACGAATCTGCGTCGAGTGAACGGGTGAGCAAGGCCAAGGCGATCGATCGAGTATGCCGCGAGCACGGCGTGGCCCTGGCCACCGCGGCGCTACGGTACCCGTTGCTGGCCGCGCCGGTCGTTGCGGTCGTCGCGGGTGCTGACAGCGAAGCGCAGGTGCGTGACAACGTAGCCAGACTGGACGCGCCTATCCCCGATGCGCTCTGGGATGACCTGGATGCCCAAGGCTTGGTGCCGCGATGCGGGTAGCCCTGCAAGTGACCTGCATCGGCGAGGCGCTCTTCCCGGAGACCGGCCAAGCCGTGGTGACCTTGCTGCGCCGGCTCGGCGTCGACGTGGATTTCCCTCAAGGGCAAGGGTGCTGCGGGCAACCGATGGTCAACACCGGGTATCTGGACGAAGCCATCCCGGTGGTGCGGAACTTCGTCGACACCTTCGCCGGATACGACGCAGTGGTCACCCCATCGGGATCGTGTACCGGTTCCGCACGCCATCAACATTCGTTGGTCGCTGAGCGCTCCGGCGACCCGGCGCTCATCCGGGCGGTGTCAGAGGTCTCCCCCCGGGTGTACGACCTGGCCGAGTTTCTCATCGACGTCCTGGGTGTGGACGATGTCGGCGCCACCTTCCCGCACACCGTGACGTACCACCCGACCTGCCACTCAAGTCGGCTGCTGGACATCGGCGAGCGCCCGCTCCGTCTGCTCCAGGCCGTTCGTGGCCTCCAATTGGTGGACCTGCCGGGAGCCGAACAGTGCTGTGGATTCGGTGGCACTTTCTCGGTCAAAAACGCTGCGACCTCCATCGCCATGGGCACAGACAAGGCGGCTGCCGTCATTGGATCCGGCGCGGAAGTATTGGTGGCGGGCGACCGCTCCTGCCTCATGCATATCGGCGGGGTGCTCTCACGCGCGAAGTCATCGGTTCGGGTGATGCACCTTGCGGAAATCCTGGCTAGCACTGGGCCGATGTCATGACCGGGACCTTCGTGGGAATGCCTGCTTTCCCCGAGGCAGCGCGAGCGGCCCTGGGCAATGCCCAGCTCCGGGCCAATCTGGCGGCCGCGACCTCTACCATCCGGGCCAAGCGCGCCGCAGCCGTGGGAGAGCTTGCGGGCTGGGAAGACCTTCGCCTTGCGGGAGCTGCCGTTAAGGACTCGACGCTGGCCAAGCTCGATGAGCACCTCCTGACCCTGGAAGCTGCCCTGACCGCGCGCGGGGCGGTGGTGCACTGGGCAAGCGATGCCGCGCAGGCGTGCGAGTTGGTCGCCTCGATCGCGCAGGAGCATGGGGTGGACGAGGTGGTCAAGGTCAAGTCGATGGCCACTGCCGAGATCGGGCTGAACGAAGCCCTGGCGTCCCACGGCATTGCCGCCTGGGAAACTGATCTTGCCGAGCTGATCGTTCAGCTCGGCCATGACCTGCCCTCTCACATCCTGGTGCCCGCGATCCATCGCAACCGCTCCGAAGTGCGGGACATCTTCACCAGCGCCATGGCCGCTGCCGGACGGGCCGCACCCGCGGACTTGACCGACGAGCCAGCACGCTTGGCCGAAGCGGCCCGACTACACCTACGAGAGAAGTTTCTCCGAGCCAAGGTCGCTGTCTCCGGTGCCAACTTCGCGGTCGCGGACACCGGGACGCTGGTCGTCGTCGAGTCCGAGGGTAATGGGCGCATGTGCTTGACCCTGCCCGAGGTCTTGATCTCGGTCGTCGGCATTGAAAAGGTCGTGCCCACGTGGGGCGATCTCGATATCTACCTCCAGACGCTGCCGCGCTCCTCCACCGGTGAGCGGATGAACCCATACACCTCGACGTGGTCGGGGGTGACGCCCGGCGACGGCCCCCAGGAGGTCCATGTCATCCTGCTCGACAACGGTCGCACTCGCGCCCTGGCTGATCGCGTGGGGCGGCAGGCGCTTCGCTGTATCCGCTGCTCCGCCTGTCTGAACGTCTGCCCGGTGTACGAGCGCACCGGCGGCCACGCCTATGGTTCGGTCTACCCAGGACCGATCGGTGCGATCCTCAACCCACTCCTGAAGGGAGTGGGGGTCGATCAGCAGACCGACTCACTCCCGTATGCATCCACCCTGTGTGGGGCCTGTTTTGAGGTGTGCCCCGTGAGGATCGATATCCCTGACGTGCTGGTCCATCTCCGAGCCCAAGTGGTGGACGCTCATCGAGGAACCGCCATCCCCTCAGCGGAGGCGATCGCCATGAAGGGCGCTGCCCGCGTGCTCTCCTCGAGCCGGCTCCTCGCGGCAGCGGAGCGTGTTGGCGGCCCGGTCGGGCGCATCCTTGGGGTCGGCTCCTCACCCACGACCGGCCGGCCGACGATGCGCCGGATCCCAGGTCCGGGCGCCGCTTGGTTCACCGCACGAGACCTGCCGGCTCCGCCTCGAGAGTCATTTCGCAACTGGTGGCGACGCAGTGGAGGTCGGTCATGAGCAGCCGTGAGGAAATCCTGGCCCGCGTTCGGGCCGCCCTCACCGCCAACCCTGAGCCAGCACCGAGGATCCCCCGGAACTACCGAGAGCCGGTCACGAGCGAGCGGGCCGAGCTCGTCGCTCGCTTCGTGGATCGGGTGAGCGACTATCGTGCGATCGTCGTGGAGTGCGCCCAGGAGGAGGTCGCTGTGCGGCTGGCCGAGGCTGTCCCGGAGGGCGCATCGGTCATCGTTCCCCAGGGGCTGACCTATCCAGTGCCTGGCGCGGTGATCGACCACGGGCAGAGCGCCTCGGAGTTGGACCGGGTCGATGCCGTGGTCACCCTGGCTGCCCTCGGTATCGCTGAGACCGGCACCATTGTGCTCACCCATGGACCGGGTCAAGGCCGTCGCAGCCTCACGTTGGTCCCGGATACGCACGTCTGCATCGTGGGCGCCGATCAGGTGGTCGCAGGGGTCGTCGACGCGATTGCCGCGCTCGACCCGAATTCGCCGACCACCTGGATCAGCGGCCCCTCGGCAACGAGCGATATCGAACTGCAGCGCGTCGAGGGCGTCCACGGCCCCCGGACGCTGCACGTCATCGTGGTGAGCTAGAGAGCCCGGACCCGGTTGTTGCGTGGGTTGTGCTCGAGCTCGACCAGCCCCAGGGCCTCGAGCAGCGGCGGAAGGTACATTCCGAATCGTCCTCGGTAGCCATTGCGTAGGCCGTACCAGCCACCCACCGGGTTGGCCTCATCGCGTCCCCATGCCTCGACCGTTCCCGGTTTGGCCGGCTTCTTCTCGTCGGCGGCACCCAGGTCAACCCAGTCACCCTGCTCGCGGAGCCAGGCGGCCAAGTCATCGATCGCCTGGAGGTGATAGCGCAGTGTCGTTGAGCCCACTTGACAGACCAGCGTGGGTGGATCGGCGTCCTCGTCGCGATACATGGTGTAGGCCGAGGTTCCGGGAGCCGTCGTCAACTGCCAGGGGTCCTCGCGCGTTCCGCTTCCATTCATGGGCACACTATGCCTGGCCCGGGCCAGCAGGGCCATCATCGTCGCCCGCCTTCCGGGAGTTCAGTGTTCGCGATCTGACCAGCGGGCCAAAGCCCAGGCCAAGAGCAACGCGACAGCCGCCCCCACGAGGGTCAGCGCCAGGCGCTGACCGGCCAGGGCCACGGCAAACGAGGCGGTGCCTGCCGAGGCCGCCATGATGATGGCCGGAGTCAGATAGAGCGTTTGGCGGACCTGATCGCCGGTCAAGGCCCAGGCCACCGCCAGGATCACCGCCGCCGCGGCACTTCCCAGTGCGATCGGCGTGGGCACCACGCTGACCAAGGCGATCGCAACCAGGACTCCGGCGACCGTGGCGAGCGACCGAGTTCGGGCCCGTGACAGCGTCTCGGCACCTATCGGCCGCAGGACCGCCGCCAGGGTCACCACCAGCCAGTATCCATGCTCGATTCCTCTCGCCGTGGTCAGCCAAGAGGCCAGCGCGCTGACCGCCGCCACGAGCACGGCATGTCGCCGGGCGAGCGGGGTGGGCACTGGCGAGGCGAGTGTGGCCACCTTGGCCAGGCGGGCACCGATCATCATCGCCATGCCTCCTGCTCCGGCCCACGCCGCGAAGCCCAGCGCGGGTCCGGCCTGCGGAACCGAAGCCCCGATGGCCACCGCCACGGGCAACATAGGGCCGACGTTGGAGGACAAACGCACCCAGTGAGCCTGCGCCAGCGCGGCCGCGGCCACCGCCAGGGCGACGAGCACGGCGCGCCCGGTGGCCCACGCACCCAGTCCGGCGCAGAGCGCGACTACAGCGACAAACTGAACTCGCACTCTGGCCGGCAGTTCGGTGAGGACGCCCGCGGCCGAGCAGGTGGCGCCGACCACGATCCCGAGTTGAGCCTGGGCCCCACCCACGATCGACGCCAGTGCCACACCGACACCGAAGGGAATTAGCAGGGCCATCGAACGCCGCAGCGCGGCGGCTGGCGGCCAGGCAATCGTCACGGTCTCGGTCCGCCCTGCGGGTCAGAGCGCGCCGCGGGTCAACGGCCGCGGATCGGTGAGAGCGCCGACCATCACCGCAAGGGCAAAGAAGGGGACATAGGCGAGCACGATTTCCACCACCACATCGAAAGCCAACCCCCCGAAAGTCACCACGGGGGACGCGGCGGCATACCCGCCAGCGGCCGTGCCGACCTCGATCCAGCGCCCGCCGACCCAGACTTGGGCGATCGTCCAGATGGTCGAAAAGACCAGCATGACCCCGGCCATGGCCATGGTCCGAGGGCGCCAGGCCACCCACCGCCAGACGAACCACGCAGCCACCAGGGTGAGCACGGCCAGCGTGATCAGGGCCGATGGAGCCAGCAGATCCCGCCGCGACGCGACCACCCCACGTTCGACCACCAAGCCCGACCGCCATACCGCGGCCACGGTGAGCGCGCATGCGGCCACGAACCAGGCCATCGCGCTCCGACGCGCGGCTGGGACGAGTAGCCGATCTCCGACGGCCAGCCCGAGGACGACCACGAAGGCGGCTTCCGCTGTGCCCTGTAAGACGTAGGACGCCCACAACGGCATCGGTGACCCGAAGAGGAGCCGTTCGGGCATATCCCTGATGCCTTGAACCGAGAGGAAGAGCTCAGCCATCGCCCAGAGCACACTGGCGATCACGAAGACCCAGGCGTAGTCCCAGCGGCGCTGCTTGCGGACATCCCACGCGATGATCCCCAGAGCGATGAGGCTCACCAAGACCTTTGAGGTGAAGTCTCGGCCGAAGCCCGCATCGCGAACCATGAAGACGCCGTGCTCGATCCAGTCCATCGAACTTCCTCACCCGAAGAGGGCCGCGAAGCCCTGTTGGTAGACGTAGAACCAGTGCACGCCGCCATCCCAGAGGACGGTGGCGTAGAGCACGGCCCACCCGGCCAGGCTGAGCACAATCAGCCCAGCCGTGGGGCGCCGTCGCCAAATCATCTCGCCGAGCGCGGCCATCGCAGTGCTCGATCCGATGGCGGCCAGGGTGAGCGGATTGAGCGCGTAGTACAGGGCTTGCCCGGTCGGGAACCAGTGCCCCAGGTGCCAGGCGGCCGAGATCGCGTATGCCGTGGGGCCGGCGAGCACCCCGAGAACTCGCCAGGGCCGTGAGGCAGCACAGCGCCGAAGCAGCCACCAGATTGGGCCAGCGAGAACGAACATGCCGGCATATCGGGCCAGGGCTCCGGCCGGCAGGAGCACGTGATACGCGGCAGCACTCAGTAGGTCGACTCGACCGATCAGGAGCGAGACGATGACATCGCCACAGGTGAAGACCACGGCGGGCAGGAGTGCCCAGAGCAGCCGCCTCATACCGAGGCTCCCGAGGCCACCCTCGTTCGCAGGGCGGCTAGTCGAGCGGCCAACTCGCGTGCGGTGTCGGGCGAGTCGTCCATGAGATCGTGCTGGGTACTGGGGTCGGCGCGCACGTCAAAGAGTTGTGGTCGGTCCGCTGATTCAAACTCGATATAGAGCCAGTCATTGGTGCGGGCCGCCTGCATCGCGGGAACGTTATAGGGGAAGTCCAGGAAGTACTCGTAGAGGAAGTCCTCCCGCCACACCGGGTTGGATCCCGCGAGCAGCGCTGCCAGAGAACGGCCTTGGGGCACGCCCGGGCCACCCCAGGGCACGCCGGCCCACTCGAGCAGCGTCGGAGCGACGTCGGCATTGATGATCAGCTCCGGGGGCAGCGTTCCCTTGGCTATGTCCGGGCCGACCGCCAGGAAGGGGACCCGGGTGTTCTCCTCGTAGGCCCAGCGCTTCCCGGTGATGACATGCTCGCCCCAGGAGTAACCATTGTCGCTGGTGTAGATCACATTGGTGCGAGCGAGGTCGATCTCCTTGATGAGTCGCCCGACCTGCTCGTCAAGGCCCATCAGAGTTTCCACGTACCGCCGGTACATGCGCTCGTAGCCGAGCACCGTGCCTTCCCACACATTGCGGTCCAGGGTGGTCATGAAAGAGAAGGCCTCCGGCGGCAAACCGCTGAGGTCGACCCCATCCATGGCGCCGCGAAGGTGCTCCGGAGGCTCGAACTGATGATGAACAGCCTTGTGCGCCAAGAAGAGACACCACGGTCGATCCGTCGGCCGCTCGCTGATCCACTCCAAGGCCAGAGTGGTGAGGTCCTCCGAGATGTAGGTGCCAGGGCGCTCCGTCATCACCCCGTCGATGAGCAAGGGGCAGTCGAAGTACTGACCTTGGCCACCTTGCGCGGTGAAGGTCACGAACCGGTTGACCCCGCGAAGGTCCGGAATGCCGCCCGGCATATGCCACTTGCCAATGAAGGCGCAGTCATAGCCGGCCTCGGCAAGTGGCTCAAAGACTGTGCGCTGAGCGGCATTCCACCGAGTGAGGTTGTTCTGGACACCGTGCCGTCGCGCATAAAGGCCGGTCAGGAAGGTGGCGCGGCTGGGGGAACACAGAGCTGTGGTGACGAAGGCGTTGTCGCACCGCGCTCCTTGTGCCGCAAGGGCATCCAATGCGGGTGTGCTGAGGTATGCCGGTGCGCTGGGCGACACCGAAAGGTGGTCCCACCGCTGGTCGTCGGTGATGATCACGATGAGGTTGGGTGTGTCGGATCGGCGCGTTGCGGAGGTGGTGCCACCGGCCACGGGCAGCGGATGGCCGCCCGTGCCCTCGGTGGCGCACCCGGTGAGCACGGCCGCGCCAAGACCGGCCAGCCCTCCCGTCATCACGGTGCGTCGACTGGTCGACAGGGGAGTGGTCACGCGAGCGCCAAGACCTCGTCGAAGCCCTCACGCATGCTGGCCGCGAAGAGCGCCGGCGACTCGATCGCCCGATCGTCCAGGGTGAAGCCCACACTGCACACACCGGCATACGAGCCCAGCACAGCCATGACGGCCACACCAGGCAGCGGTCCGAACGGGATGGCCCGCTCAACCTTGGCGCCAGCCAGGTAAACCGACTCGGAGATGCCCGGGACATTGGACGCAGCCAAGTCATTGAGTGACCCGAGCCGCATGGCAGCGGCTCCCACGGCCGAGGGCAGCCGGTTCGCGATCGGGGTAAACAGCGAAAAGGTATCCAGCGCAGGCTCATTCACTTCCGAAAGCATGACTCCCCGGAGAATGGCGATCCGCTCGACGGGGTCCTCGATCCCCATCGGTCCGGCGATCATTGCCCCGGCGAAGCGGTTGCCGCCCATCGGATCATCGGCTCGACGCAAGGAGACCGGAACCGTCATCTGCAGTTCTTCGAGGTCGACGCCATGGGCTTCGTGGTAGCGGCGCATCCCGCCAAGGAGAGCGGCGAGGTAGGCATCGTTGACTGACCCGCCAGCCGCCCGACCGGCGGCGCGCAGAGTGTCGAGGCGGCAATCGAGGGTCTGCAGCACCCATCGCCGCCCATCCCGGCCAGCCAACAGCGGGGAGCGCTCCAGGACTTTAGGCGTGAGGACCCGGCGCAGCGAGGCGGCGAAGCGTAGGCCCTCGCTGACCGCTCCGCTCGGATCGCGCAGCGTCCCGGCCACGGCGGCGGCGGCCGTGGCCGCGATCATCGGCGCTGCCGAGATGGTCTCTCGGAGCCCCTCCGTCGTCACTTCCCATGCAGTCGGCCCGGCTGTTGTCGGAAGATCGCTCACCGGCTTGTCATCGGTGTGGCTCCGCGTCCGGCTCTGGACCGCGGAGAGCAACTGCGCTGCGCCCAGGCCGTCGGTGAGCGAGTGGTGCAGCTTGAGCAGGTATGCCGCTCGTCCGCCCTCGAGGCCCTCGATAAGGGTCGCCTCCCACAGCGGGCGGGTGCGGTCGAAGGGGGTAATGAGGAGGTCCTGAACCAGCTCAAGCAGGTCATCCATGCTGGCACGAGCACCGAGTTGGTGGCGGCGCAGGTGGTATCCGATGTGGAAATGCGGATCGATGGCCCAGGCGGGTGGCCCGGTGGGCACGATGGGCTCGACCACCCGCTGGCGCGCCTTAAGGACCAGGCTGCTCGCCCAATCGACCGCAGCGACGAGGCGATCCCAGTCCGGGGCCTGGTCCAGGATGAGCAACGAGGCAATCGTCGAGGACGCCTGAGGGTGCCGCTCGGAACGCCACATGACGGTCTCGAGCTCGTTCATGCTGGTCTCGCTGCCCCATTGGGCGGCGGCTTGCCAGCGCGCCTGCTGGGCGGCATAGCCCTCCTCGGGGGTTGCCGCGGGTCGCTTCTTGGGGGGCGCCATGTCAGGCCTCCTCGGGCCAGTGAGCGAGAGTCTCAACGAATTCGGCGTGCAGGCTCGCGACCTCGTCCGCCATGTTTTCGGTGGACCAGTGGTAACGCGGCTCCAGCACGTGGACATCGATGGTGCCGGCGCGGATGGTCCGAGCGCCGCGCGGCATGATCTCTCCGGTATTGCGCAGCACGATGGGGATGACCGGCGCCCCGGTCGCCACCGCAAGGTGGAAGGCGCCCTTACGGAACGGCCCGAGCACCGGTGTGGGAGAACGGGTTCCCTCGGGAAAGATCATGAGCGAGGTCCCGGAGCGGATGCGATCTGCCACGGCGTCCAGTGAGGCGCGGGCCTGCTCTGAGTTGCCGCGGTCGATGTAGACCGGGTCGAGGAGGAGGGAGCCGAGCAACGCGCGAGGGTCGTACTTGGCCTCCTTTTTGGCGACCGCCGTGAAGTCGCCACGCAAGATGGCGGCAATCACGACCGGGTCAATCGAACTTTGGTGGTTGGCGACCACGATGCCGGGTCGGGCTGCCGCCAAACGCTCCAGGCCTGTGATCCGTAGATGCACGCCCGCCAGCTTGAGGGCGGAATCGGTCGCCAAAGCGGTTGCGGCATTGACGCCTCGGCGGCGATCGCCGGTCAGCAATCCCCACGCGGCTCCGGTCATGGCGGCGACGTTCATCCCGTTGAGCGCCAACAGCGTTCGCACTGAACCCGCAAGGGTCGACGGCGGTGGATCGGATAGCCGAAGGACTGGCCAGCCGAAGCGGGCCGCGGCATCGGAGAGCCCCGTGTCCGGGGAGAGCGCGGTCGGCTGGCCCACGGTGGCGAGGAAGTCGATGTCCTCAGTGCCATTTCCGTAGGCGAAGCTGTGACTCAGGTCGACGCCATGCGTACGTGCGTACGCGCGTACGCCAGAAGCCTTTTCGCGTCCCCAGCGCATCCGTCCGCGAATGGCGCCAGTGAGGAGCCCCTCGTGGACCTCGAGTTCTGTGCAGATGAGGTCCTCGATGCCGAGGTCGCGTGCGACGGGACCGATTTGGTACCGCGTGGCCGCGGACGACACCACCACCGTATGGCCGGCGCGCTGATGGGCTCGAACGAGGTCGCGAGCCTCGGCGCGGATCGTGCCGGCGATTTGGGTCCGGAAGAGCCGCTCACCCAGGTCGGCCAGGAGGCTCTCGTCCTTGCCGGCTAACGCGGCGAACGCGAGTTGGCTGCCCTTAATGGGGGAGCCGCCGAGGAAGGTTCCGTCGACCGCAGCAATCAGCGAGCGCAGGGCAGTGGTCGGGTCCACATGTCGACCGGTGACCTGCTCACGGAAGAATGCCGTGGCCGTATAGCCCGCCACCAAGGTGCCATCGAGGTCAAAGAAGGCGCCGACGCTCGGGCCCTTGGGAGCTTGCTCGATCCTGGCGAGTTGGTCAGCGAGATTCATGGTCACCGCCCGCTGGCGCGGCGGCCGAAAGGGATCCGGCGCGCTTGTCGGCATACACCGCGATCCGCCGGATCTGCTCGCTCACTGCCTGGAGTTCGTTGCGCAAGGCGGCCCTGGCCTCGGCAAGGGTTCGCTCGCGGCCGGAGGCATCCGGAGCTGGGGTGGATCGGCCGCCGGTGCGGGGGAGGTCGTCGTCATCCTGGACGACCGGAGTGTCGGTGGAGCTGACCAAACCGCGATGGCGGGCCAGTTGCAGCGCGTTGCGGAAGAGCTCGAGCGAGACCGACTCGGCGCTGGTGATCCGGCGTTCCAGGACCCATTGCTGACCCAGATGCAGGCTCTCGGTGAGCAGCGCCGCGCAGTCGGCTTCGTCGAGATCGGCATCTGCGGCCGCGGCCAGGCGGTCCGCAACCACGAGGTAGGACTCGATGAATGGGCGCAGCACCAGGTGGGCCAAGTACACCGGCGCGGACTCCAGGGCCTGCGCGGCCATCGCCCCATCGAAGTCGTCGTGGAATCCAGGGGCAATGATGGCCATTTCGGTGCGCAACTCGGTGTCGAATTCGGCTCGGGGCGGAAAGAAGAACTCGAACTTGAGCAGATCACGCAGATCCAGCGCGTGCTCCCAAGCCACCCGCATCCCATTGGCCTGCGGGCCGGCGTCGACCGCGGCGAGCAGCGCTACCTCGCCGATGGCTCGGTCAACAAGGATGTGGATCAGCGTGTTGCGGTAGAAGGCGGCGACCAGATGTTGGTCCTCCGCCACGCGCCATACCGGCTCGGTCCCCGCGTCATAGCAGTCCAGCACTCCGCTGGTCACGAGTTCGTGCAGCGCGTGCCGGACGGTGAGCCGGTCGGTGAGGTTGGCGCCACCGGCGACCGGCCAGGCGCGCTTGTCGATATAGGCCGCAAACGGCTGGACCGTGGCCAATACCCGCTCGAAGGGCAGCGCTCGATCGGCTCCGAGGAGCGCCAGGCAGACCACGGCCGTGACGGTGACCGGAGTGACCCGGTTGATCCGATGGGAGGCCTCGAGGGCAATGCGCTCGACCACGTGATCGGGCGCGAGGCCACCCTCGCGCAGTTCCTCCATGCGACCGCGCAGGGGGATGGGGGTGCCGAAGGAGAGGTACACCCGACCGAGTCGCTCGCCCTGGGAGCGGGCGAGGTTGATCAGCCAGCGGAAGTCCTCGGGTCGCTTGGCTGCGCCGGTCGCCTCGCTGGCCATCCGGCCGACCTCGTGCAATTGGTCGTAGACGATGGAGACCGGGACGAGCATGGCGTCGGGGCCGGGCTCGGCGTCAACCGCATCGGCGAGATAGCGCAGGATCCCATAGGTGGGCGGGCGCAGCTTGCCGGTACGGGTGCGGCCGCCCTCGATCGACCACGCAACATTGGCCTTGGTCGCCACGAGGTGGGAGATATAGCCGCGCAAAGTCCGGCGGTAGAGCGGTGCGTCCTTCATCGACCGACGGATGAAGATGATGCCGGTCTGGCTGGCGAGGCGGCCGAGGATGGGCAGGTTTAGGTTGGCGCCACCAAAGGTGTAGATCGGTCCAAAGCGCCGGGCTCCCAGGGCTGCCGGCAGGGCGTATCCGTCGAGATAGGAGCGGTGGGAGAAGACCAGTGCAAGGCTGTGCTGCCGGTCGAGCTTGCGCAGGGCGACGAGTTGGTCTTCGTCGACCACGACATCGTGGGCGCGCATCATCCAGGTACCGAACTTGTTCCAGGAGGCCATCGCGCTCTCGCCGTGGCTGGCCAGCATCTCGTCCAAGTGGTCGGCGACCTGGGCCTCGACCTCGGCTTCGGAGAGCTGGTGCTCGTTCGCCCAGTCGGAGATCAAGCGTTGGAATCGAGGCTGCCCAATGATCGCCCCTGCGCGCCCCCGGCCGGTCACGAGGCGGGAGGCGCGCTGCTGCAGGTCCTGTACGAGCTTGGCCACCCTTGACTCCCGTCACGCAACGTGTTCTCGCCCCGGCCGACACTGGACAGGGCGCGTGCCCCATTTAAGACCACGAATGGGCCAGGGCGGAACGCTTCGTGACGTAGACCTGGCCTGGGCCGCCTTGTTCGGGAGCGGCCGCGGCCCTCGGCCCAGAGGCCTAGAGGAAGTACAGCCGGGAGAGCGGCACCCGCTCCACGGGCGACATGGATAGCAAGTGACCATCCAGGTGCACCGCATCTCCGCCCGGAGCGACCGTGACTGCGGCCCGTTCTCGGTGGTGCACCATATCGGCCAGGGTCACCTCGCGGCAGCCTTGCACGGCGACCCTGCGACGTCGCGTTGGGAAGGTGTCCGCTCCCGCGTCGACGGCCGCGGCATTGGTGAAGATGACGGAGGTGTCCACCGCCGCGCCGCCAATACCGCCGAATTGCGCCGCAAGTTGGCGGGGTTCGGCCGAGTCGATGACGGCGTTGGGGTCTCCGACGGTTCCCCAGGCAGGCAGGCCACTCTTGAGCACCAGGTAGGGCTTTGCCCCGAAGGCGGCCGGCGTCCACAAGACGATGTCGGCCAGCCTGCCTGGCTGGAGTGAGCCGACCTCGTGCGAGAGTCCGTGGGCGAGCGCCGGGTTGATGGTCAGCTTGGCCAGGTAGCGCAGCACCCGGTCGTTGTCATCGGTGGCCTCCTTCTGCGCAGGCTTGAGCACTGACGCCAGCTGGAAGGTCCGCCGGATGGTTTCGCCCGCGCGCCCCATACCCTGGGCATCGCTACTGGTGATGGGGATGACGCCCCGGTCGTGCAGCACGTTCTCCGCCGCCATGGTCGCCGCGCGAATCCTCGTGCGGACGAGTTCGGCATCGCTCGGGATGTCGGCGTGCAGCGCATGGACGGTGTGGATCATGGCCGCATGCTCGGCCAGGGCGCCCCGGCCGAAGGGCAGGGTCGGGTTGGTCGAGGAGGCGAGGACGTGGGGCACTCCTGCCAGGCTCAGGACATCGGGGCTGTGGCCACCGCCGCAGCCCTCGACGTGGAATGCGTGGAAGACCCGCCCGGCCGAAACGGCCAGGGTGTCCGACACGCTGAGTCCCTCATTGAGGCCGTCGGTGTGCACGGCGACCTGCACGTCGAACTCATCGGCGAGGTGCAGGGCGGTGTCGAACGCCCGCAGACTCGCTCCGGTGTCTTCGTGAACCTTGAACCCCAGGACCCCGCCTTCAAGTCCCTCGAGGAAACTGCCGCGGCGGGAGGCGGACCCACGCCCGAGGAGACCGACATTGATCGGGTAGGCATCGAAGGCGGCATATGCCGTCCGTAGCGGTCCGGACGCGTTGACGCCGACCCCCCAAAATGGCCCGAACTCTTGGCCAATCACCGTGGTGACACCTGAGGCGAGGGCCGCCTCCATCACGCGCGGCGAGAGCAGGTGAACGTGCGTATCGACCGCCCCCGCCGTGGCAATCAAACCCTCGCCATTGATCACGATGGTGTTGGTGCCGATGACGAAGTCGATGCCATCTGTGGTGTCAGGGTTGCCGCCGCGACCGACTGCGACAATTCGGCCGCCGCTGATGCCGATGCTGGCGGTCCGGATCCCCAGCACGGCGTCCAGGATCAGCACATTGGTGATGGCGACCTCGCACGACTGGGTAGTCGGGACTGCTCGCAGCCCGATGCCGTCGCGAGCGGTCTTGCCGAAGCCGAGGAGGAACTCGTCGTGGTCGGGTTGGCTGTGCTCATTCACCCGGACCATCAGCCCGGTGTCCCCGAGGGCAACCAGATCCCCTGAACGTGGGCCGTAGGTGAAGGGCTGGGCCTGAGGATTGCTGGTCATGCCCGCACCCCCGGAGTCCTCGCCACGTGCGCGGTGAGTCGACGCACGGCATCCTCAGCCGCATCGGTGGGGGACGCGGTGGCGTCAAGAAAGCCGGTACTGCGCAGCAGCGCGAGGGCTCGATCCTTCGCGCCGGGTGCATCCAGGGGTCCGTCGACCAGCCCGGCGGAGCCCACCACCGCTCGCTGGCCACGGATGGGCGTCAGCCGGACCGTCACGGCCGCACCCGGCGGAAACGTGACCGAGGCTCCCGCCGCGATGTCGAGATGGCGACCGTATGCCGCGGACCGGTCAAAGCGCAGCCGCGGGTTGGCCTCGAAGAAGTGATAGTGGCTGGTCACCGTGATCGCCACCCGGGAGGTGTTCTCGACGTCGATGACGGTGATCGCGTCGCGCTCGGCTCCGAGGGATCCCGCAGCGTGATCTGCGTGCGGGTCGGCGGCCAGATCGGCTGCCGGGATGATCCGGCCCGGTGCGGCTTGATCGGCGAGTTCGTCGCCGATCGGCCAAGGGATAACAACCAGCCGAGTGCCGTCCTCGAAGCCGGCTTCCACCTTCACATCCGGAAGCAGGCTGGCCACGCCGGGGAGAACGTCGTCAGCGCCCAAGAGGTGGCGGCCGATCTGCACCGCCTCCTCGTGGGTCCGGCCGCCTCGGGCGGCTTCCACGACCGCATCGGCAATGACGGCCGTGGCTTCGGGAACGTTGAGCCGCAGCCCCCGGGCGCGGCGCCCACGGGCGAGCTCCGCCACGGTGAAGAGCAGCAGGCGATCGCGCTCGGACGGGGTTAGCTGCACGGCGGTCTCCTGGGTATCTAGCTGCGCGGGCGCCAAGCCGACTCGAGGTCGTGTCTGCCAAAAGAACTTCTCAATGGGCTTGACTGAATTTTCAGTCTACATCATAGTGATGTCAGATCCACCCACGAAAAAGGAGTCAGCATGGCAAGCAGCGAGGATCTCGATCAGGCATCCGGGATCTCCCCGACGTATGCGGCCGAGATGGCCCCGCACGGTCGGCGGGCCGTCGACCCAGTCGAGGCTCCACAGGTCGATCCGCGCCTCGCGGACTACGCGATGCCTGCGGAATGGGACCGCCACGAGCGGACCCTGATGACCTGGCCAACCCGCCAGGATCTGTGGCAAGGCGTGCTCGCCGAGGCGAAGCAGGAGTATGCCGCGGTCGCCCGGGCGATCGCAGACGTCGAGCCGGTCACGGTTGTCGCTCTGCCCGGGCGCCGGGATGAGGTCTTTGGGCTCTGCGGGCGCGACAATATCGACGTTCTGGAGGCCGAGGTCGACGACTCGTGGATCCGCGACAATGGCCCACTCATCGTGCGCCGACCCGATGGGCATCGGCTCGGGGTCGATTTTGACTTCAATTCGTGGGGGCGGAAGTTCCTCCCGTATGACGCCGACGCGCGGCTCGCCAGCATCCTGTTGTCCCATCTCGGGATCGAGCGCGTGCCCGTGGACATGGTGCTCGAGGGCGGCAGCATCACTGTTGACGGCCAGGGCACGCTCATCGCGACGGCTCAATGTCTCCTGCACAGCAATCGCAATCCCGGCCTGTCACAGGCGCAGATCGAGGCCACCTTGTGCGCGGCGCTGGGCGTCCGGCGGGTTCTCATGCTGCCCTTTGGGCACCTCGATGACCGGCATACCGACGGCCATGTCGACGGGGTCTGCACTTTCACCGAAGCCGGCCACGTCATCGTCCAAGCCTCCGGGTCGGCAGCCAATGTCAACCACGAGGCGATGGCCCGCAATCTGCGCTATCTACGGGACCATCCCGATGCTCGCGGCCGGCAGGTGCAGGCATCGGGGCTCGCGCTCTTCTCCGGCTTCACGGTGGAGGGCGTGGAGGACTACGTGTCCTATCCCAATTTCTATGTGGCCAATGGAGCCGTCGTTGTGCCCGTGAGCGGAGCTCACGCCGACGACGAGGAGGCGCTGGACCTGATCGCGGCGAGATTCCCGGGCCGGGAGATCCGTCCGGTTCCCGGGCAGATCATCGCCTTCGGAGGCGGAGGCCCGCACTGCATCACGATGCAGGTGCCGGCCGCCGAACCGGTATCTCCATGAGTGCGGCCACGGGCCTGCAGTCGGCCGAGGCCCCGAACTGCGACGGTGGAGCGGTCCGACCGGGTCGCCTTGATGTGCGCGGCTTGCGCAAGCGCTACGGTCAGGTGGCCGCGGTGGAGGAGCTCACCCTGACCGTTGAGGCCGGCGAGTTCGTTGCCCTCCTGGGGCCATCCGGATGCGGCAAGTCCACCAGCCTGCGGATGCTGGCGGGCCTGGAGGCCCCCGATGAGGGCCAGGTCCGCCTCTCTGGGGTGGATATCACGGCCGCTCCGGCACATCGGCGCCATATCCACACGGTCTTCCAGTCCTACGCGCTCTTCCCCCATCTCGACGTCTTCGACAATGTGGCCTTTCCCTTGCGGCAGGCGGGCGTTCCGCGACCCGAGATCCGCAGCCGGGTTGCCGACGCGCTCTCGATGGTGCGTCTTGAGTGCAGCGGAAAGGCACAGGTGCGGAGCCTCTCGGGCGGTATGCAGCAGCGAGTTGCCCTGGCCCGAGCCGTTGTCGACCGACCGAGCCTGCTCCTGCTGGATGAACCGCTCTCGGCGCTCGACCGGTCCCTGCGCCAAGAGATGCAGTTCGAATTGCGCATGTTGCAGCAGCAGCTCGGTGTGACCACGGTCTTGGTCACACACGACCAGGAGGAGGCGCTCAGTCTTGCCGACCGCGTCGTCATCATGAGCAAGGGGCAGATCGAGCAGATTGGCCGGCCGGAGGATGTCTACGATCGGCCCAGCTCGCTCTTCGTCGCCCGGTTCGTCGGCGAGAGCAACGAATTCGCCGGTGAATCCGATGGTGCAGGGGGATTTCGTCAGGGTGCCTTCACACTCGCGGCGCAGGAGCCCATCGCCGCCGGACCAGCGATTGCTCTGGTGCGTCCCGAACATATCCAGGTCCAACCGGCCGGCGACGACCTCACTCCTGACCCGAACACCATCACTGGTGTCGTTCGGGGCGTGAGTATCGCCGGCATGACCTGCGGAGTCCTCGTCGACGCCGGCGAGGTCCCTGTCCTTGCGCGGATCCCCCGGGATGGTCGCGGGCTTCCGTGCACCGGTGACCGCGTGGTGTGCCGATGGTCGTCGGCCCACGTCCGGCTCTTCCCCACTGTGATCGGAGCAGCATGATGTCCACCCGAAGCCGGCGACTTCTCGCCATGTCAGCAGCCCTTGCCAGTGCCCTGCTCGGAACGGCTGCTTGTTCCAGCGGCAATGCGCCGACCAGTACCACTAGCTCGAGTTATCCCACCGCGATCGCGGCCGGCTCGACCTTGCACATCTACTCGTGGGCGGACTACATCGCGCCGGACAATATTGCGGCCTTCGAACGTGCCACCGGGGTCAAGGTCGCGGTCGACACCTATGCATCCTCGGAGGAGGCGTTGGCCAAGCTACGGCTCACCAGCGGGACCAGTGGCTACGACCTGGTCGTGATGGATGGCTCGTATGTCCCGCAACTGGTGGCCAATCACGCCCTCCTGCCGTGGGACAAGGCCCGCCTGCCAGGGATGAAGGGGCTGTCCCCGGCCTTCGTCGGTAAGTCCTGGGATCCCACCAATACCTACGCCATCCCGAAGTCGGGTGGTAGCACGGGATATGTCTGGGATAGCGCGGTGCTCACCACAGCCCCAACCTCCTGGAACGAGTTCTACACCGCCTTCGCGAACCCGAGTGTGCACGGACGGACATCGGTCATCGATGGTGCCGCGTCCTTCGTCACCTCGTACTTCTGGGGCAATGGGATCGACTCCGAGACCACCGACCCGGCGAACTATGACAAGGCCTCGGGCTACTTCGCGAGCACCGTGATGCCGCATCTGAAGTCCTTCAATTCCTACCCTCGTGGGGACCTCGCCAGCGGCGATGTGGTTCTCGCTCAGGCCTTCACTGGTGATGCCCGCGGGGCGATGATCGACGGCCCCAAGACTCTGAGATTCGCCCTGGGTTCGCCCAAGACCGATCTCTATGTGGACCATTGGGTGCTTCCCCAAGGGGCGGGCAATATCGCCGCCGCTCATGCCTTCGTCCAGTTCCTGCTGGAACCGGAGCACGCGGCCACCGACACGCTCTTTCACGGCTACAACACCGGCGTTCTTGCCTCTCGCGATCACCTGCCGGCCGACACGGCGTACCTGGACATCATCTTCTTCGACCGGGGCGTTCCGGCCGACAGGTTCGTCACGAGCACCCCGACGCCACAGACGCGGAAGCTGTCCCTTCAGACGTTCCAACGGCTCAAGGCGCAGGCTGCACGGTGAGCGGACCACGTCGGAGGAGGGGCCGACCTGGCCTGCTACCTGCACTGCCGCCGTTGGTCTGGCTGTGCCTCTTCTTCCTCATTCCCACGGCCTTGGTGGCGGTCTTCAGCGCGGGCGAGTCCACGCCCTTTTCGTCAACGCCAGTGGACCTGGCGCACCCGACGCTCGCTCGCTATCGCGAGGCCGCCAGCGACACCTTCAGATTGGTCTTCGTCAACACCCTCGAGTTGTCCGTTGTGGGCACTGCGCTGTGCCTGGGTTTGGCGTTCCCGATGGCCTATCTGATCACCCGCAGATTGTCCGGCCGTTGGAAGATGCTGGCCATCGCGGCCGTGGTCATCCCGTACTGGATGCCCTTCCTGCTCAGGACCTACTCCTGGCGCATTCTGTTGGGTGACAACGGGATCGTGAACTCGGCGCTGCAGCTGGACGATGGCCTTGGGATCCTGGACACCTTCGCCGGGGCCCAACTGGGCGTCGTGTACAACTACCTTCCGCTAGCCGTGCTGCCCATCGCCGTCGCCCTGGACAAACTCGATCCCAGCCTGCGGTGGGCGGGGCGAGACTTGGGCGCCTCGCGCTGGCGGGTCTTCTGGCAAGTGACCGTCCCGGCCGCGCGGCCGGGCGTGATCGCCGCCGCCTTGTTGGTCTTCATCCCGCTGATGGGCGACTATGTGACCCCCTCGATTCTCGGCGGTGTGCAGACGCCAGTCGTGGGATCCCTGATCTCCGAGTCCTTCCTGAGCAGCCAAGACTGGGCCTTGGGGGCGGCAGCAGCAGTTCTGCTTATCGGCCTGGTTGGTGCGGTCTTAGGTCTGGGCTGGGTGCTGGCGACGTTGGTCAGCCGACTGACCAGTCGGGTTCGGCCGCTTGACCTGGCCGCCCGGCTACGGCCGCGATCCGGGGTGAGCGCTCCCCGCCAGCATCGTGCCGAGCGAGATCTTTGGGGTGGCGCCCTGCGGGTGTTCGGGGCACTTCTGCTGGCGACCTTGTGGGCCCCGATTCTGGTCATGGTCGCCTACTCGTTCAACCGCGGACGGACTCTGAACGTGTGGGGAGGTTTTGGCACGCGGTGGTATGCCGCCATCCCGGCTAACGAGGTCTTGGTGGCATCCATCGGCGTCTCGCTGCGCGTCGCTGCCGTCAGTACGGTCCTGGCTGTGGCCCTCGGCACCCTGGCCGGACTGGCGCTCGCCCGGTCGCCGAAGCTGGTCCGGGGGAGCCTGTCGACGGTCTTGCTCGTCGTCTTCGTGAGCCCCGAAATCGTGACCGGTGTCGGTCTGCTGCTCTTCTTCGTGTCGGGTGGCACGCTGTTCGGGGACGGATTCGTGCGATTGGTCCTGGCCCACTCAGTGCTCTCGATCGCCGTCGTCGCATTCACCGTGCGGGCTCGCCTGGCCGGCCTGGACCCCCGCCTCGCGGATGCCGCCGCTGACCTGGGAGCCCCGCCCTGGGCCATCCTGCGGCGCGTCACCATCCCCCTCGTCGTTCCGGCTGTGGTCGCGGCCGCCATCCTCGCGTCGACCTTCTCGCTCGATGACGTCGTTGTCTCGAGTCTGGTCAGCACGGTGGGCACCACGACACTTCCGGTCTACATCTTCTCCAGCATGCGCAACGGGCTTGGCGGCGATGCCGCGACGGCCGGGGTGCTGGTGATGTGGCTGGTTGCCCTATCGGTCCTGGCGCTCAGCCTGATCTTCCGTCGGCGAGGACAGTGGCGGGCGTTCGCAGATGGCTTGGTGGGCGGATGAGCTCGCATTCAGCGGCGATCGGATCCACTGCGCGGCAGCGCCCGCGCAGACACCGTAGGGTCGGTGATGTGTCCGCGCGCCGTGAACGAATCCTCGAAGCTGCGATCTCGGTGATCGCTCGACATGGGGTGCGCGGCATGCGTGTCCAGGAGGTCGCCGCCGAGGCCGAAGTCTCCGTGACCTTGCTCTATCACTACTTTGGTAGTCGATCCGGACTGCTGGAGCACGCCCTCGGCGCCGTGAGCGAGCATGCCGCGCGGTACTCCCTGGATGAGGCCGCCGCCCCAGGCCGGAGCGCCAGGCAGGAACTCGAGATCCGCTTGATGGCCGAACTTCAAGACACCACCGAGGTAGAGACCAACTCTCGGGCGTGGGGTGAGTTGCGCTGGGCGAGCGTTTTTGACGAGTCCTTGCGCCCGACGGTCGCCCGACTGACCGACGAATGGGTCGAGGACATCGCTGGCCTTATCGCACGCGTCCGTGAGGAGGAGGGGCACCCCGATCCCGGGGCCGACACCGCGCCTGCGGCCGAGCGGCTGGTCGCCCTGGTCGAGGGTCTCTCCGGACGTTGGTTGACCGGAGCCGCCCCGCTGGCGCACCTGCGCCAACTCCTCAGCGGGGGTATTGCGCGCGAGCTCGCCTAGAGCGGCGAAGCCGGCGGTGCGACCAGGGAGGCGTACTCCGGATGCTTCTCGATCCAGGCCCGGATGAAGGGGCAGAGCGGGACCACGCGCAGCCCTTCATCGGCGCGGACCGCATCCAGCGCATAGCGCGCGATGGCGCCGCCGATGCCCTGGCCCTCGAAGGCTGTCGCGACCTCGGTATGGGTGAACACGATGGCATCGCCGCGGAAGCGGTACTGCGCAAAGCCGGCCAACTGGCCGTCCACGTGAGCCTCGAAGCGGTTCTCGGCGGAGTTGTCAGTGATCTCGATGCTGCTCATGGCTTCAGTGTCCCGCGCCGATCCCGGCGTGCATCTCCCAGAGAAGGATCTCGGCCGATTCGAGAGCGGTGACCCGCTGGCCACCGGTCGAGGTGAAGCGCACCGCATCCCCGGTCTCGAGGCGACCGGCCGACTCGAGGTCGACCGCTCCGACCGGTACGAAGAGATGGAGATAGGGCGCGTCCGGGAGAGTGACCGACTGGCCGGGGGCAAGCCGGGCCGCGTGCAGCGCGGCATACCGCTGGGAGATCCGGATGGCCGAGGCCTGCGCGTGCTTCGCCATCCCGCTGGCCACCACGGCGAGTTGGCCGTCGAGCTCGGGTGCGGCAATCTCGAGTTGCTCATAGCCCGGGGCGATCCCCGCCTGGTCCGGCACAACCCACATCTGCACGAAGTGGACTGGATCGCTGTGCGCCTCATGGCCGGTATCCCAGCGCCAGGAGTCGTTCTTCTCTGAGTGCAGGATGCCGCTGCCGGCGCTCATGCGTTGCGCGAGACCGGGGTAGATCACGCCCGAGTGACCCTCGGAGTCTTGGTGGACCAGCGAGCCGCGCAGCACCCAGGTGACGATCTCCATATCCCGGTGGGGGTGGGTGTCGAAGCCCGTCCCCGGGGCAACGACGTCGTCATTGTTGACCAGGAGCAGGCCGTGATGGGTGTTGCGCACATCGCGGTGGTGGCCGAAGGAGAAGGAATGCTTGGAGTCCAGCCACGGGATCTGGGTCGCGAAGCGCTCGTTGGCGCGACGGATGTCGAGCTGTGGGGTGGGCGTGGCGATCATGGCTGACTCCTTGATGGCTGGTGTTGCCCTATCAAGGACATTGAAGTATCAATTATTCCAGAGAACGGCCCGAGTGGGAGAGTTCACTCCACCCGGGCCGTCCGTCCAGGGCGGGACTCAGCTGGTGGCCGGACCCGTCGCGCGCACCTCATCCACGCTGCGCAGCGCCTCGCGAAGTCGGGCAATCCAGTCGCCCTCATGCTCGCCAACGAGCCGCACGCACCAAGCCAGCGCATCCGACCGCGAGCGAGCCACTCCGCCGGCGACCAAGGTGTCCAGCACACGCCGCTCACTTTGCCTCAGGCGGGTCATCACGGGCACGGCGAGGTGGGTGAACATCACCGTCTCCTCGCCCACCTGGACACCCCATGAGACCTTGCGGCGGAAGAGCTCCTCAGCCTCTCGGGCCACTGCCATGCGGTCAGCTCGGGTGCGCTCTCGATAGGCCGCGGCCGGATCGGTGGAGTCGGTGTCGGCGGTGGGCAGGGGTCCCACGACAGTGATCTCTTCGCGGTCGACCAGCACGCTCGCCGGCCCGCCGAAGAGGTCCGCGACGTGAGTGGTCATCCAGTCGGTAATCTCGTTCATGCACTGATTACAACATTACATCGCAAGAAGTGCAACAGATGGCGGATGTCAGCCAACACCGTGTTGCTGTATTGCCGACTGGTATGTTCCTACCAGTCGAGACCGGAGGAGTCGGTATGCCATCGCCGCTGGCCCAACCCCGCGCCCTTGCGCCCGCTCGCCGACGCCTCGCCGCCGTTTCGGTCGGTGTCGCGGCCGCTGTGGTGGTCGCGGGATGCAGCAGTTCATCCCCGAAGTCGGACTCGTCGGGGAGCAGTTCGGCGGCATACACCTTGACCGCGTCGACACCCGCACCGGTGGGCGATATCGACGCCGTGACCTGGTCGGTCTACTCCGAACCCACGACCATGGACTATGCCTATGGCTTCGACTACCCGGACAACCAGGTCATCGCTAATGTCTGCGAGAGCCTGCTGCGCTGGAATGCGGACCTGACCTACTCCCCGGGCCTGGCCGAGAAGGTCACCCACCCGAATCCGACCACGTGGGTGTACGACCTGCGGGCCGGGGTGACCTTCCACGACGGCACGCCGCTGACCGCCAAGGACGCGGTGGCCTCGATGCAAAGGCACCTCGATCCGGACGTCGGCTCGTACTGGACCAGCGCCTACACCAATGTCAAAGAGATCGCCGCGACCGGGCCTCTTCAGGTGACCGTGACCTTGACCCAGCCGGACGCGGGCTTCAATGACTACATGGCGGCTGCCCCCGGTGTGATCGAGTCGGCGGCGACCCTCGAGAAGCTCGGGGCCGACTATGGCACCTCAAAGGGTGGGGTCAACTGCACTGGACCGTTCTCCTTCGTCTCCTGGACTCAGGGCCAATCCATCGTCCTGAAGCGCTTCGACAACTACTGGGACAAGGATCTGCGCGCCAAGGCCGGCACCTTTACCTTCGTCTTCCTCTCCGACCCCAGCGCGCGGATCAATGCCTTCGAGTCCGGCGAGGTCGACGGCGGTTGGACACTGCCCGCCACGGCATACGAGCGGTTGAAGTCCTCGGCCAAGGGCAAGCTCTACTTCGGACTGGACTCCTCGGTCACCGTGGCGATTGTCACCAACCTGAAGGGGGCCCTCGGCTCGGTCAAGGCACGCCAGGCGCTGGCCTATGCCCTGGACGTCCCTGGAGTGATCAAGGCCGGCGAGTACGGCGTGGGCATCCCGGCCGGCTCGATCCTGCCTGACTCGCTGTGGAAGGCCTATGCCCCCGACCAGGCCGCGGACATCATTGCGGGACAACCGAAGTACACCAAGGACCTCGCCAAGGCCAAAGCTCTGGCGCAGGAGGCCGGTATCGCGGGCAAGGAGATCACCATCATCACCGCGAACCTGGGGGTGACCCAGGAGGTCGTGACCCAGGCCCTGGCCCAGGCAGCCCGCGACATCGGGCTCACGGTCAAGCTCAACACCCTTTCACCCGAGAAGTACTCGCAGGCGTATAGCGATGAGAGCCTGCGGGCCGGCTCAGACCTGCTCCCGGGTGGGTGGTACACGTCCACCAGCGACCCGGTCGACGTCCTGCTCTCGCTCACCAAGGGCAACTACAGCAATTACGCAGGCTGGGAGGACGCTGGCTTCGAGGCGGCATTCCAGGCCGGGCTGACCGCCGAGGACCCGGCAACCCAGCGCGCGGAATTCGTCAAGGCCGAGAAGATCGTCATGGAGCAGCTGCCCTGGATCCCGGTGTACCAAACCCTGACCAACGTCTTCCTGGGCTCGCGGATCACGGGTGTGGATGTCAGCGTGAACTACCTCTACTACCCGTGGGCGGCCAAGATCGGCAAGGCCGGCTGACCGCGGCGGCCGGCCTTAGCCGAGGCCGGCCAAGAAGTCGCGACGCGCTTGGCCGATGGCCTCGGGATCCCAGCCTTCCTGGGGGATCGAGGCGCGCAGCAAGCGGGTGTACGGATGCTCCGGGTGGTCCAGCAGGTGACCCACCGGTCCGCGTTCGACGATCTCGCCGCGGAACATCACCAGGGCGTCATCGCAGACGTAACGCACCACCCCAAGGTCGTGGCTGACGAAGAGCAGCGCGACCCCAGTCTCGGCGCGTACCCGCACCAAGAGCCGCAGGATCTGGGCCTGCACCGAGACATCCAGGGCGGATACGGCCTCGTCGAGGACCAGGACGGCCGGATCCACGGCGAGCGCACGGGCGATGGCGACCCGCTGCCGTTGCCCGCCGCTGAGGCGTCGGGGACGCGCACCGGCCTCGCGTTCGCCCAGCCCCACGTGCTGGAGCAGCTCATCCACGCGGGCATCGATGTCCGCGCGAGTGCCGGAGGTATGGGCGCGCACGGCGTCTTCGAGGCTCTGGCGCGCGGTACGCCTCGGGTCGAGGCTGAGGTAGGGGTCCTGGAAGACCATCTGTGCGCGCTTGGCCTGCGCCACCCGGGCGCTCGCCCCTCGCGGGCGGGTGAGCATCGGCTCGCCCGCCACGGTCAGTGTCCCGGCGTCGGGCTCTTCGATGCCCACGACCATGCGCGCCAGGGTGGTCTTGCCCGATCCAGACTCGCCCACGATGCCGAGGGCGCCTCCCGGCCGGACCGTGAAGCTCACATCGCGCACGGCAGTGATCTCGGTCGGTCCGACCCAGTAGGACTTGTGCACGCCCTGCGCGAGCACCGCCTGCGCTCGCTCAGCCGGCCCGGGCACCGCGTTCATGAGCGGGCTCCACTCGGTGTGCTCGCTGGCGTTGACCCGCTCGGGTGCCAACAGCGCACGAGCCGCTGAACGCCGTCGGCCAGCAACCCTGGTCGAGTCTCGCACTGCGGTGTCCGGGCCTGGCATCGGGTGGCGAAGCGACATCCGGCGGGGGATTCGGCCAAACTCAGGGGAGTGCCCGGGATGGCTTGAAGGTCTGTATCGGGCGCCAATCCTCCCAGCGGTGGCCGGGAGTCCAGCAGCCCGACCGTGTACGGATGGTGGGGGTCCTCGAATAGGTCCTCGGCGCGGCCGGACTCCACGACCTGGCCGGCATACATCACGGCGATCCGGTCGCAGGTAGCGGCCGCAAGATCGAGGTCATGGGTGACAAAGAGGACTGCCGTGCCCAGGTCGACACAAAGAGTGGTCAGAATGCCGACGATCTCGGCCTGGGTGGTCACGTCCAGCGCGGTGGTGGCTTCGTCACAGAGCAGGAGAGCTGGCTGGGTCATCAAGGCCGAAGCGATCATGACCCGCTGCAGCATGCCTCCGGACAGTTCATGCGGGTACTGGCGAAGGTGCCGCTTGGGGTCCGGAAGGGAAACCGCCTCCAGCAGTTCCAGCGCCCGGGCGTTGGCCCGTTCCGCCGACCAGCCCAGAGCCAGTTGCGGTCCCTCAGTGAGGAAATCGCCGATCCGTCGCACCGGGTTGATGCCGGCGCGGGGGTCCTGGAAGACCATGCCAACCTGGCCCCGGCGGACTCGATCGAGGTCGCTCGCACTCGCCCCGACCATCTCCACCCCGCAACTGCGCACCGATCCCGACACGGTGGCCTGGCCCGGCCACAGGCCCAGCGCCGCGCGCGAGGTGACCGATTTGCCGGAGCCGGACTCGCCGACCAGCGCCACGAAGTCGCCGGCCGCCACCGTCAGGCTCACCCCGTCCAGGATCGGGCGGGCCGCTCCCTGGTCCAGGGTGACGCTCAGGTCGCTGATCTCCAGGACGTCACTCATGAGATCCCCTGGATGCGGTCGGCCAGTTCCTCGCCGACCTCGTTGAAGGCGATCACCACGATGACGATGGCGACGGCCGGCGCCAGAGCGGCATACGGAGCGCCGGCGAGCAGGGCCGATTGGCCGCCATTGATCATGGCCCCCCAGTCCGGCTCGGGTGGCTGCACCCCGAGGCCCAGGAAGGAGATCGCGGCCAGGTCGAGTAGCGCATAGCCAAAGTTGATGGCACTCTGCGCCAACACCAGGGGAGCGATATTGGGCAGCACGCGCCGCACGGCGATGAACGTGTCCGAGAGGCCGAGCCCCTTGTATGCGAGCACATAGGGCCGAGCGCGTTCCTGGAGCACGACACCGCGCACGAGCCGGGCGGTGTAGGGCAGGTAGGCGATCGACATCGCCACCGTGGCTGCGGTGAGTCCTTTGCCGAACAGGCTGACCGCGAGGATGGCCAGCAGCAGGGCCGGGAAGGCGAAGAGGATGTCCATGCCCCGTGAGAGCACGCTGTCCACCCAGCCGCCCCGCCAGCCCGCGACCATCCCGACCACGAAGCCGAGCACGGTCGAGACGACCACCACGCCCAAAGGCCCCAACAGACTGGTCCACGCACCACCGATCAGCATGGACAGGACGTCCTTGCCCTGCTGATCAGTGCCCAGCCAGTGCTCGGCGCTGGGGTCCTGGAGGATGGCGGTGAAATCGCCCGCGGTCGGGTCATAGGGCACGATCCACGAGGAGGCCAACGCCAAGACCACGAAGATCACCAGGATGGCCGCCGAGACGATTGAGAGCGCGCTGATCCCCCGGGTGCGCTGCCGGAGTCGTTTCAGTGCCGGCTCGGCCAGGGCGCTCATCGAGCCGCCTGCGGGCTGGTGATGGTCGGATCCAGGAGTGGGTAGACCAGGTCGACCAGCGTGTTGGCGATGACGAATGCCGCCACAAGCACCAGAACGATGGCTTGGACGACCGGGAAGTCGTTGGTATCGGCGGCGCTGACCAGCAGTTGACCGATCCCGGGAAGGCCAAAGGCGTATTCGACGATCATGCTGCTGACCAGGAGGGCCGCGATATTGGGTCCCGAGACGGTGAGGATCGGTCCCAGCGCATTGCGGAAGACGTGCCGCCAGATGACCTGCCGTCGGGGTAGGCCCCGAGCGATGGCCACCTCCACGTGGTCACGCGAGAGCTGCTCGAGCATGGCGCTGCGGGTGATCCGCGTGACCAGGGCGAGATAGGTGACGGAGAGGGCCACCGTGGGCAGCGCCAAGTGCTGGAGCCGATCTCCCCATCCGCCGTCTCCCAAGCCGAAGGTGGGAAAGATGCCGAGCTTGAGGGCGAAGATCCATTTGAGCACGATGGCCGCCACGAAGGATGGGGTCGCGAAGCCGATGGTGACCAGAAGCAGGACGACCCGCTCGGATACCCGACCGTGGCGCAGCGCGGCATAGGCGCCCACGGTCATCCCGACAATGGTGATCAGCAGGCCCGAGAGCGCGACCAGGGTCAGGGTGGTGGGGAGTTGGGTGGCGAGCAGGTGGCTCACCGGCGCGCGGTCCCGAAGAGAGCGGCCGAAGTCGCCGTGCAGGACGCCACCCAGCCAGTGGCCGTAGCGCACCAGGAAGGGCTCATCCAGGTGGTACTGCTCGCGGATGGCGGCTCGCGCCTGTGGGCTGGGGTTGTGCCCCCGCAGTAGCCAGGCCGTCGGATCGCCCGGCACCAGCGAGAGCGAGGCGAAAACGACAAAGGAGGCCACCCACAGGGTCAGGACCAGCGATCCGAGACGCCTGAGCACTGCTCGCGCACGCCCCACCGTGCGTGGTCGGGCGCGAGTCGGTGTCGACGTCATCGTCGTGCTCACTGGGCTCCCCGCTGTGCTGGCCGCCATACGTGCAACTGGCATGACCGTACCACTGAGGAACTGGCAGCCGGTACGGTAATCGGCATGACCTCAGCCCCCTCAAGTCCCGGGCCGCGCAGGCGTCGTCGCCGCGCCTCGAAGGACCATGGGGACATCCTCGATGCGGCCTGCGCAGTGATCGCCGAACGGGGTTATGAGAGCACTCGGCTTGCTGATGTGGCTGACCGGGCCGGGACCTCGATCAGCACATTGCAGTACCTCTTCGGCAATCGGGATGACCTGATCTTTGCCGCCTTGCAGAGCCGGACGGCTCGCCAGCTCAAGGAGGCTCAGGAGGCCGCCGCTGCGATCGATGATCCGCTGACCCGGCTGGCCTGGGTGGCGACGCATCTCGTGGCGGATAGCGACGATGAGTCGGCCTCGCGAGCCGAATGGATGGTCTGGACCGAGTACTGGCGCGCCGCCGTGCGGGATGCCGAACTGCGCGCCGAGTCGGTGGGGGTGTATGCCGGGTGGCGCGACCTCGCGCAGGAGGCGATCCTTGCGTGCGTCCGCTCCGGCGTGATCGATGCCGATGTGGATGTCCGCTCGGCCGCCGAAGGTGCCGTGGCGCTTGGCGACGGCCTCGGCATTCAGATCGCCCTCGGGTTGCCGTCGATGACCTGGGCTCACGCCGCCTCGCTCACTCGGGCCTGGCTCGCCACGCAGTTGGACTGCCCGGCGCTTGCCCTGGTCGAGACTCCGGCCTGAGCTAGCGACGGTCGCCGGATTCTGCGGTCCCGAGTTCGGCGCGATACAGATCGATGAACTTGCGGACGTACTCGTCCTTCTCGGTCAAGACCCCGGTGGTGAACGCGCGGGAGCTGATGCCTCGCTGGACCCGCTCGCAGACCGCGTTGTCCTGCGCCACTACGAGTTCATTGAAGTCGACCACCGCCTGCACCTGGTCGGAACTGAGGTCGACATCGCGGTGGAAGAGGTACTCCGTGACCACCGTGCACGAGCTCGGCCCTTGCGGGTAGATGCCGGTCGCGATGGCCTCGGTCCCGCCGATGTCGAGGAACATCGTGGGGAAGACCGTGGCCCCGAAGTACTTGCCGAGATCCCGGTCCTGCATGCCCGGCAGGTAGGGCAGGCGCGAGCGGGGGTCCCCGCCCAAACTGACCAGGCCCTCGGCCAGCGCGACGCCCTCGCTCGCGCCATCTCCGGGGTCGTAGACCATCCCCCGGCGGAAGGTCGGGATGATCTCGATCAGCTCGGGGTGCACCGTCGGACAGTGCAGGCACTCTTGATAGTTCTCGACCACCACTTTCCAGTTGGCCGCGACCTCACAGACGGTGATCGGCCCCAACTGCAGGTCCCCCAGGCCGAAGCGCTCGAAGGCCAACGGATCGTCATAGGAGCGCGCGAGGTAGTCGCGCAAGGGGGCTGGGCTCTGCCGGGACAGGCTGACGAACACTCCGCCCGCCCAGATCTCCACGTGAACTGGCCACAGCCCCATGCTGGCCCGATCCACCTCCTCGGCGTCGACATTGGGGGTCACGGCCAGGGCGCCATCGAAGTCGTACCCCCAGGCGTGATAGCCGCAACGCAGGAACCGCCGCTCGCGGCCCTCGGCCTCCTCACACAGCCGAGCGCCACGATGGCGGCACACGTTGTAGAAACCACGAATCTCGCCGTCGCGCCCGTGCACGAGCAGGATGCTCTCGCCGACCAGATCCACCGTCCGCCAGGATCCGGGAGCGGGCAGTCGATCCGCGCGGCCGGCATAGAGCCAGCCCTGGCAGAAGATCCGTTCCCGCTCGAGCTCGTAGACCTCGGGGGACGTGTAGTCGGTCCCCGGAAGCGTGGGCACTACCGAATGCGCGGCCATAGCGTGACTCCTCGGCGACCGGGTGAAAGCCGGTTGGCTGACCCGGTCGAGCGTTGGTATGGTCATACCATAAACTGGAATGGAAAGGCTCGGCAAGGACGATGGACGCGCGTTACGCCGCCTTGTTCGAACCGGTGAGGCTCGGGCCCAAGGTCCTGCCGAACCGGTTCTACCAAGTGCCTCATGCGTCCGCATTCGGTGCCGCCAGACCACGGGCGCACGCGGCATTCCGGGCGATCAAGGCCGAGGGCGGCTGGGGTGCGGTCTGTACGGACTACGCGCCGGTGTCGCCGGACTCGGACGAGTCTCCCTTTGTCGCCAGCGACTGCTGGAGCGAGCAGGACATGACCCGGCTGGGCATGATCGCGCAGGCAGTCCACCAGCACGGCGCCCTGGCCGGGATCGAGCTGTACCACGGTGGCTCGTCCTCCATCAATGGCGAGTCGCGACTGCCCGCGGTGGCCCCCAACCAGCGTCGGGGGATGATTCACGGCGGGAGCATGGCTCGCGATCTGGACCAGCGCGACTTCGCCCGGATCACCGCAGACTTCGTCACCGCGGCGGTGCGCGCCCGGGATGTCGGCTTCGACGTCGTCTATGTCTATGGCGCCCATGGGTACCTGATGACTCAGATGCTCTCTCCCGTGACCAACGAGCGCACCGATGGGTATGGCGGTTCCTTGGCCAATCGCGCCCGCTTCCAACGCGAGACCCTGGAGGCCGTGCGTCACGCCGTCGGTGACGATGTGGCGATCGCGGTCCGGACGGCCATTGGGCCCGGTCGGGGCCTTCCCGGGATCGATACGCAGGAGATGGCGCAGGTCATCGAGCTGCTGGACCCCTTGGTTGACCTGTGGGATGTCAATGTCGGGGACTGGCCCGAGGACTCTGGCACTTCGCGATACTTCCCCGAGGGGCACCAACTCCCCGTCGTTCGCGAGATCCGCTCGGCCACAGCGAAACCCATCGTGGGCGTGGGCCGGTTCACCAGTCCCGATGTCATGGCGGCCGCGATCCGCAGCGGCACCCTGGACATCATCGGCGCGGCCCGGCCGGCGATCGCTGACCCCTTCCTGCCGACCAAGATTCGTGAGGGCCGTCAGGACGAGATCCGGGAGTGCACAGGCTCGAATATCTGCATTCTGCGGGAGGAGAAGCTCCGACAGATCGGCTGCTTCCAGAACCCGACGGCGGGGGAGGAGTTCCGCCGGGGTTGGCACCCCGAGCAGGTACCACCGGCCGCCGATCCATCGACGACGGTCCTCGTCGTCGGTGCCGGTGCCGCCGGGATGGAGTGTGCGATCACCCTCGCACGGAGGGGTTTCGAGGGTGTCCATCTGGTCGAGGCGTCCGCCTCGTTGGGCGGGCGGCTGAGCTGGATGCGCACGCTTCCCGGGCTGGGCGACTGGGGTCGGGTCATCGATCACCGACTGGTTGCGCTGAGCCGGTTGAAGGCCGTGTCGGTGGTGACCGGCCGACGGCTGAGCGTCGATGACGTCCTCGACTATGGCGCGCAGGTGGTCGTCGTCGCCGCCGGGTCGAGTTGGGAAGCCGGTGGGGTGCAACCGGTTCCGTGGCCCCAGATCCATGGTGCCGAGTTCGCGCTGACGCCTGAGGCGGTGATGGCCGGAGCCCGACCTGCCGCTGGGCATGTCGTCGTCTACGACGCAGAGGGCTATGTCGTCGGGCCGGGGATGGCTGAGCTGCTGCGCTCGGAAGGATTCACGGTCAGCCTGGTCACGCCGCACCCGGTGGTGTCACCGGTCAGCGATGGCACGCTCGAAGGTGCATTCCTTCGCCAACATCTGCACGACCTCGGGATATCCATGCATACGGATGTCGTCCTGCTTGAGGTCGCCACTAACGCGGTCCAGGGATCCACGGGTGTAGGGGACTCGTGGACCCTGGACCGTCTCACCGGAGTTGTGCTGGTCACTCAGCAGCGCAGCGAGCGGAGCCTCTACGACGAGCTCATGGCTCGGCCACAGGACCTGGCGGATGCCGGGATCACTGCCGTGCATCTCATCGGCGACGCGCTGGCGCCGCGGTTGCCGTCTGAGGCGGTTTTTGATGGGCACCGATTGGCCCGCGAGATCGACCAGCCGGAGCCGATGGCCCCCGCGGCCTGGACGCGCGAGCGTTAGGGCGATTCGTCGGCGGCAGTCGCGTCGGCTTCGGCGGCGTCGGCGGCAGCCGCAAGCACGAGCCGGCGATCCTCGGGGATGGCCGCCACCCCGTCCGGACCCACGTGGAGATAGGTGTACTCCCCGGCAAAGACCGATTCGTCACTGGCCGCCGCGATCAGGGTGGTCTGGATTCGCAGGCGCTTGGTGTCATAGGAGAGCACCCTCGATCGCGCTCGCAGCTGGTCCCCCAGGTGGCATTCGCGCAGCCAACGCAACGTCGCTTCAACCGTGTACAGGGCAAGCCCTCTGCTGGCGCGATACGCCGCAGACATCCCCAGATGCTCCAGGAACGCCTCGTTGGCCGCCGAGCAGGCCACGGCATACGCCGAGTCGGTCATGTGCCCGTTGAAGTCCACCCACGCTGCCTCCACGGACACCGCATAGGCCGTGTATGTCATGCCCGCCTCCCTGCCCATGGCACGCCGCCGCCGATCTCCGCGGCCGCCTCGATCACCAGGGCGCCCAGCTCGGCGAAGCGTTCGAGCGGCAGCCGAGAGCGCGGCCCCCACACCGAAACCACCGCGAAGGCGTGCCCTCGGGCATCCAGAACCGGGGCAGAGACCCCGTAGAGGGTGGGCTCGAGCTCTCCTCGCGAGACGGCATAGCCCTGCTCCCGCACCATCGCCAACTCGGTGGCCAAGGCCTCCCGGCTGACGATCGTGCTCTGGGTGAACGAGGGCAGCGGATCGACCAAGACGTCATCGCGCTCGGCCGGGTTCAGCCAGGCGAGGAAGACCTTGCCGGCCGAGGTCGCATGCAAGGGACTGGTTCGACCGAGCCAACTCGCGGCCAGCACCCGGGGCGGCGCGGCTTCGGCGACATAGGTGAGTCCAGCCGGCCGCGAGACGGCGAGGTTCGCGGTCTCCCCGCTGTCATCGCTGAGCCGTCGCAGCACGGCCTCCGCGGTGCGATGCACCCCGAGCATCGACCCCGATGAGGCCAACCGCGCGATCGCCATCCCGAGTTGATAACGGTGAATCTCCCCGCTGGCGTGGACCAGCCCGTGCGCTTCCAGGGTGGACAGCAGCCGCCATGAGGTGGCCCGATTCAGGCCGCAGGTGGCCGCGAGGTCAGCCAGGGTCTCGCCCTGGGGAGCGCCATCGGCGACCGCCTCGAGCAGCGCGATGGCGCGCTCGACGGACTGGACGAGCTGACTCTTGACCGGCACCAGCAGGCTCCTTAGGCTGAGTGACTGCACGATAGTAGCAGCCTTTGCATAATGTGCAATGACAGGAGAAGCCGAATGCCGCCATTCGCCACCGAGGCTTTCATCACCTGCGCGCTGACCGGCGCCGGGGATCTGACCGGGATGACGCACCACGCGCCGATCACGCCCGAGCAGATCGCGGACTCGGCGATCGAGGCCGCGCAGGCCGGGGCGGCGGTGGTGCACATCCATGTGCGGGAGCCGCGAACCGGGCTCGGGAGTCGCGAGGTCGGCTACTACCGCGAGGTGGTGGAGCGCATTCGGGCCTCCTCCGTGGACGTCATCCTCAACCTGACCACCGGCATGGGCGGCGAGATCGTCACCGGCGGCGCCGAGTCACCGCTGCCCTTGGATGAGCGCGGCACGGATATGGCTGGGGCAACCGAGCGGCTGGCCCATGTCGCCGAGTTGCTTCCCGAGATCTGCACCCTGGACGCGGGCACCATGAACTTCGCCGCGGGCGGCGACTACATCATGGTCAACACGCCCTCGATGGTCCGCGAGATGGCTCGGCAGATCGTCGCGCTTGGCGTCTGCCCCGAGGTTGAGTGCTTCGACACCGGCGACTTGGTCCTCACCAAGGAACTCGTCCGCGAGGGCATCCTGACCAACCCCTTCCTGGTGCAGCTGTGCATGGGGATCCCGTACGGCGTCCCCAATGACCCGCTCTCCTTCCAGGCGATGATCCACGGTGTGCCCGAGGGTGCGGTGTGGTCGGCCTTCTCGGTCGGCCGGTACCAGTTGCCCTATGCCGCGATGGCGGTGCTGCACGGCGGCAATGTGCGGGTCGGCCTCGAGGACAATCTCTACCTGTCCCGGGGAGTGTTGGCGACCAATGGCCAGCTCGCTGAGCGAGCGGTGACCATTCTCGAGGCGCTCAATGTCCGCGTTCAGGGTCCGGCAGAGGTCCGGGAGCGACTGGGGCTCGTGCGCCATGGGTGATGCGGCGTCGACGCCGACGAAGATCGCCATTGTCGGTGGCGGCGTGATCGGTGGCGGTTGGGCGGCGCGGTGGGTCTTGGCCGGGGCAGATGTTCGGGTCTTTGACCCGGCCCCGGGAGCCGAGGCCATGCTGTCCCGGATCATTGACAACGCCAGGCGGGCCCTCACGAAGTTGTATGGCGTTGCCCCGCAAGAGGGTTCGTGGCAGTGCGTGGAGTCGCTGGCGGAGGCGGTCGCCACCGCCGAGGTGGTCCACGAGAGCGTTCCAGAGCGCTTGGACCTAAAGGCATCGGTGCTCGCGAGCATTGACTCGCTGGCTCCGGTGGCTGCGCTGATTTGCTCCTCCACGTCGGGGCTGCTGCCAACGCACCTGCAGGAGAACATGGTTCATCCGGAGCGCTTGGTCGTGGCGCATCCATTCAACCCGGTCTACCTGCTGCCCCTGGTGGAGTTGTGTGCCGGTCAGCGCACCGCCCCGGAGAGCATCGAGCGCGCTCGGGCCATCTTCGCAGACCTGGGCATGCACCCCCTGGTCGTCCGAACCGAGGTGGACGGCTTCATCGCAGACCGCCTCCTGGAGGCACTATGGCGCGAAGCGCTCTGGTTGGTCGCCGATGGTGTGGCTACGACCAGCGAGGTCGACGATGCGATCCGCTTCGGCGCCGGCCTTCGATGGGCGTCGATGGGCACCATGCTCACCTACCGCATCGCCGGCGGCGATGGAGGCATGCGGCATTTCATGAGCCAGTTCGGCCCTGCCCTCGCCTGGCCGTGGACTCATCTGACCGATGTGCCCGAGCTCGACAAAGCGTTGCTGGACCGGATCACCGAGCAGTCTGATGCCCAGGCGGCCGGGGCAAGCGTCGCCGAACTCGAGCACCTCCGCGACGACTGCGTCGTGGCGGTGATCAAGGGCCTGTCGACGGTGCCCTTTGCGGCCGGTTCGCTCCTGCGAAAGCGGCCCCAGGGGGTGGCGGCACCCTCGGATCGCGGGGTGGTCACGCCCTTCGAGGGAAGCGCCGGGCGGAGCTTCGACGCGGCGTCGATCGAGGCCCCCTTGCGGCTCCACCAGGTCACCGTCCCGCCAGCCTGGGTCGACTACAACGACCACATGAGCGAGTCGTGCTACTTGCTGGCCTTCGGCGATAGCGCCGATGCCTTCTTCCGTTATATCGGGATCGACGAGGCCTATCGGGCCGCCGGTCACTCCCTCTTCAGCGTCGAGACGCACATCGTCCATCACGGCGAGGCGGCGCTCGGTGACCGGGTCGACCTTGCCCTGCACGTCATCGCCGCGGACGCCAAGCGGGTGCACATCCTGCACGAGATGAGCGAAGTCGGCACGGGGCGGCTGATCGCCACCGGCGAGCAGATGCTGCTCCATGTGGACACCGCGGCCGGGCAGGTGGTCCCCCTGCTGCCCGAGCCGATGGCGCGCATCGAGGCGATCGCCCGGGCGCACCGCGGCATACCCACTGCCGTGGCTGTCGGCCGGGCGATCCGGCCGATAGCGCAGAAGGCCTGAGGAGGCAGCAATGGACTTCCGCCTGAGCGAGGAACATGAGGCGATCGTCGACACGGTTCGGCGGTTCGTGGAGACCGAGTTGATGCCGCACGAGGAAACGGTCGAGCGGCTCAATGCCGTCCCGACCGAGCTCGCGCAAGCCATTCGGGCCAAGGCGCTGCGGGCCGGGCTCTATGCGGCCAATATGCCCGAGGAGCTGGGTGGTGGCGGCCTCGACGCGATGGGGGTCACCCTGGTGGAGCGCGAGTTCGGTGCCACGAGTTTCGCGCTGCAGTCGATCGTTGCCCGGCCCAGCAACATCCTGCTGGCCTGCGAGGGCCGGGCGCGCGAGGAGTACCTGATCCCCGCGGTGCGCGGTGAGAAGATCGACTGCCTGGCGATGACCGAACCCGAGGCTGGCTCGGACGTTCGGTCCATGCGCACCCGTGCCGTCCGTTCGGGTTCGGACTGGGTGATCTCGGGGACGAAGCATTTCATCAGTCATGCCGACATCTCGGACTTCGTGATCCTGTTCGCGGCCACCGGGACGGAGGAGACCTCGCGCGGTCCAAAAGCGGCCATCTCGGCATTCCTGGTCGACCTCGACAGCGCAGGGTTGACCGTGACGACGCATACCGACTGCGTGTCGAACCGCGGGTACCACCAGAGCGAGTTGGTCTTCGACCAGTGCCGAGTGCCGGGGTGGAAGCTGCTCGGCGAGGAGGGGCGTGGCTTCGACCTCATGGGCCAATGGCTGGGCGCGACCCGACTGGCGGTGGCGGCTACCTCGGTGGGGAAGGGGCGTCGAGCCCTGCAGATCGCTACCCAATGGGCAGCGCAGCGCCGGCAGTTTGGCGCGCCCATTGGCGCCTTCCAGGGCGTCTCCTTCGCGCTGGCCGATATGGCCGTCGAGCTCGACGCCGCCGAGTTGCTCACCCTGCGGGCCGCCGCGGCCATCGACGAGGGCACCGTGACGGATGCGCAGATCGCGATGGCCAAACTCTTCGCCTCCGAGACCCTTGGCAGAGTGACGGACAAGGCCGTGCAGATCCTCGGGGGAATGGGCCTGATGGGCCAATTGCCGCTGGAGCGGCTCTGGCGGGATGCCCGCGTCGACCGCATCTGGGATGGCACCAGCGAGATCCAACGGCACATCATTTCGCGCGCGATGCTGCGCCCGCTCGGCGCATGAGCCCATCCTTGGATCGCCTACTCCGGCCGCGGAGCATCGCGGTGGTCGGTGGCGCCCCGGCTGCCGGAGTGATCCGTCAGTGTCAGAAGCTGGGGTATGCCGGTGAGTTGTGGGCCGTGCACCCGACTCGCAGCGAGGTGGCCGGCGTCGCGGCATATGCCTCGGTCGAGGCGCTCCCTGGCGTCCCGGATGCGGCCTTTGTCGGCGTCCCCGCTGAGCAGGCTATCGAGGTGGTTGCTGGGCTCTCGGCGCGCGGCTGTGGCGGGGCGGTGGTGTACGCATCGGGCTTTGCCGAGGCCGGCGGGGTGGGGCTGGAGCGGCAGGTAGCGCTGGTGGCGGCGGCCGGGGAGATGCCGGTCATCGGCCCGAACTGTATGGGGGTGATCGACTACCGTCTCGGTGCTGCTTTGTGGCCCGATCAGCAAGGGGCGCCGGCGTTGGACGGGCACGGGGTGGCCATCGTGACCCAGAGCGGAAATATCGCGCTCAATCTGACGATGCAACAGCGGGGGCTACCGATCGCGGCGGTGTTAGCCGTCGGCAATTGTGCGGTGACGGGGGTGGCCGAGGTCCTGGACGCGTATGTCGAGCGGCCGGAGATCACTGCCATTGGTCTGCATCTGGAGCAGGTGCCGCCGCTGGCCGAGCTGTTGCCGGTGGCCCGGCGAGCGGCCGCGGCCGGCAAACCCGTTGTGGTGCTGCGCACGGGTCGCAGTTCGGCGGGTGCCCGCGCCAGCGCGACGCACACGGCGGCCCTGGCCGGAGATGAAGCGATCGCCGCAGCGGTCCTGGAGCATTGCGGATTCGCTGAGGCGGAGGACGTGTCGGGATTCCTCGAGACCCTGCTCCTGGCCCATGTCGGCGGGGAGATCAGCGAAGCCAGCATCGTCTCGGCCAGTTGCAGCGGCGGGGAAGCAGCCCTGATCGCCGATCTCGCAGCGGCCGCGGGGGTAGCCGTGCCCGAGCTCAGCGACGCGGACCGCGCTCGGCTGGGGTCGGTTCTCGGGCAACGCGTTCCGGTCCATAACCCGCTCGACTATCACACCTATGTCTGGGGCGACCCGATCGCGACGCGTGCGCTCTTCGATGCGGTCATGCAGGTCGAGGTCGGCCTGCGCGTGCTGGTCCTCGACGAACCTGTCGGGGAGCGTTGCGATCCCACGGACTGGGAGATCACGCTCGCCGCCTGGGTGGCTGCCGCCAAGACAGCCCAGCAGCCCGCGGCCGTGCTCTCCACCATGTCCGAGTTGATGCCGGCGGACACGGCCAGGCGGCTGGCTGCCGCAGGGGTGGCGCCGCTGCGTGGCATGCGGGACGCGCTGGCGGCTGTCCGCTCGCTGAACAGCGCACGAGCTCAGCGGTGCCGGCTGCTGGAGAAGGCTTCATGGGTGCCCTCGACGGACGCCGACGCGCGCCTGCGCCCGAGGCCGCGATCGCGCCCGCGGCCCAGCGAAGGCATCGCGTGGCTGGCTGACGCAGGAATAGCGACTCCAGGTCGGGTCACTGTGCTGTTTGCCCAGGCGGCGGAGGCGGCCGCTGGGCTGCGCCCGCCTTGGGCAGTCAAGACCGCGGCCCCCATCCTGCACAAGTCGGATGTCGGTGGGGTTCGGGTGGGCTTGAGCGAGCCCGCCGAGGTCGAGGTTGCTGCCCGGGCCATGGCGAACCTGGGCGAGCATGTCGTCATTGAGGAGATGGTGACCGGCGCCGTCTGCGAGTTGCTCCTCAGTGCTCGTCGCGATCCCGCGCACGGAGTCACGCTCACCCTCGGCGCTGGGGGTATCCACGCCGAGTTGCTCTCGGACACAACGGTATTGGTCGGTTCCATCACGGCGCAGGACGTTGATCTGGCGCTGCGCCGGTTGCGCTGCTGGCCGCTCCTCGTGGGCTTTCGCGGGGCTCCCGCGGCGGACGTTGGGGCCGTGGTCGAGGCGGCCCTCGCCCTGGTGGCTGGCCTTGCCAGGGATCCCGAGATCGCCGAAGTCGAAGTCAATCCGCTCATCGTGTTGCCGCGCGGGCAGGGGGTCTGCGCGGTGGATGGCCTCCTGCTACCCCTGACAGGATCTGATCATGGCTGAGTCTGCTGGCGCTGTTCGCACCGAGGTACGTGGCTCGGTGCTGGTCGTCACCCTGGATCGCCCACCCGCCAACGCGATTGACGTGGCGACCAGCCGCCAGCTGTATGCCGCCTTCGCCAGGTTGCGGGACGAGGCGAACCTGCGGGTGGGGGTCATCACCGGAACCGGCCGCTTCTTCAGCGCTGGTTGGGATCTCAAGGCGGCGGCGGCCGGGGAGGCACCGGATGCCGATCACGGGCCCGGAGGATTTGCCGGGCTCACCGAACTTGAATTGGACAAGCCGGTCATCGCGGCGGTCAACGGAATTGCCGTCGGTGGCGGCTTCGAATTGGCCCTGGCATGCGACCTCATGGTGGTGGCGACCCAGGCGCGCTTGGGCTTGACCGAGGCGGCGCTGGGGCTGATCGCGGACAGCGGCGGCGTGATTCGGTTGCCGCGTCGGCTGCCCTATGCGATAGCCATGGAGCTCCTGCTCACGGGACGCCTCATCGATGGCGGCGAGGCCGTGCGTTGGGGCCTGGCCAATGCCGTGGTCTCGCAGAGCGAGGTGCTCGACGAGGCGCTCAAACTGGCCGATCGGATCGTCGCCATGGCTCCGCTCTCGGTGGCGGCCGTCAAGCAGGTGCTCCGCGGGCTGCACGACGACGTGACGGCCGACTTCACCGCACTGCGTTCCGGGCGCTTTGCGGCATACGACCGCCTGGTCGAGTCCGAGGATGCCCGCGAAGGTTCGGCGGCCTTCGCACAGGGTCGGCCTCCGAGGTGGCTCGGACGCTGACAACAGCCGGTTCGGCATGTCACCCTGAGCCATGCATCGAAGCCGCATCGGCGTGATTCTCATCGACCACCCGAAGGACACCTACCGTGAGGCGGCGGCCTTTTGGGCGGGGGTCACGGGCAGCACCCGGGCGGATCCGCACGGCCCGGCCGAGGATGATCCGTACGAATCGCTGAACTCGCTCGCCGGCCTGCATCTGGACTTGCAACGCACGGGAACAAGGACGGCGCCTCGCGTCCATCTCGACATCGAGACCGATGACGTGCCCGCTGAGGTTGCTCGAGTGTGCGGCTTGGGGGCCAAGATCATGCAGGAGCACCAGGGTTACGTCGTGCTCGCCGATCCAGGGGGATTGGTGTTCTGCGTGGTTCCGGTGCAGACCGAGGACTTTGCGAGCGCCGCCCAGACGTGGGAGTAGGCCGGCGGGGCTGGAGTAGGCCGGCGGGGCCGGAGTAGGCCGGAGGAAGCCGGACTGGGCCGCTGCAGACACGCGTATGCCGGGTGCGGGAGGAAGGCACCCGGCATACGCCAGTGAGGGGGACAGGGGCAGAGGGATCAGGCGGGAGGCGCCGCCGGTGTGGTCGTGCCAGTCCCGTTGGCGTCGGTGGGGTTCAGGCTGCCGGTGGGCGCCTGGCCGTTGCCGCCCTGGTCGGCGCCGCCCATGCCGGGACCGCCCATACCCGGGCCGCCGGTGCGCTCTTCGATGGTCTTCAGGTCGGCGCTGACCTCATACATGACGCGGGTGCCATCCTTGGTCGCGTGGACGTCATAGGAGCCGTCGGGGTCCTTGGCGACCTCCTCGACGGTCACGCCGGAGAACTTCGCCGTGACCGCAGCGGTGACCTTGGCGAGTTCGTCCCCGGTGACGGCCGTGTGTTGATGGCCGCCCATGTCCGGGGGAGCCATCCCCTGGCCGCCCTGGCCGGTGGGGCCGCCCTGGCCGGTGGGGCCGCCCTGGCCGCCCGGGGCTACCTGCCCGGAGGCGCCGCCGGGGGCTACCTGCCCGGAGGCGCCGCCCTGGTTGGCTTGGCTGCCCTGTCCCGTGCCGGCGTTCGGCTGGTTGCCGCCGTTTGCCTGGTTGCCGGTGCTGGCTTGGTTGGCCGAGACGGCTGAGGTCGTGGCGGGGCTGTCGTTCTGGGCCATCGCGATGGCGGCGCCGCCGCCGAACAGTGCGCCGGCGGCAGCAACTGCGGCAACGCTGGCGGCGATCTTGGTGCGGGACATATGACTCTCCTTGCGATCATCGGTGGTGCCCATCACCACCGCTGACCATCACGATGCGGCGCAGACCTGTCGGCAGGCTGTCCTTCGGGTGTCCCTTTCCTACGATCATGGGCGCCGGCGGGACCCGTCGGCATGCCGCGCTCCCGCTTCCTTGCGTGCGATAGGAACTCCTTTCACCCGCAACCACGCTGGCGCTCACGGCCTTGGCGCTTTGGCTCTTGCGCGCGATAGGAACTCCTTTCACCCGCAACCAAGCGGGAGAAGGCGGCCTGCAACGGCCAGGCGCGGCACCGGCCCCGCCCGGCTGGCTGCGTAGGCTGGCAGGCGGCCTCGCCAGAAATCCGCTCGCGGGGCCGAGCATCGCACTGACACAGTGGTCAACGTGGCCGGTTACCCCCTCCAGACTCAACGCCTCGCGGTTCGCATCATGCGAACCGCCGATCGCGCCACCTTGCTGGCATATCGCAATGACCCCCAGGTCGCGGCTCTGCAGAGCTGGGAGTTGCCGCATACCGCCGAGCACACCACGTGGCTGGACGCACAGGACGAGCTCGACGATCTCGCCCCCACGGGATGGACCCAACTGGCCATCGAGGTGGCCGGCCAGCACATCGGCGATATCGCCGTCCACCGTGACGAGACCGGGCAGCAGGCCAACCTCGGCTTCTCCTTGGCCAAGGCCCACTGGGGCCACGGGTACGCCACTGAAGCCGCTTCAGCAGTCATCGCCGACTTGGTCGAGCGGCTGGGTATCGTCCGCCTCAGCGCGGACTGCGACCCACGCAATACCGCCTCGCAGCGGGTCCTCGAGCGGATCGGGCTGATCCACTCACACGACGCCAGCAAGAGCTTCCTTTGGCGGGGCGAATGGGCCGACACCACGTACTACGCCGCCACCGTGGAGCAATGGCGAGCGTGGCGCGATCGGCCAAAGGCACCGCCCGAGGAGGTTCACCTCGTCGCCCTCGACGCCGACCGGGCTCGTGACTGGCGCGATGTGCGCACCCACCACACCCAACGCAGCTTCGTCTCCCCGGTGGAGGAGTCGTATGCCGATGCGTTCTTTGTCGCTCGACTGAATGCGGCGCTACCCCCGCCGGCGCCGGACGCCGACGTGATCATTCCGATGATCTTCGGGGTCATCGCTGACGGTGAGCGCGCCGGATTCCTGATGTATGCCGCCGTCTCATCCACGATGCCCAAGCCGTACCTCTGGCGCCTCCTTGTGGACCGCAGGCATCAAGGTCGAGGTGTCGGCAGGGAAACCCTCCGACTCCTCGCGCGGCGCCTCGTCGATGAGGGTCATAGCGAACTCAAACTCTCGTATGTCGACGAGCCGGGCGGCCCTGGGCCCTTTTATCGCGCACTTGGCGCCCGCCTCACGGGCGAGGTCGACGACGGCGAACTGGTCGCCATCCTCCCTCTGACGCCCCTGCTGGCCTGACCGGCAGCGCCATCGCTGCTCTTCGCCGCACTACCCTGCCGGTATGCCGCCGCGTGCACGCCGAGCTGCCGCCGGGCGCCGAGCCGCCGTAGGTCGCCGACGCGGTCCTTGACTAGCCACGGTGCTCAATGACCTCAGCCCCACGCGAGTCCGCCGCCCAACCTGCGGACACGCCCGCTCTCGCATCAGACCCAGAGGGCCCGTGAGTGGTCCATGCCTTTGGTAACGGTTCGGAAACTCTCTTGACAAGATACGTATGACGTTTTATGTTTCAGTCCTCCCTGTCGATGGTGACGGGTCTCACCAAAGGAGCACTACATGAAGAATCGCCGATTCGGAGCCCCCGCGCTCGTAGGTATCGCCTGCCTAGCCGTCATCGCCACCGGTTGTGCGAAGAAGGATGACGCCACGCCGTCCGGCTCTGCATCGACGAGTGCCACCAAGGCTGCCGTCGACGTCAAGGTCGCCCTGGTGCCCGGTGGCGCCCACCCGTACTTCCAGCCGTGGAAGACCGGTGGTGAGGCCGCCAAGACCGAGTTCAAACTCGCCGACCTCACCTTCAACGAGACGGCCGGCTGGGACCAGACCAAGCAGAATGACGTGCTGAAGTCGCTAGCCGCGCAGGGCTACAACGCCTTCGGCGTTTTCGGAGTCTCGCCTGACACGATCAACAACACCTTCAAGGACCTCGAGGGCCAGGGCTTCCCGGTCGTCTCACTGGCAGGCTGCCCGGCGGGCACCACCAACGATTCGTCGTTCTGCTTGGCGACCGATGTCGAGACCGCCGCCTACAAGGCTGCCCAGGCTGCGATCCAGGAGATGGGTGGCCAGGGCAACCTCGTTCACCTCACTGGAAACAAGGTCGACTCCAACACCCAGCGTCGTATCGCCGGTGTCGAGAAGGCTGTCGGCGAGACCGGCGGCAAGGTCAAGCTGCTCCAGACCATCACCGACATCGACGTTGACCTGCAGACCGCGCAGCGCGCCGTTGCGGATCTCCTGGCCGCCAAGGGCAAGGACGTCAACGGCATCGTGACCACCGCCTACAACCCAGCTGTCGCCGCGGCCAAGGGCGTCAAGGAGGCTGGCCTGCCGATCAAGATCATCGCTATCGACGACGACCAGACCATCATCGACGGCATCAAGGATGGCTCGGTTTCCGGAACGGTGGTGCAGAACCCCGAGGGCCAGGGCTACCTTGCTTCGTATGCCCTCAGCAAGCTCGTGAACGGCTGCACGATGGCCGAGCACGGCACGATCATCGACTCGGGCTCATTCGTGGTGACCAAGGCGAATGTCGACACCTACAACGACGAGCGCAAGGCGAAGACCACAGAGCTCAAGACGGCCTTTGACTCCACGTACCTGAAGTGCGCGGGGTGACCGCGAGGGTCACGACTGCTCGCGCTTTCCTCGTCGACATCCCCGTCGAGACGGTCCGCACTGACGCGAAGCAGTCCTTCCTGAAGCAGGAGACGATCTTCGTCGAGGTGCGGACCGATGACGGGGCTACCGGCTTGGGTTACTCGTACACCATCGGGACCGGCGGCACTGCCGTCCTGGCCATGTTGAACGACTACCTCCTCCCTCAGCTCGTGGGGCTCGACGCAGAGCGTGTGGAGGCGGTGTGGCGTCATTTGTCCGACGCCACCCGCGCCACCGCGGTCGGGGCGATCACCTCCCTCGCCCTGGCCGCGGTGGACACCGCCCTCTGGGACCGGCGCTGCCTCGTAGCCGGGTTGCCGCTCAGCGTGCTGGCTGGTGGCGCGCGCACCGAGGTTCCGGTCTATGACACTGAGGTGGGCTGGCTCCATCTGCCGATCGACGAGTTGGTCGAAGGAACCAAGGCAGCAGTCGCCGGTGGCGCCAAGGGTGTCAAAGTCAAGATCGGCAAGCCTTCCCCCGCGGAAGATGCCGAGCGTCTCGCTGCCGTGCGGGACGCGATCGGTCCGCACCGCGACCTGATGGTGGACGCCAACCAGGCCTTCACCCTGGTCGAAGCCTTGCGCCGGGTTGACGCACTCGAGCGGGCCGGCGCGCTGTGGCTGGAGGAACCTCTGCCAGCCGATGACGTCGCCGGCCACGAACGCCTCGCCCGCCACACCTCGGTGGCGATCGCGGTCGGCGAGTCGATGTACTCGACCGGCCAGTTCGCCGAATACCTGGCTCGTGGGGCGGCGGGCATTGTCCAAGCCGATGTTGCACGAGTTGGCGGCATCACCCCGTGGCTGAAGATTGCCCACCTGGCCGAGGCGAACAACGTGGACATGTGCCCACACTTCCTCATGGAGTTGCACGTAAGCCTTTCAGCGGCAGTCTCTAATGGTCGCTACGTGGAGTACATCCCGCAGTTGACCGCAGTGACCCGCTCCCGCCTGACCGTCAGCGATGGTGTGGCCCAGGCACCCACTGTGCCTGGCCTAGGCATCGACTGGGATTTCTCCGCACTCGACAACCATCGGGTCGCCTGACATGGCCGACACCATCTCGGCTACGCCGGCCACGCCGATCTCGGCCGACTCAGTTGCCGCCCGCGGACTGCCCTGGTGGGCTAACCCTCGGGTCGGTCTGGCGGCTCTGATCGTCGGCCTCTTCGTGCTATTCAGTGCGATTCGCCCGTCCTTCCTCAACGTCAATCTGACGCTGGTGCCGCTCCAGGCAGATCTCGCGGTCTTCATCGTGGTCGGGCTGGCACAGATGGCGGTGCTCTCCCTTGGCCATATGAACCTGGCCTTGGGACGGATGGCTGCGCTCTCGGCCTTCGCGTCCGGGTTCGTGTACGACCGCTTCGATGTGCCCCTGCTGGCGGGTCTCGCGGTGGGATTGATCGTCGGCGCCGGAGTCGGTGCCATTGCTGGGCTGATCATCACGGCCACCGGGGTCAACTCCTTCGTGGTCACGCTAGCGCTCGACTTTGCCCTCCTCGGCTTGGTCTCGCTGCTGTACAGCGGGTTCAGCGACGGCGTCGCCTTCGGCGTCCGCCCGGCCGGGATGGAGGAACTGCGCTCCGATACCTTCTACGACTATTGCATCGGCAACGTCTGTGGGCCTCCGGTGCCACTGATCGTGCCCTTCGCCCTGGTCGCGGTCGTGGTCGTCGGCGTTCTCTTCCGCGTGACTCTTGCCGGACGGGAGATCCTGATGACCGGCTCCAACATTCGGGCTGCCCGACTCTCCGGCATTCGCGTCGAGCGGCGGATCATTCAGGCACACACCCTCTCCGGTGTGCTGGCCGCGCTCGCTGGCTTCCTGTTGGCGATGAACAATGGCGCGTTCTCGGCGACCATCGGCAATCAGTTCTTGCTGCCCTCATTCCTGGCCCCCGTGCTCGGCGGCACGCTGCTGGCCGGTGGCGCGGTCAGTGTCATCGGCACGGTGCTTGGCGCGACGTTGACCTCGGTCATTCAGAAGGGCCTGAACCTCCTGCAGTTTGAACTCAGCCAGCTGCAGATCTTCATCGGTGTCGTGCTCTTGGCGGCGCTCTCCCTTGACCGAGTCCGTCACCTACTTGCTGAGCGACGAGGAGTACGGCGATGACGAGCCTGCCCGAGGCGGCCGGGGCCGTCACCGCAGTTCGCCGCAAGCGACGCTTCCCCATCCAAGGCACCGACCTGATCCTCGTGGGGCTCGCCGTTGCGAGCACGATCGCGCTCACCATCACCACCGGTGGCAACCTGCTTCAGCCCGCGACCACGCGCGCAGTCCTCCAGTTCCTCGCAGTGCCCATCGTTATCGGCCTTGCCCAGATGGTCGTGTTGGCGGTCGGGCAGATGAATCTGTCCGTCGGGGTGCTGACCGGCCTGTCCGCGATCATCTCGGCCGCGCTCATGGTGGACGGCGGGGTCACTCCCTGGCTCGCCGTTCCTGCGGCGGTCGCCGTCGGGGTCGTGGCCGGGTTGATCAATGGCCTGCTGGTCGTGGCCACGCGGATCAACGGCTTCATTGTCACGCTGGCCACGATGACTGTGATCGCGGGCCTTCGCTACGGCGTGAATGGGACCGGCACCTACCAGGGATACTCCGACGGACTGGTGGACTTCGGCGGCTCGTCTGTGGCCGGCCTGCCCGTCGTGTTCATCGCCGCCGTGCTGGTGGCGGTGGCGGTCGCGTTCTACTTCCGTCGCACGCTATCGGGTCGACACCTGCTCGCCAGCGGCGGCAACCCTGTGGCGGCCCGGCTGACCGGCATCTCCAATGACAAGAGCATCGTGGTGGCCCACACCGTCTCCGGCCTGTTGGCCGGCGTGGCTGGCGTGCTCGTCCTCATGCTGTCCGGATCGGTCAACACCAGCATTGGCGATGACCTCCTACTGCCCAGCTTCGCGGCGCCGATCATCGGTGGCGTGGCGCTGGTCGGCGGTGCGGTCAGCGTGCTCGGTACCTGTCTGGCGGCATACCTGGTCCGTCTGGTCTACGTCGCCCAAGCGCAGTACAACATCAACCCGCGGTGGGTCGATCTTGTGGTGGGTGCCGTGGTGCTCGGTGCAGTGCTGGTCAGCCAGTCTCGCCAGGGAAAGGAAACATCATGAGGTTGCGGGCGACCGGCCTGGTCAAGACCTTTCCCGGTGTGCGGGCCCTCGACGGCGTTGCGCTCGCCCTTGAGCCCGGCTCTGTGCATGCCCTGCTCGGTGAGAATGGAGCCGGCAAAAGCACCCTGATCAAGATCCTCACCGGGGTTCACCCGGCGGACACCGGGACGATTGAGGTCGTCTCCGACGGCAGCGATGACTGGCATGCCGTCAGCATCACCAGCCCCCAGGACGCGGCCGCTGCCGGGATCGGCGTGGTCCATCAGGAGCGCAACCTCGTGCCGGCATTCTCGGTCGCCGAGAACATCGCCCTGCAAGAGCTCCCGCATCGCCGTGGGCTCGTGGATCGTGCGGCCATGCGACAGCTCGCGGCGGACTGTCTGGCCCAACTGGATGTCGACCTCGATCTCGACACTCCGGTCGCCCAGTTGTCGGTGGCCCACATGCAGCTCGTGGAGATTGCCAAGGCCCTGGCCACCAAGAGCCGCATCGTGCTCCTTGATGAGCCGACCTCCACCCTCACCCCCGAGGAGGCCGACCGGCTCTACCGAGTCGTGGCCATGCTCAAACAGCAGGGCTGCTCGATCGTGCTCGTGAGTCACAAACTCGAGGAGGTCTTCGCGGTCTCGGACACGGTGACCGTGCTCCGCGATGGCCGCAGCGTCTGTGAGGGCCGCCCGCTGAGCGAGCTCGATCGAAGTGCCGTGGTGGACCTTATGGTGGGTCGCGAGTTCGCCGAGTTGTCCCCGGAGAACATGCGGCCACCCGTAGACCCTTCCGCGACGCCAGCGCTTGAGCTGGCCGGGATCGCCACTGCCGGCGGCCATCGGGATATCTCCCTCGCCGTTCGGCCCGGCGAGATCGTCGGCCTCTATGGCTTGGTCGGTGCCGGACGCAGCGAACTCGCGCGGGCCATCCTCGGGCTCGACGCGATCACGGCGGGAACCCTCAAGGTTAGCGGCACCCAGGTCAAGATCAGTTCTGTGGGCGACGCTCTGCACAGGTATGGCATTGGCTATGTCACCGAGAACCGCAAGGAGGAGGGTGTCTTCCTCGAGCAAACGGTGAGTCGCAATGTCGCCGTGACCATCTGGAAGAAGCTCGCCAGGTGGGGTGTGATCCGGGATCGCTCAGAGGTCGAGGTGCTTGACGAGTATGTCGACCGCCTGGGAATTCGGATCTCCGGTCCCCAACAGTTGGCAGGTCAACTCTCTGGTGGCAACCAGCAGAAGATCAGCCTGGCCAAGTGGCTGGCCGCCGATTGCACAGTGCTGGTCATCGATGAGCCGACGGTGGGCATCGATGTGCGGACCAAGGCGGCATTCCACAGCCTCATTGTCGAGCTGGCTGAGCGTGGCATGGCGATCCTCCTCATCACCTCCGACCTGCCCGAAATGGTGACCTTGGCTGATCGCATCGTGGTGATGCACCACTACCGCATCACTGGTGAGGTCGCCAATGGCACCCATCAGTACGACGAGGCGAGCAAGCAGATCGTCCGGCTGATGCATGGCGAATCCGCGGCCTGACCGGCACCGCGTCCACGGACCGATGCATAGTCGGCCCACGGCATGTGTTTACCATCGCGGGTGGCTGCCAACGCGTTGACCTGGAGCCGGTGAACTCGCCGGTGACACCTGCGTGCGCCCAGAGTTGCCCGACCGTGGTGGCGATCATCCCGATCAAACCACTGGATCGCGCCAAGTCTCGTCTCCACTTGCCGGCCAAGCAGCGGCGACGTCTGGCGCTCGCCTTTGCCGGGGACACCATTGCGGCAATCTCGGCCTGTGCTGCAGTCCGCTCCGTGACCACGGTGACCGCTGATCCCCGAGTCGCGGCCCTGGCTAGGGAGTTGGGCGCGGAGGTGATCCACGACGAGGCCCGGGATCTCGACCAGGCCGTCCAGGCCGCGGTCGCGAGCGTGACCCGAGGACACCGGGATCTCGGGGTGATGGTGGCGCCCGGCGATCTGCCTGCGCTGCGAGCTCACGATGTCTGCGCGCTCCTGGCTCAGTGGGGAGGCCACGATGCCGCCTTCGTCCCGGACCGCACCGGCGCCGGGACCACGATGGTGCTGGCTGCGCCCAGGGCTGAGGTCGTCACCCGCTATGGACCCGACTCTGCAGCCAGGCACCGTGAGCTGGGACTACGACCCTTGACCGGCGCCCCCGAGCGGGTCCGATTGGATGTCGACACCGTGGCCGACCTCGAGCGGGCCAGGGCGCTGGGCTTGGGCAATCGCACCACCGCAGAGCTGGCCCGAGTGACCCCGCTATCGGCCGACTGACGGGAGCACCCGGCATACTCACTGATGAGGTGAGGTCATGTTGAGAATCGGGTACAAAGCGTCGGCGGAGCAGTTCGCTCCCTCGGAGTTGGCGGCCTATGCCGTCCTCGCAGAGGAGGTGGGGCTGGACTCGGTGACGGTCTCGGACCACTTTCAACCGTGGCGGCTGACGGGTGGGCATGCGCCGAATGCGCTGGCCTGGATGCCGTGGGTCCTGGCCCGCACGGAGCGCGTGCTCGTGGGCACCTCGGTGTTGACGCCGACCTTCCGGTACAACCCGGCGGTGATGGCGCAGACCTTCGCCACCATGGCCTGCCTGGCGCCTGGTCGGGTGATGCTCGGCGTGGGCAGCGGGGAGGCGCTCAACGAGATTGCCGTGGGGTCGATCTCGGCAGGGGAGTGGCCCGAGTTCAAGGAACGCTTCGGGCGCCTGCGTGAGGCCGTCCGGCTCATGCGCGAGCTCTGGACGCAGGATCGCGTGAGTTTTGACGGCGAGTACTACCGGACCGAGGATGCCGCGATTTATGACCGGCCCGAGGTGCCCGTACCCGTCTATGTCGCGGCCGGCGGGCCGATGGTGGCGCGCTATGCCGGTCGGGTGGCCGATGGTTTCATTTGCACCTCGGGCAAGGGGCGCGAGTTGTATGCCGACCAGCTCGTTCCAGCCGTCGACGAGGGACTGGATGCGGCGGGGCGGGCGCGCAGCGCGATCGATCGGATGATCGAGATCAAGGTGTCCTGGGACCCGGACCCGGAGCAGGCGTTGGAGAACACGCGTTTCTGGGCGCCCTTGTCTCTGAGCGCTGAGCAGAAGCACTCCATCCACAGCCCGGCCGAGATGGAGCGGGCCGCCGACGAGCTTCCGATCGACCAGGTGGCCAAACGTTGGGTGGTGACCTCGTCGCCCGAGGCGGTGGTGGAGGCATTGGCGGTGTACACCGACCTTGGCTTCAACCACCTCGTGCTCCATGGGCCCGGGCACGACCAGGAGCGCTTCTTGCGAACGCTGGCCGAGCAGGTCCTTCCGGGGTTGCGCGAGCTGATCCCTGCGCAGCGCTGAGGAAGCTCTGGGCTGCGAGCTGCGGGCTCAGGGTTCGATGACGACCTGACCGCGCAGTGCGCCTCGGCGCATGTCCATCAGCGCGGCGGCCAGGTCATCGAGACCCGCGACGCGGTCGATGGCCGGTCGCAAGCCACCCTCAGCGACCAGCTCGGCCAGGCGCGCGCACCCCTGCGAGGTGGTCTCCGAGAACATCCAACCGAGCTCTTGGCGGGTGAATCCGTTGGCGAGCGAGGCCCACAGGTTGCGCTGAATCCCGCCCAGGAAGTGCCCGCCCGATTCGCCGCCGATGATGACCAATCGTCCGGTGGGGGTGAGCGCCGATCGCAGCGCCCGAAGCTTCCGGTTGCCGGCGATGTCCACGATGAGGTCGAAGGGACCACCCATGGCGGACAGTTCACTGGTGCGGTAGTCGTACGCCGCGTGGGCGCCAAGGCCGGTCACCAGGTCCAGCTTGCTCGCGCTGCAGACCGCCGTGACCTCGGCGCCGGCGTGCGCCGCCAACTGGACGGCACTGGTGCCGACAGCGCCGGAGCCGCCCAGGATGAGGACACGTTCTCCGGACTGCACCTTGCCCTTGTCCAGCACGGCGCCGAGCGCGGTCATCCCGGAAACCCCGAGCGTGGCGGCATCGTGCACCCGGACGTCCTGGGGGGTATGGGCCAGCGCGTCCGGCTTCGCCAGCGCGTACTCGGCAAAGGCCCCGCTCGTGGCCACGCCGTGCACCCGATCGCCCACGGCATACCCGGCTACTTCGGGGGCGATCGCCACGACCTCGCCGGCCACCTGCTGGCCGAGGATGACGCGTTTGGGCGTGCGCACCCCGAGCGCGAGCCGGGCTAGCCAGGGGTCGCCCTCGAGCAGATGCAGGCTTGCTCGGTCCAGCCCGGCCGCGTGCACGCGGATCAGCAGTTCACCGGCCGCCGGGGCGGGCACCGGGAGGGTCTCCATCGCAATGACCTCGGGCCCGCCATACTCGCGCCGGGTCGCGGCGCGCATCGTCGTGGGCAGTGACATGAGAAGGCTCCTTCAATCCATACGGCGTAAGGTTTGCTACCGTAACATTACACCGTAAGGCAAGCAAGCCAGCCGCAGAGGAGCCCGTATGCCGCCCCGCAAGCTCACCCGCGAGGGCGTCATCGCGGCTGCCATCTCGCTGGCCGATGAGCAGGGCATCGACCACCTCAGCATGCGTGGCTTGGCGCGTCACCTGGGGGTGGAAGCGATGTCGCTCTACCACCATCTCGCGGACAAGGCAGTCCTCCTGGACGCCATGGTGGACTCGGTCTTTGCCGAGGTGGAGCTGCCGGCGGCCGATGGCGATTGGCGCGCGGGCATGCGCCGCCGCTCGGTCTCGCTGCGCGCCGTTCTGCGGGTTCATCCCTGGGCGTTGCCGCTCATGGAGTCGCGCCGGGCTCCCGGTCCGGCCAACCTGGCCTATCACGACGCCAATATCGCCGGCCTGCGAGCGGCCGGCTTCCCGCCCGCAGAGGTGGCCTTCGCGTATGCCGCGATTGACGCCTTTGTCTACGGCTTCGTCCTCCAAGAGACCTCGCTCCCCTTCGAGTCTGGCCAAGAGGCAGTTCAGATGATCACTTCTGAGCCGTTCAGCGACCTGCTCTCGCCCTATCCGAACATGGGATGGTTCGCGCAGGAGGTCATCATGACGCCCGGCTACTCCTTCGAGCGTGAGTTCGAGCCGGGACTGGATCTCGTGCTTGACGGCATCGAGCGGCGCCTCGCGGCGGCGTTGGGCTAGGCGGGCCGCTCCGGCACGACGGCTGCGCGTTCCCTCGACGGATATGTGCGTCGAGGTTGCGATTAACCCGTGTGAGAGGCTCGTACAGCGGTCACACCACACACCAGGAGGGGCCATGAGCGAGTTGGTCAGTTTCACGCAGGTGTCCACCGAGGGCCTGGAGAGTTCACCGGTCGCGGACGCGCTGGCCGGGCTGCGGGCCAATGAGGCGCGCTACTTCAAGAACACGTACGACCACGACTTCCGCGTCGACTCGGCCGATGACGCTCGCGCGATCGTCAACTGGGTGGCCGAGATCCTGGACGCGGAGCGCGGGATCGTCATCGCCGCACCTGCCCTCCAGGCCAGTGTCGCGGAGGTCGATGGCATCCACTGGGTTCATGTCTTCTATGAATCCGGGCTGGCCATCAACGTGCTGTACACCCGAGCGGAGGGTGGTAAGCGGGCCGTCGGCTTCAAGTTGAGCGACGGGATGGAGGTCCCCGAGGAGTTGGGCGCCTTCAAGTTCGCGCGTCAGCGCTCCAAGCTCGCGGGCACGATCCGTGGGTCCTACTTCGTCATCAAGGGCGAGCACCCGCCGCTCTGACCCACCGGCCGTGGGCCCGGCGGACGGTCGGGCTTAGCGGGCCAACCGGCGCCGCTGCTGTCCTCGGATGGCGATGTCCAAACCCCAGAAACCGAGCGCCAAGGCGACCCCGAAGGCCAGGATCATCGCCACCGTGGTGAGCACGGCTGGCCAGCCGTGCGTGCTGGCGTCCAGGAAGCCGTACGGGTAGGCCCCCACGATGGCGCCCCGGGTCAGCACCCAGATCAGCCAGGCCACCGGGATGATCAGGATCGGCAGGATGACGTCGCGTCGAAGCCAGCCACGCGGGCCCCAGACCAGGTAGACGACCACCACCATGACCGGCACCACGATGTGCTGCCACGGATTAGTCAGCACTGACCAGCCCGTCACATGCGCGGTCGGTGCGAGCAGCACCTGATAAACGATCGCGGTCACGGTGATCATCACCAGGGCGGAGCCCAGCAGCACGCGCTTGACCCGGGTCAGCGGATGGGGCCGCCACGCCGCGATGCCAAAAGCGATGGCCACCACGGCATTCGACCACTCGGTGAAGTAGCTGACGTGATCCGCCAAACGTGAGATGACGCCAGCGAAGCCCTCGACGTGGGCGCCATAGACATGCCCGACCGGCGGCACTTCGTCGTAGGCGCCGATGGCGGTCAGGAAGCCGACGAAGACGAATCCGACCCCGGCCAGGATCGCCGTGGCGGCATATGCCGCACTGGCCGATCGAGTGGGAGTCAGGTGCTCAGGGGCGGGTGCGGCTGGGGTCATAGGCTGCACCTTAGCGACGTCCTTGGTGCCGACCTATGGCTTCCTCGAAACCGCTCAGGCACAGTGGAGTTATGCAGGCCGCCGACCTGGTGGACGACATCCCCACGGTGACCCGTGGCACCACGGGCGCGGAAGCAGCGCGGCTGATCGCCGAATTCCGCCTCCCGGGACTGGTGGTGGCCGATGCGGCTGGGGCAGCGCAGGCCGTCATCCCGGGCAGCCAGTTGCTGGGAGTGGTCCTGCCGCAATATGTCCGGGACGACCCTGCGCTGGCACACGCCTTCGACGAGGCCGATGCCGATCACTTGTGTCATCGGCTCGGCCAGGTCACCCTCGGGCAACTCCTCGATGCCAAGCGCGTAACCGCCGCTGCACTGCCCTCGGTGCTCCCGGAAGACACCCTGATCGAGTTGGCATCCGCGATGGACGCTGGCCATTTGCCGATCATCGCAGTGGTCGATCGTCAGGGCCGCTATCACGGCGTGGTCCTGCTGCCGCGCCTGCTCGCCGCTATCGCCACGCTGGCAGGGGAGCCGCCAGAGCGCCGGGACCTGCCATGAGTGTGACGGCCGTCCTGGCGGTGGCGGTCTTCGTCGGGGCCTATGTCGTCATTGCCACCGAGAAGGTCAATCGGAGCGTGGCGGCGCTTACCGGCGCTGCTCTGATGGTGGTCATTGGCGCCGTTCGTGGCCACCAGATGTTCTTCTCCGAAGGCACGGGGATCGATTGGAATGTCATCTTCCTGCTCTTCGGGATGATGATCCTGGTCGGAATCCTCAGTCACACAGGGGTATTCGAGTACCTGGCCATCTGGTCGGCACAGCTGGCGCGTGGCCGGCCCTTCCGGATGATGGTCACCCTCTCGATGATCACGGCCATCGCCTCCGCCCTTCTCGACAATGTCACCACGGTCCTGCTGATCGCTCCGGTCACGCTCTTGCTATGCGATCGACTTGCCCTGGATCCGGTGCCCTTCCTGCTTTCCGAAGTCATGGCGAGCAATATCGGCGGCACCGCAACGCTCATTGGAGACCCGCCGAATATCATCATCGCGAGTCGAGCAGGTCTGTCCTTCAACGATTTCCTGGTCCACCTCGCGCCCATCGTCGTCGTGCTGCTGGTGGTCTTCATCGGCTTGTCGTGGCTGCTCTGGGGCAGGCATCTGCGATTCGACGAGCAACGGGCGGCGGCCCTGATGGCGCTCACCCCGCGCGAGACCATCGCGGACGCGCGCCTGCTGCGGCGGACCCTGGTGGTGCTCGCGCTGGTCCTCACCGGATTCGTGACGCATTCACTGACCCATATCGAGCCGTCGGTCATCGCGCTGCTCGGTGCGGGCGCCGCGATCCTCATCTCGGGCTTAGACAGCAAGGCCTATCTCGCCGATGTGGAGTGGGAGACGCTGCTCTTCTTCGCGGGGCTCTTCATCATGGTCGGCAGCCTGGTTCACCAGGGAGTCATCGGCGAACTCGCGGGCAGCCTGGCGCGCAGCATCGATGGCAACTGGCTGCTGGCCTCACAGGCGGTCCTCGTGGGGTCCGCCGTGCTGTCCGGAATCGTGGACAACATCCCGTATGTCGCGACCATGTCGCCGTTGGTCTTGGATCTCGTTGGCCCAGCGCAGGGGCTGCCGCCGGAGAAGTTGGCCTTGTGGTGGTCCTTGGCACTCGGTTCCGATCTGGGTGGGAATGCCACCGCGATCGGCGCCAGCGCCAACGTGGTGGTGACCGGCATCGCGAAACGCAATGGTCACCCGATCAGCTTCTGGACCTTCACCAAGTACGGCCTCATCGTCACCGCAGTGACCATCGCGATCTGCGTGCCCTATATCTGGCTGCGGTACTACCCGACCTGAGGGGCGCTGCGGTCAACCGCGAATCCGCGCAGGATCAGGTACCCGGCCAGGCCGATCTCCCAGGCGAAGACCGGGATGACGAGGATCGGAATCACCGTGGACACCCCGAACATCACCGCAAGGTTCATGGCACCCACGAGCGGCCCGCCCACCAAGCCCAAGCCGGCAACGATCCGGGGGACCTGACGCGTGCGCCACAGGAGAGCGGCCAGCAGCGCGGTGTGGAAGGGCACCACCAACCCGGGGCCGACCAGGAAGGTCCAGTCATGGACCAGGCGGAGGGCGTCAACGCTCTGGGTGCTCAGTCCGGGGTCGCCAGCGATCCCGGGTCGTGCGACCGCGGGCAGCAGGACCACGACGCCCATGAGAATGACCGAGGCCTCCAACGTGCGCAGCGCGAGGTAGCCCGTGGCGGTGGTGGCGGAGAAGCGGCGCACCAGCGGATAGAGCGCGACCCCGGTCCCGACAACGGCCACCGCCAGGATCACCTCTAGGGCTGCCCCCGTGAGCACGGCCTGTCGGCTCCCCAATGGAGCCAGCGGATCCTTGGCGGAGCCGCCATAGAGCAGCGCCGCGGCCACAGAGGTGACATGAGTGACGAAGTAGAGCACGCCGGCGATGCGGGCGGTGCGCTGGGGTGAAGACATCAGTGGCTCCTGGAATCGGAGAGGTATACGGCGTACACCTCGTTCGCGCTCGACTGTAGGTGTACGGTGTACACAACGTCAAGTCGAGCAAAGGACGGCCATGTCCAACCGGGCACCACGCAAGACCCTCACGCGGGCTGCCGTGACCGCTGCGGCCGTCGACTTGGCCGATCGCGAGGGGTTGGACGCGGTCAGCATGCGCCGCCTGGCGCAGGAGCTGGACGTGGTCCCCATGGCGATCTACAAGCACCTTGCGGACAAGGAGGACCTGCTTGACGCCATGGTCGACCGGGTCATCGAGGGCTGGTCGGGACTTTCCGTGGATCCCGAGACGACCTGGCCCCAGCGGGTCGCAGGGCTGGCCCTGGCCGCCCGCGCCGGCCTCGCCGCCCATCCGTGGCTGCGGCGGGCGATCGAGACCCGTGCCCGGCGCACGCCGGCGGTGCTGCGGCATATGGAAGCGGTGACAGCCTGCTTCCTGGACGGGGGGCTAAGTGCCGACCTGACGCATCACGCCATGCACGCGCTGGGTAACAGGATCTGGGGATTCAGTCCGGAGTTGTTCAATCCGGGCCCGGGGGGCGTTCCCGGTCGCTCGACCGCGCCGCCAGTGGATCCCGCCGAACTTCCCAGCATTCTGACCATCGCCCAGGACGCCTCGCAGCGACGCCCGGGGGCAGTCGGGTGCGATGAGGATGCGGAGTTTGGTTTCGCGCTGGATCTGATTCTTCATGCGGTGGCGCGGCTGCATGCCGCCGGCTGGGATTCCGGCCAGCTGGCCTAGTTGCCCAAGAGTCGGGCGACCTCACGTCCGCTGGGGTTGGTCAGGGTCACTTCGCCGAGGCGCACGGTGGGCACGGTTTCATTGCCGCCATTCGCTGCCCGCACGATCGCGGCCGCCTCCGGGTCCTCCCAGATGTTGCGCCACTGTGCCGAGATCCCGCGGACCTTGAGGTCCAGGCGCAGGCCAGTGCAGAACGGGCACCCCGGGCGCCAGAAGACCTCGAGGGTGTCGCTCATGTCGGGGGCTCCTTGGCGGTGGCTCGGCGTGTGGAGGGTTCATTATGCCGCCCGCGGTGTCGCCGGCGACCATGGAATATACCCCAGGGGGTATTTGCTAGACTAGGCAAGACCCGTTCTTCCCTCAAGGAGCATCATGGCCACCACCACTCTGACCGACACCGATTTCGAGCAGGTCGTCACGACCAGTGACATTCTGCTCGTGGACTTTTGGGCGGAGTGGTGCGGACCCTGCCGGCAGTTCGCACCGGTCTTCGAGGCGGCCTCTGAGAAGCACCCGGATGTGGTCTTCGGCAAGGTCGACACCGAGGCTGAGCGCGGGATCGCCTCGGCCGCCCAGATCACCTCCATCCCGACGCTGATGGCCTTCCGCGAGGGCGTGCTGGTGTTCTCGCAGCCGGGAGCCTTGCCGGCGTCCTCACTCGAGCAGGTCATCGACGCCGTCAAGGCGCTCGACATGACGGAGATCCATGCGCAGGTCGCGGCCCAGCGGGCGCTGCTCGACAAGCCCCGTGAGGTCTCGGTCGCTGACCTGGCGGCCGGTTTGGCTGACGGCAGCGTGCGGGTGATCGATGTTCGCGAGCCCATGGAATACCGCGCCGGGCATGTGCCCTCGGCCGAGCTGATGTCCCTGAGCCGACTGACCGAGCATGTGGACGAGCTGCGCGAAGGCCTGCCCGTGCATGTGATCTGCCAGAGCGGCAACCGCAGCCTGCAGGCCACCGACTTCCTGCGTCGCTCCGGTATCGAGGCCTACTCGGTGAGCGGTGGCACGTCCATGTGGGCGGCCGCGGGGCACGAAGTCGTCACCGGGCCATTCGCGACGGCACAGGCCTGACGCGAGGCGAGCCTGAAAGGCCTGTCGGCCCTCGCCTGCCCAGGATTAACGCACATTGATGTTGCAAAACTCTAGGCGCTTCGGCTAGCCTCGTCAGCCACGAGGGGAGTACTTCCCAATTCGGTTCCGGTCAGTACGAGTAGCCCAGGCCACTCCCGGTTCCGGGCCGCGCTCCGCGCGGTGAAGGAGACCTCAGGACCATACGTTCTGAGGAGTGTCATGTCCCTTCCCTCAATCGGAACCCCCATGGTGTGGGGGCTCACCATTGGTGCCATTGCTGTCCTGCTCCTGGTGGACTTCCTGGTGACTCGGCGCCCGCATGAGGTCTCGATGCGCGAAGCCGTGGCCTGGTCGGCGTTCTATGTCGCCATCCCGCTGGCCTTCGGGGTGTGGGTTTGGCAGGCACACGGAAGCCAAACCGGTGTGGAGTACTACACCGGATACCTGGTCGAGAAGACGCTCTCGGTCGACAACCTGTTCATCTTCTTGTTGCTACTCACCGCCTTCGCCGTGCCGCGGGAGCTTCAGCAACGGGTGCTCTTGATCGGCGTGGCCGGTGCGCTGGTCCTGCGTGGGATCTTCATCTATCTGGGCGCGGAACTCATCGCCCGGTTCTCTTGGGCCTTTCTCCTCTTCGGCGCGATCCTGCTGCTGACGGCCGTGAAGGTATTCCGTGACGCGCTTTCGCACGGCGATCAGAGCGTGGACATCGGCTCGCTGCGTTCGGTGCGGATGATCCGGAAGATCTGGCCGGTCACAGATGCCTACGAGGGGACGCGGATGAGCGCGCGTCATCAGGGTCGGCGCGCCCTTACCCCGCTCGCGCTTGTGGTGGTCGCGATCCTGTCGACCGACCTGGTCTTCGCGATCGACTCGGTGCCTGCCGTCTATGGCATCACCGGGGACCCCTACCTCGTCTTCGCGACCAATGCCTTTGCCCTCTTGGGGCTGCGGGCGCTCTACTTCGTGCTCGAGGGCGCCCTCGGTGCGCTGGCCCACCTGGGCTACGGGCTGGCGGCGATTCTCGCCTTCATCGGTGCCAAGTTGGTCCTGCACTGGGCTCACGGCATCTGGACCTGGATTCCCGAGGTGCCGACCCTGTTCTCGCTGGCCGTCATCGTCGGCATCCTCGCCGTAGTCACGACAACCAGCCTGATGGCCAAGCGCCGCGCCGAGCACCTTGAGCAGGCCGCAACCTCTCAGGTGCCATCCGAGCCGGTGAACTAGGGTCGGCATATGACAGTCGACGTGGGCCAGTGGTCATGAAGGTGAGCCGGATGCAGCTGCTGGCTGCGGTCGCCCTCCTGATCGAGATCTCCCTCTGGCTGGGTCTGGCCATTGTGGGGATGTCGCGATGGTCCTGGGTGGGCGCTGTGCTGGCCTTCGTGGCGGCCGCCGGTGTCTGGGCGGTCTTCATGTCGCCCAAAGGTGCCTGGCGGCTTCCGCCGTGGCCCCGAGCCCTGATCGCCCTGACGCTCTGTGTGCTCGTGGGCATGATGCTCATCGACACCGGCTGGCCTCGTTGGGGCTTCTTCCTGACGCTGGGCGGCATCGTCCTGGGCGTCACCGAGCTGGTCTTGCCTGACCTCAGTCGCGTGCGCCGCGATCCGACGCCGACGCGGCATCCCTACGGTCTTTAAGCGAGGTTTCACCATGCGCGTCGTCGTCCTGGGAGCCACGGGGGAGATGGGCGCCCTGGTTGCCGAGTTGCTCCGCGAGCGCGGACATGAGGTGGTGTCGGCCAGTCGGGCCAGGGGAGTCGACGCGGTAACCGGGGAGGGGCTGGATGGCTGCCTCGCCGGCGCCGATGCGCTCGTGGACTGCCTTAACCGTGATGCCTTGACCCATCGAGCCGCCATGGCCTTCTTCCCGGTCAGTGCCGAGCACGTACTCAGTGCGGCCAAGCGTCAGGGTGTGGGACATCTCGTGCTGCTGTCCATCGTGGGCGTCACTCGGCAGGAGGCCCGCCGGGCGATCGGCTACTACGCAGGCAAGGCCGCCCAGGAGGATCGCTACCTCGCCTCAGGTATGCCGGTGACCGTGGTCGCGACGACCGGGTGGTTCACCTTGGCCGAGAAGTTCCTGACCCAGATCCGGCTCGGCTCGATAGTGCTCCTCCCGCCCACCCTGCTGCAGCCGGTCCATCCGGATGCGGCAGCCCGGGCGCTGGTCGATGCCGTCGAGGCAGGGCCTGGCGTCACGAGAGTCGAGCTCGCCGGCCCCGAACGCCTTCGTGCGGACGAGATGGCTCGCCGGCTGGCGAGCGCTCGCCGCCAAGCGGTCCACGTGCTCCGCGTGCCCTTCCCCAGCCGAGCCTTCCGCGAGGGCGCCATGCTCCCGGCCCCCACCGCCCGCATCGACGAGCGCACGTATGCCGCCTGGCTGGATTCCCTTCGCCCTAATCTTGACTAGTTCAAAGAAAGGGAGAAGGCTGGGGTTATGACCCCCGAGTTCACCGGCATGCTGCGTGACGCGGGGATGCGGGTGACCCGGCCGCGACTGCTCGTGCTGGATTCGCTGGCCGAGCACCCGCACGCCCAGACCGCCGCGGTCTTGGCCGCTGTGCGAGAGCGTGAGCCCGCGATTTCCCATCAAGCCGTCTACGACAGCCTGGCCGCCCTCGCTGAGGCGGGCCTGGTGCGGCGGATCCAGCCTGCTGGCTCAGTCGCTCGATACGAATTGCGCGTCGGCGATAACCATCATCACGTCGTCTGCCGGGGCTGTGGCCGGGTCGATGACGTCGACTGCGCCGTGTCCTACACCCCCTGTCTCACCCCCTCCGAGAATCACGGCTACGCCATCGACGAGGCCGAGGTCACCTATTGGGGGATGTGTCCCACCTGTCTGAATTCACCCCACTCGAACTGATGTCAAGACCGAGCACCAAGAAAGGAATCTCATGTCCATTCATGACGACGCCGAGGTTGGCGAGATGAACGCTGCCGGGGAGGCCAGCGGTTGTCCCGTGGCCCACAGCCTGACCCCGCCCACCCAGGGGGACGCGAACGCACAGTGGTGGCCGAACCGCCTGAACCTGAAGATCCTGGCCAAGAATGGCGCGGAGAAGAACCCCTATGGCGCCGACTTCGACTACCCCAAGGCCTTCGCCGCGCTGGACCTGGCCGAGGTCAAGGCGGACATCGAGGCGGTGCTCACCACCTCGCAGGAGTGGTGGCCCGCGGACTACGGCCACTATGGCCCGCTGATGATTCGGATGGCCTGGCACTCCGCCGGCACCTACCGCGTCATGGATGGCCGCGGTGGCGGGGGTACCGGTCAGCAGCGCTTCGCCCCGCTGAACTCGTGGCCGGACAATGGCAACCTCGACAAGGCTCGCCGCCTGCTCTGGCCGGTCAAGAAGAAGTACGGCAAGTCCCTGTCCTGGGCCGACCTGATGATCCTCACCGGCAATGTCGCCCTGGAGTCCATGGGCTTTGACACCTTCGGCTTCGCCGGCGGTCGCGTCGACGCTTGGGAGCCCGATGACGATGTGTACTGGGGCAGCGAGAGCGAGTGGCTCGGCGACAACCGATACACCGGCGAGCGTGACCTGGAGAATCCGCTGGCCGCCGTCCAGATGGGTCTGATCTACGTCAACCCCGAAGGGCCGAATGGCAACCCCGACCCGGTTGCCTCCGGAGCCGACATCCGTGAGACCTTCGCCCGGATGGCCATGGATGACGAGGAGACCGTGGCACTGACCGCGGGCGGGCACACCTTCGGCAAGGGCCATGGTGCGGCTGACCCCGGCCAGTACGTCGGTGTCGAGCCCGAGGCCGCACCGCTGGAGCAGGTCGGCCTGGGCTGGAAGCAGTCCTTTGGCACCGGCAAGGCCTCGGACATGACGACCTCCGGTATCGAGGGCGCGTGGACGCCGACCCCGATCCAGTGGGACAACTCCTACTTCGAGACCCTCTTCAAGTACGACTGGGAGCTCACCAAGAGCCCGGCCGGTGCGCAGCAGTGGCGGCCCGCCAATGGCGCCGGCGCCACTGATGTCCCGGACGCCTCGGACTCGAGCATTCGGCACGCACCCATGATGACCACGGCCGATATGGCGATGCGGATGGACCCGGCCTATGAGGCGATCTCGCGGCGATTCCTGGAGAACCCCGACCAATTCGCCGATGCCTTTGCGCGCGCGTGGTTCAAGTTGACCCACCGCGACATGGGTCCGGTCAGCCGGTACTTCGGTGCCGAGGTCCCCAGCGAGGAGTTGCTCTGGCAGGACCCCATTCCCGCCAATGAGCTCGGCACCAGCGCAGCGGACGTCGCGGCCGCCAAGGCTGCGATCGCGGCCTCCGGTCTGAGCGTGAGCCAGCTGGTCAAGGTGGCCTGGGCGGCGGCGTCGAGCTACCGCTCCTCGGACAAGCGGGGCGGCGCCAATGGCGGTCGGATCCGGTTGGAGCCGCAGCGCAGCTGGGCGGCCAATGACCCGAGCGAGTTGGCGGACACGATCGCCGTCCTCGAGCAAATCCAGGCTGGTCTCAACGTCTCCTTCGCCGACTTGGTCGTCATCGCCGGCAACGTCGGGGTCGAGCAGGCTGCCGCGGCCGCCGGGGTCACGGTCGAGGTCCCGCTCACGCTGGGCCGCGGCGATGCCACCCAGGAGCAGACCGATGTGGAGTCCTTCGGCTACCTCGAGCCCAAGGCCGACGGCTTCCGCAACTACGACCGGACCGACAACGCGCTGCCCGCGGAATACGCGCTGCTCGACAAGGCCAACCTGCTCGGGGTCACGGCCCCGGAGCTGACGGTGCTGGTCGGTGGCCTTCGGGTGCTGGGGGCCAATGCGGGCGGTTCGCCCACGGGCGTCCTCACCGACCGGGTGGGCACGCTGAGCACGGACTACTTCGTCAACCTGCTCGACCTGGGCACCACGTGGAGGGCGGTCGAGGGCTCGGACGACTACGCCGGCACCGGAGCTCAGGGCCAGTCCTGGACCGGGAGCCGCGCTGACCTGGTCTTCGCGTCCAACTCCGAGTTGCGCGCGATCGCCGAGGCGTATGCCGCCGACGACGCGGCCGAGTCTTTCGTCCACGACTTCGTGGCCGCGTGGGCCAAGGTCATGGACAACGACCGTTGGGATCTGCGGCGCTGATCTACGCAGCCCACGACCAAGGGCCCGCAGCCATTGTGGCTGCGGGCCCTTGTTTGCCAAGGGGCTGAGGGCCGCTCAGGTGCCGCGGCGGGCCTGATACGGCTGGGGCACGCGGCTGGGCCCCGATCCGGCTCGGGCCTGCGGCTTCTGCGCGCCTCACCTGCCACACGATTCCCGCCTGATGCCGGAACCTTTCGGTTGGGGCCCCTTAGAAGGGACCCCAACCGAAAGGTTCCGGCATCAGGCGGGAAAGTTGAGGCGCGTGGGACGTTTCTCCGCGTGTACTAGTTCTCCGCGCGTAACCAGCGGGCCACTTCGACTGCCCAGTAGGTCGCGATCACGGACGCCCCAGCGCGCCGGACTGAGGTCAGCGCCTCGAGAATCCCTCGGCGGCGATCGATGGCCCCTGCTGCCGCGGCCGCTTCGATCATCGCGAACTCACCCGACACCACATAGGCCGCGGTCGGCACCTCGGCGATCGCGGCGACCGCGGCAACCACATCCAGGTAGGCCAGAGCGGGCTTGACCATGACGATGTCGGCACCCTGCGCGAGATCCTCGCGGACTTCGCGCAGCGCCTCGCGTCCATTGGCCGGATCCTGCTGATACGTCCGTCGGTCGCCGACCAGCGCTGAGTCGACCGCCTCCCGGAAAGGGCCGTAGAAGGCCGAGGCGTACTTGGCGGCATACGCCAGCAGCAGCGTCTCGGTGTGCCCGGACGCGTCCAAGGCAGCGCGGATCGCGCCGATTTGGCCATCCATCATGCCGCTGGCCCCGAGAATGTCCGCGCCCGCGTCGGCGAGAACCCGCGCCATCTGGGCGTACACCGCCACGGTGGCGTCATTGTCGACTCGGCCCTGCTGGTCCAGCACTCCACAGTGCCCGTGATCGGTGAACTCATCGAGGCAGAGGTCGGCGATCACCGGAGTGCCGGAGGCGACCTGGGTGGCCCAGCGCACGCTCCGGGCGAGGATGCCGTCGGGATCCACGGCGCTGGAGCCCACCGCATCACGGTGCGCTGGCACCGCGAAGAGCATGATCCCGCCGACCCCGAGGCTGACCGCCTCCGCCACTGCGGCTTGCAAGGACTCGCGGGTGTGCTGCACGACCCCCGGCATGAGGGTGAGCTCTCGCGGCTGCGTGAGTCCCTCGGCCACGAAGTAGGGCTGCACCAGATTGGCCGGATGCAGCCGCGTCTCGGCGACCAGGCGGCGGATTCCGAAGGTCGAGCGAAGCCGCCGCGGGCGGATCGCCGGTGCAGGTGTGGACGGCAGTTCGTGGCTCATCGGGCGGCTCCGCCGAGCAGGGCTTGGGCCACCGCGTCTCCTAGGGCGGCCGCGCCGGCGAGGTCGTGCGCTCCGGTGAGGTCGATCGCGCCGTACCGCTCGACGTAGTCGACACCGCGATGGCCAAAGAGATCGGCGCGCAGGTCAAGCTGCCCATCGGCATACGTGGCATAGGCCCCCACGGCTGTTGTGCACGCAGCCTCGATGCTGACCAGCACGGCCCGTTCCGCGGTCACCACACAGCGGCTTTCGGGGTCCTCGAGGGCTGCCAGTCGACGCGCCAAGGGGTCATCCTCGCGGCATTCGATCGCCAGGGCGCCTTGCGCGGGTGCGGGAACCATGCGATCGAGGCCGAGGATCGACGCTGCCGGCACGGCCCGACCGATGCGATCAAGCCCGGCCTTGGCCAACACGACAGCGTCGAGGCGACCGTCCTCGACCATGGCGGCGCGCGAGTCGATATTGCCGCGGATGGGCACCACCGTGAGGTCGGGTCGAGCCCGGAGGAGGGCGGCGGTCCGACGCGGACTGCTCGTGCCGACCCGGGCTCCCGCGGGCAACTCCTCCAGGGTGGCCCCGGTCCTGGTGAACAGGACGTCGCGGGCATCGCCGCGCGCCGGGACAGCCGCGATCATCAGACCGGGTGCCGGCGCTGAGGGCAGGTCCTTGAACGAGTGCACGACCACATTCACCGCGCCTGCCAGCAGGGCCTCGCGCAAGGTGGCCACGAAGATTCCCGGGCGAGCTGGAGCGTCCAGGCGGACACTCACGTCGTCTCCGTCGCTGCGGATGGGAACCAACTCGCAGGGCTCACCGAGCTGCTCGGCGATGAGTGCAGCAATGGTCGCGGACTGGGTCCTGGCCAGCAGGCTGCTGCGGGTACCAAGGCGAAGCATCAGGGCTCCGAATGCCCAGGACACTGCTCGACCGCTCGCACGTGGTGATGGTAGTCGGCGGTGCCTTCGACCAGCGCCACGATGCGATCGATGACCCTTTCGTGAGCACCCAAAGGAGTGGCCATCGGTATGCCATGCTGCGCCGCGGCGGCCTCGGCCCGCCGGGCAAAGTGCCCCGGAGCCAAGAGCGCCGGAACCGCCACGACCGGCGTCGTCGGCTCCGGCCCGCCACGCTCGGCGGCCGCGTTCAGGGCATCCCGAGCGCTGGGTCCCGGACCGCTGAGGAAGCCGACCCAGGTGGGGACACCGCCAGCCATGGTGCCCAGTGCGCGGGCCGTGTCCAGGATCTCCGCCCTCGCCGCCGCGCGGGTTGACCCGGCGCCCAGGACGACGATGCCGGCGGGTGCCCGGGTGACCTCGTGCACCCGCGCGAGCAATGCCGGTGCGAGCGCGGCTCGGGCGCCCAGGTGGTTCGTGACGGGCGCGCCAACCTCGCAGGCGGCACGCGGCACATCGACCTCGACGTGGAAGCCGCGGGCCATGAAGAGCGGCACGACCAGCGGCTCGACCAGCGGCACGACCAGCGGCTCGACCAGGGGCACGACCAGCGGCTCGACCAGGGGCACGACCAGCGACTCTGGCCGCGCCGCAAGGGCGTCGCTGAGCAATGGCGTGGCCACATCGACGTAGCTCAGCGACACCGGCACACCCAGTCGCAGGCCGACGGCGTCGCGCACCTCGGCCAGCACCGCCAGGCCCGCCGGATCCTTGGTCCCGTGTGCGACCAACATGATGGATCGCACGGTCGATCAGTCCCCGCGATAGTCGGGACTCAAGCGCACCACGTCACCGATGACGACGACCGCGGGGTTGCCGACCCCGGTGGTGTGCGCCATCTCCACGATCGTGCCCAGGGTGCCGGTGGTGACCCGCTGCTGCGGGGTGCACCCGCGTTCGATGATGGCGACGGGGCAGCCGAGATCGTGGCCGGCCGCGATCAGCGCCGTCACATTCTGGGCCAGGGTGGAGATGCCCATCAGCAGGACCAGGGTGTGATCGCCGCGCACCGGCAATGCCGGCAGCTCCTCGTGTGCGGAGACCACCGAAAAGGCTCTGGCCACGCCTCGGTGGGTGACCGGGATGCCGGCCGCGGCCGGGACGGCGATCGCGCTGGTCACTCCCGGGACGACCTCAACCCGTATGCCGGCCGCCTCGCACGCCAGTCGCTCCTCGCCGCCACGACCCAAGACATACGGATCGCCACCTTTAAGCCGCACCACGGCATACCCGGCCTGGGCTTCAGCGACGAGGAGTTGGTTGATCTGATCCTGGGGGAGGGCGTGGTGGCCCGGCCGTTTGCCCACGTCGACCACCCGAACGCTGAGCGGCAGCTGCTCGACTATGGCGCGCGGCGCCAGCCGATCGATGACGACCACGTCCGCAGCGCAGAGGAGCTCCATGCCCCGGCGAGTGAGCAGCCGGTCATCGCCCGGTCCACCGCCGATCAGCGCCACCCAGCCGGCGTGTCCTTCCCGACGAGTCCGCACTCGCTGCAGCGAATGCCGGCCGTCGGCGAGGTCGGCAGTCACCCCGTCGCAGAGGCGACGCGCCTGCCGTGGGTCGCCCGAGGCGTGCACCGCGACCGTGACCTCGCCGTCGGGCAAATCCACCGACCCTCGAGCCAGGACGGCGGCCGCGGTCTGCGTGCTCGAGGTGGCATCGACACACCACACCCGAAGGGCCTGGGCATCCTGACGCACGGCGGCATTGGCCGCGTCGTCGGCGGTGGCGGTGTGCACCAGCCAGGCGCCGTCAAGGTCGCTCGGACCGGCATACTCACGGGGAAGCCAGGTGATGGCGCCTTCGGCCGCGAACAGCCCGAGTTCTTCGCTCAGTGCGGGCGCGATCACGGTGACGATGGCGCCCTCGGCCAGGAACGCCGAGACCCGGCGGGTAGCGACCGAGCCGCCGCCGACCGACACGACCAGCCGGTCGCGCAGGTCGAGGGCTACCGGGATCACGCGTGCAACCCGCACTCGGTCTTGGCAAAGCCCGCCCACCGGCCGGCCCGCGCGTCCTCGCCCTCGGCCACCCGACGGGTACATGGCTGGCAGCCGATCGAGGGATATCCGTCGGAGAGCAGCAGATTCACCGGTAGCCCGCGCGCGGAGGCATAGGCCAAGGTCTCATCGAAGCTCCAGTCCACCAGTGGGTTGACCTTGACCAGGCCGAACTTCTCGTCCCAGGAGATCATCGGCGTGCTGGCTCGCGAAGGGGTCTCATCTCGGCGGACCCCGGTCACCCAGGCCTCGTATCCGCGCAAGGCCGCCCTCAGCGGCTCCACCTTGCGCATCCGGCAGCAGGCCGAAGGGTCCCGCTGCCAGAGTCGCTCACCGTAGGCAGCATCCTGCTGAGCGACCGTGAGCACCGGCTTGACGGTCACGAGGTTCACGTTGAGATCGGCGGCCGCCATATCCCGGGTCACCAGGGTGTCGGTGAAGTGATACCCGGTGTCGATGAAGAGGACGTCCACCCCGGGCAGGGCCTCGGCGACCATGCTGGGCAGGGTGCCATCGGCCATGCTGCAGGTCACCGCCAAGGTGGTGGGGAAGTGCCGCGCGACCCAGGCAATGGCCTCGGTCGCCGTGGCGCCCTCCAGGTCGCGGGCGCCCTGGGCTGCGAGCTCGCGCAACTCGGCATCGCTACGCCTGGTCATTGCAGGGCATCCTCGGCGCTGCGGTGTGCCCAGGTGGCAAAGGACTCCTCGCCCGAGCGCTCGCGGACAAACCTGCGCACGACGCGTTCGACGTAATCGGGCAGCTCGGCCGCGGTGACCTTGAGGCCGCGGACGGTCCGACCCAGGCCGGCTTCATCTCGCTCGGCGGAGGCGAGACCTCCGCCGAGGTGCACCTGGAACCCGGGCACCTGCTCGCCATCGACCGTGACGATCTGCCCCTTCAGGCCGATGTCCGCGGTCTGAATGCGGGCGCAACTATTCGGGCAGCCGTTGACGTGCAGCGTGATGGGGGCCGGTAGCGCGGTGTCGGCCAGCCGCTGCTCGAGTTCGGCGATGGTCGCCGCCGCGGTGGCCTTGGTCTCGACGATGGCGAGCTTGCAGTATTCGATGCCGGTGCAGGCCATGGTCGAGCGCCGGAAGGGCGACGGGGCGGCCGAGAGCCCGAGCCCCGCCAGGTCGCTGACCAGGGCCTCCACCTGCTCGGATGCTACGTCGAGGACGACGAGCTTCTGATGCGGGGTCAGCCGCAGGCGCTGCGAACCGGAGCGCTCCATGGCATCGGCCAGGCCGGCGAGAATCCGCCCGCTGACGCGACCCACCGTGGGCGCTGCCCCCACGTAGTAGCGGCCGTCCTTCTGGAGGTGCACGCCCACGTGGTCGCCGGGCGAGGTCGACGGCGCAGGCGGCGGCCCCTCGGGGAGCCGGTAGCCGAGGTACTCGTTCTCCATTACCTCGCGGAAGCGCACCGGCCCCCAGTCAGCGAGCAGGAACTTCAGCCGGGCCTTGTTGCGCAGCCGACGGAAGCCGTAGTCCCGGAAGAGTCGCACCACGGCATACCAGACGTCGGCGGCCTGCTCGGGGGTGACGAAGACGCCGAGCCGCTGCGCCAGCCTGGGGGCGGTCGACAAACCGCCGCCCACCCAGAGGTCATAGCCCGCACCCAGCTCGGGGTGGATGACGCCGACCAGCGAGAAGTCGTTGATCTCGTGGACGACATCGAGGCTGGGGTGCCCGGTGATGGCGCTCTTGAACTTGCGTGGCAGGTTGGCCAGGTCGGGATCGCCCACGAATCGCCGCTGAATCTCCGCGATGATCTCGGTCGGGTCCAGGATCTCGTCCGCGGCTACCCCGGCCAGCGGCGAACCCAGCACCACGCGGGGGGTGTCGCCGCAGGCCTCGGTGGTCTGCAGGCCCACGGCCTCCAACCGGCGCCAGATCTCGGGGACGTCCTCCACGCGGATCCAGTGGTATTGGATGTTCTGCCGGTCGCTGATGTCCGCGGTGTCGCGCCCGAACTCGGTGGAGATCTGCGCGACCACCCGGAGTTGCTCAAGGGTCAGGGCGCCACCGTCGATGCGCACCCGGAGCATGAAGTAGCGGTCCTCGAGCTCATGGGGTTCTAGGGACGCCGTGCGACCACCGTCGATGCCCGGCTTGCGCTGGGTGTAAAGCCCCCACCAGCGAAATCGCCCGTGCAGGTCGTCATCGGGGATCGAGTCGAAGCCCTCGTGCGCGTAGATCGTCTCGATGCGCGCCCGGACCTCCAGGCCCCCATCGGCGGCCTTGAACACCTCATTGGCGTTCAACGGCTCGCGGCCATCCACAGCCCATTGGCCATTGCTGCGGCCGTCCCGTGACGGGCGAACGCGTTCGACGGCCGTGGTGTCGGCGGTCATCACGCATCACCTGAAACATTAGATGGCATGGGGATAACCATAAGTATGCGTTATTTCTGGCCGGAGCGCCCGCCCACCATGCGGACACCCTGCCCCGGGCCCGGCGGGCGGGCAGCGCGGGCTCGGGTAGCCTGCCGCGGTGCGCATCGCCACCGTCAACGTCAACGGCATACGAGCCGCCCACCGACGTGGGCTGCTGGACTGGATGCAGCGACGTGACTGCGATGTCATTGCCCTGCAGGAGGTGCGTTGTCCTCGAGAGGCGTTGCCGGACAACGCCTTCGGCGGGTATGCCGCGGCCTACGATCCGGGGACACTGGGGGGCCGCAATGGCGTGGCCGTGCTCACGCGCGCCGAGCCAGCGGCCGTACGGACCTGGCAAGGGGGCGAAGCCGCCGTTCCCCGCGATGTGCGGGGCTTTGCCCACGAGGGCCGCTTCATCGAGGTTGACCTGGCGGACGCGCCGCTGACGGTGGCCTCGGTCTACATCCCCAAGGGTGGGCTCCCGGCCGAGCTACAAGACCCCCGGCGGATGCGCGAGGCGCCCGACGGAGGCGCGGCCTTCGAGCGCAAGCGCCGATTTCTGGCGGGCTTCGCCCGTCAACTGGATCAGTCGAGGCGCACGGCCCGCGCGGCCGGTCGGGAATTCCTGGTGATGGGGGATCTCAACATCGCTCACCGGGGGACCGATGTGTCGAATTGGCGCCGCCAGGTCCGCAATGTCGGCTTTCTCCCGACCGAGCGCGACTGGCTCGATGGGGTGATCGGTCCGCGCACCCTGGTCGATGTCGTGCGCACGCGCCACCCCGAGGCCGATGGCCCGTACACCTGGTGGAGTTGGCTCGGGCAGGCCTTCGAGAAGGACACCGGCTGGCGGATCGACTATCACCTGGCCACTCCGGGGCTGGCTCGCCGGGCGCGCACAGCGTGGGTGGATAAAGAAGACCACCGGGGCGCGCGCATCAGCGATCACGCCCCGGTGGTCGTCGACTACGACCTGTGAGAGGTCAGCCGCGCAGGGCGGTCGCCAACTCGCGGAAGTCCTCGACCAACTGCTCCATCTCGTGGTCCTGGTGGGCCAGCGAGACCAGCCACTGCTCGTCCAGTCCGGGCGGGGTCAGGATGCCGCGGTTGACGCCCCACAGCCACGAGAGCTCGGCCACGTGGAAGTCGGTCGCCTTGTAGTCGCGGTAGTTGCGAACCGGCGTGGTGGACCAGGTGATGCAGCCCTTGACGCCCAGGGCAACCGTGTGCGCCGGGAGCTCGAACTCGGTGATGATCTTGTCCACCTCGTCCAGCGTGCGGACGTTGATCGCCTCGGCGTTGTCCATCGCCTCGTGGGTGCAGATCTCGTCGACGGCCTTGGCCGCGGCCATCACGAGCGGGTTGCCGTTGTAGGTCCCGAAGTGGGCCATCCGGCCGTCCACGACGACCTCCATGATGTGGCGCTTGCCGCCGAAGAGGGCCAGCGGGAGGCCACCGCCGATGGACTTGGCCATGGTGACCAGGTCGGGCTGAACGCCGAGGCGCTGCGAGGCGCCGGCGTAGCCCGCGGTGAGGCCCGTCTTGACCTCATCGAAGATGAGCAGGACGCCGTGCTGGTCGCACAGGGCGCGCACGCCGGCGAGGTAGCCCTCGTCCGGCACGACGATGGCGAGGTTCTCGATGACCGGCTCCATGACGACGGCGGCAATGTCCTTGCCGTGGTCGCGCAGGATGCCGCTGAGGTGCTCGAGGTTGTTGTAGGGGGTCACGTAGACCGTGCCGGCCTCAACGTCGAAGGGCACATCGGGCGTGGGGTTCTCGGCCGGACCAATGTCGGCCAGGGCGGGCTTGACCGAGACCTGCAGGGCGTCATAGCCACCGTGGTAGCCACCCTCGATCTTCACGATCGCCTTGCGCTCGGTGTACGCGCGGGCGGCGCGCACGGCATACATCAGCGACTCGGTGCCGGACTGGGTGAAGCGCAACATGTCCAGCCCGAAGCGCTCGCAGAAACGCTCCGCCATCTCGGTCGAGACCGGCGAGGGGGTGACGAAGAGCGTCCCGACCTCGGCCAGCGCGTGCTGCACGTGGTCGACCACAACGGGGTTGAGGTGACCAACGAGCATCGCGCCGAAACCCATGGAGAGGTCGAGCAGGCGGCGGCCGTCGACATCGGTCAGCCAGGCGCCGCGCGCGGAGGCGATCGATACGGGGTACGGGTCCCAGTGCTGGAAGGAGCTGGTCACGCCCAGGGGCAGGTGCTTGCTCGCGTGCGCATTGTGCTCACCGCTGGCGGGGGTCTGGGTGTTGAAACGCTCCCACTCCTTGGCCAGCAGCGCGGTCACCCGGTCCTGGTCGATCGGGGTCGAGCTTGCGGGCAGCCACCGCCGGGTGGCGGGGTCGTGGTTCGGCCAGGTGCTGCTCATCGGTGTGTGCTCCTTGTGCGGATTTCGTATGCCGTGAGGCTGGATTGTGTCGAACTCAGAGTACCGGAGTCTGTGATCCAGCGGAATCCACACCTTGCCCCTCTTTTCTTCTGCTTAGACACCACAACGGGCGACGGCATACGTAAGTTCGTATGCCGTCGCCCGTTGTGGTCACCAAGCAGAGGAAAAGTGGGAGGCGTGGGACCTGGCAACACGGGCAGCCCTTCTGGTGGCGCCTACCCTGGTCCGCACTGACGGTGTAACGATCGTGGGCCGGGGGGCGAAGTACAGGCATGAGCGAACACCATCCGATCGGCCGAATCGGCTCCGACCCGGAGGCCTTCGAGGCGTTCTACCGTGAGCACCTCGATGCGGTGCAGCGCTTCATCGCGCGACGCACGGCCTCCCCGCATGATGCGGCTGACCTCACGGCCGATGTCTTCCTTGCTGCCATCGCCGCCGCCGGTCGATATCGCCCCGAGCGCGGCAGCCCGATCGGGTGGCTCTTTGGCATTGCGCGCCATGTCGTTGCTGAGCACGCCCGACGGGGAGCGCGCAATGTGAACCTCCTGAACCGGATTAGCGGTCAGGCCCTCTTGGACGCCGATTCCCTAGCCACCGTCGAAGACCGCCTGGCCGCTCACCAGGATGCCCGTGCCCTCTATCGCGCACTCTCGACCCTGCCCGAAGCCGACCGAGCCTTGATCGAGCTCATCGCGCTGGACGGCCTGACCGTGGCTGACGCGGCCCAGGTGCTGGGGGTGAAGCCGGGTACCGCGCGGGTCCGGCTACACCGGGCTCGGCGCCAGCTCACCACCCATCCTCTCGTGACCGCCTTGGAGGTCCACTCATGAGTACTCCCACAACGGACCAACACCCGTTGGATCATTTTGAAAGCGCTTTGCTCCATGAACTGCGCGCCGTCGTCACCGATCGCGGCGCAGTCGCCGCTCCCAGGCGTCGGCGCAGCCGCCCCCTGCGCTGGGCGGCTGCGGCTGGGGTCGTCGGCGTCGGCACCACGGCCTTGCTGCTGGCTCCCGGAGGTGGCACGCCGGCATATGCCGTCGACGTCGATGGCCATGGGGATGTGACGGTGACCATTCACCGTCTGGCCGATCCAGATGATCTGGTTCGTGATCTGGCGGCCCGAGGGATCCGCGCCAATGTCACGTATCCGGCTCATGGCATGCAATGCGCTGATGGCCGGTACACGGACTCGGCGTCGTCCTCGACCTCCTTCCGCTTCGAAGCGGGCTCCACCGGTAGTGGTAGCCAGGTCGGATGGACGATCACGGTGCCTCAGTCGATGGTCGGTTCGGATCAGACCCTGGTGCTCGAATCAGTCTGGCCGGATGCGAACACGTGGACCGTGCGGACCGGGGTCGCCGACGGGCCGGTGGGCGTCTGTACCCCAGTGCCATCCACCCTGACGATCGATCCAGCGCCGGGAACGGCGCCGGATGATGTCGCCTCGAGCGCGGTCTCGCCGCCCGCCTGATGTCGTGCCAGATCGGCCCTCCAGCGGATTCTGCTGGGGGGCCGATCTGGTGCTGGCCCGCCAGCGGATAATGGACGCATGAAGCCTGCGGACGCCCTTCACACGGTCGTGGAGCTGATCCTGGCGCGCGAGGCGGCCGTGAGCCTACCGCTGGAGCGCACCGATGGCGCCCGACTTGCGCTCGTCCTCGAAGGTGGCAGTTCACGCGCGGCCTATGGCGGCGGGATGATCTGCGCGCTCGAGGCGCGCGGGCTGCTGCCGGTCTTTGATGCGGTGTATGGCAGCTCAGCCGGGGCCCTCAATGGCGCCTGGTTCCTCTGCGGACGGGCCCGGGAGAGCGTGCACGGCTGGTGGATCCCGGAGTCGATGAATGCCGTGATCGAGCCGCGCCGGGCACTGCGAGGTCAGCCCATGGTGGATACCGATGTGCTGGTTGACCACGTCTATGAGGACATCACGCCCATGGGCTTTGAAGAGATCCTGGCCAGTGATGTCGAGTTTCACCCGATGGCTACCGAGACAACCACGGGGGATTCGGTGGATCTCGCGCCATTGATCCACGACCGCGCCTCGCTCAAGGACGCCCTGCGGGCCAGCACCCGGATCCCGCTGATCGGCGGCAAGCCGGTGACCATGGCCGGGCGGACCTTCATCGATGCCGGGGTGGCCGAGAACGTACCGATCCGTACGGCGCTGGCCCAAGGCGCCACCCACGTCCTGGCGATCCGCACCCAGCCGCCCCGCCCGGACCCCGCGCCGCCCTCGGCCATGGAGCAGCGCCTCGTGCACTCCTGGATGGTCCGTCATGCCCCGGGAGCGGTGACCGCCTGGGTGTCCCGTCATGAGCGCGTTCTCGAGGAAGAACACATCCTCGCCACCGACCCGCGGGTGCTGCAGGTCGCGCCGCCCAAGGGCACGCCGGGCATCTCCATCGTGGGGCGTTCGGGGGAGACCCAACGATTGGCAGTCTCGGTCGGCCGCGCCGCGATGACGACGGCCTTGAGCGTGATCGCCCCCGATCGGCCGGGCCGGTGACCGCCCCGCCCCCGGAGCCCCCCGCGACACCTGCGACACCAACGACCCCCGTGGCTCCGGCGGCATACGCCGGCCGCATCCTCGCGCTGCTCACGGTCGCCAACGTCCTGAACTTCTATGACCGGGCCATTCCTGCGGTCGTGGTCGAGCCGGTGCGCCTGGAGTTCGGCCTGACCGACTCGCAGGTGGGTGTGCTGAGTTCGGCCTTCATCGTCGTGTATGCCATTGCCGGGGTCTTGCTCGGGCGGCTGGCCGACGCGGGTTCCCGGCGCAAAGTCATGGCGGCCGGGCTCCTGCTCTGGAGTGTGTTCACCGCCCTCTCCGGGGGAGCGTGGAGTTTCGCTTCGCTGCTGCTCTTCCGGCTCGGAGTCGGCATCGGCGAGGCGTCATATGCGCCTTCAGCGAACGCGCTCATCTTCGACACCTGGCCCACGCATCGCCGGGCCCGCGCGGTGAGCATCTTCCAGATCGCGCTCCCGGTCGGGTTGCTGCTGGCCTACCTGACCGTCGGCCCCATCGTCGAGCGCACCGGATCCTGGCGCTGGCCCTTCGTGGTCGCCGCCGTCCCGGGACTGGGGCTGGCCATCCTCTTGTGGTTCATGCCAGAGCCGCCGCACATCGGCCAGGTCGCCAGCGAACGGATCGCCCAGCCGCTGCGTCATCTGATCCGCATCCGCACACTGCGTTGGCTGATCCTGGCGGGCATCGGGACCCAGATCGCGAATTACGCGGGCGCCACCTTCCTGGTCCCGCTGCTCCAGCGGTGGTTCGGTATGCCGCTGTCGCGGGCATCGCTGGGCGCCGGTCTGGTCCTTGGGGCCGCCGGCCTGCTGGCCTATCCCACGGCTGGCGTGCTCTTGGACTGGGCGGCACGGCATTCGCTGCGTCGCCGGCTTGTCGTGGGCGCCACGGGTGCCACCCTCGCCATGCCCCTGGCCTGGCTTGCCCTGCTCCAGCCGCCCGGCGGCAGCGCGCTCTTCCTGGCCTGGCTTGCGGCCGGGTGGTTCACCGGGGCCTTCATGGGGGTCGCGGTGCTTGCGGCGCTCTCCGATGTCGTGCCCGCCGCGCTGCGCGCCACCGCGGTGGCGGTCTATTTGGGGGCGACCTATCTGCTGGGTGGGTCCCTGGGGCCGCTGCTGGCGGGCGGGCTATCGGATCGATTGAGCCGGTCCGCGCGCGAGCACCCTGGACCGCTGCCCGGCGGGGTGGCGCCTGAAGCGGTGGGCCTGCACGCGAGCCTGCTCATCATCATTCCGGCCAGCTTCGCGCTAGCGGCGGTGGCGGCCTGGCTGGCCACCCGGACCATCACCGGTGATCATGACCGGCTGGCTGCGCACACCCCCAGGCAATAATGAGGCGCATGCATGCAGCGGACGCCCATGACCTGATCCGTGTCCGTGGGGCGCGTGAGAACAACTTGCGCGACGTCAGCCTCGACATTCCCAAGCGGCGCCTGACGGCATTCACCGGAGTCAGTGGGTCCGGCAAGTCCTCCCTGGTGTTCAGCACGATCGCGGCCGAATCCCAGCGGATGATCAATGAGACCTATAGCGCGTTCGTCCAGGGCTTCATGCCCACCCTGGCCCGCCCGGACGTCGATCTGCTCGACGGGCTGACCACGGCGATCATCGTCGATCAGGAGCGAATGGGCGCCAATGTGCGCTCCACGGTAGGCACCGCGACCGATGCCAATGCCCTGCTGCGCATCCTGTTCAGCCGCCTGGGCCAGCCGCATATCGGGTCCCCACAGGCGTTCGCCTTCAATGTCCCCTCGGTCAGCGGTGCCGGAGCGATCACCGTGCAGCGGGGATCCAAGACGATCGCTGAGAAGAAGACCTACACCGTGACCGGCGGGATGTGCCCCCGCTGCGAGGGCATCGGCCGAGTCTCCGATGTTGATCTGACCGAGTTGTATGACGCGTCGAAGTCGCTGCGCGAAGGCCCGTTCACCATCCCCGGGTACTCGATGGACGGCTGGTACGGGCGGATCTTCATCGGCTCGGGCTTCTTCGACCCGGACAAGCCGATCGCGAAGTACACCAAGCGCGAACTCCACGATCTGCTCTATCGCGAGCCGACCAAGGTCAAGGTCGAAGGCATCAACCTGACCTATGAGGGCCTGATCCCCAAGATCACCAAGTCCATGCTGTCCAAGGACCCCGAGCAGCTGCAGCCGCACGTGCGGGCATTCGTGCAGCGGGCGGTGACCTTCCAGCAGTGCCCGGAGTGCCAAGGGACCCGCTTGGCGGAGGGCGCTCGCTCGTCCAAGATTGCGGGGATCTCGATCGCGGACGCCTGCGCGATGCAGATCAGCGATCTGGCCGACTGGGTCCGCGGCATGGACGAACCTTCCGTCGCGCCGCTGCTGGCCTCGCTCACCGAGTTACTGGATGCCTTCGTGGAGATCGGGCTGGGCTACCTCTCCCTCGACCGGCCGACCGGCACCCTCTCCGGCGGGGAGTCGCAGCGCACCCGGATGATCCGCCACCTGGGCTCCTCGTTGACCGACGTGACCTATGTCTTTGACGAGCCGACCGTGGGCCTGCACCCGCATGACATCACTCGGATGAATGACCTGCTGGTGCGCCTGCGGGATAAGGGCAACACCGTGCTGGTGGTCGAGCACAAGCCGGAAGCCATCGCCATCGCTGACCATGTCGTCGATCTGGGACCCGGTGCGGGGACCCATGGCGGCCAGGTGGTCTTCGAGGGCACGGTGGCCGAACTGCGCGGCAGCGGCACCCTCACCGGTCGGCATCTCGATGACCGGGTGCAGGTCAAGGCGCAAACCCGGCCGGCCCGCGGGCAGATCGAGGTTCGGGGTGCCACCACCCACAACCTGCGGTCGGTGGATGTGGACATTCCGCTGGGGGTCCTGGTTGTGCTGACCGGTGTGGCCGGCTCCGGCAAAAGCTCGCTCATTCACGGCTCGGTCGCGGGCCGCGAAGGCGTGGTCACCGTGGACCAGTCCGCCATCAAGGGTTCCCGTCGGAGCAACCCGGCCACCTACACCGGCCTGCTTGAGCCGATCCGCAAGGCCTTCGCCAAGGCCAACGGGGTCAAGCCGGCGCTCTTTAGCGCCAACTCCGAGGGCGCGTGCGTGAACTGCAAGGGCGCCGGTCTGATCTTCACCGAATTGGGCTTCATGGACACCGTGACCACCGTCTGCGAAGTGTGCGAAGGCAAGTGCTTCGAGGCCTCGGTCCTGGAGTACCGCCTAGGCGGGCGCGACATCAGTGAGGTTCTGGCCATGTCGGTGGACGAGGCAGCCGCCTTCTTCGGGGAGGGCGAGGCCCGTATTCCGGCGGCGCACGGCATCCTGCAGCGACTGGTGGACGTCGGCCTGGGTTACCTGCGTGTCGGACAGCCGCTGACCACCCTCTCCGGCGGAGAACGGCAGCGGCTGAAGTTGGCCACGCACATGGGGGAGAAGGCCGATGTCCTCATCCTCGATGAGCCCACGACCGGGCTACATCTCGCGGACGTCGAGCAGCTGCTCGCGCTCCTGGATCGCCTCGTCGACTCGGGTATGTCGGTCGTGGTGATCGAGCACCATCAGGCCGTGATGGCGCACGCTGACTGGATCATCGACCTTGGCCCGGGCGCGGGCCACGATGGCGGTCGGGTGGTCTTCGAGGGCACCCCGAAGGAGCTCATCGCCGATCGGTCCACATTGACCGGCCAGCACCTCGCGGGCTACGTCAGCGGGGGATAGCGCACGCCAGTGAGTTCCTCGCTGCGCGTCCAGAGCGCTTGCGCCAACTGCTCGTCCTTGGCGTATCGCGAGAGCCGGGCCGGCCCCGGGGCGCCGCGAACTTCGGCGGGTCCCTTGGGGCCGGTGTAACTGCCGGGGGAGCCGACGGTCGCGGCATACAGCAGTGACTCACACGACCGCTCCGGGCCGGGGACGAAAAGCCCCATGACGCTCGGCCCCAGGGTGCGCACTACCCACATGGCACCCATGCCCTCGGAACGGGTGAGCAGCTCGGTGTTGGACACCCCCGGGTGTGCGGCCGTCGAGGTCAGGCGCGAGCTGGCTGCGCTCGCGCGCCGGTGCAACTCCTGGGCGAAGAGCAAGTTGGCGAGTTTGGACTGGCCGTAGGACTTCTGCGGGGAGTAGCCCTCGGGAGGGTTGCCCGCGAGGACACCACCGTCGCCCCGCTGATGAGCGATAGAGGCGACCGTGGTCACGCGTGGAGATTCGGCGTCCAAGAGCCGGGGCATGAGCAGTCCGGTCAGCGCGAAATGGCCCAAATGGTTGGTTCCGAACTGGGTCTCGAAGCCATCGACGGTCCGTCCGTGCTGGCGGGGGGCCATCACACCCGCGTTATTGAGCAGGAGATCGATGGGGCCGTCGATCCGGCTGGCGAAGGCGCGAATCGAGTCCAGGGACGCCAGGTCGAGCTGCTCGATGCGGGCGTGTCCGCCGCTGCGCTGGATGTCTGCGAGCACACCCTCGGCGCGCTGCGGGGTGCGGACCGCCAGCGTGACGTCGGCGCCCCGGCTCGCCAGGGCGGTCGCCGCCGCTGCGCCGAGGCCGGTGTTGGCGCCCGTGACGACTACCCGTCGCCCGGTGAGGTCGATGAGGTCGCTGGTTGTCCATCCCATCAGTGGTGTCCGCTCAGTTGGCTCATCCGGTTCTCCACTGCCGTCAGCAACTCCGAGCACCGCTTCTCCGACATGGGGCTCCCCTTGGGTCCTCCGATTGAGCACACCGGCAGCACGTCGATCGAGAGCCGCGCACCGCCAGCTAGGGCCCGCAATTCATCCACCTTGTCACCGAAGGGCGTGCCGCTGCCCGGTGAGTAGTAGCGAACGGCATCTTCCACCTGATCGGGGAAGAGGTCTGCCTTGGTCACGCAGATGATGAGCCAGACCGGCTTGTCTCGACGCACGGCCATGGCGGCGATCCGGTGGGCGGTGATGGCCCAGTCTTCAAGCTCGGCCTCCCGCTGTGCTTCCGGGGTGGCCACTGCCGATCCGGTGATCCCGGCTGCGCGACGTGGGGTGGCATGGCCATAGGCGACCACGTGCAGAATGCCGTCGACAGGCTCGTCGTGGAAGACGTCGTCGAGCGCGCCGAGCCGGGTGGCGGCGTTGTCGCCGGGGACGACCCGGAAGCGGAATCCGCGACCCTGGGCCGAGCGTCGAGTCCGGCGCTCCATCACCGCCGAGCCGACCTCCTGCGTGCCGGGGGCGGGCGTATGCCGCGAGAGGCGGTCCGCGAGTTGGGTCTTGCCCACGCCCGTCATCCCGGTCACCGCCACCGTGGGGAAGCGGCGGTGGAAGAGTCCGGCCACCTGTGCGGGCGCCTTTGACAGCGCACTGAGGGCACTGCCCGCCAGCGTCGTCCCAATGGCCGCGCGGGCCGGCGAGGCGAGCCCGGCACGGGTGATCCGGGAGGGTCCATTCATGGGTCCAGTCAACATCATGTCGGCGGCCCCAGTCTCCCCTTAGGACCATGAGAGAGTCTGGGCATGCAGATCGAGGTCAGGCATTCGGTGGAGCGCTCGCGGTTTGAGGCCTGGTCCGGGGATGCCCACGTGGGGGTCCTGGAGTACCGACTCGGTGAGGGCCGGATCGCGATGACACACACGCTGGTGAACCCGGCATACGAGGGGCTAGGCGTTGGCGGTGCCCTGGTCCGGGCGGCACTTGACGATGTGCGGGCCTCCCGAACGGAGGCGGTGGTGCCGTCCTGTTGGTTCGTGCGTCAGTGGATCCAGCGCAACCCGGAGTACCGCGACCTGCTTCACGCCCGCCCGGCCGCGGCGAAGTAGAGCACCCGGAAGCGTTGCAGGACCACGGGCATCGTGGGGCTAAAGCCGTGCTCGTGTGCGGCATACGCCGTGAAGAACTCTTGGTGGACGCTTCGCCAGTGATCGAGGGAGCCGTCGCCCTCGCCTTCGGCGGCGGCATGTTCGGCATCCACCTCGTCGAACGGGACGGTGCGAACCTGCGTCGTGGCGATGAGGGCGCGCGGCTCCCCGAGCCCGTCCACGACGATGGTGAGATCCCCGGGACGCGGCAACTCCTCGCCGGCCGCCTGGTAGTCCCATAAGGCGCCGGCCGTGGCGGTCTTGGAACCGGCCACGATGAGGTCTGCCAACTCGGTTGCTACCTGCGGGGTGCCGCCGAAGAATTCGGCGGGGGGCAGCAGGATGTCAAGGCTGCTGCGGGCGCCGTAGGCGGAGAGTTCATTGAGCCGGGCGTGTACGCGGGCGTCGAGCCAGAATGCCTCGAGCAGGCGCGCATTCGGGGTGGGGACCTGCTCGGTACTCATGTGCCCATCCTCGCTCACGGATTGGCCCCGCGGAACCCGGCACCCCGCTCTGTTGCCGGGCTCGCGCGCAGAGTAGACATGGACCATGACCCAGAAGATGGCCTTGCGCGAGTACATCGATGCCTTGCGGATCGAGGGGTACACGGTGCACGGGGCCAAGGACGAGGACCCGACTCTGCTTGCGCCCGACGGCAGTGCGGTGGAGACCTGGCGGGACGACTATCCGTATGAGGCGCTGATGGACCGGGACGAGTACGAGGAGGAGAAGTACCGCCTGCAAGTCGAGTTGCTCAAGTTCCAGTACTGGAGCCAGGACGAGGGGCATAAGCACGTCCTGGTGTTTGAGGGGCGGGATGCGGCCGGCAAGGGCGGGACGATCAAGCGATTCATCGAGCACCTCAACCCTCGTGCGGCTCGGGTCGTGGCGCTCAACAAGCCCAGTTCGACCGAGCAGGGGCAGTGGTACTTCCAGCGGTACATCCAGCACCTGCCGACGGCCGGGGAGATCGTGCTTTTTGACCGCAGTTGGTACAACCGGGCGGGCGTTGAACGGGTGATGGGCTTCTGCACCGACGATCAATATGACGTATTTATGCGGCAGGCGCCGGCCTTTGAGCGGATGCTGGTCGAGTCCGGGACAACGGTGACCAAGTTGTGGTTCTCGGTGACTCAGGATGAGCAGCGGACGCGCTTTGCGATCCGCCAGCTCGACCCGGTGCGGCGATGGAAGCTCTCGCCGATGGACCTGGAGAGCCTCGATCGGTGGGAGGCCTATACGGCTGCCAAGGAGGCGATGTTCCAGCGTACGGACAAGAACCACGCGCCGTGGATCACCATCAAATCCAATGACAAGAAGCGTGGCCGGATCAACGCCATGAGGGCCTTTCTGCACCAGTTCGACTACGACGGCAAGGACCCTGAGGTGGTTTTCGCGCCCGACCCGACCATCGTCAACCGCGCCCGTTACACCACGGGCGACTAAGTCGGTGGGCGCCGCCTGCCGTCAGGATCCTCACCCCGCCTGCCGCCAGGATCCTCACCCCGCCTCCCGCCAGGATCCTCACCCCGCCTCCCGCCAGGATCCTCACCCCGCCTCCCGCCAG
>CALMQX010000035.1 GCA_937873315.1 uncultured Nostocoides sp. | reverse complement strand
CGAGGTCACAGGGTGGAGCCGCTGTGAGCTCGTCTCTTCTGCCGAGGTCACAGCGTGGAGCCGCTGTGAGCTCGTCTCTTCTGCCGAGGTCACAGGGTGGAGCCGCTGTGAGCTCGTCTCTTCTGCCGAGGTCACAGCGTGGAGCCGCTGTGAGCTCGTCTCTTCTGCCGAGGTCACAGGGTGGAGCCGCTGTGAGCTCGTCTCTTCTGCCGAGGTCACAGCGGAATGTTCCCGTGCTTCTTGGGCGGCAGAGACGCGCGCTTGGTGCGCAGCGCCCGCAACGCCTTGGTGACATTCATCCGGGTGTTAGAAGGCGTGATCACGGTGTCGATATACCCGCGCTCGGCCGCGACATAGGGGTTGGCCAGGGCATCCTCGTACTCCTTGATGAACCCGGCCCGAGCCTCATCCACGGACGCGCCCTTCTCGGCGGCATGCGCGAGCTCCTTGCGGTACAGGATATTGACGGCTCCCTGAGCGCCCATGACGGCAATCTGCGCGGTCGGCCAAGCCAGGTTGATGTCGGCGCCAAGGTGCTTGGACCCCATCACGTCGTAGGCACCGCCATAGGCCTTGCGGGTGATCACCGTGACCAGCGGAACGGTCGCCTCCGAGTAGGCATAGATCAACTTCGCCCCACGCCGGATGATGCCGCCCCACTCCTGGTCGGTCCCGGGCAGGAAGCCCGGCACGTCGACAAAGGTCAGGATCGGGATGTTGAACGCATCGCAGGTTCGCACGAAGCGCGCCGCCTTCTCGGAGGCGGCGATGTCGAGCGTGCCGGCGAACTGCATCGGCTGGTTCGCGACCACCCCCACGGCGCGGCCCTCCACCCGGCCGAAGCCGATCAGGAGGTTCGGGGCATACAACGGCTGCACCTCGAGGAACTCGCCGTCGTCGAGCACCTTGTCGATGACCTGATGCATGTCATAGGGGACATTCGTGCTGTCCGGGATGATCGTGTCCAGGAACCGGTCGCCGTCATTGATGTCCAGGTCGTTCTCCTCGCCGTAGATCGGCGCGTCCTCCATGTTGTTGGAGGGCAGATAGGACAGCAGCGCCTTGACGTACTCGATGGCGTCCTCTTCGTCGGTGCCCATGTAGTGCGCATTGCCCGAGGTCGCATTGTGCGTGCGGGCGCCGCCGAGCTCCTCGAAGCCGACATCCTCGCCGGTGACGGTCTTGATGACGTCCGGTCCGGTGATGAACATGTGCGAGGTCTGGTCGACCATGACGGTGAAGTCGGTAACCGCGGGGGAGTAGACCGCGCCACCCGCGCATGGGCCCATGATTAGCGAAATCTGCGGGATGACCCCCGAGGAGTGCACATTGCGGCGGAAGATCTCGCCGTACAGCCCGAGCGAGACCACACCCTCCTGGATGCGCGCGCCACCGGAGTCATTGATCCCAATGACCGGGCAGCCCACCTTCATGGCAAAGTCCATGACCTTGACGATCTTCTCGCCGAACACCTCGCCCAGCGACCCACCAAAGACCGTGAAGTCCTGCGCAAAGACGGCGACCGTCCGCCCGTCAACCGTGCCATACCCAGTGACCACGCCGTCGCCATAAGGACGGGACTTGTCCTGGCCGAATGCCGTGGAGCGGTGCCGCGCGTACTTGTCCATCTCGACGAAGGAGCCTTCGTCCAGCAGCAGGGCAATGCGCTCGCGAGCGGTCTTCTTGCCGCGGGCATGCTGCTTCTCGATCGCTCGGTCTGACCCTGCGTGGGCCACCTCCTCGACCCGACGCTTCAGATCCGCGAGTTTGCCCGCCGTCGTCGTCATGTCGATGCCCTTGGGGACGTCGGTGCCTCCGATGGACGTCTTGTCGCTCTTCGCCATGCTCCGAGCCTAGCCTTGTCGACGTGCCCTCGTCCTCCGACTCCCGCTGCCTGGATGCTCGGGCCGTGGTGCCCGGGGATCCGTGGCCGATGATCGAGGTTTGGGAGCGCCTGGACTCGACCAATGCCGAGGCGGTCCGCGACCCTGCGCCGTGGCGTGTCGTAGTGGCAGAGGAGCAGTCCCACGGCCGCGGTCGACTGACCCGCAGCTGGACCACGGTGCGGGGGAGCGCCCTCGCCGTGAGCGCCGTCGTGCCGCTGTCGGCCTTGGCGGATTCCGGTATGCCGCTGGGCTGGCTCCCGTTGGCCGCCGGTGTGGCCGTGGTGGAGGCGGTGGCCGACGCGTGCGGCGCTCGGGTCGGCCTCAAGTGGCCCAATGATGTGTTGGTGCCCAGTGACGATGACCGCAAACTCGCGGGCATCTTGTGCGAATGGACCCCCGCCGGCGTGGTCGTCGGCGTCGGGATCAACGTCGACACGCCGCGCGCCGGCTTGCCCTTGGACACGGCGACCTCGCTGCGGGCGTGCGGTCATCCAGGGGTCGCGCGAGAGGTGCTGCTCACGGCATACCTGGCCAGGTTGGCCGTCATCCTCAGCGCTCCGGAGGCGGACCGCCGCCGGGCCTACCGCGAGCGCTGCCTCACCCTGGGACGCACCGTCCGCCTGCACGAGCCCGGTGGCGGCATTCGCGAGGGGCGCGCGACATCCATCGACGAGACCGGCAGACTGGTCCTGCAGACCGCCGACGGCCCGTATGCCGTGACCGCCGGCGATGTCGTCCACGTGAGGGAGGTGCAGTGACCGGCACCGGTGGCGCGCAAGATGACGCCCGGGAGACCCTGGAGCGTATCGAGGAGCAGCTTCTCGGGCGCCCGGCCTCCATGGGCCGTCGCGAGGTGTCGAGCGCTGCCGAGGTGTCCACCCACAGCGCCCGACGGTTTTGGCACGCCATGGGCTTCCAGGTCGTCGAAGACGAAGAGACCATGTTCACGGAGGCCGACCTCGATGCCCTGGTTCGAGTCTCGCGCATTGTCCGAGAGCGCGACCTTGATGAGGACTTGGCGTTGGCGATGACGCGGGCCTTCGCGCGCACCGCGGATCGGCTGGCGGTCTGGCAGACCCAACTCTTCGCGGAGTACGTCACGCCAGACGAGCTCGAGGCTCCGGTCAGCGAGTCTGATGCCCGGTCGGTGGAGAGCACCGAGGTGGCGGTCGAGGCAGCCCACCGGCTCACGGATCTCGCCGACGAACTGGAACCCCTCTTGGTCTATGTGTGGCGCAGGCACCTGGCCAATGCCATTGCTCGCATGCTCGCTGATGCCACCCCGCCCCAGGATGCCGAGACCAGCGCCCCCCACCGGGTGGTCGGCTTTGCTGATCTGGTGTCCTTCACCTCGTTGGTCCGGCGGATGACCGAACGCCAACTTGCCACCTTGGTTCAGCGCTTCGAGCATCTCGCTAGCGATGTGATCACCACGCACGGGGGTCGGGTCATCAAGATGGTCGGCGACGAGGTCCTCTTCGTGCACGCCGAGCCGGCCCCAGCGGCCGCCATCGCGCTGGATCTGGTGGCCGCGATGGCCGAGGATGACCTCCTGCCGGAGGTGCGGGTCGGCATGGCCTATGGGCCGGTGGTTTCCCGCCTTGGTGATGTCTTCGGGACCACGGTCAATCGCGCCAGTCGGCTCACCGCGGTCACCCCGCCAGGCAAGGTCCATGTCGATGACAGATTGGCCAGGCTCCTGGGCGCGGTCTCCGGTTTCCGGGCCACTGCGCAGCGCCGCCGAACGCTTCGCGGTATCGGCGTAGTGACCCCCTCAGAGCTCCAGCGGACCGGTCGAGGGCGGGGCTCGGAACCCCTGGACCGGCATACCTGACTAGCATGCACGCATGACCAAGGTCTTGTTGGCCGAGGACGACCCGGCTATTTCCGACCCGTTGGCCCGCGCGCTGCGCCGCGAGGGATACGAGGTCGAAGTCTGCGGCGATGGTGTGTCGGCGCTGGAGTCGGCGCGCGAGTTGCCTGATCTGCTCATCCTGGACCTTGGCCTGCCGCGGCTGGACGGGCTCGAGGTATGCCGCCGCTTGCGCGCCGATGGGCTGACCTTGCCGGTCCTGATTCTCACCGCTCGGGCGGACGAGGTCGACACGGTGGTGGGGCTCGACGCCGGAGCCGATGACTATGTGACCAAGCCCTTCCGGCTGGCCGAACTGCTGGCCCGCAGCCGGGCGCTGCTGCGTCGCGGTGTCACCGAGGCCTCGCCGAGCGAATCGCTGATCCGCATCGAAACGGACTCCCGCCGGGTCTACCTGCGTGGGGAGGAGGTGCAGTTGACCTCCAAGGAGTTCGACCTGCTCCGGGTGCTCGTGCGCAACGAGGGCAAGGTCGTCTCGCGTGAACGACTGATGCGCGATGTCTGGGACACCGCCTGGTTCGGGTCGACCAAGACCCTCGATATGCACATCTCGGTTCTTCGTCGCAAACTCGGTGACGACGCCGCGCAGCCCCGGTACATCCGGACCGTGCGGGGAGTCGGCTTCCGCTTCGACAGCCGCGAGGACTAATCGGTGCGGGGCATCCTCGTTCGCTCGGCGATGCGTATTGTCGCGATCACCTTGGCCTTCTGCACGGCCCCGGTCGTCGTGCTCCTGGTGTGGATAGGCACGCGTTCACATGGGGAGTTGGACCGGATTCGCGATGCCCTCGGGGAACGCAGTGTGCTGGCTCTGATCGGCGTGGGGACCGTGGCGCTGGTGGTGGCGGCCGTGTCGATCTCTCACTCGATCGCCAAGCAGCAGGCCCAGGACATCATCACGCCGCTGGAGGAACTGGCCGCGCGCACCGAGCGCCTGGGAGCCAGCGACCCACGCCAGCCGCCGCTGAAGTCAGGGATTGTCGAGATGGACCGCCTGGGCGATGCGCTGGCGCGGGGTGCGCAACAGGTGAGCCGACGGCTGGCGGCTGAGCGGGACTTCGCGGCGGATGCCTCCCACCAGCTGCGTACGCCGCTGACGGCGCTGCTCATGCGCTTGGAGGAGATCGCGGAAACCGATGACCTCGACGTCGTCGCCGAAGAAGTCCACATCGCCATCGATCAAGTCGAGCGGCTCAGCGGTACCGTCGACGATCTGCTCGGTCGGACCCGCTCCGGCATCGAGACGCATGCGTCGGTCTCGCTGGACTCGGTGCTGGCCTCGTTGCAACGGGAATGGCAACCGGCCTTCGCGAACGCGCGGCGCAGCATTCACATTGCCGGCGATCGCGGTCTCAAGGTGCGGGCAACGCCGATTGCGCTGGCCCAGATCCTCACCACGCTCTTGGAGAACTCGCTGCAGCATGGAGCGGGGACAGTGGCCGTCAGTGCCCGGCGCTCCGGTCCATCCGTGGTCGTCGAAGTCACCGATCAGGGCGCAGGGGTGCCGGCCGACATCGCCCAGCGGGTGTTCGAGCGGGAGGTGAGTTCGTCGGGCTCCGGCCTGGGACTTTCCCTGGCACGCGATCTGGCCGAGGCCCATGGTGGGCGTCTCGAACTGCTATCGGCCCGTCCGGCCGTGTTCGCGCTCTTCCTCTCCGAGGGCTGAGCGCTCGACGTCAGCGAGGCCAGATGGCTCGCCTCCGGCGGGGGCCGATGTGTCGTCCACCTCGCCGGCGAAGACCACCGTGCGATAGGCCCAGAACCGGAAGAGCGTGCCCAATCCGATGCCGACGACCTTGGCAGCATTGTCGAAAGCGATCGACTGCAGGTGCAGAACGTAGTGGGAGACGGCCACGACGCCGACCTGGATCAGCATGGCCACGGCGTTGGTGCCAAAGAAGAGGGTCACCTCGTGGGCGACGGGTCGATTCGTGCGATGCCGGAAGGTCCACCAGCGATTGCCGACCCAGGCGACGACAGTGGCGACTGCGGCCGAGATGATCGTCGCGGTGGTGACCTTGTGGGGTAGCAGCGTCGAGCGGAGCAGGTTGAACGTGCCCATATCGACCACGAAGGCGATGGCTCCGACCACGCCGAACTTGATCATCTCGCGGTACACCAGATCCATGGCGCCCCGGAGGCGGCCGAGCAGGGCGTTGCTGGGAGACGAGGCGGTGGGCACCTGACCACTGTATGTCGGCGGGCTCGATATCCTCGCCCGGTGACCACTCCACGACGCGCACCCGGCGGATTCCCTGTGGTCGGCATCATTGGGGGTGGCCAACTTGCGCGGATGTGCGCTGCGCCTGCGGCGGAGCTGGGCATCACCATCAGTGTGCTGGCTGAGGCCGAGGATGCCTCCGCTGCCCTGGTGACTCCATCGGCGCCGGTCGGCTCGCATACCGATGTCGAGGCGGTTCTGGACTTCGCGCAGCATTGCGACGTGGTGACCTTTGACCACGAGCACGTCCCGGCAGAGGTGCTCGACGCCGTGGTGGCCAGCGGCATACCGGTGCACCCGAGCCCGGCGGCTCTCCGATTCGCTCAGGACAAATTGGCGATGCGCGAGCGGCTCAGTGAACTGGGTATCCCGTGCCCCCGCTGGCGTGCGGTGCGCACTGCCGACGAGGTGGCTGCCTTCGCTGATGAGGTCGGCTGGCCGGTGGTGGTCAAGACCCCGCGCGGCGGTTACGACGGCAAGGGTGTGCGGGTCGTGGCCGAGGTCAGCGGACTTCAGGACTGGCTGGCTCGGGCCGAGGCCGCCGGGGAAGCCTTGCTTGTTGAGGAGAAGGTGCCCTTCGTGAGGGAGCTTGCGGTGCTCTTGGCCCGCAGCCCCAGCGGCCAGGCAGCGGTCTGGCCAGTGGTCGAGACGGTGCAAACCGAGGGCATCTGCACCGATGTGGTCGCGCCGGCACCGGATCTTGGCGACGACCTCGCCATGGCCTTGGTCGAGGCCGGCCTGCGCGTGGCGGGCGAACTCGAGGTCACCGGGGTGCTCGCCATCGAGGTCTTCCAGACCGAAGGCGGTGCAGGCTATGTCGTCAATGAGTTGGCCATGCGGCCGCACAACTCCGGGCACTGGTCGATGGATGGCGCCGTGACCGGCCAGTTCGAGCAGCACCTTCGTGCCGTCCTTGACTTGCCGCTGGGATCCCCGCGACCGCTGGCGCCCTGGACCGTGATGGCTAACGTCCTGGGCGGGGACTACCCGCAGCTATACCCGGCATACCGCCATGTCATGGCCAGGGACCCAGGGGCCAAGATTCATATGTACGGCAAAGGCGTTCGACCGGGACGCAAGATCGGCCACGTCAATGTCAGTGGCCCGGACCTCACCGATCTGCGGGATCGTGCTCGGCACGCTGCGGACTATCTCCAGGGAGTGATCACGCAATGACTGATCTGCCGCCACCTGCCGCTTCGCCCGTCGTCGGGATTGTCATGGGTTCGGACAGTGACTGGAGCGTGATGAGCGCAGCCGCCGAGGTCCTGGCCGAGTTGGGCGTCCCACACGAGGTTGACGTGGTCTCGGCTCACCGGATGCCGGAGGAGATGATCGCCTACGGTCAGCAGGCCGCAGGGCGGGGGCTTCGCGTGGTTATCGCTGGCGCCGGCGGGGCCGCTCACCTGCCGGGGATGCTGGCCTCGGTGACCTCATTGCCGGTGATCGGCGTGCCCGTGCCTTTGGGGGTGCTTGACGGGATGGACTCGCTGCTCTCGATCGTGCAGATGCCGGCCGGTGTGCCGGTGGCCACGGTGTCGATTGGCGGCGCCCGCAACGCCGGACTGCTGGCCGCGCGCATACTCGGTTCCGGGAGCGATCCGGAGGCGCAGCGACTGCGCGCCGCAATGGATGGTTTTCGGGGCGACCTGCGGGACCAGGCCGTGGCAAAAGGTCAGGCACTGCGCGAGCGTCGGGGCGCGGCGACTTAAGCGTCGGGGCGCGGCGACTTAAGCATCGGGTCCGGCGACTTAAGCGTCGGGTGCGGCGACTTAGCAGACCAAAAGGGACCGCGGCATAGGGCACATGAGGTGTGCGGGCGCTTTTGCTCACCAAGCAGAGGAAAAGTGGGGCCAGAGGGGCGTCAGAGGTCGGCGCCGAAAAGGTCTCGCGTGTAGACCTTCTCGCGCACACCTTCAAGCTCCGGCACGAGACGATTGGCGACAATCAGGTCGGCCCGCTCGATGAGGTCATCCAGGTCGCGGACCACCTCGGAGCCGAAGAAGCGCTCCTGAGTGAGTTCAGGCTCGTAGACGATGACCTCGACGCCCTTGGCCTTGATCCGCTTCATGATCCCCTGCACCGAGGACGACCGGTAGTTATCCGAGCCGGCCTTCATGATCAGCCGATGAATGCCCACGACTCGAGGCCCTCGGGCCAGGATGTCGGTGGCGACGAAGTCCTTGCGGGTGGTGTTCGCCTCGACGATGGCCCCGATCAGGACTTGAGGCACATCCGCATAGTTGGCCAGCAGCTGCTTGGTGTCCTTGGGCAGGCAGTAGCCGCCGTAGCCAAAGGACGGGTTGTTGTAGTGCCTGCCGATGCGCGGATCCAGGCCGACCCCGTCGATGATCGACCGGGAATCCAAACCGTGCGTGGCGGCGTAGGTATCGAGTTCGTTGAAGTAGGCCACCCGCATGGCCAGGTAGGTATTGGCGAAGAGTTTGATGGCCTCGGCCTCGGTGCTCTCGGTCAGCAGGACCGGCACCTCGGATTCCTCCGCGGCCTGGGCGAGCAAGGCGGCGAATCGTTCTCCGGTCGAGCTCCGGTCCCCGACGACGATCCGCGATGGGTGCAGATTGTCATGGAGGGCCAAACCCTCACGAAGGAACTCGGGGGAGAAGATGATCCGATCAGTGTCATGCTGTCGTCGCAGACCCGCGGTAAAGCCAACGGGCACAGTGGATTTGATGATGCACACCGCGTCGTCGCTGTGCCGCAGGACCTCCGACACCACGTGCTCCACAGAGCTGGTGTCGAAGAAGTTGGTCCGCTCGTCATAGTCCGTTGGCGTGGCGATAACGACCAGGTCGGCGCCGGCATAGGCCTGCAGCGGATCGCTGGTGAAGGTCAGCGGCGCGGTCCCGGACGCCAGGCGTGCCTCGATATCGGGGTCCGCGATAGGGCTGCGACCCAGCCGCAGGAGGTCGAGTTTGCGCTCATCGATATCGAATGCCGTGACCTCGGCCACCGAGCTCAGCAGGACGGCGATGGAGAGACCGACATAGCCGGTCCCGACCACCGTGACACGTGATCGCATGGCCCGGACGATACGCCAGTGCCGAACACAGGGCAGACTGGTCGTCATGAAGTTCGGGATCTTCATTCCGCAGGGCTGGCGACACGACCTCGTCGGCATCGATCCGAGCCAGCACTGGGGGGTGATGGCCGGTCTGGCGAAGCGTGCCGACATGCACGATGTGTGGACCTCGATCTGGGTCTACGACCACTTCCATCCGGTTCCCCAACCGACCCAGGAAGCTACTCACGAGGCATGGAGCCTCATGGCCGCACTGGGCGCCGCGACGTCACGGGTCCGGATTGGCCAGATGTGCACGTGTATGGCCTATCGCAATCCCGCCTACCTCGCGAAGGTCGCGGCCACCGTCGACATGATCAGCGAGGGCCGTCTCGAGATGGGGATCGGCGCCGGCTGGTACGAGCATGAGTGGCGGGCCTATGGCTACGGCTTCCCGCGGGCTGGCGAGCGCCTGGGCATGTTGCGCGAAGGCGTGGACATCATGCGGCAGATGTGGACCACCGGATACGGCCGGCTGGACGGTAAGCACTACCAAGTCGACGGCGCCATGTGCTTCCCCCGGCCGCTTCAAGGAACCTCGTCGCCGGGCAGCAAGGCCAATGGCATCCCCATGTGGATCGCCGGGGGCGGCGAAAAGGTCACGCTGCGGATCGCCGCCGAGTATGCCGATTACACGAACTTCTTCGGTTCTCCCGAGGAATTCGCCCACAAGAACGAACTGCTCAAGGCGCACTGCAAGGACATCGGCCGCGATGAGAGCGAAATCGTGCGCTCGTCGAACTTCGATCTGGTGATTGGGCATTCGCAAGCCGAGATCGATGATCGCCTCGCTGGGATCGCTGGTCGCATGGTGGCTGGCGGGGTAGATCAGGCGACCGTCGACCAGCGGCTGGCCGGGGTCAAGGACTCTTTGGGCTGCGGCACGCCGGAGCAGATCACCGAGCGGCTCCTGCAGATGCAGACAGCGGGCATGACCTACGCGATCGTGAATTTCGCCGAAGCCGCCTATGACGTGAGCGGCATCGAGCTCTTCGAGCGCGAGGTCATCCCCCACCTGGTGGATCGCGACGAGCACGGGCACCTGTGGCACCTGCTGCACGGACGCTGACGTGGATCTCTATCGGCCCACGCAGGACCATGAGGCGATCCGCGAGGCCATCCGAGCCATTGCCGAAGACAAGATCGCGCCCCATGCAGCCGCCGTCGACGAGGAGGGCCGCTACCCCCAGGAAGCGCATGACGCGCTGGTGGCTGGCGACTTCTTCGCCCCGCATATCCCGCTGGAGTACGACGGGGTCGGCGCCGACGCGCTCGCGACCTGCATCGTCATCGAGGAGGTCGCGCGGGTCTGTGCCTCCTCGAGCCTGATTCCGGCGGTGAACAAACTCGGCAGTATGCCGCTGCTGCTCGCCGCTTCGGAGGAGGTCAAGGCGCGCTACCTGCCGCCGCTTGCTCGCGGAGAAGCTGCCTTCTCTTATGGCCTCTCCGAGCGTGAGGCCGGGTCCGATACCGCTGCCATGCGGTGCCGCGCGAGCGCCGATGGCGAGGACTGGATCCTCAACGGGCAGAAGTCCTGGATCACCAATGCCGGTATCTCACAGTTCTATACCGTGCTGGCGGTCACCGACCCGGAGGGGCCGCGCGGCAACAATGTCACGGCATTCGTGGTCGAGAAGTCAGACGAGGGTTTCAGCTTCGGCGAGAAGGAACGCAAGCTCGGGATCAAGGGCAGCCCGACCCGGGAACTGCACTTCGACCAGTGTCGGATCCCCGGCGACCGGGTGGTCGGCACCATTGGTGGGGGCCTGAAGATCGCTTTGGCCACCCTGGATCACACCCGGGTGACCATTGGGGCACAGGCTGTCGGGATCGCCCAAGGAGCGCTCGATCAGGCCCTCGCCTATGTCAAGGAGCGCAGCCAGTTTGGCAAGCATGTGGCGGACTTCCAGGGGGTGCAATTCATGCTGGCCGACATGGCAATGCAGCTTGAGGCAGCTCGCCAGTTGGTCTACGTCGCGGCTGCGAAGTCCGAGCGCGGCGATCAGGATCTGCCCTTTTTTGGGGCGGCCGCCAAGTGCTATGCCTCCGATGTGGCCATGCAGGTGACCACCGATGCCGTGCAGTTACTCGGTGGTGCGGGCTACACCCGAGACTTTCCGTTGGAGCGCATGATGCGGGATGCCAAGATCACCCAGATCTACGAAGGCACCAACCAGATCCAGCGGGTGATCATGGCTCGACAGTTGCTGGGGGGCGCGATGTCGGCCGGTGGACGGGGCTAGCCGCTCGGTTTGCCGTCGGTCCCCGCTGGGGGCGACTCCAGCGGATCCCCGTTGCGCAGCATCGTGAAGAGTTGACCAGCCGCAGCGTCATCCCAGAGCACCGAACTGCCAGCAGCCGTCGTCGCGTTGGTGTCCTTGAGCGGCACCACCAAGGACAGGGTGTCTCCGCTGGAGACCCCCCTCAACGTGAGGGCCACCCGGCCAGCATCCAGCAGCGAGGTGTCTTCTCCGATGATCAACCCCGCAACAGCGGCGTGAGTGGTGCGCCACCAGGACACCGGGTTGAGCACGGTCGCCGGCTGCGCTGCTTTCTTCATGATGGCGCCCAGGAACTGCCGTTGCCGCTCAGCGCGCCCGATATCGCCTCGGGGGTCGGTGTATCGAGATCGGACGAATCCCAGTGCCTGGGGGCCGCTCAGGGTCTGACAGCCCTTCTTGAGGTTGATATTGGCCTTGGGGTCCACCATGTCGAATTTCACACAGATGTCGACTCCGCCGAGGGCATCCACGACCCGGGAGAATCCGCCAAAGCCAATCTCGAGGTAGCCGTCGATGCGCAGGCCCGTGGCCTGTTCAAGGGTCTCTACCAGGAGGACCGGACCGCCAATAGCGAAGGCCGCATTGACTTTGTTGTGGCCGTGCCCCGGGATCGGAAGGTAGCTATCACGCGGGATCGAGATCAGCGTGCTCTTCCCGTCTCCGCTGGGCACGTGAACCACAATGATCGTGTCGGTCCGGCGACCCGGGTCGCTCCCGGTACCCAGACGCTTTCGTTCGGCGGGCGTAAGGTCCTCACGGCTGTCCGAACCGACCAACAGGTAGGTATGTCCGTCGCCACTGATGGGGCGATCGCCGGTTGGCTCGCTGGCCACCCGAGCCACGGTGCCCCACGCGTGCCAGGGCGCGTAGGCCTCGAAGCCGAGGTAGCCCGCAAGCACGAACAGGGCCAGGAGGATCCCAGCACGCAGGCGACGACGGCGATAAGGCGTGGCGCCTGCTGCCGCGGGGCGACGTCCGCCTGGCGGAGTGGCGCCCTGCCCGGCGACGGGTCGGCGTAGCGGTCGACCCAACTCGTCATACGCCTGGGCGGGGGAGCCCCCACGAGGTGACTGACTAGGTGATCGAGTGGTACTTACCCGGGCGGTTCGTGGGGTGGGCGATGGGGTTGAAGCGGTCGCACGAGCCTTCGGCGCAGGGCGGGGCGATGACTGCTGAGGCCGCGGCTGCCGCGGTTGCGGTTGTGGCTGCGGGCGGGGGGCTGAGGCCTTGCGGGGCGCTTGCGCAGGAGCGCGCCGTGCTTGCCCCTTGGGCGGTTGGCGCTGGACCGGGGTAGCGCCTGAGCGTGGTTGACGAGGTGCCGGCCGCGCCGTGGCAGGCGGGGCATCGGGTCGACGCCCGCGGGTGTCAACGATGTAGACCTCGTCCTCCGGGTCCGGCGGCGTTGGCCGAGGACGCTGAGGGATCGGGCGTACTCGATCGTCACCTCCGCTCGGCATGAGGTCCAGTGTGCTGTGCTCGTGCGAGCCAACCAAACCGACACGACGAGTGGCGGGTGACGGAGTCCGCACCGCAGATCAGCGGGATCCCGCCGATACAGTGGCCTGGTGCCGGACCACCCTGCCCTCTCATCGCCTTCGGTTGTTGCCGTCGTGGTCGCCTACGCCCGTGCCGAGTTGTTGTCCTTGGCGCTGGCTGCACTCAAGGCCCAAAGTGCCCCGCTGGGGGCCATCGTCGTCGTTGACAACGCCTCGCCCGACAATAGCAGCGAGATCGCGCATGCGGCCGGTGCTGATGTCGTCTCCCTGCCGCGCAACACCGGTGGAGCGGGTGGGTTCACAGCTGGGATCGCCCGGGCGATTGCGCACCACCGAGCCGACCTGGTCTGGGTCATGGATGACGACACGATCCCGGAACCGGACGCCTTGGCGCAGCTCTTGGAGGCTAGGTCGCGTTTCCCTGGCCACGTGAGCGCCTTGGCCTCTCGCGTGGTCTGGATCGACGGGCGCGACCATCCCATGAACACGCCCCGCCCGCGTCCCCGGGCAAGCGCGTCCGAGATCGAGGCAGCCGCGAGGGTTGGCGCGATTCCCGTGCGCTCGATGTCCTTCGTCTCGATGCTCATGGACGCCGGTGATGTCGGCGCTGCCGGATTGCCGGTGTCGGACTTCTTCTTGTGGAATGACGACTTCGAGTTCTCCGCGAGGCTGCTCCGTAACCGAGTGGGTCTCTACGTCCCCGCCAGCGTCGTTGAACACCGGACGAAGCGCTTTGGTAGCACCGATGTCGACCCGGGAGACCGGTTCTACCTCGAGGTCCGCAACAAGGTCTGGACGCTGGGCCGTTCGTCGGCCTTCGCTCCTGCCGATCGGGCGTTGTACTCGGCCTCCACGATCGCTCGGTGGGGGAGGACCCTGCGGGCCTCGCAGGACCGCGGACGCTTGGTGCGCGTGGGATCGCGCGGACTCTGGCATGGGCTGACCCGGCGCCCGGCCGCCAACTCCACGGTGCTGGCCGATATGGGTGAAACGACGGCGGAAGTCACCGCCATGGAGTCGCCAGTGCCGCCGGTGCCCCGGCAACTCCCGGCCACGGACGAGGGTTTCAGCGTGCTCTTGCCGGTGTACATCGGCGACGATCCGCTGCATGTTGCCCGAGCTGTGAAGTCGGTGACCTCGGATCAGGCGTTGATGCCCGATGAGCTCGTCATCGTCCGAGATGGCCCGGTGGCGGAGAGTGTCGAGCGGCTGCTGATCGAGCTGGAGGCATCGGGCGATGTGCCAACTCGCGTGGTCCGCTTCAGCGAGAACGCCGGCCTGTCCGCGGCCCTGGAAGCCGGGCTGGCCGAATGCCGCTTCGAGATCGTTGCGCGCGCAGACGCCGACGACATCTCGGTGCCGGAAAGATTCGCCGTCCAAGTGCCCCTGGTCAGGGCGGGCATCGACATCGTCGGTTCAGCCATCGTCGAATTTGATGAGGATGAGACGGTGCTTGGGGTGGTCCGTCAGGCCCCCCTCACAACTGCTGAAATCAGCGCCTATGCCCGATTCCACGATCCGTTCAATCACCCCTCCGTGGTGTACCGGCGAACCGCGGTCCGCGCCGCTGGCGGCTACCGCCACCTTGCCCTGATGGAGGACTACTGGCTCTTCGCCCGGATGATCGCGCAGGGTGCTCGAACCGCCAATGTGCCCCAAGCGCTGGTGAAGTATCGGGTGGGCGCGGGCGCCTACGGTCGCCGCGGTGGGCGTCGGTTGCTGGCCTCGGAGATCGAGTTGCAGCGACATCTGCACGCCGAGGGTTTTACGACGAGCACTCAAGCACTCCGCAATGTCGCTTTGCGGGGTGGCTATCGGCTGATCCCGCAGAGCGTGCGTCAAGCGGCCTACCGCGCCCTCGTCCTCGGCCCCAAGAACCGTCGGGTGAATCGCGCCCTAGGGTCTGACCATGGGTGATGTCGACCTCGTCGTGGTGGGCTCGGGACTGTACGGCCTCACCATCGCCCGCCGCTGCGCTGAGGACCTCGGGATGCGTGTGGTCGTGGTGGAGAAGCGGGACCATATCGGCGGCAATGCTTTCAGCGAGCGGGATCCGCAGACCGGAATCGAGGTCCACCGGTATGGCGCCCACCTCTTCCACACCTCCAACGAACGGGTGTGGTCTTTCGTCAACAGGTTCACTGCCTTCACGCCATATGTCCACAGGGTCCGTACGGTGCACCGCGGCGAGGTGTACTCATTGCCGTTCAACTTGGGAACCATCAACCAGTTCTTCCGGAGCGCGCTGGGGCCCGCCCAAGCGCGGGCATTCATCGAAGGCCAACGGGAGGGGCTGGACCCGGCCTTGGCCGCCAACCTGGAGACCAAGGCGATCGCCTTGATCGGACGTCCCCTGTACGAAGCCTTCGTCAAGGGGTACACGGCTAAACAGTGGCAAACGGATCCGCGCGACTTGCCGGCCGAGGTGATTTCCAGACTTCCGGTGCGCTACACCTACGACGACCGGTACTTCAACGACACCTACGAAGGATTGCCCGTCGATGGGTATACCGCCTGGTTCGAGCGAATGCTGGATCACCCATTCATTGACCTCCGCCTCGGCATGGACTTCCTGGGCAGTGACGGGGAGCTGACCCGCTCGGCAACGGTGGGGCAGGTGCCCGTGGTCTTCTCCGGACCGATTGACCGCTACTTCGATCAGCAGGCAGGTCCGTTGTCCTGGCGCACCCTGGACTTCGAACAGGAGGTGCTGGATGTCGGCGATTACCAGGGCTGCCCGGTCCTTAACTACGCCGACGAGGACGTCGCCTACACCCGGATCCTTGAGTTCAAGCACTTCCATCCGGAACGGGATTACCAGAGCGAGCAAACCGTGATCGTTCGCGAATACTCGCGTTTTGCGGGAGCGCAGGACGAGCCGTACTACCCCGTTGCCACCCCCGAAGATCGTCGCCGCCTGGAGGCCTACCGAGAGTTGGCAGCCAACGAACCGGGGGTGTACTTCGGTGGTCGGCTCGGCAGCTATCGCTACCTCGACATGCACATGGCGATCGCGGCCGGGCACACTCTGGTCGACAACACCTTGGCCGACCTCGCCGGGAGGGTGCGGTGAAGGCCAGGAGCACCGGCACCCTGCGGCGATTGCGGTCACTGCTCGTGCATCAGGTCCGCAGTTCGCGCTTCTTCCCCACCACCATCCCCGATCGGCTCGGCGATGATGATGCCCTAGCGGGTGGGCGGCTCGACGAGCGCGTGATTGTCTACTTCCCGGACACCGCAGAGAGCCTTTATCAACTTCAGCCCTGGCTGCCGGCCTTCGAAGCCTTGCATCAGAGATTGCCGGTGGTGGTGATCTGCCAAGACTCACGCACGGCCGCGGCGATCCGGCGCACCTCGCGACTCAGGGTGCTGACCGTGGCCAGATACGGCCGCCTTGATGACCTACTCTCGCGCAGCGAGGTCGCCGTCGTGCTCTACGTCAACCACAGCTCTCGCAACTTCGAGTGCCTTCGGTTCACCGAGGTGGTGCACGTGTACCTCGGCCACGGGGACTCGGACAAGGGCGTATCGGCTTCTAACCAGGTGAAGGCATACGACTACTGCTTTGTGGCTGGGGAAGTGGCGGTGGCCCGAATCGCGGCCCACGTCAGGCGTTTTGACGCCGCCCTCCGGTGCCTGCGCATCGGGCAGCCGCAACTTGATGGCACGGGACTCCTGCCCACGAAGCCCCCCACGGCCGCACCTGCGGACCCGCCGATCCGGGCGAGGGTGCTCTACGCGCCCACCTGGGAAGGGGCACAACCCTCGGTCGCCTACTCGTCTCTGCTCACGCATGGACCCCAACTGGTCTCGTCCTTGATTGCGGCGGGCTTCGAGGTCACCTTCCGGCCGCACCCGCTCTCCGGTGTCACCTCGGGAGAGTATGCCGCGGCTGACGCCACGATCCGCTCGCTCGTGTCGGCGGCCGGCGCCCCGCATCGGGTGGATGCGGCTGGCTCGCTGGCCACGTCATTCCAGGATGCCGACCTCCTCGTCACCGATATCTCGGCGGTCGCGCTCAACTGGCTGCCCGGCGGGCGTCCGCTGGTCATTACCCAGGCCGCCGGTGACGCCAAAGATACCCGCTCTCCATTGACCGATATCGTTCCGCGGTTGGCCGTCTCAGACCTGGATCGCTGCGCCGAGATCGTGCGGGCTGCCTTGGCTGACCGCGAGCGCGCGGCACGACTGGACACGATCGAGCAGTTCTTCGAGGTCGCCACCGACGGTGCTGCCACCGCAGCCTTTATCGCTGCAGTGCAGCGGGTCGCTGCGGAAGCCTGAGCCCGAGGACCCCCCGCTGCCCAGGCGCGGCCCGGGGGTGCTGAGTTCGCTACTTCAGCAGGGAGACGATGTGGGCGGCGATTTCCAGGGAACTGGTCGCCGCCGGGGAGGGCGCATTGAGCACGTGAACGATATTGCCCTCGCGCTCGATCAAGAAGTCATCCACCAGGGCCCCATCAGGGCGCATGGCTTGGGCCCGCACCCCGGCCGCTGCCGGCACCAAGTCTTCGTCGCGCACCGCTGGCACGAGTCGGCGCAGGCTGTCTCCGAAGCGTCGGCGGGAGAACGACCGGAGCATCTCGACTGAACCCGCCCGGTAGTTCTTGCGGGCCAATTTCCAGAAACCCGGGAAGCGCAACGTCTCTGCGAGTTCGGGAGCGGAGAAGGTCTTCCAGTCATACCCTTCGCGGGCGAGTGCCAGCACGGCATTCGGGCCGGCGTGAACGTGACCATTGGTACCGCGCGTGAGGTGCACCCCGAGGAAGGGAAAGTTGGGGTCCGGCACGGGGTAGATCAGCCCGCGCACCAGGTGGGTGGCCTCGGGGGCGAGTTCGTAGTACTCGCCGCGGAAGGGCACGATCTGCGCACCTGGCTGGTGACCCAGGCGGCGAGCCACCACATCGGCGTGCAGACCGGCGCAGGCCACGACGAGGTCGGCTTCGATGTCGCCGGTCGTGGTGTGAACAATCGTGCTCTGACCGCGCTGGGTGGCGCTGAGGACTTCACTGTTCAGCCGCAGATCCGCGCCGTGCCGCTCCAAGCGGCGGACCAGTGCGCGACACACCTCGGCGTAGTCGATGATCCCCGTCGAGGGGACGTGCAGGGCAGCGATGGAGCGCACATGTGGCTCATGTTCCCTGGCCTCCTGAGGAGTCAGGCGGGTGACCTCCAAGCCGTTTTCGAGTCCGCGGTCCGCCAATCGCTGCAGGCCAGCCAACTCGGCCTCATCGGTCGCGACGACCAACTTGCCGCAGACCTCATACGGGATGCCCTCCTCCTGCGCGAAGGCCACCATGGATGCTGCACCGGCGCGGCACATGAGGGCCTTCTTCGAGCCCGGAACGTAGTACAAGCCCGAATGAATCACTCCGGAGTTCCGGCCGGTCTGGTGCAGTGCCCAGTCAGCACCCTTCTCCACCACGGTGACGCTCGCGGCCGGCTGCTCCCGCGAAAACCGCTCGGCGACCGCCAGTCCGACGATGCCGCCCCCAATGACGAGATACCGCTGTGCTGTGCTCACCTGCCCTAGACTACGGGGGTCACGCCCACTACCTCTCACCCAGGAGACGCATGTCCTCGTCCGAGCCCATCGCCCTCGGCCAGCCCACTGTTGGGGACGAGGAGTTGGCGGCCGTACGGGCCGTCTTTGATTCTGGTTGGCTCTCGGGTGCTGGCCCCACCTGCGCCGAATTTGAGCGGCGGTTCACCCAGGTCAGCGGCGTTGGCCACACCATCGCGACGAGCAACTGCGGTTCGAGCCTGCACCTCGCCCAGCTGGCCCTGGGGATTCAACCCGGCGATGAAGTCATCGTGGGTGACTACACCTTCCCGGCCACCGGCCACTCGGTCATGTGGTCGGGCGCCCGGCCGGTGTTCGCCGATGTTCGGCCGGACATTTGGAGCGCTGACCCGGCCGCCGTCGAGGCCGCGATCACCGAGCGCACGGTGGGCATCATCGCGGTGGACCCCTTCGGTCAGCCCGCGGACTACGACGAGTTGCAGGCCATCGCTGACAAGCATGGACTGTGGATCGTCGAGGATGCCGCCTGCGCCGCTGGCGCTTCGTACAAGGGCCGTCCCGCCGGAAGCCTGGCCGATATGGCGTGCTTCAGCTTCCACGGCCGCAAGGGCATCACCGCGGGCGAGGGTGGGGCGCTCACCACGGCAAAGCCCGAGCTCGCCGATATCGCTCGCAAGCTGCACACCTATGGCATCGCTCCGGCGCTGACCCGCGAGGGATCGCCGACGCTACCCGTGCCGAGTTTCGATGCTCTCGGCTACAACTACCGGATGTCGGATGTGCAGGCGGGCATCATGCTCGCGCAGATCGATCGGCTGCCCACCCTGGTCGAGCGTCGCCGGGCCGTGGCGGTCCGGTATGGCGAACTCATGGGTGACCTTGAGCAGATCGAGCTGCCGGTCGAGGCGCCGGACCGCGTGCATCCCTATCAGTCCTATGTCATCGCTACCCATGCCGACCTCGACCGTGGTGCAGTCGCACTGGAGTTGCGTGCCCGGGGCATCGGCTGCAACTTCGGTACCTATGCCTCCCACCTACAGCCGCTGTACGGCGAGCAGCCCTCGCTGCCGGTGTCAGCGGATCTCTTTGCCCGTCACATCGCGATTCCGATGCACGCCAACCTCACCGATGACGAGGTCGAGCGGGTCGCTGCCGTGGTCCGCGATGTCGTCAACTTGCCCACCGTTCGAGCCTGATTCCACTCAAGGAGAGTTGCACACCTATGTCCGAGACCAAGACCGTGTTCTTCACCGGCGGCGCCGGCTGGATCGGGTTGAAGACCATCCCGCACCTGCTCGAGCAGGGCTACAAGGTGCGCATCTTCGACAACATGTTCCGAGGGGATCGGGACGCGGTGAACAAGCTGGTCGAGGGCGGCAATGTCGAGTTGATTGACCAGGACGTGCGCTACGGCGGGGCGGTGCATCAGGCGATGCGCGGCTGCACACACGTCATGCACTATGCCGCGGTGTCGATCAACAAGAGCCAGGCGGACCCGTACGAGTCCATGGACATCAACATGATCGGCAACCACAACGTCTTCGCCGCGGCGGCCGACCACGGCGTCAAGCGGTTGGTCTTTGCGTCCAGCGCATCGGTCTATGGCGACCCCGAGAAGTTGCCCATGCACGAGGACGACCGGCTGAACCCGCTGACGCCCTACTGCATCTCCAAGCGGGCGGGGGAGGATCTCCTCGGTTTCTATCAGCGCCGGAGCAATCTGTCCTGGATTGCCTTGCGCTTCTTCAATGTCTACGGGCCCGGCCAGAAGACCACGGCCTACTACACCTCGGTGATCAACCACTTCGTCAATCGGCTGCGCAATGGTGAGGCCCCGGTCATCGACGGCAAGGGCGAGCAGTCGATGGACTTCGTCCACGTCGAGGACGTCGCGCGCGCTGGGGTGCTGGCGCTGGCGGCCGAGCGGGCCAATGTCGCCTGCAACGTCGGCACCGGCAAGGACACCACCATCGCGGCGCTCGCCGAGATTCTGATCAAGGCGGTGGGCGCTGACGTGGAACCGGTCTTCAACCCCCGCGACGTGCTTGTGGCTCGCCGGGCGGCGGACGTCACGCGCGCTCGTGAGGTATTGGGCTTCGAGGCTCAGATCCCCGTTGACCAGGGGATGGCCGAACTCATCCGCGGCACGGACTGATGGCGGCCACGCCTGCTCGTCCGGGCGCACTGCCAGCCAACCCTTGGAATGAGCACGCGTGGGTCGTCGGCGAACCCGACGTCGGTGAAGGCACCTGGATCGGTGCCTTCACCCTGATCGACGCCTCCGGCGGTCTCACGATCGGTCGCGGCTGCGATGTCAGCAGTGGGGTCCACATCTACACGCATTCCAGCGTGCGGCGTTGTGTGAGCGACCGAGCCTTCGCCGAGGTGGAGCGTGCGCCGGTGCGGATTGGCGACTGCGTCTTCATTGGGGCGAATGCGACGATCAACATGGGCGTGACGATTGGCGATCACGCCGTGGTCGGCGCCGGTGCGGTCGTCACCAATGACGTCGCCCCTTACACCCTCGTACAAGGGGTTCCTGCGCGCCCGACCGCTGCCGTGGTCATCGACGGCGATCAGGTCACCTTCGAACCGATCTGACAGGGCTGAATTTCATGCGCATCGTCGTCGTCAACAACTTCTTCCCGCCTCGAGTCGGTGGTTCCTCGCATTTGTCGGAGGCGCTGGCCAAGGGGTATGCCGCGCAGGGGCACCAGGTCATGGTGCTCACCGCCGCATACGAGGATGCTCCGGTAACAGAGGAGCGCGACGGCATGGTGATTCATCGCTTGCCGGCAGCGATGATCCCGAAAAGCAAGCTCAGCGTGAGTTTTGATATCGCGTTCACGCTTCGCTCTGGCGCCTATCGGCGGGTCCGGGACTTGCTCGACGGCTTCGCTCCCGATGTCATCCATCAGCATGGACAGTTCTTCGATCTCACCTGGCTCAGTGGTGAGTGGGCGCGGCGCAACAAGGTACCGGTGCTGCTGTCCATTCACACGCGACTGGAGAACCCGATCGCGTCGTACCACGGCATCTTCAGGGGCCTGGACGCTACCGTCGTGAAGCCAATCCTGAAGCGCTACAAGCCGCGATTGGTCGTGATGGACGTCCAGATGGAGGAATACATCACCTCGAGGTACTCCGGTGCGCACAGTGGCCTGAGCTATATCCCCGTCGGGGTCGACACGGACTGGGTCAAGGGCGGCGATGGTGGCCGGGTACGCAGCAAGCACTCGCTCGACGGTGTGCCGCTGATCGTGAGCCTCGGGCATGTGATTCCGCTGCGGGACCGGGTGCTGTTGGTCGAGGCGCTACCCATCGTCCTGGCCGCGGTCCCGCAGGCCAAGCTGCTCGTGGTCGGCCGGGTCTACTACGAGCGATTCCTCGAGCGTGCGCGCGAATTGGGTGTCGCACACGCGGTCATGGCGATCGGTGCGGTCCCCAAGGGTGAGGTCCCCGACTACCTAGCGGCTGCTGACATCGAGACTCATGACCTTCAGGGCTACGGCCTGGGCACCGCGAGCCTGGAGTCCATGGCCGCAGGGGTGCCGATGGTGGTCGCGGTTCGCGCAGACAACTTCCCGGGCATCGAGTTGCGCAGTGGCGAGAACGTCGTGCTCACCCCGGTTGGCGACCCCGAGGCGCTCGGCAACACGCTGGTGGCGCTCTTGCGTGATGACGCCTGGCGCCAGCGACTAGCGGTCGCTCAGTCCGAACTCGTCGAGGAGCGATTCTCCATGCGTCAGGTGCTCCGTCAGCACCTTGAGGTGCTGACGGAGTTGGCCGGCCACTGACCGAGAGGCTCTAGGCGCTCGCGCTCTCGCGCAAGGCCTCGACCACGCGGTGGGCGGGCAGGATCGCGGCGCGCTCGGCGTCGGCATCTGCCGAACCCCGGATGAGTTCGACGAAGCGATCCAACTGGGCCCCCAAGGGTTCCCTGTTAGAGACGATCTGCGGGATCTCGATGATGGTCTGCTGTTTGTAGGACAGGCCCTCATCCACATTCTCACCCAATACATGGCGATAGATCGTGACGGCATTGCGAAGCATGTCCACTTCGATGAGTCGATCCAGCTCGGTGATCACGAACCCTCGGACCTTGCGTTGGCTTAGTCGGCTGGCTGAGATGTTTGCGGTCGAGCCCGAGGGGAAGGTGAGGACGGCTTCGGCGATGTCCTCGCTCGTCGGCTCTGATTCGGGATGTGCACAGGTCAGTGCACCGACGACACGGCTGGGCTCGGCTCCCATCATCCGGACGACGATGTCGGCGTCGTGGATCAACAAGTCCGACGCCACACCCGTCCGGATGCGGGCGACATACGGTGAATGCCGTTGCGCCGCAATGTGAACTGGATTCTCCAATAGCTGGAAGGCGGTCAGCAGGCCCGGGTTGTAGCGCTCGAGGAAGCCACACATGAGCGGCGTCCCCGCCTGCTGTGAACGCGAGACCAAATCCTCAGCGTCAGTGAGCCGATCCGCCAGCGGCTTCTCCATGAGCAAGGGCAGCCCGCGGTCGATGATGTCCACGCCGATGCCGTGGTGGTACTGAGTGGCCGCGGCCACGATGACCGCATCGACCTCGCCCAAGCCTTCCGGGTCAGCGGCCCAACGCGCACCATATCGATCTGCTACGGCGCGGCCGGTCTGCTCATTGGGGTCCACCACAACGGCCAATTCGGTGTCGGGGTGCCCCGTGACCACCCGGGCGTGCAGGCTCCCCATCGAACCGGCTCCAACAAGACCAATGCGCAAGGACGTCATACCAGTGACTCTACCGAGCCAGGGCGACCGTCAGCGTCAGCGGCACTAGTGTGGGGGCGTGACTTTCCCGGCCAACAGCATCCATCCGTCAGCGGTCATCGGCCCAGAGGTAACCTTGGGCGAGGGCAATACCGTCGGCCCGCACGCGGTCCTGCTCGGACCATTGGTCCTCGGCGATAACAACTGGATCGGTGCTCACGCGGTCATCGGAGCGCCGGCCGAGATCTACGGAATCGACCATGGTGCCGCCTGGTCCGGAGCCCTGGTGGGGACTGGCGTGCAGATCGGCAGCAGCAATGTCTTCCGCGAGTACGTCACTGTCCACCAAGGACACTACGACGTGACCACGGTGGGGGATGGCTGCTACATCATGAACAAGGTGTACCTTGCGCACGACGTCCGCATCGATGACCGCGTCACCATGGCGTCATCGGTCACCTTGGGCGGCCACGTCCACGTCGGCACGGGCGCGAACCTGGGGATGAACTGCACCGTCCATCAGCGGAGGATCATCGGTCCAGGCACCATGGTCGGGATGAGCGCCGTCGTCAGCCGCGACATCCCGCCCTTCGCGAAGGCCTTCGGGAGCCCGTGCCGGATCCGGGGTGTGAACGCCATTGGTATGCAGCGTTCCGGCCATCCGCAAGAATCTGTGGACTTCCTGGCGGCGCTATATGCCGCTGGCGCGCCGGTGCCTTCGGCTGATGAGGCGCCCGACTCATTGGCAGAAGCGCTGCGCTGGTGGGCAGATCAGGTGGCGCAGTGAAGGCGGTCCTCGCCAAGGTCGTGCCGATCGCGCGACCGCTGCTCGGGGTGCTCATCGTTGCGGGCGTGGTCTATGCCGTCGCCAGCCAGTGGGATGACGTTTCGGTGGCGATCACCGATATGGCATGGCAGAGCGTGGTGCTCGCGTTCGTGGCCGTGGTGATCGGAACGCTCGCCGGGGTACAGGCGTGGCGGGTCTTGCTGGCCGAGGAGGGCCACCCGCTGAGTTTCATCGATGCGAGTCGAGTATTCCTGGTCGGCCAGTTGGGCAAGTACCTTCCGGGAAGTGTCTGGTCGGTCGTGGTCCAGATGGAACTTGCCACCCGTCTCGGGGTGCCCCGGGCCAGGTCCTTCACGGCAACGTTGAGTTGGATCGGCCTCTCCTTGTCCAGCGCGCTGACGGTCGGCGTGGTCGGCTTGCCGCTGCTCGGCGACTCGATCAGCACCTGGCGCTGGGTCTTTGCGCTCGTGCTGCCGATCGCCCTGGTCTGCTCGCACCCGCGAGTTCTGACCTGGTTAGTCGATCTGATGCTCAAGGTAATGCGCAAGTCTCCGCTGCCGCACACGTTCACCTGGAAGGGCGTCGGCGGCGCATTCGGGTGGCTGCTGGTCACCTGGATCTCCTTCGGCGTCCAGCTGTGGCTCCTGGCCAATTCGCTGGGCAGCCCAGGGTGGAGCGGTTTGGCTCGGTGCGTCAGCGGCTTTGCCTTGGCCCTCGGGGCTGGCATCATCTTCATCGTGGCGCCGTCCGGGGCCGGAGCGCGCGAGTTGATCATCGTGGCCGCGCTATCCGGGGTGATGTCGCAAGCACAGGCGTTGGCCGTAGCGGTCGTGTCGCGGATGGTGTTCACCGTCGCAGACATTCTCCTCGCTGGCGTGGCAGCTGCTTCGGCGGTGCGCCTATTGCGGTCAGCGCCGGCCGATGAAGGCCAGCAGAGCCCGCGCTCTAGTTGACCTTGGGGGACCGGTAGCAGGTCAATCGCTGCGCTGACCCAGCGGTCGCCCAACCCTGCTGGGCGACTGCGGCCTTGACGGCGGTATTACTCTCCGGAAGGCACACCATCCCCACTTCGAGGGTGTCCAAGGCGGCGACAACGGCTTGCGTGCTGGGCCGCGTCCCCGGTGACATCAGCGAGGTCAGCAGCTTGCGTGCGGCCTTGTCCTCAGCAGGTTCCTCAAGAATCCGGACATAGCTGTCATTGGGGTTTACCGGGTACACATGCGCCGAAGTCAGGGACAGCGCTCGCATGGTCGAGCGTGGCGCGAGAACCGGATGCTGACCGGGGTCGAGTTCCTCGATGGCTCTGGCTTCTCGCAGCGCGGTGATCGGGTATTTCCACGTGGGTTGGTCCTCGACCGAAACGGACCGTTCCTTACTGATGAAGGGGTGGCCCGCCACCGCTGTCACGACCGCCACCAGGACCGCCCAGGCGGCCAGTGCTGAGGTCCCGCGCAGCCAGGTGGCGGCCCGGGCACTGGGGAGTAGGTCCGCGATGACCAGGGGGGCGGTCGCGAGTAGCCCGACCATGGTGACGACCGGGGCAACCCATACCAAGCGCCAGGCGACCGCGCCGGCACCGGTCGTTTGGGCGAAGAGGGCGCCGAATCCAGGCGCCAGGGCCACGACCAAGGCCATCGCCGAAGAGGCTCCGACGACGGCCCCAGCCCGCCCTCGGATCAGCCATGGCGCGACCAGGACAGCGAACCAGCCAATCGCGCCGTACGGCCCTACTCCGAGTACGAAATGCTGCGCCGTGTCCATCGAGAAGTACCGTCCGCCAGGGTCTCCGACCGGGGCGAGCAGCATCACGACCAGCGCCGTGGCGACGGGGTAGGCGGCCGCCAGCAGCATTCCCCACCACGGTTGGCCCGCGGCCAGGAGGCCAACCACCAGGGCGAACGCGATGATCGGCACCAAGAAGGTCGCCGACGAGGTGAGCCCGGTCGAGGCAATACCGCTGATCGCCAGCATGAAGGCGGATCGGGCGCTGCGACGGCTTGCCCAGACGGTCGCATAGTGAAAGAGCAGGGGGATCACGGCCGCGACAAAGAAGACCTTGCCTTGCCAGATGCGGGCGAGGAAGAAGACCCCGAAATTGGCGCCCTGCTGTCCGCCGAAGGCGAGATAGGTCATGGCGACCGCCCACACCAGGAAGGGTGCCCGGATTGCCCAGGTGCGCGAGAGACGCCACACAGACCAGACTGCGGCGAAGGTCAGAATCGGCGGGAAGATGAGGTAGCACACCGTGCCGGCGCTGAGTCCGAAGATGTGGGCGATGGCGCCTTGGAGCGTCTCGATGGCCTGCACTGGGGTCGACCCCGCGCCTGCCAGGGGCGGCAAAGTGCCAGGGCTAAAGAGCACGTCGCGGGTGGGGATGGTGCCATTTTCCGCAACGTACTGGGCACGGTTGACGTAGAACGCGTCATCGGGGTCGACGCGCAGGGCGAAGAGCGAGAGCGTGGCCGCGCCGAGCGCGGCGAGGCCGACGACCATCGATGCTGACCCGGTGGTCGGAATCCGGTCGCCGGTGGTCTCGGTGGACAGCGCTGGCTCGGGGGTGGTGCGTCTCGCCGCGACCAGGACGAAGGCCGTCAGCAGCACCGAGACCGCGGCGCATCCCCAGCCGGCGATCCACACTGGCCCCGATGACGCGGCAGTCACGACGGCCGAGACGGCGCTCAGGCCCACAATCACGCCCAGCATGCCGCGTTGGGCCGGCGTGGCGGGCGACGGCAGAACACCGCTGGTGTTCGTGCCCAACATGGTGCGGGCCGCAATCCCGGCGCCGGTGAGGCCGACCGCAATGATCATGAGCGGCACGACACTCACCTGGGTGAATAGACCCAGGTGGTAGGCCATGGTGAATCCCGCAGCCGCGATGAGCATGATGTCCAGGCCGCCATCGACCCATCGTTCGGCACGATCGACTACTCGTTCAGCGCTCATTCGGGCCCCCAGGTGCAGTGTGGCTGGTGGTGGCCAACTCGGGCCAGTCGTGTTCGGCCTCGCGGATCAACTCAGTCAGCGCTGTGCGCCACGGTGTGACCGGATCCGCGTAGTGCGGACCGAGGATGTACGTGCGCAACTCCAAGCGCGCACCGGCTTGCGGGTCATCGCCTCGCACCGCGCCAAGGAAGGCATCCCAGCCGCCCTGTGATCGATCAAGCACGTAGGCGGCCCGAGTGCTCGGCAGTTCGGCCCTGATCTGGTCGTGCTCTCTATTGGCGGGGTTTGGTACGGCATACGGCTTGCCCGAGGCGAGGTAGTCAGGAACCACGCTCGAGATGTCCCCGATCAGTGCGTCCGAGGCGTTGAAGCAGTCGAAGATGGACAGCCCGGAGGTGATGACAACATGCCGATCCGGTGCCTGCGCCAGTTCCTCGGGTGATGTTGGTGCCTGGGCCTGCCCGCGGGGGTGCGCCGCGATGGCCTCGACGATGCGCGCGTGCGCGCGCTGGGCAGCCGGTTGCACCGTGCCGGTTAGTGGGTGCGGCTTGTAGATGACCCGGATGTCGGGTTGGTCCATGAGCCAGCTCACCAGCGCCAATCCCACGCTGGGAACCGAACTGACGGCGAGGTCACTGGACCAGCCCTCCCAGGTGGGCGCGTACAGGACGGTACGAAGGGAATCGACCTGGCTGCGGGGGCCTTGGATCCCCCCGAGCTGAGGACGGCCCACCTCCTTGATGATGTCGTCCCGGACCCCCACCCTGGCTGCGGCCCAACGGTCCCGGGATGCCCGCCCGGCCACCCAGATCTGGTCGAATGCCTTCGATGCCGGATTGACACTGGCCACCTTGTCCGACTCGCCATGACCGATGAAGACATGCTTGAGGCGAGGCTTGCGGAGGAAGTGAATGTTGTTGCCCACGTGGGCGGCATAGAGCGCCACGCGGGCTGTGGGGATGTCGAGATCCATCACATCGGTGGCTCGGCTCAGGCCGATCACCGGCAGGCTCGTCGGGGCCAGGTCCTCCCAATGATGGGTTTCCCGGATCAACACCAGCACACGCTCACCCAACTGCTCGAGGGTGGGCAGCCACATGTTGAGCTGGTAGGTGGACTCGCGGGGACCCGCGAAGTACATCACCACGCTGGGCGCGTAGCCCTGCACGGCGGCCTGAATCCGGTCAAGCCCCTGATGGCTGTGCAGCCGTCGAGCCTCGGACACCGCCAGGACAGCCCGCCCAAGGATCACCACGGCGAAGCCGGCAGACAGGGCAATGGCCAGGCCGAGCATGAAGACCGAGTCCAGCAGCACGCTGAGCGCGATCAGAGCGCAGCCCATTGCCGAACCGATGAAGGCCTGCCGTGCGTTGGGGAACCACACGCTGGGGATCCGTGGGCCAAGATCGAGGTTGCGAGTCTCCCCGACGATGCCGAGTCGGCGGCTGACCGGGACCTGCGCCAGGAAGACCGCGGTCCGAGTCATTGAGAGCACCGCCACCGCCCCCGCCCAGCGCAAAGGGTGCGCGGGAACTGTGGTGGCGGCCATGGCGATGGCCAGCAGCTCCACGAACCAGGTGCGGGAAGTGATCGAGAGCTGAGCGCCATTGAGGATTTGCCGGACCGCGGTGACCGGCTCGGCTAGGTCGGAACTGACCCCCGTCACTGCCAAGCCCACCAGGTAAAGCCACGGCCGGCCGGAGAGCGCCCCAAGGGCCAGTGTGGCCATGCCCAGAACCACCGACACGAAGAGCGTCGCCCCAACCGGCGACTTGGTGGGGATATGAGGATCGATCCGCATGGCCCGACTACACCTCGCTCAGGTCTGCACCGTCGGATTCGTCGAGGGCTGCAGTGATTCGGGCGGCCTCCAGCTCGGTCCGCGACATCCCCGTTTGCTCCGGCTCGATCCGGCGGACGTCGATGATGTGTCCGGTCAGCGAGGAGAGCAATACGTCGATCGAGGTCAGCGCCACGACCTGGCTCGAAAGCAGGCTGCCCGCGGGCTCCTCTCCGAAGGCCTGCGTACGCATCGGTGTCGATGTCCGCTCCGGGTTAATGCAGTTCACGCGGACGCCAATGCCGGACCACTCGTCCGCGAGCGCCTGGGTGAGATTGACCACGGCCGCCTTGGTCGAGGAGTAGATCGAGTAGTCGGCACGCCCGCGGGTGTAGGAGCTGGAGGTGAAGTACAGCAGGTGGCCCGCAGTCTCCTTCAGATACGGCAGCGCCGACCGAGCCGCTGCCACGGGGGCGATGTAGTTGACCCGGATGCTGTCGAGAATGTCGTCGATGGGTTGCTCATGGATGGGCCCGCGCCGCAAGACCCCGGCAGTGACGACGACGAAGTCGATGCGTCCACTGGCCGAGTACGCCGACGCCAGGGCCGCCTCGACGTCCTCCATCCGCTCGACATGGGTGCCCGTCTGGGAGCGGCTGAAACTGTGGACAGTGGCACCAAACCGCTCGGCCAGCGCCGCGATATCCGCACCGATGCCGTACGAACCGCCCAGGACCACGAGAACCTTGCCGGCGAGGTCGGCGGCATATTGCGCCGGTTCACGCCGAGGTGGGGCGGCGCTGGAACCGATCTGGAAGAGCTTGTCGGCGATGAAGACATCGATGGGATGCGTGATCTTCATGTTCTGGTCCGAGCCCTCGACGACCGCAATCGGGACGTCGGGTAGATACCGCAGAACCACCGAACAGTCGTCTGTCGCAGTGAAATTCGGATCCTTCAGCGCGATGTGATAGGCGCGTCTAATCGTGCCGAGGCGGAAGGCCTGGGGAGTTTGACCGCGACGCAGCAGTGAGCGATCAGGGATGTCGGAGATGGTGCCATCTTCGCCCAGCGTGATGATGGTGTCTGCCGACGGGATGGCGACGTCGACGGCTTCGTACTCTGCCAGCGCCGCGACGCATTGATCGATGATGCGGTGGTCGATGAGCGGGCGCACCGCATCGTGAAAGAGCACCCTGAGGTCGTCATCACCCTTCGCCGATAGCACGTCCAACGCCAAGGTGGTTGTCTCGTTGCGCGTGGATCCGCCGGCGAGCACCTCTGTGACCTTGGGGTATGCCGCACCAAGGCGGCGTGCATCGTCGACATGCTCTGGGTGCATCAGCACGACGATCTCGTCGATCCGCTCGGCCTCGGCGAACACATCCAAGGTGTGCTCAAGAACCGTCTTGCCGGCGATCTTGAGCAGTTGCTTCGGGATCTTTAGGCCCACTCGTGATCCGGAGCCACCCGCAAGGATGACGGCAATGGTGCGGTGGCGCGCGGACATAACGTTGTGCAACCTTCTCTCGAGCAGGGGCCTTTCAGAGTAGCGCAGCGGGCTACCTCGGCCCTGCGTGACTATGCTGGCCAGCAGTTGTCCGGGCGTCATTGAAAAGGAGGATCGTGGGTCTCTTCGCGCGGGTCGGTGCCCTGGTCACCAAGCGTCAGGTGCTCTGGACTCTCGTGAAACGGGACCTGCGGGTCCGATACGCGAGAAGTTGGCTCGGCTACCTGTGGACCATCCTCGATCCGCTGGCCATGTCGGGCATCTACTTCCTCGTCTTCGTGCACATCTTCCGCAAGGGCGACATCGGCCACGCCCCATACTTCCTGTTCCTGGTCATTGGCCTGTTGACCTGGCAGTGGTTCTCGGCCGCGATCACCGACACCACCCGGGCGCTGCTGCAGGAAGCGCGTCTGGTCCGCTCAACGAATCTCCCGAGGGAAATCTGGGTTGTCCGGGTGGTCATCGCCAAGGCCATCGAATACGCCCTCTCGCTCCCGGTGCTGGCGCTCTTCGTGATCGGCTACGCGGTCCAAGGTTCGGTGGCGCTGAACGCGCGACTGCTGTTGTTCCCCGTCGGAGTGCTGCTGCTCTTCCTCTTCCTGATCGGGGCCGGCCTGCTGCTCGCCCCGGTCACGGCGCTGGTCACCGATACCCAGCGCGTGGTGCGCATCGCCTTGCGGATGTTCTTTTATGGGACGCCGATCATTTACGCTCTCGACCGCGTTCCCTCAAACTTCGAAACCATTCTGTGGCTAAACCCCTTGACCGGGATCCTTGAGTTGCAGCGTGCGGGCTTCTTCGACGCGCCCGTGGCCTGGGGTGCGGTCGGCGTGGGTGCTGCGGTGACTCTCCTCACCCTGGCTGTGGGCTGGCGGACGTTCGTCCGCCTCGAGCGTGCCGTCCTCAAGGAGATCTGACGTGGCCGCGGTCATTACCACCGAGAACCTCGGTATCGAGTTCTATCGCTCACGACGACGGAAACTCTCGCTGCGGGAAATGCTGTTCCGGCAGGGTGCCACCCATTCCCCGGAGACTTTTTGGGCGCTGCGCGGCGTCACCCTGCAAGTCCACCCTGGCGAGGCCGTCGGCCTGGTCGGCGCCAATGGCGGCGGTAAGAGCACCTTGCTGAAGATGATCGCCGGAGTGCTGATCCCGGATGAGGGCACGGTCTCGGTGACACGTGGGGTGGCCCCCCTCATTGAGTTGACCGGTGGGTTCATCGGGGAGCTCAGTGCCCGAGAGAATATCTACCTCACGGCCGGCCTGCATGGTCTCTCGCCGGACGCCGTCGAAGAACGCTTCGACGAGATCGTGGACTTCGCTGGTCCCCAGGTGCGGGCGGCGCTGGATACTCCGTACCGCCACTTCAGTTCGGGTATGCAAGTGCGGCTGGGCTTCTCCGTCATCACCGCGCTGGATGAGCCCATCCTGCTGGTCGATGAGGTATTGGCCGTTGGCGACAAGGCCTTCCGTGAGAAGTGCTATCGACGGATGGAATCACTGCTGGCAGAAGGACGCACGCTCTTCCTGGTCAGCCACAACGAGTCCGATCTGCGGAGATTCTGTACTCGGGGCCTCTACTTGCGATCGGGTGAATTGGTGGGGGATGGGTCCATCGCCGACGTCCTGGCGGCCTACAACGAGGACATTAAGGGTGCCCTCTGAGCGGCGGAGGGCGCGGCCTAGGTTCGGCGTGAGCCCCAGTTCGGCGTGGACCCGTTATGGCGCCGCCGCCATGAACCTTCTTGGCGCGCGGCGATATACGCGGGAAGCACTCGGGATTCAGGACGTCCCACGGGGGGCGGTCGTCGTGCACTTCGCGGCCACTCCGGCCGAGATCTACCAATTGGAGCAGTGGGCCGAGCTCTTGCATACGGTCGACCAAGAGCGACCGGTGAGGATTGTCGTCAATCGCCCGGATGTGGGTCGCCTGGTGAGCCAGCGCACCGATCTGCCGGTGGTCTTCGCGCCCAGTGCCAGCCAGCTCGAGGAGCTGGTATCGCAGCGGCCGCCTGCGGTCATCCTGTATGTCAACCATCGCGAACCCAACTTCCGCCTGCTGCGTCACGCCCATATTCCGCACGTGTACATCGGACATGGCGAGAGCGACAAGGGAGCCAGCGCCTCCCACCAGAACCTGGCCTATGACTATGCCTTCGTTGCCGGCCAGGCCGGCCGGGATCGGCTCGCTGCGGCGATGCCCTTCTTCGATGTCAGCGTGCGAGCGCCTATGGTCGGGCGACCGATGGCCGGTTCCGGGCGCGGCCGGGTCGATCCGTCCCGAGTCTTGTATGCGCCGACCTGGGAAGGTGGCCTTCCCTCCATGGCTTTGGGCTCGGTCGTCTCGCACGGAGTGCCTTTAGTCCGTGCGCTCATCGCCGGCGGGTTCAGCGTGACCTACCGACCGCACCCCCTGACCGGGACCGAGCAGTTGGCGCATCGCGAAGCCGATCAGGCGGTGCGTACACTCATCGCCGAGGCGGGGGAGCCGCATCGGCTCGACCTCGGGCCCTATGAACAGGCATTTGACGGGGCTGCATTGGCCATTGTCGATGTCTCCTCCGTGGCCTACGACTGGCTTGCCACTGATCGACCCTTCTTGCTGACCGTGCCCACGAATCCTGCTGCCCGGCCACTGCCGTCCATGCTCAGCGAGCGGGCGCCGAGATTGACCGCAGCCCAGGCCGAGGATGGACCCACTGTGGCGAGTCGGGTCCGTTCGCTCATCGCTGAACCGCCCACATCCATGCGCGACGTGGCCGAGTATCACTTCGGAGATCTTGAGGTCGGCGCGAGTACTCGCCGATTCCTGGCGGCATTGGCTGAGGTCATCGGAACGTGGGAACGCCGGCAGGGCTGAGCATCGCCCTGCCCGACTACCAGCCGCTGCCGATCTGCCGACCTGGCAGCACGCTCGCCGCGCCGCCATAGACGATGTGCAGTCGCCGCGTGCCAATCGTGCGCATGACCAGATCCGGGTAGCTGTCGGGAGTCCATTGGCCGACGCCCACGATGGCATCCACCCCGGTAAACCCCGTGCCCAGCAGAGTGCGCGTTGCGAAGACGGTGGCCGCTCCGGGTCCGGGGTAGAGGTACAACTCGCCAGCCGGAGTCCGCCCGACAAGGTCGGAGATGCCGTCGTCGGTCAGGTCTCCCGCACCAGTGAGTGCGTCGAGCCGCTCCCAGCCCTGACCGCCCAGGTACCGGGGCAGCCAACCGCCGGCTCCGTTGGTGGGGTACACCCACAACTTCCCGTCGTCGTCGTTTGCCCCGATGTCGGGGAAGCCGTCACCGGTCACGTCGCCGAGGGCGACGACCCGCATGAAAGGCAACCAACCCGTACCGATCTGCTGCCGGGTTGTGTAGCGGCCTCCGATCGTCGTCGGGTAGAGCCAAAGTTGACCGGTTCGGCGGTCGCGGGCCACGAGGTCCGGGACGCCATCGCCAGAGAGGTCACCGGGTCCTATCACCTGATCAACGGTGTCCCAGCCATGGCCGGCGGTCATCGATGGCAGGAAGCCACCCGTCTCGCGGACCCCTGGGTAGATACGGAGTCGGCCGTCGGCCTCAATGCCGGCGATGTCATTGCTGCCGTCGCCGGTGATGTCCCCGACGCCGACCACGTGGTCCATCCGCGGCCAGGTGCCCATGGCCGACAGGATGCTCGTCCGCAGGGCAGGCAGAAGGGCGTAGAAGGCAGTGCCGGGGCAACTCGTCGGATAGACATCCCGGTGTCCCTCGATGGGATTGTGCGCAACCTCGGAGTAATAGGTCGGTTTGCGCGGATCGACGTGATGAATGGAGAACTTCCACGCAAAGTAGCGCTGGAATGCCGCGAGCACCGCACTGGACGGCGCGCTGCTGGTGTGGTCACCAATGCTCGCCATGGCGAAGGCCACGGAGTTGTGGCCGTAGGTGTGGGCTCCGATGACCGCCCGATCAAGGCCGCCGGCTCGGCCCTCCCACATGCGTCCGTACTTGTCAACCAAGACGTTGTACCCGATGTCGCTCCACCCCTGAGTCTTCACGTGGTAGAGGTAGATGCCGCGGATCAGGGCAGGGACATCGGCGCTGGTGTAGCTATTGGCGTTCACCGTGTGATGAACGAAAGCGCCTCGGATCGCCGCATACTCCGGTGCGTGTCGTCGGATGGATTCATCAGCCCCCCACGCGGAACGCGGCAGGATTGCGGGTTGCGGAACGCTTGCCGGGAAGCCGAGTGGCACCGTACTCAAGGACGTTGGGGCAGTGATGACCGAAGTCGCGGCGGTGCGTGCCGCCTGGGGCGCACCGGCTGCCGTGGTGGTGGTGGTGGCCGCCGGTGGTGTGGCCGCAGCGGTTCGCCCATCGATCAGGTGAACCGCAAGGCCGCCCGGCGCCTGACCCGTGGTCGTCTCAACCCTTATCTGGGCCGAGATTGCTGTGCCGGTCCAGCTGGGTTCGGTGCCCGAGAGGCTGGCGCCCGACTCAGCGGTGGTCCCATCCGGGGCATGCTCTGGCTCGGTCGGAAGGAGAGTCCAGGCGCTCCACGGTGCACGTGCGGTGCTCTGTGTACGCAGCCAGACATTGATCGACTGACGGAAGCCGCTGGTCCAGGTGACCCCGACTGTGGTGAACGGGATGGAGCCCATGGGGCCGGTCGTGAGGGACTCGGCCAGAAGGGCGGTGTCACCACGATCGGCGGCCGGAATCCCCGAGGGTGTTGAGGTCACGGCGCCTTTGACCGGCGTGAGTGTCTCGAGGCGGGTGCCATCCCGAAGCGTGTCGACGACGCCGGGCCGGGGGGTTGGCGTGGCAGCGCTTGCGGGCAAGGTCGGATAGGCCAGCATGCTGACCATCAGCAGGGCTGGGGCAAGGGGCAGTACTCGGCGCACGGACCGCCTCCAGTCGGCAGGGGGGAACAGGGGCAGGTGGAAGTCGAATATACGTCAGTGCGCGGCGGGGGCAGTTGCCCGCGGCATTCGTGGCTCGGTCCGCGATAGTCTGGCAAGCGCCGACTGCGGCCACTTACCCTTCTCGACCCAAGGAGCGAAATGCCCGACTTCATCCCGCCAGCAAAGCCACTCGTGGGTGACGAGGAGATCGCGGCGGTCACCAGGGTCATTCGGTCGGGGATGCTCGCCCAGGGCCCGGAAGTCAAGGCCTTCGAGGAGGAGTTCAGCGAGCACTTCGGGCTGGGTCGCGCCTGTGTGGCGGTGAACTCCGGAACGTCAGGACAACACCTCGGCCTGCTGTCCAGCGGTGTCAAGGCAGGGGACGAGGTCATCGTCCCGTCCTTTACCTTCGCGGCGACCTGCAACTCGGTGGCCCTCACTGGCGCCGTACCGGTGTTTGCCGATATCGATGATGACGACTTCTGCCTGTCGCCGCAGGCCATTGAGGGAGCCATCACCGAGCGGACGGTCGGCATCATGCCGGTCCACCTCTATGGTCACCCCGCGAAGATGGAGGCGATCATGGCGATCGCCGACAAGCACGGCCTTCAGGTCTTTGAGGATGCCGCGCAGGCCCACGGCGCCTCGTTGAATGGCACTCCGGTTGGCGCCTTTGGCAGCTTCGCGATGTTCTCGCTCTATCCGACCAAGAACATGACCTCTGGCGAGGGCGGCATGGTCTCCGTGGCTAATGCCGAGGTGGAACGACTGATGCGGCTCTACCGAAACCAGGGGATGGAGAAGCAGTACCACAACGAGGTTGTGGGCTTTAACACCCGAATGACGGACATCCACGCGGCCATCGGTCGTGAGCAGCTGAAAAAGGTCGACGGCTGGACTGCGCGGAGGCAGGCGAATGCAGCCTTCCTGTCGGCGAATCTCCAGGGTGTGGTGACCCCGCCGGTCGCCGATGGCGCGGTACACGTCTATCACCAGTACACCGTGCGTGTGCCCGAAGACCGCGATGGGCTCGCCGCCGCGCTCCGGGAGGAGTACAACGTCGGGTCGGGGATGTTCTATCCGGTGCCGAATCACCTGCTCAAGCCGTTCCAGCACGACCTGGACCTGCCGAGCACCGCCAAGGCGGCCGCCGAGTGTCTGAGCCTGCCGGTCCACCCGTCGCTCACTCAGGATGACCTTGAGCGAATCGTGACTGCGGTCAACGCGTTGGCTCGGGCCGGCGCTTGACCTATCGGCCGGAGGTGAATCTCCCGGCAACGGGAATTCTGCGGGGGTGGGCTTCGGCGCTGATCGCTGCGGCGCTCGTCTTGGGTCTCGGCCCGGCGGGCGCCGCGGTCACTATTCCGCGGCCGCTAGACGGCACGCTGACGGTGATTGGCCATGGCTGGGGCCATGGCATAGGCATGTCGCAATATGGTGCCCTTGGTGGCGCGCGGGCCGGTGCCACGGCCGAGGACATCGTTCGCTTCTATTACTCCAACACCACAGTTGGTGCCATCGCTGGCGACACGGTGCGTGTCCGGGTGGCCTCCCTGGGCACGGCCATCGTGGTGCGCGCCATGTCCGGCCTCGCCGTGAGTTGGGATGGCAGCGTCACCACCGCCCTGCCGACCACGGTGGGCGGGGAGGGCATCACGTCCTGGCGACTAAGCCCCGATCCCGACCCGACATCCAATCGGATCCGTCTTGAACGGTTGATGTCCGGATCGGCGTCCTGGTTTCTCCATGCGATCTCGCCTGGGCCGTTGGCGGGGATCCGCAACCTGTCCACGAGCGCCATCGAGACCAGCCGGTCCGGCCGCAGCGTGGTGTACCGAGGCGAATTGAGGGCGCTGAGGACGACCGCCGGTGGTGGGCTCATCCCGGTGGTCGCGCTCCCCATGGAGAGTTACCTGCGCAGCGTCGTCCCGAGTGAGATGCCGGCATCATGGCCCGCGGCGGCCGTCGAGGCCCAGGCCATCGCTGCCAGGTCCTTTGCCGAGTACCTGCGCCGATACTCGCCGGCGGCTGCGGGACTCTATGACCTCTGGGATGACACCCGCAGCCAGGTCTTCCCCGGTGCGTCGGTGGCAGGAGTACGGATCGAACAGCCCGGCAGCGACGCCGCCATTGCCAAGACCGCCAGGAAGGTCGTGCTGGACTCTGGGGGTTCGGTGGCCTTGGCGCAGTTCTCCTCGTCCAACGGTGGGTGGACCGTGGCGGGCGGATTTCCCTATCTCAGCGCACATGCGGACCCCTGGGACCAGAACTCGGGCAATCCCTACGGCCGCTGGGAGTCAGCGCCCACGGTCACCGCTCTTGAGCAAGCCTTTCCTGCCATCGGCAGCTTCCGCTCGGTGACCATCACTGCTCGAGACGGGAATGGCGATTTCGGTGGTCGGGTCACGACGGCAGTAGTGACCGGGACGACTGGATCGGTCAGTGTTACCGGCGACGGACTGCGCCTCGCATTGGGCCTACGGTCAACGTGGTTCGAGATCATCCCGGACCCTTCCTGGCCGTCCTTCCCACGCGACGTGACGGGCGACCGGCTGCCCGATGTTCTGGCCATCGTGGCGGGCACGGGCGCACTGCGCGTCTACCCGCGTGCCTCCGCAACCGCCTGGCTTCCCCCGGTGGTGGTCGAGACGAGTGGCTGGAACACCCCCGCACTGGTCGCGTCCGCGGGCGCCTTTGATGAGGACCGGATCAGTGATCTGGTCATGGTGATGCCCTCCGGCGACGTCATGCTGCGGCGCGGCTTGGCGGCGAGTCGCTTTGGACCACCCACCACCATCGCCAGCGGATGGCAGACCATGGACGCGATCATTCCGATCGGGGACTTCGACGGAGATGGCTGGGCCGACCTGTTGACCCGCCGTGGCACTGACGGAGTGCTGTTGCTCCAGCGCGGCGACGGGGCTGGGGGCTTTCTTGGCGTGCGTCAGGTGGGCACCGGTTGGTCGCAATTCACCGAGGTGCTCAGCCCCGGGGATTTCTCCGGGGACGGCATACCCGATGTGCTGGCCCGCCAGCCCAATGGCGAACTCTGGCTCTATCCCGGCTCTGGCACCGGAGGCTGGCGTTCCCGATTCCGGGTCGGGACCGGCTGGCAGATGTTCACCGCGATGACCGCGGTCGGGGATATTGATCGCGATGGGCTCGGTGGCGACGTCTTGGCACGAACGAGCACGGGCGAACTCTGGCTCTATCCGGCCAATGGCACCGGAGGCTGGCGTCCCCGATCCCGAGTCGGGACCGGCTGGCAGATCTTCTCGACGATGCTGAAGTAGGCGCTGTGTCCGTTAGGCCAGGTCTACCGTCAAGGTAGCCCCGGTGGCCAGGCGCACCTCGTCTTCGGTGACGCCAGGAGCGAGTTCACGCAGAACCAAGCCATCGGGCGTGACGTCGATGACGGCAAGGTCGGTAATGATTCGTTGGACCACGGCCTTGCCGGTGAGCGGGAGCGTGCACTCCTGCACGATCTTGTGACTGCCGTCCTTGGCCACGTGCTCCATGAGGACGATGACCGTCTTGGCGCCGTGGACCAGGTCCATGGCCCCACCCATGCCCTTGACCATCTTGCCCGGAATCATCCAGTTGGCGATGTCCCCGCCGGCCGAGACCTGCATGGCTCCCAGGATGGCGGCATCAACCTTGCCGCCGCGGATCATCCCGAAGCTCGTGGCCGAGTCGAAGTAGGACGCCCCACGCCGTACCGTCACCGTTTCCTTGCCGGCATTGATCAGGTCGGGGTCAACCGCCTCCGGGGTGGGGTAGGCGCCCACCCCGAGAATGCCGTTCTCCGATTGGAGCACGATCTCGACGTCCTCCGGGACGTAATTGGGGACCAGCGTTGGCAGCCCGATCCCGAGGTTCACGTAGGCGCCGTCCTGCAGTTCACGAGCGGCTCGAGCGGCCATCTGCTCACGGGTCAGGGCCATGCTCAGGCCTCCTTGCTCTCGGTCACGGTACGTCGCTCAATGCGCTTGTCGGCGGCCTGCTGCGGGGTCAGTGGCAGCACCCGCTGCACATAAATACCGGGCAGATGGATCTCGTCGGGATCGAGTTGGCCGGGCTCGACGAGTTCCTCGACCTCGGCCACCGTGATCCGGCCGGCCATCGCCGCTAAGGGGTTGAAGTTGCGGCTGGAACGGTTGAAGACCAGATTGCCGTGCCGGTCACCGCGGGCCGCCCGCACCAGGCCGAAGTCGGCGACGATGGCCTCCTCGAGCACGTACTCGCGCGGTTGCCCATGCAAACTGAACGTGCGCACTTCCTTGGGTGGGGAGGCGATCTCGACCGAGCCGTCCGCGGCGTACTTCCACGGCAGGCCACCGTCGGCCACCTGACTGCCCACGCCGGTCGGGGTGAAGAAGGCCGGTATGCCGCTGCCGCCGGCGCGCAGGCGCTCGGCCAGGGTGCCCTGTGGGGTCAGCTCGACCTCAAGCTCACCCTCGAGGTACTGGCGAGCGAACTCCTTGTTCTCGCCGACATAGGAGCTGATCATCCGACGGATCTGTTGGGCGCCGAGCAGGATGCCCAGGCCCCAGTCGTCCACCCCACAGTTGTTGGAGACCGCTTCCAAGTCTTTGATGCCCTGCCGATGCAGCTCGGCGATGAGCACCGACGGAATGCCGCAGAGGCCAAAGCCCCCGACCGCGAGGGTCATGCCATCGGTGATGCCGGCGATGGCTTCGGTGGGTGTGGCGACGACTTTGTCCATGCCCGCAACTCTACGACCACCGGAGGATCTTCTGCCAATGTCGCTGTTGGCAGCAGAACCTTCTGCCATGGGGAGGGAATCCAGAAGTACATGCGTGTAATTCGGGCCATTGACTTGCGATCCTGCGTAACGAGTGGGAGAACTGTTGAGTTCAGTTATCCACTGTTGCGTGTGTGACGTGTGTGAATTCGCCCCAACTCACCCCCGGGGAACGGGTCACGCGCGTCCTTTCGAGGAGGCCCTTGTGGCGGTTCCACTGCCGGTAGAGCGTGTTGCGACGACCCCGCGGGCGGTGGGTGAACGCAGGAGGCCAAGCACTCGGCGTGCCCTCACGGTCGTGGGCGCATCGGTGGCGGCCTTTCCGTTGACGATCACGGCCACGGGGGCGGGGGCCGCCGCCGTGCTACTACCCTTGCCCTCGCGACCCTTGCCCAGCGCGCTCGATGTGGCAGCGCCATTCCAGGGTGGTTACCGCTGCCTGACCGGTGAGCGTCCGGGCGTCGTGGCCTTCGCCAAGCTCCTCAACGCCACCTATGGCACCCACACCTACGGCATTTGGCGCCGGTGCGTGCTCGAGCATGGCGAGGGGCGCGCACTGGACTGGATGCTCGACGCCAAGACCCCCGAGGGCCTCGAACTGGGCAACCGCATCACCCGCTGGCTGGCCGCGCCCGACGCCCAAGGTCGCCCGGGTGCGATGGCCCGCCGCTTCGGCATCAACTACATCATCTGGAACCGCCAATCCTGGCGGGCCTATGACCCCGGCCGCGGCTGGACGCCGTACTTTGGGGTCTCCCCGCACACGGACCACATTCACATCTCGTTTACCTGGGATGGCGCCTACGGCCGGACCTCCTGGTGGACCGGGGTCCCGGTGGTCACCCCGCTGACCGGCCCGGTCGCCGGCGCCGAGCCGGTGGTCTCGGTGCCCACCGCGGTGAAGACCGCCAGCGGTTATCCCTGGTTGCGCCAGGGACACTCGGGGGCGGACGTCGTCCTGGCACAGCGGGTCGTCGGAGCCGTCGCGGATGGCGATTTTGGCCCGAAGACCGCGGCCGCGGTTTCGGCCTGGCAGGCCTCCCATGGCGTCCCGGTCACCGGGGAGATGGACAATGCCACCTGGTCGCGCATGGTCGCCCTCAAACTCATTACCTCGCGCGCTTCAGCCGCCGCACCCGCCCCCACGCCGAGCGCAGCGCAGCCGCTGGCGGCATATGCCGGGCTGACTCTCAAGTTGTGGTCCAAGGGCCCTGCCGTGGTGGCCCTCCAAAAGGCCCTGGGCGGACTGAGCACCGACGGGGAGTATGGACCTTTGACCCAGGCCAAGGTCAAGGCCTACCAGAGCACCAAGAAGCTGCCGGTCACCGGTGAAGTAACCCCAGCCATGTGGCAGGTTCTCATGGGTAAGACCGTGTCCATCCCGGCCACACCCACGCCGCAACCGCAAGTCAGCCCGCTCGCGGCGTATGCCGCCCTGACCCTGAGTGTCGGTTCCTCCGGTCCGGCCGTGGTCGCCCTGCAGAAGGCGCTCGGCGGCCTCGTGGCCGATGGCCGCTTCGGTTCCCTCACGCAGGCGCGCGTGAAGGCCTACCAAACCACCAAGAAGGTGCCCGCCACCGGGGTTGTCACCCCAGCGATCTGGGTTCTGCTCATCGGCAAGCCTCGCGTTGCGGCGCCCGCCCCCAGGCCAGCATCCGCTCCGGTCGCTGCCGCGACCGGGTCTTACACCACGGCATACACCGCCGTGAAGGCCACGACCCTGCGGATCGGCAGCAAGGGCACCGCGGTGTCGGTCCTGCAGAAGGGCCTGGGAGGCGTCGCGGTCGATGGCAACTTCGGGCCGGCCACCGAGGCTCGCGTCAAGGCGGTTCGGGCGACCCTGGGACTGCCCGTCATCGGGGTTGCCGATGCGGCGCTCTGGGAAAAACTCGAGGCGCGGGAGCATCCGCTGCTGACGTACTGGCGTACCTCGCTCAAGGTGGGATCCACCGGGGCTGCTGTCGTGGCCCTTCAAAAGGCGCTCAAGATCACCGCGGACGGCAACTTCGGTTCGGGGACTCTGGCCGCCGTCAAGGCAGCTCAGGCCCGCGCGAAGCTCACTCAGACCGGTGTGGTTGCTCTGCTGACCTGGCAGGCGATCGAAGCTCAGATGCGTTGACCGCGCCCTCGGTCGCGAGTCGGTGCGCCAGTGCTGCTGGATCACTCGTTCCCCGGCTCAGCACGATGCTGCCGTCTGCGGCCCACGCCGCAAAGGCGGTCTGGTAGAGGGTGGCCACGTCCGCTGCGATGAGATGGGCGCGCGTGCCGGCTGGCCAGGCTGGTTCCGGCACGAGATCGGCGTACGTGGTCGTCAGCGAGCCCGCTATCACGGCGGCGCTGGATGGCGATGGCCGGCCGGCGGCGGAGAAGACGTCGCCATAGCTGGCGATCGTGGCCGCTTCGTCCAGCACACCGGGGCCCAGCGGCACCTGGGCGCGACGGGCCAAGGCGGGCAGGGTCACCAGAATGGCGTCCCCGGTGCGCGCTGCGCGCTCGGCGCGCTCGGGGTCGGTGGTGATCAGGGCGCGGGCATCGGGGTGGTTGCCAGCAATCACGCAGGCCCCACACGACCACAGCGCAAGGCCCCAATAGAGGGCGCGCCAGTGGGCCGGAAGGTCAAGCGCCACGCGGTCGCCCGGTTGAACGTCGAGCTCCTCGGTCAGCAGATTGGCGGCCTTGGCGACCCAGGTGCCGAGCACCCGACCCGAGAGCTCGATGCGCTCGCCCTGGGTGGGGCCGGGGCCGTCGTCATAGGCGGTGACCCGCGGGCGGCCACCGTCGCGCTGCAGGGCGGCCAGTAGGCCACTGATCGTCGTCATGGCGTCATTGTCTCGGATCGATCCGCCGGTAGGCTCGCTCGCCATGAGCGCGCAGACGCCCTCGGGAGCGTGCCGAGTCGAGGTCGTCGTCATTGCATCGGCCGCTGTGACGGCCGCAGTCGGCGTCCTGGGCGCGCTGCTCGCCGGCGTGGGTTGGTGGCTCCCTGGGTTGGTGTGGCCGCTGGTGGCACTGATGGTGCTGCTCGCGGTGGTCGCCGCTCGGCGGGCCATGGCGCGGCAACCGCGCCAGGACGTTCCATGGGCACTGCTCGTGGTCGTGCTGATCCTGACGACCTGGTATGCCGCCACCGCTGCCGAGCAGGTCCTTCCCAGGCGCGATGCCGGCAGCAATCTGCAGGCCGCCATCGCGCTCTCGACTGGGGGGTCACGGGTGATCCGGGTCGATCCGAGCGAACTGGGCGGTGCGGCAGTTCTAGCCGTGCCGGGGGTGACGCTGGAGAGCCCCGGCTTCTACCAGGTGTCCGGGCCGAGCGGGCCCGCCATCGAGCCCCAGTTTGTCGTGGGCGTGGCGAGCATCCTCTCGCTGGGCTGGTGGGCTGGCGGCACAACCGGTGCCACGCTGCTCGCCGCCCTGGCCGTGTCCCTGGCTCTCCTGGGAATTGGGGCCGCTATCGGGAGGCTGCGTGGGCCCATCTGGGGCGCGGTGGCGGCCGCGGTGCTCGGGATCGCCTACCCGATGGCCTATGTCGCGCGGTCCACCTTCTCGGAGCCCTTCGCGCTCCTGCTGCTCGTCGCCGGTGCCCTGAGTATGGAGTTGGCCCTGCGTGAATCAAGCCGTCGCCTGGGCGTCTGGGCGGGCGCGCTTGCAGGTGCGCTGATCGCGAGCGGCGTGCTCGTGCGCATCGACACCTTGCGCGAACTAGCGCTGTTCTCGCTGGTTCTCGGGATGGCGGGCGTCCTGGATCGCGCTCGTCGCACCGTTGCGCTGGCCACGCTGGCCGCCATGACCGTGGTCGGGGGTTTGGCCTACCTGGCGAATCGATGGCATTCGCCGAGATACCTGGCCTTGATCGAGAGCAGTGTGACCCCGGCACTCGGCTTCTGGCTGGGCGCCCTGCTGGCCGGCCCGCTGCTGGGTTTGGCGCTGCGGTGGGGCATCGCCCGGGGCCAGCGGGTGCAGGCGGCGATCCCGCTGTTGGCCAGCGGACTGACCGCGCTGGTGCTGATACTACTGGCCAGCCGTCCGCTGTGGTTGGTCGCCCGGCAGGGTCCACAGGCCTTCGGGACGGCATATGTGGCCTCGATGCAAGCCGCTGAGGGCCTGAGCGTGGACGGAGCCCGCACCTATGCCGAGAACACCATTGGCTGGCTCACCTGGGCCCTTGGCCTGCCGGCCGTGGCGGTGGCCGCAGTGGTCGCGGTCCTGGCCGTGGGACGACTGGTGCGCACCTGGCTCGAGCGGGACGACGCCATCCCGCCGGGACTAATCATCCTGGTCGTGGCGCTGGGTTCCTCGGTGTTCACGCTCTGGCGACCGGGCATCACCCCGGATCATCCGTGGGCTGATCGCCGGCTGATCATCCCGATTGTCCTCGTGGTGGTCCTGGCCGTCCTGGGCGCTTCGGCATTGGCCCGGGGCACAACGCCGGTGGTGGTAGTACGCATCCTGGTGGCCAGTTTCGTCGGATGTGCCCTGTGGGGCGTCGCCACCATGATCCCGGGGAGAGTCGAAACCGGTTCGGCCGAAGCGGTTCAGCAGGTGTGCGCGCAGCTCGCCCCCGGCGACGTCGTCATCGCTGCCGACGATCGGGCCGCCAATGAATGGCCCCAAGTGATCCGTGGGACGTGCGGACATCCTGCGCTGGCGTTGACCGAGCCAACCCGCAAAGACCCCACCGCTCGTTCGGCTGCGATGGCGGCTCTGCGCGAGGCCGTGGCGCGCGGCGGCCATCGGGCGGTCTTCCTCAGCACTCAGGGCCCGGGCGAGCCCGCGGTGCGCGTGGTCACCCGGCAGCACGCCAACACCCTGACCAAGCCGCCGCGCGGGACGATACGGCTGGCCTTCGAGGTGTGGCTTAGTCCCTGAGTCGTCGAGGAGCGCGGGCTCGGACGGTGGCGTAGATCTCTTCGCTCACGGCCGCGATGAGACCCGGCCGAGTTAGCTTGGGGGAGTAGGGCGTTCCATCGGTGAACCCGATGGCTCCGCCGGCCTCGGTCAGGATGAGTGAACCCGGTGCGTGATCCCACGGATGCGACTTGCTGTAGAAGACATAGTCCGCCGCACCTTCGACCAGCCGGGGGTAGTCGATGCCGCAACAGGCCCAGGACAGGCGCATGGGCGGCAAATCGCCCAAGGCTTCGCCGCGCAGCGACCACATGGAGGTCGCCCCAGCGGGCAACGCGTGCGCGGCCTGAACCCATCGTTGGTCGCCATTGCAGGTCGCGCCGTGACCGCGTTCGGCCACCCACGCCACGCCATGCTCCGGCTGCCAGATCCAGGCCCGCGTGACCTGGCCGCCCAGGATCTCGGCCGCCATGAGGGCGTGATCGGGAGAGCCGTGGACGAAGTTCCGGGTGCCATCCACCGGGTCGACGGTAAAGGCGTGTTCCGCCGCGAGATAGGTATCCATCAGGCGTGGATCCGCGGCATACGCCTCCTCCCCGAGGACGACCGCCTCTGGGTATGCCGCCTGCAAGGCCGCCGTGATAGCGACCTCGGCCTCGCGGTCGGCGACGGTCACCAGATCGCCCGGGCGCTTCTCGATGATCTCCCCGTCACGCAGGGCCCGAAAGCGTGGGGTGACCAGTTCGGCAGCCACCTCCTGGAGGAGGTGCAGGATCGCCGTGGTGGACAGCCCGCTCGTCATGGGCTAACGGTGTCACATGCCCGGCCCCCTGGTCAGAGTAGGCTCACCCGCGATGACCGAGAAGTCCGCCGCCAGCCCGCCGCCCAGCGTTCCGGGCCACCCGGCATACCCCATCGAGGACGGGCCCTCGGGTCCCGGCCCGACTCCCTATGTCACGATCGTGCTGCCCTGCTTCAACGAGGGCGCCCACGTGCTGCAGGAGATCGACCGGATCACCGTGGCCATGTCGGCCAGCGAACTCAGCTATGAGCTCCTGTGCATTGATGACGCCAGCACGGATGACACCCTCGAGGTGCTCCGGGGGGCGATGGCTCAGACCCCACACGTGCGCGTGCTGCCCTTCCGCCGCAATGGCGGCTCGGGGACTGCGCGACGAATCGGGACCCAACAAGCCCGCGGCGAGATCGTGGTGTGGACCGACGCCGATATGACCTACGAGAACGAGCGCATCCCGGAACTCGTGCGCATCCTGCGCGATGACCACACCTATGACCAGGTGGTCGGGGCACGAACCACCGAAGAGGGCACCCACAAGTGGGCTCGGGTGCCCGCCAAGTGGTTTATCCGCAAGGTGGCTGAGTGGCTGACTAAGACGCGAATTCCGGATCTCAACTCGGGGCTGCGGGCCTTCCGGCGGGAAGTCAGCCTGCCCTACCTGCGCCTCCTGCCGGCCGGATTCTCCTGCGTCACGACGATCACCATCGCCTTCCTGTCCAACCAGCACGACATCAAGTACGTGGACACCTCGTATGCCAAGCGCGCCGGGACGAGCAAGTTCCACTTCGTCAATGACGCCTACCGGTACATCCTGCAGGTGCTGCGCATGGTCATGTACTTCGACCCGCTCAAGGTCCTCATGCCGCCGGCCCTCTGGCTGATCCTCATTGGCGTGGTCAAGGCCGTGATCGACATGGTGCGACACCCCTTCTACTTCCCGGCGAGCACTGTCCTGGTCGTGATGACCGGCCTGCTCATCGGCTCCCTGGCGTTGCTGGCCGACCTCGTCGTGCGCTCACGTGACGGCTGAGTCGGAGAGGTCTGCGATCACGCTCGGCCGCACGCTCCGGGTCGTGCGCGTGGTCCTACTGGCGTCGGCCGTCGCTGTCATCGGCGCCCTGCTGATCACCAACTGGTCCACGGTGTGGCCCTACTTGCGCGCCATTCCGCCTGGGGTGCTGGTCTTGGCCTTCATCGGAGCCCTGGGATCCCCGATCCTGGGCGTGCTCGGCTGGCGGGCCATCCTCGCGGACCTCGGCTCTCGACTTCCGCTCGCGCCGGCCTGCGGGGTGTTCTTCATCGGCCAGCTGGGCAAGTACCTCCCTGGCTCGGTGTGGACCGTGGTGATGCAGACCGAACTCGCCTCCAGGGTCGGTGTGCCGCGCAAGCGAACTGGAGTCGCCGGGCTGCTCGCCATGGTGTTGGCGCTGATTACTGGCGTCGTGGTGGGGCTCCCGGCAGCGCCCTTGATCGTCGGCTCCCACGAGCGGGTGCTGCTCTTCTCCGGGCTGGCGGTCGTGGCCATGGCCATCGTGGTCTCTCCGCCGGTACTGAACCCCCTGGTCGCTTGGGGTATGCGCCGGCTGGGTCGGGAACCGCTCGAGCATCCGCTCTCGCTGCGCGCCGTCGGCACGATGTGTGGATGGTTCGTGTTGTCCTGGGCCAGTGCTGGATTCCTCTGCTGGGTGCTGGCTCGGCAGTTGGCTAACCCCGGGGTGAGCCAGGGCTCGCTGGCGGTGGCGGCCTTCATGGGATTCGCGCTCGCCAGCTCCCTGGGCATGCTCAGCGTGATCCTGCCGGCGGGTGTGGGGGTCCGTGAGGCGGTCTTGCTGGTGCTCTTGACACCCTTTATGCCGCTGGCTGCCGCCAGTGCCGTGGTGATCCTGGCCCGCTTCCTGAGCATCGTCGCGGATCTGGTGTGGGCCGGTGTCGGCTGGCTCTGGGCGCGCAATCACCATCTCTGGCCGGGGCAGGATGAGCGGTGAGCGCCCTTGAGCGCTCCGTGCACTTGGGGACGCCGCGCGCGATCGCTGCGGTGCTCGGGGTCTTTCGGCGTGGGGCCGGCGATCCGACCTGCGCGAGCGTAGCTGGCCACTGGTGGTTCGCCTGGCGGGCGCCGAGCGGTCCGGTCACCGCCCATCTGCGAGCGGCCCCGCTCACCACCCAGGTGGACATCGAGGCCTGGGGAGAGGGCGCGCAGTGGTTCCTGGAGCAGGCACCACTGCTGCTCGGTGAGGCCGATGATGTGAGCGACTTCGTTACCCACCATCCGGTGGTGGCGCAGGCATGGCGGAGGTTCTCGGGCTGGCGGGTTCCCCGCTCGGGTCTGGTGCTGCAGGCGTTGATGCCCGCCATCTTGGAGCAGAAGGTCACCGGCCAGGAGGCTTTTGCTGCCTATCGACGGCTGGTCCGCAGGTTCGGCACGTCCGCTCCTGGCCCGGGCCAGGAGCGGGGTTTGTGGGTTCCACCCGACGCGGCCGGGTGGGCTGCCATCCCCTCCTGGGAGTGGCTCCAATCCAGGGTCGATATCGGCAGGTCGGCGCCGGCCGTACGTGCCGCCAAGGTGGGCAACTCGCTGGATCGATTGGCGGATAGGCCTGCGGGACAGGCGCGTTCGGCGCTACAGACACTCCCAGGTATCGGCGTCTGGACGAGTGCCGAAGTGGCGCATCGGGCCTTGGGGGATGCCGACGCGGTCTCCTTCGGTGACTATCACGTGGCCAAGAACATCGGCTGGGCACTGACCGGCTCCCCAGTCGACGACGACGGTCTTGCCGAATTGCTTGAGCCCTATGCGGGCCACCGCTATCGGGTGCAACGGCTCATCGAGCTCGCTGGTCTTGCTCGTCCGCGTCGCGGCCCTCGAATGTCACCGAGGACGCATCTGCCGGGGTGATCCGCAGGGTTGCACTGCCGGCGGCCGCCGCACTCTCACAGCGCAAGTCCTCGGACCAACAGGCCACTTCGAGCCGCGCCGTGACCCGCCCCACGGCATACGGATCGGGCGCGGTCACGGTGAGGGTGAACGCATCCGGGGCGGCCTCCAGGTCGACCGCGGCGTCCTCCTCGGTCAGGAGCGCCACCGCAATCACTCGGCGAATGCGCTCGCTCAGGGCACGGTCTGCGCCGGGGATTCCTACCGCCATGGCCTCGGCCGTGCCCGGCGCTGCGCCCAATGCTGCCCGGACGGCCTCGACGTGACCCATCCGGAACCAGTCGCCCGGCCCGGTGCGGATCAGCGATCGGGCCCCGGCGCCGTCATCCTCGAACCACGATCTGGGGCATCCGCGCACCAGAGCGGCCGGGATGCCATCGGACTTGCCTTTGACCAGGTCGGCGGCCGCGGCGAGCTCGTCCGCGAGCGCGCGGACTGTCACCATCAGCGGCCGACCATCGGCGTCGGTGCCACCGCGGAGGTCCTCCAAAGGGGCTAGGCCTACGCTTCCCAAGGCGAAATCGGTCACACCCGCCCGCCACGGACGACCAGCGGTATCGGTGACCAGAAGCCCGAGATGGCGCACTCCGGTCCGCTGCCGCAGCTGCTCTCGCAGCTCGCGGGCAGCGGCGTCTGGATCGCGGGGGAGGAGCAGCAGGTCGGGTTCGTGCCCGGTATTGGAGGCGTCGACGCCGGCGGCCAGCATCACTGGTCCCGCGATGGCTTCAACGACCCGCCCAACGCTCCCATCGGCTCGGGCTCGCTCGACCACCACGCGCGTGCTCTCTGCGCGCACCAGGTCCTCGCGCCTAGCCCCGCTCGGAGCTCGAAGGCCGAGGGATTTGGAGAGCACCTTGCTCGAGAGGGCCACCACATCGCCCTCCCGCAGCCCGCCCGCGGCCTGTTCGGCGGCGGCCACAAGCAGGCCGGCGACATCCATGCCGGGGGTGATCTCCGGCAGTCCAGTCAGTCCGATCACGGTGATCCGGGGCGGCTCCGTCCGACTCACCTGCCGCGCCCGGTGAGGTCGAGGGCAGCCTGGGCGATCCGCGCCGCCGACGGGACATCCGTCATCAGTAGGGGCCGGTCGTAGGCGACCACATCGACCCCACCAACGGTGGCCACAGCATCGGCCGGATCGACCAGCCAGGCGTCCAGGAAGTCGGCATACAGACCGCCGACGGCTGCCGCCGTGGCCGGTACGCCAATGGCTGCCAGGCACGCGTCGGCATAGCCCCGCACCGGTGCGCCGCCAATCAATGGGGAGACTCCGGCCACGCGAGCAGTGCTGCCGCGCAAGGCATCTCGGACGCCGGGCACGGAAAGAATGATCCCGATAGAGACCACCGGATTGCTTGGGGGGAGCAGGATGGCATCGGCGGTGCGCAGCGCATCCAGGACACCCGGAGCCGCCGCCGCGCGGTCCAAGCCGGCGACGATGAACTGCTCGGCCGGCAGCGCCGCGTGGTGCCGGACCCACCACTCTTGGAAATGGATCGCGCGCCGTTCCCCGTCGTCGACCACGACGTGAGTCTCGACCGGTGTATCGGTCATGGGCAGCAGTCGGATGCCGCGATCGGGCAGGCCCCAGCGCTGCGCGAGTCGGGCGGTGACCTCACTGAGCGAGAAGCCCTGACCCAGCCACTGCGAGCGCACGATGTGCGTGGCCAGATCCAGGTCGCCGAGGGTGAACCACTGGGGGAGCGAGCCGTATGCCGCGAGCTCGGCCTGGATCCGCGTCGACTCCTGCGCGCGCCCCCAGCCCTGACCTTCGTGGACTCCGCCGCCCAGGGTGTATAGCAGCGTGTCGACATCGGGGCTGACCCGCAGACCGTGCAGGGTCAGGTCATCGCCGGTATTGGCAATCACCGTGACCTCCGACCCGGTCAGGGCAGGAGTGGTGGAGAGGTGGTGCACCAGGCCGCGGACGAACCGGGCACCACCCACGCCACCGGAGAGGACAGCGATCTTCATGGCCCGCAGTGTGTCATTTCGGAGCCGCTGATCGGGGTGTTGGTCACTTTGCCGATTTGACCGTTAGCAGATCCCGGCTTGACGTAGGCTGCATGACACGCGTGTAATTTCAGGCATGTGTTCCGGTCGAGGGTCGAATCAAGGGTCGAGGAGGAGCTAGTGCACGATCTCATCCTGATCGATGCGTTCGTCGAGGAGGAGGGTGGCCTGTCGTGGCAGGAGCGTTCCCTGTGCGCTCAGACGGACCCGGAGGCCTTCTTCCCCGAGAAGGGCGGGTCCACGCGTGAGGCCAAGAAGGTCTGCGTTGGCTGTGACGTCCGCTCGGAGTGCCTGGAGTACGCCCTGGCCAATGACGAGCGCTTCGGCATCTGGGGTGGCCTTTCCGAGCGCGAGCGCCGCAAGCTGAAGAAGCGCGCGGTCTGATCCGCGCCTTTCGTGGCCGCTGTCATCGACTCTCCCACCCACCCCCAGCACCTGGTCCCCGCGGACGGGTTGACCCCCGTCATTGCTCTGGTCCTGACTGCAGCTGACCTGCAGATCGACCTGGTCGTCCAGTCGCTGGCCTCCTCAACCCGCCGACCCGATCTCGTCCTCGTCATCGAACGCACCGGTGAGAGTGCGCCCGCGCGCGAGCTCGTGGCGGCCTTGGCCGATGCGGATCTGGCTAGCCGGCTGCACGAGGTCTCACGCCCTGTTGGCCTGCGCGAGGCCGTCGTCCTGGCCGTGGCCCAGCTGGATCTGGCCGACGTCTTCGACGCTCGAGCCGGAGGGGCGCTTTTTTGGCTGATCCCACCAGGGACCGTGCCGCAACCAGACACCCTGCGCCTGCTGCTCGACGACTGGCGGCGCAGCCCCTCGGTGGGCATGGTGGGGCCGAAGCATGTCTCGGCCGAGGACCCCACCCGACTGCGTAGCCTGGGCATTCATCCCACCCGCGCTGGCCGTCTCGTCGGGATGCCCGCACCGGGTACGCCGGACCAGGGCCAATACGACACCACCACCGATGTCCTCGCCGTTCCGCTGGGCGGTTTGCTCATCGAGGCCGAGCTCCTCGAAGAGCTGCGGGGCTGGGACGGGGCCTTCGTTGATGTGGCCGCGGACCTGGACCTGGGCTGGCGCGCACAGCGGCTCGGTCGCCGCGTCGTGGTCTCGCCTCGGGCCCGCATGCTGACCCGGCCGGGGATCGCCATTGCGACCGCAGACACCGCACTGCGACGCCGCTCTGCCCGAATGGTTGCCTTGACCCGGGTGAGCGGCTGGGCGGTCATCCCGCTGATGGTGTGGATGGCCGTCACCTCGGTGGTCGGTGCGGTGGGTTTGTTGTTGGCCAAACGCCCTCGGGCCGCGGCTGCCGAACTCGGCGAGCTCTTGGCGCTACGGCCGTTGGCGATTGCGGCGGCCCGCCGACGCACCCGGCATACCCCAGTGGTCGCGCCGCGCGATCTTCGCTCGCTCTTCGTCCCGGGGCGCTCGATCATTCGGCAGTCCGTGGATGCCGTACACGACGCGATCGTCCCCCCTCGGGATCCCCTGGGTGGCGCGGCCCATGACCTGCGGCCGCGCAGCCTGATGGGTCGCATCGTGGCTCACCCCGCGGTCCTGCTGCCCAGCATCGTCCTGGTCCTTGTGGCGATCGCCGCGCGAACACTGGGCAGCGGTGCCCTTGCTGCCCTGAGCAATGGCCTCGTAGGCGGCGAGTTGGTCGCAGGGCCGGGCGATGCATCCGCCCTGTGGGCTAGTTGGCGCGATAGCTGGCGCGGTTCCGGGATGGGTGGCGTGTCTTCGGGAGAGCCGATGCTCGGGATCATGGCGATCTTGAGCTGGCTGGTCGAGCACATCCCCTTCGTCCCTGACCCGCACGCACCCGCGGGAGCGACCGCGGCGATCGTCCTTCTGCTGGGCATGCCAACGGCCGCCGTTACTGCCTATCTCTCCGCCCGAGTCGTGGCGGTGGATCGGGTCGCTCGAGCACTCGTGGCCCTGCTGTGGGCGGTGAATCCGGTGACTTTTCGGGCCGTGGGCGAGGGACGACTCGGCGTGGTCCTCGCGACCGTCATCCTGCCGCTGGTGGGGGCCGGGCTCTGGCTGACGGCCTCGGGCCGCGGTACCGCGACCAGCGGATTCGCCACCGGTCTCGGCCTCGGCCTGCTCACCGCCGCGGCACCATCCCTCGGGGTCCTCGTGGCTGTGATCCTGATCGCCATGGTGGTGGCCCTGCCCCGCGCTCGAGGACGGGCCCTGGTGGCCTTGGCTGCGGCCGCCGGCACCCAGATCCCCTGGTTGCTCGACGTCATTGCCGAACCGGCTCGGTTACTGGCCGGTCCCGGCCTGGTCGACTGGGCGGACCGGGTGCCTGCCCCATGGACTCAGCCACTGCTCTATGCCGCTCCCGCGCTGGTGCTCGCTGCTCTGTCGTTGCTCGTGGGGCGGGGGGTGCGCGACGTCCGCACCCCGCTGACCGCCATCGCGGTGTTCAGCCTGCTCGCGGTGCTGGTGGCTTCCCAGGTGTCCCTGGCAACGCTGCCCGATGGCCGGGTGCTGCGCCCGTGGGCCCCGGCATTGGCGTTGCTGGCGATGGCCTGCCTGCTGGCTGCCATCCTGCTCACCCTGACCGAGCCTGCGTGGCGGCAGTGGGGGCGGTGGTTCGCGGGGATATCGGCCGGTGCGTTGGCTGTCGGGGCCGTGGTCCCCGGCCTGGGCACGCTGCTCTCGCCGTGGCAGGACGTACGGCCCAGCGTGGCAGTTGATCAGGCCGAGAACTTCTTTGCGACCCGTTCGCTACAGATTCCGATTGACGGGACCTCGGCCAGTTACCGCTTGGTCGGCAAGGAGACCTATGGGCCGGTGCGGAGCCTGCCCACTCAGGGCGTTGCGGATGGAGCACTTGCGGATGAGGTGGCTGGTTTGCTGGCAGGTCGACCGTCCGAGGCGTCCTTGCTCGGCGCGGCAGCCGTGGATCTGGTCGCCCTGCAGGGTGAGGTGACTCCCGCCTTGAGCCAGCGCTTTGACACCACAGCCGGGTTTAGCCCGATTCCGGCGCCTTCGGGGTGGGCCATGTGGCGGCATACCCCAGCTGACGGGGCCGCCGCCACGGTCGCCCCTCCGCGGCTGAGAATCGTTGGGGGGAAGGGTGGTTCGGCTATTGCCGTCCAGACCACGGGCTCCTCGGGCGCAACCTCCGCGCGGGTCCACGTGCCTGCGGCTGGACGGCTGATCGTGGCCGAGCCGCTGGCCTGGACCTCGTCCGCGGTGGTCAGTGTCGATGGCGTGCGGGTGCAGGCCGATCCCCGCGCCGAGCTTCCGACCTATGTCGTCGATGCCGGAACGCATGACATCACGATCACCGTGACCCCATCACACCCCTGGCCGCGTCGCCTGAGCCTGGTCTGGATCGTGATCCTGGGGTTTCTGGCGATCCCCTTCGGAACCCGCGCTTCCCGCATCGGGGAGGGGCGATGATGGCTGCTTCGGACGGTCACCGACCCACCTGGTGGGGACTTGGCCGCATCCTCGTGGTGGGCGCGGCCGGTGCCCTCCTGGCGGCCGGTGTGCATCCTCCCGAGGTCGCCCTGCCCGGAGTGGAGGTGACGGCTCCCAGTGCGGCGGTGGCCGACCTCTCCCAGGACAGTCGATTGGTGTGCCCCGGGATCGAGGTGCGCGGTCTCTCAGGCGCTCCAGACCTCACTGTCCGAGGAACGCTGGCGGCCGCGCTGCCGCCCGAGCAGGTGCTTGGCGGTCAGAATGCGCAACTGTCTGTCTCCGACGGCAATCGAGCCGTGGCCACTGGCAAGGCTGGCCAGCCGATCTCGACCCCGCTCTTAGGGGTGGCCCCGGCCAGCGTGAGTGGCCAAGGTGGCTCCAGTGCGGGCCTCAGTGCCCGCCAAGCCTGGCTGGTGGATGACCGTGGCCTGCGCGGGCTGGCGAGCGTGCGATGCCAGGAGCCGTCGGCTGATGTGTGGCTCTTGGCCGGTGGGGCTGGCGTCGGTCGCCAGGAGCGCCTTGTCGTGGCCAATCCTGGCGCCAATGCGGTGGCCGTCTCGATCGACGTGCACGGCAAGGCGGGGGCATTGCCAGCGGCGAGCACCCGCGTGACGATCCCTCCGGGCGAGCGAGTGGTCCGGCTGCTCGATGCGCTGGCTCCAGGTGAAGCCTCACCCGCGGTCCACGTGCGCGCTGCCGACGGCGTGATCGTGGCTACGCTGACCGAGGTCTCGACCTCGGGCACCTCTAGTGGGGGCGTCGATACCGTGGCCGCATCGCCGGTCGCGGCCACCCGTGTGGTCATCCCCGGGGTGAGCGTGGGCGCCGGCTCGGTCGTCCGGGTGGTGGCCCCCGGGCAGCGGCCGGCCGTGGCGTCGGTCAGCGTCGCGGGCCCCCAGGGATTGGTCGCCTTGCGTGGGGGGTCGGTGCTGACTGTACCGGCCGGGGGATCGGTCGACCTGCCGTTGAGCGGCCTGGCCGCGGGAACCTACTCGGTTGAGGTCAGTGCTGACGTGCCGATCATCGCCTCGGCCCTGGGCCGGCTGGTTCGTAGCCCGGACGCCGATCTGGCCTGGGCGAGCTCGGCGTTGCCGGTATCGGGAGTCAGCGGAGTCACCTTGACCGGGGCAGGCAAGGCCAGCGTGGCGCTGCGGGCGCAGAGCTCCGTGGTCTCAGTGACCCTGTGGACGGTGGTTGCTGGGGTAGCCACCCCACGTGAGTTGCGGGTGCCAGCGGATCGGGTCACGCTCATCCCGGTGACCGGAGCCAGCGTCTGGCTCGAGGTGCCCAGCGGATCGGCGGTCCACGGAAGCGTCATCGAGGCGGACGCGAACGCCCCGCTGCTGACGAGCACCCCATTCGTATCCGCACTCGAGGCCGGTGGCTCGATGACCGCCGTCCCGGCGGGCCCTTAACTGCTCAGTTCGTCGGGCGGCAAGCCCAGCAGCGCGGCCACCTGTTCGACCAGGACTTCGTCGATGATGACAGCGAGTTCGCGCGGATCGCGTGCTCTGCTCTCCGCTGGTCGGCGATAGACGACCACCCGGTGTCGGCGGTCGGGGGTGCGCGGGTGCGCGCGACCTAGGGGCGCAATCCGCTCCTCCCATGGAGCTGGGTCGGTGGGTGGGACGTCCTCGACGGCGACCTCGATATCGTCGACCCGATCGCCAAGCACCGGGCGCAGGCGATCCAGGGCATCGAGCACCAGTTCGTCAAAGACCTCACGGCGGGTCCGCATCGCGGGCACCGGCGGCCAGGCCAGCGGTCCGCGCAGGCCATGCCGCCCGCGAGCGCTCATCGCTGGCCTCGCGGCAGCGGTCGGGACAGGCTCACGAGCGCATGCTACGGCGTGCCTGGGCCGCAGTGTGGCCGCCCTGCCTTAGAGTCCGGGACGTGAACCTCGCGCGGACCTGCAGCAAGACCGGGTGTGTCCGGCCTGCCGTGGCGACCTTGACCTTCGCCTACGCCGACCGGGCGGCCGTGCTCGGTCCCTTGGCGACCTATGCAGAGCCGCACACCTACGACTTGTGCTCCGAGCACACCGTGCGGTTGACCGCCCCGCGGGGCTGGGATGTCGTGCGGCTCGTTGAGGATCTTGCGCCCGCGTCCGCCACGAACCGCCCCGTGCCTTCGGACGACCTCTTCGATCTCGCGGACGCCATCCGTGAGCGGGGGCCGGCCGCGGCGGCTCCGGCGGTGTCAGCGCCGGTGGCGCGAGCGAGCGGCGAGACCGGCGAGACCGGCGAGATCGGTCGGCGCGGCCATTTGCGCGTCCTGCGCGGCCTGGGTGAGTCCTAAATCCAGGCCCTGCCTCCCTTAGGGTGGTCCCTTGTGACCCCTTCGCCGCTCGCTGACATCGTCAAGGCCTATGACGTCCGAGGGTTGGTCGGATCCCAGCTCGATGAGGCGGTCGCTGCGGCCCTGGGGACCGCATTCGCAGAGGTCGTGGTACGCCCTGAAGGCGCGAGCGATGTGGTGATCGGCCACGACATGCGCGAGTCATCACCCGGGTTGAGCGCGGCCTTCGCCAGGGGACTGGCCGAGCGCGGCTGCAATGCCCTGATGATGGGTCTGACCAGCACCGATGGGCTCTACTTCGCCAGCGGACAGCTTTCGATGCCGGGCGCAATGTTCACCGCCAGCCATAATCCTGCGGCCTACAACGGCATCAAACTCTGCCGGTCCGGGGCTCGGCCGGTCGGCCAAGACTCCGGCCTGATCGACCTGCGCGAGCTCGCCGAGGCGGTCCTGGCGGGCACGGCCGATGTGCCGGCCGTGGCAGAGCCGGGAAGGGTGACGCGAGTTGACCTGATCGGGGCGTATGCCGCCTACCTGCGCGGCTTGGTTGATCTGTCCGGGGTGCGCCCGCTGACGGTGGTCGTCGACGCCGGCAATGGCATGGCCGGACTGACCATCCCAGCCGTGCTGGGCGGTGAGGGTGGGCTTGAGCCATTGCCGCTGCGGGTGATCCCGCTGTACTTCGAGTTGGATGGCAACTTCCCCAACCACGAAGCCAACCCGCTCGACCCCGCGAATCTGGTGGACCTCCAGCGGGCGGTCGTGGAGCATGGCGCAGACCTGGGCCTGGCCTTTGACGGCGACGCGGACCGCTGCTTCGTGGTCGATGAGCGGGGCGAGCCGGTGAGCCCCTCGGCCATCACCGCGCTGATCGCTCGGCGGGAGATCGCCGCGCTCATGCAGGCTGGCACCGATCCCGCGGACGTAGCCATCGTGCACAACGTCATTTGCTCTGCCCAGGTGCGCGAGGAGATCGTGGCCGCCGGCGCTCGTCCGGTGCGTACCCGGGTGGGACATTCCTTCATCAAGGCCGAGATGGCGCGCCATGATGCGGCCTTTGGCGGCGAACATTCGGCGCACTACTACTTCCGAGACTTCTGGTTCGCCGACACCGGGATGCTGGCGGCGATGCACGTCCTGTCGGCCCTCGGCGGTCAAGACGGGGCCTTGTCGGCGCTGATGGCCGATCTTCAGCGTTACGTCGCCTCCGGTGAGATCAACTCGCGGGTCGCTGATGTCACCGGAGCCACGGACGCGGTCCGGGCCTGGGGTCAGACTCAGGGCGTCACCATCGACACCCTTGACGGGCTGACCTTGGTCCATGAGGGCGGCGCCGGGGACCCGATGTGGTGGTTGAACCTGCGCGCCTCCAATACTGAACCCTTGCTTCGCCTCAATGTGGAGGCGGCAGACGTCCTGACGATGCAGCGAGTGCGTGATCACGTGCTGGGTATCGTCAGAGGAGAACACTTGTGAAGGGAGTGGACATGAGCCACGACATCGAGCCCTGGCTGCGGGAGATCCTGCGGTGCCCGGCGTGCCGAGCCGAGCTGCGTGATGCCGTTGGACCGCAGGGTGGCCCCGAGTTGGTCTGTGAGGGTGCGGACTGTGGACTGGCCTACCGCATCGACGATGGCGTTCCGGTGCTCCTGGTCGACGAGGCTCGTCGGCCCTAGACCTCAGACACTGCGGGTCGTCGGGCCTGCAGCACGAGCCCGATGCCGGCCGTGGGGCGCAGCCTTTGCAATCCCCTGAAGGGCACCGTGGCGGCAGCGATGGCCAATCCGGTCGCACGCTTGGTGGGCTGGATGAGGCGGCCGCTGGAGGCAGTCCGTTCGGCCATCGACGCCTCCGCTGGCGCCGACGGCCTGCGGCTCTCGCGCCAGTTGTGCACGGCTTCAAGGGCATAACCCAAGGGCCAGCCGTAGACCGTGGTACTGACCTCAACCAAGCCGCACTCGCGCACCAAGGACTCTAATCGCTCGACCGAGTACCGGCGGAAGTGACCTACACGCTCGTCCATCGGCCCGAATCGGCTGGGATCCGCGGGCACCGAGATGACCAGATGCCCACCGGGGCGGATGAAGCGAACCCAATCCAGAAGGGCTGCGCGGTCATCCTCGATGTGCTCGAGCACCTCGAAGGCACAGACCAGGTCATAGCCCTTGCCTGGATCAAGTTCGCGCGTCGTTGCCTGCTTCACCTGGCCACCGTGAGCGGAAATGCGTTCGGCGGCAACGGCATAGGACTCGGGATCCGGCTCAAGGCCGAGGTATGCCGTCCGCCCGGCCACCCGTGCGCCGAACGCGCCTTGGCCGCAACCGATCTCGAGCACCGTTGCCGGGTGCAACCGGTCGAGTGATCGCGCGACCACGTCATAGCGAAGCCAGGCGCGCAGCGTCAGAGGTGGCAGCGGGGTTCTATCAGTCATGGCACTTCCTTAACAGAGTCGAGTGCAGGGCGGCGGCAACCACGCGTGGACGGTAAGCCTGATCCGCGTGCTGTGCGGCCCGCAGGCGCAGGCGGTCGACCAAAGCGGCATCGCTCACCAGGTGGGCGAGGACGGTGGCCAGGGCCGCAGGATCTCCCGGCGGCACGAGAACCGCAGAGTTGCCGAGCGATTCGCGTTGCGGCGCAGTTCCGCTGGTGACGATGGCGCACCCGGCCGCGGCTCCCTCGAAGACCTTGTGCGGGACGACGCGACTGCCTTTGGCGGTCGTCCCGAAGACGCCCAGGCAGATGTCATGGCTCGCGACGATGCCGGGCAGCTCGGCGGGCTCGATCCAGCCATGCCAGGTCACCCCCGGCACATCTCCAGCAGCTCGGCGGCAGGCGACCAGGTCCTGACCCTCCCCAATCATGGTGACCCGCAGGCGCCCCTGCGACAGTTCGGTCTCGAGCAAGGCGAGGGCCGCGCCGATGACCGGCGTTCCCTGCAGCGGAGTGTGGGCGCCATAGAAGACCACGGAGAGTGGGTTCGTGGTGGCTCGCTCCGGCTTCCGAGCGTCGTACCAGGCGGCGCCCGCACCCACCGGGCACACCACCACCTTGGTGCGAGCCCGCTCAGGGACGAGCATGGCGTGCGCGGCCGTATCCACGACGATCACGTTGGCGGCAGCCATCGCCGCCCGGTCGAGTGAGCCGGTGGCGGCGAGTCGGAGGCGAGAGCCGTGGCCGCGATCGGTGACGGTATCTGCGCCCAGGACAAGCAGATCCAGCACGATGATGGCTCGCGGGAAGAGAGCACGGGCGAGCAAGACATCGAGCTGCCCCAGATAGCCGACGAGGACCACCTCCGGCGAACCAGCGGCATACCGGCGCCGCACCAAACCTGCCCACCTCGTGGCGAGCCGGGCCACTAGGCGCGAGACCTTCCACGGGTGGGCCAGCATGTCGACGCGCTCAGCGGTGGAGAAACCAAGCGGCAGGACCAACTCATCGACCTGGGCGCCGCTCTCCTGCAGGCCGTCGAGGAGCACTCCGGCACGCGGGTGTCGCGCACGGTCATAGGTACCGAAGCCGAGGACCCGCATGGGGCCAGTCTGTCAGGCCGACGGCTACCTCCCGAGACGGTAGACTGTGTTGCACTGCCGGCGCGGGTGATACCCCTCGACTCCATGACAGCGGCCCAGATGGGCGACGCCGGGTCATTCACTGTTGCGTTTGTGCGCGCTTTTCCGACCACCATCATGGAGACCTTCGATGTCGATTGACCACCACGTTAAGGACCTTGCCCTGGCAACGGCGGGACGTCACCAAATTCGCCTGGCCGAGCACGAAATGCCTGGTCTGATGGCCCTGCGGGCCGAGTTTGGCGAGTCCAAGCCGCTCACCGGTGCCCGGATCGCCGGCTCGCTGCACATGACGGTGCAGACCGCCGTCCTCATCGAGACGCTGGTGGCGCTCGGCGCGCAGGTGCGCTGGGCCAGCTGCAATATCTACTCCACGCAGGACGAGGCCGCGGCCGCCGTCGTTGTCGGGCCGACCGGCAGCGCGCAGGACCCTCAGGGTGTCCCGGTCTTTGCCTGGAAGGGCGAGACCCTGGAGGAGTACTGGGACTGCACCGAGGCCATCTTGACCTGGCCCGGGGGGCAGTTCGCCAACATGATCCTGGATGACGGTGGCGACGCGACCATGCTGGTCCACAAGGGCCGAGAGTGGGAGTTGGCCGGTCAGGTCCCGGCCACCACGCAGGAGGACTCCGAGGAGTTCGCGGTCTTCAAGGCGCTCGTTCGGCGCACGCTCGCCCAGGACCCACAGAAGTGGACCCGGGTCGCCGGCGAGATCAAGGGCGTGACCGAAGAGACCACCACCGGGGTGCACCGGCTCTACCAGCTCGCGGAAGCCGGCGAGTTGCTCTTCCCGGCCATCAATGTCAACGACTCGGTGACCAAATCCAAGTTCGACAACAAGTACGGCTGCCGCCACTCGCTGATCGATGGCCTCAACCGCGCCACCGATGTGCTCATTGGCGGCAAGGTCGCCGTCGTGGCCGGCTTTGGCGATGTGGGTAAGGGCTGTGCGGACTCGCTGCGCGGCCAGGGCGCCCGCGTCATCGTGACCGAGATCGATCCCATCTGTGCGCTGCAGGCCGCGATGGAGGGTTACCAGGTGGCGACCATGGATGAGGTGATCGGCCAGGCCGACATCATCATCACGGCCACCGGCTGCTTCAATGTCGTCACTGCGGAGCACATGAGCGCCCTGAAGGACAAGGCGATCGTCGCCAATATCGGCCACTTCGACAACGAGATCGACATGGCCGGCCTGGCCCGCACCCCGGGTATCACCAAGACCGAGATCAAGCCGCAGGTACACGAGTGGACCTTCGAGGATGGCCACTCGATCATCGTCTTGTCCGAGGGCCGCCTGATGAACCTGGGCAATGCCACCGGCCACCCGAGCTTCGTGATGTCCAATAGCTTCTCGAACCAGACCATCGCCCAGGTGGAGATGTTCACGCACGCCGAGTCCTACCTGGACGACGAGGGTGCGCCGAAGGTTGAGACCCTGCCCAAGCACCTCGATGAAAAGGTCGCGCGGCTCCACCTGGAGTCCCTGGGGGTCGAGTTGACCGAACTCACCAAGGAGCAGGCGGAGTACCTGGGCGTGGACGTCGCCGGGCCGTACAAGCCGGATCACTACCGCTACTGACGCGCGCGAGGTCAGGACCCGGGTGGACTCGTCCATTCGGTCGACGTCGACCACCTATCGGGCGAGTCTCGCGGCCTTTGCCCCCAGCGAAGGGGGACATATGTCAGTGTGGAGATCGGGGTCCTGACCTCGCATGATCCGACCCATCGCCTGAAAGGCCACCGCTGATGACCAAGGCTCTCGCCGCCCTTCGTACTCGCCTCAGTGAGGAAGAGGGCGCGACGGTCGTGGAGTACGGCCTGATGATCGGCTTGGTGGCGATCGTGTTGGTCGGCGCCGCGATCCTGCTCAGGGACCCGCTGATCGATCTCTTTTCCAGCACTCGCCCGACCGGCTGACGACCCGCCAAAGCGGGGGAGTCGGGGTCGCTGAGCGGTGGAGCGGTGTCGCTTAGCGGGGGGAGCCGGTGTCTCCGACCAAGCCCATCCGCACTGCGGTCATGACAGCACCCGCGCGATTGTGCACGCCCAGCTTGTCGTAGATCTTGGCGATATGGGTCTTGACCGTGGACTCGCTCATGTAGAGCGTCTTCCCCACCTGAGCGACCGACGACCCTTCCGCGAGAAGCTCGAGGACCTCGGTCTCTCGCACGGTGAGAGGGGTCTGCTTGGGTTCGGATCGGCGGCGAAGGGCCTCAGCCAAACCGGCGGCCGAAAAGGTCAGCGGCGATTCTGCGGCGCGCAGCACCGCGGAGACGACCTCCTCGGCGGGCGAGGATTTGCGGACCAGCGCGGAGGCTCCAGCGTCGAGAGCGTCGAGGAGGGTGGTGTCGTCGGCATGCATCGTCAGCACCACGATGCCCACCTGCGAGGATGCCCGGCGTGCTTCCCGGGCCAAGGCGAGGCCGCTGCCATCGGGCATCGAGACATCCACAACCAGGACAGTGTGGGCACCATGCCCGTCCAGGATGCGCTGGGACTGGAGGAGTTGCCGACCCTCGGCCACTGATCCTGCCTGGCCAGCGATCGAGAGCGCCGGATGCATGTCGAGCATCTGCGCCACCGCCTGGCGAACCAAGGTGTGGTCGTCGACGAGCAGAACCCTGACGGTCACGGCGATGCCTCCTGCTGGAACGGTACGGACGGGCCATGGTCGCCCAACTCAGCGGCGCTGAGCCCGTCAGGTCCACCATTGTCGGCCACGCTAGCCTGCGGCGCGACCCGGAGAGGTCCCACGGTGCCGAGGACCAGGGATACTCGCGTGCCCCCTGCCGGGAGTCGATCCGCGGCGATGGCGGCACCTTCCGCGCGAAGTGGGTTGTCACGGAATGACTCTGAGGTGAGTCGCGAGGCCCCGTCATGACTCACACAGAGGTCCACGCCAGGAGCTTCCACACTCAAAGTCAGCGTGGCGCTGGTGGCACCGGTCGCCTGGGCATCAGCCAGGACATCCATCGCGAGTCGGTAGACGGAGAGCTCGACATGCGAGGGCAACCGAAGCAGGCCTTCGCTCACTGAGACGGTGGTCTTGACCCCGGTGACGGCGCCGAAGTTCTGGACCGCCGCGCCAATGATCGCGCCGAGCCCGGTCTCCGGGCGCTGACTCATGTTGAGATCAGAAATATGGAGGCGAACGTCAAGCAGAGTGGTCTGCAGGGAGGTCCGCAGGTCATTGAGGCTCTCGGCTAGCGGGCTATTGGTCTTGGCCGCCTGGAGCCGGACCGCGTCTAGTTCGAAGCCCAGGGCGGCAATGGTCTGCGCGATGCCATCGTGGATATCCCTGGCCAGCCGCTGGCGCTCCTCCAGGCTGGCACGCGCCCGCAAGTCCGCGAAGAGCAAGGCGGCGCCGAGAGCGGGCGCCGTCCGGCGAGCCACCAGCCAGGCCGCTCCCAACTCCTCGGCAGTGAACGGATCGCTCGCCACACGATCAGCGACGAGCAGCCCAATTGCTTCTCCAGAGCGAGCCACCAAGGGTACCGAGAGCACGCAGCGCTCCCCGGTGGCATCGCTCCAGGTCTGAATGAGCGGGCCGGGGTGGCTCGCCGCGGCCTCCAGCAGCGTCGAGCCTCCCGAGCGGCCCAACCAGGGAACCCGGGTTGCCCCGCGCAGGGCGACCGGGGCCAAAGTGGTGGCGCTGGCACCTGTGAACACCACGGATCGATCGCTCGGAACCGCATGCCCGAGTGACTGCAGGGTCGCCGAGGCCAGGGCGGGGGCATCGAAGCCGGTGTCCATCTCGTCGGACAACTCGCGCAGGCGCTGCATGAGCGCGATGGCCTCAACGACCTCGGGTGAGTCGCCGCCGTCGTCGTTCTCGGCCGAGAGGCGGTGGCTCCAGGCGCCCAGGACTCCGAGCGCCAAGGCCGCGACGGCCCACGCGAAGATCGGTTTGAGGGCGGGCTCCCTGGCCGTATGGACCAGCAGGGTGGAGACGAAGGCCGCGGCGAAGGCCAGCACGCAGGCCAGGAGGTATCCGAACCGCTGGAAACGCAATCCGGCGTGGTACGCGGCGATCAACACCAGTGGGGCGGTAGGGACGCCACGCACCCCGAAGGCTGCGCCCGCGGCCGCCGCCGACAAGGCAATGAAGGTCAGCGTCATGCGGCGCACTCGGGTGGGGCTCAATCCGGGGATGGCGCCGATCGCCGTGGCTGTCAGATCCAGTGAGACCACGAGAAAGAGCCACGGGAGGGTGGCCACGACGGTCGAGGTGAGGACGGCATACAAGCCGGTAATGACCGCGAAGCCCAGTCGAATCTTCGTCGGCGCGGAGAGCGTGGGTAGATCGGGAAAGACCCGCACGCGAGAACCCTAGGTCATCGGGGCGTGCGGCGGCATACAGTTGCCCCGTGCGGGGCGCGCCCGCGGGAGGAGGACCTGGCTGGTGAAGGCACGAGTGCTCGTCGTTGACGACGACCAAGCCCTAGCCGAAATGCTCGGCATTGTGCTGCGTGCGGAGGGTTTCGATGTCGTGCATGTCGACAATGGCCTGGATGCGGTACCGGCACTGCGGGAGCATCGACCGGACCTCGTGCTCCTCGATGTGATGCTCCCGGGGATCGACGGCTTGGAGGTATGCCGACGGATCCGAGCCGAGTCTGGGGTCCCCATCGTGATGCTCACCGCCCGCACCGACACCCTGGACGTCGTGCTGGGTCTGGAGTCCGGCGCCGACGACTACGTCGTCAAGCCCTTCAAGCCGCAAGAGTTGATCGCGCGGGTCCGGGTTCGGTTGCGGCGCACTGATGAGAGCGAGCCGGAGCGACTGACCATCGGGGAGTTGTCGATCGATGTCGCTGGCCATGCGGTGCGGCGCGGCGAGGAGCAGATCCCGCTGACCCCGTTGGAGTTCGACCTCCTGGTCGCGCTTGCCCGTCGGCCCTGGCAGGTGTTTTCGCGTGAAGTCTTGCTGCAGCAAGTCTGGGGATATCGGCACGCTGGGGACACCCGCCTGGTGAATGTGCATGTCCAACGGCTTCGGAGCAAGATCGAGCGCGACCCCGAGCGTCCGGAAATCGTGGTGACCGTGCGCGGCGTGGGATACAAGGCCGGCCCGCCCTGACGATGACCAGTGCCTGGAGGCGGGCCCTGCTCGCCAAGGTTGTGCGTCCCGCGCTCCGCCAATGGCGGCGCTCGCTGCAGACCCGGATTGTCACGAGCACCGCGCTCTTGGGACTGATCGTGGTTGGGCTGCTGGGGACCTATCTGTACCAACAGATCGGCAACGGCCTGGAACGCGATCGCATCGAGGCGGCGAAATACGAGTCCCAGAACCTGGTGACGAATGTCCAGGCGCAGTGGGAAGACTCCAAAGCGACCTCGCTGGACGACCTCAATATCGTCGCCCGAGATCTGTTGAACCAGTACCTCGCGCCACCCGGACCAGACCCCAGCCGGTATGTCGTGATGACCCGCATGCCGGCTAGCGCCAAGGGCCTGGTCGTGGCCGATTTGGAGTCGGGTGTGGTCCGGGTCGGCGATATCCCGGCCAAGCTGCGGGCGGCCGTGGCCGCTGATCCCGCCCGGCAGCAGATCACCATTACCGAAATCGAGATCGACGACGCCGCGGTCCCCGCGGTTGCCGTGGGCTCTGTCATCCAGATCCCGAATGCCGGTCCGTACGAGCTCTACTTGGTCTACCCGCTCCAACGCGAGCAGGCCACGATGGTGCTCATCGGCAACTCGCTGCTCGTTGGCGGGCTGATTCTCACCCTGCTCGTGGCCGCTATTGCCTGGGTGGTGACCCGCCAGGTGGTGACCCCGGTGCGGCTGGCGGCCGAAGTCTCCCAGCGGCTGGCTAGTGGCCAACTGGACGAGCGGATGACCTCCACCGGAACCGACGACCTTGCGCTCCTGGGTACCTCGTTCAATGCGATGGCCGAGTCGCTGCAGACCCAGATCCGTCAGCTGGAGTCCCTCTCTGCCGTGCAGCAACGCTTCGTCTCCGATGTCTCCCATGAGCTTCGCACCCCGCTGACCACGATCCGGATGGCGGTCGATCTCATTCATGGGGCACGCGAGGACTTCGAGCCTCCGGTGGCTCGGTCCGCTGAGCTCTTGCGCGATCAACTTGACCGCTTCGAGGACCTCTTGGCCGACCTGCTCGAGATCAGTCGGTTCGATGCCGGCGCGGCCGCATTGCACCTGGAGTCGGTCGATCTGCGCCAGACGGTGACGGGCGTCGTTGAGGGCTCAGCTCCGCTGGCCCAACGCCGGGGGAGCGTGGTGACCATTCATTCACCCTCGCGCCCCGCCGAGGCCGAGATCGATGAGCGCCGCGTGGAGCGGATCATTCGCAATCTCGTGGTCAATGCCATCGAGCACGGCGAGGGTCGGCCGATCGACATTTGGATCCGGTCTGCGGACGGTGCCGTCGCAGTCCTGGTCGAGGATCACGGGGTTGGCCTTGCGCCCGGCGAGGCTGGCTTGGTCTTCACCCGATTCTGGAGGGCCGACCCGGCACGCGCGCGGACGACCGGCGGAACCGGCCTCGGCCTGGCCATCGCCCTCGAGGACGCGCGACTCCATGAGGGTTGGCTGCAGGCGTGGGGGCAGCCTGGCGTCGGGTCGCGCTTCCGGTTGACGCTGCCCACCCAGCAAAGCACGCCCCTGACCGCATCCCCCTTGCCGCTTGCTCCAGAGGCTGTCTCGTGAGGGGCCCGCGTCGAGCAGCGGTGGCGGTCGCGGCGGTCGTCCTCGTCGGCTGCACCGGGCTGAGCGTGGACACGCCGGTGGAGGCCGGCCTGGAGTTGGGGGAGCGGGTGCAGCCCCCGGTTCGGGTGGTCTACCCCGGTCCTGGCATCGATGCTGACCAAGAGTCGATCGTGACCGGATTCCTTCGCGCTGGCGGGGCCAGTGATGGCGCCTATGACGTCGCACGGTCCTTCCTCACTACGCAGGCCGGCACGAAGTGGGCGCCCGATAGCGCCGTGGTGGTCCTGGCGCCTGGAGCCCGGATTCGGGTCACCCCGGTCGACGCCGACACGGTGGTGGTCACGGCCCCCACCTCGGGTCAGATCAGCGCGACCGGTGACTATGTCTCGGCCGCCCCGGGCAGCGAGGCCAGGGCCCTGATCGACTTGACGAATGAGGATGGTCAGTGGCGGGTTTCCACCCTGCCGGAGGGCTTTGGCCGATGGCTTCCGGAGGCCGAGTTGCCTCGCCTGATTCAACCCTTTGCCGTCTATTTCGTTGCTGAGGATCGACGAACCTTGGTGCCGGATCTGCGCTGGTTCCCTCTGGACCGGCTGGCCTCTCGGCTGGCGCGCGCCCAACTCGACCCGGTCCCGAAGCACTTGCTGGGCACGGTGACTTCCGCGGTGCCAGCGGGCACGCGGCTGGCCGGTGACACTGTGGTCATCGACGATGGCGTGGCCTCGGTCAATCTTGTCGTGACCTCCCCGCCCGATGACCCCGAGTTGCGCGCCGACCTGGTTGCCCAGTTGGTCGCCACTGTGCGCCAAGACAGCCGGGTCAGCGGTGTCAAGTTGCTCAGCAATGGCGTTCCTGTGGCGCTACCCGGAGCGCCCGAAGTGACCAAGCACCCTTCGGACGTCGGGCTGAACCTCTTCGTTCCGGGACCTGCGGCATACCCGGTCGTTCGTCGAGGAACTCAGGTCCGGATCTACCGGTCGACCGATGACGAGTCCTCGCCGGATGCGGCCCTGAGCGTGAGCTACCCGGCCGTGCCTGCCAACCAGCGGGCGCTCGCACTCTCGGCGGACGGTCGCGAGTTGGCCAGTCTTGATGGACCGGGCGTGATCGCGCGGCGCTGGCGGGAGGGCCGCGAGATCGTGCTGCCGCCTTTTGCGTCATCGATGTGCGGACCGCGATACGACCGTCGAGGCATCGTCTGGTTCGGAGGAGTGAGCGCGGCGGACAAGCGGACTCGACTCTTCGTCCAAGCCACCTCGCAGGTACTCTCGGCCGCCCCCGCACCGGTTGATGTCCCGTGGTTGGTCGGGCGGCAGGTCACTGAGCTGTCGATCTCGCCGAATGGGGACCTGCTGGCCGTGATCTCCACCGACTCGGCGGGGCGGGGTGCGCGGGTGGACGTGACCGGTATCCGCCGGGACGCGAACGGGCTCCCGCAGGCGGTGGGTGGTCGGCTCCGACTCGGGCCCGCCTTGACAGCCGTGCGGGGACTGACCTGGGTGAGCGAGACGGCTTTGGCCACGATCGCCGATGGCAATGGTTCGACTCGGGTGCCGACCATCCTGGAACTCTCGGGCACCGTGCGCTCGCTGCCGCCGCTGGCCGACGCAGTCCGGATCGATGCCACCTCGGGCGGGCGCGCCCTCATTGTGGGCACGTCCAAGGGCACCTTCTGGCTGCGCAGCGGCGCCCAATGGAACTCCGGTGGAACCGGCCAACTCATTTCGGCAGCCGGCTGATCCGCGGCTGATCTGGGGCTGACCCGCGGTTGAAGCGGGAAGGCACAATCCGGGAAGGCACGATCCGGGGAGGCGCGATCCCCACGAGGTTGCCCGCCGCGGCCTTATCCACCGCCGCCCCGCTCGGGCTGGAGCGCTCGATCGGCTGACGCCAGGGTGGCGCTATGCCGACCCGCCGACTTCTCGAGGCCGCCCTCGATTTGGTGCTGATGGGCGAGTGTGCGCTGTGTGCCGCCCACCTGCAGGGCCGGGCGGCCTTGTGTGCGCCCTGCGCCGTGGAGGTCGACTCGCAGACCTTCCCCGCCGCTCAACGCACCCAGCCGGATCCCGCTCCGAGCGGCTTCCCGGCGTGCGCGACGGCGGCTTCGGGGGACGCGGTCCGGGGCTTGGTCACGGCCTGGAAGGACCACGGGCGCACGGACCTCCAACCAATCCTGACGGCGCTCCTGGCTCAGGCGCTCAGCGGCGTGGTCGACGAGGCCGACCTGACCCGAGCCCGTTGGCGGGATGGCGCGATCCTCCTAGTCCCCGCGCCGATCAGCGCTCTCGCCCGCCGACGGCGGGGGCGGGCCCCCATGCTCGATCTGGCGCGCACGGTCCTGACCGAGGATTTCGCGCTCGTCGACGCGCTCGTACTGACTCGGGTCGTGGCCGACCAATCGCGCTTGGGCTGGCGCGAGCGAGCACGAAATGTCGGCGGGTCGATGGGGGTCCGTACGGCCGCGGTGGAGCGCATCTGCGGCGCCGACTGTGTTGTCGTGGACGACATCGTTACCACCGGGGCCACCTTGACCGAGGCGAGTCGTGCCCTCCTTGAGGCCGGCGCCCGCACCGTCCAGGCGGCGACCTGTATCGCCAGTGTGCGCAAGCGGTTGCCGGAGTCGGTGCGGCCGACTAGCGTCAGGCCATGAAGTCCCGCTCAGGCTGGAGGTGGTGCCGCCGCTGACCGCCCTCGCGCAGGCGTCTGAGGTTCGTACCCCCGTTCACTCGCCAGAGGAGACTTTCACCGTGGACATTGTCGTTACCGGTCGGCACGTCGCCGTCTCAGACCGTTTCCGTACCCACGTCGAGGACAAACTCGCCAAGGTGTCCCAACTCGCGCCCCGAACTCGTCGGATCGAAGTCAAGATCAGTCACGAGCCGAATCGGCGCCAGTCCAAGGCGTGCGATCGCGTCGAAATCACCTGTGTGGCCAGGGGTCCCGTCGTGCGCGCCGAGGCGTGTGCTGACGACAAGTACGCGGCGCTGGACATGGTGATCGACAAACTCACCGAGCGACTGCGCCGGGCCGGAGACAAGCGGCAGGTCCATCGGGGGCGGCGAACCCCGCAGTCGGTGGGGGCCGCTATGGCTGCCGTGGCTCCGCCGTCGGTCGTTGACAGTGACACCCCTGCCACCGAGGATTCGGGTGCCTTCGGCGACTCGCCTATCGAGGTCCGTGAGAAGGTCCACCGCACCTCGCCCATGAGCCTGGCAGATGCGCTCTCGGAGATGGAATTGGTGGGTCATGACTTCTTCCTCTTCCACGACAAGGACACCGACAAGGTGAGCGTGCTCTACCGCCGCCACGGCTGGTCGTATGGCGTTCTGCACCTGGAGGTCGACGCGGACACCGAACGCCTCGACGACGCGGCCGCCGCTTCGTGACCGATCCGGACTTGCGTGTCCGCGTGCTTGTCGCAGACGACCATGCGAGGTATCGCCAGGGGATAGAGGTCGTGCTGAGCTTGGACGACTCGATCAATGTGGTCGGCCTCGCCAGCGACGGTCAAGACGCCGTGGATCGGTGCGCCTACGTGGCGCCGGATGTCATCCTCATGGACGTGCGGATGCCGGGTTTGGGCGGAATTGACGCCACCCAGATCGTCACCGCGCGACATCCTCAGGTCAAGGTCGTCATGCTCTCGATGTCCGACGATGAGAACGATCTTTACGACGCCCTTCTTGCCGGGGCCATCGGCTACGTCCTCAAGGACCGACCGGCGGAGGTCATCGCTGCAGCCGTGCACTCTGCCCACCGGGGTGAGCCGATCCTCACCCCGGGGGTGGCGGCCAGGGCACTTTCCGCACTGGGACTGGGATCCCCGGCACTCAGCCACGACGAGCATGAAGCCATGGCTCGGCTCGCTCGTGGGCAGAGTCTGGCCGAGGCCGCGGCAAGGATGGATATGACCACCGCTGACGCGGCGACCTTGATCGTCACTGCGCTCTCGCGCCTTCGTCGCACGCCGCTCGATGGCTGAGGTGACGCCCGAACGCCTCTCGAAACCGGCGGCGGTGCGGATTGCTCTGGCGGCCCAAGGCTTCGCCCGTCCGCGGCCGGTGTCACCGGGACTTCGTGACCTCCAACGCGTCGTGAACACAGTCAGAGTGGTGCAGATCGACTCGGTCAATGTGCTCTCCCGCAGCCACTACCTCCCCTTCTTCTCGCGGCTCGGAGGCTATGACCCGGCGATCCTGGATCGGATGCGGGATCGCGCCCCGCGCCGGCTGGTGGAGTATTGGGCCCACGAGGCCTCGCTGATTGATCCGGCGATGTGGCCGCTCTTTGGCTTTCGGATGGCTCGAGCGGCCGCGGAGTCCTGGGGTGGCATGCAGCGGGTGGCTCGCGATCGCGCGGACCTCGTTGAGGCGGTCCTCGATGAGGTCACCCGCCGGGGGCCGATGACCTCCCGGGCTGCGGAGGTGGCGCTCGCCCACGACCGCGCCCGCGAGCGCGATGAGTGGGGATGGAATTGGTCGCAGGTCAAGAACGCCCTCGAGCACCTCTTCTGGTCTGGGGAGATTTCCTCGGCCGGTCGCACCACGCAGTTTGAGCGCCGGTATGCCGCGACCGCGGCCGTCCTGCCCCGTGCTGTTGCAGCGCAGGCGGCGCCTCAGCAGCGGCCCGATGACGCGGCGGCATTCCGCAGTCTGATCGAGATCTCGGCGCGGGCCCTCGGGGTGGGCACCGAGCAGTGCCTGCGGGACTACGTCCGCCTGCGTCCCGAGCAGGCTCGCCCAGCGATCAACGACCTGGTCGGCGAGGGCACGCTGCTCCCGGTGGTCATCGACGGCTGGCGCCGACCGGCCTACCTGCACCGAGATGCTCGTCGCCCACGCCGCGTGCATACTCGGGCGCTGCTGTCACCCTTTGATTCGCTGATCTGGCAGCGGGATCGAGTGCGGGCCCTCTGGGGTTTTGATTACCGACTGGAGATCTACACCCCGGCGGCGCAGCGAGTCCACGGCTACTACGTGCTGCCCTTCCTGCTCGGACAGGACCTGGTGGGCCGGGTGGACCTCAAAGCCGACCGGGCTGCCGGCCGGTTGCTCGTGCAGCGACTGACCTGGGAACCCGGCCGAGGAGGGGCCGGCGATCTAGCCGAGCTCGAGAGCGAGTTGGGCGCCCTGGAGGAGTTCGTGCTCCGTCAGCCCTGATCAGCTCAGCAATTCCCAGTGCAGGGCGTCATTGCCGCGCCCATTCGGCAGCAGGTCGGCGGCACTCTCGCGGCCCCATACGGTGAATCCGGCCTGGGTGAGGACGCCATTGCTCGCGGCATTGTCTTGCGCCGTTTGAGCAACCAAGCGGCGCAGTCCCAGGCCGCCGGCCTCGCGTGGGGCAAAGGCGTGTGCCACCGCGAGCCGCGTTGCGGCCGAGGCCACTCCGCGTCCACGGGCGCTGGGCACGACCTGATAGCCGAGTTCGGCGGTGTCATCGTCGAGCGTGCCTTCGTGGACAAAGAGCAGCACCTCGCCGAGGGCACGGTCGCTCGCGAGATCCGCGATCGCCCACGACAAGGTCTTACCCCAGGACATCCGCTCGCGTCGCACGAGCAACCACTCGGGAAAGGTGGCCTGGTCCAGGATGCCGCGAGCCGGCATAAAGTGCGCAGGCTGGTCCCGATCCTCCATGGTGTCCACGTCCTGGTCGCGCCACGGGCGCAGCCGCAGCCCGTCGGTCGCGGATTCGATGACCGGCGGCTCGGACCACGGGGTCAGAGGGTCCATGGGGTCCTCGGCCAGCAAGGTCGCCACCCAGGCATCCACGGCCCCGTGTTCGTCCGTGAGGTATCCGGGCAGCGTGCCGCGGTGGGTGAACCCACACGCCCAGGCCACGCGCCAGGAGGCCCAGTTGCCTCGGTTGGCCCACCAGGTCACTTGCTGGCCGCCGGTGCTGAACCAGTACCTGCAGACGAGCCGCAATGCCCCCGACATCACTCCGCGACCGCGGCCCTGCGGGTGCAACCCGAAGCCGACCTCCGCGCTGAGCCCCCTGGGTCGCAGGTCGATCGTGCCCAGGTAAACCCCCGGCGCGGCGACCTCCTCGATCGCCCAGGAGCGGTGACCCTTCGGGTCCGCCCAAGCGGCCTCAATGTGCGCGAGGAACTCCCGTGCTTCATCCGGTCCGTAGGGCCGGGGAAGGGGGGTCCACTGCATCGACTCCGGGTCGTTGCTCTGCTCGACGATGCGGTCGATGTCGGCCGAGGTGTGCGCCCGCAGGCGCACGAGGCCATCGGTGAGCTCGATCCGCCGGCGGGCGGGCGGCATACCTTCGGTCATGCTGAGCCACCCTGCCAGAGGAGGGCGGCCTGGGGAACTGGATTTCCGTATGCCGCGTTGCCCGGTCGTCCGTGAGGCTCGACTACCCTGGTGCGTTGAGTCCACCCGTGTCAGCGGGGCGCAGTCGCGCCCGCAAGGAGAAGTTCGTGAAGATCGTCGAGAAGCTGCTGCGTGCCGGTGAGGGGCGCACGCTCAAGAAGCTGCACGGCATTGCGGCCCAGGTTGCTGCGATCGAGGAAGACTTCGTCAAGCTCACCGATGCTGAGTTGCGGGCCGAGACCGACATCTTCAAGAAGCGGCTGGCAGATGGCGAGTCGCTCGATGACCTGCTCCCGGAGGCTTTCGCGGCCGTGCGTGAGGCCAGCAAGCGGACCATCGGTAAGCGGCACTTTGACGTCCAGATCATGGGTGGGGCCGCGCTCCACCTGGGCAATGTCGCCGAGATGAAGACCGGTGAGGGCAAGACCCTGGTAGCCACCCTGCCGTCCTATCTCAACGCGCTCTCCGGCAAGGGCGTGCACGTGGTCACGGTCAACGACTATCTCGCCGAGTACCAGTCCGAGTTGATGGGCCGCGTGCACCGCTTCCTCGGCCTGGAGACCGGCTGCATCCTGGCCTCGATGACCCCCGAGCAGCGCCGGGCCGAGTACGCCAAGGACATCACCTATGGCACGAACAACGAGTTCGGCTTCGACTACCTGCGCGACAATATGGCGTGGAGCCCGGATGAGTTGGTTCACCGGGGCTACAACTTCGCGATCGTGGACGAGGTCGACTCGATCCTCATTGACGAGGCCCGGACCCCGCTGATCATCAGTGGCCCGGCCGACCAGCCGACCAAGTGGTACGACGAGTTCGCCAAGATCGCGCGTCGCCTGGAGCGTGGCGTCGGTGCCGACCCGTTGCGCGGCATTGAGGCCAAGGGCGACTACGAGGTCGACGAGAAGAAGAAGACCGTCGGCGTCCTGGAGCGCGGCATTGACCGCGTGGAGGACTACCTGGGCATCGAGAACCTCTACGAGTCGGCGAACACCCCGCTGATCGGCTACCTGAACAACGCGATTAAAGCCAAGGAGCTCTTCCACCGCGACAAGGACTATGTCGTCATGAATGGCGAGGTGCTCATCGTCGACGAGCACACCGGCCGCATGCTGGCCGGTCGCCGGTACAACGACGGCATGCACCAGGCGATCGAGGCCAAGGAAGGGGTGACCATCCAGAACGAGAACCAGACCCTCGCCACGGTCACCCTGCAGAACTTCTTCCGGATGTACGACAAGCTCTCCGGGATGACCGGTACCGCCATGACCGAGGCGGCCGAACTGAACTCGATCTACAACCTGGGGGTTGTCCCGATCCCCACCAACCGCGCCATGGTGCGCCAGGACCAGGCTGACCTGGTCTACCGGACCGAAGAGGCGAAGTATGCCGCGGTCGTGGAGGACATCGCAGGGCGGCACGAGGCCGGCCAGCCGGTCCTCGTCGGCACCGTATCCGTCGAGAAGAGCGAGTACCTCTCCGAGCAGCTGCGTCGCCGCGGCATTCGTCATGAGGTCCTCAACGCCAAGCACCACGAGCGCGAGGCCGCGATCGTGGCCGACGCCGGTCGCAAGGGCGCGGTGACGGTCGCCACGAATATGGCTGGTCGAGGTACCGACATCATGCTCGGTGGCAACCCCGAGTTCCGGGCAGTGGCGGCTCTCAAGGCCCGTGGCCTGGACCCGCACGAGACTCCCGAGGAGTACGAGGCCGCCTGGGATGACGCGCTGGCGGCCGCCGAGATGGAGGTAGCAGCCGAGCACCAAGAGGTCACCGAGCTCGGTGGACTCTACGTCCTGGGGACCGAGCGGCATGAGTCGCGGCGCATCGACAACCAGTTGCGCGGTCGTTCGGGCCGTCAGGGAGACCCCGGCGAGTCGCGCTTCTACCTCTCGCTGCAGGACCACTTGATGCGGCTATTCAATGCCGGCCTGGTGGACCGGGTGATGACCACGGCTCGAATGGAGGACGAAGTCCCGATCGAGTCCAAGCTGGTGACCCGCTCGATCCAGTCCGCGCAGACCCAGGTCGAGGCGCAGAACTTCGAGATTCGCAAGAACGTCCTCAAGTACGACGACGTGCTGAACCGCCAGCGGACCGTGATTTACGACGAGCGTCGCCGGGTGCTGGAGGGCGAGGACCTGCACGATCAGCTCCGGCACTTCGTCACCGATGTCGTCGAGGGCTATGTCGATGCGGAGACCTCTGATGGTTTCGCCGAGGACTGGAACCTGGAACGCCTGTGGGCCGCGCTCAAGGGGCTGTACCCCATTTCGCTCACCATCGACCAGGTGGTGGATGCCGCCGGTGGTCGCGGCCGGCTGACCTCGGCGCTACTCAAGGAAGAGATCGTCTCCGACGCCCACCACGCTTATGACGCGCGTGAGGAGGAGTTGGGCAGCGATGTCATGCGTGAGGTCGAGCGCCGCGTCATGCTCTCGGTGCTGGACCGTAAGTGGCGCGAGCACCTCTACGAGATGGACTACCTGCAGGAGGGCATCGGGCTGCGCGCGATGGCTCAGCGCGATCCCTTGGTTGAATACCAGCGCGAGGGCTTCCTGCTCTGGGAGGCCATGAACGAGGGTGTCAAGGAGGAGTCGGTCGGACTGCTCTTCCACGTCGAAGTGCAGCGCGAGGAGGCGCCGGCCCCAACCGTGGCGCCGATGCACGTCTCCGATCTGCTGGCCGCGATGCCGCAGGCGCAGGACGGTCCGGTCGGGGAGGAGGCCCCCCAGGCTCACGCTGAGCCGGAAGGCGAGGCTGCCGAGTCGGCCGATAGGCATCCGCACGTGGAGGTCCGGGGGGTCGGGGTCGAGCAGCCTCGTCGTGGCGCCCTGCACTACTCGGCGCCCAGCGAGACCGGTGGGGTCGAGGAGCGCGATGTGCGAGCCGATGGGAGCGTGGACAGCTCCGGTGCGGTCCTCACGGAGGAACAGCTCACCAAGACCCCCCGGAATGCCGCCTGCCCCTGTGGCTCGGGCAAGAAGTTCAAGATGTGCCACGGGCAGCGCCGCTGAGGAGGTCAGTGGACAGGGGTGAACGCAGCTGAGCTGCGCTTGACTCCCCTTCCGGGGGGTGTACGTTCGGCGCACCCGTTCTTCGAGTGGGGGGTACCGCATGAAAGACCTTGAGTTGGTGCAGGCGCTGGTTGCCAGCGCGCTCAAGGAGGTCCCCCGTGATTCGCTCACGATTGAGTCCTCACAGCGTCTGGCCGAGTTGAGGGCCGTGGTCGGAGAGGCACTCACTGGACAGAGTCGGGCGATCTCCTCGGCGTTCTTTCCGGTGCAGCGGGAAGTGTCTTGATGACCATCTGGAGCCTGGTACTGCTGCGGCGCAAGGACTTTGGCCGGCGCCGCGCCCTGGGGGCGACACGAGCGTTCATCCTCGTGCTCATCGTCAGTCAGGTCGGGATTCTCGCCACCGCGGAGTCGGTGCTCGGCAGGATTGTCGGTGTCGCTGCGCTCGCCATCGGGCGTCAACCGGTTCCGCCGCTGTCCTACCTCCTTGCGCTCTGCGTCGCTTTGACCGTCGCGGCAACGGCTGCTGCAGCAGTGCCGGCAGCTTGGGCTTCGAGGCGCGAACCGTTGTCGGAATTGCGTGTCCCCTAGAGTCAACGCCTGGGCGCCCTCGACATCGGCGATGACCCCAGCGCTCGCCCAGAGCGGCGTGCCGCACCATGCCCGTGGCCGACACTCGGTGACCAGCCAGATTGATTGCGTCCGCTGCTCTCTGTGCTCCGGCACGAAGTTCACGATGTGCCACGACCAGCGCCACCGAGGAGGTCTGAGCCGACTTAGCCGAGTTCCATGGTGTGGACAACCCACCGGCCGTCCTGACCGACGAGCCGTAGGGCCATCGCGCGCACGCGATCCCCATCGAGCACCACGACGGCCGCTTCGGCCACCCCATCGGCCGGTTCGCAGACCCGCACCCGCAGGACCCGCACCCGAGGGCGCACCTGCCGGCCATGTCCAGGCAACCGGCGCACGGCCACTGCATGACGTCGTGCGGCCACGGCATACACCTCGGAGCTCACCCACTTGGTCAACTGATGCAGCGGCCGCTGTCCGGTGATGACCTCCAGGAGGACGTGCGCTACCTGGCCGGCCCATCGGGCGGGATCCGGCAAGGCCTGCGTGCCGGTCGGTCTGGGGCACGGCAGCGCATCGTCGTCATCGACGGTCAAGGTCTCCTGGATATAGACGGCGCGATCGGTCTGCAGGGCCACTCTGGCTTGCGCGACCGCCGCCGCCAGGCTCGAGGGTGTCATGATGCCGGTGCCTTCGGAGCGGCGGGCGCCCGCAGGACTTGCCCAGGCTGCAAGAGGTCAGGGTCCGGCCCAATGACCGCGCGATTGGCCGCGTACCAGCGCGGCCACTCGGCCGCGACCTCCGTGACGGTGGCGCCCGGATGCAGATGCGCGAGGGCAATGTCCCAGAGGGTGTCGCCCTGTCGAACGACCCAGCCGGGCGGTGCCATTGCCGGTCGTTGGCCACCGGTGAGTGGCCGCGGGTCCGCCTGCGGCCGGACGACCGGGGGAGCCGGCACCCACCCCGGGTCCGGCAGGGTGGCCAGCGCGCTCGCCACGACCGACGAAGGGCGCGCCGCGGGCCCTGGCGCGTCAGGGGCCGGCCCACAGGCCGCGACACTGGCAACGCCGAGCGCGATGGCCACCGCCTGACGACCGAGCGCGGGCACCAGCCGTCGCGACAGGCTCGCCGCGACCCGCCCGGCGGCACCGGGGAGCGTGGCCGCCAGCTCCAGCGCGATGGCCAGGAGCAGCCAGCTCAGCAACAGAAGCGCGAGGCCGCCGCATGAGGCCATCACCAACTCGCGGACGCTCGGCGGGGTGCCGGCCCGCCACCGCTGCACCAGTTCGGCCAGGACTGCGGTCAACCAGTACGCCGAGAGACCGGCCACGGCCACGGCGGACAGCGGGCGCAGCATCCGGGCCCATGCGATGCCTTTAGCGTGATTTGCCACGGTTTGCATGGATTTGAGAGTAAATGAGGGGAATGCTCCGACGCAAGGGTATGTGGACAGGTAGGGTTTGCAGCATGCGCTGGGACGCCCTCTTTGCCGACCTCGAGGCGCGCTGGGACGCCGAAGGGCGTGCGGAACGCGACGCCGAGGTCGCCGATCGCACCCGCCGCGAGCACGCGAGCATCGAGTTGCTCACCCGGTTGGCCGGACACCAGGGCGAAGTGCGCGTGCGGGTCGCCGCCGGGGTGGTCCTTGAGGGCCTCGTGCTCGACGTCGGCAAGGACTGGGTCCTCCTGGAGATCCCGCTGCGACGTCGTCAGGCACTCATCCCGATGTCCGCGGTGCGCGCGATTGAGGGCCTCGGGCGGCGATCAGTGAGTGCTCGCACCGCTCGTCGATTCGGCTGGGGCTATGCCGTGCGTGCCCTGGCTCGGGACCGGGCCGTCGTGCAGATCACTGATCTCGATGGCACCGTGGTGACGGGGACCATCGACATCGTGGGCGCGGACTACCTCGAGTTGGCCGCCCACCCGGTGGACGAAGCCCGACGCAGCGCAGCCGTTCGGACCACCGTGGTCATCCCGAGCGTCGCCGTCGCGCTGATCGAAGCCCCGCTCAGCTAGTCCTGGGGCGGTTCGCCGGTGGCTGCCTCGGTCCGGCGCTGGGACTCCACGAGTTCGCGGGTCTCGGCATACATCCTGGAGATGTACTCCTCCAGGACCACACTCTCGACCCGCCACTGACCACGCCCGCCGATCTTGATCGCCGGGAGGTCGCCAGTACGCACCAAGGCGTACGCCTGGTCTGCCGAGATGTCGAGGATCTCGGAGACCTCGGTGAGCGGGATGAAGCGCCGAGCCATGGATGCAGTGTGCCACCTTCGCCGACCTCCCCCGTGTAGTTATCCACCGGGTTCACGGCTCGGGAGGCGCGCCCGGGCAGCGTCGGCCAGAATCGGGTCATGACCCAGCTCGCTACGCCCACCGCCACCCGTTTGCGGCGGCCATCGCTGCGGGATAGCCGATTCATCATCGGTGTGCTGCTTGTCCTGCTGTCCACCGTGCTCGGTGCCGTGGTGCTCTCGCGCGCCGACGCCACCGTGCCGAGGTATGCCGCGGCCGGACCATTGGTGCCCGGCCAGCAGCTGACCTCGGCCGACCTGGTCCGAGTGGATGTCCGACTCGGGGACCTGGACCAGGCGTATCTCTCGGCCGAGGCGGCGCTGCCCAGCGACACCTGGGTGCTGCGTGAACTCCGGGCCGGTGAACTTGTGCCCGTCAGCGCCCTTGGTCCACAGGCGCTGATTGCCGTGCAGCCGGTGAGTCTGCTGGTGGACCCGAGCGCAGCGGCGAGCCTGGTGCAAGGCTCGGTGGTCGATGTTTACGTCAATCGTCCGGCGAAGGGCGCGGCGGGTTCGGCGGTGGATGCTTGGCAAGGCCCGGAGCGAGTGTTGGAGCGGGTGAGCGTGGGGCGGGTCGAGGAATCCGCCCGGGTGGGCATCGCCTCACGGGAGCGCGCGGTTGCCGTGCTGGTCCCCGTGGAACGGGTCAAGGGCCTCGTGGCAGACATCGATCTCGGCGCAAAGATCACCCTCGTCTTGGTCCCGGGATCGCCGACCAGGACCGGCTCGTGACGATCACCGTCATCACGGCCCTCGGCCCCCACCTTGATGCCGGCATTGTTGCCCTCATCGAGCGGGCACCCGGGGTCGAGGTCAGCCGACGCTGCGCGGATCTGCCGGAGTTGCTCTCTGTGGGTGCGGCGGGGATCGCCGATGTCGCCGCGGTGTCGGCCGACGTGCGGGGGCTGGATCGGGACGCGATCCGCCAGTTGGCGGGCTATCGCGTCGCGGTTGTCGGCGTAGTGGCCGTCGGGGACGAGGACGGTGAGCGACGGCTGCGCCAACTCGGTGTGCGCATCGTGGTCACCTCGCAGATCAGCCCGGCCGAGTTGAGTGATCGCCTGACGGCCCTGCCGGCCGTCGATGAGTCGGACGGATGGCTCGACGCCCTGCCGAGTGGCGATATCTCCACTCATGCCCTCGGCGCAGCGCCGCTGCCGAACCCGACCGACGACATCCTCGATGACAGCACCCAGGTCGTGCCTGTGCGCGGACGGGTCACCGCGGTCTGGGGAGCGACCGGAGCACCGGGTCGCACCACGCTCGCTGTCACGCTTGCGCACCGCCTGGCCACCACGGGACGCCGAGTCCTCCTCGTCGATCTGGACATGTGGGGCGCGTGCGTCGGTCAGGCTCTGGGGCTGCTCGATGAAGCCCCGGGGATTGCCGCGGCCGCTCGGCTCTCCGAGCAGGGCTTGCTCGATGTGGCCGCACTGGCACGAATTTCCCCCGAGGCGGCGCCCCGACTGCGGGTGCTCACCGGGCTCTCCGACGCCGCTCGTTGGCCGGAGGTGCGGGCCGGGTCAGTGGATAACGTGCTCGACATCGCTCGCTCGTTGGCCGAGCACGTCATTGTCGACTGCGGCTTCAGCGTGGAGGATGACGAAGAACTCAGCTATGACACCCGGGCACCCAGACGCAATGGCGCCACCCTGGCAGCCCTCGCCCATGCAGACGACCTCCTGGTGGTAGGGGCCGCGGATCCGGTCGGACTGCAACGACTGGTCCGCGCGGCGCAGGCGCTCGACCCGCTCGACGCCCCCGCGCCGACGATTATCGTCAACAAGGTCCGAGCCGCCGTGGCCGGCCCCCGGCCGGAGAGTGCGATAGCGGGGGTGCTGGGCCGATTCGCCGGCCTCGGGCAGGTCCACTTCCTGCCGTGGGACCCCGACGCCTGCGACGGGGCGCTGCTCGCTGGGCGGTCATTGGTGGAGCAAGCGCCCGAGGCGCCGCTGACCAAGGCGATCGGCGATCTGCTGCCCCTGCTCGGGGTATCCGAGCAGGTCAACACCCGTCGGGCGGCGCGATCGTTGTCGGTGCGAGGGCGTGCGCTGCGACGGTGAACCGGCCAGCGTGGCGACACCCACACCGGCGGAGGGCCCGGAAGGTCACGACATCTGACATATTGGCCACGTGGCTGATCGGTTGAGCTCACTCGATGCGTCCTTCCTCCAGTTGGAGGATGCGACCACCCCTATGCACGTTGGGTCCGTGATGGTCTTCGACGTGCCCAAGGGGGGTTTCGACTACGACCGACTCGTGGCCCTGATCGCCGAGCGCATCGCCCATGTGCCCCGCTACCGCCAGCGGATTCGGGAAGTCCCTGCCGGACTCGGCAATCCCGTCTGGGTGGACGACGTGAAGTTCGATATGACCTATCACGTCCGCCGCTCGGCGCTACCCCGCCCCGGATCTGACCAGCAGCTCGAGGAACTCATCGCGCGGATCCAACCTCGTCCGCTGGACCGCAACCGGCCGCTGTGGGAGGTCTATCTTGTCGAGGGCGTGGCCGAGAATCGATTCGCCATCATCACCAAGACCCACCACAGCCTGGTCGACGGGATCAACGCCGTGGACATCGGCAACGTCCTGGTCGATGGCAATCCGACCTCGCGCGGTGGTGTGATGTCGACCTGGCGCCCGCGGGCCGAGCCCAGTGACGCCGAACTGGTCGTGGGCGCGCTTGCCGACGCGGTTCGGACCCCGAGCCAGATCATCGACACCGTGCAACACGGCATCGGCGATGTCACCAGGACGGCCAAGAAGGTCGCCTCGGTGGCGGGCGGCATCGTCTCCACCTTGGCCCGGGCCTCGACCCGCCCCGCCCCCGAATCGCCCCTGAATGCCACCGTGGGCCGCGCGCGCCGGTTCGTCATGGTGGGAACCGACTTGGATGACTACCGCCGAATTCGGTCACGGGTCACGCGCTCTCACAAGGACCTCGACGTCTCGGTCAATGATGTGGTGTTGGCGACGCTCAGCGGCGCCTTCCGCTCATGGCTACTGACCCGCGGGGAGGCGGTCCACGGCGGCACCACCATTCGGGCCATGGTTCCGGTCTCGGTCCATGCCGATGACAGCGCTCCCACCGGAGCCCAACTGACCGCCTGCTTCGTCGACCTTCCGGTCGGTGAGCCCGCGCCGATCATGCGACTGCGGCAGATTGCCTACTCCATGGCCCACCAGATGGGCGAGGACGGCGCGGTCTCCGCGGAGACGCTCATGGGTCTAGGTGGCTTTGCGCCGCCGACCATGCACGCACTCGGGGCCCGGCTGGGTGGGGTCGTCTCCCGACGGCTCTATAACGTCGTGGTCACCAATGTGCCTGGTCCACAGCTGCCCTTGTATGCCGCGGGGGCCCGCATGGTCTCCACCTATCCGGTGACGCCCCTGGGCCGCGGCCAGGCCCTCTCGATCGGGCTGACCTCGTATGACGGCGGGGTCTACTACGGGCTCTATGCCGATCGTGATGCCATGCCGGATGCCGATGTCCTCGGCCGAGGCATCGTGGACGCCCTGGCCGAACTGGTCGACACCCCCGTGCGAGTGTGAGCCCGATGCCACTGCGCCGGGTCTACCTTCCCCTCTCTCCGGCTGTCGTCACCGCGCTGCCCGTGACCCGCGAAATCGGTCCCGCTCCGATCATGGCGTATGCCGTCACCCCGTCGATGATTCGCCGTGGCGGCGCGCTCGACGACGAGGAGTTAGAGCTCCAGGCCTGGGTGGCAGCCGCGCAGGCCGCGGAGCGGATCTGCGGTCGTCAGGCCCGCCGGGTCATCGCGGCCGCCGATGTGGATGACCTGATGGTCGAATACCCCGACCCGAGCACCGACTCACCGTGGACGGTGAGCCTGGATGCCCCGGTCACCTTGCGGCGGATTGTGTCCTTCCACGTCGACGAGGAACCGGGCGGCACCGGCGTTGCCGACCTGCTCTGGTATGACGTCACCGAGCTGGCCGAGGTCGTCGGGCTGCTGCGCTGACGCTGGCCTGGCGCACGGCATACAGTGGCTTCATGCATGCTCTCACCCAGGTGCCCGCGCCGATCAATGAGACGGTTCTCGACTACGCTCCCGGCAGCCCGGAACGCGCCGGCCTGGAGGCCACGTTGGCCGACCTGGCCGGTCAGACGCACGAGTTTCCGCACACCATCGGAGGCAAGCGCGTCCACGGCAAGGGCGCCAAAATCGCTGTGCGGCAACCACATGCGCACAAGAAGCCGCTCGGCTATGTGCGTGAGGCGAGCCGGGTGGAGGGCCAGGCCGCGGTTGACGCCGCGATGGCCGCAGCCCCGGCCTGGCGGGATATGGCCTTCGATGACCGCGCCGCGATCCTGCTCAAGGCGGCCGACTTGCTCGCGGGCCCGTGGCGCGCGCGGATCAATGCCGCCACCATGCTCGGCCAGAGCAAGACCGCGTACCAGGCCGAGATCGACAGCGCCTGCGAGCTGATCGATTTCTGGCGGTTCAATGTGCACTTCGCCCAGCAGATCCTCTCCGAGCAGCCGATGGCGAACTCCCGGACTCTGTGGAATCGCAGCGACTACCGCTCGCTGGAGGGCTTCGTCTATGCGGTGACGCCCTTCAACTTCACCGCGATCGCCGGGAATCTCACCACCGCGCCGGCGTTGATGGGCAACACCATCGTCTGGAAGGCGTCGCACAACCAGGCGCTGGCCGCTCAACTGCTCCTGGAGCTACTCGAAGAGGCCGGTATGCCACCCGGCGTCATCAACCTGGTGACCGGACATGGGAAGTCCGTCTCCGACGTCGTCCTGCAGCACCCCGAGTTCGCGGGTCTGCACTTCACTGGCTCGACCGGGGTCTTCCAGTCCTTCTGGCGGACCATCGGGGAGAACATCTCGCGGTACCGGCACTACCCGCGGATCGTGGGCGAGACCGGCGGCAAGGACTTCGTGGTCGCGCATCCATCGGCCGACCTTGACGTGCTGCGCACGGCGCTGATCCGAGGCGCCTTCGAATACCAGGGCCAGAAGTGCTCGGCCGCCTCGCGGGCCTATGTGCCGGCCTCACTCTGGAAGCGGCTTCGTCCGGAACTCATCGAGGCCACCAACGCCCTGACGATGGGGGACGTGCGCGACCTGAGAAACTTCATGGGCGCGGTCATCGACGATCGTGCGTTCGCGCGGCATAAGGCGGCCATCGATCGGGCACATGCCACCAGCAGCATCACCGTCGAGGCGGGTGGCAGCTATGACGACTCAGTGGGCTACTTCGTGCGGCCGACCATCCTGTCCAGCACCGATCCCACCGACGAGATCTTCACCACCGAGTACTTCGGGCCCATTCTCGGCGTGCACGTCTATCCGGATCGGGCCTTCGATCGGATGCTCGACCAGATGGAGTCGGTGGCGCCCTATGCCCTGACCGGCTCGATCATTGCCCAGGACCGGGCTGTCATTGCCAAGGTCGCCGAGAAGCTGCGCTTTGCGGCCGGCAACTTCTATATCAACGACAAGCCCACCGGCGCGGTCGTGGGCCAGCAGCCCTTCGGTGGCGGCCGGGCCTCCGGCACCAATGACAAGGCAGGTTCGGCTCAGAACCTCCTGCGCTGGACCTCGGTGCGCTCCATCAAGGAGAACTTCGTGCCCCCCAAGGAGCACGGCTACCCGCATATGGCCTGAGCGTCAGAGCCGCTCGGCCACCATCGAGAACTCGGTCTCGATGGCCAGTTGGATCGGACCGGAGGCGGACTGCTCGACCTTGCCGCCGAAGAACGGGATCTTGGCCTTGAGTTCGCCTTCGAAGCTCTCGGTGCAGCCGGCCGCGGTCGGCGTGAGGCTCGCCGCGCCGACCATGGTCACCGGAACCCCCTCGATGCGCAGGTCGACCGATCCGGTCCGGCTTCCGTCGGCCGCTGCTGCCCCCCAGGTGACCGTCTCGATGATCTTCAAGGTGCTGCCGACGACGCTCTTGAGCGCATCGGGCAAGGTATCGGTGGGCAGGTCGCGGCTGGCCTCAACCCGGGTGCCGTCGACGGCGGGCGTGATGGTCACCGTGTAGACCCCGGTGCTGGTGGCCGCGCACTTCGCCTCCTGGAAGGCCTGGTCGGTGAGGACGGCGTGGACCCGGTCAACGGGCGCGGGGAAGTCACGAGAGGCGGAGATGCGCATGGGTGCAGATCTTGGCAGACCGGGCTAGGTGCGGTCGAGTTCGCCACGCAGGCGCGGCAGTCGACCGCGCGAGCCCTCACACATCTGGGCCATCACGGTGCTCGCCCGCGCCACAGTGCGCGTCAATCGCAGCCCGACCTCCGCGGGCAGGTCGGCGTCCCCGGCCGCCTCGCGCGCCCGCGCCTCTTCCGCCCGCAACTGCGCACTCGTGGACGTGAGGTCATGCATCGCCCCCGACACCAGCCGCAATTCGGCGGAGAGCGCGTCAGCGGTCGCGATGATCACGGCCAATTCGCGTCGGGTGCGCCGCGCCTGCGGGCCGAGCCACTGCTCGGAGAGCAGGCGGGTCAGGGCTGCGAGCTCGGCGCTGGCCTCGCCGATGCCAATGGCGCCGCGACGAGCCACCGAGGCAGCGACGGCCAGGGAGGCCGGGTCGTCGTTGACGATGCGGCTCATCGGGGGGCCTTGGGTAGGTAAGGCTGCGGGGTGGGCAGCGGGCTGACCGTGGCGGCGCTGGGCGTGGGCTCCACCCCGGTGGCCGCGGACAGGTGATCCAGGGTGCGAGCCGCCGCCAGCGAGAGCGCCCGCGCGAGTGCGGCGGTGTCATCGGTCCAGGCGTCCAGTGCGCTCTGGAGCCGGTCCGAACCGGTCACCGGCAAGGTGCTGAGAAGTTCACTGGCCACGGCCCCGCATTGATCTCGCAGGCGCGCCAACGCATCCAGCGTCTCGCGCGCGAGCTCCTGCGCAGGCTGCGGCATTCCCTCACTCTAGGCGTGCGTGACTGCCTGCCCACCGTTATCCACAGGCGCCGCTACCCTTCGGACTCATGATCGCTGCGCGTCCGGGTGCCGATGGCCGGGGCGATGCCCACTGACCCGCGCGGGCTTCGCCCGTTCGCCCCCTTGCTCGATGCCTGGCTGCGCTTCCAGGAGGAGTCGCCGCGCCCGTTCACCATCCCCGGACACAAACACCGCACCGATCTGGTCGGCGATGTCATCGCCGGTGATGTGCCCTATTACGCGGGCCTGGACACCATGAAGCTCGCGCATGGAGTCCTGCTCGACGCCCAGGCTCGGGCGGCCGCGCTGTGGGGCGCGGAGCATGCCTGGTTCTCGGTGGGCGGGTCTACCCATGGCAACCAGGGCATTGCGCTCGCCCTGGGTCAACCGGGCGAGCAGGTGATCGTCGCGCGCACGCTGCACCGCTCGATGCTGCTCGCGCTGGTGCTGGCCGGGCTGGAGCCGGTGTGGGTCACGCCCCGAGTGGACCAGGCCGGTATGCCGCGGGGCGTGCATCCGGACGATCTGGCCCAGGCGCTGGCCGAGCATCCCCGAAGCGTGGGCGTCCTGATCGGCGACCCGAGCTATCTGGGGACCGTCGGTGATGTCGCCGGCCTGGTCGAGGTGGCGCACGGGCATGGGCCGCACGGCATACCGATCGCGGTCGATGCGGCGTGGGCGGCGCACTTTGGCTTCCACCCGGATCTGCCTCCGCACGCGATCAGTCAGGGGGCCGACCTCGTGGTGATGAGTGCCCACAAGACCCTGCCCGCCTGGTCGCAGGCGGCCATCGTGCTCGCGCAGGGGGAGCGGATCGACCTCGCGCGGCTGGCGGCGGGGCTGGATGCCACCGCGACCACCAGCCCGGCGGGCGCCATCCTGGCGAGTATCGACGCGGCCCGAGCCCTGCTGGAGCGGCACGGGGCCGAGCTGCTGGCCGCGGCCATGGACCTGGTCACCCGGGCTCGCACGCGATTGGCGCAGATCCCGGGGGTCGAGGTCCTGCAGGGCGCCGGCGTGGATCCGCTGAAGCTGGTGATCGACCTGCGCGGGAGCGGAGCGGACGGCCTGGCCGTCGAGCAGGACCTCCTACACGTCGGGCACCCGCTCGAGCTTGCCGATCGAGATCTGCTGGTCGCGATGGTGACTCTGGCCGATGACGAGGGGGCCCTGACCTCGCTCACGCAGGCCCTCAGCGACGCCATCGAGCGGCATCGGGGAACGCCCAGGACGATCCAGTCCAGCGGGATCTGGGATCTCCGGCCGGTTCAGCGGATGTCGCCGCGCGCAGCCTTCTTCGCGCCCCGGCGGGCCGTCCCGATCCAGGAAGCGATCGGCCGGATCTGCGGCGAGTTGATCGCGCCATATCCGCCGGGCATCCCGGTGCTCGCTCCCGGTGAGGAGGTCACGCGTGACGCGGTGAACCGACTTCAGGCGGCTCGCAGCGCCGGGGCCCGCATCGCCTATGCCGCCGATCCAGCCTTGGCCACGTTGGTGGTTGTGGAAGGCTGCTGAGCGGCGCGCTTTCTGGATAGGCTCGGGGGCGGCACGACGATGTGCCCGCGCACCGCAGTTGGGGTGCCGAGAACCGCGACGAAGGACTGCACCTGCATCATGTCGACGACACCGGCTCAGAACCGTCTGGACGTTCTCTCGGCCATCGCGAAGGATTTCACCGCGATGGCCCCGCAGGGCGGTGGTACGGAATTCGTTGAGCGGTACTTCAGGCATGTGCCCTTGGACGAGCTGACCACGCGCGACCCGGCGATCTATGCCGGTTCCGCCGCTTCTCACGTCGAGCTCGCCCGCACCCGGATGCCGGGAACTGCCAAGGTCCGGGTCTACAACCCGACCATCGAGGCCGACGGCTGGAGCAACCCCCGCACGGTGGTGCAGATCGTCACCGACGACATGCCCTTCTTGGTCGATTCGGTCGCTGGCGCACTGGTGTCCCGCGATATCGACATCCATGTGATCGTCCACCCTCAGTTCGTCGTGCGCCGCAACGCCGTGGGCGAGCTGGAGGCTGTGCTGGACGTCGACTCCTCGCCCGGGACCAGCGGTCACGGAGTCGGCGAGATGCCCGAATCGTGGATGTTGCTGGTGGTCGACCGCGAGGCCGATGACGCGCGCCGGGCCGAGCTGGAGTCAGCCGTGCGCGAGGTGCTTGAGGATGTGCGGGAGTCCGTGGAGGACTGGCCCAAGATGCGCACCAAGGCGCTGGTCCTGGCCGCCGAGCTCGAGGGTGCGCCCCCGGTCGGCGTGGCCCGCGAGGACGTCGATCTCGCGATCCGCTTCCTGCGTTGGATGGGCGACAACCACTTCACTTTCCTGGGCTACCGGGAGTACTCGCTCAAGGACGTCAAGGGTGGTCAGGCGATCGTCCCGGTGACGGCCACCGGCCTGGGCTTGCTGCGGGCCGATCCGCCGCAGGCGCAAGAGCCCAACATCCTCAGCGAGCAGGCGCGGGTCAAGGCCCAGGAGCAGTCCATCCTGGTGATGACCAAGGCCAACTCGAAGTCCACGGTGCACCGCACTGCGTATCTGGACTACGTCGGTGTCCGGGTCTTTGACGCGCAGGGGACCGTGGTGGGGGAGCGCCGCTTCCTCGGGCTCTACGCCTCCACGGCGTACACCGACTCGGTGCTGCGCGTCCCGCTGGTCGCCGAAAAGGTCTCGGCAGTCCTGGCTCGCTCCGGCGTGGCAGCGGACTCGCACACCGGCAAGGACCTGCTTGGTGTCCTGGAGAACTACCCCCGCGACGAGCTCTTCCAGGCCTCGACCGAGCAGCTTTATGAGACCGCTATGGCGGTGACCCAGCTTCAGGAGCGCCGGCGGACCAAGCTCTTCCTGCGCGAGGACGACTTCGGCCGCTATGTCTCCGCGCTGGTCTACATCCCGCGGGACCGCTACAACACCGCGGTCCGGGTCAAGATGGCGGACATCCTCAAGGAGACCTTCACCTCGGACAATGTCGAGTTCTCTGCTCGAGTCTCCGAGTCGGCGCTGAGCCGCTTGCACTTCGTGGTGAGGGCAGCCAAGGGCGCCCGGATCCGCTCGCTGTCGGCCGCCGACCAGGCAGCGCTGGAGCAGCGGCTGGTCGAGGTGTCCCGGACCTGGTCAGACCGGCTTGGCGATGGCCTGCGCGATGCCCACGGTGAAGGCGAGGGTGACCGGCTGCTGGGCCGCTTCGGGCGATCCTTCCCCACGGCATACGAGGAGCACTTCACGGTCAGCCAAGGCGTCGCTGACCTCAGTCACCTTGACCGGCTGGGCGGCGATCAGCGCACCAGTGTGGCGCTCTACCGGCCGGTCGGCGGGGGGCCCGAAGTGCGGCGCTTCAAGCTCTTCCGGGTCGACCCGCTCTCGCTCACCGACATCCTGCCGATCTTCACCCACATGGGTGTCGAGGTCGTCGACGAGCAGCCCTTCGAGGTCAACCGCAGTGACGGCGAGACTTTGAATGTCTATGACTTTGGCCTGCGCGTGCCGGACGCTGCGACCTGGGACTCGGTGCCGCACGACCGGCTTCGCGAGCTCTTCGAGGGCGCGGTGTCGGCGGTCTGGGATGGCCAGGCGGAGTCCGACGGCTTCAACCGACTGGTCCTGGGTGCACAGTTGGATTGGCGTCAGGTGGTCATCCTGCGAGCCATCGCGAAGTACCTTCGCCAGACCTCGGCAACGTTCTCGCAGGACTACTTCGAGGATGCCCTGGTGTCGCACCCTGGCATTGCCCGTGACCTGGTGGCGCTCTTCGAGACGCGCTTCGACCCGAGCCGGTATGCCGGTGAGGCCGGCGCCGATCGCACGGCCGCGCAGGAGGCCTTGGGAACCAGCATTCTCGAGGCCCTCGACGAGGTCAGCAGCTTGGACCACGATCGGATCATCCGCTCCTTCCTCGGCGTGATCAGGGCCGGGCTGCGGACCAACTTCTACCAATCGGGTGCCGACGGCGCGGCCCACAAGCCGTACGTCTCGATCAAACTCAACCCCAAGCTCGTGCCCGACTTGCCGGCTCCCCGGCCGCAGTTCGAGATCTGGGTCTACAGCCCCCGAGTCGAGGGTGTTCACCTGCGCTTCGGGCCGGTGGCCCGTGGTGGTCTGCGCTGGTCCGACCGCCGCGAAGACTTCCGCACCGAGATCCTCGGCCTGGTCAAGGCGCAGATGGTCAAGAATGCGGTCATCGTGCCGACCGGATCCAAGGGCGGCTTCTACCCCAAGGCGCTGCCGGATCCGGCGGTCGACCGCGAGGCCTGGCTGACCGAGGGCAAGGCGGCATACCGGATGTTCATCTCCGGCCTGCTGGATCTGACCGACAACCGCCTCGCCGGCAGCATCGCGCCGCCGCCGCAGGTGGTGCGCCACGACGGCGATGACCCGTACCTGGTCGTGGCCGCGGACAAGGGCACCGCGACCTTCTCCGATATCGCCAACGGGGTGGCTCAGTCGCATGGCTTCTGGCTGGACGACGCCTTCGCCTCCGGTGGCTCCGCGGGTTACGACCACAAGGGCATGGGCATCACCGCCCGTGGCGCGTGGGAATCGGTCAAGCGGCACTTCCGCGAGATGGGCGTCGACACTCAGTCCACCGACTTCACCTGCGTGGGTGTCGGTGACATGAGTGGTGACGTCTTCGGCAACGGCATGTTGCTCTCCGAGCACATTCGGTTGCTCGCGGCCTTCGACCACCGGCACATCTTCGTTGACCCGAATCCCGACCCGGCGCGTTCCTTCGCCGAGCGGCGGCGGATGTTCGACCTGCCCCGCTCGTCCTGGGAGGACTATGACGCCTCGCTGATCTCGGAGGGTGGCGGCATTTTCGCGCGCTCGCTGAAGTCCATCCCGATCAGCCCGCAGATGGTGGCGGCGCTCGGCTTGCCCGCGGGTACCACCGCGATGACGCCTGCTGAGTTGATGCACGCGATCCTGCTGGCGCCGGTCGATCTGCTCTGGAATGGCGGTATCGGCACCTACATCAAGGCGTCCACCGAGGACAACCTGTCCGTCGGCGACCGCGCAAATGACGCCATCCGCGTCAATGGAAACCAGTTGCGCTGCAAGGTGATTGGCGAGGGAGGCAACCTCGGGGCGACCCAGCTCGGACGCGTGGAAGCGGCCTTCAAGGGCGTCCGCGTCAACACTGATGCGATCGACAACTCGGCCGGTGTGGACACCTCCGACCACGAGGTCAACATCAAGATCCTCCTCGGCGAGGTGGTTCGCGATGGTGACCTGACGATCGAGACGCGCAATGAGGTACTCGCCTCGATGACCGATGAGGTCGCCGAGCATGTGCTGCGGGACAACTACGAGCAGAACGTCCTGCTGGGCAACGCGCGTGCGCAGGAGCACTCGATGGTCTCGGTGCACGAGCGGCTCATCCACTGGTTGGAGGAGCGCGGCGACCTGGACCGCGCCTTGGAGTTCCTGCCCACGGATGCCGAGATGGAGAAGCGGGCGCACGATGGCCTGGGCCTGAAGAGCCCGGAGTTCTCCGTGCTCGTGGCCTACGCCAAGTTGGCCCTCAAGGAGGACATCCTGGCCAGTTCCATCCCGGACGACCCGTGGTTCGCTCGCACGCTGTCGGGGTACTTCCCGAGCGCGATCCGAGAGACCTATGCCGCACAAATCTCCGAGCACCCCTTGCGTCGGGAGATCGTCACCAATGCGGTGGTCAACTCGATGGTCAACCGCGGTGGGATCACCTTCGCCTTCCGGGCACAGGAGGAGGCCGGGGCGACGCCCGAGCAAGTGACCCGGGCGTTCGTGGTGTGCCGTGAGGTCTTCGGTTTGCCGGAGTACGTCGCGGCCGTGGAGTCGCTGGACAATGTGGTGTCCACCGGGACCCAAACCCAGCTCTACCTCGAGTTCCGCAGGCTGCTGGATCGGGCGGTGCGGTGGTTCCTCACGGCGCGTCCCACGACCTTGGACATCGGTGCCGAGATCGAGCGTTTCGGTGCGGTCGTGCGGCAGTTGTCGCCTGCGGTGCCCGGGTATCTGCGGGGCGAGGAGAAGCGACGCCTGGAGCGCCGAATCGCGGAGTTCGAGAAGGGCGGAGTACCTAGCGATTTGGCCACCCAGGCGGCTTCGCTGCTGGACTCGTACTCGTTGCTCGACATCGTCGACATCGCGACCGACACCGGTCGGGCACCCGCGGACGTGGCCGGGCTGTACTACCACGTCTCCGAACGCTTCGGCATTGACACCATGCTGAGCAAGGTCACCCGGCTGCCGCGCGATGATCGTTGGGATGCCCTGGCTCGTGGTGCGCTGCGCGACGACCTGTACTCGGTGTTGGAGTCGCTCAGCCGCTCGGTGCTTGAGGCCAATGCCGCAGCGCCGGTGGAGACCACCCCCGCAGAGCTCTTCGAGGTGTGGTCGGAGGCCAACAAGGAGTCGATCCAGCGCAGTAAGACCTCGCTGGCGGGGATCCGGCGACTGGAGAATCCGAATATCGCGGCGCTCTCGGTTGCCCTGCGCTCGTTGCGTTCGGTGATTCGGTCGGGCTCCTCGGGCACGTAGGCTGGGCGCTCGTGGGCACCCTGGCCGACGAGCTGACGGCGACGACCGCGCTCGATCAAACGGATATCGAGTGGCTGCATCTCCTGGTAGGGGACTGGCAGTTGATGGCCGATCTGTCCTTCAGCGACCTCGTGCTCTGGGTGCCCGGTGGACTGGATGGCTGGAAGGCTGTGGCCCACGTGCGGCCGAACACCGGACCCATGGTGTTCTACGACGACATCGTGGGCCGCACCTCCAGCCAGGGCCGGACCCGGGTTTTGGACCAGGCGTACCGCACTCGCCGGATCATCCCGACCAGCACCCCGACCATTCGTGATGACGGGGCGCTTCGCGAGGAAGCCGTCCCGGTGGTGCATCAGGGGCGGTCGATCGCGGTCGTCACGCGGCATACAAATCTGACCGTGGGGCGAACGCCGAGCCGCTTGGAGTTGACCTACCGCGACTTGGCCGATGCCCTGACCGGGATGGTGGCCAGCGGCGAGTTCCCGTCGCCGTCGGCGCCGACCGGCGTGCGCCGTGGGGCGCCTCGGGTCGGCGACGGGGTCTTCCATCTCACCCACGAGGGGGTGATCCGGTATGCGAGTCCGAATGCCGTGTCCGCGATCCACCGCCTGGGTCATGTCGGTGACGTGATCGGTGAGGTGCTTGCCCAGATTGCTGCCGAACTCGTGGGTCGCAGCGGCTCGCACGTCGATGAGTCGCTGGCCGTGGTCGCCATGGGTCGGGCACCCTGGCGCAGCGAGATCGAGACGGCCTCGGCCACGGTCTCGCTGCGGGCTATCCCGTTAACCTCCGGTGGTCAACGCAATGGCGCACTGGTGCTCTCCCGCGATGTCTCGGAGTTGCGTCGGCGCGAGCAGGAGCTGATCACCAAGGACGCGACGATTCGGGAGATTCACCACCGGGTCAAGAACAACCTGCAGACGGTAGCGGCTTTGTTGCGGCTGCAGTCGCGTCGGGTGGAGGATGCTTCGGCGCGCAATGCCCTGGATGAGGCCGTGCGGCGGGTGGGCATCATTGCCCTGGTGCACGAGACGCTCTCCCATGGCTTCGAGGAGCAGGTGAACTTCGATGAGATCGCGCTGCGTGGCTTGCGGGCCATTGTTGAGGTGGCGACCGCGCACCAGCACGTGGACTTCGCGCTCGAAGGGTCCTTCGGGATCGTGGCGGCGGAGGATGCGACCTCGCTGGCGATGATCATTTCCGAGTTGGTTCAGAATGCCGTGGAGCACGGTGTGCGGGACGGCAGCGGTCGGGTGAGCGCAGTCGCCGTGCGGACCGAGCAGGCGGATGGCGAGGACGACTTGGTGGTCACCATCACCGATGACGGGCCGGGGCTGCCGACCGGTTTCCGGCCGATGCTGGCCGGGCTGGGCACGCGCATCGTCACCTCGCTCGTGCAAGACCTGCGGGGGCGAATCCGGTGGGAGAACGCCCCGGGTGGTGGGACTCAGGTGGTGTTCACCGCCAAGTTGCGGCCCATTCGCTGAGGGTGGTTTGACGCGTCGCTGGTGGGCTAGTTGGGTGCGCGGTCGTGGCTGTCGCGCTGTGCGCTGTCGCGCCCTCGCTGCCGCGCCCTCGCTGCCGCGCTTTCGCTGTCGCAGGAGCTAGCGTTTCTCAGCCCCGAAATGGTCGAAAATGCTTGTCCTGCAGGCTTGTACGGCACATCGAACACCTGTACGATAGTGAAATGGAAGCAGGGGACACCATGCTGGGGGCCGCGGGGATCGGTGCAGATCCCGCGCTCTTAGCTGCCGCCGTCGAGGCGGCGCGCGAGCAGGTGTTTGCCGCAGCTTCCGACGAGCAGATCCTCTCGGCGTTGGAGTCGGTGCGGGTCCTGATGAACCAAGCCAGCGCGCTGCAGTTCCGGCTGTTGGCCGAGGTGGCGCGGCGTGAGGACGTTCGGTGCGAGGACGGCACGGTCGAGCAGCGCCGGCGCGCTCCTGGATTCATCGCGATCGATGCGGCGTCGCTGGTGTGTGAGGCCCTGGGGGTCAGTGAGGCCGTCGCCGGAGCGCGGATCGAGGCCGCGACCCGGGTTGTCACCGAGCTGCCCAGCGTCTTGGCAGGGATGGAGTCGGGTGAGGTCGATGCCTGGCGGGCGCAGGTGGTGGCAAGCGAGTTGGGGGAGTCCTCCTCGGAGGTGGCTCGGGCGGTGGATTCGCGACTCGCTCCCTACCTGAGCCCTCGCGAGTTGCGGCACGGCGGGCGAGTGGGCGTGGAGCTGCCCGGGCCGCTGCGCCGCCGAGTGCGTTCCCTGCTCGTGGCCTGCGACGGCCAGGGTGAGGCTGGTCGGGCGGAGCGGGCGCGTTGTCGACGTGGGCTGCAGCGCTGGGCGAGCGAGCCGGGGATGGACACCTGGTTGTGGCGGGTGCCGCAGGGGGATGCTGAGCGGCTGTGGCCCGGCATCGACGCCCGGGCACGTGAGCTCCGCGAGGCCGGCTCGGCCGACACCCTGGAGCAGGCCCGGGGCGATGCCCTGGCCGAGGCCCTCGGTGCCGCCATCACCACGACCGTCTCGATCGTGGTCACCGTGCCGACGTCAGGGCCGGCCACGCCGCTGGGCGACCCGGGATCGGCCACCGCCATCGGGGACCGCGAGCCGATCGCACGGCGCTTGGACTTAGCCCTGGCGGAGTTGCCGCCCGACCGTCATGTCCTCGTGCGTACCCAGCGTCCCGACCCGGTTGCCGTCCCCGCGCAGTGGCTGCGCCAGCACATCGCGTCCGGGGCGCCGGTGGCGGTGCTGCCGGTTGATGCGCAGACGGGCGCCTGGCCCGATCCTGGCAGGACTCAGGCGGCATACCGGCCGGGAGCCATGCTGAGGGCCGCCGTCCACGCTCGGGATGGGCACTGCCGGTTCCCCGGATGCTCCGTTGCCGTCCGTTACACCGACCTTGACCATGTGCGGCCGTGGCCGGAGGGGCCGACGGCATACGGCAATCTCATTGCTTTGTGTCGGCGACATCACCGGGTCAAGCAGTTGCCTCGGTGGGGGCTGACCTTGCGACCAGATGGGGTGGCCATGTGGACCGATCCGCTGGGGCGGCGACGGGTGAGTCTGCCTGTGGACTATCGGGAGCCCGGGTGAGGTCGATGGCTGGGGTGGGTAAGGGAGTACCAGGCGATGCGGTGGTTGCGTGGTAAGCCTGCGCGGCGTGGTCAGCCGGCGCGACGGGCGCGCGCGTTGCGGCGCTTGAGGGCGCGGCGCTCGTCCTCGGAGAGTCCGCCCCAGACACCGGCATCCTGACCGGACTCCAGAGCCCATTTCAGGCAGGTGTCGATGACTTCACAGCGGCGGCAGACCGCCTTGGCGTCCTCGATCTGTTGGATCGCCGGGCCGGTGTTCCCAATGGGGAAGAACAGCTCGGGGTCCTCCTCGAGGCAGGCAGCGCGATCGCGCCAATCCATGAGTGGTGCTCCTTGTGCAATGTCGTGCAAACGGTCCGAATGCCCGCCGAATGGGTGGCAGGGGGTGCGGCGGGGGCAGGTGCGTCTTTGCATCCACGTGTCGTGCGGGACTCGGTGCACAGCACACAAGTCCGTTGACCAACTCTATCTGCCCCAACCCAATCGTGGAAGGGTTTACCACTTTCGGTATGTGCTGGGCGCCACACCATACGCTGGGTAGGTGCCTTCAGCGAACGCCTCGACGCCCTCCCAGAGTTCCACCCTGACGTCTGCAAGGCGGGTGGCGGCGATCGTGTGCGGGCTGGACGCGCTGGCTCTGGCCGGCTTCGCCGTGTTCTATGCCTACGAAATCGTGACCGGCAAGGCACAGCAGATCGGCCCGGCGGTGATGTCGGCGCTGCTCATCGCCCTCTTCGCAGTGGGCCTGTATGCCGTGGCGCGCGCCTGGCGTGGCCCGGAGACTTGGCAGCGCACCCCCACCTTGGTGTGGTGTGCGCTGCTGCTGCCGGTGGCTTACACGGCATTGACCTCAGGCAAGCCGCTGATCGGGGTCGCCGTGGGATTGAGCGCGGTGATCGGGCTCTGGGCTGCGGCCACGACCCCGTCCGATCGCGCGGTCGACGCGGCCAGCTGAATCTCGATCGTCTGCCCGGGGGTGATCAGAACCCCACGTCCCGGGAGGGACGGTATGCCGTGAATCTCGCGGGCGCGTAGCACCTCGGCGGCTCCTCGGTCCGCGGTTGGCCAGAGCAGGATGGCCGCGGGCCGGAGGCGGGTGACTTCGACATCGAGTCCGCGGAATCGCCCGCTCAGGCTGGCACTGATCGTCGTGACCAGGACGAGCGAGTGGTCCCGGTCGGCCACGTCGATGAGTTCCCGGACCACGGGTTCGCAGGCCTGGCCGTCGATCCGGTCCGCCCCGTCGATGACGACGGTCAGGTTGGGGTGCTCCCGTTTGTACTCGATCAGGGCGGTGACCGACTCGGGGTCATCGGGGCGGAGGTGGATCGCCCTCGGCACGACCCCGAATGCCGGACTGAGCCGGTCGGCAAGGATCACACACGGTGCCGCTGCAGCGACACCCGCGCCACCACCCGGTGCGGCCAAGGTGGCTGCGATGGTGGCTGCGATGGTCGACCGCCCCGAGTGGGGAGGACCAGCAATCAACACCACATGCCCCAGGGTGGATAGGTCCCAATCAACGCAGCGGCCGTCCTCACCGCCGCGGCCTAGGTGGATGACTCCGGGCACAGAGGTCGGCAGATCGGAGGCCGGCACGTAGTCCGGTAAGGCCCGAATGCGTGCGATCTCCGTACCCTGCCCGGACCAGCGAGTCCGGGCGCACGCGGCATAGGGCTCGGCACTGACCACCTGAACCTCGAGGCCGAGCGGCAGAAGCACCCCCCGGCCCGGGGTGTCGGCGGTCGTCAGCGCGCCGGGGACACCGAGCGAGACAGCCTCCACTCGATTGGCCAGTCTGAGGGCCAAAGTCGCGTCGGTGAGGGATCGCAGCGGCCCGTGAGAGAGCGAGGCGTCGCCGGTGATGATCATCTCCAGACCGTGGCTGCGACCGCGTCGGAGCACATGCAGGAGCGGCTCAACGGCCCGGCTCCAGGCCGCCGAGGTGCGTCCGCCCAGGAGTCCATCCCAGCCGTCGATGACCAGGAGAGCCTTAGGGCCGAGGCCGGACGTTGCGCGATCGACCAGGCGTCCTAGTCTCTCGGTGACCGCTCGCATGCCCCGCTCGTCATCGGGCCCGATAGCGCCGCCGCAGTGGGGTAGGCCGGCGATGGCGTCCACGCACGGTCCGGATCCCACGGCATACACGACCAGGTCATTCGGTGATCTGGCAGCCATTGCCCCCGACGCGATGGCCAAGGCCGCGCTGCTTCGCCCGGAACGTGCTGGTCCGATGATCAGCACGCTTGTCATGGGACCCCAGGTCAGCGCACTTTGCTGCTGACGCGCGGGATCGTCGGCGATCGCCCAGGTGGGATCCACTCCTTTCTCGGGAGCAGGACAGGACACCGACGTGGGCAAGGGTGGCAGCCAGGGGCGTCGGGGACTCGCGAGGTCGAGGTGGTCCATGGCGGCCGCCGCCAATTGCGTGATGGCATCGATCTCGCCATCGCCGGTGGCTGGCTCTGCTGCGGCCGAATTGCTGGCCACAGACACGGTGAGGTGCTTCGGTTCGTCCCGTGGGGCAAGCACGCGAGCACCGCGGAATGCTGTCAGCTCGCCGCCCGCCAGCCGGATCAGGGCGGAGCCAGGGCTCGTGGGCGGGATGGTGGCGGCCTGCGGGCTATCCAAGATGTCGCGCGAGTCAGCGGCGTCGCGCACCCGAAATGCGATCCGAGCACTCACATTGGCCTGAATGTCGGGGGTGATCACTCCGCTTGGACGCTGTGTTGCCAGGACGAGGTGGATGCCCAGAGACCGGCCGACCGCAGCCAACCGCACGACCCCGGCGACAAACTCGGGCAACTCCTCACTCAGCACCCGGAACTCGTCGACGACGATCACGAGGCGTGGAAGCGGACTCACCGCTGCTGGGTGGCCTTCGAGGTGCAATCGTTGGTAGGTGGCCAGGTCCTGCGCCCCCGCACCGGCCAGAACTCGCTCTCGGTGCGAGAGTTCTGCGCGCAACGAGATCAGCGCACGAGAGGCCCCGTGCTCGTCGAGGTCGGTCACCATGCCGACCACATGGGGCAGGCCCATCAGCGGCTCAAAGGTCGCGCCGCCTTTGTAATCGATCAGCACGAAGTCCACCGCGTCGGGGGAGTGACGCAACGCCAACCCGCAGACGAGCGAGCGCAGGAACTCGGACTTGCCCGACCCCGTGGTGCCACCGACCAGGACATGGGGCCCATCGCGTACGAGGTCCAAGGTCAGCGCTGCCTCTGCGGTTGCGCCCACCGGAGTCGACAGCGCGGTTGACGTCGCGGACCACCTCGAGGCCAGCTCGGTGAATGTCTGCACGCCCGAGAGTTGGCGAACCGAAAGGGTCGAGAGCTGGCGTCCCCCGCCAGGAGGGCGCAGCGGCGCCAAGGCGCGGGAAAGCCGCTCCGCCCACCACAATCCCACCCCGTCCAGGCCGGTCGCCGGCTCGATCGCTGGGTCGGCGGTCTGCTCGCTGACTCCGGCCAGGACCCACACCCGCTCACCCCGTATGCCGTCCAATTGGGCCCTGAGCTGGGCGTTGGCCGCGGGTGCGATCAGCAGGAGGCGTGGGGCAGGGCAAGCGGCCGCGATATCCGTCAGGCATGCCATGTCTGCGACATCGTCCAGGGCATGCGGGACCCGAGAGAGCCAAGCCCACTCGGGCGAGGGTGATCCCACGAGGGCCACGGCGAGCTCTGACGGTGGCAGCGAGGCCAGGAGTTGACCCACGACCCACCTCAGGGCCGGCGCGGCATCACCGGAAATCGCCAGGCCGCAACTCTCGGCGAGATTGGCGGTGTGGGGCGCCCTCTCATGGACCACGCACGCCGACTCCGTGCCGGAGCTGATTCGGACGTGACTCTCCAGCGGGCCAACTCGCAGCCGGACGACGCCCGCGTCAGGGTCGCGCGCGGTGGCTGACCACAGGTCCAGGGCCGGTCCGCGGGCACGATCAAGCACCGTGACCGGATCGGGCGTGCGCTGATGACGAACCCTGAGCTCGTGCTCTGCGAGTTCGTGGGCGTGGTGCAAAGCCTTCGACTCGGCCTCGTTGTGCCGTCGCAGGGCCTCGGCATACCGGCGTCGACTTGACCAGCGATCCTGGGCAGCCGTGCCCAGGAGGATGAGTGGACCGAGCACCGCGAAGGCAAGGACTTGGGGGCCCCACAGCAAGGCCAAGAGTCCTGCCACGGGCAGCGGTAAGACTCCGGCGAGCCACGGCACCCGGGCGGCGGGTTCACGGGCCGGTCGTGGGGGACGTTGTACGTCGACCGGTTGCATGGTCGGTCGTTGTCTGGCAACTGGACGGAGGACCAGTCGGCCCTCGTGATCGGGCTCGGGAGAGGATCTTGCGGTGGCGCGCGGTCTGAGGTCAAGGTAGGTGGCGCCCAACTGGAGGGTCGAGGCGGCCGAGAAGGTGCCGCCTTCGACGGGCACGCGCAGGCCATCGATCAGACTCGCATTCGTCGAATCCAGATCCACGAGTCGCACGGTGCCGCCGTCGAGGCGGACCTCCGCATGGTGGCGGCTTAGAGCCGGGTCGTTGATGCGCAGACCGGCCCCGCGCGCTCGCCCGACGGAGATGGGGACGCGGCCGAGCGGCATCCGCATCCCGCAGTCAGGTCCGGCCACCACGCAGAGGTCGAGGGTCGCGCCCGCGCCAGCGGTGGGTAGGCGTCTTTGCGGCGCGGTATAAACGATGGCCCAATGCACCAGCGGGGGAATCCCCACGGGAGTGTCCGGTGGAATCTCGCCCCGGTCATCCCAGAGGCTCGTGATCGGCGTGCCGAGGCAGGCGGTCAGCGCAGCGGTGAGGTCAGCGCAGGTGTGCCCGCGCCCCGCCTCGATGGCGACATCGACGAGGGCGTCCTCGTGCATCGGGCGACCGACGCTCAGGGTGAATCGCACACCCGGAACGTAGAGCGCTGCCGCGAAGAACGGGAAAGTTATCCACAGCGTTCATCCGCTCCGGTCGCGGGCTCGGGTGACGATGTGCTGTGATGTCTCGCAGTGCACGGGGAAGGGGCGCGGGGTGGAGGCATTGCGGACCGTCGAGACCGAGGTCAGAGAACTCCTTAGGCAGTCCGGGCTGGACCCTGCCCGCGAACCGGCCGCGGTGCGCTCGCTGGTGCGGGCAGCACTCACGGACTACGACGAGCGCTCCCTCCACGGCGGAATGCCGCTCCTCGATGATTTGGACTCGTCGGCAAAGGCATTGTGGGACAGAGTCGTTGGCCTCGGACCCTTGCAGCGCTACCTCGACGACCCACGCGTCGAAGAGATCTGGATCAACGAGCCGAACAAGGTCTTCATCGCAAGAGATGGCGTTGCCGAACTGACCACGACCTTGCTGACGGAGGACGAGGTCCGCGACTTGGTGGAGCGGATGCTGAAGACGTCCGGTCGTCGGGTTGACCTCAGTTCGCCGTTCGTAGATGCGGTGCTCGCCGACGGATCCCGTTTGCACGTCGTGATTCCGGACATCACCCGTGAGCACTGGTGCATCAACATCCGCAAGTTCATCGTGAAAGCCGACTCGCTGGATGACCTGGTCGCGCTCGGCACCCTCACCGCACAGGCGGCCGCCTTCCTCGATGCGGCGGTCCACGCAGGGCTCAACATCCTGGTGGCCGGAGGCACGCAAGCGGGGAAGACCACGCTGCTGAATTGTTTGTCCGCGGCGATCCCTCCCCGCGAGCGGATCGTCACCTGCGAAGAAGTCTTTGAGCTGCGCATCCCCCACCGGGATGTGGCCTCGATGCAATGTCGGCAGCCCTCGCTTGAGGGCACTGGCGAGGTGCCCCTTCGTCGTCTGGTCAAGGAAGCGCTGCGTATGCGGCCCTCGCGGATCATCGTGGGCGAGGTCCGTCAGGCCGAGGCCCTCGACCTCCTCATTGCGCTCAATTCGGGCTTGCCGGGCATGTGCACCATCCACGCCAATAGTGCTCGAGAGGCCGTCACCAAGATGTGCACCCTGCCGCTCCTGGCCGGCGCGAATGTGGGGGCTCGCTTCGTGGTCCCGACGGTCGCGACGTCCATCGACATCGTCGTCCATGCTGCCTTGGAGCGAGATGGGTCTCGACGCGTGCGCGAGATCGCCGCCGTCCCAGGGCGGATCGAGGGCGATGTCGTGGAGATGGCTGAACTCTTCGTTCACCGGGGCGGCCACCTGGTTCGAGCCGATGGCTTTCCGCCGCATCTGGATCGCTTCGAGCGGATCGGTGTCGACGTCACCAGCCTGCTGGCCCAGGAGCGATCATGACGTCGGTTGCGCTTGGTCTGATGTTTGGCCTTGGCCTCTATCTCCTCTGGTGGAGCTGCTGGATCGAGCCACCTGTGGACAACCGCCGGGAACGTCGCGCGGGACCGCTGACGCGCTTGACCGACGACATCGTCCAGGCCGGGCTCAGTGGACTAGGTGCTCGCGGGCTCCTGGCTGGTTGCGTGGCGGCCGGACTATTGACCTTCATCACCGCGTGGGCGCTGATCGCCGTGGTGCCGATCGCCGTCTGCTTCGCAGTCATGGTTGGATGCTCACCGGTCATCTACGTTCGGCGCCGGGCGCGGCTGCGCAGGTCGCGGCTTCGCGACCTCTGGCCCGACGTGGTCGACAATGTCACGTCAGGGATCCGCGCTGGGATGTCACTGCCGGAGGCTCTGTCCGCAGTGGCCGTGCGGGGGCCGGCCGAGCTACGCCCGGCATTCGCGGCCTTCAGCGAGGATTACCGCCTCACGGGGCGATTCAACGAATGCCTGGATCGCCTCAAGGTCTCGCTGAGTGACCCCGTGGCCGATCGGTTGATCGAGTCGCTGCGAATCGCGCGCGAGGTCGGTGGGTCAGACCTGGGTCGGCTGCTGCGCACGCTCTCCCGCTTCCTCAGAGACGACGCGCGGGCGCGCGCGGAGATCGAGGCACGCCAATCCTGGACAGTGAATGCCGCAAAGCTGGCGGCTGCTGCACCTTGGCTGGTGCTCTTGTTGCTCTCGACGCGGCCCGAATCCGTTCAAGCCTATGCGACCCCGACCGGGGCGCTCGTCCTGTTGGTGGGGGCACTGGTGACGGCGCTCGCGTACTGGCTCATGCTTCGGCTGGGGCGGCTAGCCGAGGATGAGCGGGTGCTGCGATGACCGCACTCACCCGGGTCGGAATGCTGCTGGGGCTCGTGGGTGGAATCGGGCTTGCCTTGGTCTGGCTCGGTCTGCCGATTCACCGGAAGGAGGGCCTTGGCGGTCGAGTGCTGCCCTACCTCAAGGACACCCCGCGCCCCAGTCGGCTGCTCCAGTCGACTACGGCCAACCGCATGGTGATGACGCCGCTCGTCGGTCCCATCGTGCTTGCCCTCAGCCGCGGTGTTGAGCGCGTACTGGGTGGAGCCGACACCGTGATCCGGCGCCAGCAGCGGGCTGGGCGAGCACCTGATGTCGAGCGCTTCCGCGCCGAGCAAGTGTTGGCGGGGGCGGGGGGTGCTGTCCTCGGGGGTGCCGTGGGCGGGCTGCTCCTGGCCGCGCGTGGTGCCTCCTCCGTGGTGGTCCTGGGTCTGATTGGCGTGGGCGCGGGCGTCGGGATCGTCGCCTGGGATAACGTGCTCACCCGCCGAGCAGTGCGCCGAGAGGCGCGGATGCTGCAGGAGTTCCCCACGGTGGCGGAGTTGCTGGCGTTGGCTGTGGCGGCTGGCGAGGGAACCGTGGGTGCCTTGGAGCGCGTATGCCGTTTGTCCAGAGGCGAATTGGCCGATGAGTTGCGGCGCACTCTGGCCGATGCTCGGGCAGGAGCCAACCTGCCGACCGCGCTGCAGGGCCTCGCTGATAGGACCGCGCTGCCTTCACTCTCGCGTTTCGTGGACGGCATCGTCATCGCGGTGCAACGCGGCACGCCCTTGGCAGAGGTGCTGCGCGCTCAAGCCCAAGATGTGCGCGAGGACGGGCGCCGAGCACTGCTCGAGGCGGCCGGCATGAAGGAAATTGTCATGATGACCCCCGTCGTCTTCCTCATCCTGCCGGTGACTGTGGTCTTTGCCCTCTTCCCGGGGCTGGCCTTTTTGGATTTTCAGCTGTGAACAACCAGGCACGTCAGGAGAACGGAATGGACATGAACCACCTCGATCGGGTCCGCGCGGCGGCATACCGAGCAGCCATCTTCATCGGCACCGGGGGACAAGGGCGAGAGCGGCGCCGCGAGCGGGGAGACGTGCCCGGTTGGGTGCTCATCACCCTGATGACCGCCGCATTGGCCCTGCTCATTTGGGGACTGGCCAGCGAGCGACTGCAGGCCCTCTTCAATGAGACCTTCGACGGGTTCGGTTTCGGTAACTAGCCATGGCTGCTTCGACCCGGAATGAGAAGGGCGCCGCGGTCGTCGACTTTGCACTCGTTATGCCGGTACTCCTGGTGGTCTTCCTGCTGGTCTTTCAGCTGGGGCTGGCGCTCCACGTCCGCAACACCTTGCTGGCCTGCGCCACTGAGGGAGCCCGCGCCGGCGCGCGCGTGGAGGCCACCCCCGAGGACGGCGTCGCCCGCACGGCCGAGTTGATCTCCGGTGCGCTCTCACCGGATTACGCAGCCGATATCACCGCCACCACGACCAGCGTTGGCGGCGTCGCGGTGGTCGAGGTCACCGTGCGGGCGCCGATACCGGTGATCGGGCTGTTGGGTCCAGATCGCGCTCTGGAGATCCACGCCCGGGCATTCGCGGAGTCCCAGTGACTCCGCAGCGATCAACCCCCGAGCGCGGCAGCGCGGTCGTTGAGTTCCTCATGCTGTCGATGGTGCTGCTTATCCCGCTGATCTATCTGGTGCTCATGGTGGCTCGGCTCCAGGCGGGCACTTTTGCGACCAGCCTGGCAGCCCGCGAGGGAGCCCGAGCATTTGTCACCTCCCCGACGCAGGCGGCCGCGCAGGGGCGGGCAACGGCCGCGGCAGACCTGGTGTTCGCTGACTTCGGCTTCGACGAGGACACTGAGCTTTCGGTCACCTGCGATGGGGATCCGTGTATCAGGCCGGACGCGCTGGTCACCGTGCGCGCCCGCGTGGTGGTCCCGCTGCCACTGATCCCGACCTTTGCCCGCGAAGTGATCCCGCTGGAGGTACCGATCACGACCGAGCACGCGCTGCGCGTCGACCGATTCCGGGCAACCCCGCCATGACCGGCCAGCACACTGACGAGCGGGGCTCGCTCTCGATCCTCACCCTGGGGCTGGTGCTCATCGCCACCTTCCTCATCCTGGGCGGCGTGGGCGTGACCGCGGCCTTGGTCGCCCGGATGAGGGTCACCGATGCCGCCGATGGCGCGGCGCTCAGCGCCGCCAACGCATTTGACCCAGCGGCATACGAGCAGGGAGTCGGCGACGCGGTGCCTTTGAGCGATGCCCGTGTGCGGGAACTCGCGGGCAGCTATCTGGACTCCCGGCCGCTGCCGACGGATGTGACTGGTTGGGCGCTCGAGCGCGGAACCGGCAGCCCCGACGGGCAGAGCGCGGTCGTCGTCCTGACTGCTCGGGTTGAGCTCCCCATCGTGGGGTCCATGCTGGAGGCCCTTGGATCCGAGGTGAGCGTCACAGTGACCAGTCGCGCTCGTGCCGTCATTCGGTAGGTCCACCCTGCGCGACCCGCATACCATCGTCCCCATGGCCGGGAGAAGCCAGCCGCCCGTGCGGCGACGCGTGGCGCTCACGGCTGCCTGGACCGTGCCGACGGTCGCGGTCGTGGCGGCTGCCCCGGCCTATGCCGCGAGCCCCTGCTCCCCGCTCACCCCGTGCCCCAGCATCGGGTTCACCGGCACCCCAACCGGCACGGCCACCGGAGTGACCAGCGGGTCCGGGCGACTCAGCCTGAACGACCCAGTCCGCCCCTGGAGCTTCACGGCCAGTGGCACCGGCTGGACCAATGGCAATAACACTGGCTTCAACGTCGCGGGCGGGGTCACCAGGTTTTCCGCTTCGTCGGAGCCGACGACGGCCAACCGGGCATTGACGTTGACGCAAACCAATGCCATGCCGTTGAGTGAAAGTTGCCGGTATGTCATCACCTATGGCGTGATCTACTGGGCCAGTCTCGCCTCCGCCGACCTCGTGATGAATGTCCGGGTTGGTGGAATCCTCGTAGGCAGTTTCAGCACAGCGGGACGCACCGGGAGCACCAATATCGATGCCGGCATTCAAAGCATCACGGTCCCCGCGGGCCTGAGTGGGGCCGTCTCGTTCGACTTCCTGTTCGGCGGCACTGCTAGCTGCGATGACCTCCACCTCTACAACCCAGCCGTCACCTGCGTCTGACGGATCATCGGTCCCTCGACGGACAATTGCGTCGAGGAAGCGAGTAACCGCCGACAACGCCGACCCCTCCCGCCTCGCGTACGCTTGACCCTCGTGGCTGTCGACTTCACGCAAGAGATCAAAGACCTCCGCACCACCATGGACTCGGTGCGTGAGGTGACCGACCTCGCCCGCCTCGAGGCCGACATCATCGACCTCGAGAGCCAGGCCGCCGAGCCCACCTTGTGGGATGACCAGGAACGCGCCCAGCAGGTGACCAGCAGCCTGTCCCGCGCCAAGGCGGAATATGACCGCGTCACCAGCATGGATGCCCGCATCGATGACCTGGAGGTCCTGGTCGAGATGGGTGAGGAGGAGCACGACCAGGCCACCCTCGACGAGGCAGCGCGCGAACTCGCAGCCGTCACCAAAGCCGTAGGTGAGCTCGAGGTCCGCACTCTCCTGGCCGGTGAGTACGACGCCCGCGAAGCCGTGGTCACCATCCGCTCGGGCGCCGGGGGAGTGGACGCCGCCGACTTCGCCGAGATGCTCTTGCGGATGTACCTGCGCTGGGCTGAGCGCCACGGCTACCCGACCAAGGTCATGGACACCTCGTATGCCGAGGAGGCCGGCCTGAAGTCGGCCACCTTCGAGGTCAACGTGCCCTATGCCTACGGCAATCTCTCGGTCGAGGGCGGCACCCACCGCCTCGTCCGGATCAGCCCCTTTGACAACCAAGGCCGCCGGCAGACCAGCTTCGCCGCGGTCGAGGTGATTCCGCTGATCGAGGGCACCGACACCATCGAGATCCCCGAGAGCGAGTTGAAGATTGACGTCTTCCGCTCCTCCGGTCCCGGTGGCCAGAGCGTGAACACCACCGACTCCGCGGTCCGCATGACACACCTGCCCACGGGGACCGTGGTGTCCATGCAAAACGAGAAGAGCCAGATCCAGAACCGCGCGGCCGCGCTGCGGGTCATGCAGTCCCGGCTGCTGCTGATCAAGCGCGCCGAGGAGGCCGCCGAACGCAAGGAACTTGCGGGCGACATCAAGGCCAGCTGGGGTGACCAGATGCGCTCCTACGTGCTGCACCCCTACCAAATGGTCAAGGACCTGCGCACCGAGCACGAGGTCGGGAACACCACGGGGGTCTTCGACGGCGACATCGACGGCTTCATCGAGGCCGGCATTCGCTGGCGCCGCGCCCAGGAGAAGGCGGACTCGTGAGCACCAGCGAGCGAGCCGACGACCTCTCCGCAGCCTGGGCAGCCTGGGCCGACATGCTCGAGACTCGGCTCACCGCGCTGGCCGATGGTGAGCAGGTCGTCGTGGTTGCTGCTGGCGCGGCCCGCAAGTCCGTCGCCCGGCCGAATTTTCTTTTCGGCCTCATCCCGGCTCGCTATGTCGACTGCGCGCCGACCATCACGCTCATCCGGCGCGAGGACCACCTACACGGGAGTCTCACCGGGAGTGAATCCTTCGGCGGCCCACTGCCGATGAGCCCGCAGGAGGACGCCGCTCTCAAAGCCCTGAGCTGGCGTGACCCGGGCTCGGGTTTCGAGCGGACCTGGCTGCGCTACTGGCCCGATGACGTGGCCCTGGCCCCGTGGCCAGCCTCGGCCAATCTGGCCAGCTGCGCGGATGTCGTCGCCCGCACCTTCCACGAGGTGTATGCCGTGGGCTCGCCCGAGGAAGTCCTGAGCTGAGCCTCGCCACGCGAACCGACCTCACGGCATACGGCACCGGCCCGACCTAGACTCGGCCGAGTGATCCGGTTCGACAATGTCACCAAGGTCTACCCCAAATCGACGCGGGCAGCCCTCGATGACGTGAGCGTCGAGATCGAGCGCGGAGAGTTCGTCTTCATCGTCGGCCCCTCCGGCTCCGGCAAGTCCACCATGCTGCGGCTGGTGCTCCGAGAGGAAGCGCCCTCCAGCGGTACCGTCCTGGTCGCGGGCCATGACCTGAAGTCGATGTCGGCCCGACAGGTGCCCCGCCTGCGCCGCACGATCGGCGCGGTTTTCCAGGACTTCCGGCTCTTGCCCGGCAAGACGGTCTGGCAGAACGTCGCGTACGCCCTGCATGTGATTGGCAAGCCCGCCCACGTCATCCGCCAACTCGTCCCCGAGACCCTGGAGATGGTCGGCCTCGAGGGCAAGGGCGAGCGTTTGCCACATCAACTCTCCGGTGGTGAGCAGCAGCGTGTCGCGATCGCGCGCGCGGTGGTCAACAAGCCGCAGATCCTGCTCTGCGACGAGCCCACCGGGAACCTCGACCAGGCCATCAGCCTGGAAATCGTGCGACTTTTGGACCGCATCAACCGGACGGGCACCACCATCGTGATGGCCACCCACGACCACGACATCGTCAACGATCTGCGCCGACGGGTCGTCCAACTCAGCGACGGCCGCATCGTCCGAGACGAGCACGACGCGACCTACCACTCGAAGGCCTGACCCATGCAGCCCCGCTTCCTACTCAGTGAGGTCGGCACCGGCCTGCGCCGCAATATCTCGATGGCCGTCTCGGTCGTGCTGGTCACGATGGTCTCGATCTTCCTGCTCGGATTGGGTCTGCTCGCGCAGCGGCAAGCGGACACCATGAAGGGCTACTGGTACGACCGCATCCAGGTCTCGATCTACCTCTGCAATGCGTTTGCCGAGCAGCCGAACTGCCGCGGTCAGGCCATTACCGACGCACAACGCGCCGCCATTGACACCCAGCTCAAGGCCATGCCCGAGGTCAAGGAAGTCTTCTTCGAGACCGAGGCCGAGGCGTACGAGCGCTTCAAGGAGCAGTTCCGCAATAGCCCGGTGGCGGGCAATGTCGAACCCGGATTCCTGCCGGAGAGTTTCCGGGTCCAACTCGCCGACCCCTCCAAGTACGCCGTCATCACCGAGCAGTTCAAGAGTGCTCCCGGGGTGGCTCAGGTGCAGGACCAAGAGAAGGTCCTCTCCAGGTTCTTCCGGATCATCAACTGGATCACCGTGCTGACCGTGGCCCTAGCGGCACTGATGGCGGGCTGCGCTGCCCTGCTGATGGGGACGGCGATCCGCCAAGCGGCATTCATCCGCCGCCGAGAGATCGCCATCATGCGCCTCGTGGGCGCCTCCAACTGGACGATTCGCATGCCCTTCCTGACCGAAATGTTGCTGGTCTCCGGTCTTGGGGTGGCCTTGGCCGTGGGTCTGCTCTATGCCGCGGTCGGGACGATTTTTACCAATGGCGTCAATGAGATCGCCCAACTGCAGGCTTTTATCGGGGTCGGGGATGTCTGGGCGATTACCCCCTGGATGCTGCTGGGCGTCATCGTCTTGACCGCCTTGACGTCCTTGGTCACGCTGCGCCGTTACCTCCGGGTGTGACCGATCCGGCCGAGACACGCGGGGCCGCTTTGGCCTCTGGGCTTCCGTCTGGCTGTGATTCGTGTTACCAATGTTACTTATGAGACAGATCAGCGGTCGCTTGATGCTGCCTGCCCTCCATCGGGGGTTGGCCGCCGCGATCGCCGCGACCTGCGCATTCACGCTGCTGACCACCAGCGCCTCGGCGGCGAGCGACCCCGCGGATCGTAAGAAAACCGTGGACTCGCAGATTAAGGAGCTCAAAGAAGATCTCGCTGAGACGGGCAGCTCGCTGGCGAAGGCCTACGAGGCGCTCAAGACGACTCAGGCCAAGTTGCCGGCCGCCCGTACGGCCTACGACCAGGCCATGGCCGCCTCGCGCACCGCCGCGCAGACGCATGCGCTGGCCACGCAACGGCTGGAGTTGGCCCGAGCAAACGAGAAGCGTGCCGAGGCCGAGCTGAAGCGCACCGGCAAGGAGATTGGCGCCAGCCGTATTCAGGTCGCGCGGATGGCCAGCCAGGTCTACCAGGACTCTGGATTCGGCGAGATGGACCTGGTGCTGGGCTCGACGACCCCGCAGCAGTTCGCCGACCGACTGGTGCTCAATGAGAGCCTGATGGACGCTCAGAGCGCCACGATTGATCGACTGGCCACCCAGAAGGCCACCCAACTGGCGCTCGAGGACCAACTCTCCGCACTCAGGGCCGAAGCTGTGGACGCTGAGCAGGCCGCCAAGGTCGCCCTCGTGGAGGCCCAAGCCGCCGAGGCCAGTGCAGCCGCGGCCAAAGCCACCCTGGATGCCCTGGCGGCCGAGCAGCAGTCCCACGCTAAGGACGTGGCTGGCCAACTTGACTCCGAACGCAAACGGTTGGCTGCGCTGACCAAGGAGTCGAAGGCGCTGGCGGCGACCTTGGCCGAGATCGCGCGCAAGCGCAAAGCGGAAGCGGAGCGCAAGCGGCGCGAGTGGGAGAAGAAGCATGGCGCCGGTTCACAGCCGCCAAGCACGTCCAATGGCCCGCTCTTGTGGCCGACCGCTGGTGGGGTGAGCTCGCCCTTCGGGATGCGCTACCACCCGATCCTGCATTACTGGCGCTTGCACGCCGGCGCCGACATCGGTGGAGCCTGCGGTCAGCCGATCTATGCCGCCGCGGCGGGCACCATCGTCGAGGCGCGAGTGACCAGCGGCTCCGGGCTACGCATCGTGCTCGACAACGGGGTCATTCGCGGAGTGGCCCTGGCCACGACGTATAACCACCTCTCAAAGTTCGCGGTGACCAGTGGGTCGGTGAAACGCGGCCAGGTCATCGGCTACGTGGGCAGCACAGGGCTCTCCACCGCCTGCCACTTGCATTTCGAGACCTATGAGAATGGCGTGCCCGTCGACCCGATGCGCTGGCTCTAAGTCCTTAGCCTGCGCACCAGTTAGGGTTGGCGCGTGGCCAAGGAACAGGGACGAAAGCTCGTCGCGAGCAACCGCAAGGCCCGGCACGACTACCTCATTGAGGACACCTTCGAGGCCGGGCTGGTCCTGATGGGCACCGAGGTCAAAGCGCTGCGCATGGGCCGGGCCTCGCTGATCGATGGCTGGGCCGGATTCGACGGCGACGAATTGTGGCTCGAGGGCGTGCACATCCCCGAGTACGCCAATGGCACCTGGACCAATCACAGCCCCCGGCGGAAGCGCAAACTGCTGCTCCATCGCCGCGAGTTGACCAAACTCCTGCAGGCCACGCGAGAGAGCGGGCACACCATCGTGCCGCTCTCGCTGTATTTCTCCGACGGCCGCGCCAAGGTCGAGATCGCGCTGGCCAAGGGCAAGAAGGCCTACGACAAGCGACACGCGCTGCGCGAGCGGCAGGACCGCCGCGAAACCGACCGGGCGCTCTCGGCCGCCCGCCGCGGATCTCGGGAGGAGTGATGAGGGTGCGCCAGTTCAGCCGGTATGCCGCGCTGCTCGCGGTCGCTGCGGTCACCAGTCTTGGTGTGGCGGGCGCGGAGGCGAGTCCGCGGCATACGGGCGGTCTCTCGGCCGGGTACGTCGCTGCCGTCGATGACGGGGCCAGTTTGTTCCAAGAGACGGATGTGTTGACCGCGGACGGGTCGGTCGAGGTCACCCAGCGGATTCGTTGGGTGTTGCCCGAGGGCCGGCACGGGATCTACCGCGACGTGCAGGTGCGTGCTGGCTACCAGGACCAAGAGAATCAGTACCGCTATTACGAACTCTCCGAGGTCTCGGTCGAGTCGCCGACCGGAGCGCCGACGGATATCACCATCCTGGATGACGGCGCGATGAAGCGGATTCGCATCGGCAGCCCGTCAGAGACAGTGTCGGGGGAGCAGGAGTACATCGTCCGATTCCGCTTGGCCAATGTCGTCAATGACATCGGGGACGGGACGGCCGAGTTTTATTACAACCTGGTCGACAGTTCGAATGACTTTGACGTGCAAGGGATTTCGGCAACGGTGAAGGCACCGGCCGCGGCCACGCAGGTGCGTTGCTACTACGGCGAGCTTCAGGAGAACTTGGGGTGTGATGCCACAGCGGGCGACCCAGCCACCTTCGCGGTGCCGGACTTGGCGCCTCGGCAGGGCGCCACGATCGTCGCGTCCTATCCCCGGGACGCCTTCGGGGAGCTCACGCCGGATATCCGGTCCGGCGATGTCACCGTCGACACTGGGGTCCAGGTATCCCCGCAGACCTCGCGTTCGCTGGCGTTGCTGGCGATGGGTGGCGGGGTGTTGGTGCCGCTACTGGCCGCCGCCGGGATGGGCCTGGCGGTCTGGCGCCGGGGACGGGACGAGCACTACGCCGGGCTCACCCCCGGGCTGATCCCTGGCTGGGGTCAGGACGTCCCCGTGGTCCGGTCATCCCAGCAGCCCACAGTGGCCGTCCAATTCAGCCCGCCAGAGGGCGTGCAGCCGGGCATGTTGGGCACGATCGTCGATGAGGAGGTCAACCTGGTGGACGTGACCGCCACGGTGGTCGACCTGGCCGTCCGCGGCTATCTCACGATTGGTCCGGCCGAGCAGGCGGGCTTCGGATTCACCGAGGACTGGGTCCTCACCCGGCGCACTCCGCCGGCGAATGCCGTTCCCCTGCATGACTATGAGCAACGGCTACTCGACGGGATCTTCCCGGCGCAGGACTCCGTGCAGTTGTCCTCGCTCAAGAATCACTTTGCGAGCACCCTGGCCTCGGTCACGTCCATGATGTATGCCGAGGTGACCCGGCGAGGGTGGTTCCGCGAGTCGCCCGAGCGGGCGCGTTCGGCCTTCAGGTGGCTTGCGGGCTTGCTGGGCTTGGGCGGTGTACTCACCCTGTTCTGGGGATTCAGCGTCCTGGGTCCATACCTGGGTGATTCAGGCTGGGGGACGGCACCGATCATGGTGCTCGCCGGTGGCTCGCTGGCCGCGGCTGCAATCGTCTGGTTCCTGGGGAATCGGCTGGCTGCGCGCACCGCCCTGGGCTCGGCGGTCTTGGCCCAGAGCCGAGGCTTCGAGCAGTACCTCGCCACCGCTGAGGCCGGGCAGATCCGATTTGAGGAGGCCGAAGGGCTCTTCAGCCGATACTTGCCCTATGCCATTGTGCTCGGGCTCGCCGAGCGCTGGGCTGGGGTCTTCGAGCAGGTTGCGGCGGCTGCTGCCGCGGCCGGAACTGCGGTTGTCCTACCGCCGTGGTACACCGGCACCTGGGGTCCAGGCAGTTTCCGGGATATCGCCAACTCGATGGACAGCTTCTCGACCACCGCCGCGGGTACTTTCGTCAGCACGCCGGGGTCTTCGGGCACTAGCGGGCTGGGTGGCGGTGGCTTCTCCGGTGGCGGCGGCTTCTCGGGCGGGGGCGGCTCCGGTAGCTCTGGCGGCTCCTGGTAGCCGAGCTTCCCGGGCCGCCCTAGGGCTTACCCGATCACGAGGATGAGGTCGCCGCCCTCGAGTTGCTGATGCCCGGAGATGGCCAAGCGCTGCACAGTTCCGGCCACGGGGCTGGTGATATTGGCTTCCATCTTCATCGCCTCGATCGTGGCCACGACGCCACCCGCCTCGACGGCCTCACCCTCAGCCACTACGGGCGTGACGACACCGGCAAAGGGCGCCGGAATCTGCCCACGCACCGACGGGTCGGCCTTCTCGGCAGCCTTGACGTCGGCCTGCACCGAGCGGTCACGGACCGTGATCGGCCGCAACTGGCCATTGAGCGTGCACATCACCGTGCGCATGCCCTGGCGGTCGGCCTCACCAATCGAGGCCACACCGAGCAGCAGGCGTTTGCCAGCCTCGATCTCGACGTCGTACTCGCCGCCCTGATCCAGGCCATGCAGGAACTCCACGGTCCCTAGCACCGAGAGGTTGCCGTACCGCTCACGCGATGCCGCGAACTCCCGCGTTGGCCCCGGGAAGAGCAACTCGTTAAGGGTCTGCTGGGGTGCGGTCTCCAGCGCGTGCTCCTGCTCGGGGGTCAACGCGGTGACCCGCGGTTTCGCCTGCCGACCCTGCAGGGCCTTGCTCCGGAAGGGCTCCGGCCAACCACCCGGAGGCACGCCCAGCTCGCCTTCGAGGAAGCCGATAACGGAGTCTGGGATGTCGAATGCCGCCGGGTCGCGTTCGAATGCCGCCGGGTCGGCGCCCGCGCCAACCAGCGCCAAAGCGAGGTCGCCCACGACCTTGGAGGAGGGGGTGACCTTGACCAGGTTGCCGAGGATTCGGTTAGCCGCGGCATACATATTCTCGATGTCCTCGAAGCGGTCGCCGAGGCCGAGGGCGATGGCCTGCTGGCGCAGGTTGGACAGCTGCCCGCCGGGGATCTCGTGGAAGTACACCCGTCCGGTCGGTGAGGGCAGGCCGGACTCGAAGGGCCGGTAGAGCTGGCGCACTCCCTCCCAGTACGGCTCCATGGCGAAGACATGGTCGATATTGAGTCCAGTTGGGCGCCCGGTTCCATCGGTCGCGGCGACCAAGGCCGACAAGCTGGGCTGGGAGGTCGTCCCGGCCATCGAGGAGCAGGCGGCATCGACCGCATCGACACCGGCATCAATCGCCGCCAGCAGGGTGCCGATCTGGCCGCCCGCGGTGTCATGGGTGTGCAGGTGCACCGGCAGGTCGAAGCGCTCGCGCAAGGCACTGACGAGCACCCGCGCTGCCTGTGGGCGCAAGAGCCCCGCCATGTCCTTGATCGCGAGGACATGAGCGCCGGTTTCCACAATGCGCTCGGCCAAGCGCAGGTAATAGTCCAGCGTGTAGAGCTGCTCGCGCGGGTCGAGCAGGTTGCTGGTGTAACACAGAGCCACCTCGGCCACCGCAGTACCGGTATCGAGGACGGCCTGCACTGCCGGGCGCATCTGCTCCACGTCATTGAGGGAGTCAAAGATCCGGAAGATGTCCAAGCCGGTGCGCGCGGCTTCGTGGACAAAGACATCGGTGACCTTGGTGGGATACGGGGTGTAGCCGACCGTATTGCGCCCGCGCAGCAACATCTGCAGGGGCACATTCGGCATCGCCGCACGCAGCAGCGCCAACCGCTCCCACGGATCTTCGGAGAGGAAGCGCAGGGCCACGTCATAGGTCGCGCCGCCCCAGGCCTCCATGGAGAGAAGCTCCGGGGTCAGGTGGGCGACATGCTGTGCCACGTGGAGCAGATCGCGGGTGCGCATGCGGGTGGCCAGCAGACTCTGATGCGCATCCCGGAAAGTGGTGTCGGTGACTGCCACATCGGTGCGCTCGCGGAGCTGCTGAGCGAATCCCGCAGGACCAAGCTCTCGGAGCAGATCACGTGAACCACGGGGGAGTGGCGCCTCAGGGAGCTCCGGAAGCTTGAGCCGGGGCTTGATGTGCGTGGTGGCCGGGCCGTGCGGCTGGTTCACCGTGACATCGGCAAGGTAAGCCAGCAGTTTGGTGCCGCGGTCCGCAGGCAGACGCGCCTCAAGCAACCCGGGGCGCTGGTCAATGAACGAGGTGGTGGCCTGCCCCGCCTGGAATACCGGGTCCGCCAGGACGCCTTCCAGGAACGGGATATTGGTGGAGACGCCGCGAATCCGGAACTCCGCCAACGCCCTTCGCGCGCGCCGCACCGCCAACGGGAAGCTGCGCGCCCGGCAGGTCAGCTTGACGAGCATCGAGTCGAAGTGCGGGCTCACCTGGGCGCCGACGTAGACCGTGCCGCCGTCGAGACGTACGCCGCCACCGCCGGCCGAGCGATACACGGTGATCTTCCCGGCATCCGGCCGGAAGCCATTGGCCGGATCCTCGGTGGTGATCCGGCATTGCAAGGCCGCGCCGCGGATCTGGATGTCCTCCTGCGCGATACCCATATCCGTGAAGGTCTCGCCACTGGCGATGCGCATCTGCGCGACCACGAGGTCGAGATCGGTGACCTCCTCGGTGACGGTGTGCTCGACCTGGATGCGTGGGTTCATTTCGATGAAGACGTATGACCCATCCTCGCCGAGCAGGAACTCCACCGTGCCGGCATTGACGTAGCCGATGGACTCGGCGAAGCGCACGGCGTCCGCGCACATGCTCGCCCGAATCGCGGGGTCGAGATTCGGGGCGGGCGCGATCTCGACGACCTTCTGGTGGCGCCGCTGGACCGAGCAGTCGCGTTCGTAGAGATGCAGCACCGTGCCGGTGTTATCGGCCAGTACCTGGACCTCGATGTGCCGTGGGTTGACCACGGCCTGCTCGAGATAGAGCGTCGGATCGCCGAATGCCGCATCCGCCTCGCGCTGAGCCGCTTCGAGCGAGTCCCGCAGCGTTGCCGGGTCATCGACCCGGCGCATCCCTCGACCGCCACCGCCGGAGACGGCCTTGACGAAGACCGGGAAGCCGATCTCCTGCGCAGCTGCCTCCAATTCGTCGAGATTGGTGGTCGGATCGGCGCTGCTCAGGGTCGGCAAGCCGGCGGCCCGTGCCGCGGCAATCGCCTTGGCCTTATTGCCGGCCAGATGGAGCGCGGCCGAGGGCGGCCCGATGAAGGTAATCCCGTAGCGCGCGCACTCCTCGGCAAGCAGTGGGTTCTCGGAGAGGAATCCGTATCCGGGGTAGATCGCGTCTGCGCCACACTCCCGGGCGACTCGGACAATGCCGACGTGATCGAGATAGGCCCGCACCGGGTGGCCGACTTCCCCGATCTGGTAGGACTCATCGGCCTTGAGGCGATGCTCGGACGTGCGGTCCTCATGGGGGAAGACCGCGACCGTCTTGGCGCCCAACTCGGTGGCGGCCCGGAATGCACGGACCGCGATCTCGCCTCGGTTGGCGACCAGGATCTTCTCGAACACGCGGCCAGGCTATCGATGACGCCTCAACACCCGGTGGCGATGTCCACATAGCAGTTGGTGCGCAATGGACACGCGCGGGTGGCAAAAATGGGTCAAGGGAGTACCATTTCGGCCGCTGAGGCTCTAGCATGCGTTCGTCCCACTGATGTGACGCCGGTTACACCGGCCTGAGCCCATGGAGTGACCGTGGCAGCTGTGCATCTCACCGACGACGAACGCCATCTCGCGGAACTCGGCTACAAACAGGAGCTCAACCGGACGTGGTCCGGGTTCTCCAATTTCGCCATCTCCTTCTCGATCATCTCGATCCTCGCGGGCTGTTTCACCACCTTCTATCAGGCGTGGAACAACGGTGGCCCGATCGCCATCTCCTGGGGATGGCCCATCCTTTCGGCCTTCATCCTCCTCATCGGCTTTTGCATGTCTGAGTTGGTGTCCGCCTATCCGACCTCCGGTGGCATCTACTGGTGGGCCAGCAAACTCGGTGGAGTCAAGGCCGGCTACTACACCGGCTGGCTGAACCTGATTGGCCTGATCGCTATCGACGCGTCGGTGGCCTATGGCACGGCCACCTTCTTGGACCTGTCGCTGATGTTCTTCAGCCCGTCGTGGGCGGCCGGCTACAGCCTGACCCGGGTCTTCTGGATCTTCTTGGCTGTCCTGGTGCTCACCGCAGGCATCAACATCATGGGCAGCAAGTTGCTCGCCATGATCAACAACATCTCGGTGTGGTGGCACGTCATCGGTGCCGCCGCGGTGATCCTCATCCTGTGGATCGTGCCGGACAACCACATGAGCGCCGCCGATGTCTTCACGATGCGGGTCAATAACACCGGTGGCCTAGCCGACGGTGAAACCGGTGGGATGGGCTTCTGGTTCTACGTGCTGCCTTTGGGCTTCCTGCTGACCCAGTACACGATCACCGGCTATGACGCGTCCGCGCACCTGGCTGAAGAGACCCAGGGCGCCGCCAATGGCGCTGCGAAGGGCATCTGGCAGTCGATCTTCTACTCCGCGATCGGCGGTTACATTCTGCTGCTCTCGTTCCTGTTCGCGGTTCAGGATGCCGATGCGGTGACAGCCGGCACCGATCCCTCGGGTGCTTACCTGGGGGCGGGTAGCGTGGCGGTGATCTTCGCTCAGGCGCTGCCAGCGTCAGTCGCCGGCGCGGTGCTGCTCATCGCCACCCTCGGCCAGGTGTTCTGCACGACGGCCTGCTTGACCTCCACCTCGCGGATGCTCTTCGCGTTCAGCCGTGACGGTGCCGTCCCCGGTGCGGCGCGGTGGTCCCGCCTGAGTGCCAACAAGGTCCCGGTCAACGCGGTTGTCATCTCCTCCATTGTCGCCGCGCTGATCACCTTGCCGGCGCTGCTCGAGGTCAACGTGGGCACGGAAGACGCGCCCCTGATCCTGCCGGTGGCCTTTACCGCGGTGGTCTCTGTGGGAGTCATCGGCCTGTACCTGGCCTTTGCCATCCCGATCTATTACCGCTGGCGGATGGGCAGTTCCTTTAAGCAGGGCTCCTGGAACCTCGGTAACCATTGGAAGTGGATGGCGCCGCTTGCCCTGTTGGAGATCATCGTCGTCTCGATCTACTTCATCATGCCGATGACCCCGGCGGCGTGGATCACCAATGAGGCCTTCAGTTGGAAGTTCGTCAACTATGCCCCAATCCTCACCGGTGGGACCTTGCTCGCGCTGTGGCTTGGCTGGCATCTGTCCGCCAAGAAGTGGTTCACCGGGCCCAAGATGACCATCGACCTGCCCGAGGGCGTGTCGGCGGCCGACGAGATTGCCCTCGAACAGCACGGCAAGTCCGCCCACGGCGGCGAGGTTCACGCGTGGAAGCCGAACGACGCGGACCAGTGAACGACGTCGAGCAGCTGCTCGACGGGATTCCGTCTCTCGCCGGGCAGGAGCGTCACGTGACGCTCCTGCCCGGCGGGCTGACCAACCGCAACTACCGCGTACGGACCAGCGCCGGCCTCGATGTTGTCGTGCGGCATTCCTCCCCGCAGACCGGCCTGTTGGGCGTCGACCGTGCGGCCGAACACGCGAACTCGGTGGCTGCCGCAGCCGCAGGCGTCGGCGCCCCGGTCATCGACTACGTCCCAGCCCTCAACGTGCTGGTCGTGCAGTTCCTGCCGGGTCGCACGTATGCCGATGATGACGTGGCCAGAAATCTGCCCAGGCTGGCCGCCGCGCTGCGCCGGCTGCACGCTGGACCACCCTTCCGGGGACGCTTCGACATGGTCGAGCTCCAACGCTCGTATCTGGCGATCTGCACCGAGCGCGGGTTCGACATCCCGTCCGACTACCTCCAGTGGGCCCCGTATGCCGCACGCATCGCGGCTGCGTTCCGGGTCTCGCCGGAGCCTCTGGTGCCCTGTCATAACGACCTGCTCGCCGCCAACTTCCTCGACGATGGCGGGGACGTGCGGATCATCGACTATGAGTACTCAGGGATGAATGAGCCCAGTTTCGAGCTCGGCAACCTGATCGCTGAGGCCCAACTCGGCCGCTCTGTGCTCGCCGATCTGTGTACGGCCTACTACGGCCGGCGTGACGACGCGCTGATCGCGCGGGCCGAACTGTGGGGGGTGCTGGCCCGCTACGGCTGGACTCTGTGGGGGATGATCCAGCGCGCGACGAGTTCGATCGAGTTCGACTTCTGGGAGTGGTCCATGGTGAAGTACGACGCAGCTCGGGCGGCCTTTGCCGACCCCGGCTTCGAGGCCCTGTGCGAGCAGGTGGCCAACCGGTGAGCGCACTGCCCATTCGGGCCCGCATCGTCATCATCGGTGGTGGGGTCATCGGGACGTCCACGGCCTACCACCTGGCCCATCTGGGTGAGACCGATGTGGTCCTGATCGAGCAAGGAACCCTGTCCTGCGGCACCACCTGGCATGCTGCCGGGCTGGTCGGGCCGCTGCGCGCGAGTGAGTCGGGGACGCGGCTGGTGCAGTACTCCGCCGACCTGTACGCACGCCTCGAGGGCGAGACCGGGCTCGCCACCGGATACAAGCCCGTCGGCGGCGTCATCGTGGCTCGCACCCCCGAGCGGATGACGGCCCTGCGCCGGACCGCTGCCAATGCCGCGGCCTACGACCTGCCCTGTGAACTATTGACCGCCGCGGAGGTGGCCGATCGGGCCCCGATCCTGCGGGTCGACGATCTGCAGGGGGGCATCTGGCTGCCCGGCGACGGGACCGTCAACCCCGCGGACCTCACCCAGTCGCTGGCCAAGGGTGCCCGACGACTCGGCGTGCGCATCCACGAGCGGGTGCGGGTCACCGGGATCACCACCGCGCGCGCAGCGGATGGGCAGCGCGTCACCGGAGTGGTCACGGATCAGGGGGCTATCGAGGCCGAGATTGTCGTCAACTGCGCAGGCCAATGGGCCAAGGCTGTGGGCGCGATGGTCGGTGTGGGTGTGCCGTTGCACTCGGCCGAGCACTTCTACGTGGTCACCGAACCCATGGAGGGCGTGCGGCGTGACCTGCCCGTGCTGCGTGACCCCGACGGTTGGACCTACATCAAGGAGGAAGTCGGCGGGCTCGTCGTCGGCGGCTTCGAGCCCGAGGCCAAGCCCTGGGTGTCTCCGGAGGAGATCCCGTATCCCTTTGAGTTCCAGCTGCTGGGGGAGGACTGGGAGCACTTCTCGATCCTCATGGAGTCGGCGCTGCACCGCATTCCTACGTTGGCAGACACCGGCATTCGTAAGTTCTACAACGGGCCAGAGTCGTTCACTCCGGACAACCAGTTCATCATGGGGGAGGCTACCGAGGTCGCCGGGTTCTTTGTGGGCGCGGGCTTCAACTCCGTGGGGATCGCCTCTGCCGGCGGTGCTGGCAAGGCCCTGGCCGAGTGGATCCACACGGGAGCGCCGCAGTCCGATCTGGCCGCCGTCGACATCAGACGATTCGCGCCTTTCCACGCGAGCACGCCGTGGCTGCGGGAGCGCGTCAGCGAGGTGCTCGGCCTGCACTACGCCATCCCGTGGCCTAACCGCGAGCTCGAGAGTGCCCGGCCCTTCCGGTGCTCGCCGGTGCACGACCGGGTTGCGGCCGCAGGCGCGTGGTTCGGGTCCAAGATGGGCTGGGAGCGGCCCAACTATTTCGGCGAGCCCGCGGCATACGACTGGGGTCGACCGAGTTGGCAGGACGCCGTCAATACCGAGCAGATCGCGACCCGCAGTGCGGTGGGGCTCTTTGACCAGTCCTCCTTCGGGAAGTTGACGGTCCAGGGGCGAAACGCGCTCGACCTCCTGCAATGGTGTTGCACCGCCGATGTTGATACCCCGGTGGGGGTCGCCACGTACACCGGGATGCTCAACGAGCGGGCCGGCTATGAGGCCGATGTCACCGTGACCCGGACTGCGCAGGACGCGTGGCTGCTGGTCACCTCGGCGGGTTCACCGGTGCGCGATGCCGACTGGCTGCGGCGTCAACGGCGAGCCGGCTGGTCAGTCGAGATCACCGATGTCACCACAACCTATGCCGTCTTCGGCCTCATGGGGCCCCGGGCCAGGGCGGTGCTCGGTGCTTTGACCAGCGCTGATCTGACGGACGAGGGCTTTGGCTTCGGTGCTTCGCGAATCATTGATGTCGGGCCGGCGCAGGTCCGGGCCACCCGGATGACCTATGTCGGTGAGCACGGCTGGGAGCTCTACGTCCCCACCGAGTTCGCGGCTGGGGTGTGGGATCGACTGGTGGCCGCGGGGAAGAGCCATGGCCTTGCGCTCGCGGGCTACTACGCGATCAACGCGCTGCGTCTTGACCAGGGATATCGGGCTTGGGGTGCCGAACTCGGGCCCGACCGCACTCCGCTGGAGGCGGGTTTGATGTTTGCCTGCAAACTCTCGACGTCGATCGACTTTTGCGGGCGGGCAGCGCTGGAGGCGGCCCGCGCAGCCGGTCCGGCCCGACGGCTGGTGTCCTTCGTGGCTACAGACCCGTCGGTCACCCTGTGGGGCGGTGAATTGATGGTGCGCGATGGCGAGCCTGTGGGCCAGGTGACTTCCGCCGCCCATAGCGCCACCCTGGGAGCGGCCGTCGGGCTGGCCTACCTGTGGAATGCCGATGGCTCTGCGGTCGAACTCTCGGTGACCGAACTCGACGGGTATGCCGTGGACGTCGCCGGAGAGCACAGCGCGGTGCGCGTCAGTCGACGCGCACCGCGCTGAAAGTTGGGTCTGCGGCGATCAGTTGTTGATGAGGCAGAGGGCGTAGCCGTTGTCGCTGCCCTCCCATAGCCATGAGGTGGCGCTGGGGTAGTCCTTGCAGGTTGTCCCCGTGGTGTCGCCGTCGAAATCCGACTTGCTGATATTCGTGACCTTGCCGACGACCTTGTAACCGGCGTTGGCGTCATCGCACTTGACCGTGTCCACGCTCTCAACCGCGTTGCCGCTGCCGAGCTTGATGTTGACGCAGTCGCCCACATCCGCCGCACCAACGCCCTGGCCGCGCCAGATGAAGAAGGCAGCCACGATGAGCAGCGGCACGATCACGGCCTTGGCGATCTGCAGCACCTTGCTGGGGGCCTTCGCCGGCCCACGGCCGGGCGGCGGGGGGATGTCCGCGGGCGCGGCCGCTGCCGGAGGCGGCGGAATCTCGGTGGGCAGCGAGGCGTCGGGGACGCTGTCCGGCAGGATTGCCTCGGGGGTGGCCTGCGGCAGGACGGCCTCGGGGGAAGCCTCCGGCAGGACTGCCTCGGGGGTGCCCTCAGGCAGCACGGACTCGGGGGTGTTTTCGGGCGTGGTCGACATGGCTCCCTCTTCGGTGATCTGGGGGCATCGAGTCACCCCCCAGGCGGGAGCGTAGCGGACGGTGAAGGCGCCGGTGTGGGGTGGGTGGAAGCGCGCCGTCAACCAAGGGCATACTGGAGCTTCGGGCGGCGTAGGCGTCGCCCGAGTCAACTGAACAGCGTGGGAGTGCCCCCCTCATGGGGGTGATCGGTTTCGACATTGGTCGGCTGGCCAGGAGAAGCGGGTCGAGAATGCACAGTCAACTCGTAAATGTCCTGTGCACACCAATAGGTGCCAATTCCAAGCGCACCGACTTCGCCCTCGCCGCCTGAGCGAGCCCGAAGTCCGTTGGCCTATGCGTGATCTCGGCATAGTCACCAGCGTCATCTAGAGATCTTGCTGCGTATCGGTGTCGGGACGATGCGCGGGACTCTTCCTCGACTGGGCCTGTCAGGGGACGTGTGCGCGCGAGCCCTGGGGCCGAGGAACTCCTTAGCGCACTGCACCCGGAGAAGTCCTGGTTTCCCGTCAGTGGACGCGGGTTCGATTCCCGCCACCTCCACCACATGCGGCACTCCCACGCTGATCAGGTCACGGCTTGCGGCGGATGTACACCTGCTTGCGTACCCGACTCACGAGCGTGCCATCCGCGTCCAGGACGCTCACCTCGAACCAGCGAAGCACCGGTTTGCCATCGGACGCCTGTTCCCGGACCTCTTCGACCACGCTGTCCGGCAGCGAGAAGACCGCCCGCACGGTCCCTCGGCCAGGCGCGACGAAGTCGATTTCCGCGGCCTTGTCCCACACGATGTAGCCCTTGCCCAGGCGATTGAGCAGCATGATCATCCACCACGGATCAGTCATCGAGAAGAGCGATCCGCCGAACTGGGTGCCCACATAGTTGGCAGTCCAAGGCCGCAGCCGGAGTTCGCTCTCGACCCTGCTCCAGTCTGCCGCGATCATCGTGACCCTGATCCCGGCAGCCGCATGCGGGGGCCAGAGATTGATGACCCTCCTCAGGCGGGCGGGGTCTTGGCTGATCGAGTCCCAACTGGGGACGCGACCCCGGAGGCTAGCGAGCGCACGATGCATGGCGGCAGTCTGATCGAGACCAGAGTTTGATTCAATTCAGCCATGGTGCCGCCCTCTCACCCAGCGTCGCAGGACGCCGCCCCCGCGGACGACGGGCTGCCGGTTGGCTGGGATCCGCGGGATCTCCCGGAACTTCCCGTTGCGGAGGTCCCCGAGGACGAGCGGATCGGCAACCGCGACCTTGCCCAATGGCACACCCGTCCGGGTAGGTGGGTGCGGGACACCATCGTGAATCTGGTCGAGCACGCCCCGGCCAGAGTGCAGCACTGGGGGCGGTGGTCCGTGGCCAATGCCGCTCTGGTGGTGACCGTGCTCCTGGGAGGGCTCCTGGTGCTCGCTCTGAATGCCGCGGCTGGAGAGGTGTACGAAGCCGTCGTCCAGCGCGATGGGGTGGCCGCCTTCGATCAACCGGCCCTCGACGCAGCGGTAGCCCATCGTTCGCCGACGCTGGATGCTCGGGTCACCGATTTCACCGATATCGGCGGCAAGGTGGGTATGCCGATCCTTGCCCTGGTGGTCACGCTCGCCCTGGCGCTCAGTTGGCGGAAGTGGACTCCGGTGATCCTCATGGGCGTCGCCGCCCTGGGCTCGATCGGCCTGACCATCGTGGGTAAGGACCTCATCGGCCGGGCGCGCCCACCGCGATCGCTGGCCGTACCGCCCTATGAGAGCTCGGCATCCTTCCCCAGCGGCCACACCCTGAACGCGACCGTGATCATCGGTATGGCGACCTACCTGCTGCTCCTGCGATGGAGTTCGCGGTGGGCACGCGTGATCACCGTGACTCTCGCGGCGACCTTCGTCATCGCGATGGGGCTGTCACGAGTCTTCCTCGGGCATCACTGGCTCACCGATGTCGTCGCAGGCTGGCTGCTGGGCCTGGGCTGGGTGGTCGCAGTGATCACCGCCCATCGAGTGCAGATCACTCTGAAGCGGGCCCCGGCGAAGACCGCCTGACGCCCTCAGCGAGTATCGCTGCTGGCCGCCACGACGGCCCGCCCCGCCTCCAGCCGAGCCACCGGCACGCGGAAGGGCGAACACGAGACGTAGTCCAGTCCCCGCTCCTCAAAGAAGTGCACCGAATCGGGGTCACCGCCATGCTCGCCGCAGACGCCGACCTTCAGACCCGGCTTGGTGCGCCGGCCCTCGTCGGTGCCGATCCGCACCAACCGCCCGACACCAACCCGGTCGATGGTCTCGAAGGGGGACACACCCAGGATGCCGGCCTCCATGTAGCGCGAGAAGAAGCTCGACTCCACGTCGTCACGAGAGAAGCCCCACGTGGTCTGAGTGAGGTCATTGGTGCCAAAGGAGAAGAAGTCCGCGGCCTCGGCGATCTCCCCGGCGGTCAGGGCCGCCCGCGGCAGCTCGATCATCGTGCCGACGAGGTGGTCCAGGTGTACCGAGTGCTTGACGCGGGCCTCGTGAGCGGCGGCGTCAATCTCCTGGCGGATATTGCGCAACTCCTCCACCGAGCCCACCAGCGGGACCATGATCTCCGGGCGAGCCGAGTGGCCACCCTCGGTCACGATCGCGGCCGCCTCCAAGATGGCCTGAGATTGCATTTCGAAGAGCCCCGGGATGGCGATGCCCAGGCGGACACCACGTAGGCCGAGCATGGGGTTTTGCTCGTGCAACCGGTGAACGGCAACGAGCAGACGCTCATCCTTGTCCACCGCCTGGCCACGGGCTTCGGCCAACGCGACCTTGACCGAGAGCTCGGTGAGATCCGGCAGGAACTCGTGCAGCGGCGGGTCCAGCAGGCGAATGGTCACGGGCAGGCTCTCCATGGCCTCGAAGATCTCCACGAAGTCGGCCCGCTGGAGCGGGAGCAACTCAGCGAAGACCTCGTCGCGCTGCTCCTGGGTCTCGGCGAGGATGAGGCGCTCCACCAGCTCGCGGCGCTCACCAAGGAACATGTGCTCGGTTCGGCAGAGACCGATGCCCTGCGCGCCGAACCGCCTTGCGCGCGACGCGTCCTCGGCGTTGTCGGCATTCGCGCGAACCTGGAGTCGGCGACGGGCGTCGGCGACGCGCATGAGGCGGTCCACGGCCGCGACCAAGGGGCCACCCTGCTCGACGCTCATGGTGCCCTCGAAGTACTGGACGACGGGGGAAGCGGTCACGGCCACCTCGCCCGCGAAGATTTCGCCCGACGAGCCGTCGATGGAGATGGTGTCGCCCTCCCGCACGATGGTGCCATCGGGGGCGACGAACTGCTTGGCCTTGGTGTCGACATCGATCGACTCCGCGCCACAGACGCAGGTGCGACCCATGCCTCGAGCGACCACGGCCGCGTGTGAGGTCTTGCCGCCGCGGGAGGTCAAGATGCCGGCCGCCGCGACCATGCCATGCAAGTCATCGGGGTTGGTCTCGCGGCGCACGAGGATGACCGGGGTGCCCTCCTCTGCCAGCGCAACCGCGGTGGCGGAGTCGAAGACGGCCTGGCCGACGGCGGCGCCGGGGGAGGCGCTCATCCCGACAGCCATCGGGGTCCGGGCCCCACTGTGGTCGAAGTGCGGGAACATCAACTGGGCGAGTTGGTCGCCGGTGACGCGCGCGAGCGCTTCGTCCTCGGAGATCACGCCCTCGTCGAGCAGATCCACCGCGATCCGGAATGCCGCCTCAGCAGTGCGCTTCCCGACGCGGGTTTGCAGCATGTAGAGCTGCCCATTTTCGACGGTGAACTCGATGTCACACATGTCGCTGTAGTGCGCCTCAAGTCGCGCCATGATGTCCACGAGCTGATCGAAGCTCGTCTTGTCGATCTGCTCGAGATCCGCCAAGGACAGAGTGTTGCGAATGCCGGCCACGACATCCTCGCCCTGCGCGTTCTGCAGGTAGTCGCCATAGATGCCCGTCTCGCCGGTAGACGGGTTGCGGGTGAAGGCCACCCCTGATCCGCTGGTCAAGCCGGTGTTGCCGAAGGCCATCATCTGCACATTGACGGCCGTGCCCAGGTCCGCGGGGATGCGTTCGCGGCGGCGGTAGAGCACTGCGCGATCGGAGTTCCAGGAGGTAAAGACTGCGACGACCGCGCCGAGGAGTTGCTCGTGCGGGTCCTGCGGGAAAGGCGCGCCCGTGTCGGCCTCGATGATTGCCTGGTAGGCGCCGACCAATTGCTCCAAGTCGGCCGCGTCGAGGTCAAGGTCACCGCTGACCCCCTTGGCCTTCTTGATCGCGTCCATGGCCTCTTCGAAATGCTCGCTGTCCAGGTCCAGCACGGTCTTGCCGTACATCTGGATCAGCCGCCGGTACGAGTCCCATGCGAAGCGGGCGTTGCCGGTCCGCTCGGCGAGGCCGTGCACGGAGGCGTCATTGAGGCCGATGTTGAGGACGGTCTCCATCATCCCGGGCATCGAGAACTTGGCACCGCTGCGCACCGAGACCAGGAGCGGGTTCTCGCGGTCACCCAGTTTCTTGCCGGCCGCGGACTCGAGCGACGCAAGGTGCGCGGTGATCTCCTCGTCCAGTCCAGCGGGCATCTCGCCGCTGGCGAGGTACGCGCGGCATGCTTCGGTAGTGATGGTGAATCCCGGGGGCACGGGGATGCCCAATCGGGTCATCTCAGCGAGGTTGGCACCCTTGCCGCCGAGCAAGTCCTTCTGATCCATGGAGCCGGTGCTGAAGTCGTGGACCAGGGGGGACATGCGTGGGCCTCTTCTGTGGGACTGAGTGGGTCAATTCAGCCTAGCCCCGGGCAGGACAGACGACCTTCGTCGTCTCACGACAGCGAAAGCTCCCACTGGTCGCCAACGGGCGTGAAACCCAATCCTTCGTAGTACGGCTTGACCATTCCTGGCGGCGTGAGGACCCGACGAAAGCCCTTGTCGCGGAGGATATTCGAGGTGCGGAACACATACTTGCCGGGCGCCAAATCCCGGAAGCGAGGGGTGACGTAATCCAACTCGACGTAGGCAGTGCCATCGCCCGTATCGCGGACTATTACCACCCCAGCCGTCTCGTCGCCGTGCTGGACGAGCAGGGCCGATCGCTGAGGGTCGGCGCCGGCGGCATACCTGGGGAAGAAGGTCGCGATATCGGTGGCGTGCACCTGCAGGAAATGCCGCAAGTAGACGTCATCATCGGGGACCTGGAGCACGGTGTACGCGCCGGTGTCATCGGACTCACGGAGCATCTTGACGATGAACCAGACGTTGATGATCGCGAGCACGGCGTTCATCGCCACCATCGGCCAGACGGCAAGCACCGCGTTGAACACGATGAGGATGAGGCAGGCGATCGTATTGAGCACCCGGAGTCGGAGCATTCGGGCCTGAAGCAGCGAGAAGACCAAGAGTGCTGAGCCGAACCAGCCAAGGGCGTCGATCCACGACATGATCTCTCCTCCTCAGTCCAGGGCGAATCGGACGCGGACCGAACTGGTGATGGTGGACTCGCCAGCCTCCACCGGCATGGCACTCTCAGCCATCGCCATGGCCCGCGCGCCCCCGAGGACCTTGGGCATGGGGAAGGCGCCGCCCTCCTCGCTCACCCGCACAACCTGACCCAGGGCGCGTCCGGCATGAGCGGCATACTCACCGGCCTTGGCCCGGGCATCTGCCATGGCGGCCTCTCGGGCCTGCTTGGCCAGGGGCGCGGGGTCGGAGACGCGAAGCGAGACATTGTCCAGGCCGAAGGCGTTGCCGGTGACCTTGGCCAGCGCCGCGATCAGGGGCCCGACCTTGCTCTGATCGCGCACCGCGAAGCGCAGCGTGTGGAATGCCGTGTAGCCGGCGATCTTTGCGCCGGTGTTATCCCAGCGCTGGTTCACGCCGATCCCGGTGCTGGCTCGGTCATGGTCGCCGACCTGGTGCTCGACCGCGGCAGCGATGGCCGCGGTGACCGCGTCGGTGCAGGCCGATAACGCCGAAGCGACATCCCGCCCGTCGCAGGAGAAGCGGGTCTCGAGGACCACGACATCCGGGGTGGCGCTGGCGGCGCCGGTGCCGACGACATCTACGTGATGGGCCAAGGGAGAACTCCTGTCGGTGGGCTGGTAAGGGCCCACTGTAGGAGTACGGGCGTCGTATCGTCATCAGCGTGGCTAGCGGAACCCGTAGTGGCGCATTGGAGACCTGGGGGCGGACCCTCGCGCTGGCCGCCTTCCTGGCCTCGGTGGTGATTCAACTCAAGGTGCTCTACACGCCGAACCTTGGTGGGTCTTCGCCGTTCCCGTATGCCGACAAGGTCGTCCACATCACCATCTTCGCCATGCCGGTCATGCTGGCTGTGCTTGCCTTCGGTCGACTGCAGCTTGCTGCCGTGATCGCGGCCGTGCACGCACCAGTCAGTGAGCTGATCCAGCGGTTCTTTGTCCAGGGCCGCTCGGGTGATATTGGCGACGTCGTGGCCGACCTGGTCGGAGTGGGGGTCGCAGTGCTGGTAATCTTGATTGTTCGCCGTCGAGCGGCCGCAGATCGAGCCGCCTAGCCCAGTAGTGTGACCGCCGAGTGTTTCGCGTGAGTCGTGAGAGGGGCTAAGACGCCCCATCACGCATAGACGTGGAAACGAGTAGTCATGCCCAAGAATTCTTCGGCGCCCAAGAAAGCGCGCTGGACCACTGCCCAGAAGGCCCAAGCTCGCAAGGGGCCAACCACGGGTGGGAAGAAGCCCTTCCACCGCGGCCAAGCGCCGCGGCCAGTAGCCGGGGAGGGCGGTTCGCCCCGCACTCGCAGCACCGCCGGCGGTCGGCCTGAGCGGCGCGAGCGCCCGGAGCGCTTCGAGCGCGGTGACCGTAATGATCGGTACGAGCGCAGCGAGCGCTACGACCGTGGAGACCGTTACGAGCGCGGCGACCGCAATGACCGGTACGAGCGCAGCGACCGTCCGGCACGTAGTGAGCGTCCCGAGCGTGGTGAGCGCCGCGAGTTTGGTGGCCGTTCGCAGGGGTCGTCGCGTTTCGAGCGCGGTGACCGTAATGACCGGTACGAGCGCAGTGACCGTGAGGACCGGTACGAGCGCAGTGGCCGTCCGGCACGTGGTGAGCGTCCCGAGCGTGGTGAGCGCCGTGAGTTTGGTGGCCGTTCGCAGGGGTCGTCGCGTTTCGAGCGCCCCGAGCGCACGGATCGGTACCAGCGCAATGACCGCACTGATCGGTACGAGCGCAGTGAGCGGCGCGAGTCCTGGAACCGCCCGCGCAGCCACCGACCCGAGCGACGCGACTGGCCCGAGCGCGGCCCCCGCGTGGCCGACCCAGTGCGCCGCGACCGTCACGAGGGACGGCACGCCGTGCCGCCGCGCACCTTTGAAGAGGCCGAGGCCGAGCGAGCCGAGGCCGACACCTGGACGGCATACCGCAGCACCGGGAAGGGTGGGCCGGCCGCGGTTACCGCGGACAATGGCTTCGCCGCCCTCGGCCTGCCTGAGGTCGTCGTCGAACGCCTCGCTCGCGATGGCATCACCGAGCCCTTCCCCATCCAGGCCGCGACCATTCCGGACGCCCTCGGAGGACGCGATGTCTTGGGCCGTGGTCGGACCGGGTCGGGTAAGACCCTGGCCTTCGGCCTCCCCACGATCGCCCGCCTCCTGAGTGTGCCCCGCGCCCGCACTTCGCGCCGCCCCCGGGTGCTGATCCTGGTTCCGACGCGTGAACTGGCCATGCAGGTCAGCGATGCGCTTGAGCCGTTCATCCATGTCGCCGGTCTGCGGCACAAGTTGGTGGCGGGCGGGCTGTCCTACGAACCGCAGATCAAGGCTCTCGACAAGGGCATCGACCTGCTCATCGCCACGCCCGGTCGGCTGGCCGACCTCATGGAGCGCGGCGCGGTCCTCCTGGACAACGTCGAGATCGCCATCCTGGACGAGGCCGACCACATGGCTGACATGGGCTTCCTGCCCGAGGTCACCGCCATCCTCGATGCGGTGCCCGCAGGTGGGCAGCGGCTGCTCTTCTCGGCGACCCTTGACCGGGGCATCGACACCCTGGTGGAGCGCTACTTGAGCGACCCGGTCGCGCATGAGGTCGACGACGCCCAGGCCGCGGTCACCACCATGAGCCACCACGTCCTGCTCATTGATCCCCAGGACAAGAAGGCACTGACGGCTCAGCTCGCAGGTCGTCCCGGCCGGGTGATCATCTTCGCCCGCACCCAGCTTGGTGCCGATCGAATCGCTGGTGAACTGCGCGATCGCGGTGTCCTGGCGGCCGCTCTACACGGTGGGCTCTCCCAAGCCGTCCGTAACCGCGTTCTCGGTGCCTTCCGCGACAACTCCATTCCGGTGCTGGTTGCCACGGATGTGGCGGCTCGCGGCATTCACGTCGACGACATCGGCCTGGTGCTTCAGGTCGACCCGCCACGTGACCACAAGGACTATCTGCACCGCGCCGGTCGCACCGCCCGCGCCGGCGAGGAGGGGATGGTCGTCATGCTCGCCCTGCCGCACCAGAAGAAGATGGTGATGCGCCTGATCGAAGCATCCGGCGCGGAGGCGCAGATTGCGCGGGTTTCCGCTGGCGACGCCACCGTGCTCGGGCTAGGCGGACAGCCGTACTCGGGGACTCCGGTTCCCGAGTCGGAGTGGAAGCCGCTGCTCGAGGCGCCTGTGCGCGGCCGCAGTCGTCATCGCGCGGGTGGCCCCGGCTCCGGCGGCGGACGTCGACCGATGCGCCCCCGACGCGACCGCGAGGGCGACCGCCCGCGCGAGTGGCGCGGCAGAATGGACGGGTGAGCACGGCATACGCCACCGGCCGACTCCTCGTCGCGACCCCGCAGATCGAGGACGGAGTGTTCTACCGCAGCGTCGTCCTGGTGCTGCACCACGATGACGACGGCGCTCAAGGCGTGGTTCTGAACAAGCCAGTCGACGCCGAGATCGAATCGGTCCTGCCTGGCTGGGGCGCGTCGGCGCACTCCGCCGACACCCTGTTCCAGGGCGGGCCGGTCGGTCTGGACACCGCTCTCGGCCTGGTTCAGGTCTGGGGTCAGCGAAGTCATCCGGGCATTCGGCGACTCTTTGATGGCACCGGCGTGATCGACTTGGACTCCGACCCAGCGACAAGCCTGGCGGCGGTGAGCGCCTTGCGGATCTTCGTCGGGTATGCCGGATGGTCGGCCGGACAACTCGACGACGAGATCTCGAGCGGGAGTTGGGTCGTCGTCGACTACCACCCGGAGGACGCCTTCGGTGGCGAGCCCGACACCCTCTGGTCCATGGTGCTGGCTCGTCAGCCGGGTCGCCTGTCTTGGCTTGCCTGGTATCCCGCGGACCCCTCGCTCAATTGACATCCGCGTAGGCTGACCGCATGCGCCTGACCTCCCAACTGGACCTGGTCAACTCCCTGGATGAGCCGACCGCCCCCGGAGCACCTGCCGGCGGGACCAGCGTGCTCGAACGCACCGAACCGGTGACTTCCCCAGTCGAACCCGGTGACCACGAACGGTTCTCGCACTATGTGCGCAAGGAGAAGATCCTGGAGAGCGCACTCAGTGGCGAGCCCGTCGTGGCTCTGTGCGGCAAGGTCTGGGTGCCCGGCCGCGATCCGAAGAAGTTCCCGGTCTGCCCCACGTGTCAAGAGATCTACGAAGGCCTGCGTCCACCCGCCGACGGCGAGGACTGATTTAAGTCTGGCGCCCAGCCGGCCTTCTTTACCGATTCCTAGACAACGCAAGACCCTGCGTTGGTGTGACTCGCCTTAGCGTGAATGTGTTGCCGGAAACCCCTGCCCCGGCACACGCTCCTGAAAGGTCACCCCATGTCTACACGCCTCACCAGCGCTTTTGCATGCCTGGCGCTCGGAATCTCCGGCCTCGCCCTTGCTGCCGCGCCAGCGTCGGCACAAACCTTGGCCGGCGACGGCCTCCGCCCCACCACCTGCTTCACACCGGGACCCGGGCGCGTGGGCGCCGGAGCCAAGGACCCCAATGAGCTGACTGCCGTTCAGGCCGCAGCAAATGAAGAAGCCCTCAATCGGGCCCTCGCCGCCAAGGGCCTGAGCCGCGATGGCCAGGGCCGGGCCGTGTCGGCGACCACGGCCGCCGCCGCCTTCACTCCCGTGGTGATCGATGTGTACGTCCACGTCATCAGCGACGGGACCAAGGGCAAGATCTCGGCCACGCGGATCAACCAGCAGATCTCCGTGCTCAATGGCGCCTACGCGGGCCGCGGATTCTCCTTCCGACTGGCCGGCAGCGAGACCACCGTGAAATCGACCTGGTACACCGCCCTGCGCAGCGGCTCCACGGCCGAGAAGGATATGAAGAAGGCGCTGCGCAAGGGCACCATGGGCGACCTGAATCTGTACACCGCCAATCTCAGCGGTGGTCTCCTGGGCTGGGCGACCTTCCCGAAGTCGACCTACGACAGTTATGACGGGGTGGTCGTGCTCGACCAGTCTTTGCCGGGTGGCACGGCCGCGCCCTACAACCTCGGTGACACCGCCACCCACGAGGTCGGCCACTGGCTGAACCTCTACCACACCTTCCAAGGCGGCTGCGCAGGCAATGGCGACTTCGTCAGTGACACGCCGGCCGAGGCGTCGGCGGCCTTTGGCTGTCCCGTCGGACGCAATACCTGCAGCAGTTCGGGCTCGGATCCGATCAAGAACTTCATGGACTACACCGACGACATCTGCATGGACCGGTTCACCGCTGGCCAGGCCGCGCGGATGCAGGCGGCCTTCCTCGCCTATCGCAACCTGTGAGGATCTGACCCCGGCGGCCGCCTCAAGGGGAGCCGCCACGTCGTCAGGCGTCGGGTCCGCTGAGCTGGCCGTCGGGTGGGTTACGGTGAACGCCGCCCATGAGTACTAGTGCCGCCCATCACCTCTCACCCGCCTTCCCCGAGCGGGCGGCCTGGGGCACCGCCGGACGGCTGCGCGCCTGGCAAGAGGCGGCTCTGGCCGCTTACCGCGCCACCGAGCGCGCCGACTTCCTGGCGGTGGCGACCCCGGGCGCGGGGAAGACGACCTTCGCGCTTCGGGTGGCTGCCGAGTTGCTCCAGGCTGGCCAGGTCGAGGCGATCACGGTGGTCGCGCCGACCGAGCACCTCAAGCTGCAGTGGTCGGATGCCGCCGCCCGTGTCGGCATCCACCTCAACCCGGCATTCTCGAACTCGGTCGGCTCGCAATCGGCCGATTTCGATGGGGTCGCCCTCACCTACGCACAGGTGGCTGCCCGACCCGACGTGCACCGGCGTCGGACACAGGGCACTCCCACGCTGGTGATCCTGGACGAGATTCACCATGGTGGCGACTCCCGGTCCTGGGGCGACGGCATCCGCGAGGCCTTTGCTGGCGCGGTGCGTCGGCTATCACTGACCGGCACCCCGTTCCGCTCCGACACCCATCCGATCCCCTTCGTGCGCTACGAAATGGGGTCCGACGGCATTCTGCGTTCGGCGAGCGACTACTCCTACGGGTATGCCGAAGCCCTGGCCGATGGCGTGGTGCGACCGGTGCTCTTCCTCGCCTATGGCGGCGCCATGCGGTGGCGGACGCGCGCCGGCGACGAGATCGCCGCCCGCCTCGGTGAGCCGATGACCAAGGACCAGACTGCCCAGGCCTGGCGAACCGCCTTGGACCCCAAGGGCGAGTGGGTGCCCTCGGTTCTTGCGGCCGCGGATACCCGACTGACCGAGGTCCGGCGGCACGTGGCGGACGCCGGGGGATTGGTGATCGCGTCCAACCAGACCCAAGCGCGCGCCTATGCGCGCATCCTGCAGGGCATCACGGGGGAGCCGCCGACCGTCGTGCTCTCCGATGATGCCGGCGCCAGCTCGCGGATCGAGGAGTATGCCCAGGGCACGGCCAGATGGATGGTCGCCGTGCGGATGGTGTCCGAGGGTGTCGATGTGCCTCGTCTGGCCGTGGGGGTGTACGCGACGAGTACGCAGACGCCGCTGTTCTTTGCCCAGGCGGTGGGGCGATTCGTGCGAGCCAGGCGTCGGGGGGAGACCGCCTCGGTCTTCCTGCCCTCGGTGCCGCTCATCCTGGCGCACGCCTCGGCCCTGGAGGAGGAGCGGGATCACGCCCTGAACCGTCCCCAGGACGCGGAGGCGGAGGCGTCACTGTGGGCCGAGGAGGAGAGCCTGATCTCGCAGGCTGGTCGGGAGGCGGACACGGTCGGCCTGGAGGAGAACGGCTTCGAGGCGCTGGAGTCGGAGGCGCATTTCGACCACGTGCTCTTTGACGCCCAACAGTTCGGCCTGCATGCTGCCGTGGGTTCGCAGGAGGAGCAGGACTACCTTGGCCTGCCGGGCTTGCTCGAGCCCGACCAGGTTGCGGTGCTGCTCCACGAGCACCAATCCCGACAGGCCGCCTCACGGCCACGCGGGGGTAGCACTCCCGTGTCGGCTCACCGTGCGCTGGCAGCCCAACGCAAGGAACTCAACCGACTGGTCGCGGCCTACGCCCGAAAGACTGGGTCCTCGCACGCCACCATCCATCTCGACCTGCGTCGTGCCTGTGGTGGTCCTGAGCTAGCCACGGCCACTGGGGAGCAGGTCGCCGAGCGGATCGAGCGCATTCGCCGCTGGTTCGTGGGCCGCCGGTGACCACGGGTCGCTAGAGCGCCGGACGGGCGGTGGCCTGGACCAGCGGCCCGCTGCGGTAGGCGATCCGCTCCGCAAGAGCGATGGCCGTGTGCGCGCGCAAGACGTGGTGATCGTCGATGATCGCGTCGAGCACGCGCTGCAGGTCAGCATTGTCCCGGGCCACCACTCGGACCAGGAGATCGCCTGTGCCGGTGATGGTGTGTGCCTCGAGCACCTCGGGAATCACCCGCAGGTGCGCGGTCACCGCAGCGTGACCTTGACCCTGACGGATCTCCAGGGTGCAGAAGGCGGTCACGGCATACCCGATCGCGGCCGGGTCCACCTGGGGGGCCCAACTGCGAATCACCCCCCGAGCCTCAAGCCGATCCAGGCGGGCTTGGACGGTACCCCTGGCCACACCCAGGCGCCGCGAGGCGGCCAGCACCCCCACCTGCGGCTCAGCGGAGAACAGGGCCACGATACGGGCGTCCAAGGAGTCCAGGGCTGAGGAGGGAGGCATGGTCATAGTGTCCACCCTGACCACCTCAGCGGCATACAGACTGGACAATCTGTCCTTGAACAATTGGAACAGTTGCACACCGCGGTGATCGTGGTCACCCTGGGCTCATGAGCGAGACCAGGACACCCCAGGACAGCGCGATCTCTCTGACCGATCAGGAGCGGGACGCGGGTTTGGATCTGCAGCGCCTCAAGGAGCTCGTCGGGCTGGTCGACTATGACGCCTCCGCCGACCCCTTCCCGGTGACCGGCTGGGACGCCGTGGTGTTCATCGTGGGCAATGCCACCCAGGCCGCGCACTACTACCAAAGCGTGTGGGGCATGGAGTTGATCGCCTACACCGGGCCCGAGCATGGCACGCGAGACCACAAGGCTTTCGTGCTGAAGTCTGGATCGATCAAGTTCGTCCTCAAGGGAGCCGTCAGCCCCGATAGCCCGCTGATTGCTCACCACGCCAAGCACGGCGATGGCGTCCTCGACATCGGCCTTGAGGTCCCCGATGTCGACCAGTGCATCGCGCAGGCGAAGGCCGTCGGAGCCCGCATCCTGGAGGCTCCGCACACCATCGAGGACGAGTTCGGCAAGGTCCGCTTGGCGTGCATCGCGACCTATGGCGAGACCCGGCATACCTTGGTTCAGCGGGTTGTCGACGGGCAGACGTATGCCGGACCGCACGTGCCTGGGTATGTCCCGGCCACCTCGAGCTATGTCAAGCGAGATGGTGCGCCCAATCGACTCTTCCAGGCCCTCGATCACGTCGTCGGCAATGTCGAACTCGGCAAGATGGATGAATGGGTCGCCTTCTACAACCGGGTCATGGGCTTTGTGAATATGGCGGAGTTCATCGGCGATGACATCGCTACCGACTACTCCGCGCTGATGTCCAAGGTGGTCGCCAATGGCAACCACCGGGTGAAGTTTCCGCTCAACGAGCCGGCGGTCGCCAAGCGGCGTAGCCAGATCGATGAATACCTCGACTTCTACGTCGGCCCTGGAGCACAGCACCTGGCGTTGGCGACCAATGACATCCTGCGCACGGTCGATGAGTTGGTGAAGGAGGGCGTGGAGTTCCTCGACACCCCCGACGCCTACTACGACGACCCCGAGTTGCGGGCCCGGATCGGTCAGGTGCGGGTGCCCATCGAGGAACTCAAGAAGCGCCGCATCCTGGTGGATCGGGATGAGGACGGCTACTTGCTGCAGATCTTCACCAAGCCACTGGGAGACCGCCCGACCGTCTTCTTCGAGATCATCGAGCGGCACGGCTCACTGGGCTTCGGCAAGGGCAACTTCAAGGCGCTCTTTGAGTCGATCGAGCGCGAGCAGGAGCGCCGCGGCAACCTGTAAGCCCACGCGCAGGCGCCTATCCTGCACTCGTGAGGGCAGTCCTAGAGCGCGCGGAGGTGCGTTATCTCCTGGTCGCGGGGGCTGCGCAGGGGTTCTACCTGCTCGCGATGGCGATCGGCGTGGCTCGAGGACTGCACTATGGCTGGGCGATGGCGGCCGCCCATGTGATGACCATCGCGCTGGCCTTCCCCGCCTACCGGCGTTGGGTCTTCGGGTCGAGCAACCCGTGGCCCAGCGACCTCTGGCGTTTTGTCGTCGTCTGGTTCTCGGGCGCCGCCATCGGCCTGGTGGGCACGCCCTTGCTTGTTGAACTCGGGGGCTGGCATCCGGTCCTCGCCCAAGGCACCGTGATGCTGGTGGCGGCCGTCGGTTCCTTCCTCAGCCATCGGCATGTCACCTTCGGTGAGCGCTAGACCCTAGGAACACCCCAAGATTCGCCCCACCGAGGGGGTGGGCCTCATCAGCGAGATCGCCATGGTGCCCGCCGGGGTCACATCGGTGAAGGCGCCGGCCGTGACATAGTCGGCGCCCGCGTCGAGCCCGGAGGCGTCGAGGAAGCCGGCCGCCGTCGACCAACGAGAGTCGGGCGCATACAGGAGATAGGCCGCGGCCCGGTCCCGGCAACTCTCCAAGCCCAGCGAGTATCGGGCCGCGTCCGCACCGCCCTCGAAGGCGCCGATGAGGAAGGCCCGGCCCAGGGGTCGCCCACCCAACTGCAGCACATAGCCGGCGCCGGTTCCGGTCAGGTCGATGATGGGGGTCTCGCGCGTGATCCCCTCAGCACGACGCAGCGCCTCGATCTGCTGGGCGACCGCGGCCCGCTGCGGTGTCATCAACAGGCTGCCGCCCGCAACCGGGACGGCCACGGTGTTGGCGCTGGCCGGGGGTTCGCCGAAGCGGCGATGCAGGCTGGCCGAGGTGAGGATCATCGTGATGGCCAGCGAGCAGGCGAGCACCACGGCCGCAGTGGCGCGCGACGCCTGTGGGCTCAGATCGTGACGCGAGAGCGCCGCCAGCACCCCGGCGAGGGTCCAGAAAGCCGCCGCGTGCGGCATCGCCGACCAGAACGAGGCATTGGTGAAGAGCGCGTAGACATAGGGCAGCGCCAGGCAGAGCGCGATCAGCGTTCGGATCTCGCGGCGTCCGGCCACTGGCGCTCGATCGGCATCAACCGGCCGCCGAGGCCAACCGAGCGCGAGGAGGGCAACCGGCAGGATGCCCATCCCGATGGCCAAGCCGCGCAAACCGAAGGAGCGCAGCGTCGCTTCCTGGGTCAACAGGGCCCAGACTCCCGCACCGGTGAGGAGCAGTAGGACGACCCCCACCGCAGCGATGAGCCCGGCCCGGCCCGAGCCCGCGCGACGATTGATCAGCACCAGGGCGAGGACCGCGATCCCCAGGGGCAGCAGCCCGATGGCGAGGAAGCGGTCGGTGGGCGGCCCGGTCAACCCCAGCAAGGTCAGGGTCGAGGAATGGCTGCGCAGCAGTTTCAGGTGCTCCAGGCCGCGTTCCAGGTAGCTCACCAGGCCCGCCGGCCCGAGCCCCATCGCGGCCAGCGTCGCGGCCGCCGAAGCCAGCACTCCCAGGGATGCCCAGCCCAGGGTGGCCAGAGACAGGCGGCGAAGTCCAATCAGCGCGAGCACGGCCAGCAGCGCGGCCCCGGCCGCGGTGGGCGGCTTGGCCGTGAAGGTGAGCCAGCCGGCGACACCGATGAGCACGGCCCCAGCAGCCCGCGCGCGCGGTGATGCCGAGGCGACCATCACCAAAGCCAGCAGCAGCAGGGTCAGGGCGTTAAAGGCGAGCGAGTTGTATCCCGGCCCTGAGGTGACGAAGGCGACGAGCAGGAGCCCGGTGCCGGCGACAGCCAGCGCGCTGAGGGCATCCTTGCCTCGGCCGCCGGGACGTTCGGCCAGGCGACGGACCAGGCGCAGGGCGGCATACGAGGTGAGCATCAGCAGCACGGCTGTGATGGTCAGCGAGATCCGCCGGTTGGCGGCGAGGTCGTTGCCGGTGAGCTGGGCGATCGGATGCAGCACGAAACCAAAGAGGTAGACCTCGCCGCCGACCAGACTGTCCTGCGGGTGCGCGACCAGCATCGCGACATACGACTCGTCCATGCGCTCCAACCCCCGGTCGGCGGCCCACCAGGCCACGCCATGGAGGGCGAGTGAGGCCACCGCCAGGGCCAGCAGGGAGAGGCCGGACAGGCGCCGTCGAAGCACGGCCCGATGCTACCGTGAGCCACAGTTCAACCTGCCCCGGCTGCTGTCATCGAGGAGTGGCGTGCCCGAGATCCGGCTCTCCGTCGTCACCCCGTGCTATCGCTCGCAGGCCACCCTGCCGTTGCTGGTCGAGCAGTTGCATCAGCAGCTCGGGAGTTTGTGCGCTCAGTACGAGATCATCCTGGTGGTCGACGGCTCGCCCGATGGCACGGCCGAGGTTGCCCGCCAGCTGGCCGCGGCCGATCCGGAGCGCGTGCGGGCCGTGGTCCTGCGTCGCAACTATGGCCAACACAATGCGCTCATGGCGGGGATCGCCCGGGCGCGTTTCCCCATCGTGGTGACGATGGATGATGACCTGCAGCATCGCCCTGACCAGATCAGCACATTGATCGCCCCTTTGGCGGATCCTGACGTCGACCTCGTCTATGGCGTGGCAGAGGTGGAGGAGCACGGCATCGCGCGCTCGGCGGCCTCGCGGATGGTGAAGGCGGGGCTGGCCGCTTCCGGTGTCGAGAATGCCGGGCATGTCAGTGCCTTCCGCGCCTTCCGTCGCGAGTTGCGGGACGGTTGGAGCCAGGTCGATGACCCCTTTGTCTCGCTCGATGTCGTTTTGTCCTGGGCCACGACCTCGGTCCGTGCTGTGCCCGTGCGGATGGACCAACGGGCGATCGGTACCTCCGCCTACACCTTCAGCCGGCTCATGCGGCATACCTGGAATATGGTCACCGGTTACGGGACGCTGCCGCTGCGCATCGTGACCTGGATCGGCGTTGCGCTCTCGATCGTGGGTTTTGCCGCCCTGGTGGTGGTGATCGTCGCTTATGTGTCGGGGTCCATCGAGGTGGCTGGCTTCACCTCGACCATCGCGCTCATCGCGCTCTTCAATGGCGCGATCCTGCTCTCCCTCGGCATCCTGGGCGAGTACCTGGGTCGGCTGCACTTCCGCTCCATGCATCGACCGGGCTATCTCGTGCGCTCCGATTCTGGCGATCACCAGGGGCCATGAGGATGCCCGACGATCGCTCGATCATCCGACTCTCCGAGCCCGCCCGCACCGGGACCGAGGCCGACCTCGTTCGCGAGGTCCTCGATGGCGCGATCTGGCATGGCGATGGGCCGATGACCCAGCGTGCCACCCACTGGCTGCGCGAACGTCTGGGTGCGCCCGGCGCCCTGATGACCTCGTCCTGCACGCACGCCCTGGACATGGCCGCACGGCTGATCGGGCTCGGTCCGGGTGATGAGGCGATCGTCCCATCGTTCACCTTCCCCTCGACAGCCACCGCGGTGGCGCTGACCGGGGCGACCCCGGTTTTCGTCGATGTCCAGGAGGACACCCTCAACCTTGACCCGGAGGCTGTGGCGGCTGCCCTCACCGACCGAACGCGCGCGGTCTTCGTCGTGCACTACGGCGGGGTAGCTGCGCAGGTCGAGGAACTGCGCCCGCTGCTTCAGCCACGGGGGATCGCCCTGGTGGAGGACAACGCCCATGGGCTGGGCGCGAGTTGGCAAGGCACGCCACTGGGTCGATTCGGCCGCTTCGCCACCCAGAGCTGGCATGACACCAAGAACATCACCTCGGGGGAGGGTGGGGCCCTGGTGATCAATGATCTGGCGGACCTCGAGCCCGCCGAGATCCTGCGCGAGAAGGGCACGAACCGGAGCCGCTTCTTGCGCGGACAGGTCGATAAGTACACCTGGGTGGACCACGGCTCCTCCTATCTGCCCAGCGAGCTCGGGATGGCGGTGCTCGTCGCTCAGATGGCGGCTTTCGATAAGATCCAGGCGGTGCGTCATCGAGTCTGGGATGCCTATGCCGCGGCGCTGGGCCCGTGGGCTGCCTCGGTGGGGGCCCGTCTCCTGCGAGTCCCCGAAGGCGCGCGCCACCCGGCCCACCTGTTCGCGGTGATCATGCCCTCGGCCCACGATCAGCCCGGCCTGATCGGGCATCTGGCGCAGCGGGGGGTGGTCGGGGCCTTCCACTACCAACCCTTGGACAGCTCGCCGGCAGGCCAGCGGCTCGGTCGCACACCCGAGCCCTGCGCGATCACCGCGCTGGCCGCGCAGCGCCTGGTCCGGCTACCGTTACACAGCGGGATGAGCGTCGGGGACACCGAGCGAGTCATCGACGCGGTCACGGCATACGAGGTGCGCTGATGTCGCTCGCCGACCTGTCCCGACCTGGCGTGTGGCTGCTCCCTAGCCCTTGGGATTCGGCGCGATTTGGCCTGCGCATCGCTCGCCTCGTGGTCGGTGAAGGCACCAGTGGTGACGAGCTTGCGGCGACCCTGCCTGGGCTCGCTCGCGACGATGACGCGGACCTGGTGATCGCGCGCTGGCCGGCCGGACTCGTGGGCTGCGGTGCCCTCCTGACGGTCCCGCAACGCGTGCTCCTCCCGGCCGACACGCTGGTCTATTGGGCGGCCGATCTCGACACCCTGCGGGTGCCAGCGCCCGCCCCCCGTGAGCCGGTGCGGCCTGCAGACGCCGGGAGCGATCCGAGCGCCCTTGAGCGCGTCGTGACCGAAGTCTTCGCCGAATACGGCCACCACTATGCCGCCAACCCATTGCTGGACCCCGCCCTGGCCCTGGCCGGCTACGCGCAGTGGGCCGCGCGGACGGTAGCCGACCCGTCGTCGGTGAGCGCCGTGATCCAGGACCGTCAGGGTGCTGGCGCGCTGGCCGGTCTGGCCACCGCGACGGTGGACGGCCCAGTGGTCGAGGTCGAACTAGCCGGCGTCACGGCGGCGCTCGCCGGCAGCGGGGCGTATGCCGCATTGCTCGCGGCGGTGGCCGAACAGGCCCGCGCCCGGGGCGCCGATCGACTGGTGATCTCAACTCAGGCCGGTAACATCCGGGTCCAGCGGAGGTGGGTAGCCCTCGGACTGCGACCGGTGTCCGCCTTCACGACCGTCCACTCCATCCGTCGTTCGCTGTGGGAGCAGCGGGCGGACGCGCCCCAAGGAGATCCTGCATGAGCACGCCGCCGTCGGCCGGGTGGTTTGACGATCCGGATCAGCCCGATCAGTTGCGTTACTTCGACGGGGTGATCTGGACGGCGCATACGACCGCGCGCAGTCGATTCGGTGGGCAGCCGGCAGTCCAGGACAACCTCGCTTCTTCGACCGGTCCGGCTCAGCAGACCGCTCCTGGGCCGGTCGGAGGCGGGTCCCTGGGTGGATCGGTCCACCTGACCTTGGCACCGCTGATCACTCGCTTGGTCGCCTACATCGTCGATCGCATCATTGTCGGCCTGCTCACCGCGGTCACCGGGTTCTGGCTGATCCTGCGCGCCTTCGATCCCCTGCGCGACGAGCTGGAAAAGGCCTCTGCCGCAGGCGATATCGCGGCCATTCTGACGCTCACCGACCGGGCTGATCGCAGCTACTTGCTGGCCTATCTCGGGTTCAGTCTCATCCTGGCCTTGGCGTACAACGTCTTCTTCCTGGTCCGCAAGGCGGCCACCCCGGGCAAACTCCTGCTGGGCTTGCGGGTGCAAAGCGTGGGTCGCCTGGGGCCGCTCTCGATGGATACCGCGATGCGGCGAGCCGGCTTCGAAGCCGTGCTTTCGGCGATGAGTCAGGCGCCGGTGATCGGACTGATCGGGCTCTTCCTCGCGGTGGCTGACAGCGTCTGGCCGATCATGGATCCGCGCCGCCAAGCGCTGCATGACAAGGTGGCCGGCACCGTGGTCGTGCTCGCCCCGCCGAAACAGCCGACGGGCCGGTTGTGAGCACGCGAGCGGTGGCCCGGATGTGGGAGGGCATCCTGGCGACTCAGGCCGCTCGGCTCGACCTGCGCAACGATGGCCGGTACCGCAGCGGCTACCACCTTGAGGAGCTCTACTTCGCGCTTCTCGAGATCGCGCAGCCCGGGCTTTTCGTCGAGGCGGGCGCCTTCGATGCCACTGCGTCGCGGCGTGCTGCCGCCCTGCTGCCCGGAGCGAGAGTCATTGCTGCTGAGGCGAATCCGAGCAATCACGCCATCTGGGCTCGGCAGGTCGACTTCGCGGCGCAGGGTGTCGACTATCGCCAGATTGCGCTGGCGGATGGGGTGTCGGAGGTTTCCTTCATCCTGCGCAGCACCGGGGATGCCGAGGTCGCCGAGGACAACTCGATTCTCCCACTTACCGGGGCGCGCCAGGTTGAGTCAGCCGATGCCGTGACCGTCCAGGCGACCACCTTGGACGCCCTCCTCACGGAGGTGGCCGCGCACGTGCGGGTCGCAGCCTGGGTTGACGTCGAGGGCGCCAACCGAGAGGTGCTCACTGGCGGAGCCACCCTGCTGGGCAGGGTCGACCTGATCAAGATCGAGGTCGAGACCCAGGAGATGTGGTCGGGGCAGTGGCTCGCGGTGGATGTGCTGGAGAACCTTCTGGGCCACGGCCTGGTCCCGGTGGCCCGGGATGCGCAGGCGCCCACCCAGTTCAACCTGGTGTGTGTGAGTGAACGGGTCCTGGCTTGCCCTGGGGTCGCTGTCCTGATCGATGACTTCTTGCGTGCGCAAGGCGAGCGGGAGCTGCCGGGGGCGCTCGGGCTGGCACGTCGCGACCCGCGAGTTCGCGCCGCTGCGCGATCGGTGAGCGCGCTGGCGCGACGGGTTCGTTGAGATGCGGCGCGAGTCGCTGCCTCCTGGCCTGCTGCACCTGCTGCAGGAGACCAAACATCGGGCGGCAGTGGCGCGCAAGCACGCCGGTTGGGGGTTCCCCACGATTCGTGGGCCACTGCTTGAGCCGTACTTCCGGTGGCGGCAGGAACGCGACCCGCAGCGCTTCCCTGCAGACCGATACGCCGGGCAGTGGTTCGCGCACGATCTGCCGGGTCGAGCCATCGAACGCGGTGAGCCGGTGCCTCGCCGAATCTTCGTGCTGTGGACCGGGGACAACCCGCTCACCCCGAACCGCGCCAGACACTTGGCCAGCATTCGTGAGGTCAACGCCGACCTTGAGGTGGTCCTGATCACCCCGGACAACCTGGCCGATTGGTTGGTGGACGGGCATCCGCTACCTGCCCAGTACCGGCACCTCTCCTTCGTCCACCGCTCCGATGTCCTGCGCGGCTATCTCCTGCATCATCACGGCGGTGGGTATGCCGATCTCAAGCGGCCCTTGCATCGCTGGGCGCCGGCCTTCGATCGCCTGGAGGCCTCCGACGCCTGGCTCTTGGGCTACACCGAGACCTACCGTCTGCAGGTCCCGGCCGTGGGTGGCGAGCTCTACCGCGATCTGCGTGCGAACTCGCGCCAACTGCTCGGTTACGGCGGCCTGATCGCGCGGGCCAACACCCCGCTCACTGCCGAGTGGGACGCGCGCGTGCGAGCCGTGCTGGCGCAGCACTCCACGGCGCTCGCGGCACACCCGGGGAACACTCGGGGCGACAACCCGGGTTATCCGATCGGCTGGACCCAGGTGCTGGCCCACATCGTGGCACCGCTGACCTGGAAGTATCAGGATCACGTGCTGCACGACGAGCGAGTGCTCCCGGAACTGCGCCGCTACACCTGAGCAGGCCGGATCCGACCCACGCATTCGCCCAGCCCGATCCGGCCACCACCCGCGGCCGGCGCACTCGCCCGCAAGGTCACGACATCGCCGTCCTCCAGGAAGCTGCGGGTGCTGCCGTCGCCGAGCGTGACCGGCTCCGCACCGCTCCAGGACAACTCCAGGAAGGATCCTCGCTGCGCTCGCTGCGAGCCGCTGATCGTGCCTGACCCGAGCAGATCGCCGGGCCCCGTGGTCGCACCATTGACGGTCAGGTGCGCCAGCATCTGGGCCGGCGACCAGTACATCGAGCGGTAGGGCGGCCGGGAGACCACCGTGCCATTCCAGTCGACTTCGAGGTCGATATCGAGACCGTAGGCAGTGGAGGCGCCATCCGCCGTCGGTTCGCCGCTCAGATAGGGCAGCGGCGCGGGGTCCTGCCCGGGCAGGGGCACTCGGGCTGCCCGCAGCGCCGCCATCGGCACCACCCAGGCGGAGATCGACGTGGCGAAGGACTTGCCCAGGAAAGGCCCAAGCGGCACGTACTCCCAGGCCTGCAGGTCGCGGGCCGACCAGTCGTTGAGCAGGACGACGCCGAAGAGATGCTCATCGCTGCGAGCCAGGGCAATGGGCGACCCGAGCGTGCTCCTCGGCCCGCCGACGACGAAGCCCAATTCGGCCTCGATGTCGAGTCGAACCGACGCTCCGAAGACCGGGCTCGGCTCGGAGGGAGGCTTGCGCTGCCCACTGGGGCGAATGATCTCGGTGCCAGAAACGACGATGGTCTGAGAGCGGCCGTGGTATCCGATGGGCAAGTGCTTCCAGTTCGGCGTGAGCGGCTCGCTGTCGGGTCGGAAGATCCGCCCAACATTGGTCGCGTGCTGTTCGCTGGCATAGAAGTCGACGTAATCCCCCACGGTGAAGGGGAGGTGCATCGTGACCTCGCTCAGCGGGATCAGGTGGGGACTCACGCCATCTCGATGCACGTCATTGGAGAGGATCTCGATCAGCCAGTCCCTGGCGATCTGCCACACCGAATGTGGTTGCGCGAGAAAGGCATTCAGCGATCCCTGACGCCAGATCGGCGCGAGATCGGGGCCGTCTCCCGGATCCCCTTTCGCCGCCACGGCGCTAACGTCAAGGACCAGGTCGCCGATCCGGACGCCGACGCGAGAGTCCTCGCCAGGGCGGGAAAAGACGCCATAGGGCAGGTTGTCGACCCCGAAGGGGTGGTCATCCGACAGCTCAAGCCAGGTGGTCATGGTTACCTCCGAAGGTCCGACGAAAGATCGTGGGGGAGTAGGCCCATGTCGACCAGTTCCCCTAAGGGATCGGTCACCTCGCAGCAGCCGTATGCCGTGAAGGCCCTACGCACGTCAGCCGCTGTGGCGGTCGACCACGACTCGACGATGGGTACGAGCGCGAGCGGATCGCGCTCGGCCAAGGATGCGGCCACCTCGTCGCTTCGCACCGGGTCAGCCAGCGCGACCGCGGTGGCAACCAGCACGTTGAGTAGGCCGTGCTGCGGCTCGCCGTCGTGCTCGGCGCGCAGAAGGTGATGCAGCCCGCCGGTCAGTTTGAAGGGCAGGCTGCGCTCGAGGGCGCCAGCGATGACGTGGGCGAGTTCGTTCTCGTTGGGCCAGCTCCAGCTTGGCGTGGCTCCCGTGCGGAACTTAGCCACCACCGCGCGGCCACTGCTGCGGGCCCGGGTCAGGTCGTCCAAGGCCGTCTCCAGGGGGATCTCCCGTGAGAGTTCGAGCGCGAGCGGGAGCTCGCCTGGAGCCAGGGTCCGCCAGTGCGGCGACCAGGGCAACTCGATGCCGGTCACCCGCACGTGCTCCGCCGCCAGGGCCAGCGACACCCCCTGCTCCACGATCTGGTCGGCCGTTCCCGGACGGGCGATCAGCGTCGCGGCCACCGGGTCCTCGCCGACCAAGGCGACCAATTCGGGCACCCAACCCACCGGCACCAGCAGGGGGCCGACCGTCACGGCATACGAGGAGGTGCGGTGTCTGCGGTGGGCGGCAATCGCGTCCGGTAGCAGCGCGTTACCGGGCGGGAAGACCGCTGCATCATCGATCAGGTGCATGAAGAGGCTGGCCACCGCCGGGTGGCGGGCGGTCATTCCGGGCGTCGTCGATGGCACCTGGTCAGCCTATCGAGCACGGCCTCGCTGATACCTTCGGCAGGTGCCTGAGGTCTCGATCGTCATCCCCAGCTACCGGGGTGCGCAACGCCTTCCGCGGCTGGTGCGCGCGCTGCGCGCCCAGCAGGGCGCGGCGTGGGAGGCCGTCATCGTGATCGACGGAGTGGTCGATGACAGCGTCGACGTGGTGGAGCGGTTGCGGGGCGATGCGCCGATCACGGTGCTCCCGCTAGCCGCCAACCAGGGCCGGGCCGCCGCCCTCAACGCCGGCTTCGCGGCCGCCGCCGGCGAGGTGCTGGTGCGCTGCGATGACGACGTCGAGCCTCGGGCGGACTTCGCGGCCGCACACCACCGGCTGCACGAGGGCCGACGCGTGGGTGTGGTCGGTCCCTGTGAGGACGTCTTCGCCGACACGGCCTACGCCCGGGCATATGGCCGTCCCGCCGAATTGCGGGTACGCGAGGCGTGGTACGTCACCCCGCCCGATGAGGCCTGGCGGTTGTGGTCGGGCAATGTCTCGGTGACGCGGGAGGTGTACGACCAGGTGGGGGACTATGACACCGGCTTCCGTGAGTACGGCTGGGAGGACGTTGACTGGGGCTACCGGCTGCACCTGCTCGGCCTGCCCGTCGTGGTGGGCCGTGAGGTGGAGGCGCTGCACCACAACCCGGCGACCTCGGTGCGTGAACGGGCCGAGCGGGCCTTCGCCTCGGGAAGCTCGCGCCGACGCTTCGAACGCAAACACGGCCCGACAGCCGCTGCCTTGCTCGCCTCGCCGGCGTCCTGGCGCGGCCCGTGGAATGTCGCCGTCGGGGTGACCGCGGCCGCCCTCAACGAGCGAACCCTGGGGCCGATCACGAGCGGTCTGGATCGGCTGGTCGAGCACAGCCCGCGAGCGGTCGGCGAGAAGTTGGCGGCCCTCGGAGTCGAGGCCGCCGGTCGGGCCGGGCGCAGCGCCGGTTGACCCGGGTGTGTCGCCGGGTTAACCCGTAGGCTGAAGAGAGGACATCCGGTTCGATCCAGTGAGGTGGACCCGTGGCGCACTACCAGTCGATGGGCAGCATCCCGCCCAAGCGGCATACCCAGCATCGACGACCGGCCCGGGGGAAGCAGGCCGGGGAGCTCTATCACGAGGAGTTGATGGGCGAGGAGGGCTTCAGCTCGGACTCCTCGCTGCTCTATCACCGCAGCATCCCGGCAACGATCAGCGGTTATCGCTCCTGGTCCGTGGGCAATCTCGACACCGTCCCCAACCACCCGCTGTTGCCGCGCCACCTGCGTCCGCACGACCTGGTGTTCACGGCCAAGGGCGCCCGGGCGACCGACCTCGTCACCGGCCGCCGGCTCCTGCTGGCTAATGCTGACGTCCGCCTGCTTTACGTCCTGGCCGGCGCCCCCAGCCCGTGGTACCGCAATGCCATCGGCGATGAATGCGTCTACATCGAGCGCGGCAAGGCCCGGGTGGAGACCGTCTTTGGTGCCCTCGAGGTGGGTCAGGGCGATTACGTCATCATCCCGAGGGCCACCACGCACCGTTGGCTTCCGCGCCGCTCCAAGGACCCACTGCGGGCCATCATCATCGAGGCGAATAGCCACATCGCGCCGCCGAAGCGGTACCTGTCGAAGTACGGGCAATTCCTCGAGCACAGCCCCTACTGCGAGCGGGACCTGCGGGTGCCCACCGGCCCTCTGCTCGCCGAGGACATCGGCGAAGATCCGGCTGCTGAAACCGAGGTGTGGATCAAGCACCGTGGCGGCGGACCGGAGAGCAGCGGTGGCGTCCTGGGGACCATTCACGTCCAGCCGCATCATCCGCTTGATGTGGTCGGCTGGGACGGTTGCCTGTACCCCTATGCCTTCAATATCGCCGACTACGAGCCGATCACCGGTCGGGTGCATCAACCTCCGCCGGCGCACCAGGTCTTCGAGGGCTGGAACTTCGTGATCTGCAACTTCGTGCCCCGCAAGGTGGACTACCACCCGTTGGCCATCCCGGTGCCGTACTACCACTCCAATGTGGATTCCGACGAGGTCATGTTCTATGTCGACGGCGACTACGAGGCCCGCAAGGGGTCCGGGATCGCTGCCGGTTCGGTCTCGCTGCACCCCGGCGGCCACGCGCACGGACCGCAGCCGGGGGCCGCCGAGGCGTCCCTGGGCAAGGAGCGCTTCGATGAGACCGCGGTCATGGTGGACACCTTCAAGCCACTGGAATTGGGCGAGGCCGGAGCCGCCTGCGACGACGGGGTGTATGCCGCTTCCTGGTCGCGCTGAGCGTGGGTGCCACGGCCGTATCCTGGTGCGGTGTCACTGAGCCCGGTCATCGAGGAGGTCTCCCAGTCGGACGCCGAGCTGGCGCCTGACCACCCGTGGGTGACCATCGTCTGGAATGACCCGGTCAACCTGATGGCGTACGTGAGTTGGGTCTTCCAGAGTCATTTCGGCTACTCGCGCGAGAAGGCCGAGTCCCTCATGCTCGATGTCCATCACAAGGGGCGAGCCGTGGTGTCGACCGGATCGCGGGAGGCAATGGAAGCCGACACCGAGGCCATGCACGGCTTCGGGCTGTGGGCCACCTTTCGGAAGGATCAGTGATGGCCAGCGCTTTTCGCGCCAAGGGCCGTGGCGCCAAGCTGCGCTATGTCGCCGGCTTGAGCGCTGCAGAGCGCACCGCCATCGCCTCGGTCCTCGGCGAGGTGCTCCAGATCGTCGCACCGCAGGCGCTGGCCCAGTCGGAGGCTCCCGCGCCCGATGCCTTCGGCTCGATCGTCGCTCAGCTCGGCCCGCTCGGCCGTGAACCCGCAGACATCGACGGAGCCGATGAGCGTGATCCGGCGTTGGATCGGCTGATCCCGGCCGCGTTTCGGGAGGACGACGCGGTCGCTGACGAATTCCGCAGGCTCACCGAGTTCGGGATCCGCGAGCGCAAGGGTCAGGGCTTGATGCAGGCGATCGCGGCGCTGCGGCGCAGCGGTCCGTTTGCCCTCAGCCCCGCCGAGGCCGCGCGCTTCGCCACCGCCCTCACCGATGCCCGACTGGTCATCGCCGATCGCCTCGATATCACCGAAGAAGGCGACGCCGAGGCACTCGAGCGCGAGTTGGCCGAGATGGCCGATCCGCAAACGCATCCGCTGGTGCACCTGGTCGCGATGTATGACTTCCTGGCCTGGCTTCAAGAGACGCTGAGCGTCGCGCTGCTCGCCTCGGTACATCCGGACTCGTGAGGTCGTTCGCCCGAGGTGCCTTGGCCGCCTACGTCCTGGTGATGGCGGTCCTCTTCGCGTGGCCCAATGGGTGGGCCATCAATCGGATCACGGTCTGGTTCTACACCCGATTCCTGCCCTACCTCGGGCCGCAGGTGCTCCCGGAGCACTACGGGCTCCTCTTCAACGTGCTGGCCTTCACCGCCCTGGTCGTGCTGGTCTGCACAGCGTTTACGCAGTTACGGGTCCACCGGGTGGTGGCGCTGGCCATCGCGGCGAGCGCGCTGGTCGAGATCGGCCAGGCACTCCTGTTGCCGGGGCGCGAAGCGGTCGGGTCCGATCTGGCGACCAATGCCGCAGGTGCCCTCATGGGCGGGCTGATCATCACTGGCTGGCGACGAGCAGCCCGAGCGCGGTCAGTTCCTCAAGGAAGGCCCGCACGCTGACCCGTTGATCCTGCGCGGTGGCACCGACACGATCCGCCATCTCGTCCGCCGTAAAGGCTTCGGTGGCGCTGGTGGCTTCCACCCAGATCGCGCCCCCCGAGCCCAAGAGCACCTGCAATTCGCCATCCGGCAGCACGACCGCGGCCGCGATGAGGTCGGGCCCGCGATCATCGACCTCCCAGGCGACCTCGGGGCAGACGGCATAGCGCGCGGTCATCGGCGGCTCAGCCCCCTGACCAGGGCCTGCGCGGCCCGGCCGCTCAACCGTGCGCGAGCACGCCAGGTCGGTGCTGCCCGGATGCGCGCTACCCACTGTCCGACCCGGTCCGAGGGATTACTGAAACTGGCCCACAGGGCCGCTTCGGGGGTGCCTCGGTGGGCATCAAGGGTGCCCAGCGCAGCGGCCAACCCGACCTCGGCGCCGAGGTCGGCCCCGAGCGCGGCCACCTCCGCTCGCTCTGGTTCGGTGAGCTCGAACCAGTTCACCTCGACGTCAGGATGTCGGCCGGTCGCGGAGGGTGTTCGAGCCGCATGCAGCAGCAGGATGAGCCGCTGCGAGACGACATCCGGCACTGGGCACGGGCGCGCGGCCAGCATCTCCTCCTCGCGTCGCTCCCAGAGCACGTCGAAGCTGCGTACCGGGTCGGCCGCGAGCCCCGGGAAGAAGCGATGCAGGTCGACATAAGCCCAGGTGGGATGACGCAAGGTGGCGGCGTGATCGAAAGCGGAACTCTGCGTGAAGGGGTGCTGAATCGTCCAACCGCGGCTGGTCAGCGCGCTCAGCAGCCGATCGACGTGGGCCGGCCGGACGATGACATCGACATCGGTGCCCTCACTGGGGCGGGAACGCAGCCCTGCCCTGACGGCTGGCCCTTTGATGTGCAGCAGATCCACACCCGCGGACTCGGCGATGGCCTGGACGACCGCATGCGCCAGGCGCATCCGCATCCACAGCGGAATCATCGCGGGCTGCGCCATGGCCTCACTCTAGGCGGCGCCGCGACGTAGACTGGCTCAGTCCCTGCTCGCTGGGGCCCGCGGCAGTCGACGGGCCCGCCACTTTGAGGACTCCTGGTGACCTTTGTCGACGTCGTCCGCATCCTGCGGGCCAACGCGCTCTGGCTCGTGCTCGCCGCGGTCTTCGGCGGCGCCGCCGCCTATGGCTACGCCCGGACCCTGCCGCCGGTGTACCAGGCCGACGCCAGCGGGTATATCGTCTCGGGCGCCAGCCAGACCGATATCGGCCAGGTGATGGCCAACTCGGCGGTGACCTCAAGCAAGGCGTCGGTCTACGTGCCGCTGGCCCAGACCCGCAAGGTCGCCCAACGCGCCATCGAGGACACCGGCATTCAAGCCACCCCCAGTGAGATCGTCGGTCGGGTCAATGCCTCCATGCTCGAGGGTTCGAACATGATCCGGGTGACCGCGCTCGGCCCGACCCCGACCGAGGCACAAGCTCTCGCGGACGCCTTCACCCGCGCCATCGCGGACACCGCCAATGAGCTCGAACTCGGCGGTGCAGCCAAGCCGGGTCAGCAGGCGCTGGTTCGGATCGTTCCCATCGAGAGTGCGCTGCCGGGTGCCCAGATCGGGCCCAATGTCCGTAAGTACGTGCTGGCCGGTGTGGCCGGCGGCTTGGGCCTGCTGCTGGCGTGGATCTTCCTGCGCCGGATCCTGGATACCCGCGTGCGGACCGTCAAGAACGTCGAAGAGAACGAAGGCGGCACGGTCCTGTCGATTGTGCCGACCACGCCCGAGTTGCGGGCCAGCAAGGGTCGTGGACACCTCGCTCGACTCGGCTGGGCCTCGGAGTCCTTCCGCCAGCTCCGGACCAACCTGCGCTTCGTCAATGTCGATCACCCGCCGCGCAGCATCGTCATTACCAGCGCGAACCCGGGGGAAGGCAAGTCGACGATCTCAGCCACCCTGGCGCGGGTGCTGGGTGAGGGCGGCCAGCCCACGGTGCTCATTGACGCGGATCTCCGTCGGCCCATGCTGGCCACGATCTTTGACCGGCACGGATCCATCGGGTTGACCCAGATCCTCTCCGGGCAAATCAGTATCGAGGACGCCCTCCAGGACACCGATCAGCCCAATGTCAGCCTGATCACCGCCGGACGGATCCCGCCCAACCCCAGCGAACTGTTGGGCTCGCAGCGGATGCAGTCGCTGATCGAGCAGCTCAGTCGCACGCACGTGGTGATTCTGGACGCGCCCCCGCTGCTTCCGGTCACGGATGCCGGCCTGCTCACCGCGATGTCCGATGGGGCCCTACTGGTCTTTGCCGTTGGCCGCACCCACAAGGAGCAGGTGCGCCAGTGCACCAAGGTGATGGGCCATGTGGGCGGCACCGTCCTAGGGGTCATCCTCAATATGGCGCCGCGCAAGGCCATCTCCGGCGTGGTGTACGGGTACGGGTACGGGTACGGCAACTACAAGTCCAGCCAGTACTACTACGGCCCCGGGAAGCGTCGCGGCCGTCGGGGTGGCCGTCGCGGTGCGGTCTCGGCGGAGTCCACCAAGGACGAGCCGGTGCGCGTGGGCGGTCAACCCGAAGCCTAGCCAGCGGGGTCAGCGAGCAGCCGATCGACCTCAGCGCGCAGTCGGCGAGCAAAGTGCTCTTCCGAGAAGGATCGCGCGTGCGCCTGAATCGGCTCGGGATCCCAGGTACGGCCGAGATCAGCGGCCACCGCCTCGGCGATCAGCTCGGGTGTCGGCTCCTCGAAGTGCGCACCGGTTACTCCCTCGACCACGGTGTCCAGATAGCCACCGCCGCGTAGGGTCAGCGCCGGTCGCCCGTAGGCCGCACCCTCCAGCGGGGTGAGCCCGAAGTCCTCATGGCTGGGCGCGATCACGGCCGCGCAGTGGGCATACAGCCAGCGGAGCTCGGCGTCCGGGATCCCTTTGACAAAGGTGACATTGGGTGTGGCCATGGCATGTAACGGCTGCTCCAGTGGCCCCGAGCCGACCACGACGAGCCTGGCCGGGAGTTCGGCGAACGCGCGGACCGCGGCGTCGACATTCTTGTAGGGCAGGAGGCGGGAGACCATGAGGTAGAACGGCCCGTCGCCGCTGGCCTGGGGGACTGGCGTCTGCGGGAGGTCGGTATCCATCGAATGAGGCGCCGGGACCACGGGCGCCTCGATGGCGTACACCCGCCGGATCCGCTCCTGGACGACGCGGGAGATGGCCAGATAGTGATCGCCGCTAGCGGCAGCCCGACGGTCCCAGGCCCGCAGTCCGGGACGCATGGCGAGCAGAGCGAGGCCGGTCAGGCTTCGGCGGGGGTCATTGCCCAGGTAGTCGGCGGTCTCATAGAGCCAGCGCGCCGGGCTGTAGCAGTACACCAGTCGCCGACCGGAGGTGGCGAACCCGTGGGCCCAACCGCTGCTGGAGACCAGGACCACATCGGCGTCAATCGTGATCGACTCGCTCACCAAGGGCAGGAAGGGCAACGCGAGGCGGTGGTGCCGTCGAAACGGTCGAATCGAGTTCAGCGCGGACGGCACGATGAGGGCGTCCTTGAACTCCGGGTAGGTGAGTTCCGGGTCGTACAAGGTGGTGTGGATGACGGCATCCGGGAAGGCCCGCAGCATCGCCAGCACCACACGTTCCGCCCCACCCCGTTGGGTGAGGTAGTCGTGGGCGATGGCGACCCGTGGCCGCGAGCTGTCGGAGGTCATCGAGGCTACGTCAATCCCCACTCGTCAAGCGCGCCAGGTCGGCGTCAACCATAGCCGCGACGATGTCCTCGAAGTCCTTCTGGGGTTGCCAACCCAGCAGGTCAGTGGCCTTGGCGGCATTGCCGCACTGCTCGGTGGGATCGCTCGGGACGAAGAACTCCGGATCGCTGCGCACACGCGCGGACCACCCGGTCACCCCCGCGTGCTCGAAGGCGGCGCGCACGAAATCCTCGACCGCGTGGGTGCGACCGGTGGCGATGACATAGGTGTCGGGCTCGACGCGCGTGGCAGCCCGGAGCATGGCATCGACATAGTCCGGCGCCCAGCCCCAGTCGCGACGGGCCGCCAGGTTGCCGAGCACAAGTTCTCCTTCCCCGGTGGCCGCGATGCGAGCCACGGTCGAGGTGATCTTGCGGGTCACGAAGCTCGCTGGTCTGCGCGGGGACTCGTGGTTGTACAGGATGAGCGAGGATGCGTGCAGCCCACGATCGCGCCAGTGCTCCACCGCTGCGTGGGCGATGGCCTTGGACTGGCCGTAGGGGCTGACCGGGGCGATCGGGGTCGCCTCATCCTGCGGGCTGGTGGCCGGCTGACCGAAGATCTCAGCGCTCGCGGCTTGCACCACTGCGACCTGCCGGCCGAGGCGCTCCTGCAGGTCGGCGCACTCCTCCAGCAGCGCCGTGGCCGCGTGGGCGTTGACGGCCATGGTCCCGTCGGGATCCCGCCAGGATGCGGCCACCGAACTTTGTCCGCCCAAGTTGAAGACCATCGACGGCGCACACTGCGTCAACAACCGGGCGATGGCTGGCCGGTCGCACAGATCCCCAGTGACCAGTCGGACACCCGCGGGGACGTCAGTGACCGCGTCGACATCGCGGGCCAGACCCCACACGGCATACCCGTCCTGGATCAGCCGCTCGGCAAGGTACCCACCGTCCTGGCCCCCGACACCGGTGATGAGGGCGACGATGGGCTCGGTCACGAAGAGGCCTTCAGGGCGGCGAGATCAGCGTCGACCATCATGGCCACCAACTCGCCGAAGCTGACCGTCGGCCGCCAGCCCAGGATGTCGCGCGCCTTGCTCGCGTCACCGACGAGGAGGTCCACCTCGGCGGGCCGCATGAACTGCGGGTCTTGGCGGACGTAACGCTCCCAGTCCGCAATCCCGACGTGCGCGAAGGCGGCGTCGAGGAAGTCGCGGATGGTGTGGGTATGGCCGGTCGCCAGGACGTAGTCATCGCCGCGGGGTTGTTGCAGCATGCGCCACATCCCCTCGACGTAGTCGCCCGCGAAACCCCAGTCGCGGCTCGCCTCGAGGTTGCCCATGACCAATTCGCTCTGCAGACCCAACGCGATCGATGCCACGGCCAGGGAGATCTTGCGGGTGACGAACTCCGGTCCCCGGCGCGGTGATTCGTGGTTGAACAGAATGCCGCTGGAGGCGTGCATGCCGTAGGACTCCCGGTAGTTGATCGTCATGTAGTGACCAAAGACCTTGGCCACGCCATACGGCGAGCGGGGCCAGAGGAGGGTCTTCTCGTGCTGCGGCACATCGTGGGCTTTGCCGAACATCTCCGAGGACGAGGCTTGGTAGAAGCGCACCCGGGAGGGTTCGTCACCGGCATACAGCCGGACTGCGTCGAGCATGTTGAGGACCCCGGTGCCGGTCACCTCGGTGGTCAGGTGGGCGTTCTCCCAGGAGTAGGCGACGAAGGAAACCGCACCCAGGTTGTAGACCTCGTCCGGCTGCGCCGAACTCATGGCCCGCAGCAGGCTGGAGAGATCGGTGAGATCGCCCGTGTGCAAGATCACCTCGGGCACGGTCGCCTCGACGAGCGCGCGCTTGGGGTTGTTCTGCCCACGGATCACCCCGTGCACCTGGTACCCCTTGGCGAACAGAAGTTCGGCGAGGTAGAGGCCATCCTGACCAGTGATGCCGGTGATCAGCGCGCGGGGCATGGATGGGCTCTCCGTCTCTCAGGGTGCGTGGCCGGTGCGAATGCCGGTGGCCACGTCAGCGGGAACGGGCCTGAAGGACCGTGCTGAGCAGTCTATCGACCCGGACCAACCCGGCAGCCGGGGAGAAATGGGTCTCCCAGCGTGAACGCAGCCGGCGGCATACCTCATCGCGTTGGTCTTGCTCGGTGTCCACTGCGTTCAGGATGGCCCCAGCGATGGCTTGCGGGCTGTGTCCTGCCGCCATCCAGGGGTGCCCTTCGCCCACCAGCCCCGGTAAGGCTCCTGCCGGGGTCAGGACCAGGGGTACCCGCGCCGACATCGCTTCGGCAGCCACGAGCCCAAAGGATTCATCGATGCGGGACGGAATCACGGCAATGTCGACGCGTGCGAAGAAGTCCGCCGGCCTTAGCCAGCCTGCTCGTTCGATCGGCACCGGACACGCGTCCAGGGCATCCGCCACCTCGCCCGCCTGCACGGTATTCGTGAATCGGGGCTCCCCGGCGAGCAGCAAGCGGACCGTGCCCGGGCGATCGGCCTCAATCAAGCCGAGGGCCTGGGCGAGTTCCAGGATGCCCTTGTCAGGGCTGAGGCGGCCCAGGAACCCGATGGTCACCGGCGCCTCGAATGCCCCCGTCGCTCGCGGAGCTGCATAGTCGGCCGTCCAATTGGGCATGATCTCGGACCCCGGGACGTGCGACGCCAAATAGCTGGACGGAACAAGCACCCGCGCGGCCCCCGGCAGGGCAACGCGCGCAGCCAGCGCAGCGCTGCCCCTCGGGGTCTGGTGGAGGTGAATAATCCGGTCGCCATGGCCGGCCGTGGCCAGAGCCGGCACCAACCCATGGGCCCACAGCAGCCCGGAACGCCGACGGTCCCAGCCGCGAAGGCGGCGCAGGTAGTCGGTGCGGCTCTCGCCCAAATCGACCGTGGGCCAGCCCCGCTCGCGCGCCTCGGCCAGGACGCCACCCTGAGCGTGTGGACCCACCACCGTGATGGCGGCCCCGAGTTCGGCAGCTGCCTGCGCGCATTGGAGCAGCATCACCTCGCCGCCACCGATGTCGGCATTGTTGGCGGCCAGCGTGAGCGCAAGCCCGGCCAATCGCGGGTGCTCAGAGGACATGGTTCGGGGTGTTCTCGGGGTCGCCGAGAAGCAGTTCGTCCGGTTTGGTGAGGTGGCGGCAGGCAATGCCAATGGCTACTGCCGCAGGGATCTCCAGGAGCACTTCACCGAGGTTCATGGCGCACACCCCGGTCATGATCAGGGAGGCCTCGTACCAGGGGTGTCGAAGCTCGGTGGGCAAGGCGACGAGCTTCCACAACAGGAGCAGGCCCAGCGCCACAAAGATCGCCAAGCCGATCCAACCGGCCTCGGCGCGCAACGCGAAGTAGCTGTTGTGGAAGAAGAAGAAGTCTCCGTCGATGTTCACATAGGCCGTGCCCGGGCCCCGCCCGATCCAGGGTGAGCTGTCCAGGACGATGCGCTCCTGGATGAGGATGAGCTCGCGGAGCACATCGCTGCCCTCGCGGTCCGAGAAAGGTCCCCATTGCTTGAAGTCGGCGGCATACTCCACGACCGCGACCGAGAGGGCGCCCATCACCGGCAGTGCCCACCGCCCGGGCAGCAGGCGTCGCAGGACCAGCCAGATGATCCCGAGGATGGCGGCGATGATGGAGGTGCGGGAGAGCGTCAAGGTGACCGCGGTAGCCAGACCCACCAGACCGATCCAACGGCGGAAACCGGTGCGGGCTCCGGTCACCGCCAGGGACCCGAGCACGATCATGGTGAAGCCTGCGACATTGGGATCGGAGAAGAGCCCGGTCAACCGGTCGCCATAGCCGGTTTGGAAGCCCAGCCGGTCGCCGAGGAATCCGGTGATAGCGCCCAGACCAACCCCCACGGCGAGTCCCCGGACCGCCGAGAGCCGGTGCAATCGCCCGGAGGCCAGGCAAAGCGCCAAGAGCACATAGATCAGCAGGTGGGCAATGCGTCGGGTGCCATCAACGCCGGTGACCAGAGCCACAGCCACGAACCAGGCCCACAGCCCCCAGAGGAGCACCGGAAACCAGGTCGGCCGCGTGACCGTGCGATCGGGCGCGCGAAATGAGGCGCGCGCGATAAGCGCCACGGCCGCGATTTCCGGCAGCGGGAGGTTGATTTGCGGGATCGTCAGCGGGAACGGGATCAGCGCAAAGAGCAGGAGCTCAAGCGGGTGTGAATGCGTGGCGTAGGGATCCGCGTCGCGGACCTCACGCCACCCGCCCACCTGCAGGCCGGAGGCGCTCACCGGGCCCTCCGCGCCCGTGCCGCGGCATACACCTGGGCGAGCGAGGCGGTCATCTCGGTACGGTTCGGCCAGTGGTCCGGCAGGGCCGGTCGCGCCGTGAGCTCGAGACCTTGGCGACGCATGGCGTGCGCGATCGTCGATGGCTCGACGTCGGCCACCAGGGCGGTCGGCGGCAGCATCTCGGGATTCCCGCCCACGACGCTCGCGACCACCCCAAGACCCGCGGCCACGGCATCGAGCAAGGAGTATGAGCAGTTCTCCCACACCGAGAGTTGCGCCAGGACATCGGATTCGGCAAGCACCACCGCCGGGTCCGCGTGCCCGAGGAAGGTCACCGCCGGAGCCACCCCGAGGGCGTCGCTCAGCTCCTCCAGGGAGGTGCGCTGGGGGCCCTCCCCAGCGATCGTGAGCGTGGCCGAGGGCTCCTCGGCGAGCAGCTGCGCAAAGCCCAAGAGCAGCTCCGGGATGCGCTTCTCCGGGGCCAACCGAGCGATCGAGCAGATCCGCAATCCGCGTCGGCGCGTGGGTGGGGTGGTCGGGGCATCCACACCATTGCGGATCACCTGCAGGGCAAGCCGGGCCGGAGGGTGCCACTTGTGGACCACGGTCTCCAGCGTCGCCTCCGAGACCGCCACCAGGGCGTCCAGCCGGTGGAGCCGGGCCTGGTGGGCGCGGGCCATCGCCGCGGCTTCGAGTGGCCCGGAGTGGTAGACCTCGTCATCGGCCGCAATGCCGTGCTCCGTGGAGATCGTGCTCGTCCCGCGGGGTAGCCGGGTTAGCGCGACCGCAACATCGGCATACGAGAGGTGGCTGTGGACGATGGCGGGCCTGATTGTTCGGGCCGCGTCCGCGATCGAGCTGCGGCTCTCCCGCAGCCCGTATGCCGGGCCGATCGGGGCGGTCAGCGCGGCGCCACCGCCAGCCCGTACCTGATCTGCCAGGGGGCCTGGCGGGCAGAGCAGGACCAGGCGCCAGCCCGGAATCCGGACCGCAAAGGTATCGAGCACATGTCGGGCTACGCCGGCCAGATCGGCGACCGGCACCACCCAGAGGGCCGTGCGCTCACCCGCGCTCATAGCCAGGCCTCAAGGCGGTCCAGAGCGATCCAGAATCCGGCTCCACCATCCACATGCCCCTGCCAGATTTCGGGGATGAAGGAGACACCAGGCGCAAGCCGGTCGAGTTGAGCCGCCAGCTCCGGCCAGTCGATATCGCCCTCACCGATCTGGACGCCCTCGCCATCGACACCGACCGCATCCACCAGGTGCAGATGCTCGGTATAGGGCGCGAGTAGCTCGACAGAATCCGCGAGGCGCTGCCCCAGGAAGGTCGAGGCCAGCTGGGTGTGCGAGATGTCCAGGCAGAGCCGGCGCTGATACCGCTCGGCAAACTCGGCGGTGTCCTTGGCCCCCACGAAGAGATTGCAGAAGAGCTGTCCGCCGAGGTACCAGGGGAAGGGCGGCAGGGTCTGCGCGGCCAGCCGCACGCCGGTGTCATCGACCCGGTCCAAGCCCGCCGCGACCCGGGCATACATATCGGGCAACTCGTCGGCTGGCACATGGCGATCGCTGGTGAAGCCACCCATGCTCGAGATGAGCACCGGGTCAGCGGGGGAGTCGAAACGGGGTCGCAGGGAGCGGGTCAGCTCGACCACGCGCTGCAACTCCTCAATGCTCCGTTGCCAGTGCGCTTCGTCCTCGCTGGCCAGGTTGAGGATGAAATCGCCCGCAAAGAGATCCGGCGCATGGCAGGCATAACCCATGGGCAGGTGCTCGGGCAGCACGGTGGCGGGGTCGATCTCCAGGTCCTTGTAGGAGAAGTGGAACTCCAGGAAGTCCGGCGTGCAGTCGCGGGTCATCTCCGCGACATCGTGATACCGAACGGGGACACCCCAGGGCCGGCGGAAACGGAAGGCCCGTCCGCGCCAGGCCTCATCGCGCAGGTCGCTGTCGTAAAAGAAGTCGCCGGTGCGCAGGGATCGGTTCGTCGAACGACCGACCAGATCGTTCAGGCGGTTTGGCTGAAGTCCCCGGCCCGGACTCTTGATCGCCAAGTCGCTCTCGGAGAGCACCTCGCCGACCTCGATATCTCTCGCTGCGACAAGGGATTTCGCGAGATTCACCCGGTTCATCATCTCGCCCGTGGACACCTCGCGGGGCGCCGGAAGGCCGATCGCCTCCTCGAGTTCGCGGACCCGATCGACCATCTCGGAGAACTCACCGGGTAGCAGTGAGACCTTGTGGTCATTGCCTTCCATGGACTTGTCGAGGGTGAAGTGCTTCTCGATGATTCGAGCGCCCAAGGCGATGGCCGCGAGCGGCACATGGAAGCCGCGCTCGTGCCCGGAGTAACCCACCGGGCAGCGACCGATCTCGGCCAAGCGAGGCAGGTAGGCCAGGTTGACGTCCTTGAATGGCGCCGGGTACGTCGATTGACAGTGCAGGAGCGCGTAGGCGGTGCCGGTTTCGCGCAAGACCTCGACGGTATGGCTGATCTCGGCTTCGGTGGACATCCCGGTCGAGAGCACGAGGGGGGTCCCCGAGGACGCGGCATACCGGATGAGGTCATGGTTGGTCAGGTCGGCTGAGGCGATCTTGAGAGCCGGCACGCCGTAGTCGACCAGGACGTCGACCGAGGGCCGGTCCCAGGGCGTACACATGATGTCGATATCGCGCTCGCGAGCGTGGTCGAAGACCTCGATCAGGCGGGGCGCATCGAGGTTGAACTTGGCCAGCAGATCCATCGTGTACTGCGGGCCGAGGTCCTCGGCAGCGCTGGCCGAGCCCGAGCCCGAGCGGTAGAGCGCAGCCAGGTCGCGGAGCTGGAATTTCACGGTATCGGCGCCGGCATCGGCGGCCGCGTCGACCAGCCTCTTGGCCAGGTCGACCGAGCCGTTGTGATTGATCCCGATCTCGGCGATGAGCAGGGTCTTGTGGCCGGCACCCACCGAATGCCGTCCGACCTGGATCAGTTCGCCGCGATCGATCGCGACGGCCGTGAGTCGACCACGCTCGTCCACCAGCGGAATATGGTCAATGGCCGGGCCGAAGAGCGCCCTGATCTGGGCGGGACTCGCGCCTTCTGGGGCCCGTCGCGCCGCGGTATTGGCGGCGGCCGAGGCCGGCGTGCTCAGATCGGCTGTCGGGTTGGCCGCCAGCCAGCGCCGGAAATCACCATCGGTGAGCGATCCGATGAGTTGGCCGTGCTCGGCCACGCAGAAGACGATCCGGGCCTGGTTGGCGGTGATCTTCTCCAGTGCCCGCAGCAGGGAGTCCTCGCCGTAGACGACCAGTGCCGCTAGCTCGCGCGTGATGATCATGGCCGGTCCGGGGCGTTCGCCAGGTCGAGGGTGGCGAGCAGCTGATCGGCCTGGGCGAGATCGGCAGCGGTGTCGATATCCACGCCCTCCACCTCATCCATGACGAACAACCCGATCCGACCGCCCAGCCTATTGCCGACCTCATCCCAAATCCGGCTGCGCGTGAGGTAGACCGAGCCGGTCTCGCGGTAGGGGATCTGGGCGGGATCCAGGTCCTGGCGCCGCGGCCGGTGCAGCGGGTCGAAGGAGGGCCGGCCGCTGCCATCCGGGCCGACTGACCATAGGAAGGGCGAGGCCAGGACGACCCCTACCAGGGCGTCCACCGGCCGCTGGGCAAACTCATCGAGCGCGCGCGTCAAGGTGCCCGGCAACCGGACCGGGGAGGTGGCCTGCAGCAGCATCACGGCCTGTGGGTGGCCACCCTCAGCCCGTACGTGGGTCAGCGCGTGCAGCACCACGGGCTCGGTCGCCGTGGTGTCCTGCGCGAGCTCGGCCGGCCGCAGGAAGGGCACCCGCGCCCCCGCTGCTCGCGCCACTGCGGCAATCTCGGCGTCATCGGTGGAGACCACCACGTCCATGGTCGGCGTAGCCGCCAGGGCCTGCTCGATGGTCCAGACGATGAGCGGCTTGCCGGCCACCTCACGCAGGTTCTTGCGGGGGATGCCCTTAGAGCCTCCGCGCGCCGGAATGATGGCCAGGACGCTCATGTCAGCCCTCCGATGGCCAGCACGCGCTCGGCTACCTGCTGCGCCGGGGCGTGCTCGGAGATCGGCGGCGGCGGGCTTGGCGGCATACCCCAAGGATGCATCCCGTAGCGCTCCCAGAAGTCCGTCAACCACGGTGGCGGGTCAAGGAAATGCACCCAAGCGGGCACGCCACGCGCGGCGGCTTCGAGCACGCCCGTGGAGAAGGCGCTCACCACGGGCCGGTTCAGCGCGGTCAGCGGCGTGCCTGAGCGATCGATGGCGATGCCGAGGGACTCCCAGCGCTGGTGCGTGGCCCGGGATCGCCGATCCGTTTCTGAAGGGTGTGGCCGGTATGCCGCGTGCTCGGCCAGGCAGAAGGCCTCGGCGCTGCGGGCCAGACCCTCGAAGGGCAGCTCGGCGCCGTGCAACTGACCGAGGTAGAGGGGCGGGCCGTCGCTCGGCGCCGGCGACGGGGAGGCAGCCGCTTCGTAGAGCAACTGGGAGCCGGTGACGCTGATGCGGATATCGCTGCGGCCGGCTGCCCAAAACTCGCCATCGCCGGCACTCCAGGCGAGCAGCTGCGTGTCGGGCGCTAGAGGCGGGGCCGCCGGGGTGAGCAGCCCGTGTTGAACGGTCACGAAGGCGCGGCCGCGGCGAGTTGCCGCGGCATACGCCCGCCCACCGAGCTCGAGGTAGTGCCCGGTGGAGAGCGTGACGGAGGCTTCGGCCGCGAGCTGGTCCAGGGCCTGCGCGCTCGCCGATCGAATCGGCCACGTGCTCGCGGGTAGTGCGGCCTCGAGCGACGAAGGCGCCACGATCGTCACCAGCTCGCGGGGCAGCTGCCGCGCCGGGGCGAGCAGGGCCAATCGGGAGGTGACATTGGTCGAGTCGAGCACGATCAGCACGCCACCAGGAGCGCCCCCGCCGTGAACCACGATCGGCGTGCGCTCCGCGCGGCCAGGCTGGAGCGCTGCCCGACCGGCCCGCAGCAGTCGCCGGGCCATCGGGATGTGGGCGGCTTGACGGGCCCGCCATCGATCGAGATCCCGGGGTTCGGTCAGGCCCACAACGCCTCCAGAGCCCGGGCTCGGTGCTCGAAGGTGTGCTCGGCCAGGGTTCGGGCCCGCCCGCGCTCGCGCAGACCATGAGCCCAGGTCCGGTCGGTGCGGGCCCGGGTGGCCAGCTCGATGGCCTCCTGCGCGCTGGCGAACACCGCGAGCTCCACCCCTGGCTCGTAGTGCTCGCCGACATCGGCTCGATCGATCAGTTGCACGCCACCGACCCCGCACGCCTCGAAGGTCCGCATGGTGAAGCCATCCTGGTCGCCGTGAATGTTCAGCGTGGCTGGGGCGCCGGCCATGACGGCATACGCGTGCTCGCGGGTGAGTTCCCGGCCGGCCGGGATGCCCGGACTGCCCACCCGCCAGGTGCGCAGCCGATCCACCACATGGGGGGACCAGTCGCGTCCGTAGGTTCGGATCGGTACCTGCGCTTGATGCATCGTGGCCAGGAGCGAGTCCCGGGCGGGATAGCGCGCGCCCACGAAGGCAACCTCGGCGGATGGCTGCGGAACGAACCGGATGCCGGTGTCGAATGCCAGCGGGACGTAGGCCGCGCGCCGTCCTTGGGCCGCGAGCTCGGCGACGTCAAGGGGCGAGTAGCTCGCGACGGCTCGCGGCACGGACAGGGTCGCCGGGGTGTGGCGAGTGCGGCGCAATTCGTCGTAGAGCCATAACACCGTGGGCGTGCGGCGCTGCTCCAGGAGCTCCCACCAGGCTGGCCCGAAGCCATCGGCCTTGACCAGGAGCAGCAGATCGGGGTCGGCCTCGGCGAGTGTCGTACAGGCCCGCTGCGTCATTGCAGGATCGAGCTGGGGGCCGCCGTGCAGACGCGAACTCAGTTCGCGCTCCTTCATTGCCACCTTGGCGCGCAGGCCGCGGTGGTCGTCATAGACGTGGGTCCGCACGGCATACCCCAAGGAGGCAAAGGCCCGCTCGATGGCCCGCCAGTAGCCGTGGAAGGCCGGGCTGATGATGAGCAGCCGTCGCGTCGTGCTCACGACGTCGCGCCCCTGGCCGGGAGTTCGTCCAGCGCGGACGCCCACGCCTGCGAGGTGGCGCCGGGCCGGGTCCAGGCCCATCGCACGAAGTCCGCCACCGCGGCGTCGGCGCGCCAGTGTGGCTGCGGCAGTGCCAACTCCCGCGCCCGGCTCATGTCGGCGCAGGCGTGCGTGATATCTCCGGCGCGATGCACCTCGACATGCACGATTCCGGGATCGCCCAGCGGGCTGGCCGCAGCCGTAGCCCGGGCTAGGTCCAGCAGTCGCGTGCGTATGCCGCTGCCGGCGTTGACGATTCTGGGTGCTCCGGTGGCTGCTGGCAGATCGATCAGCGCGTGCAGCATGGCGGTGAGATCGTCGACGTGCAGGAGGTCTCGGGTCTGCTCACCGTCGCCGTAGATGGTCAGCGGTCGCTCCTCCTTGAGCAGGGCGACGAAGGCGGCCAGGACGCCCGTGTATGGATTGTGCAGCGCCTGGCCCGGGCCAATGACATTTTGCGGACGGACGATCGTGAGTGAGCCATCGGCCAGGAGTTCACCGGCCACCTGCTCGGCCAGAGACTTGGTCTGGCCGTACACCGACACCGGACGGTGAGGGTCGCTCTCGCGTGAGGCGCGGGGCTGTGCGTCGGCGCAGGGTGGTGGCCCAAAGGTCGTGCCGTGACAGCGGCAGACATAGGCGCCCTCGCCGTAGACCGCGCGTGAGCTCATCACGATCACCGGTATGCCGCGAGCCGCGGCCCAGGCAGTGGCCTTGCGGGTGCCCTCCACATTGACCCGGTGGTAGCGATCGGCCTCATACATGGACTGCCCGGTGCCGGTCTCCGCGGCCAGGTGCACCAGGTGATCGACGTCGGGCAGCGCGTCCCAGGCATCGCCGTCGGCGACATCCCCCCGCACCAGGTCGCCGGGGAAAGCCGCCGCGCTCGCCTCCGGATCCGCGTGGACTTGCCGGAGCAGGCAATCCAGGGCCAGCACCCCGTGGCCAGCACTGACCAGGGAGTGCGCCAACCGCCCGCCGATGAAACCCGCGCCCCCGGTGAGCAGGACCTTCACGCGCGCTCACCCACGGGCCGCGCCGGGATCCCAGCGACCACCTGCCCGGGTTCGACGTCCCGGGTGACCACGGCGTGGGCGGCCACGGTGGCGCCATCGCCGATCCGGACACCACCCAGCACCACGGCCCGCTGACCGATGAAGACGTCCGCCCCGATGGTCACCGGTCCGGTACCCGTCACCTCGTGCCGGTCGGCGCGCTCGTGGTCGGTGGTGGTCACCAGAACTCCATCGGCGAGCACACAACCGGGCCCGATCATCACCGGGTCGATGGCGTGCACATGGACGTCGTGACCGAGGTAGGTCCGGTCGCCGATCTCGAGCATGCCGCCGGACTCGGTCTGCAACCAGGCCCCGGGGTTGACCGCGACCTGCGCACCGATGCGGATCCGCTCGACCCCGCGCAGGATGCGCGGCGACACAATGACCGATCCCGCACCCCAGGCCGCGAACGCGCGGCGATACAGCACAGCGGAGGCGATGCGTCCACGGTGCCAACGCAGCGAGGGTGGCACCTCGGTCAGTCGTCGGGCCATCGTCATCGCTGATCACCCACAGCGAGATGCCACTCCTCGCGGGCCACCGCGAGGGCATCGATATCGCGTCCGGCGAGCTGACGCACGCCGTTGGTCACCGCGTTGACTGCGGTCGCGGCGGCCAGGGTCGAGCGCAGACGGGCCGGGGAATCCCATTTGCGGGCGTATCGGTGGCGCGAGCCGGCCGTCCAGGCTCGTCGCTGGGACGGGTCCGAGGATCCAGCGCCTCGGTGGATCGCGGTTACCGCACCCAGGAAGACCGAGGGAATGCCGAGATCGCGCAGGCGCCGCTGCAGGTCGACCTCCTCGCAGTTCATGTAGAAGCCGGTGTCGAAGCCACCTACCTGACGGAAGGTCGCCAGCGGCAGCAGCAGGGCGGCGCCCACCAGCCAGTCCACGCTCACGGTGGCGCCGGGTCGGCAGCGGGTGTCATTACCGATGGCCTCGTGCAGGAGCCGGTGATCCCTGAAGCGGGCGAGGCCGGAGAGCCATTCGACACCCTGACCGCGGGCAGTGGGGAAGTGCCGCCCAGTGATTTCGAAGCCGCCAAGCCCATCGCGAAGCAGCGGGCCGCAGACCGCCGGAAGCCAGGGCTCGGCGGCCTCGCTCAAGCGCTGGATGAAGTCACTCTCGATCTCGACATCGCTGTTCAGGATGAGCAGCAGGTCCCCGCTGGCGCGCTCGGCGCCCGAGTTGACGGCGGCCCCGAAGCCGCCATTGCGCTCGCGCCGCACGAGGATGACCCCAGCGCGCTCCGGGAAGGGCTGGGGCGAGCAGTCATCGACCACGATGACCTCGATCGGCCGCTCGGTCTGAGTCAGCAGGGCATCGACCAGCGAACCGGTCATCTCGACCGGACCGTAGTGCGGCACGACGACCGAGATGCCGCGTCCAGGATGCATACGACCAGAGTATCGGCGCCGGCTCGTGCGGACCGGTCAGCTCAGCGAGCCGAGCTCGACCAGACGGGCGAATGCCGGGTGCCCGGCGCGCAGCTCATCAAATGTGCCGGTCGCTGCGACGTCGCCGCCATCCATGAAGACGATCTGGTCGGCATGCCGCACGGTCGAGAGCCGGTGGGCCACGACCAAGACGGTGAGCCGCCCATGCAGGGCCGCCACGGTCTGGGTGACCCGGTGCTCGGTCTCATTGTCGAGCGCACTCGTGGCCTCATCCAGGATGAGCAGGGCGGGATTGCGGTAGAGCGCCCGAGCGAGGCCGAGCCGCTGCCGCTCACCACCGGAGAGCTCGCTACCCCCTGGCCCGAGGAGCGCGTCCAGCCCCTGCGGCAGGCGGCCGACGACATCGTCGAGGTGTGCTTGCGCGAGGACGTGACGCACCTGCGCGTCGTCAACCTCATCGCGGTCCTGCGCGAAGGCGACATTGTCTCGAACGGTCCCTGGGATGAGCACGGTCTGCTGGGGCGCGATGGCTAAGGCGGCCCGCCACGCAGGCAGATCGCTGTGGATATCCACGCCATCAACCCGGATGGCGCCGGTGTCGGGGGCAAAGAGACCCAGGACCAGATCGACCACGGTGGTCTTGCCGGCGCCACTGCTGCCCACCAGGGCTGTCGTCGTGCCAGCGGGGAGGGTGAGGGAGACGTCGTGGAGCACATTGCCGCTGGCGCCGGGATACCTAAAGGTCACCCGGTCCACCTCCACCGCAGTGGTCACCGGCAGTGGCGTGGCCGGGGTGGTCGACGCGGGCGGCAGCGCCAGGGCCTCATGCAGCGCCTCGACGACGAGCCTGGTGGGCTCTTCACCGGAGCGAATGCCGGTCAGCGTGGACAGCACGCGGACCACGCTGGGGAGCACCCGGAAGCCAGCGACCCCGAGGAGGGCCACCGCGGCCAGGCCGTCCCCCGCGCTGTGGGTGGCGAAGGCGAGCATGCTGGCCAGCGCAATCCCCACGATGAAGACCATCTCGAGCAGGTATTTCGGCAGTTCGGCCAGGAAGGACATCCGCCGGCCAGCTTGACCGACCTCGAGTTTGACCGACTCGGCGGCCCGCAAGAAGTACCCCTGCCCGCCGCGAACGATGATCTCCTTCACCGAGGACAGGGCTGCCAGGTCGATGCGGACCTGTTCGGCGCTGGCCCGGGTGCTCAGTTGACTGGCCCGCCGAACGCGCGGACCCGACCACGCGACATAGGCCGCCACCGCGAGCGTCAGATAGCCGGCGAGCAGCAGCGTTGGCAGCGGCATGGTGACCAGCAGGGTGCCGACCACGCCGGTGATCGTCAGCAGCTCGGCGAAGACCCCGATCACCCCGACGATCACCGTCGAGAAGACCGCGTTGACGCACCAGCCCATGGTGTTGAGGATCTCGGACTGCGGGCGGCGCAGGTGCACGGCATACGGACCTCGAAGGAAGGAATCGAAGATCCGCTGAGAGATGGCCACCTGCTCGCGGACCATCACCCCGGAGATCCACCAGCGCAGCGAGAGCGCAAAGGTCGTCTTGGCCACGTAGATGGCGATGACCGCGCCGGCCAGGTAGCTGGTCAAGGTGGCCCGATCGCTCACGCCGCTCACCCGGGTGATCCACTGAGTCAGGGTGCCGGGCTCGGCCTCGGTGAGCAGTTGCGTGAGCGCCACCACCAAGGCCAACGCGATGACCTCCAGTCCGGCCAGCGCGGCGGAGCCGACGACCGCCAGGATCAGGGGGCGGCGCGCTTGTGGCCGGAAGAGCACCCCAGCGCCGGGGGGAAGCCGGAAGAGCCACGACATCGGTCGTCGCACCAACGTCGGCAGGTCCACCACGAGGACGATCCTCCCACGCACTGACCACGGGCCACGTGATGTCCAGCACGTCCGTGGTCGGGTCATGGGAAGTTCAGGGCGCAGGCCCTACCGTGGCAGGGTGCCTGACTCACCCATCGGTGTCTTTGACTCCGGATACGGCGGTTTGACGGTGGCCCGCGCCATCCTCGACCAGTTGCCTTTTGAGTCGGTCGCCTATTTCGGGGATACCGCCCGGGCGCCTTATGGCCCTAGACCCATCGCGCAGACCCGTCAGTTTGCGTTGGAGTGCCTGGACCGCCTAGTGGACCACGGGGTCAAGGTCTTGGTCATCGCCTGCAATACCGCCAGCGCTGCGGTCCTGCATGACGCCCGGGAGCGCTATGACATTCCGGTGGTGGAGGTGATTCGGCCGGCTGTGCGACGCGCGGCCGGCGCCACCCGCAACGGGCGGGTGGGCGTGATCTCGACCCTCGGCACGCACCAGTCCGGGGCCTACCTCGACGCCTTCGCTGCGGCGCCGCAGCTGAACGTGAGTTCGGTGCCATGTCCGCGCTTTGTGGAGTTTGTCGAGCGGGGGGTCACCGGCGGACCCGAGCTCATCGCCGTCGCCCGCGAGTACCTGGCGCCCTTGCAGGAGCGGGATATTGACACCCTGGTGTTGGGCTGCACCCATTACCCGCTGCTGACCGGCGTCATCTCCTATGTGATGGGTGATGGCGTCACCCTGGTCTCCTCGGCCGAGGAGACTGCCAAGGACGTCTATCGCGTGCTGGCCGATGCCGACCTGCTGCGCGAGCCCGAGGCGCAACCGCCGAGCCACGGATTCACGACCACCGGCGATCCCGAGGAGTTCCGGCGTCTGGCGGTGCGCTTCCTGGGTCTGGGTTCGGAGTTGGGCGAAATCTTTACGCATGTGTCCTTGGGGGAGCGGAGCCGGACATGAGACTGACGATCGTGGGGTGCTCGGGGTCGTATGCCGGGCCGGCGTCGCCCGCGTCCTGCTATCTGGTCCAGGAGGAGCAGGACGGGCGCACCTGGTCGCTGCTTCTCGACCTGGGCAGTGGCGCGCTGGGGGCACTGCAGCGGCATCTGGATCCGCGACTGCTCGATGGCATGGTCATTTCGCACTTGCACCCGGACCACTGCATCGACCTGACCGGTATGTATGTCTTCCGGCGCTATCACCCGCTGGGAACACCCAGCGAGCCGGTGCCCGTGTGGGGTCCGCCGGGCACCTTGGCGCGATTCGTCGGGATGTACCCCGGCATCGAGGAGCACCTCGCCCACCAGATCTATGCCGTCGGTGACCTCGACGATGGCCTCGTGCTGACCGTGGGACCATTCACGGTCACCGCCCGCCGGGTCCGACACCCGGTGGAGGCCTATGGCTTCCGGGTGGAGGCCAACGGGAGGGTGCTCGCCTATTCGGGGGACACCGACAGTTGCGACGGGCTGCTCGACCTTCTGTCCGGCGCGCACCTGGCCTTGGTCGACACCGCCTTCGTCGATGGTCGAGACACCACCACCGGCATTCATCTCTCCGGGTCGCGGGCCGCGCAAGCCGCGCTGGACGCCGGGGGAGTGGGTCGGCTCATGCTCACCCACATTCCGGCGTGGAATGACCCCGAGGTATGCCGCGCCCAGGCCGCGGCCGTGTGGCCGGGCGAGGTCGAACTCGCGGTTCCAGACGCGGCATACGAGATCTGAGGCTGGCGGTGCGGGGCGAGCCGCCCGATTAGGGTTGGCCGCATGTCTGCAACTACTCCCCGCCATGACGGGCGCGCGCCCGAGGATCTTCGCGAGATTCGCATCACTCGCAACTGGCTCGACCACGCCGAGGGCTCGGTGCTCGTCGAATTCGGTCGAACTCGGGTGCTCTGCGCCGCGTCCTTTACTGAAGGTGTGCCGCGCTGGCTCAAGGGGAAGGGCACCGGCTGGGTGACCGCGGAGTACGAGATGCTGCCGCGCTCGACAAACACGCGCTCGGACCGCGAGTCTCGCAAGGGCCGGGTCGGCGGGCGGACGCACGAGATCTCGCGACTCATCGGTCGCTCCCTGCGGGCCGTCATCGACACCTCGGCACTGGGCGAGAACACCATCGTCATCGACTGTGATGTCTTGCAGGCCGACGGCGGGACCCGGACTGCCTCCATCACCGGGGCCTGGGTGGCGCTCCAGGATGCGATCGAGGATGCGCGGGCACGTGGCTTGATCTCGGCGTCGGCGCAGCCGCTCACCGGGTCGGTGGCCGCCATCAGCGTGGGTGTGGTCGGCGGTCGCGCGGTGGCTGACTTGGACTACCCCGAGGACTCCAAGGCGGAGACCGACATGAATGTGGTCATGACCGGCGATGGCCGCTTCGTCGAGGTCCAAGGGACGGCCGAAGGTGAGCCCTTCGACCGGGCTTTGCTCGACGAGCTGTTGACCCTGGCCGCGGGTTCGATCGCGCACCTCACGCAGTTGCAGCAGGAAGCATTGGCGGGGCCTGCCCGGGAGCGCAGCCGATGACCACAGTGGTCTTGGCGACCCGCAACGAACACAAGGTCCATGAGTTGCGGCAGATCCTGGGGGATCTGTGTGCGGAGTTGGGGCTGACCATTGTGGGTGCCGACGACTTCCCGGAGGTGCCCGAGGTCGCCGAGACCGAGGTGACCTTCATCGGGAATGCTCGGCTGAAGGCGGTGGCGCTGGCCGCGGCAACCGGTTTGCCGGCGGTGGCCGACGACTCGGGCCTGACTGTCGAGGTCCTTGGCGGGTCGCCGGGAGTGTTCTCGGCGCGCTGGTCCGGGACGCATGCTGGCGTCGATGCGGGTCGGGCGCAGCGCGATGCGGCCAACCTGCGCCTGCTGCTGGAGCAGGTGGCGGATGTGCCCGATGAGCACCGCGGTGCGGCCTTCGTGTGCGCTGCCGTGCTCGCCATGCCCGATGGCCGCATTGAAGCGGTCGAGGGTCGGGTCGAGGGCCGGCTCGTTCGGGAACCGTTGGGGGACAACGGATTCGGCTATGACCCGATCTTCCAGCCGTCGGGATCGACCCGGACCCTCGCTCAGTACACCGACGCCGAGAAGAATGCGATCTCCCATCGGGGGAACGCCTTCCGGATGCTCACGCCCATCCTTCGTGCGGCCTTGGCGGGCGCGGAGGACTAGGGTGTGGGACGCGCGCAAGTGGCGGAACTGGCAGACGCGCCAGATTTAGGTTCTGGTGCCTTCGGGTGTGCGGGTTCGAGTCCCGCCTTGCGCACATGAGCGGCCCCGCGATCCGAGTGCTCACCGCAGACCTCGGCGCGGCCACGGGCTGGGACCCGGTAACGATTGCGGCCCGGGTCCTGGCCCGGCTCCTGGGCGCTGAGTTGGTCGCCGTTCCGGCACACCGGCAGGGCGCCGGGTGGCAGCGTCTGGCGGCCGCGCTGCCCCGTCGCCGGGGGGCCGAGGTCACCATCATCGTCGCGCCCCAGCCGGTGCATCTGTATGCGCTGATCGAGGTGGCGCACTGGTTGCCCGGCTCCTCCCTGGTGGCAGGCTGGGTGATTGACGCCTTTTGGACCGATCGCATTCCGCGCCTGGTGCGGCATACGGGGCATATCGACCAGCTCTTCGTCACCGACGAGGAGGTGGTTGCCACCTGGTCGGCGGCCACGGGAGTGCCGACCACGTGGGTGCCCTTCGGCGCCGATGTCCTGGGCCGGGCTCGCCCGCAGGTGGCTCGTGGCGTCGATCTCCAGCGAATCGGACGTCAGCCGGCGCCGTGGGATGACGATGCGGTCAACGAAGCGCGCTGCCGCTCGCTGGGGCTGAGCTATGCCGGTCGGCCGGCCTTCGTGCCGGAGGTGGACGGGAATCAGCGCAGCGTCGAGGCCGCCATGGCCAATGCTCGTTTCACCCTCTCGTTCACGAATGCCGCCAGCCCGGCCGAGTACACCCATCCCACCCGCGAGTACCTCACCGGCCGGTGGACCGATGCGCTGGCGCAAGGGGCCACCGTCGCCGGGATTGCGCCGCGGTGTGCCGCCACGGACCGATTGCTCTGGCCCGAGGCGTTGCTGGACCTCGGCACGACCGATCCGGCCGAGGGCCTGGCGCTGATCGGCGAAGCGGTGCGGGCCTGGACCCCGGAGCGGGCGGCATACAACCACCGGCAGGCGCTGGCCCGGCTGGACTGGCGATGGCGGTTCGCCGAGCTGGTGGCGGCCCTGGGGCTGGACGCGCCGCTCCTTGATGAGGAACTCGGACAACTCGAGTTCCGCCTCGACGCGCTCGGCTGACCCCACGCGCCCGACCCCACGCGCCCCACCCACGCGCCCCAACTTTCCCGCCTGGGGCGGGAAAGCTCACGTTGGGGCCCCTTATAAGAGGCCCCAACATCAAGGTTCCGGCATCAGGCGGGAAAGTTGAGGCGGGGGAGGCGCGGGGAGGCGCGGGGAGGCGCGGGGGAGGCGCTCAGAGCAGGTCGACCAGTTGGCCAGCGCGACGGTCGAACTCATGCTCCAGCCCACGACCGGACATAAATGCCGCGGCCGAACGCCCAGCGGCCGCGAGTTCGTCGGGCCGATAGTGCAGGCGCTCGATGGCATCGGCCAAACCAGACACCGAGCGCATCGGGGCGATCCACCCGCCGCCGGAGGCGGTATGCAGCCCGAGCCATGCGGCATTCGGAAAGCCAAGGATCGGGCAGCCCAGCCCCAGGGTCTCGGCATAGGTACCGGCCGGGTCGCTTTGCACGTATGGCAGCACCATCACGTCGATCTCGCTGGTCACCTCCGGGATCCAGGTGTTGCGAAAGTCCACCATCCCCCGCACGTCCACGCACGCGGGCGCACGCGCGGTGAGTTCCCCCAACAGCGGCCCCTCGCCGTAGACCGTGAGCCCAGCGGGGATATGCCGACGCTCGAGCTCGGCCGCGAGGTCCACGGCATAGCTCGGCCCCTTGATATCGATCAGCCGCCCCGAGAAGGCCAAGCGCATCGACCCCGTGGCCTGCCGTTCCGCGCGCACCCGACTGGCCCGCTCGATATCGGCGCCGGTCAGCCTGTGGTCATAGAAGAGCAGGCCGTTGGCGTGATCCCGCCCGTATGCCGCCCAGGCGACCGCTCCATTGCACTGGACCGCATCGCTGCGGGCCGCCAGCACCTTCAGGCGGCGGCCCTCGCGCGCGAAGCCCGCCCGGATGCGCGCCCACGCAACCGGATTCGCCGTACGGCTGCGACCGGCCAACGCCATCTGAGCGCGTGATCCTCCGGTGTGCTCGGCAACCACGACGGTATGGCGCGCCACGCCAACCAACTCGGCGCGGCGCTGCACCAGCGGTACCAGCGCGACATCGGCGTGCAGAGTCCGCAAGCGTTCCGGGGTCGCGCCACCGGTGTCGAGGTCGAGTCCGTGCGTGGAGAGGTCCTCAAAACTCACCCCACCCTCGTGTGGAGGTGGGTTGTGGTCCGGGTCGACCAGCAGGGTGACCTCGCCCGGAAATCGCTGCGCCAAGGCGCGCAACCCGACCAGCGACTTGCTGTCGATCCAGATGTGCCCGTCATCCCGCAGGTGCGCCGATCCGGGCTGGACCACGACAAGGTGAGGCACGCGCGCCATGTTAGTCCGGCAGCCATGTGCCGTAGGTTGTCTTCATGAGCGATCGGCTGCAGGCGGGCGATGTTGCGCCCGATTTCACCCTCACCAATGACGCCGGCGAGTCGGTGACTCTCTCGGACCTGCGCGGTCAGCAGGTCATCGTCTACTTCTATCCGGCCGCGATGACCCCCGGGTGCACCACGCAGGCGTGTGACTTCACAGACTCGATCGACGCCCTCGCGGGCAAGAACTACACGGTCCTGGGGATCTCTCCCGATGCACCCGCCAAGTTGGCTCGATTCCGGGACAAGGAGAACCTGCGGATCAGCCTGCTCTCCGACCCGGACCGCTCGGTCATGACCCGGTGGGGAGCCTTCGGCGAGAAGATGATGTACGGCAAGAAGGTCACGGGCGTGATCCGGAGCACCATCGTCGTGGGTGCCGATGGCACCATCACACATGCGTGGTACAACGTGAAGGCGACCGGACACGTGGCGAAGGTGCGCCGGGACCTCGGACTGGACAAGGACTGACACCATGAGCTCGATCTCCTCCCTAGAGGCCGATATCGCGGCCCGCCGCGCCCGCCTTGCTGACACCATCGATGAGCTCGCCCGTCGAGCAACACCGCAGGCCATCGTCGATCGTCAGGTGAGCGCCGCCAAGGCTCGCTTCACCGCCGCCACCACCGACGAGTCCGGTGCGGCCAGGCCCGAGGCGATGGCGGCCGCCGCCCTGGCCGCGCTGGCCGTGGTTGCGCTGCTCGTGTGGCGCCGCAAGCGTGCCTGAGCGCAAGGGCAAGGGGCGATTGCCCATCAAGATGCTGCACGACCGGATCCTGGTTTCGGTCGACAGCGAGGAGCGGGAACGCACCTCTGGGGGAGGCATCCTGATCCCGGCGACCGCTGCGATCGGCAAGCGACTCGCCTGGGGTGTGGCAGTGGCAGCTGGTCCGTCCGTGCGTGCCGTGGGTGTCGATGACCGGGTGCTCTTTGACCCCGAGGACCGTGCCGAAGTCGAGATCGGCGCCCGCACGTATGTTCTTCTACGGGAGCGCGACGTTCATGCGGTCGCGGCGACGAGGGTCGCCGAGAACGAGCAAACCGGCCTCTACCTATGAGGTAGGGCCGGTCTCGTCGAGTTGTGGTGCGCCATCAGGGACTCGAACCCCGAACCCGCTGATTAAGAGTCAGCTGCTCTGCCAATTGAGCTAATGGCGCGCGGTCAGAGACATTAGCAGTCGTCCCCCCGGCCCGCGAAATCGGCCCCTCAGCTGCCCTGATTCGGGCCAATCGGCCGCGCAAGGACAGCGAAATGGAGGTATTGGCGATCCCCGAGCGTGTCGGCCAGGGCGAACTTCAGCCAGCGGCGTGGCGCCAGCGGATCGGTGGCCCAGGTGGAGCGGATGCTGTTGATCCCCTCGCAGCGCTCCACGGCATACCCACTGCTCTCAAAGAGGTCGATCATCGACGCCCGCGAAAAGAAGCGGACATGAGTGCGATCCAGCAGACCGGCGTCCTGGTACTCCCAGCCGCGGCGGAAGACCTCCCACAGCACGGGCGCGAACTGGATATTGGGTATGGCCGCCAGCACGCGTCCACCGGGAGTGAGGTATGCCGTGGTCTGCCGCAGGGTCTCCCACGGGTCGACGATGTGCTCAAGCACGTCATTGAAGGTGATCAGGTCGAAGCGTTCCTCGCGGTCCGCGAGCGCGTGTGGGAAGTACCCCTGGACGACCTCGTCGAAGGCCCCCCGCTCGCGGGCGGCCGCCACGGAGGACGCCACCGCATCGATCCCCAGAATGCGGGCTTGCGGCCCCAAGGTGGCCCGCAAGGTGCTCGCAAACCCGCCTGGCCCGCACCCCACGTCGAGCGCGGAGCGGGCCGATGCCGGGATGAAGGGCGCGATATCGCTGCGTTCGTTGGGGACGTAGACGTCCTGCTGCCTCGGGTCGGTCACGAGGTGCGGCGCCGTTGCCGGTTGAACGCCCAAGCGGCCACTGCCGCGATGAGAACCAGGCCCAACGCCTGAATGAGCCGCGTGCGGCCCGAGTCGTCCCCCTCGGTGCTTGCCGCGGTGGTGGAGGGGCTCGGCGAGGCCGAAGCCGAGGAGGTGGGCGTCGGCGTCGGCGAGACGGTGGGCGTCACGGTGGGCGTCGGCGTGGGCGTGGGCGTCACTTTGGGGGCCAGAACGGTGAACGAGATCGAGCCGTCGATCACATGGCCGTCCGCGCTGACCACGCGATAGACCGCCTTGTACGCCCCAGCGTCGAGGTCCGGGAAGGGCACCGTGAGCGCTGGCCCTTTGGTGGCGGGGTCGGCCAGTTTTACGGCGCCATCGGGGCCGGTGAGGGCCACCTGGTTGAACTCGGGCTGGATGGATTCGTTGAAGGTCAGCACAAGTTGCTTGGGCGCTTCAGCCAGCCGCGCCCCGTCCTTGATCGAGGAGGACACCAGCACTGAGTGTGCTTGGGCAGCAGGCGCGTTCACGCTCAGAACCGCCAGGATGGCTCCCAGGGCAGCAACAAGCAGGGCCAGCGAGCGCCGGGCAATGGAGGAGATCACCAGGTCATCATCGCAGAGCGGGGTAACCCGGCGGTGCGGGGAAAGCGACGGCCCGGTGCCACCGTGAGGGGCGCCGGGCCGTCGACCTGGGGTGAGTGACGGGGCTCGAACCCGCGACATCCTGGACCACAACCAGGTGCTCTACCAGCTGAGCTACACCCACCAAGGGTGACCACACGGCATACCGGCGAAGCGGCGAACCGGGTGGACAACGGCGACCATCGTACCTAATCGGCGCGGGTGCACTGACCAGGTCGCCTCAGTGCTGGGCGAGAACGACCGCCATCGGGTCCTCGGCGTCCATGAGAACCGACACGATCGAGTCGCCGGTGCTCATCGCGTGCTGCGACCACCGCAGCTCAATCCCCGCCTCCGCGAAGCGCGCTGGGGCATCCTCACCCATGTATGCCGTGCCGCCGGTGCCAGAGAGATAGGCCGTCCCGCCGACCATCTGGACCTGCTCGATCAGCCGATCAACGCCCGAGGTCGTGGGGGGAGCGGTCTGCTGCAGGGGGGTAGTGATGCTCAAGAGAACCCGAATGATCTCGATGAGCGCGACATTGACCTCGACCAGGCTCTCGCCCTCGGCCGCCTCGATGCGCGCGAGGAGTTCGGTGCCGCGGGTTCGGAAGTGGCGCGCGCCCGTGTACCGCCCGCGGATCGCGTCGCCGAGGCGTGCCTGCCAGCCGGGCTGCACCTGGACCTGCGAGATCGGTACCAGCGAAGGCTTGCCGACTAACTGATGCGACACCCACGTGCCGCGCATGCGCACGCGACGTTGGTAGCCATGCTTTTGGACCTGGTCGTGGACGGCCAGGACGAAGGTGTCGCAGGTCGCCATCTTGAACCAGAAGCCGGAGTACGGGAGCAGATCCGGCTGGTGGATCGCGACGATCACGCGCGGACCTTGCGGACCAAGGCGTACTGCTCGGCATACGCCACCAAACGCATGGAGCCGACCGCAGCCGAGAGCTCCTTGATCGAGTTCATGGGGTGCGGGCCGCCAGGGTTCTCCGAGACGTATGCCGCACAGGCGGCGGCCTTGGCCTCGGCCTGCTCCTGGGTGAGCGGCTCGAAGACATTCCAGCGCAGGTCGCTCGGGTGCAGGTTCACGTCATACACGGCGATGTCGTAGACCAGCACGGTCGGAGGGAACCAGTGCTGGGGGCTCATCGAGGCCCGCGAGGCGCGCATGCCGGCCTCATAGGCGGCGATGTGGTCCTGGTGCAGCGACGGGAAGGGGAGGTAAACCTCGTCCGGCCGCAGCTCCGCGAAGAGGTCATCGAGAGTGCTGACCACCGCGCTCATCTGCGCGCCCAGCCCAGTGTCCGGGAAGCCCAGGTGCCGAGCGTGCGTGACCCCGAGGATGGCCATCGCGGCATCGAACTCCGCCCGCCGCTGCGCCCCACTGTCGGTCATGGTGACCACGGTGCACTCGGTGGGAAACTTGGCCAATAGGCCCCCGCAGCCCAGGGATTCGTCGTCCATGTGGGGCGCGAGGACGAGCCGCTTCACGAGTCAACCTCAGCCCGGAGAGGCACGACATGGCGGGCCGCGATCGTGCGGCATTCCTCGGTGGTGCGCCCGGGTGGGTCGGTGAACACCGCCTCGCGGTAATAGCGCAGCTCGGCAATCGACTCGGTGATGTCGGCCAACGCTCGGTGGCCGCCGGTCTTGGTCGGTGCGGCGAAGTACGCGCGCGGGAACCAGCGACGGGAGAGCTCCTTGATGGAGGAGACATCGATGATCCGGTAATGCAGGTGGCCCTCGAGTTCGGCCATGTCCCGGGCTAGGAAGCCGCGATCGGTGGCGACGGTGTTGCCGCCGAGTGGTGCCTTGCGAGGCTCGGGGACCCAGGTGCGCACGTAGTCCAGGACCTGCTCCTCGGCCTCGCGCAGGGTCACGCCGTTGGCCAGGTCATCGAGCAGGCCGGAAGTGGTGTGCATATCGCGCACGAAGTCATTCATCTGCTCCAGGGCCGCGGCGGGCGGGGCAATGAGGATGTCGACACCCTCGCCGAGCACCGTGAGCTCGAAATCGGTGACGAGCGCCGCCACCTCGATGATCGCGTCGGTCTCCAGCGAGAGCCCGGTCATCTCGCAGTCGATCCACACGATCCGGTCAGCCAGCGCGCGGTCGGTGGGGGATGTCATGAGACCTAACTCTAGAGAGTTCCCCGCCGTGGCTGGAGGTGTGGGGCTGCACTAGGGTTCCTGGCTATGACTGCGGTGAGTATTCCGAGCGGCGTGGGGACGCCGAACCCCGGTCTGCCGCCGGGGCGGCATGGGGGTGGGCCAAGCACCAGGACGGTGGTGCGCACCTGGCTGGTCGCCGGCATTGCGGTGGTGGGCTTCGGGGTGCTGGCCCTGGTGGTCGCGGCCTATCTGGGTGCCACCTTCGGCGTGCAGACGGTGCTGCTGGCGGTGGTCGCGGCGCTCATTCCGCTGGGCATTGTGGTGCCGACGTTCATGTGGCTCGACCGCTTCGAGGCCGAGCCGACCCGCTACCTCATCGGGGCCTTCCTCTGGGGGGCGCTGGTCGCGGCCGTGCTGGCTGCGGTGACCAATACCAGCATCATGGCCGTGCTCAAGGAGGTCACCCAGGGCGAGAACGCCGATGTCCTGCCGACCACCGCGGTGCTCGTCGCGCCCGTTGTCGAGGAGTCCCTCAAAGGGGTCTTCGTCCTCATCGTGTGGTGGTTCATGCGCCGCGAGTTCGATGGTGTGGTGGACGGGATTGTGTATGCCGGGATCACCGCTGCGGGCTTCGCCTTCACCGAGAACATCCAATACCTGGCTACGGCATACACCGACGGCGGTAGGGAACTGTTGACGGCGACCTTTGTGGGGCGCTGTCTGATGTCGCCCTTCGCGCATCCGATGTTCACGGTCGCCACCGGGATTGGCGTGGGCGTGGCCTCGGCGTCGTCGCGGTGGTTCGTCCGCTTGGTGGCCCCTTTCCTTGGCTGGGTAGTCGCGGTGATGGCGCATGGCCTGTGGAATCTTGCGGCAGTTTCCGGAGGTCAGGGGCTCTTCGCGGTCTATCTGAGCGTCGAGGTGCCGGTCTTCTTGGCCTTTGTGGCGATGGTGATCTGGACGCGGAACTACGAAGGGCGGCTCATCGGGCGCTTCCTCACTCCGTATGTGACGGCTGGTTGGCTTTCCGGCGCCGAGGTGGCGATGTTGTCCTCGATGCCGCGCCGTCGGGAGGCGCTGCGCTGGGCTCGGGCCAATGGTGGGCGGGCCGGGTTGGCGGCGATGCGGCGCTATCAGGATGCGGCAAGTGAGGTGGCCATGCTGCGTCGTCGGATGACGCATACGAGGGTCGATGAGCAAGCTCTTGCCGACGAGCGCATGCTGCTGTCGGAGCTGAGTAACGGACGACGGGCCTTCATCGGTACGGCAGGCGGATGAGCCGACACCCACGGCCGAGTCGGGAAGCGCGTAATCGCGACGCGTACTCCCGCCCCTCGGTCGTGAGTTGGTACGCGGAGCAGGAGGGGCTGCAAGTCGGGGAGGCGGCGTTGCTGGCGGCATACCAATCGGAGCTGGAGGGGGCCAGCGTCTTGGATATCGGGATCGGCGGCGGGCGAACGACCGGTGCGCTCTTGCCCCTGGTCGGCCGGTATCTGGGGGTGGACTATTCGTTGCCGCTGGTGGAGGCGGCCCGGGTGCGATTCCCGCAAGTTGACCTCCGGTGGGTGGACGCGCGCGAGCTGACGACCCTGGGGGAGCGGGACCTGGATGTCGCGTGGTTCTCGTTCAATGGGCTGGACTACATCGATCATGGTGGCCGCTTGACGGCGCTGCGGCAGGTGCGTTCGGTGCTTCGGCCGGGTGGGCTCTTCCTGTTTTCGTCCCACAATGGCGACCTAGCGGGGGCGGGCCGTATGCCGTGGCGTCGGCCGCGAGCGACGCGTCGGTGGGTGCGTCAACTGGGTCATGCGCTGAGGTACTTGCCGCAGCACCTGCGGATGCGCGGTTTGCAGGAGCGCGCTGCCGATCACGCGATCCTCAACGATGATGCGCACCACTACTCGCTGCTGACGTACTACATCACCCGAGCGGCGCAGGAGCGGCAGTTGCGCGACGCTGGCTTGGTGCCGGTTGCGGCATACCGGCAAGACGGGACGCCGTTGCGGGCGGGCGAGGTGGATCGCGAGTCGGTGTGGCTGCACTATGCCGCCCGGCGTCCGGAGGAGCCCAAACTCGCCGACCCCGCCGACCCCAACCCCACCGACCCCAACTTTCCCGCCTGATGCCGGAACCTTCAGGTTCGGGCCCCTTAGAAGGGACCGTAAGTAACAGGTTCCGACCTGAAGCATCCAGCCACTGGCCTGGCATGCCCCTCCTGGATGGCGCCCCCGGCAGGACTCGAACCTGCGACCTAGAGATTAGAAGGCTCTTGCTCTATCCAGCTGAGCTACGAGGGCGTACGGCGAGCCAGTGTATGCCGGTGGGATGATGAGCCAGTGGTGCGTGTCGTCGTTCGCTGGGCCCGGGTCACCGACGCTGAGTTCGGAATGGCCGTGCTCGATGACGCTGAGCGCGCTCGGGCAGGTCGGCGGCAAAACCCGGCGCCATTCGTGACGGCTCACGTCACCTTGCGCCAACTGGTCGCGGCCCACAGCGACCGAGCGCCCAGCGACGTCCACTTTGTACGTCGGTGCGCCACCTGTGGCTCGGATCGGCATGGCAAGCCGGTGCCCGAGGGGGTAGCCCTGCACGTCTCGCTCTCCTACGACGACCACTGGGTGTTGGCCGCTGCGAGTACCGATGCCGAGATTGGCGTAGACGTCGAGGGATTCGCGGCCACCGACTTCGACGGCTTCCCGAGGGTGTTCCTCGATGAGACCGAGCACGACGCCATGGCCGATCTGACCGGAGAGCGGCTCCTGCGCGCCCGCGCCACCGTGCTCAGCCGCAAGGAGTCGATCCTCAAGGCCACGGGTCACGGCCTGGCCATCGACCCCACCAGCATCACGGTGAGCGCGGCATACCAACCACCCGCGCTGCGCAGTTGGACCACCTCGCCCTCAGCCCCGGAGCGCCTCACCCTGGTCGATCTGGACCCACCCGCCCCCACTCACGTTGCCGCGCTCGCCGTCCTGGACTGCGCCAAGGTCACCGTCGAGATTGCCTGACCGACCCAGCCCCCCACGAAAAGCACGCCACGGCATTCTCACGGGCAGTGTTCACGCGTGGGAAAGCTGGCCTGACGATTAGGCTGAGCCACGTGAATGCCGCAACCGGGGAGGGCGATGTCCTGATCGCCGCCATCTCCGGACTGCGTGCGGCGGTGGCGGACGCCCGGCTACCCCTGGCGGTCGACGGCCGAGACCCGGCCGAGTCTGCCCGCGTGGAGTTGCTGCGCCAGTTGGATGACTACGTCATTCCGCGCCTGACCTCGATGGAAGCGCCCTTGCTGGCTGTGGTCGGGGGCTCCACTGGCGCCGGCAAGTCCACCCTGGTGAACTCCATCGTTGGCACCGAGGTCAGTAAGCCGGGAGTGATTCGACCGACGACCACCTGCCCGGTCTTAGTGCACCACCCGGAGGATCTGCATTGGTTCTCGGACACGCGCATCCTGCCCGAGTTGGCCCGCGTCACCGGCGCACCGACGGATGACCCGACGCCCGGCACCGTTCGGCTCGTGCAGTCGCGTTCACTTCCCGCCGGTATGGCCCTGCTCGACGCCCCGGACATCGACTCGGTCGTCGCGGCAAACCGCGCACTGGCCGCACAGTTGCTCTCGGCGGCGGACCTCTGGCTCTTTGTGACCACCGCTGCCCGCTATGCCGACGCGGTGCCCTGGGACCTGCTGCGCACCGCCTCCCAGCGCGGAACCGCGATTGCCATCGTGCTGGATCGCGTTGCGCCCGAATCGATTACCGAGATCCGCCCGCACCTCGCCGAGATGCTCCGCGAGCAAGGCCTGGCCACCGCGCCGATTTTCACGATTCCCGAGACCACGCTGACCCCCGACGGTCGCTTGCCCGCCGAAGCCATGGCCCGCCTCAAGGCGTGGCTGGACGCCTTGGCCGGCGACGCGCGGGCGCGCAGTGTCATCGTCGGGCAGACGCTCAAGGGCGCCGTGGAGTCCCTGGGCGGCCGGGTCGAGGAACTTGCCACCGCCTCCGTGGACCAGGCCGATGCTGCCGCCACGCTTCGCCGGGCAGCGACCCAGGCGTATGCCGCAGCCAACGAAGGTGTCCAGGCCGGCATCACCGATGGCACCCTGCTGCGCGGCGAGGTGCTCGCGCGCTGGCAGGAGTTCGTGGGAACCGGCGAGTTCTTCCGTCAGGTGGAGTCCACGATCTCGCGCTGGCGTGACCGGATCAGTTCCGCCGTGCGCGGCACCCCGCCGCCTGCCGAGAGTCTGGGGGAGGCCCTGCAGTCCGGGGTCGCGGCCTTGGTTCGGGCGCACGGCGAGAGTGCGGCCATCGAGACCACGCGCGCGTGGCGTCGACTGCCCGGTGGTCCGGGCCTGCTCGAGCGCGACCCTGGGCTGGCCAAGGCGTCCCCGGAATTCGACGACCAGGTCTCCGCGATGGTCCGTCACTGGCAGGGCGAGGTCCTGGAGATCGTGAGCACCGAGGGCGAAGGTCGACGCGCCAACGCCCGCTTGGCGGCATATGGCGTCAATGGCGTGGGTCTGTTCCTGATGCTGGTCGCCTTCTCGCACACTGCGGGGCTCACCGGCGCCGAGGTCGGTATCGCCGGCGGCACCTCGGTGCTGGCGCAGCGCGTGCTCGAGGCGATCTTCGGAGACCAGGCGGTGCGGACCATGGCTCGCCGCGCTCGCGAGAAGCTGCTGATCCACGTCGACGAGCTCTTCAAGGAGGAACACGCTCGGTATGCCGCCGCTACAGCCGGCCTGAGCGTTGACGAGAACCAAGTCGAGCGGCTGCGCCGCGCAGCCGCTGAGGTCACGGAGCTGCTGCGATGAGTGCCATGCGTGCCGGCTCAGCCTCAGCGGGGGTGAGCGCCCAGGCGCTGACCGCAGCTGCTGATGCGTTGCGCTCGGCGATCGAGGCCGGTGGGGACCAACTTCCCCAAGTCGGTCGGGAGCGCGCCGAGAATGTGCTCGCCAAGACCTCGGAGCGGATCGGCATTGCCGGGGACCACACGGTGGCCGCTTTGGCCGGCGCGACTGGCAGCGGCAAGTCATCGATCTTCAACGCGCTCGTCGGCGAGACCGTCGCCACCGTGGGCGCCCGTCGTCCGACAACCGCCCGACCGACGGCTGCGGTGTGGGGGACCCAGTCGGCAACCGAGTTGCTCTCGTGGCTGGATGTCCCGCAGCGCCATCAGGTCGAAGGCCGAGGCCCCGGCGAGTTCCACGGAGCGCTAGACGGCCTGGTCCTTTTGGACCTGCCTGACTTCGACTCGCGCGAGAGTGCGCACCGAGCCGAGGCCGAGCGGGTTTTGGAGCGGGTCGACCTCTTCGTCTGGGTGACCGACCCGCAGAAGTATGCCGATGCCCGGCTCCATGACGATTACGTCGCGGCGATGGCCACGCACGAGTCCGTGACCATCGCGGTCCTGAACCAGGTGGATCGCCTCACGCCGGAGCAGGCGGCGGCCTGTGTCGCCGACCTCAAGCGGCTGCTCCTCCGCGATGGCGTCCCCAATGCTCAGGTCATCGCCACCTCCACGCGCACCGGCGCCGGTCTCGACGAGTTGCGTCAGCGGCTGGCCAATGCCGTGGCGGGACGCAATGCCGCTCGCGCTCGGCTGGCGGCCGATGTGAGTTCCGCAGCTGGGGCCCTCGAGTCCAGTGTGGGCGCCGCCGAGCCCGACCTGCGATTGGCCTCGCAGGGTGAGTTGATCGACGCGCTGGCTCGCTCCGCCGGGGTGCCCCATGTGGTCGATGCCGTCGCTCGGGACTATCGCGTCAGTGCTGCCGAGGTCACCGGCTGGCCGTTCACGCGCTGGGTGCATTCACTGCGCCCCAAGCCACTGCGGCGCTTGCGACTCGATGGCGATGAAGTATCGGTGACGCAGGCCGACATGCGTTCCGTGCTCGGGCGTTCGTCGCTGCCGCCGCCCACTCCGGCGGCCCGGGCCGCGGTCACCTTGGCTACTCGACGACTGGCCGACCGCACTGCCGAGGGTCTGCCTACCGCGTGGGCGGACGCGATCGAGGACGCCGCCACTCCAGAGGCGGCCGACCTCGCCGATGCATTGGACCGCGCGGTGGTGGCGACACCGCTACGCGGTAGGACGCCGGCGTGGTGGAAGCTCGCCTCGTGGCTTCAGTTGCTCATGGCCGCGTGTGCCGCCGTGGGGCTGCTGTGGTACCTCGCGATCGCGCTGCTCGGCTGGCTGCAGTTCGACCCGCTGCCGTTGCCCAAGGTGGGGCCCGTGCCGGCGCCTTTCATCCTCCTGGTCGGTGGTTTGGCCCTCGGGCTACTCCTGGCCCTGCTGTCTAGGGCTCTGGCGCAAGTGGGTTCGCGCCGTCGAGCGCGACATGTCGATGAGGATCTGCGTGCGGCCATCGGGGTCGTGGCACGGGACCGCATCTTGTCTCCGGTGGGCGTCGTGCTCGATCGGCACAGTCGGACCCGCCAGTCGCTGGCGGCCGCTCAATCGCTCTAGAAGCCGCTGCTGCGAGGAGCCGTTGTCCACATGCGGCCTGTGGCGGTCTCGCTTGTCCACACAACGGCGAAGCTCGCTCGCCGATCGAGGACAACCCCGGCACGCTCAGATCACCGACCTCGCTCACCCGAGCCGCGGCGGTGATGACACGAGGAGTTGAGCGCTGATGTATGAGACCGAGGTGACCGTACGCGGCCGGCTGGCCAAAGACCCTGAGCTGCGCCATGTGGGCGGGGGTACGCCGGTGGCGAGTTTCCGGCTGGTGAGCCAGGTGCGCCGTCCAGACCCGCAGAACCCGGGGCGATGGATCGAGAGCGAACCCTGCTACTACTCGGTGAGCGCCTGGCGGGCGCTCGGCGTCAATGTCGCGGCCTCCCTGCACAAGGGAGAGCCGGTGGTCGTGTTGGGCCGCCAGCGCATCGTGACCTTCGACCGACGCGACGGCGGCGTGGGCATGGATGTGCAGATCGACGCCAGCGTGGTGGGGCACGACCTGCAGTTGGGGGTGGCGACCTATGCCAAGGCGCATCGAGATGGACATCTGCGGGCCGAGGACCGGATGAACCAACTGACCGAGTTCGCCGATCCGGGCGGCGCGCAAGGTGAGGTTGCCATTGGCGACCCGAGCACCGATGAGTACCACCTGGCTGCGGACGAGCCGCCGGGTGAGGATGGGTTCTCGGACAATGGGCCTCTGGTGCCCATGCAGACCCCGGCCGCTTGACGCCTCCCCTCCCGTGCGTGAGCAGGCCGCTGGTGGATTCGGGCATGAGGCCCGGTTGTCGATAGCCTTGGCCTCATGCCCGAGTTCATTTACGTCATGGCGCGCGCCCGGAAGGCGCACGGAGACAAGGTCATCCTCGATGACGTCACGCTCTCGTTCTACCCCGGAGCCAAGATCGGCGTCGTCGGTCCCAATGGCGCCGGCAAGTCCTCGGTGCTCAAGATCATGGCTGGCCTGGACCAGCCGTCCAATGGCGATGCCCGCCTGACGCCTGGGTACTCGGTCGGCATCCTCATGCAGGAGCCGGTCCTTGATGAGACCAAGACCGTCTTGGGCAACGTCGAGGACGGCGCCGGGGTAATCAAGGCCAAGGTGGACCGATACAACGAGATCTCCGCGCTGATGGCGGACCCGGATGCCGACTTCGACGCCCTCATGGCGGAGATGGGCCAGTTGCAGGAGGAGATCGACCACGCGGATGCCTGGGATCTGGACTCCCAGTTGGAACAGGCCATGGATGCCCTGCGGTGCCCGCCGCCGGACGCGGACGTCACTGTGCTCTCCGGTGGAGAGCGTCGCCGCGTGGCGTTGTGCAAATTGCTCCTGCAGAAGCCCGACCTGCTCTTGCTCGATGAGCCCACCAACCACCTGGACGCCGAGTCGGTGTTGTGGCTCGAGCAGCACCTCGCGGCCTACCCGGGTGCGGTCGTCGCGGTGACCCACGACCGGTACTTCATGGACAACGTGGCTGGCTGGATTCTGGAGCTGGACCGCGGCCGGGCCTACCCCTACGAGGGCAACTACTCGACGTACCTGGAGAAGAAGGCGGCTCGACTGGAGGTCCAGGGCAAGAAGGACGCCAAGCTGGCCAGGCGCCTCGCGGAGGAGCTCGACTGGGTGCGTTCGAACGCCAAGGCCCGTCAGACCAAGTCCAAGGCCCGGCTGGCCCGATACGAGGAGATGGCGGCGGAGGCCGACCGGACCCGCAAGTTGGACTTCGAGGAGATCCAGATTCCGCCGGGTCCGCGCCTGGGGACCAAGGTCATCGAGGTCAAGGACCTGCGCAAGGGGTTCGGGGACCGGGTTCTGATCGACGGATTGTCATTCTCGTTGCCGCGCAACGGCATTGTCGGGATCATCGGCCCCAATGGGGTGGGCAAGACCACGCTGTTTAAGACCATTGTTGGCCTGGAGCAGGCCGACGCCGGGACCGTCGACATCGGCGAGACCGTGGAGATCTCGTATGTCGACCAGTCTCGCGGCGGCATTGACCCTGAGTTGAACCTTTGGGAGGTCGTCTCGGGTGGCCACGACTACATCAACGTCGGCAAGGTCGAGATCCCTAGCCGCGCCTACGTCAGCCAGTTCGGCTTCAAGGGACCGGACCAGCAGAAGAAGGCCGGCATCCTCTCCGGCGGTGAGCGCAACCGCCTCAATCTCGCGCTCACGCTCAAGGAGGGCGGCAATGTGCTGCTCCTCGACGAGCCCACCAACGACCTGGATGTGGAGACCCTGAGCAGCTTGGAGAATGCGCTGCTCGAGTTCCCCGGCTGCGCCGTGGTCATCAGCCACGACCGGTGGTTCCTGGACCGGGTGGCAACGCACATCCTGGCCTACGAAGGCGATGATGAGAACCCGGCTAAGTGGTACTGGTTCGAGGGCAACTTCGATGCCTACGAGAAGAACAAGGTGGAGCGCCTGGGCGAGGAAGCTGCCCGGCCGCATCGGGTCACCTACCGCCGCCTGACCCGCGACTGATCCGCTGCGCGCGCTCCCCAAGAGCGCAGGCTGGCGGCCCGACTCAGCGGCGGGTCGCCGCGAGGAAGACCAGGCTGGCGGCCCGACTCAGCGGCGGGTCGCCGCGAGGAAGACCGAGGACCCGAAGGGCAGATCGACCCGCTTGAGCAGTGCGTCATCGATCCGGCAGAGCGCCATCAGAGCGTGATGCACCGGCCGCGGAACCCTCGGGACGCTCACCGTCTCCACCGGGCCGCTCTGCCGTGACCCACGGGCGCGCCGGGCCAGCCGCTCCGCCGCGAACATCGGGAACACCGAGGTGAACGCATAGGTGGCGCGCTCCACCGTGAAGCCCGCGCGCTCCAGGGCGGCGATCGCGCGGGGCCTGGTGTAGCGGCGGTGATGGCCATTGGCCACATCGAAGTCGGTCCAGGCCCATTGGTAGGCGGGCACGGCCATGAGGAAGGTGCCCCCAGGCCGGATCACCCGATGCACTTCACTGAGCGCGACCTCCTCTGGGGCACAATGCTCAATCACGTCGAAGGCCGAGACCAGATCAAAGGCGCCGTCCGGGAAGGGCAAGGCCAGCGCCGAGCCGCATACGCCGGTCGGCCCGAGTTCGCGCGGGTCGATGTCGAGCGATGCCACCTGCGGGATCGCCTCCCGAATCCAGCCCGCGGACGGCCCGTCCGCCGAACCCAAGTCGAGCGCGACTCGGGCGCCCGCGGCATACCTGCCCACGGCGCTGTGCAGCATGTCGGCGCGCGAGAGGTACCACCAGTAGTCCTGGACGTCGTGGGATGCGGACCCGCCGTGGCCGGGTGCATCGCGCAGCGAGTCGGGATTTGTGGTTGGCATGAGGTTGAGGCTAGCGCGCAGGGTGGGCTTGCGGGATGGAGCGCCTCAGGCGCGTCGTGCCGAGACCGCGCGCAGGGCGAGGTCGGCATACGACTGCTCGATCTCCTCTGGCGTGCGCCGGATGCCGGGGGTGTACCAGCGGGCGACGTCGACCGCCATCGAGAGCAACGCCAGAGCCGTGCCACGGATGTCGTCAACCTCGAACTCGCCGGATTCGACGCCGTCCTCGAGGACCTGAGCGACGACCTGGTCGATGGCTCGACGCAACTCGCGGACATCTTCGCGGTGCTCGGGGGAGAGGTGCCGGAACTCAAACTGCACGATGCGACCCAGCTGGTGGTGCTCGGCGTGCCAGCGGGCAAACCCACCGATGATCGCCCGCAGGGCGTCGCTTGGGGTCGCCGCGTTCTGCGCTGCATCCCGCAACAAATTGCGGGCCGTGAGGTGTCCTCGGCGGCTCACCTCATAGAGCAGATCCTCCTTGGAGGAGAAATGGACATACACCCCAGCCGGCGAGAGGCCAGCTCGCGAGGCTATATCCCGGGTGGTTGTCGCGTGGAAGCCAAGCTCGGCAAAGGCATCGGCCGCCGCCATCATCAGGCGGACCGAGGTGTCCGAACTGGCGGTGATCTCATCGGGCGTCAACGTGGCCAGAATGCTCGCCGTCGAGAGATGAATGGCGCCCGCGGCGGCGGGGACGGGGGAGCGGGCCGGCATGTTGACAGCATGCCAGCCGCGGGAGAGACTAAGCAAGCGCTTAGTCAAGCCCGATCCCGCGTGTCTGCCCTGGAGGACCTGTCATGCCCCGCAATATCTACGGCCCCGATCACGAGGATTTTCGGGCGATGTGCCGCGAATTCGTCGAGCGCACCCTCAAGCCGCGTGCCGAAGAGATGATCCGGGAGAAGGCGATTCCGCGAGACATCTGGATCGAGGCCGGCAAGCAGGGCCTATTGGGTCTGGACATTCCCGAGGAGTTTGGCGGCGCCGGGGCTGGGGACTACCGCTTTAATGCCGTGTGCTCGGAGGAACTGAGCAGCTTCACCATGGCGGTCGCCTCATGCTTCGGCATCCACTCCGATGTCTGCCCGCCCTACATCGTCGACCTCGGCACCGAGGAGCAGAAGCAGCGCTGGCTGCCGGGCATCGCCAGCGGCGAGAAGATCATCGGCATCGGTATGACCGAGCCCGGTGGCGGCTCCGACCTGGCGGCCCTCAAGACCACCGCCGTGCGTGCTGGCGAGGGCTGGATCCTCAACGGCTCCAAGACCTTCATCACCAATGGCTACCAGGCGGACCTGGTGATCGTCGCGGCTCGGACCGATGGCAGCAAGGGCGCCAAGGGCATCACGCTCTTCATGGTCGAAGACGGCATGCCCGGCTTCACCCGCGGACGCAAGCTCGACAAGGTCGGCCAGGAGGAGTCCGACACCGCCGAGCTCTTCTTCCAGGATGTGCGCATCCCCGACGAGAACCGGATCGGCCCCGAGGGCATGGGTTTCATCGCCATGATGCAGCGCCTGCCTCAGGAGCGGGTCGGCTCAGCGGTCAGCAACCTTGCCCATGCGAAGGCCATCCTGGACGAGACCATCGCCTACGCCCAAGAGCGCAAGGCCTTCGGGCAGCCGATCGGCGCTTTCCAGCACAACAAGTTCAAAATCGCGGAGCTCGTCACCGCGATCGAGGTCGCACAGGCCTATGTCGATGACTGCGTGATCGCGCATGACCAGGGCAAGCTCTCGGCGGTCGACGCAGCTAAGGCCAAGTGGTGGTCCGCGCAGGTCCAGAATGACGTCCTGGATGAGTGCGTGCAATTGCACGGCGGGTACGGCTTCATGAACGAGTACCGGGTGGCCCGCGCCTGGCGTGACGCCCGGGTGACCAAGATCTGGGCCGGCTCCAACGAAATCATGAAGGAGCTCATCGGCCGCGAACTCGGCTTCTGAGTTCGCCTCCCTGAGGTTCACGCCGAAAGCACTGCTGTCGCTTGGGACAGCGGTGCTTTCGGCGTCCCGTCGGCGAGTGCCCAGAGTCGTCGTCGTTTGGCGTTGCGCTGGGTGTGGATAACTTCCCGTGCTGTGGGCGGGCGAAATTACCGTGGGGGAATGGGAGAGCCGTTGGCGGGGACGAGCCTGACGCAGTGGCGGGCGGCGATCACCGCTGCCGCGCAGTCCCTCTCTTGCTTGGTGGCTGGGGTACCCGACGCGGCGGACGCTGATCTCGGTCCGGTGTTGTCCGAGGTCGATGCTGTGTGTGCGGCGGCCGCCGGCGCCAGAGTCGCGGTGGTGGCCGAGGCCATGTCCCGCGGGGTGTCCGTAGGCCCGCCATGGGGCGCCAGCGCGGGATGGGTGACCTCGCACGCCAGCTCCCTGACATCAGCGGCGGCGGGCGCATTGGTGAAGGCCGTCCAGGCCACCTCCGACGTTCAGTTCCATGGTGTGCGCGAGGCGCTTCATTCCGGACGGTTGGATCCCTGGACGGCGATCGCCGTGTGCGACACCTTCCGGGCGTTGACCCCGCGCCTGCGCCCGGAGGCGCACGAGGATGCGATTGCAGGGATGGTCGAGGTCGGCGCCGTGGCCGGCACGCCGGGGGTTCACCAGATGCGTGAGCGACTCATCTCTGCGTTTGGCGCCGAGGACGAACTGGATGCGGTGGAGGAGTCGGCTCGCCGGCTCGCCACCCTGAGTTCGGGTCGCTCTCTGGGCGATGGGCTGTGGGATTACCGCATGCTCCTGACGACTGAGGGTCGCGCCGTGCTGGAGGCCGCCATTGGTCGGTCGTCGCGGCCACTGCCAGCAATCGACCCGGCAAGCGGCGTGTCCGTGCCCGACGACCGACCGGTGGGTCAACGCCGTGCCGAGGCCCTGGTGTCGGCACTGCGGCGGGGGGATGACCCGGTGTTGACTCCTGAGGGGCAAGGGTCCGCCGTTGGAGGCGCTAAGGCGGCCGTGATCGTCACGATGACCCTTGGCGATCTGTGTGGCCACCGCGGGGCAGGCGAGGTCATCGGCTCGCCCGCCGCCGGGAACCTGCTCGCACCCAATGTCCTGAGGCGGCTCGCCTGCGATGCGGAGATCATCCCGGCCGTGCTGGGCAGCGACGGCGAACTCTTGGACCTGGGGCGGGCCACCCGCCTGTTCACCTCGAAGCAAACTCGAGCCATGTGGCTACGAGACCGCCACTGCTCCTATCCGGGTTGCGATATCCCTGCACAGTGGTGTGACGCGCACCATTTGACGCATTGGGCAGACGGTGGCTCAACCGCCGTGAATAACGCTGCCTTGTTGTGCCCTCGGCACCATCAACATGTGCACACGCATCGGCTCCTGGGGCAGGTCCTCGAGGGCAGTGTGGTCTGGGATACCCGCCCCCACAGCTACCCGCGGCGGCCCTGAATCAGGAAGCCCAGGGCAGACCTGGCCGCGAACTGGTCCGCGAACTAGTCATCTGAAGCCGTCAGTTGAAGCCGTCAGTCGAGCGGACCGCCCGCGACGTAAATCACCTGACCGGAGACGAAACCCGCCTCGGCCGAGCACAGGAACGAGATCGTCGCGGCGATGTCCTCGGGCTGACCGACCCGGCCGACCGGGATCTGTGCCGCCGAGTGCGTGATGAAGTCCTCGAAGGAAACCCCGATCCGCTCTGCCGTCGCCGCGGTCATGTCAGTCTGGATAAAGCCGGGGGCAACGGCATTCGCGGTGACGCCGAACTTGCCGAGCTCAATGGCCAGAGTTTTGGTGAAGCCCTGCAGGCCGGCCTTGGCGGCGGAGTAATTCGCCTGCCCGCGGTTGCCCTGCGCTGAAGACGAGGACAGGTTGACGATCCGGCCGAAGCCGGCCTCGCGCATGTAGCTCTGACACGCCCGGCTCATCAGGAAGGCGCCCCGCAGGTGCACTCCCATGACCGAGTCCCAGTCACTCACTGACATCTTGAAGAGCAGGTTGTCCCGGATGATCCCGGCGTTGTTGACCAGGACCACCGGAGCACCGAGATCCGCGGCAACTCGAGCCACCGCGGCCTGAACCGAGGACTCGTCAGAAACATCGCAGCCCACCCCGAGCGCCCGCCCGCCGGCCTGCGTGATGGCATCGGCGACGGCTGTGCACGCGGCCTGGTCCAGGTCGAGAACGGCGACGGCATATCCGTCGGCCGCCAGGCGGTGAGCAGTGGCGGCACCGATGCCGCGTGCGGCTCCGGTGACAATGGAAACCTGTGCATCGGTCATCTGTGGTCGTCCCTCTCCAGTGGTCGCGGTAAGTTGGATGGCCGCCGCACTTGGAGATCGGCATCCATCGCCGTATGCCGTGACCCTACCTTCCGGTTCAACACAGAGGGGGATGGGGTGCTGCGGTGTGCGCCACAGCTGGCGCGTCAGACGGCAATGGAAGGTGAACTGTGGAGATCTGGCCGGGTGCGGCATACCCCATGGGTGCGATCTACGACGGGAGCGGCGTCAACTTCGCCGTCTTTAGCGAGGTGGCGACCAAGGTCGAACTCTGCCTGATCGACGACGGCGGCCCGGGGGAGGGGCTGGTCGAGACCCGTCTGGCGATGCCTGAGGTCGACGGCTTCGTCTGGCATTGCTACCTGCCGGGGCTGCAGCCGGGCCAACGCTATGGCTATCGCGTGCATGGCCCATACCTGCCCGAGAATGGGCACCGCTGCGACCCGAGCAAACTCCTGCTCGACCCCTATGCCAAGGCGATCGAGGGTCAGGTCACCAATGACCCCTCGCTCTTTGCGTATGACTTCGCGGATCCGAGCAAGCGCAATGACACTGACTCGCTCGGCCACACCATGCTGAGTGTGGTCATCAATCCGTACTTTGACTGGGGACACGATCGCCCGCCGCGGCACGGGTACCACGAGAGCGTGATCTACGAGGCGCATGTGCGCGGCCTGACGATGACCCATCCCGGCATCCCGGAACAGATCAGGGGCACCTATGCCGCGATCGGGCACCCCGTGATCATCGATCACCTCACCGCGCTGGGGGTCACGGCAATCGAGCTGATGCCGGTGCACCAATACGTTCAGGACACCTCACTGCAGGACAAGGGCCTGACCAACTACTGGGGCTACAACACCATTGGCTTCCTCGCGCCCCACAATGCCTACGCGCGCGGTCAACGCGGGCAGCAGGTCACTGAGTTCAAGGCCATGGTCAAGGCCCTGCACGAGGCCGACATCGAAGTGATCCTCGACGTCGTCTACAACCACACCGCCGAAGGCAATGAGTTCGGACCGACCATCTGTTTCCGCGGTCTGGACAATGCCTCGTACTACCGACTCGTCGATGGGGATCGCGCGCACTATTACGACACGACGGGCACGGGAAACAGCCTCCTGATGCGCAATCCCCATGTCCTGCAACTGATTATGGACAGCCTGCGCTATTGGGTGACCGAGATGCACGTCGACGGGTTTCGCTTCGATCTGGCTGCCACGCTGGCCCGTCAGTTCCATGAAGTCGACAAACTCTCGGCCTTCTTCGACATCATCCAACAGGATCCGGTGATTTCCCAGGTCAAGCTCATCGCCGAACCGTGGGATGTTGGCGACGGGGGATACCAGGTTGGCAACTTCCCGCCCCTGTGGACCGAGTGGAATGGCAAGTATCGCGACACCGTCCGGGACTTCTGGCGCGGGGAGCCCGCGACCCTGGGTGAGTTCGCCTCACGGATCACGGGCAGCAGCGATCTCTACGAGCATTCGGGCCGTAAGCCGATCGCCTCGATCAACTTCGTCACCGCGCACGACGGCTTCACCATGCGGGACCTGGTGTCCTACAACGAGAAACACAATGACGCCAATCTCGAGGGCGGCCGTGATGGCGAGTCGCACAACCGATCCTGGAACTGTGGCGCTGAGGGCCCGACCGATGACGCGAGCGTGAATGCCCTTCGCCTGCAACAGCATCGGAACTTCCTGGCCACCCTGCTGCTCAGCGAGGGCGTGCCGATGATCGCCCACGGAGACGAGATCGGACGCACCCAGCAGGGCAACAACAATGTCTACTGTCAGGACAATGCATTGGCCTGGGTGAATTGGGAGCTCGCTGACTGGCAGCGCGATCTGCTCGCCTTCACCTCAACAGTCACCCGGCTACGGCGCGAACACCCGGTATTCCGACGGCGCCGATTTTTCGCCGGCAGCGCAGATCACGGGGGCGAGTCGACCCGGGGTGACATCTATTGGCTGCGGCCCTCCGGCGAACCCATGGCTGAGCAGGACTGGCGCAATGGCGAAGCCCGCACGGTCGGGGTGATCCTCAATGGCGCGGCCATCCCCGAGTCCGACTCACGTGGGCGCACCATCACCGATGATGACTTCCTGATCGTCTTCAACGCCGACCATGAGGGCCAACTCTTCACCTTGCCCCCCACGGACGTTGCGGAATCCTGGGTCTGCGAGGTCGATACTGCCGCCCAGGGTGTCGCGATTCCGGAACCTTTCGCCGGCGGCACCGACATCAATATCGCTCCCCGTTCGGTGCTCGTGCTGCGCCATCCACGCGCGTAGGCGTTCAGCGCAGCGGACCGTGCCGAAACCTCAGGAATCTCGGAAGCGGACCATGCCTTCCTGAGCGACGGTGGCGACCAGGGTCCCGTCGGCCGCGAACATCCGACCGATGCCCAGCCCGCGGCCCCCTTGCGCGGACGGGGACTCTTGCGCGTACAAGATCCATTGATCGGCGCGTGCCGGGCGGTGGAACCACATGGCGTGGTCGAGGCTGGCCACGCTCATGCCGGGCTCGCGCCAGGTCTTGCCGTGGCGGCGTAGCACCGACTCCAAGAGGGAGTAATCCGAGGAGTAGGCCAGCACGGCCTCGTGGATGAGCGGGTCGTCCGGCAGCTCGCCGACGGCACGAATCCACACGCTTTGCTGGGCGACATGCTCGGCCCCTGGGGCGAAGTACAAGTGTCCCTGCACATGCCTTTGCTCGATGGCGCGGCCCTCGGCGAGGTGCTTGGCGCCGGGATGGTCGATGCCGGCAAAGGCTTGCGCCAGTGAGGGATAACTCATCGGCTCGCCCACCGCGGGCATCGGGTCCTGGTGGTCGACACCGGTGTCAGGGACCTGGAAGGAGGCCGACATCGAGAGAATCGGTTTGCCGTGCTGGATCGCGTGCACGCGTCGGGTGGAGAAGGATCGGCCGTCGCGCATTCGCTCCACCGAAAAGGTGATCGGCTCGGTGTCATCGCCGGGGCGCATGAAATAGGCATGGATCGAGTGCAGGCGTCTGCGCTCCTCGCCCTCGACGGCGGCGACAGTGCGACCGGAGGCGATGATGCCCTGCGCCAAGACCTGCCCGCCATACACCCGCCCGTGAGGCATCTTCTGGCTCTTGCCGAGGAACATCGAGATGTCCTCCGCGAAGGTCTCCGGGATCGGGATGCCCTGGGCCGTGGTGACCGGGGCGATCTCGACGTGCCCCGAGCCGATCTCCGCCAGGTCGAGGATCGAGATGAGCTCGGTCAGGGCCGGATGCTGGTGCTCGCTGGTCACGTGGCCACTGTAGGTCAGGCGATCAGTGGCCGAGCTGATTGGCCCCGGCGGCGCGAGGATCCGGTAGTCAGCGAGAGCGATCGATGCCGCCCACTGGCTACCGACTCCACTGCCCGACCGAGTCTGGTGGCTGCCTCGACCAAGTCTTCGGGACTGTCCACGAAGGGCATTCGCAACCAGCGATCGAAGCCGCCGGCCACTGCAAAGGCAGGGCCGGCGGAGATGAGGAGGCCTTCGTTCTCGGCGGCCTCGGCCACCTCGCTAGCCTCGGGTCGATCCAACTCCAGCCAGAGCGAGAGTCCGCCTGCGGGAGAAGTGAACGTCAGGCCAGGAGCCCTCCTCGCCAGTGCGCCGGCCAGGGTGTCGCGCGCGTGCCGAAGCGCGTTCCGGCGCTCCGGGGCCAGGCCCAGGTGGCCGCGCAGGAGAGTGGCCAGGACGAGCTGCTCAAGCACGGGCGCGCCCAGATCGATGCTCACTCGCGCGTTCACCAGCGGGTCGATCAGATCGCGAGGAGCCCTGATCCAGCCCAGGCGAAGCCCACCCCAGTGGGACTTCGATGCGCTCCCCACGGTGATCGCGGTGTGGTCGTGGGCGGCATACGGCAGCGGCATCGCGATGTCATCGAGGGCCAGCTCGCAGATCGTCTCGTCCACGACGGTGCGCACCCCCGAGAGTGCCCCCGCAGTCCTGGTCCGGTCCTCATCGCCCATCAGCAAGCCGGTGGGATTGTGGAAATCCGGGATGAGCAGCGCCATGGTGGGCCGCGCTGAGCGGGCTGCGGCGGCCAAGGCCTCGAGGTCCCATCCGTGGGGTGCCAAGGGCACGCCGACGACCCTGGCCGCGGACCGGCGAATGGCGGCCAGGGAGTTCGGATAGGTCGGCGTCTCGGTGACCACCCGATCGCCCGGGTTCAGCAGGGCGGCAGCGACGACCTGGATGCCAGCGACCGCGCCCGAGGTGATGATCACTTGATCCGCCTGCGTAGGCAGCCCGCGAGCGGCATAGCGGGCGGCAATCAGCTCGCGCAGCTCCGGCAGCCCCTTGGTGAGATAGCCGGTCCCGGCCAGGTGCTCGGGCAGGAGGTTGACGGCGGCTTCGTAGGCCTCGGCGACCCCGGCCGAGGCGCGAGTCGCGGCGCAGGTCAGGTCGATGACCCCAGGGATGCTGTCGACCGGGAAGAGCCCGCCACGGGCGGCCCGGGTGCGCGAGGGCGGGAGTCGGACCTGCCAGCCCGCGCCGACTCGGGAGGTGAGATATCCGGCGTCGCGCAGGGCGGCATACGCATGGGTCACGGTCGTCCGGCTCACCCCGAGCGCCGGTGCGAGGCCGCGCTCGCTGGGCAGCCCGGCGCCCGAGGCAAGCCGACCGTCCGCGATGAGGCGCCGAAGCCCGGCGGCCAGGGATTGGTAGACCGGTCGGGCGAGGGGCTGATCGGCCAGAAGAGCGGCCACTCGTGTCGCGCTCACCGAAGGGGGCATGCAGTCCACTGTGCCATGACTGGCTATCGATTTACAGTCCAGTTGTCGCGACGATGGACGACATGACACCGCTTCACGTGCTTCGCCGGGGCGTCACCCGGCGGGTGGACCTCGCCGCACTCGGCCCGCTCGAGCAATTACGGGCCGGTCGCCTAGTCCGCCGAATCACCCAACTGCTGGTGGGCCTGACGCTTTTCGGGGTCTCGATGGCCCTGCTCCTGCGCGCTGGGCTCGGGCTGGAGCCTTGGGGGGTCCTGCAGTACGGCCTGATGACCTACCTGCCATTGACCTATGGCCAGGTCAGCATTGCCGTGTCCTTTGTGGTCTTGCTGTTGTGGATCCCGCTGCGGCAGTGGCCGGGGTTAGGCACCGTGCTCAATGCGGTGGTGATCGGACTGGCCATCGATGCGACCCTGGCAGTGCTCGGCCCGGCCACGGCGTGGTGGTCGCGAACCGCCTTGCTCCTCGCCGCCGTGGTGCTCAACGGCATTGCCGGCGCGATGTACATCGGCAGTCAGCTGGGCCCTGGTCCTCGCGACGGGCTGATGACCGGGCTGGCCGCACGCACTGGGCGCTCGATCCGCCTCGTGCGTACCCTGCTCGAGATCACCGTCGTCACCGCTGGCTGGCTCATCGGGGGCATCGTCGGGATCGGGACGGTGGTCTATGCCCTGGCCATCGGGCCGCTGGTCCAACTCTTCTTGCCGCTGCTCACGATCCGACTTGATCGGCCCGAGGAGACGGCTGCGGAGTAGCCGGGGGTGAATGTCGCCACCGCATGCTGGGCCGCTCGACGACCAACCAGCTGATCCACGCCAGCCCGGTGGCCATCGCCAGGACGGCCGCGAAGTACGCGCCCTGGTTCCAGGGCCCGTATGCCGTGAGGAGTTGTTGGGCGGGAAAGCCGTAGAGGTAGACGCCATAGGACACGTCGTGGGTGGACCCCAGCCGGGTAGGCAGGCTGCGGCCTAGCCACAGAACCAGGAACGCGATCGGCAAGGCACCCAACCAGGTCAACCGCCCCGCCCAGCCCAGGGCCACGATGGCCAGTACGCTCCCCAGCGCGATCAGGGGGGTCCACCGTACTCGGCGGCCGAGCACCAGCAGGAGCGCGCCCGCGAAGAAGTACGTGCCCAGCCGTGCCAAGGTGAACACCTCATAGGGCAGGGCTGGTTTGAATCTCGGCATCGAGACCAGCGTGCACAGGCCGAACAGGGCCGCCGAGACGACCAAAGCGCGAGCGCCCGACGCCCGAGGGAGGAACACCCCAAGGATGAGGTAGCAGGCGAATTCGTAAGCCAGGGTCCAGGCTGACAGATTCCAGACCAGGGGATAGGGGGCCTGGGTGAGGGTCTGCTCGATGCCGGGCTGAACCTGAACGAGAGTCGCATTGCGCGCGACATAGCCCGCGGCCGAACCGAACTCCCAGTGTGCCCCGGACCACCAGGCCGATAGCGGGGCCACGACGGCCGCGATCACCACCAAGCTGAACCAATACCCGGGGAAGATCCGCACGGCCCGGCGGCGAAGGTAGTCGGCCAGCGTCGTGCGTGAGCGGCTCAGGGCAACCAGGTAGCCCGAGATGGCAAAGAAGCCAGCCACCGCCCAGCCGCCGAGGGTGTCGCCAGCAATCCAGCCCTCGCCGTCCCAGGGCGCGGATCCGGTGTGCGTGACGATGACGAGCCCGGCCAGGAGCAGTCGGATGGCGTTGAGCGCGTTGTGGTGACCAGCGCCGGCGGGCCGAGCGGTGGCGGGCCGGGCAACGCTCGTCATCCCGCGATCCCCAAGGTCAGCGGCAGCACCGCGGGTGCGCCCGCGGCCCGCAGCGCACGTGCCGCGACAGTCAGCGTCCAGCGAGAGTCGGCGAGGTCGTCTACCAGGAGCACCGGACCCGTGCAGTCGGCCACGGCCATCGCCAGCGCGTCATCCAAGCCGATCCGATCCCAGGTGGCCGCCAAACGGAAGGCCGAGTTGCCCCCCGGCTTGCCGGCGGGGCCCCCATGCCGCAGCGAGAGTGCACCCAGGAGTGGCAGCCGCCCGATCCGGCTGAGCCGCTCGCCCAGCGAGGTGACCAACTCCGGCCGCTGGCGGGAAGGCATCACCACGATCCCGACCGGACGCTGCGCCCATGCCCACTCGGCGAGCACCCCCACCACGGCGCGCACCACATCCTCCGGCACTGGGCCGTCGGCGGCGAGAAGCTCCCGCAGCCGGCCACCCCACCCGAGGTCAGTTAGCCGCGCCAAGGCTCGACCGGGAGCGGCCTGCTCGCCCGAATCGATCCGACCCTTGACCGGCACGCCGAGACGATCCATGCCGGTGGGCCACATTGCCCGCGGCTCGATCACCACCCCCGCCCGCGACAGACTCGCGCTCGCCGCATCCAGAGCCGGCTCGGGCAGGCTGGTCGGGTACCACGGCCCAGTGCAGACATCGCAGCGACCGCAAGGGCTGGCGCTGGGATCATCGAGGGCTTGCTGCAGCAGCGCCATGCGACAGCTACGGGCGCTGGCGTACTCGACCATCAGCTGCTGCTCCTCGCGACGGGTCGCGGCCACCCGGGCATACCGTTGCGCGTCATAGGTCCACGGCCGCCCGGTGGCCTGCCAACCGCTAGTCACCCGGGTGACGGCCCCATCGACATCGAGCACCTTGAGCAGGAGTTCCAGCCGGGTGCGGCGGATGTCGACAACGGTCTCCAGCGCCGCACTCGAGAGTGGGTGGGGCGCCTGCCCCAAGGCCTCCAGCACCGCCGAGGCCTGATCCTCACGCGGCATCGAGACCGAGGCGAAATAGGCCCAAATCTCCGGGTCCTCCGGACCTGGCAGGAGTAAGACGTCCGCTCGCTCGGTGGCGCGACCGGCCCGGCCGACCTGCTGGTAGTACGCCACCGGTGAACTCGGCGCCCCCAGGTGGACCACGAAACCGAGATCCGGTTTGTCAAAGCCCATGCCCAGCGCGGAGGTCGCCACGAGGGCCTTGACTGCGTTGTCCCGCAAGGCCCGCTCGAGCCGCTCGCGCTCCTCAGGGTCGGTGCGCGAGGTGTATGCCGCGACTGGCAGGCCCGCCTCGCTCAGGGCATTGGCCACCTCCTGCGCGGCGGCCACCGTCAGGGTGTAGACGATGCCCGAGCCGGGCATCTCGCCCAGGTGGGCCAGCAACCAGGCGAGTCGTTGCTCAGGCCCGAGCGGACCAAGCACCCCCAACCGCAGTGAGCTGCGCGCCAATGGCCCGCGGATCGTGCGCACTGGCCGGGTCTGGGCATCGGCACTGATGGCAAGTTGCTCCTCGACATCGCGGACCACCCGCCCATTCGCAGTCGCGGTGGTCGCCAGGACCGGGATATCGGGGGGAAGATCCGTCAGGAGGTCCTTGATCCGGCGGTAATCCGGTCGGAAATCGTGACCCCAGTCGCTGACACAGTGCGCCTCGTCGACCACCAGCAGGCCACAGCGTCGGGCCAGATCGGGCAGTTGCTCGGTGCGGAAACGCGGGTTGTTGAGCCGCTCCGGACTGACCAACAGGACATCGACGTCATCGCGCGCGAGCGCGCTCGCGACCTGTTCCCAATCGGCGACATTGGCGGAGTTCATGGTCACCGCCCGGATCCCCGCCCGCTGGGCGGCGGCGATCTGATCGCGCATGAGCGCCAACAGGGGAGAGACGATGATCGTCGGCCCGGCGCCGGCCAACCGCCGCAGCAAGGTGGCCACGAAGTAGACCGCGGACTTGCCCCAGCCGGTGCGTTGCACCACCAGCACACGCTCCCGCCGATCGACCAGCGCCTCGATGGCCTCCCGCTGCCCCTCCCGGAAGGCCACGTCGGATCGCCCGACCAGGGCAGCCAAGGCCTCCTGGGCGGGATCGGTCCGGACCGGCTCGCTCATCTCAGCACGACCGTATGCCGCCTGGCCGACAGTCAGCGCCAGCCGTCCGGGTCCACGCCACCCGGGATGTCAGCATCCGGGTCATAGGGCGTGCGCGTGAACCGGAAGCTGGCGATGTCGAGGTGCGATACCGAGCCATCGGGCCGGCGGCGAACCTCCATGGGTTCCCCCGCGTAATAACCATCCAGGCCGACGAATCGGTCCGGCCCGGTCGGCGCGAAGCGCGAACCGCGGGCTGCGCCGGGCTCGCCGAGGACAAAGTGGCCATCGACGAATCGGGCGGTCAGCGCGGCCGGACCCCAGTGCCACGTGCCGAGGATGTCGAGCATCGCGGCGTCTCCCGACGGCGTCCACGGTGCGATCACCGGGGGATCCAGTTCCGCCACCGTGCTCAGCACGCTACCGATCAGACCGCGCGCCTGTGGTGCCGAGGTGGCGTTCAGCATGACGATGGCACCGTCACCGCTGTCGAGCCGGACGCGCAAACCGGCAAGGAAGCCGGGCATGGACCCGCCATGACCGGCATACCGCACGCCATCGATGTTGTACACCGCGAAGCCCAAGCCATGGCACTGAGTCCAGGGCGCGCCCGGTGTGTCGTCCACCTGGTGCGGTTCCCGCATCTCGGCCAGGGTGTCGGCGCTGAGCACGCCCTGGGTATGGCCGGCCAGGAAAGCGGCCCATCGAGACAGGTCGCTCACCGTGCTCCAGAGCTGCCCGGCCGGCGCCATCGCACCGGCGTCATGCTCCGGCTCGGGCAGCACGACATCGGCGAACGGGTGCACGGCCAGACCCTGGGCATGCGGCGCCTGCGGGCGAGTGCTGGTCCGGTTCATCCCGAGCGGCTCGAGCACCTCATCGCGCAGCACCTCGAACCAGTCACGGCCATGCGCAACCTCCAGCAGCCGCCCGAGAGCGGCATAGCCCACATTCGTGTAGTGAAAGCGCCGCCCTGCTCGGAACCGTTGTCCGACACCACCGCTCAGCTCCTCCCAGCTGACGCCTGGCGTACGCTCCCACCAAGGCTCGGGGGTCTCCGCCTGCGTTCCCGAGGTGTGCGTCAGCAACTGCTCGATGGTGACCTCACCCAGCGCGGTCCCCGGGACATGAGCCTCGAAGCGATCGGTGAGCTCCAACCGTCCGGCATCCCGCAGCCGCATGACAGCGACTGCGACGAAGGTCTTGGTGATCGACCCCATCCGGTATTGGGTGTTCGCATCCGGCGGATTCGTCCCGACCAGGCCGGCGCCGCCGCTCCAGGCCAGGGTGCCCGCGCGCACCACGCCGGCAACGAGTGAGGGCACCCGTCCCTCGCGCTGAGTGGTGGCGACCAGTCGATCGAGCTCAGCGGTGCAGCGGTCGGAGAGAGGCATGTCCGCCAGCCTATGACCGACGTGCCGGTTCCGCTGCCGACCCCTGAGAGGATGGCTGCATGACCCCGTATGCCGTGCGCGTCCCGTTGCGCTGGTCCGACATGGACGCCTACGCGCATGTCAACAACGTGCAATTCCTCCGGCTCCTCGAGGATGCGCGGGTTCTGGGTTTCCGGTCCTGGTTCGGACCCGGGCCGTCCATGCTCGACCAGGGGGTGGTCGTCTCCCGGCACGAGATCGAGTACCACGCTCCGCTGGTCTACCGGCCTGAGCCGGTGCAGGTCCGGATGTGGGTCACCGCAACCTCCGCCGTCGGCTTCACCGTGGGATACGAGATCACCGACCCCGCCGAGGTCGGCAGCACCACCTACGCGCTCGCCGAGACCGCACTGGTGCTCTACGACTTCGAGTCGGCACGGCCTCGGCGGATGACCCCCGAGGAACGGGCCCAGACCGCTGCCCACCTCGGTGACCCGGTGGCCTTCCGCTGGGGGCGGTCGTGACTGCTGACTTGACGCTGGTCGACGACGAGGCCCTGGCCGACCTGGGCCGGTATGCCGCCCGCGCGCGGGCGCTGGACGCCGACGGGGCGATGCGCCTTCAGGCACTCGGCCACGTGCTGGCCTCCTGGGTCAGTGTCCTGCCGGGTTCGGGGCTGTTGGGTGAGGGTACGGTCCTCGGCTTGCGGACGACCGCGTTGGCAGAGCCCGCCAGCGTTGACCTCACCGTTGCGCTGGGGGCCATCACGGATCGCACCGCTCGCCCGGACGCTGGTCGGGTCCTGCCGCTGCCGCCCGCGACCGTGGCAGTGACCTGGAGCGCACTCACCCCGCCACGGTCAGGCTGGGCGGTGGCGGCCAGCATCCCGGCTGACGCGCTGGCCAGCGCCGCTCAGGCGGGAGTGGCGGAGATTTCGACCGCCGTTGCCGAGCGCGGCGCCGCGGCCGGACTGGTCCGCGATCGGGTGTGGCGAACGCTCGTGCCCGGAACTGAGGTAGCCGCTGGAGGTGCGTTCGCGGCATACGCCTTGGGTTTCCTGCAACCAGGGGCTGAGGTCAGCGTGCTGCGGTGCAACCGGTGGACGCGGCTCAGCGCAGCGGGCGGCTATGTGTTGATGCGCTGACCCGCAGGGACGGCCAAGGCGCCAATGAGGCCCATCACGAGGAAGATCACCCCGAAGAGCCCGTTGTCGTGACGCGGCACATGGTGCGCCGCGAAGATCGCCGTTGCCAGGGCAATGCCCACCACCGACCCCAACACATCGGCCAACTGGAGGGCCGAGGAGTTCTCGCCGTGGTCCTCGACCGGTGAGAGTTCGAGCGCCATGACGGTGGTCGTGGTCACCCCCAGGCCCATCCCCAGGCCGCACAGGATGAGGGCAAGCACGCTGAAGGCACCCTTGAAATTGAGCGCCGCGATGACCGCCAGGAGGACCAGCCCGCCAGCCAGGAAGGCGCCGCCCAGGGTGACCAGACGATGCCGTTGGATGGACAACTCTGGGCGCCCTTGGACATAGGCACCCACCGCCCAACCCAGCGATCCCACGGCGATCGCAAGCCCAGCGAGCTGCAGGCTGGCGCCGCGTTGGTCATGCAAGAAGAGCGGCAGGTACGAGATACCGCCAAAGAATGCGGCCGTGAGCACCGCGCGGGCACAGAGCACCGAGGGGAGCCCGGGTCTCATCCGCCAGGTGCCCTCGGGAACGAGCCGCGGAGCCGCGATAATCACGCCGAGCACCCCGAGCAGGCCGACCACCACGGGGGGCGAGTGGTGCGTGGAGAGCCGATGAATCGCCAACTGAACGGCCCCGGCGGAGACCGCAATGAGCAAGCCCCACCAGGCTGCCCGCACATGTGCGCCGTGGTCTCGCGACGACGTGGCCACATCCAGGCTGAGCCTGGAGACGTGCGAGCGTGCGTAGACCATTGACGCGATCGAGATTAGGACCGGCGGGACGACGCACCAGAAGACCAGTCGCCAGGTCAGATCCTCGGTCAGCCGGGCCGAAATCCACGGGCCGATGAGCGAGGGCAGAATCCAGGCGCCGGCGATATAGGTGAAGAGGGCAGGGCGAACCTCGTCCGAGTACACCCGGCCAGCAATGACGTACATCATCACGATGAGTAGTCCGCCGCCCAGGCCGGTCAGGGCACGGCCGAGGAGGAAGACGCCGAAGTTGGTGGACAGCCCGCAGATCGCCGACCCGCTGGCCAGCAAGACCTGCCCAGTCAGGGTCCCGGGGAAGGGGCCGCTGCGATCCGACCACACGCCAGCCAGCACGATGCCCAGCAATTGGGTGGTCATCAGGACCGAGAAGGCGAAGCCATAGGAACGCACGGCATCGAGTTCGCGGGCGACATCGGGCATCGCTGTCGAAACAGCCATGGTCTCGAATGCCGTGACCGTCACCAACGCCAGGATCGTCCAGGTCACGATCCTGTGGGCGGGGTGGAACGGGCCGTGGCTCGCCCTCCCGGTACCGGTCGCCAGACTCACCGCAGCAGCCTACGGCAGCGGGTGCCCACGCTCGGCGTAGACCCTCCGGAGGGTCTCCAAGTCGTCGACGACGAGTCCATCGACGCCGAGATCGAGCAAGCGGTGCATCTCGGCGTCATCTTGAGGTGCCCATGGGTGGAACCACACGTGGATCTGCTTGCCCAGGGCGTGCGCCCGGCGGACCAGGCCCGGGGTGACGATGTCAACCTCTCGGCCGCGCAGCCGATGGCGGCCAGGGATCTGCAGGACCGGTGCCGGGGTGTGGATGAGCCTGCTGATCAGGTCGGGAGTGAAGCGCATGAGAACTGTCCCGACCTGGCCTGCTGACACGGCCAGGGCGTCCCCGAACTCCGCGCGTAAGGCGCGTAGCCGCCGACCGGAGAAGGACGCGAGACAGACCCGGTCCAGGGCGTCATGTGCGCGGACCACGTCAATGGTCGGAGCCATCGCTGTGTCGTCCTTGACGTCGATATTGAGCCGAGCCTGGGGAAAGGCCTCCAGCAGGTCCACCAGCCTCGGGATCGGCTCCCGACCGCCGATTCGCGCCTGCGATACCTCTGCCCAGGAGCGCTCCTTGATCAGTCCATCCCGATCGGTGACTCGATCCAGACTCACGTCGTGGAAGGCGACGAGTTCGCCATCGCGGGTGGCGTGCACGTCGGTCTCGAGATAGCGAAACCCCAGGTCGACGGCGTGCTGGAAGGCGGCCAGCGTGTTCTCGATCCCGAGATTGGCGGGATGGGCGGTGCCGCCTCGGTGAGCCAGGGCGATCGGCACATCCGCATCCAGATAGGCGAAGTCACTGGCCCGCATGGGTTCCTCCTGGCAGCCGCACCCACACCGTGGTGTCCGTCGGGATCGCGCCGTCTTGGGTCAACGGCCCGGAGGAGATGATGACATCACCCTCGGGCAAGGGCACGTCCTCGGCGCCGAGATTGGCGACCACCAGCACGGTTCGCGTCCCATCGCCGGAGGCATTGCGGAAGGCGATCACGCTCTCGGAGCAACGCTCGTCCCAGGTCAGCGAGCCATGACCAAAACGGTGCTTGCGCCGGTAGGCGAGCAGATCGCGGTACAGCGTGAGGGTGGACTCGGCGCGGCCCACCTGCTGGTCCACGGCATAGCCCGCATAGCTGAGCGGCTGCGGGAGCCAGGTCCGTGCGGTCGGTCCGAAGCCCAGGGACGGTCCCTGCGCGGTCCACGGCATCGGCACTCGGCAGCCGTCTCGGCCGAGCGCGAACTCCGATGTGCCCTTGGTCCGGTGGAAAGTGGGGTCCTGGCGAACCTCATCGGGCATCGTGGTGTGTTCGGGCAGGCCCAGTTCCTCGCCTTGGTACAGATAGGCGCCGCCCGGCAGGGCCAGCATGAGGGTGGTCGCGGCGCGGGCGCGGCGCAGCCCCAGGGCGGCATCGGGCTGGGGGTCCTGCGCGCCAATGCCGTTGGGGCGAGGTCCGGGGGCCAGACCCAGCCGGGAGGCATGTCGCACAACATCGTGGTTGGAGAGCACCCAGGTCGTGGGGGCACCGACCGCATCATTGGATCGCAGGGATTCCTCGATGACCTCGCGCAGGGCCGGGCTCTCCCAGGGCGCCTCGAGGAACTCGAAGTTGAACGCCTGATGCATCTCGTCCGGTCGGACATAACGAGCCAAGCGCTCCTCGGGCTGAACCCATGCCTCGGCGCACAAGATGCGGTCGGCCGAGGTGTCGCCGGGTACGGCATAGCCCTCGAGAATGCCGCGCCACCGACGGTAGATCTCGTGCACGCCATCCTGATCCCACATCGGCGGGTGCATTCCCGGCGGGTTGTCGGGCAGGTGCATCGAGCCCTCGAAGTCGGGCAGCCCGGGCGCCTTGACCAGGCCATGGGCCACGTCGACGCGGAAGCCATCCACCCCTGCGTCGAGCCAGAACCGCAGGATGTCGTCGAACTCGTCACGGACGAGCGGGTTTTCCCAGTTCAGGTCGGGTTGGGTGCTGTCAAAGATGTGCAGGTACCACTGGCCGGGCAGCCCGTCCGGCTCGGTGACCCGAGTCCAGCCTTCGCCGCCGAAGACCGATCGCCAGTTGTTCGGCGGTAGATCTGCGTGCGGGCCGCGGCCGTCGCGGAAGATGTACCGATCGCGCTCGGGGCTGCCCGGGGCGGCGGCCAGGGCGGCCTGGAACCACGCGTGCGCGCTGCTGGTGTGATTGGGCACGAGGTCGACCACGACCTTGAGACCGAGGTGATGCGCCTGCGCGATCAGGGTGTCGGCGTCGCTCAGCGTGCCAAAGACCGGGTCGACGTCGCGGTAGTCGGCCACGTCATATCCAGCGTCATTCATCGGGGAGACGTAGAACGGGCTGAGCCAGATCGCATCCACCCCGAGCTCGACCAGATAGGGCAGCCGGGCGGTGATGCCCGGGAGGTCGCCCACACCATCGCCGTCGGCATCGGCCCAACTCCGGGGATAGATCTGGTAGATGACGGCGTCGCGCCACCAGGGGCTGTCCGGCGAGTCGGCAGGGTGCACGGTCACCGCCCTATTGTGCCGCCTGCGCTCTCATCGTGCTCCGCGCTCGGGTGCGTCTGCTCCTGCGGATCGTCCTGGTCGCGGTGGCGGCGCTCGGCCATGAGGGCCGTGATGAGGGCTTGGTTGCGTTCGAGGCGTCGCTGGAAGGCGATCTCCATGACGAAGGCTACGAGCGCCGCGCCCAGGAGCTCCATGGACACCGCGAAGGCGACATTGGTGAGCAGGTCGTGGGCAATTGCCTGATCCGCGAGGAGCTGGGTGTACTCGATCACCTTGGACATCACGGCCAAGCCCGCGGCCACCGCCAGAATGACCAGGATGTAGCGCTTCTTGAACTCCAGCGGGTCCGCGAGTTTGCGCAGTACCTCGGGGTTGTGCCGCGCGAACTCGATGTCGTCATCGCTGAAGTCGGCCTTGGAGGTGGTGAGATCACGCATCACCAACTCGTCGACAAAACGGTCCTCGGGTTGGTTGGACACCGCTCAGTTCCCCTCTGGCTCCGGTGCGTTGACGAGCATGTGGGCGGCGCGGTAGAAGTACTCGCGCATCTGCTCGGCCTGGGCCTGCGGCAGGTCCAGCGCCTCCATGGCATCGATCATGTGGCGAAGCCAGCGATCCCGCATGTCCAGGGTGATGGGGAAGGGGACATGTCGCATCCGCAGCCGGGGGTGGCCGCGCTCCTGACTGTATGCCGTGGGCCCGCCGAAATACTGCTCGAGGAACATCCGTAGCCGGCGCTCGGCAGGGGCAAGATCCTGCTCGGGGTAGAGCGCGCGCAGCTCCGGGTCGCCCTGCACGCCTGCATAGAAGCCGTGCACAAGGCGCTCAAAGGTGGGGGCGCCACCGATCTCGTCATACAGGCTCATCGGCCCTTCTTCCCGGTCGTTGGTGATGCCCCGAAGGGGGTGACGGGTGGGGCCGGCACCCCGGCTGCATCGAGCGCGGACTTGGCCCGCTCGCGCACCTCACGGGCGATCGCGAACTGCTCCCCGGGTGCACATTTCGCGACCACCCGCAGGGTCACCAACCCACCGGTGATCGACTCGACGCCCAGCACAGTGGGTTCCTCAATGAGGCGCTCGGCCCAGGCCGGAACCTGGTCCATCTGGTGCACCGCCGAGCGAATCGCGTCGATGGCCTGCTGGACATCGGCCTCATAGGAGAGCGGGATATCGATGGTCGCGGTGGCCACGCCCTGCGACTTGTTGCCGATCCGAAGGATCTCGCCGTTGCGGACGTACCAGGTCACGCCCGCCGAGTCGACCAGCCGGGTCACCCGCAGGCTGACCTCCTCCACCGTGCCGACGACCTCGCCGGTGTCGATGAGGTCACCGACGCCGTACTGGTCCTCGAGGATCATGAAGATTCCTGAGAGGAAGTCCTTGACCAGGCTCTGGGCGCCAAAGCCCAGCGCGACACCGCCCACCCCGGCAGAGGCCAGTGCCGGCCCCAGTGGCAGACCCACCAAGGCCATGACCGTGAGCGTGGCGATGGTGAAGATCACCACCGTGCTCACCGACTTCAGCAGTGAGCCCAGAGTCTCGGTGCGCTGGACATGCCGGTCGTGCGCCAGACCAGTGGCTGTGGCCAGCACCCGTCCAGCGCGGCCGGTGTCCGGCAAGGTACGCACCGATCGGGAGGTCATCGCTCCAACGACCCGGTTGATGAGGCGATGCAGCAGCCAGCGACCCATCCCGGCCAGCACGATCGTGGCCAGTATGAGGATGCCCGGCCCGAGGAGCCAGCGCTGCGCGTCTGCCCAGGTCATCGGAGGTCTGCCTCCTGCGCGTCCAGCGCCCGCGTGATCGGGTCTGCGTTCTCGGTGATGATCCGCCGCAGTGCATCCGGTGCCTCGGGGTGGGTATCCAGCCAGGCCAGAGTGGCATCACGCAGACGCGCATCGGCCACGCCGCGAGGATAGAAGCCCCGGGCGATGCTCTCCATGATGGTCGGCGAGCCAAGGCCGATCAGCTGCTCAAGGGTGTCGTGATAGATCGCGACATAGGGCTCCAGCACGTCCGCTGGCGTGCCCAGTCGAGTGAAGCCCAGACCGGCGCTATCGATGATGGCGTTGGGCAGGTCGTCCTGGGTGACTGACCGCCAGATCTCCGCCTTGGCCTGCGCGGTCGGGATCGCCGCTCGGGCCTTGGCCGCGCGCTCGCGCGCCGTGGCCGTGTCCTCGCGCGTGCGCTCGGCGTCGATGTCCGCATTGGTCAGGGCGCCGGCCGCAGCGGCCGCGGTCACCAGGGTCCAGCGCACCTCGAAGTCCACCTCGAGGCCAGGGATCGAGGCGCTGCCATCGAGCAACTGCAGCAGGTATGCCGCATCGTCGCCACCCGCCACAAAGGCCGCTGCCGCATTCACCAACTGCAATTGGGCGTCACTGCCTGGTTCGGCGCTGCGGGCCAGCTCCCAGAGGCGGTCGCGCACGTCCGTCCGGACGGCTTCCCGATGCTCGGGGGCGACATAGAAGTACACCGCAGTCTGCAATTGCAGGAGCAGCGTGCGCAGCAGGGTCGAGTCACTTTCGCCCGGCAGGGTTTGCAGCACCACGCCGACGAAGTCACGGGCCGCCAACTCGCCGTCCCGGGTCATATCCCACAGCGAGGCCAGGGTCAGGGTGCGCGGCATGGAGTCGGTGAAGCCTCGCGGATGTGCGAGCACCGCGGCAACGCCGGCCTGGTCCAAACGGATCTTGGCGTAGGTGAGGTCGTCGTCATTGACCAGGAGCAGGTCGGGGCGCGCCTGGCCGATCAGCCCGGTGACCTCGGTGGCGGCCCCTGCGACATCGACTTCAACCCGGTCGGTGCGCACGAAGACGCCGTCCCGCACGGCATACAGCCCGATCGCCAGACGGTGCGGTCGCAGCGTGGGGAAGCCGTCAAGGTGGCTCTGTTCGATGGTGACGCGGGTCATGATGCCCGCCTCATCGACCTCGATGACGGGCCTCAGGATGTTGACGCTCGCGGTCTCAAGCCACACCTTCGACCACTCGCGCAGGTCACGCCCGGAGGCCGCCTCCAACTCCGCGAGCAGATCCTCCAGCGTGGTGTTGCCCCAGGCGTGGGCGCGGAAGTACGCCCGCACGCCCTCGCGGAATTGCTCGCGCCCGACATAGGCCACCAGCTGCTTGAGCACCGAGGCGCCCTTGGCGTAGGTGATGCCGTCGAAGTTGACCAGGACGTCCTCGAGGTCCTTGATGTCGGCCACGATCGGGTGCGTCGAGCTGAGCTGGTCCTGGCGATAGGCCCAGTCCTTCTCGTATGCCGCGAAGGTGGTCCATGCGTCGGTCCACTGCGTCGCCTCGGCCTGGCAGGCGGTGGAGGCCCACTCGGCGAAGGACTCGTTGAGCCACAGGTCGTTCCACCACTTCATGGTGACCAGGTCGCCGAACCACATGTGCGCCAGCTCATGCAGCAGCGTCAGGGCGCGCCGCTCGACGATCGCCTGGGTCGGCCTGGAGCGGAAGACATAGGTCTCGTGGAAGGTCACGCAGCCGACGTTCTCCATGGCGCCACCGTTGTACTCGGGCACGAAGAGCTGGTCGTACTTGGTGAACGGGTAGGCCTGGTCGAACTCCTCCTCGAACCAGGCGAAACCGGTCTTGGTCAGCGAGAACAGGTTCTCGTGATCGAGGTAGTCCACTAGCGAGCGCCGGCAGAAGATGCCCAGCGGGATCTCGCCGGCGCGGGTGGTCACGCTGTCCCGCACGACGGCATACGGACCGGCCACCAAAGCCGAGATGTAGCTCGAGAAGCGCTCGGTGTCGGGGAAGGCCCACCGGGCCACGCCCGCACGAACCGGTTCGGGCGTCGGGGTGGGGGCATTGGAGATCACCTGCCAGTGCTCCGGCGCGGTCACCGTGAACTGGTAACTCGCCTTGAGGTCGGGCTGCTCGAAGACCGGGAACATCCGGCGGCAGTCGGGCACCTCGAACTGGCTGTAGAGGTAGACCTCGCCATCGACCGGGTCGACGAATCGGTGCAATCCCTCGCCGGTATTGGTGTAGTGCCCGGTCGCGCGGATGGTGACCTCGTTGTCAGCGAGCAGGTCGGGGATCCGCACGCGCGAGTCTCGGTAGTACTCGGCTGGATCGAGCGAGGTGCCATTGACCACGATCTCCTGAACCGTCCCGCCCACGAAGTCCACGAAGGTCTGGGCGCCTGGCGAGTTGCAGGTGAACCGGATGGTGCTGGTTGTGGCGAAGGTCGATTCCGAGGTGGTCAGATCGAGGTCGACGACATAAGTGTCCACGTGCAGGAGCTCGGCGCGGGTCGCGGCCTCGGCTCTCGTAAGGTTCGTTCCAGGCATGCTGGTCATCCTGTCACGTGCGGATGAGGGAGAATGCCCGCCATGACCTCCCCGCGAGCCTCTGCTGAGTTCTGGTTCGACCCCCTGTGCCCCTGGGCCTGGATGACCTCCCGCTGGATGATGGAGGTGCAGCAGGTCCGCCCGGTTGACGTGACCTGGTCGGTGATGAGCCTGTCGGTGCTCAACGAGGGCCGGGACCTGCCGCCGCAGTACCAAGCGCTCATGGAGAGCGGTTGGGGTCCGGTGCGCGTCATCATTGCCGCCCGGCAGGCCCATGGGGATCAGGTGATCAAGCCGCTCTATGACGCTATGGGCACCCGGATCCACCTGCGCAAGATCGAGGACCTCGATGAGGTGATCGCGCAGTCGCTGGCCGAGTGTGGTCTGCCCGCTGAGTTGGCGCAGGCAGCGCACAGCGACGCCCATGACGAGGCCCTGCGGGCCAGCCACGCGCGGGCCATCGACCTGGTCGGTGATGACGTCGGTACCCCGGTGGTGGCGGTGGCGGGCGTGGCCTTCTTCGGCCCGGTCGTCAGCCCCGCCCCCAAGGGTGAGGCCGCCGGTCTGCTCTGGGATGGCTGCGTCCTGGTGGCCAACACTCCTGGATTCTTTGAACTCAAGCGGACCCGTCGCGTCGGTCCGATCTTCGACTGACCCTCACCAAGGAGCATCATGCGCGTCCACATCGGCGGCGATCACGCGGCCTATGACACCCTGACCGACCTCATCTCCTTCCTTACGCAGGAAGGTCACGAGGTAATCAATCACGGGCCGTTCAGTTATGACGCCCTTGACGACTACCCCGTCTTCGTCCTGCGCTGCGCCGAAGGTGTGGCCGCAGACGAGGGCAGCCTGGGGGTCGTCTTGGGCGGCTCCGGCAATGGCGAGCAGATCGCCGCCAATAAGGTGCCGGGCATTCGTGCCGCACTCTGCTACAACGACGAGATGGCCTCGCTGGCCCGCCAACACAATAACGCCCAGGTGATCTCCATTGGCGGTCGGATGAACACCCTGGAGGAAGCGCGCAGCATGGTGCGCACCTTCTTGGCGACGGCCTGGAGCGGCGAGGACCGTCACCAGCGGAGGATCGACATGCTGACGGCATACGAGTCCGACCGGACGCTGCCGCCGCTGCCCTGATGGGTGCTCGGACCGGCGCCCAGGACGGTGCGCGCCCGGGCGTGCGCACGTTCACGCCCCGGTGGCGAACCTCGCCGCTGACGGCGGAGCGGATGGCGAATCTGCTGCCGGCGCGCGATGTCGGGCATGGTGTCTTTGACGCCGAAGCAGTCTGCGGACGCCGGGCACCCCTGGTCGTCGAGATTGGCTCTGGGCACGGCGCGGCGGCCATCGCATATGCCGCGGCGCACCCCGATCAGGATCTCGTGGCGGTCGAGGTGCACGTCCCCGGGGTGGCGCGCATGCTAGCGGCGGCCCAGGCGGCTGGGGTCGCCAACCTCTGGGTGCACCGGGGCGATGCCCTCCCGTGGATCGCCAACTCGCTGGCCGAGGGCACGGTGACCGCCTTCCATCTCTTCTTCCCTGACCCCTGGCCCAAGAAGAAGCACGCCAAACGCCGCTTCATCCAGCAGCACACCTTGGACTTGCTGGCCGCCCGGCTGGTGCCCGGTGGCGCTGTGCTGATCGCCACCGATATCGAGGTGTATGGCGAGCACGTCCGCGAGCATCTCGAGCGGCACGGCGGCTGGTCTGTGACGCTAGGGGAGCGGCCGTCCTGGCGGCCGACCGACGGTTTCGAGGCCAAGGGCACCCTCGCCGGCCGAACGGCATACGAGATCACTGCTGTGCGCTCCGGGCCGTTGCGGTAGCGTTTACGCAGTTGCGCCCCCACCCGCCGAAGGACCCGACGTGAACGACGCTACGCCCACCCAGTACCGCCACGAAGCCGGCCCGAGCAGTGAGCCCACGCACCCGCTGGTGCTGGGCCCGATCATCACCCCGCCGCACACCGTCGATGGCTTCGTCAAGCAGTTCCTGCACGAGCTGAACTTCGGTCAGGGGGTGCCCCTGACCACGGCCTCGATCAACGATCAGTACCTCGCTCTGGCCCGCACCGTCCGGTCCTACTTGATGGCTCGCTGGTTAGAGACCGCCCGCAAGCGTCGGGCGGCCGCTCCGCAGAAAATGGTCGGCTATCTCTCGGCCGAGTACCTCCTGGGTCGCCAACTCGACAATGCCCTCTCAGCCATGGAACTCACCGATGTCGCCACGGAAGCGATGGCCTCGGTGGGCATCGACATTGAGGACCTGCGAGCGCGCGAGGTCGAGCCCGGCCTGGGCAATGGCGGCTTGGGTCGACTGGCCGCCTGCTTCATCGACTCGCTGGCCACCTTGGGTGCCCCGAGCATCGCGTACGGCATTCGCTACGAGTACGGCATCTTCCAGCAGACCTTCGTCGACGGTGCTCAGGTCGAGCGGCCCGATGCCTGGCTGCGGATGGGGGAGCCGTGGGGGGTGCCGCACCCGGAGATGGAGGTGCCGATCTCGTTTGCCGGTCACGTGGAGCGGTACACCGATAGCGACGGCCGCGAGCGCGCCACGTGGGTTCCCGGCTGGGGCGTCATCGCGCAGCGCTACAACTACATGGTTCCGGGCTATCAAAATGGCGCGGTCAACACTCTGCGGTTGTGGCGGGCCCGGGCAACCGATGCGTTCGACCTGCACATCTTCAACGCCGGCGACTACGCCGAGGCGGTGCGTGCACAGACCTTTGCCGAGAACATCTCCAAGGTGCTCTACCCCGAAGACTCCACGCCGCAGGGCAAGGAGTTGCGTCTGCAGCAGCAGTACTTCTTTGTCGCCGCGTCCATCCAGGACTTCCTGCGTCACACCATGCCCAAGGACTTCGACATCCGTGAGTTGCCGGAGCGAATCATCTTCCAGCTCAACGACACTCACCCCGTCATCGGGGTCCCGGAGTTGATGCGGATCCTGCTTGACGAGTACGACCTGGAGTGGGAGGAGGCCTGGGAGATCACCTCCAAGTGCTTCGCCTACACCTGCCACACGCTGCTGCCTGAGGCGCTCGAGGTCTGGCCCGTGAGCCTGCTCGAGCGACTGCTACCGCGGCATATGGAGATCATCTATCAGATCAATGAGCAGTTCTTGGCGCAGGTGCGGGCGGCGTATCCCGATGACGAGCTTCGGGTGCGGCGGATGTCGATCATTGGCGATCACCCGGAGCGCTCCGTGCGGATGGCACACCTAGCGACAGTGGCCGCGGTCAAGGTCAACGGGGTCGCCGAACTTCACTCGCAGCTCCTGCGCGACAAGGTGCTCAATGACTTTTCCGAGTTGTGGCCGGAGCGCTTCACCAATGTCACCAATGGCGTGACCCCGCGGCGATTTGTCCGGCAGTCCAACCCGGAGCTGACCGCGCTGATCTCCGGGACAATCGGGCGTGGCTGGGTGGCGAACCTGGACCGGCTCGAGGAACTCACGGCATACGCCGAGGATCCGGAGTTCCGCGAGAAGTTCCGAGCGGTCAAGGCGCACAACAAGACTCGGATCGCTGCGGTTCTGCGGGAGCGCGATGGCATCGAGTTGCCCGAGGGGCATCTGCTCGACGTCATGGTTAAGCGCCTACACGAGTACAAGCGTCAGTCGCTCAAACTCCTGCACATCGTGACGCTCTACAACGAGATGATCTCCGGTCGGGTCGACCCGGCATCGGTGACGCCGCGCACCGTGGTCTTCGGTGCGAAGGCCGCGCCCGGCTATTTCATGGCCAAGCAGACCATCGCGCTGATCAATGCGGTGGGCCGGGTGGTCAATGCCGATCCGCAGATCCAGGGGCGGCTGCACGTCGCCTTCCCGGCGAACTACAACGTCACCCTGGCCGAGAAGCTCATCCCGGCCGCCGACCTCTCGGAGCAGATTTCGCTGGCCGGCAAGGAGGCCTCGGGTACCGGCAACATGAAGTTCGCGCTCAATGGCGCGCTCACCATCGGCACCGATGACGGCGCGAACGTCGAGATCCGCAAACTCGTCGGTGACGACAACTTCTTCCTCTTTGGGCTGACCGAGCCGGAGGTCACTGATCTGCAGGCTCGGGGATACCACCCGGGGGAGTACTACGAGTCGGATCCTCGCCTCAAGGGAGCCATCGACCTGATCGCCTCGGGGCATTTCACGCAGGGCGACCGCGATGCGGTCAGTGCCTTCGTGGGGGATCTGCTCACCAGCGACCGCTTCCTTGCGCTGGCTGACTATGGCGCCTACCTCGAGGCTCAAGGGCGGGTCGAAGCGGCCTACGCGGACCAGGATCAGTGGTCGCGCAAGGCGATTCTCAATGTGGCGCGGACCGGGTTCTTTTCGTCTGACCGCTCGATCCGGGATTACATCGACCGGATCTGGCACGTCCGCACGACGAACTAAACGCCATGGTCGAGGTGGCCACGCCGGTGCATCCGGCGCGCTCACCTCGACCGTGGCGTCGTTCGGCGCTCAGCGCAGGTAAGGAATGCTGCGGTCGAGCAGGCCGCGTTCCTTGAGCTCAGCAGCGAGGGGAATCTCGTAGTCGATCCAGCCGCTCTGCTTGATGCCCCAGAATGACGCGTGGTCGGGGCCGTAGCCGAGGAGCTGCTTCTGCAGCGGCGACAGGCCGGCGAACCATTCGCTGGACTGGTCGGCGACAGCCTCGTCGAGCGGCCGAATCCATCGGTAGGTGTAGCCGATGAACATGAGCTTGCGGGTGCGCTCGGACTTGTTCATCGACCGGGAGTGCCAGATGCGGCGGTCAAAGATGAACGCATCGCCGGGCTCAAGGCACACCTCGACGGCGCCCTCGGGCTCAATAATCGGGTCACCCTCCTTCTCCGGGCGACCCGCGAGGGTGTTGTTCTTGTGCGAGCCGGGGATGACCTTGGTGTTGCCATAGCCCGGCTCCGAGAGGTCGGTCAGGGCGTAGCAGATCTTGGTCATGAACATCGGCCGCACGTCCATGTCGACGTCCGAGTTCTGTCGGTAGCCATCCTGGTGCCAGTTCCAGAAGGGCGGCTCGTCCTTGGGCGGGTTGACGTCGATGTGATTGTGGTGGGTGTAGATATTCCAGCCCATGTTTCCCCAGATGTAGGGGAAGGTGGTCGGCCAGGTCAGCAGCTCCACGAAGCGTGGGTCGCGGTGCATCCACCCCATGACGTGGATCGACTTGTCCGGACGGAGCTGGCCTGCGGCCTCCTCCTCGGCATAGATCCGGTCAACAGCACCCTCGAAATAGGCGCGGGACTCTTCGTCCAGCGCCTTCTTGATCACGACGAAGCCATCGCGGTCGTACTGCTCGCGGATGGCTGGGTCCAGCGGTTCGTAGCCCGTAGGGGCGGCTTCCATGGTGGTCATGGCTTCATTATTGCCCTCTTGTGGGGCCGATCGTGGGAGCCGGTGCCGGTTGCCCGCACGCTGCAGGTCACCGGCCTAGAGGACTGCGCTAGGGGTCTGGGCATCACTGGTGGTAGGAGGCGCCGCCGACGAACGGTTCACCGACATCGTGGTGCGGAGCAGCACTTCGCGTGCCCGAGCCTTGGGGGAGGACTCGATGCGCTGGAAGAGGATCGTTGCCGCCGTCTCGGCGATGTCGAAGCTCGGGGTCTCGGCGCAGGTAAAGAAGGGCTCCAAGACAAGCTGAGTGGCGGGAGCATCGAAGGTGACCACGGTGAGCTCGCTGGGAATATCGATGGCCAGGGACCGGGCAGCGTGCGCCACGCCGAGCGCGATGAAGTTGCTTGCGGTCACGATGGCCGTCGGCCGAGTTGGGGATGTCAGCACGGCGGCGGCAGCTTGCTGACTCAGTGAGGGGTCAAAACTCCCGTAGTGAATCGGGTTGTCTGACAACGACAACCCTGCCTCGGTGATCGCGCGTGCGTAGCCGGCCGCCCGCTCACGAGCCGTCACAATCGACTCAGGACCAGTCATCATCATGAGCGAGCGGTGCCCCAGGCTCAACACGTAGCGCGTGAGGTCCGTGGCGGCGGTATCCGTATCACTGCGCACCACATCGACCTCGTTGTCGGGCATGGCATAGTCCATCACGCAGATCGGAATCCCTTGTGCCTGAACGAAATCCACCGACTCAGGGGTGTTGTAGATCGGCGCAAGGATGATGCCGTCCACCTGACGGGCGACGAGATTGCGCAACTGCCTCATCTCGAGGTCGGCAGAACCATCGGTGTTGACCAGGAGAACGTCATAACCCCGGTCGCGAGCCACGGCCTCGACGGCCAGGATGACCTGGACGTAGTAGGGATTCCGAATGTCCGCGATGACCAGGCCGATAGTGTGAGTTCGCCTGTGCCGCAGGCTTTGTCCCAGCATATTGGGCACATACTTCAGCTCTTTGATCGCCTCTTCGACCCGCACGCGCGTGGCTTCAGCGACGGCTGATGGATCATTGATCACACGGGAAACGGTGATGGGCGACACCCCTGCGCGCCTGGCTACTTCACGAATCGTGGCCACGAAAGCCGTCCTCCATTGGTTGTACGAAACCCCTTGCGAACTGGAACGGAATCAGTCTACTGTCATCCCAGATGGCACGCGTACCATCACCCTCGATGAGCTGACATGGATGTCACTCTTCCGTTAAGGAGCCTCATTTGTTCCCCTTCAAGACCCGGGTTGCCGCCTTTGGTGTGGCAGCCGCCGCGGCCCTGTCCCTGGCCGCCTGTGGAGATTCCGGTGGAGTGGGCGGTGCGACCGCTGCTTCCCAGTCACCAGTGGATTCGGCCGCCCCGGTGACCCTCAAGTACTGGACGTGGTTCCCCGCCGAGGCCAGCCTGAAGAAGGTCATCGACGCCTACCAGAAGGCGCACCCCAATGTGACCATCCAGCTCACTGAGCACGAGGCTGCCGACTATCAGAAGCAGCTCCCACTTGCGCTCAACGGCGGTGAGGCGCTCGACATCGTCGGTGTCCAGGTCTCGGCCATGACGAACACGGTCAACACCCAGCTGCGTCCGGTCTCCGAGTGGGAGCAGTACCTCCCCAAGGACTGGCGCAACCAGCTTGAGGCCAAGCCGCTCGAGCAGGCCCAGAAGATCTCCAAGGATGGTGTCCTCTACGACATCCCGATGGGCTCCATCGGCAGCGCCGCGATGTACTACAACCCGGCCATCCTGGCCAAGGCAGGCGTTGAGGTGCCGCAGACCGTAGCGGACCTGGCTGCAGCAGCCAAGAAGATCAAGGCGTCAGACGCTTCGATCCAGCCGGTGGTCTTCGCCGGCGATGCGTGGTGGCAGGAGGAGATGCTGTTCACCATCGCCGGTCAGACCCACCCCACCCTCTCGGATGACATCCTCAAGGGTGGCGGCGCGTGGAATGACCCCGCCATGGTGGACGCCCTCGCGGCATACAAGGAGCTGTTCACCTCGGGTGCGGTTGACAAGGCGACGTTGTCGCTGATGTCGCCGCGGCCCACGGAGGTGTTCACCTCGGGCAAGGCTGCCTTCTACCTCGATGGGTCCTGGCAGAACTCGCTGCTCTCCAAGACCTATCGCGAGGCCAACAAGATCAACCTGGCCGACGTGGGTGCGATGGGCCTTCCGGTCATCCGCTCCGGAGGGACGCAGGCCATGCGGGCCTTCGCCGAGGGTGGTTTGGCCATCCCCAAGAGCTCGAAGAATGTCGCTGCAGCAGCCGACTTCATCTCGTACATGACCATCGGTGACGGCGTCGCCCTCTGGGCCCCCGATCTGGTGCTCTCGCCCTCGAAGAAGGGCTTCGCGCCGGGTGCTGACGTGCTTAGCTCGGATGCGGCGCAGAAGGGCTTCGCCACGATTGCCGGATTGATCAACAACGCCGGATCGAACCGCGATAGCAACCAGGACTTCTTGAACAACGTCGAGGGCAACGCCATCCTCGATGTCCTCAACGGCAAGAAGACTCCGCAGGAGGCTGCCGACGAGATGCAAAAGCAGTGGACCTCTGGGCGTTACCCCCACTGATGAGCAAGAAGCCGAAGGGAGGGCGGCGCGGTCAGGCTCTGACCGCGCTGCTCTTCCTCCTCCCGCTACTGGTGTTCTACGGCATCTACTACCTTTACTCCTTCGTATTCCTGGTGAAGGTGAGCCAGCAGCGCGTCTCCCTCACCTTCATCAACGCGGTGGATGTCGGCCTCGAGAACTTCCGGCTAGTGCTGACCGACCCGATCTTCCAGACCGCCCTGCTCAATACCTTCCTGCTGGCCGGAGTGGCCATCCTGGCGGGGCTGTCTTTTGGGTTCGTGATCTCGGTCATGCTGGCCACCGGAGTGCGCTTCCGCCAGACGCTGTATGCCATCTTCCTGATTCCGTCCCTGATCCCGCTTTCTCTGTTCGCGACGGTCTTTGGTCAGATGCTCGAGACCCAGGACGGCATGTTTAACCGGATGCTGCGGGCGATCGGGCTCGATGCACTGCAGCAGGACTGGCTCACCGGGTCGGGCTCGGCCTATGTCGCCGTAGCCATCCTGCTGGTCTACCTGGTGGGGCTGCCGATCATGTACTACACCTCAGACATCCCGGCCGCGAACCTCGACTTGGTCGAGGCGGCCCTGCTCGATGGCGCGAATGCCTGGCAGATCCTCCGCCTCATGCTCTTCCCGCTCCTGCGCACCACCCACATCACCGTCATTCTCTCGGTGCTCTTGGGTTCCTTCCGCGCCTTCGACGTCATCTACTTCTCCACCGGTGGCGCTCCCGGCGGCCGAACGAACATCGTCGGCGTCTACATCTACAACTCGACGCTGGGCAATGACCGGGTCGGGTATGCCGCTGCGGCAGCCGTGCTGGTGTTGGTGGTGGCTCTAGGCGTGTCCGCCGTTCAGATGTTCCTTATGCGGAAAGGCTCCGACCGTGTCTGATGCCGCACCCTCCCGGCCCCGTCGATGGCGATTTGGGTCGGCGCCCACTCAGGATGAGCACAACCCCCTGCGGGCCTTACGGAGTCGACGGATCGACTCGGTCATCATGTACGTCCTGCTCTTTGCCATGGCCGCGTGGTGGCTCCTGCCGCTGGTGACCGTGCTGATCAAGTCGCTCCAGGTCGGCGGATTCGCCAACTACTGGGCTGTCCTGAGCACCCGGATCAACGGCGTCCTGCTCCCGCAGACACTGGTCAACTCGCTCCTCGTCGCCGCCATGCACGCCGGCTTCGTGTGCGCGACTGCCGCGCTGGCGGGCTATGCGTTCTCCCGGATTGAGTTTGCCGGCCGCACCGTCCTGTACTACGCCTCGATCGCCGTCCTGGCCGTGCCAGCGACGGCGCTCATCGTTCCGGTGTATTACGTCACCGGGCAGCTGGGGCTGTTCAACTCACTGGTGGGTATCGCGCTGCCCGAAGCGGCTCTCACGCTGCCATTCGGCGTCCTGCTCATGCGCAACTTCGGCGTGACGGTCCCGCCTTCCTTCTTCGAGTCGGCCCAACTCGATGGCGCTGGTCATGCCCGAATGTTCTGGTCGGTATACCTGCCGCTTGGACGCCCGGTACTGATCAACCTCGCCAGCCTGTCGGTGATGTGGTCGCTCCAGGACTTCATCTTCCCCTCGCTCCTGTTGCGAGACCCCACGAAGAACACGGCGGCTCAGGCCGTGCAGACCATTCGCTCGGCCTTCGGTCCGACTCCTGAGCAGACCGCGCAGTACTTCGCAGCCCTGGTGCTGCTGGCCATTCCGGCCGTCGTCCTCATCATCATCGCCCTGCGCTGGATGGCAGCCGGGCTTACCGCTGGAGGTATCAAAGAATGACCCCGCCCACCGCCGACACGTCCTGGTTCCGGGGCCTTGGTCTGGGGATCTTCCTCAACTGGACGCATAGCAGCACTCAGGGCTGGGAAATGTCTTGGCAGATGGTTGGTGGCGTGACGGGGCAGTACCCGCCCCGCGAGCCGGTCCCGTGCGAGGAGTACTTCGCCAACCCAAGTACGTTCAACCCCGACCAGTTCGATGCCGATCAGTGGGCTCGTAGCCTGGTGGCCGCGGGCGCTCGGTATGCCGTGTTGATGACCAAGCACCACGACGGCTTTGCCCTGTGGGACTCGGAATTCTCCGACTACACGGTCACGAAGGCCTCACCCTTTGGGCGTGACATCGTGGCCGAAGTGGTCTCGGCCCTACGTCGGCACGGGCTGCGCGTAGGCCTCTACTTCTCCATTGTCGACTGGTACAGCGAGCTCTACCCGCGCTATACGGATGACAATATCCGCAAGCCCTACGAGCTGGGGGTCTACCCGCGTCAGCCGGAGACCTGGGATGCCTTCCGCACCTACCTCCTCAATCAACTCACCGAGTTGCTGACGAAGTTCGGCCACATCGACATCATGTGGCTGGACGGTGAGTTTGAGCACTCGCGGGATGAGTGGGACTTCGGGCAGATCCGAGAGCACATCCGCGCTGTGTCCCCGGCCACGATCGTCAATGACCGTTGCGTAGGCTTCGGTGACTTCCGGACCCCGGAGCAGCAACTGCCCGAGTCCGCACCAGATGGTCCCTGGGAGCAGTGCATGACCATGAATGACTCATGGGGATGGGTTGCCGAGGACCAGGCGTGGAAGTCCCCTCATCAACTCATCGAATCCTTGGTCGAGACGGTGTCCACCGGAGGCAACTTGCTGCTGTCGGTTGGCCCGATGGGCAATGGCGCATTCCCGCCGGAGGCGGAGGAGCGGCTGGCCGCCCTTGGGCGCTGGATCGGAGCGAATGGCGAAGCGCTGCAAGGCCTCTCGAGCGGACTGCGGCCTTGGCAGTGTCGCCTGCCCAGCGCTCGGCGAGTTGAGGAGGACGGCAGTTCGCGTCTGTTCATCTACCTGACCTTCGAACCGGGCAGCATTCTGCGCCTGCGCGATCTGCCGGTGCGCCGGATCGAACGAGTCAGCATCCTCGGCTCCGGTCGAGACCTGCCATTCGTCACCAGCGCCAATATCGTCGACATCCAACGCCAGGTCCTCGACGCCCTGGGCGATCTGGTCATCGACGTGGAACTGGACCCCGAGGACTGTGTCCCGGTCATTGCGGTCGACATCGCTGCCCGGGTGCCAGAAGGGACGCCAGGCCTACTCGTGCCAAACCCTGCCTTGCACGAGGTCTGAGCGGACCCGACTTAGGTCGGGTCGATGGCGGCGTACAGGCGAATGCTGTGCGCCGCCATCTCTATCTCACCGGGTGGTTCCGCGGGTCCCTCGTCCTGAGGGCGCTCCCAGGCGCTATCCCAGAGCAGCTGGTATGCCGTGAGCCCGGGAACCTCGGGCAGCCGCACCTGCAGGGATTCTGCGCCTCCATGGAGGACGACGAGGACGGAAACCTGCCCCAACCAGGCGCCATTGATCAGCCATTGCAGGGTCCGGGTGGTGGGTTCGGCCCACCTGTGGTCCATGGCTGTTCCGTCCGCGCCGAACCACTCCATGTCCAGCGAGCCGTCCTCATCGACCTCGAGTCCGAGCGCCCAGGTGCGTTGGCTGAGAGCGGGATAGCTGCCCCGCAACGCGATCAGGTGGCGTACGGTCGCGTGCAGGTCACGTTGCCAATCTGACCAGTCCCAGGAAAACCAGGAGATCTCGTTGTCCTGGCAATACGGATTGTTGTTGCCGCCCTGCGTGCGACCGAACTCGTCGCCAGCGTTGAGCATCGGTATTCCCGTGGAGAGCAACAAAGTCCCCAGAAGATTGCGCATGGTCTGCCGGCGATCGGTCATCAGGAGTGGATCTGCGGCCTCGCCCTCGACACCGTGGTTCCACGACTGGTTGTTGTCGCTGCCATCACGGCCATCCTCCCCATTGGCCTCGTTGTGCTTGTGGTCGTATGCCGTGAGGTCGTAGGCCGTGAACCCGTCGTGCGCGGTGATGAAGTTGACGCTGGCCACCGGGCCGCGGTCTCGGTGTCCGAAGAGGTCTCGAGAACCCGCGAGGCGGGTCGCGAGTTCGGTGACTCCGTGGGTGGGGCGACCTTCCTTCTGTGCCCGAACGTCGGGCCCCCAAAACGTGCGCACGGCATCCCGGTAGCGGTCATTCCACTCCGAGAAGGGCGGCGGGAACTGGCCGGTGCGCCACCCGTGCATGCCGACATCCCAGGGTTCGGCAATGAGTTTGACTCGGGAGAGCACTGGGTCGGTGCGCAGCGCCACGAGGAAAGGATGGTCGGGGTCGTATTCATCGCCGCGTCCCCGACCGAGCGCCACGGCGAGATCAAACCTGAAGCCATCGACGTGATACTCCTGCACCCAGCGGCGCAATGAGTCCAGCACCATCCGGCACACCACCGGGTGGCGCAGATCCAAGGTATTGCCGCATCCCGTGACGTCGATATCCGCGCCGCGCTCATCGAGGCGGTAGTACGCGCGATTGTCCAGGCCCCGCCACGAGAGCATGGCCCCGGTGCGATCCTGCTCGGCCGTGTGGTTGTAGACCACGTCGAGGATGACCTCGATGCCGCGGCGGTGGAGCAGCTTGACCATGCCCTTGACCTCGTCGACGACGGCTTGCGGGTCGGTGGCCGCGGCATACGGCGCATGCGGTGCATGGAAGCCCAGGGTGTTGTAGCCCCAGTGGTTGCTCAGGCCGCGGCGGACCAAGGCCGGCTCGTGGGTGAAGGCGTGGATGGGCAGCAACTCGACGGCGGTTACACCCAAATCGGTGAGGTAATCGAGCATGACGGGATGTGCCAGAGCGGCATAGGTGCCGCGCAGTTCCTCGGGGATGCCGGGATGGAGGCGGGTCAGGTTCTTGACGTGCGCCTCGTAGATCACGGTCTCGCTACGGGAGCGTCCCAGGGCGGTATCGCCCTCCCAGTCGAAGTGGTCGTCAATGACGACACAGCGCGGCATGGAGGGTGCGCTGTCCAACTCAGAGAGAGTCTCCCCGTCACCGATCCACCGGTCGTCCACGACGTGGCCGTACACCGCAGGTCCCCACTGGACCTCGCCCTCGATGGCCTTGGCGTAGGGGTCGAGCAGCAGTTTGGCGCCGTTATGGCGCAGGCCCAGAGACGGATCCCAGGAGTCGTAGACGCGGAAGCCGTACCGCTGCCCTGGCCCCACACCCGGAATGAAGCCGAACCACCAGCCGTGGGTTCGCTCCACCAGCGGGATGCGGGTCTCCTCGCCGGTCGGGTCATACAAGCAGAGCTCGACCCGCTCCGCATGACCGGCGTACACACTGACGTCGATGCCGCCCTCGCGCAGGGTGACGCCCGGGTCTGGGGGCAGATCCCTGGTGAGCCGCCTGAGCTGAACGGGAGTGGAGCGGGACCAAGGCGACATGCGTGGCAGCCTAGTGACGAACTACGGTGGGTGCATGACCGATCCCACCGCGTTGCCGAACTTCCCTCCGCCCGCAGATGAGCACCCGCTGCGCGGCCGCGTCCTTGACGTCCTGGGTGATCTGGGGGCCGCGCCGAACCTGGACGACGATGGCGATGTTGCCTTCACCGTGAACGAGCAGCAGCTCTTTGCGCGCTGCGTGGAGTCCGAGCCGGCGCTCCTGCGGGTGTTCGGTCAGTGGGCGATCGACGACGGATTGCTCGATGACCGGTTGCATCTGCTCGAGGTGAGCAATGAGGTCTCGCTGAACCTCAACTGCGTCACCACCGGCATCGCCGAGCGCACCCTCGTGGTCTCCAGCGAGCACCTGGTCGCGCGCAACGCCGACGTCAATGCCGTGGTGCAGATCGCCGTCCAGGGCGTCCTGCAGGGGGTCCACATCTGGCACCAGCGTGCGATGGGGCTCGCCCCGAGCGCGCAGGACGGCCAGGAGGAGCCCTCGTGAGCCCGCTGGCCCACCTTGAGGTGGCGGACGGCATCGCCACCATTCGGCTCGACCGTCCACCGATGAACGCCTTATGCGCTCAGATCGGTCAAGAGATCGGTGCCCTGCTGCCCGAGATCGCCGAGCGCGCGGATATCGCGGCCGTGGTGGTCTATGGCGGGGAGAAGGTGTTTGCCGCGGGCGCCGACATCAAGGAGATGGCCGAGCTCGACTTCGTGTCGATGAGCCGTTACGGACGACTGCTCCAGGACTTCACCAACGCACTCGCGGCGCTGACCAAGCCCACGATCGCCGCGATCACCGGGTACGCCCTTGGTGGCGGTTTCGAGTTGGCTCTGTGCTGCGACTTCCGGGTCGCGGGGGAGAAGGCCAAGGTCGGATTCCCCGAGATCACCCTGGGCGTCATTCCCGGGATGGGCGGCACCCAGCGGGCAGCGCGGCTGGCAGGCCCCTCCAAGGCCAAAGAGATCATCTTCTCGGGCCGCTTCATCGGCGCGGCCGAAGCGCTGGACATGGGCCTGATCGATCAGGTGGTTCCCGACGGCGAGGACGTCTATGAGGCGGCGCTGGCCTGGGCCCGCCGGTATGTCGGCGGTCCGGCGGTTGCCTATGCCGCGGCCAAGGACGCGATCCAGCGCGGCCTCGAGGTCGACCTGGCCAATGGCCTGGAGATCGAGCGCAACGCGTTTGCCGCGCTCTTTTCGACCAAGGACCAAAAGGCCGGCATGCGCTCGTTCATCGAGAACGGCCCGGGCAAGGCGACCTTCGAAGGCGCCTGAGCCGGGTGATGGAGGACACGGAGGTGGGGAGCATCACGCTGCCCGTGCGCTCCCGCTCGGGTGCGGCAGTGTCAGGATGGACCGATCCCATTTCCCACCTGAGAAGGACGAAGCACGCATGAACATCGTCGTCTGCGTCAAGTACGTTCCGGACGCCCAGTCCGAGCGCGCGTTCCGCGAGCAGGACAAGACGGTTGACCGTGACGCCGTTGACGGTCTGCTCTCCGAGGTCGACGAGTATGCCGTCGAGGAGGCCCTGAAGATCGTCGAGGCCAGCGAGGGCGAGGTCACCGTGCTGACGGTCGGGCCGGCCCAGGCCGCCGATGCGATCAAGAAGGCCTTGCAGATGGGTGCCGACAAGGGTGTCCACGTCTGCGACGACGCCATTCACGGGTCGGACGCGGCGGCCACCTCGCTGGTGCTGGCTGAGGCCATTAAGAAGGCCACCGATGGCTCGCCCGAACTCGTGCTCATGGGCATGACCTCGACCGACGGTGTCATGGGTGTGGTGCCGGCCATGGTGGCCGAGCGACTGGGTATGCCGCAGGTCACCTTCGCCTCCGAACTCACCATCGAGGGTGGCTCGCTGCGGGCTCGCCGCGACGGCGACGCCGCTTCGGACACCATCGAGGCATCCCTGCCGGCGTTGGTTTCAGTGACCGACCAGATCAACGAGCCGCGCTATCCCTCGTTCAAGGGGATCATGGCCGCCAAGAAGAAGCCCGTTGAGCAGTGGACCTTGGCCGACCTCGGCGTCGACGCGGGCGCGGTCGGCATTGACGCTGCGTGGACCAAGGTCATCGACGTAGCCAAGCGCCCCCCGCGGGCCCAGGGCACCATCGTCAAGGACGAGGGCGACGGCGGCACCAAGCTTGCCGAGTTCCTCGCCGCAGGCAAGTTCCTCTGATCGAGCCGGATAGCAGGAGAAGGTAATTCGTCATGGCTGAAGTTCTCGTTCTGGTCGATCACGCCGGCGGCAAGCTCCGCAAGGCGACCGCTGAATTGCTCACCCTTGCCCGCCGCCTCGGTGAGCCCTCCGCCGTTCACATCGGCACTGGCGCCGAGACGGCCCAGGTGACCCTGGCCAAGTACGGTGCGCACAAGGTGTACGTCTACGACGGCGCCGACGCGGGTGAATACCTCGTCGCCCCGCAGGTGGAGATCCTGGCGTCAATCGTGGCGCAGACCTCCCCGGCCGCGGTGCTCATCCCCAGCAACCCGGTCGGCAAGGAGATCGCGGCCCGCTTGGCCGTGCGCACGGGTTCCGGTGTCATCACCGACGCGGTCAACGTCGAGGCCGGAGCGGACGGGGTGCAGACCACCCAGTCCGTCTTCGCTGGCTCGTACACCGTGACCTCCACGGTGACCACTCCGATGGCCATCGTCGCGGTGAAGCCGAACTCGGCGCCGATCGAGGCAGCCCCGGCCCCTGGTGCGCTCTCCCGGGTCGACCTGACCCTCTCCGATACCGCTAAGTCGGCTCGGATCGTCGAGTCCAAGCCCAAGGCCGCCACTGGTCGTCCCGAGCTGACCGAGGCCGCCATCGTGGTCTCCGGTGGGCGTGGCACCGGCGGCGACTTCAGCCCGGTGGAGACCTTCGCGGACTCACTTGGGGCTGCCGTGGGGGCATCCCGCGCCGCCGTGGACGCCGGTTGGTACCCGCACTCCAACCAGGTCGGCCAGACCGGCAAGCAGGTCTCGCCGCAGTTGTATGTCGCGTGCGGCATCTCCGGGGCGATCCAGCACCGCGCCGGCATGCAGACCTCCAAGACCATCGTGGCCATCAATAAGGACGAGGAGGCGCCGATCTTCGAGCTCGTCGACTTCGGCGTCGTGGGCGACCTTTTTGCTGTGCTGCCGCAGGCCACCGCGGCGGTCAAGGCCGCCAAGAGCTAAGACCCCACCACACCACCGCCCACAAGGCGGTCTGCCGCGCTGCGCTCTCGCGGGTGCCGCGGCCTGAAGGGGCGACCACCCGGTCGCCCCTTCTGCGTGCCCGGGATGAGAGGCTTGGCGGCTGTGAGCCTGCGCGTCGACATCACCCCGCTGCGAAGCAGCCGGGACTTCCGGCTCCTGGTCAGCGCGAGCACCGTGTTCTACCTGGGTGCCTCGATCGCGTATGTGGCCGTGCCCTACCAGATCTACACACTCACCGGATCGAACACCATGGTCGGCTTGATCGGCCTGGTCGAGTTGATACCGCTGCTCATCTCCGGGCTGTGGGGCGGCGCCTTGGCTGACCATGTCGATCGTCGGCGCCTCCTGGTCGCCACCGGCCTGGCGCAGGTGTTCCTGACCAGCGTGCTGGCCGTGAATGCCGCTCTTGCGGCGCCGCAGATCTGGTTGCTCTTTGTGATCGCGCCCTTCCTGGTCAGCGCCAGTGCCCTGCAGCGTCCCTCGCGTGAGGCCTTGCTGCCACGCACGGTGACTCACGATCAGTTACCCGCCGCGAATGCGCTCAGCTCCATGGGCTGGCAGTTCGGAAACCTCGTCGGACCCACCATCGGCGGGCTGCTGCTCTCCTCGGTGGGCGCCTCGTGGTGCTTCATCGTCGATGTCTTTGGTATCGCCATCGCGACCTCGTTGTACGCCCGAATGCGCCGGTATCCGCACCGTGAGCAGACCACGCCACCGTCCTTCGCTGGCATTCTCGAGGGGGTGCGCTATGCGGTTTCCCGCCGTGATCTCTTGGGGACCTACGCCGTCGACATTGCGGTGATGTTCCTCGCCATGCCGATCGTGCTCTTCCCCGCGCTGGCGGCCACGATCTTCCGCGAACCGCACCTGCTGGGCTTGCTCTACACCTCGGAGACCGTGGGTGCACTCATCGCCTCGGGGCTTTCCGGCTGGCACCGCCGGGTGCATTCCTACGGCAAGGTCGTGGTCATCGCTGCCTCCGGCTATGGACTCTTCATTGCGCTGGCCGGCCAGGCGCCGTCATTGTGGCTGTGCTGTGTCGCGCTGGCTGCCGCTGGCGCGTGCGATATGACCTCCGCGGTCTTCCGCATGACCTTGTGGAATCAGTCAATTCCCGAGGGTTTGCGGGGGCGGCTCGCCGGGATCGAAATGCTGAGCTATTCGGTCGGCCCCTTGGCGGCTCAGGTGCGGGCGGGGTACACCGCAGATAGTTGGGGCGTGCGTCGCGCGATCACCGTCGGGGGAGTGGCCAGTGTGCTCGGGGTGATTCTCACGGCCGGCGTTCTGCGCGAGTTCTGGGGGTATGACGCCCGCACCGATGAGCACCTACTGGCCGAGCGCGCCCGCCGGGCCGAGCACGGGGAGGCCGTTGCAGGCCAGGGCGAACCGTAGAATCGACCCTTATGGCGGCATACCTGGACCATGCGGCGACCACGCCGATGTACGAGGCTGCCATCGAGGCAATGACCGCGACGATGCGCACAGTCGGCAACGCCTCGAGTCTGCACACCGCCGGACGGCGCGCCCGAGCGCTGGTTGAGGAATCGCGCGAGCGGATCGGCGTGGCGCTCGATGCCCGCCCGAGCGAAGTCATCTTTACCTCCGGCGGCACCGAGTCCGACAACCTGGCGATCAAGGGCACCTATGCGGCCCGCCGCGCCACCGACCCCAGCAAGCGCACCATCGTGGCCTCGGCGATCGAGCACCATGCGGTCCTGGATCCCATCGAGTTCCTGGTGAACACCCAAGGGGCCCGGGTCCGCTGGCTCGGTGTCGACCGGGGTGGGCGGCTGCTCGTTGACTCGCTGGACGAACTCCTCGCCGAGCGAGCCGACTCGGTGGCGCTGATCTCGGTCATGTGGGCGAACAACGAGGTCGGGACCGTCCAGCCGGTGCGGGAGGTGGTGACCCGAGCCCAGGCATACGGCATACCGGTGCACACCGATGCCGTTCAGGCGGTCGGGCACCTGCCAGTCTCCTTTGCGGACAGTGGCGTGGACCTGATGACGATCACCGGTCACAAGGTGGGTGGGCCCCTGGGCATTGGCCTGCTGCTGGCGCGCCGATCGGCCGGCCTGGTCCCGCTGGTTCACGGTGGTGGCCAGGAGCGGCAGGTGCGCAGCGGCACCCTGGATGTCCCCGGCATTGTCGGCCTCGCGGCCGCGCTCGATGTCACGGTGGCGCTGCGGGAGGCGCAGACGCGCCGGCTGACGGCTCTGCGGGATCGGCTCATCGAGGGTGCTCTTGGCCTCGGCCTGGGTGCACAGGTGACCGGGACGTGGCGTGCGGGCGACGCCCAGGAGCGCCTGGCCGGACACGCGCACCTGATCATTGAGGGGTGTGAGGGTGATTCGCTGCTCTACCTCCTGGACGCAGCCGGGATCGAGTGCTCCACCGGCTCGGCCTGCCAAGCCGGGGTACCGCAGCCGAGCCACGTCGTGCTCGCCCTCGGCCACACCGAGGCGCAGGCGCGCGGGGCCCTGCGGCTCACCCTTGGGCATAGCTCTACCGACGCAGACGTCGAGGCCTTCCTCGGCGCGCTTCCTGCGGTGGTGGAGCGAGCCCGGCGGGCTGCTGGGGTGGCGTGATGCGGGTCGTTGCCGCCATGAGTGGTGGCGTCGATTCAGCCGTATCGGCGGCCCGGCTAGTCGATGCCGGACACGAGGTCGTCGGTGTCCACCTGGCCTTGTCACGCTCCGCGGCGACCCTGCGGGAGTCGGCTCGCGGCTGTTGCACGCTCGAGGATGCTGGCGATGCACGGCGCGTGGCCGATCGGTTGGGGATCCCGTTCTACGTGTGGGATTTGGCGGATCGCTTCGAGCAGGAGGTCGTCGACGACTTCATCGCGGAGTATGCCGCCGGTCGCACCCCGAACCCATGCCTGCGCTGCAATGAGCGGATCAAGTTCGCCGGATTGTTGGACAAGGCGGTGGCCCTGGGCTTCGACGCGGTGGCCACCGGGCATTACGCACGGATCGTCGACGGCCCGGCGGGCCGCGAGCTCCATCGGGCGGTGGATCCCGCCAAGGACCAGTCCTATGTCTTGGGTGTCCTCGATGCGGACCAGCTGGCCCGGTCGATCTTCCCGTTGGGGGAGTCAACCAAGGCGCAGGTTCGTCAGGAGGCGGCGGAGCGGGGGTTCGCCGTGGCGCGCAAACCCGATAGCCACGACATCTGCTTCATTCCCGATGGTGATACTCGTGGCTGGTTGACCAAGCGCTTGGGTGACCAACCCGGTGAGCTGGTGACCCCGGAGGGGGAGAGCCTCGGGCACCATCACGGCACCTATGGCTTCACCATCGGCCAGCGCCGCGGTCTGGGCTTGGAACGCAGCCAACTCGACGGCGAGCCACGCTATGTCGTCGGTATCGATGCGCCCCGCCGCCAGGTCGTGATCGGGACTGCCGACCTGCTCGGGATCGAGCTGATCGAGGGGGACCGGATGCGTTGGTGCGGCCCCGTGCCGCGGGGGCCGCTGCGCGCGGGTGCTCAGGTTCGGGCGCATGGTGCGGAGGTGCCCTGTGTCGCCGAGGTGCGTGGACAGACGATCTCAGTGAGCCTCGATCACACCATTTCGGGGGTGGCCCCGGGCCAATCGGTGGTGATCTATTCGGGCACGCGAGTGGTCGGTTCGGCCACCATCACGAATGCCGGGAGAAATATTCACCCTTCAACTAAGGTTGAGCGGAGCACGACTCAACAACCAGGAGGCTGACCTGATGCCCGCCATCACCGTCCCCGATCTGACCGTGCTGCCCCGGCTCGAGCCGCCGGCGCTCGGTGCTCGGAGTCGGCCGGTGCGCTCACGCACGACCGCCCCATCGGGCTTTGAGGGAGACGGCTTCCCGGTCCGTCGGGCGTTCTGGGGGGTGGAGACGGCCGATCTTGATCCCTTCATCCACATGGACCAACTGGGCGAAGTGGACTATGCGCCGGGCGAGCCCAAGGGCACACCGTGGCATCCCCACCGAGGCTTTGAGACCGTCACGTACATCATCGATGGCACCTTCATTCATCGCGACAGCATGGGCGGCGGCGGGGTCATCGCCAATGGCGATACCCAATGGATGACAGCGGGTTCCGGGCTGCTCCACATCGAGGCGCCCCCGGAGGAGCTCGTGATGAGCGGCGGGCTTTTCCATGGCTTGCAGTTGTGGGTCAACCTGCCCGGCACGATGAAGATGATTGACCCGCGCTACCAGGACATCCGCGCGGGCGAGGTCTCGCTGGTGAGTTCGCACGACGGAGGGTCGCTGATCCGCGTGATCGCCGGTGAGGTGGGCATTCACCAAGGACCGGGGATGACGCACACGCCGATCAGCATCGTGCATGCCTCCCTCGAACCGGGTGCGCAGATCCAGTTGCCGTGGAATCCCGGGTTCAATGCCTTGGTCTATTCGCTCTCGGGCTCGGGCCAGGTCGGGCCCGACGGGGTATCGATTACCGGTGGCCAGTTGGTGGTTTTGGGTGCTGGCGATCTGATTGAGGCCCGGGCGGCGGAGCGGCAAGAGAGCAATACCCCGAGCTTGGAGCTCTACATCATCGGGGGGCAGCCCATCCGTGAGCCGGTGGCCGCGTATGGTCCCTTTGTTATGAATACCCAAGCAGAGCTCGTCCAGGCCTTCGAGGACTTCCAAGCCGGTCGCCTCGGCGTCATTCCGTCCACCTCGCACCATGGGCTCTGAGCGCGTCCACGACGGACTGGCGGTTGCTGCGGCCATCACGGCCGATCCCCGGTTCGTCGAGTTGGGCGACTGGGGGTCGATGACCTGGGAGATCTACGCGCCCCGTGGCCATGATCCGCAGCAGCCGCATGACCGGGATGAGATCTATGTGGTTGTCGGCGGCAGTGCGACCCTGATGATCGAGGGCGCCGCGTATGCCGTCCGGGCCGGTAGTGCGGCCTTCGTGGCGGCCGGTGAAGATCACCGGTTTGTGGACCTCAGCGAGGACTTCGTGACCTGGGTGATCTTCGGCGGCGAACGGCACGGAGTGGCTCGTGCTTGAGCTGCGTAGCGAGTGCGAACGGTGTCACGTAGCACTACCCCCTGAGTCGCCCGGTGCGCTGGTCTGCTCGTTCGAATGCACCTTCTGCCTCTCGTGCGGGGACGAACTGAAGGGGGTCTGCCCGAACTGTGGCGGAGACCTTCAGAGTCGCCCGACGCGGGTCGGGGATGCCCTTCGCCGCCACCCGCCGCTACATGAACGGCCTTCTCGGACAACACAATTCACGCGCAAGCCAGAGCGTCAAAACTCGGACCGGGAGGAGCTCTACGCCTTCCTGGACAGCCAGCTCGTGGGCACTCTGGCCAGTGTGGTGGATGGGGAGCCGTGGGTCGTCCCCATGCTCTTCGGCCGCGATGGTGACCACATCCTGCTGCACGGTTCCACCGGTGCCGGCCTGCTGCGGCATACGGCGGCCGGCGCTCCGGTCGCCTTCTCCGTGACGGCAATCGACGGCCTGGTGGTGGCCGAGTCGACCTTCGACTCCTCGGCGAACTACCGCTCGGCAGTGATCCGTGGGCGGCTGGTCGCCTTGGAGGGAGTCACCGAGGCCGAGGCGCTCGAGACCATCTCGGAGCGCTTGCTGCCGGGCCGCCCCGGTGAGGTCGGTCGGTCCACCCGCAAGGAGGTTGCGGCCACGCTCGCGCTGGCGCTCGAAGTCACGGACGACAACTGGCTGATGAAGACCCGGGCAGGAGCGCCGGGCGACCCGGACGGCGAGGTGTCGGTCTGGTGCGGGGTCATCCCGCTGGCGATGACCGCTGGTGCGCCACTGGCGGCGTCCTGGGCGGGGGGGCCGGTCCCGACCTCGGTCACGGCCTTCGTCGCCGCTCACCCTGCGCCATGATGAACCGGTGACGCGCGCAACTGGTATCGGCTCCTGGCCCGGCTCGGATGCTCGTGAAGCCATCGTCACGGTCCGCGATCTATTGCTCGATAGCGACGCCCTCGGCATCCCCTACCTTCCGGAGACCCCGGCCCGTGGGCCGGGCGCCGACATGATTGGGCGCGGAGCGGGGCTGCTCGTCGACCTGCCGGTCGATCTGCAGCCTGCGGGCTGGCGTCTGGTCGATCGCCCTGGCCGAGATGCCGCGCGGACTGCAGCCCTCTGGCGCCAGGACCTCGACGAACTGGCCGAGGCTTATGACGGCTATGTCGGGGAGCTCAAGACCCAGGTGTGCGGCCCGTGGACCCTTGCCGCCAGTCTCGAACTGAACCGAGGCGAGCGCGTGGTCACCGATGCCGGGGCGACCCGGGATCTGGTCGACTCGCTGGCCGAGGGCATTGCTGTCCATATCGCTGATCTGCGGCGGCTGATCCCGGGCGCCGAGGTCATCGTGCAGATCGACGAACCCGCACTGCCTGCGGTGCTGGCCGGTTCGTTGCCGACCGCGTCCGGGTACGGCCGAATCCGGTCGGTCGACCCTCGGGTCGCCGCCGGTGGGCTTCGCCGGGTCGTCGGTGCCGTGGACGTGCCCAGCGTGCTGCACTGTTGTCATCCGGCCGCGCCGGTGCCACTGCTGCGCGAGAGTGGGGTGAGCGCTATCGCCGTGGATCTGATGGACGCCTCGCCCGCCCGCTGGGAGTCGGTGGCCGCCACCGTGGAGTCCGGGACACAGCTGTATGCCGGTTGCCTGCCCACCGATGGCAGCGGGTCGGTGGCAGCCGCCACGCGGCTCATCGAGGGGGCCTTCGAGCGCGTCGGCCTGGACGCCGCCCTGCTTGGGCAGCTCACGATCACCCCGACCTGCGGGCTTGCCGGGCTCACGGCCAAGGCTGCCCAGGACACGCACCGGCGTGCGGTCGACACTGCCCGCGACCTCACCGAAAGGATGTCCCGATGATGCGCCTCTTGGATCGGCTTCCTTGGCAGGCAAAGTTTGTGGCTCTGGCCCTGATTTGGGGATCGTCCTTCCTGTTCATGAAGGTCGGGCTCACGCACCTGCACCCCATCCAGATCAGCACCCTGCGTATCCTGCTGGGCGCCGCGACGCTGGTGGCCCTCCTGCGGGTCTCGGGTGGCACTCTGCCGCGCGAGCGCCGCGTGTGGGGCCATCTGATGTTCTGCTCGGCCTTCCTCACGGTGCTGCCCTTCACCGGGTTTGTCATCGGCGAGCAGTACGTGAGCTCTGCCTTGGCCGGGATCGGGAACGCCACGACCCCGATCGCGGCGGTCATCTTCGGTTTGCTCCTGTTGCCCTCGGAGCGGCTGACGGCACGCAAACTGGCGGCCGTCCTGATCGGCTTCGTTGGCGTGGTCATCATTGCCGAGCCCTGGAACTCCCTGGGCCGTCCCGACCCGGTGGGCTTCCTCATCGTCTTGCTCTCCGGCGCCTGCTATGGCCTCGGTTGGACCTACAACCGGCGCTATCTCGGGGCCGCCGACCTTGGGGGCCTCTCACAACCCACCGCTTTGCTGCTCTGCGGCAGCGCGCTCATGGTGCCGGTTCTTTTCGGCTGGTGGTGGCTGACCCGCGATAGCGTGCCGGCGCCCTGGTCGCTCATCCCTGATCCGGTTGGCGAGCCCACGGCATACCCGTTGTGGCTCTCGCTGGGCTCGGTGGCCGTGCTCGGTCTGCTGGGTACCGGTGCCGCGTACATGTTGCAGTACGACGTGGTGCGGGCTGCCGGAGCCATCGTGTCGACGACCGTCACCTATCTGATTCCGGTGGTGTCGGTCATTCTGGGCGTCGTGGTGCTGCGTGAGCACCTGGGTGTGGCCCAACTCGCCGGCTTCGTCATCGTGCTCGGTGCCGCTTTCGTGATCAATGCGGCGCCCAGGAAGGCCGCTGGTGAGTGATGACCTGATCATCCGGGAGCGCCGCGAGGACGATCTGGACGCTCTGGTCGAGATGCTCATGGAGCAGCAGCCGACCTCGCTCTACCCGCATCGCTGGCCGCTGCCTTTCCCGCCCGAGGACTTCATCCGCCGCGAGCATGAACTCGTGGCCTACGTCGGACTGCGCGGAGAACGCCTGGTCGGCCATGTCTGTGTGCAGTGACCAGCACGCTCAGCGTGGTGCCCGGCAAGGGCTGGGCGTTGTTCGACCTGTTGATCTACCAGGACGGCGTACTGGTCCTTCCCATGGACCTGCCCATGCCGGATCGGGCAGTGAACGCCAAAAGTCGGGGTTGGCAGGAGCGCCGACTCTCGGCCGTCGCCGGGTTGTCACGGTCGGCCCTCAGCGAGCGGCCTGGTGAAGTCTTCTTCCCCTTCGGCACCACCACGATCACGGTGGGATTGGGTCCCTATCGGTCGGTCACCTTGACGCCAACGACTGGGGAGTCCATGCGGTTGCGCAAAACGGACTTCACTATCGATATCGCAGGCGGCTGGGACGCGCTGAGGTCAGCCACGCCGAGGGCGGTGTCCTGACCGTGACGGTGCTCCCGGCGAACGCGCCTTAGTCCACCGGCTTGTGCACCTCACGCCGCAGGATCTTGCCGGTGGGGCCCTTGGGGAGTTCGGAGACCGGCCAGACGTGTCGGGGGTACTTGTATGCCGCAATCTCGGCCTTGATCCAGGCCTGGACGTCCTCGACCGTGGTGCTGGCTCCCGGCCGCAGCGCGATAGCCGCGCCGACCTCTTCGCCGAGCAGGTCATCGGGCACCGCCACGACCGCGGCCTCGAGAACATCGGGGTGCCGGTAGAGGGCTTCCTCGACCTCGCGCGGGTACACATTCATCCCGCCGCGCAGGATCATGTCCTTCTTGCGGTCCACGATGGTGAAGTAGCCCTCCGCATCCATGGTCGCCAGGTCACCGGTGCGGAACCAGCCGTCCGGGATGGCCTCTGCGGTCGCCTCCGGCTTGCCCCAATAGCCCTTCATGACGTTGTCGCCGCGAATCGCGATCTCACCGACCTCGCCGACCGGCACCTCGGCGCCCTCGATGTCGACGCACTTCATCTCGCACCCGGGGATGGCCACCCCGATGGTGCCGGGCTTGCGCTCGCGGTCGGGCATATTGAAGCTCGCCACCGGGCTGGTCTCCGAGAGGCCGTAGCCCTCGAGAATGATGCAGCCGAGTTTGTTTTCGAAGGACTTCATGACCTCCAGGGGCATCGCCGAACCGCCGCTGGCGCATGCCCGCAGCGACGAGGCATCCATGCCATCGGAGCGGGGGTGGTTGAGGATCGCGGCATACATCGTCGGCACGCCCTGGAAGATCGTCACCCGCTCCTTCTCGATGGTCTCGATCGCCGCCTCTGGGTCGAAGCGCGGGATCAGCGCCAAGGAGGCACCGGCGATGGTCGCGGCATTCAGGCCGACGACCAGCCCGAAGACGTGGAAGAGCGGCAGGCAGCCCATGACGATATCGCTGCTGTCGATCTGCAGGATGACGGTGGCGCTGCGGGTGGCATTGAGGTGGATATTGCGATGGGTCAACTCCGCGCCCTTGGGGCGGCCGGTGGTGCCGGAGGTGTACAGAATGATCGCGGTGTCCTGGTGGTCGCGCTCGCTGGGTGCCGCAATCGGCTCGCCAGCGGCCAACTGGCCGGGTACCGGACCCATGGGGCCGCATTCGATGATCCGGGTGCCGCTATTGGCTGCGCCCTTGGTGGCCTCGGCCACGAAATCCGGCCAGACGAAGGCCAGCTTGGCGCCGCTATCGCTGAAGAAGTAGTCGATCTCGCCGGCCTTGAGCAGCGGGTTCATGGGCACGACCGTGCCGCCAGCCAGCAGGATCGCCCAGAAGGCGATCGGGAATGCCGGCACGTTGGGGAGGATGATGGCCACCCGGTCACCGGGCTCGATACCGGCCGCTCGCAGCTCACCGGCAAGGGTGGCCGCCTGGCTGTGCAGCTGGGCGTAACTGATGCCCTGCCCATTGATCCGGATCGCCGCCTGATCGGGCAAGCGCTCTGCCGTAGCGGTGAGGTTGGTCGCGAGGTTGGTCATCGGGTCTCCTCCGGGGCGTGGGTTCCGCCCCATCCTTGCGGTATCTGAGCGAGAGGTCCAGAACGGCCGATCAGGATCCAGCTCAGGGCTGCCGTCCGCGCGGGTGGGGCCGGTCATACTCGAGTATGCGACTGCTCATCCTTGGCGGGACCGCGTGGCTCGGCGGGGCGGTGACCCGGCACGCGATCGCCGCCGGGATGGACACGACCTGTCTGGCGCGCGGCAGTACGCCGCTGCCACCCGGAGCGCGGCTCGTTCGTGCCGATCGCGATCAGCCTGACGCGCTGGTCGAGGTCGGCGGCATCACCTGGGATGCCGTGCTCGACCTCACCCGCCAGCCCGGACATGCTCGACGTGCCGCCCAACAGCTCCGGGCTCGGCACTGGGTCTTGGTGTCCTCGGCCAGTGTCTATGCCCACTTCGACCAGCCAGCACAGGGCGAGGAGAGCGCCACTCTGGACCCGTTGACCGACGATGTCATGGCAGACATGAGCGCATACGGGCCGGCGAAGGTGGCCTGTGAGCAGGCGGTGCTCGATGCCCGGGAGAGTTTCACGATCGTGCGCGCCGGGCTGATCGGCGGTGCCGGGGACTGGTCGGGACGCAGTGGGTACTACCCGTGGCGTTTCCGGCATCCGACCGGGGCCGATGTCCTGGTCCCGCCCGACCTGGGCTTTCCCACGGCACTGATCGACGTGGAGGATCTGGCGGCCTGGCTGGTCCACTGCGCCGCCGAGCGGGTGCCGGGGGTCTTCAATGCCACCGGGCCGACCATTGCGCTGGGGGAGCTTCTTGAGCTGGCGCGCACCGTGGCGCACTCGTCTGCCGCGATTCGGCCGGCCAGTGCGCAGGCGCTCGGCGCGGCCGGAGTGAGCGACTGGATGGGCCCGATGAGTTTGCCGCTGTGGATCGATGACCCACTGTGGCGCTACTTCGCCACTCTCGATACCGGCCGAGCACGGGTTGAGGGCCTGCTGGTCCGACCGCTGGCCGAGACCTTGGCGGCTGCCCTGGACTACGAGGAGAGCCGCAGCGTGCCGCGCCAGGCGGGTCTGACCGACGACGAGGAACGCCGGCTGCGGCACCTGCTGGAGAGCTGAGGGCGCCCTGCTGTCGGTCTGCTGGTGCAGGATGGGCGGGTGACCGAGAGCCCGTCCGCCGCTTCCGAGCAGGTTCGCCATGAGTGGACCGAGATCGCCGAGCAGGCCCGCGCCCATCAGTTCGCCTATCACGTCAAGGACGCACCCACGATCAGCGACGGTGAGTACGACGCGCTGATCCGGCGCCTCAATGACCTCGAAGAGCGACACCCCGAGCTGCGCACCCCGGACAGCCCCACTCAGAGCGTCGGTGGAGCGGTGTTCTCGACCGACTTCCAGGCGGTGGATCATCTCGAGCGGATGATGAGCCTGGACAACGCCTTTGACCCCGAGGAGTTGGCCGGCTGGGCGGCCCGCGTTGAGCGGGAGGCTGGCGGCACGAGCTATCACTTCCTCTGCGAGCTCAAGATCGACGGTCTTGCCATCAACCTGCTCTACGAGGGTGGTCGGCTAACCCGCGCGCTCACCCGTGGGGACGGCCGCACGGGCGAGGATGTCACCCTCAATGTCCGCACCATCGAAGGCGTGCCGAGCGTCTTGGAGGGTGCGGATGTGCCGGACCTGGTGGAGATTCGCGGGGAGGTGTTCTTCCCGATCGAGGCCTTCAGCGGCCTCAACGCCGCGCTGGTCGAGGCCGGGAAGGCGCCCTTCGCGAATCCGCGCAATGCGGCCGCCGGATCGTTGCGGCAGAAGGATCCTCGCGTCACCGCCAGCCGTCCGCTGCGCCTGTTGGTGCATGGAATCGGTGCCCGTACGGGCTTCGACATTGATCGGCAGAGCGCGGCATACGACCTCCTGCGCGGCTGGGGTATGCCGGTTAGTCGCCACTGCCGGGTCGTGGACTCTTTGGCCGAGGTGCAGGCCTTCATTGACGGCTTCGGGGAGCGCCGGCACAGCGTGGAGCACGAGATTGATGGGGTGGTCGTCAAGGTCGACGAGATCGCGGTCCAGCGCCAACTCGGGTCAACCAGCCGGGCACCGCGCTGGGCGATCGCGTACAAGTACCCCCCCGAGGAGGTCAATACCCGACTGGTCGACATCGCCGTCAATGTGGGTCGGACCGGCCGAGTGACCCCCTTCGGGATCATGGAGCCGGTGGTGGTGGCGGGCTCGACCGTCGAGCGGGCCACCCTGCATAACGCCGACGAGGTGCGGCGCAAGGGCGTACTCATCGGCGACATGGTGGTCTTGCGTAAGGCCGGTGACGTCATCCCGGAGATTCTCGGGCCGGTCGTCGACCTGCGCGATGGCACGCAGCGGGCCTTCATCATGCCCACGCACTGCCCGTCGTGCGGGACAGAACTCGCCCCCGAGAAGGAGGGCGACAAAGACATTCGCTGCCCCAATGCGCGCTCGTGCCCGAGTCAGCTGCGCGAGCGCCTTTTCGGGCTCGCGGGCAGGGGTGCCTTCGACATCGAGGCGCTGGGCTGGGAAGGCTCGATTGCGCTGCTCGAGGCGGGCGTGCTGGCCGACGAGGCGGCGCTTTTTGGCCTCACGACAGCGGATATTGCGCGCGTTCCGCTCTACACCCGGGCGGCGAAACGGACCGATCCTGAGGGCGGCGTCATCGATGGGCGCGTGCTCTCCGCGAACGGCCAGAAGTTGATCGACAATCTCGCGGTGGCCAAGTTGCGACCCCTGTGGAGGGTGTTGGTCGGCCTGTCGATCCGGCACGTGGGGCCGACCGCCGCACGTGCGCTGGCCCAGCATTTCGGATCCATGGCAGCGATCCGTGAGGCCAGCGTGGAGGACCTGTCGGCTGTCGAGGGCGTGGGTGGCGTGATCGCGCAGTCGGTGCGGGACTGGTTCGATCGTGAGGATGCGCAATGGCATCGCGCAATCGTCGATCAATGGGCGGCCGACGGTGTGCGTATGGTCGATGAGCGGGATGAGTCGGTGCCACAGACGTTGGCCGGGCTGACCGTCGTCGTCACCGGTTCGTTGGAGGGCTTCTCCCGCGATTCGGCCAAGGAAGCGATCCTGGCCCGCGGTGGCAAGGCCGCCGGCTCGGTCTCCAAGAACACCGACGTTGTCGTCGTCGGTCCAGGTGCGGGCTCCAAGGAGGCCAAGGCACGAGAACTCGGCCTGACCATCCTCGACGAGGCAGGCTTTGTGGCCCTGCTCAGAGACGGTCCGGCGTAACCAGGGTTGAGCTCACGCGGCCATCTGCAGCAAGCTCGACGATCCGAGCGCCGATCACGTCGGGGGCATAACTCCAGGTGTCACCCTCGTGAACGATCCCGTAGTACGTCGAGGGGGCACCGTAGAGGTAAGCCTCGCCCAGGCGAGCGTCAAAGGCCTCATGGGTGTGCCCCGAGAGCAGCACCAGCGGACCGGCATGCCGCTGGACCACCCCGGCCAGGGCCTCGGCGTTGCCCAGGGTGAACCACGGATGGGTGCTGCGGGAGAGCAGCGGGTGGTGCATGAGGACCACGGTCGGGAAGGCGTCGAGTTCGTCAATCTCAGCCACGGCGTCATCGGCAACTCCGGCGACCTCGCCCTCGACCTGGGTCTCGACTCCGAGGATTCGCCAGCCCTCGAGCCAAGCCTGCGCCCGGCCGAATGCCTCGCGCACCGGGGCACTCAGGTCGTGATTGCCCGGCACCCCCAGCACGATCGGCGCGCAGTGAGAGACGATCTCGTGCACCGCTGCGGCGCCCTGGGCCGAACCGTCATCGCAGATATCTCCGGTGAGCAGGACCGCGTCAAAAGGCCCCTGCCGCATCGCCGCGACGATCACCTCGCGCAGCCGGGTGGCGGCGTCCAACTCCGGGTGTGCACTGGGCGCGCCCGGGGCCGCCAGGTGGGTGTCACTGAGGTGGAGTAGTCGCGGCATACTCGCAGGCTATGCCGTCGGCGGTCGCCGCGTCCCGGCTGGCCTGATGGCTGCGGGCGAAGACCACGGTTCGTTGGACGGCAAAACTCACCGAGAAGAGCGCCAACTCGGTCACGAGTTTGCTCACGACCAAGGAGCCGGTGACGTTCACCAAGGCGTGGATGAGTAGCTCGTTGGCCACCAGGATCACGCCAGCCAAGGCGGCATACCGGGGGAAGGCGATCCGGTGGGGAGTTGGCGTCTCGCCGCGGCCGAAGACCCATCGGCGATTCAGGGCATAGTTCGCACTTGCGCTCACCACTCGGGCGGCCAAGACCGACCAGACCAAGGGCACGCCAAGGGCGACGAGCACCGCCAGGAGAGCTGCATCGAGGGCAAAGCCCGCCAACGAGGAACTGGCGAAGCCGAGGAGCTGTCGGTAGATCCGCGCCGAGTCCTGCAGCGGGCGGAAGTGCGAGGAGGCGTTCTCCTCGAGATAGATGGTGGCGATCTCGACCTGCTCGATCGGCCGGTGGTCCCGGGCGGCTGCCAACAAGACGCGCAGCTCCCACTCGAAGCGATCACCGGGGATCGTCAGCAGCCAGGGCAAGGTGGCCGCGGGATAGGCCCGCAGGCCGGTCTGGGTGTCGCCCAGGCTGATCCCGGTGAGGGCCCGGAAGAGCCGGGCCGTCACGCCATTGCCCACGCGGCTGCGCATGGGTACCCGGCCGGTGAAGCGGCGGACGCCGAGCACCATGGCCGAGTCGCCTTCATCGAGCCGGGCCGCGACGCGCAGGACGTCGACCGGGGAGTGCTGGCCGTCGGAGTCAGCGCACACCACCGATTCGCCGGGATGGGCCTGCAGGATGTGCTCAATCCCGGTCCGCAGGGCCGCGCCCTTGCCCCGGTTCACCGGGTGCGTGAGCACGGTGGCGCCCAAGTCGGCCACGGCGCTCATGTGGTCGGCATACTCCGGACCGCTGCCATCGTCCACGACGACGACGTGCAGCCCCGACTGGGTGATGAGATCGCCGACGATCTGCTCGAGCCGGTCATCAGGCTCGAAACTCGGGATGAGAACGATCATGGCAGGCCCCTATCCAGCGATGTAGATGATGTCGGAGGTGCCGCGTTCCTCGCCGCGCCCCAGTGGGTTGTTGACCAGGGCGTCGTTGAACACCATGGTCGTGGAGCCGCCACCATCGAGGTTGTAGGCGACCGTGGCGCCGAGGTCCACGAAGATTTGGGCCATCTCGGTCATCGACACCCCTCGGCTGTATCCGGTGGAGCGGCCATCGACGGCGACCAGGACAAAGTGGTTCGCGGAGATCATCCCGATGCCGGTGCGTGGCTGATTGCCCTGCACCGAGTGGTTGCCGAAGTTGGTGTCGACCTCGACGCTCTCGATGCCACCGAGCACCTTGCCGGCATTCACCAGGCCGGGCCCGAAGGACCAGGTTTGCCAGGCGCCGTCGGCGAGGAGCTTGTCCGCGGTGGTCGTGGTCTCGTCGTAGAGCTTCAGGGTGCCATCGGTGTAGAGCACCAGCCCTTGGCGGGCGGGCTCATTGCGATAGATCACGCCATTGCGAATGACGATGCCGTCGTCGCGGAATCCGTAGTAGTCGCCATTGATGGCCAAGATGGCCCCGACCGAAGCGGCGATCTCCGAAGGGATGGCGATGATGTTCTCGCCGAACTGGTCATTGGCGAATGCCGATCGCAGGATGGTCGCGTCGGTCACCGTCACATCAGCGACGTAGTACGTGACCAGGTCATTGCCCGACCCGGAGGTGTGGGTCGTGATCGTGATCTTGGCCGTGTCGCTGGTGTAGCTCGTAGCCGTCGACGATCCCGACTGGTCGGCTGCGGCGACCGCCACCGAGGAGGTCTGCGAGGACGCATTGTCGACTTCGACATGGTCGATGACGAATCGATCCAAGGCCCAGGCGCTGGCGCCACCGGTGGTGAGCAAGACCGCGAGGGAACCCCCGAGGAGGGTGCGTCGGGTGATCATGGCCGGCCTCCCGAGGTGTGCTGGCCGGCGGTGACCGAGCCAATGCTGG
>CALMQX010000034.1 GCA_937873315.1 uncultured Nostocoides sp. | reverse complement strand
CCTCCCGCCAGGATCCTCACCCCGCCTCCCGCCAGGATCCTCACCCCGCCTCCCGATCTCCTCACACGCGAAAGTAGCTCCTTTCGTGTGAAAGCGGATGCGCAGGTGGGCGGTGCCTTAGCTTGCGGGTGCAAGGAGTTACTTTCGCGTGTGAGGGGGCGAAATGGACAGGGGCGGGGCGGCTCGCCGTGACCGCCGTGACCGCCGTGACCGCCGTGACCGCCGTGACCGCCGCACTGCACCGCAAACGGCGCCAGCCGCACTGCACCGCAAGCCGGCCGTGCCGCCCTAGCGCCGACGCGCCTCAGCGATCGCCGCGCGGGGGTCGCGGGAAGAACATCGGCACTCGGGCGGCATACTCATCCCACCCTGGCCGAGTCCGCATCGTTCGTTCGAGCAGCGCAGCGCCCGAGACATTGCGCAGCAGGTGCGTTATCAGCACCGGCCCGATGACCGTGGCCAGACCTACCAGGGCCCCCGATGACAGCCCGCCGACCAACCACAGCCCCCACCACATGCAGGCATCACCGAAATAGTTAGGGTGACGCGTCCACCCCCACAGACCACGATCCATGATTCGCCCGCGCTGCGGGTCCCGCCTGAATGCCGCCAGCTGCGCATCCCCGATCGCTTCAAAGCCCAAGCCCACAGCCCACAGCACGACCCCAACCCACACCAACCACGGCCACCGCACCGACGTCGTCGCGCCGCCGATCACCGGGGCCGACACGACCCATGCCAGGACCGCTTGGAGGCCAAAGACCTTCCACACCGCGGTGCCGAAGCCCTGACCCCGCATCAGCTCGGTATACCGCGGGTCCTCCCCGTGCCCTCGCTGCCGGGAGCCGATATGCCACGCCAACCGCAGACCCCACACGCCGACCAAGACAACGAGCAGCCCTCGACGCCACGGCGTCCCACTCCCGGCCAAGCCTGCAGTCACCGCAATAGCCACGAAGGCCAAGCCCCACGCAATATCCACGACCGAGTACCGGCCAACCACTCGTGACGCCACGGCAGTCACGCCCAGAACACCCAGCGATGCACCAAGCGCCCACAGGGCAATCGACAGCATCATGGCGTCGGCGCCAGCACGATCCGGCAGGCCGCGTCGGCGGGACCCAGGAGCAGGTCTTGGAGGACATACCCACCTCCCTCGGCATTGCAGACCTGCTGCAACACAGCCCCATGGAGTTCCTTGATGATGCTCGCCTGACTCTCCGGATACCCGCGACAGGGGCATCGACTCAGGGACACTTCGACCACGCCACCGGTACGTGAGCGCGGCCGGTGAGGTTCGTACCCCAGCCGCCGAGCAACCCCGACCACCGCCTCGATGGGCCCACTGCCCGGGACCCCGCTGGTGGATGCGTGCAGGCGCGTGCCCGCCCGCTCGCCGATCTCCTTGGCGCTGGCGCCAGAGTCGAGCACCTCCAGCAGCATCGAAGCGAGTTCTTCGGCGGGCGTCGTGAGGCCCCACCGCTCGATCGCCCCGGGACTCACCCGATATGCCCATGCCGGGCGCCCCGGACCTAGTCGCCGCACCGGCTCCCGCACGACCAAGCGAGCCTCGATGAGGACGTCGAGGTGCCCACGAATGGCGTTGGGATGCACCGGAATGGTCTCGGCAAGGTCCACCACGAGTAGGGCGCCCTTGCTGCTGCGGAGCCGCTCAAAGATGTCAAATCTCGTCGCATCGGCAAGCGCTTTGGCCTGCGCGGTAATCGTGGCGGCGGGGGTCACGGCTGCATCATGCCAGGACCAAATGGGCACTGCGCGGGCCCAGCCGTCTGAGAGCCTCACCGTTCCGCCTACTGAACCGTGATCTCGACCACGTGGTAACCCGTGGCGCCATCGGGGGCGATCGGCCGGACTGTCTCATCCTGCACGGTTCCGGAGGCGTCTGACGCGCGAGCACGGAGCGTGTGTTGCCCTGGAGTCGCAGTCCACGGCAGGTGCCATTGGCGCCAGTACGCCGGCCCCACCGCCGGGCCCAGGCGCGCCTGAAGCCAGCCGCCGCCATCCACAGAAACCTCGACCCGGCTGATGCCGCCACCCGCCTGCGCCCAGGCCACTCCGGCAATGGCGACCTCCCCCGCGGCGATACCGGTCCCCGCCTTCGGGGTGTCGATCCGAGTTTGGGTCTTGACCTCGGCGCGTTCGGCCCAGCCGCGCTCGCTCCAATAGGCGGCTGCCTTGGCGTACGTGGTCACGTACAGCCGCTCCACCCACTTGGTGGCCCCGACGTAGCCATACAGTCCCGGGGTGATGAGCCGGGCGGGGAAGCCATGCTGCGTCGGCAACGGCTCGCCATTCATCCCGATGGCGAGCAGCGCGCCACGATCGTCCATGAGAGCCTCGAGCGGGATCGAAATGGTCATCCCGTCCACCGACACCGTGTACGCCTGCTCAGCCTCGGGGTGCACCCCAGCGCGCGCGAGCAAGTCCTTGACCAAGACCCCGGTCCAGCGAGCTGACCCGATATAGGGGCCGCCCACCTCGTTGCTGACGCAGTTGATCGTGACATCGCTCTCGAGCAGATCCATGGCGAGCAGGTCAGCAAACGTGAACCGCACCTCACGATCGACCATGCCGTCGATGGTGAGCGCCCAGGTGCCCGGATCGACGCGCGGGATCGTCAAAGCAGTGTCGATGCGATAGAAGTCGGCGACCGGGGTACGTAGCGGCGAGATTCCCGGCACGGTCGACTCAAGGCCGGGGGGTAGCGGGGCAGCGGGCGCCGCCGGCACTGGCAAGGTCACCCCGGCCGCGGGATCCGGGCGCATGAGGCCCTGACCGAGGGCCCCCACCAGGGCCGATCCAATCCCGATGCCGGTCGCACCGGTCAGCACGCTGCGCCGCCGTGGAGTCGCCGGCGCTCCAGGCGCGTATGCCGTGTGGTCCAGTGGGTTCTCCAGCTGGCTGGTGGCGGTGTGCCGACGGAAGAGGTGACCAAGGACCAGGAGCCCAACTCCGGTCGCCACCACCGCGGGGATGGCGAAGATTGGGGTGGACGCGGGCCGGGTCACGGCCGCCGTCAGGGCAAGCGCCCCGAGGAGGGCGATGAAGGTCGCTCCGTAGGCGACTCGTCGCCGGGAGAGGACCCCAGCGCCGGCGGCCAGCGCCGCTGTCACGAGCGAGACCGTGCCCAAGAGCACGCTCTTGTCTGCGGTGCCGAGGGCGCTCACCGCCCATTCCTTGACCGCGCGCGGGGTTGCATCGATGACGGCTGAGCCGACCGCGAGGACCGGGGATGCCTCAGGGGCGAGCAGGGCGGCGACCAGATGGCCGGTCGCCATGCCTGCCAGTGCGCTCACCAGGCCGTATGCCGCTGCTCGTCGCGTGCTGATCATGCGTCCGCTCCTGCCCCACTCGTGCGTCGCAGCGCCTCGAGGGTGTCGATCTGGGAGACCTCTTTGTCGTCGCGATAGCGCACGACCCGGGCAAATCTGAGTGCCAGCCCACCGGCATACCTGGTGGAGCGCTGAACCCCGTCGAAGGCGATCTCGACGACTTGCTCGGGCCGCAGGTTCACCACCCAACCGTCGGTTCCGGAGCTAGCCAACTCGGTGAATCGCCGTGTCTGCCAACGCAACATCTCGTCCGTCATGCCTTTGAACGTCTTGCCGACCATCACCAGTTCGCCGGTGACTTCGTCGCGTGCACCCAAGTGCAGATTGGACAGCCAGCCCTGGCGACGCCCGGAGCCCCACTCGACGGCGAGGACCACCAAGTCGACGGTGTGGACCGGCTTGACCTTGACCCACTCGCTGCCTCGGCGGCCAGCGGCATACGTGCTGTCCGCAGCCTTGACCACGACTCCCTCATGCCCTCGGGAGAGGGCCGCCACGTTGAAGGACTCAGCTTGGCCGACGTCACTGGTAACTAGGCGCTCAACCATGAGGTGCGGCGCGAGCTCGCGCAGATGCCCATCCCGCACGTGCGCCGGTTCGTCAAGCAGGTCGACTCCATCGCGATGCATCACATCGAAGATGAAGGTCGACAGCGGCACCCGCGTCTGCAGGTCCTCCAGGTCAGCCGTGCTGGCGGTGCGCGCACCGGTCACTTGGAAGGGCTCGGGTCGGCCATCCGCCCGCAGCGCAATGGCCTCACCGTCTAGGACCAGATCCCCGCCGGGCAATGCCTCGATCAGGGGCACCACGTCAGGAAGTCGCTCGGTGATGTCTTCGAGGCTGCGCGTGTAGAGGCTGACGACGCCGGCGCGCCGGTGCACTTGAAGGCGGATGCCGTCCAGCTTGGCATCAACGAGGACCCGGCCTTGTCCAGCAGTGGCGACCGCCTCGGCCACGGCCTTGGCTGACGAAGCCAGCATGGGTTGAATCGGCCGGCCGACCTCGAGCCGGATGGCCGCTACCGCGTCGTGGCCACCCTGAGCGGCTGCCGCAGCGACCGCGGCCGGGCTGCCAGCGAGCATCGCCGCGCGGCGCACGAGCGCGTCCGGGAGGTCGTATGCCGCCGCGATCGCCTGGAGGATCACCCCGTCCAGCGCCCCTTGCCGCAGGTTGCCCGTGATCAGCGCCCGGAGGAACTCCTGCTCAGGCTCGCTAGCCGTGCGCAGCAGGGCCATCAGGGTGTCTCGTCGAAGCCCGGCCGAGCCCGGCCCCGAGGCATCCGCCAAGACCTGGAAGGCGCGATCGACACCGCTCACGGTCAGGGTGCCGGTGGCGGCAGCGGGTGGCAGTTCCGCCAGTGACCGCCAGCCCACCCCGAGGCGCCGCTGGGGCACTCGGCCGGAGAGATAGGCCACGGTGGCCGCGACCTCGCTGGCGTCGCTCTCCCGCAGGCAAGCCGCGAGGGCCGCGGTCTTGGCCGTGCGCGCCCGAGTGGCTGCGACCGCAGTGTGGGTCGTGACGAGTTCGGTCAGCGTCAGTGCCATCAACTATCCAGCGTGATGATGATCCCGGCTCGGGCAGGGTAGGAGGGGCGAACCCGAACCATGACGCGCTCGACGGCAGCGAATGCGTGGTACCACCACCCGTATTTGTCACCGATGGCGCGCTTGACCAAGCGAACGTCCTCGGGCTCGGCGGCGATGCGTCCCTGGCCGGTCCACGTCGGCGCATCGGCCTCGACGCGGCCACGCATGTCGCAGGGGCGCAACTCCACGCGCGAGTCCTTGCGCAGGCGCTTGACCTTCCAGGTGTCGAGCTCGGAGATCACCACCAGATCCCCAGGCTCACCCAAGCCGGCCACCGTCGGAGCGATCCATACGGGGGTGGACACTCCCTGGCCGGATGCGCGGAAGGTGGTCAGGGACACGTAGCGGGCGCGGCCGGGCTCGATGCTCATGGCGTCAGGGTACGTCGCGCTTCCGGGCCTGCCGAGCCTGCGCAAGCAACTCGTCAGATCTGGGAAAGATCGGGGTGGGCGGCCTAGCGAGCCGCGGTCCCGTATGCCTGCTCGAGTTCGCTGAGGGCCTCGCCGGTGTGGACGGCGAGCCGCTGCAGACTCGGCAGGGCCTCGCGGTCCCCGACAAAACCCACGGCCAGGGTCCCCGCGTACGAGTGCGCGGTGATATTGAGGGCCATCGAGTGCACCGGGATGGAGACCGGGTAGCTCGCCTGCAGCCTGGCACCCCGCCAGTACAGCGGCTCGCTCGGTCCGGGCACGTTGGAGATGCACACGTTGAAACTCGCCGACAAGGGGCTAGGCAGCCCGGACATCGCGGCCCCGATCTGGAGCGCGCCGGGGCTGAGCAGCGCAGCGCTATAGGTCATGGCCGCCTCGGGTCCCAACCCCGAGAGCTCGGCCTTGGCAGCGGTGGTGGACTCGATGATCGCGGCCATCCGCTCACGTGGGTCGCTCAGTTGGGTACCCAGGCCGGCGTAGATCGCGCCCACGACATTGCCCGAGGGTCCATTGCCTCCGGGTGTGCGCACATTGACCGGTAAGAAAGCGACCAGGGGATCGTCAGGGAGGCCGTCCAACTCGCTGAGGAAGGTGCGCAGCCCTCCGGCGCAGGCGGCCAGCAGCACGTCGTTGAGAGTGCCGCCCGAGGCCTTGCTGATGAGCCGGAGGCGCTCGAGATCCCAGAGTTGGGTGGCGAACCGACGGTTGCGGCCGATGCGCTGGTTCAGCAGCGAGTCCGGCGCTTGGTAGGGCCCGACGAGGGCGCCCGACCCGCGGCTGCGCACGACCGTCCCGGCCGCTGCTGCGAGCGCCCCCGGCATACCCACGGCCGCCTTGGTGAACTGGGCGAGGATGCTCGGCCGCGGCCCGGCATCATCCGGGCGGCGCGGTGGCGGCACCGAGAAGAAGAGCGGCGTCTGCCGGTCCTGCGGGTCGCTGGACAGGCTGCGCGCCATCATCCGCATGCCGGTGAAGCCATCCACGAGCGCGTGGTGAATCTTGACGTACACGGCATACCGACGCTCGCTCAGCCCCTCGATGACATGCAGTTCCCACGGCGGCCGGGAGAAGTCCAGGGGGTTGGAATGCAAGCGGGAGATCAAAACGCCGAGTTCGCGCTCGCCGGCGGGAGAGGGCAGCGCCGAATGCCGCACGTGGTAGTTGATGTCGAAGTCGCCGTCCTTGATCCAGCGATGCACCGGCTGACGCATGGCGCGATGGGTCTGCAGGCGCAGGCTCCAGGGACGCTCAACCGGGGCCCTACGGGCTTCGGCGACCAGATCGCTGACGAATCGGGCGGGCGCATCGGCCGGCAGGTGAAAGGGCATGAGCGCAGCGACATGCATCTGGGTCTGCTCGGACTCGGACATCAAGAAGAAGGCGTCCAGCGGCATCGCCCAGCGTGCGCCCCCCATGTCAGCCGGTGGCGGCGTGCGGGAGGCCGCCGTCGCTCGCGGGTGGCGCCGCCGCATACGGATGCCACTGGTCAGGGTGTGTGGCCAAGCGGTCGGCGATCACCTTCAAGGTGGTCAGGTGGTGCCCGTAGCCCAGGTGGGTCGCGTCCACCTCGATGTTTTCGGTTCGTTCGGCGGGCAAGGACATGCAGCACTCCCATGCCACGATGCCGTCCTTGCGCGAGTAGATACACGTCGTGGGGACCTGCAGTGGCTGCTCGCGCTCGGCTCGCTTCTCGGGGCTGGTGAGCTGATGCGTGAGATCGTGCCGGTTCATGAATTTGTAGAACCGCCAGGCCCGGGTCGAGCTCGGGTGGCCGCGGAAGGGTGACCCCAGCGTGATCACCATGCGCACCGCATCGGGGGCCCGACGGGCCAGCTCGCGAGCGTAGATGCCACCGGCGCTCCAGCCGATGAGCGAGACCGGAGTGCCATAGCGGTCGTAGAGCTCCATGAGCTTGTCGAGCATGGCGTCCTCAAGGCCGGGGCGCACCCCGAGGTTGCGGCCGAGCCCCCAGTCATGGGTGCGATAGCCCAGCCGTCGCAGGGTTCGACGCAGGAAGAGTGTGCTGTCCGGGCCAGCCATAAAGCCGGGCAAGACCATCACCGGATGCTCATCCCCGCGGGGCCAACTGTCCACGACCCGCAAGGCCAGCGCTGAGGTCGCCAACTCCACCGCAGTGCGCCACTCCCGACCGGTCAAGCGGCCTGCGGGTGCAGGCGCCACGTCGGCGTTGGGCACGGTCTCCATGGGGGCATACTCCTCGGTCGGTCAGGCTGCCCACAGTGTGCCAGCGCGGGGAACAATCTGGAAGGTTGCCACGGTTCTACCATCGGACTCACGCGACCGCTGGGTTCAGCACCACCTCCCGAGGGGATCACCACCATGACCAGCACGTCCGCGCAGCCCTGGCCGTCGCTCAAGGATCAGGCCGCCACCCGCGGCCTCGACCCCAAGCTCGTCGAGCTCGCCGGTAAGGCCGATGAGGCCATTCGCAAGGGCGACGAAGCCGTCCGCAAGGGCATCGACAAGGCTGGCACGTATGCCGCCGAGAACCGCGACAAGGTCGAGGGCATGCTCGACAAGGCGGCCACCGAGTTCAACACCCGCACCGGCGGCAAGTACCAGTCGCAGGTATCCACCGTCCGTACCCAGGTCGCCAAGGGCGTGGATCTCTTGGCCGCTCAGGGCCGTTCGGCACAGGAGCCGACACAGGAGCCGAACCAGTACGCGGGCGCGGAGGAGTCGGTGGGTTCGGACGAGCCGACCGACCCGGCGGCCCCCACTGTCTGACCCCTTCCCTGCCACTGCGCCCGGATCTGCTCAGGCAGGCCCGGGCGCAGCCAGTTCAGCGCTCAAGTAGTCCGCGCAGGTCCTCGGCGTTGAGGGCGCTGGAGAGCAGGGCGCCCTCGTCGACGACCCGGGTGAAGAGGTCGCGTTTGCGTTCTTGCAAGGCGACCACCTTTTCCTCGATGGTGTCCGCGGATACCAGGCGGTAGACGTTGACCGGCGAGGTCTGCCCGATCCGGTGGGTCCGGTCGATGGCCTGCGCTTCGGCGGCGGGATTCCACCACGGGTCCACGACAAAGACGTAGTCCGCCTCGGTCAGCGTCAGCCCGAAACCGCCGGCCTTGAGCGAGATCAGGAAAGCGTCCGCCGATCCGGTGCGGAATCGGTCGATGACCTCGGGCCGGTTGCGCGTGGACCCATCCAGATAGCAGGTCTCCAGACCGGCCTGCTCAAGGGCCTCGCGCGCCATGGTGAGGAAGCCCGTGAACTGGCTGAACACCAAGGCCCGATGCCCTTCGGCCGCCAGCTCGGTGAGGTGCTCGACCAGGGTTTCGATCTTGGCGCTGGCGCCCAGACCGGCATACTCCGGGGAGACCAGGACGGGGTCGAGCGCGAGCAGGCGCAGGGTGGTGAGCGCGCGCAGAATCGCGAAGCGGTTGCCGTCGACATCGTCGAGCAGCCCCAAGATGCGTTGGCGCTCGCGTCCGAGATGACGGTCATAGACGGCGCGATGGCGGCTCTGCAGCGCCACGGTCAGCACCTGCTCCTGCTTCGGCGGCAACTCGGTGGCGACGGCCTCCTTGGTGCGTCGCAACATCAGCGGGCGGATCCGCCGCCGCAAGGTGGCCAGCCGATCCGGGTCGCTGCCGGACTCGATCGGCCGGGCCCACTGATCGCGGAATGCCGTTGGCCGTGGATACAGGCCGGGCGCTGCCAGGGAGAGCAGTGACCACAGGTCCATGAGCGAGTTCTCCAGCGGCGTCCCGGTCAGGGCGAAGCGCCGGGTCGCGGGGAGTCGGCGCATGACTTGGTAGGTCTTGGACTGGTGGTTCTTGACGAACTGCGCCTCGTCGAGCACCAAGGCCGACCACGAGCGCTCGCGGAAGGCGGCCTCGTCGATGCGTGCCACGGCATACGAGGTGATCACCAACTGGGCATCTCCCACCGCGTCGGCCAGGGGCACCTTGGCCTTGCCGCGGGTGCGCTCCAGGATCACGCTGCGCAGGGCAGGTGCGAAGCGGGCCGCCTCACTGGCCCAGGTTGAGAGCACCGAGGTGGGAGCCACGATGAGCACCGGGTCCGCGAGCGTGCCTTCCTCGGCGGCCCGCTGGACCATGGCCAGGACCTGCAGGGTCTTGCCCAGGCCCATGTCGTCGGCCAGGATCCCGCCCATCCGGACATCCCAGAGCAGCGAGAGCCACTGGTATCCCTCCAACTGGTAGGGCCGCAGATCTGCGGACAGCCCGGCCGGCGGTGGCACGGGCTCACGGCTGCCGAGATCGGCCAGAGCGGTGACCGCTTGCTCCCAGCGCGCACTCTGCCGGTCAATGACCCCGAGGGAGACCAGCTCCTCCCACAAACTGACGTGGACCATGCCGATCCGCAGGCCCTCGCTGGGGCGATCCTGCAACTCGCGCGCCTCATCGAGCAGAACCCGCAGGCGCTCGAGCTCGGGTCGATCAAGGCTGAACCAGGTTCCGCTCTCGAGCAGAAGGTGCGAGGCGTCCTGGGTCAACGCCTGAATGAGTTGGGCGAGCGGGACCTCCTCACCGGCCACCGTGACGCTGATCCCGAGGTCGAACCAGTCCGTCCCGCTGCCCTCGGCCGACTCGGTCGCTGAGAAGGCGATCTGCGGCGCGTCCAGGACCTCGGTGTATGCCGTGGGCTCGCCAACCACGATGACGTCCAGCTCGGGGAGATGCTGAAGGTCCGCGAGCACGGCACTGAAGGCGACGGTGTCGAAGTTGTGCAGTCTGATGACCGGGACCAGGGTGCGGTCCACGCCGATGCGCTGCCACAACCGCTCCATGGTCACCACGGGGCGCAGGGCCGCGATGAGTTCGCGCTCGGCCACCCGATCTCGGATCGGATCCTGGTAGTCGTACTGCAGGGGGACGTGCACGGCGTTCTCGCCGGTGCCATAGACGACCTGCCACTCGAGCAGCACCTGATGCCCGGGCTCAAAGGTGGACGTCAGCCGCAACCGCGGTGGCACTTCCTCGGGCAGCTCGATGGCCGGGCCGACGGCGCGGACCTCGGCGCGGCGGCGCAGCCCGGGCAAGACTGTGGCCACGAAGCGGCCCCAATCGGCCTCGGGAATCTCGATCGGGCCGGCATCGACCAGGCGCTGACGCGCGGCGTCCAAGGGCTCAGCGAGTCGCCCGAGGACGACCAGCGGGCCGTCCCAGGCAAACCACCCAGTGGCCGGGTTTCCCACCAGAGTGGCCTCACCGGGAATCGTGGCCGGCAGATCGATCCCGGGCCGCAGCACAGCATCGCGACCGGCACGCTCAATCTCGATGACGAAGGCGGCCGGGTCCGGGGCGATCCGGACCGGACTCGGCTGCCGAGGGTGCGTCATCAGGGCGACTCCGCACTGTTGGGCCTTCTCCAGCAAGGCGCACCAGTGCGCGCCGAGTTTGTCCAGGGCGATGGCATCGGGCATCCGGCCGAAACCGTAGGCGCGGACGGCGCGCCGGTGAGCATCGGCGATGGCGGTCATCGCGTCGCGCATGTCATCACTGAAGGTCGCATGCCCATAGGCGTAGTAGCCCCCGGCGAAGCTCTCCCAGGACACGCCCGTGCGAATCCAGTCACCGCGCGCCCCGGGGACGACCGGTCGCATGCGCAGCCCCGGACGGCCGCTGGCACTGGGCACCGTCCACCTGGTGCGTCGGGCGCTACCCGCTGTGATCGGCTCAATGAGCAGCCCGAGCGGACTGTGTGGGGCGTCATCCTCCACGTCAAGCAGCGGTGAGAGGGCGCTCTCCCAGCGTCGACCCGGCGGCGGGCCATCGGGTTCGCGCAGGACCCGGGCCGCGACAGCAAGGGCGACCGCGTGCTTGCAGTCGGCGCCCACCGGGCAGGTGCATAAGCTGCTCCAGTGATGCAACCAAGGGTTTGTCGCATCCGGACGCAGTCGGACAGTGGTGAGGTAGGTCTGACCGCTCGATCCGATGACGTGACCCTCGACCTCCCGGTGGTCGGGGCTGGCGTCAAGGTCGATCACGTGGTGTCGCTGGGCATAGGCAAGTCCGCGGGCAACGGTGACCGTGCCGCAGCAGGCTTCGAGGTCAGCATTACTCAGCTCGGGAATGCTCTCCCGATCGAACGCCCGCGACACTGCCCACCTCCGCCTATCAGAAGGACACCGTATGCCGCGTCGCTGACATCGGCGTTGGTTGTCCACAAGGATGGCGCGAACGGCATACTCAGTGCTCTGCTCTGGAAGGAAGGTCGATCGTGACGGATGTACAGGTGACCTCCTGGCGCGAGCTGCCATCGCTCGTGGTCGCGCGCGAGGGAGATCAGCAGGTCAAGGTCATGCTCGCTGCGCGCTTTCAGGAAGCCATTGACGAGGCCGCCATGCGACTGGGCGCCGAGGATGCGGATGGCTATTTGGCGGGCTGGCAGCGCTCGGACTGGACGCCCGCGCAGGGCTCTGCGCAGGAGGCCGCCGAATTGACGGCGGCCTCCCTGGAGCAGACCTGGACGCCAGAGGCGCTCGCGGCATACCTCGACCGCCTCGGCTGACCGGGCCCCACGCGCCTCAACTTTCCCGCCGCCCCACGCGCCTCAACTTTCCCGCCGCGTGCCGGAACCTTTCGGTTGGGGCCCCTTACAAGGGACCTGAAGCGGAAGGTTCCGGCATCAGGCGGGAAAGTTGTGACAGCCGGAGCAGCATGCACGAGCCGTATGCCGGAGCAGCATGCACGAGCCGTATGCCGGAGCAGCATGCACGAGCCGTATGCCGGAGGGGTATGCCGTGTGCTCAGCTCTGCGTCGTATGCCGATCCGCCACGTCCAGGGCGCTGTCGAGGATGTCGAGCCCGGTCTGCAACTCCTCCTCGGTCATCGTGCACGGCGGCACCACATGGGTGCGGTTGAAGTGCACGAAGGGCCACATGCCCTCCGCCTTGCAGGCCGCTGCGAACTCGTTCATAGGGCCCGCCGCGGCACCTGAGGCGTTGAAGGGCACCAGGGGCTCGCGGGTCTGCCGGTCCTTGACCAACTCGAGCCCCCAGAAGAAGCCCAGACCGCGCACCTCGCCGACACTCGGGTGCTTCTCGGCGATCTCGGCCAGACGCGGCGCAATCACCTTGTCCGAGAGCGTCCGGACGTTGTCGAGAATGCCCTCTTCCTGGAATATCGTGATGCTCGCGACAGCGCTGGCGCAGGCCAATGGGTGACCGGAGTAGGTCAGCCCGCCGGGGAACGCGCGGTCCTGGAAGCTCGCGGCAATCCGGTCCGAGATGACCACGCCGCCCAGCGGCACGTAACCGGAGTTGACGCCCTTGGCGAAACAGATCAGGTCCGGGGTCACGCCGAAGTGGTCCACGGCGAACCATTCGCCGCAGCGACCGAAGCCGGCCATGACCTCGTCAGCGATGTAGACGATGCCGAACTCATCGCAGATCTCGCGGATCCCTTGGAGGTAGCCGGGCGGCGGGACCAGGATCCCATTGGTCCCGACAACGGTCTCGAGCATGATCGCGGCAACCGTGTGCGCGCCTTCGACCATGAGGGTGTCGCGGATGTGCTGCAGGGCGCGCTGCGTCTCCTCCTCGGCGGTGCTGGAGTGGAAGGCGCTGCGGTACGGGTAGGGGCCCCAAATGTGCACGATGCCAGGCACATTCGGCTCACTCGGCCAGCGCCGTGGGTCGCCGGTTGCAGTGATCGCACCAGCGGTGGCCCCGTGATAGGACCGGTATGCCGTGAGCACCTTCTGGCGTCCGGTGTGCAGCCTAGCCATCCGCATCGCGTTCTCGGTGGCCTCGGCCCCACCATTGGTGAAGAAGACCTGATTGAGATCCCCAGGCGCCAGTCCAGCGATGAGTCGCGCTGCCTCAGAACGGGATTCGTCGGCCCAGCTCGGGGCGATGGTGCACTGCCGGGCGGCGGCCTCCTGGATGGCCTTGACGAGTTTGGGGTGTTGATAACCGATATTGACGTTCACCAACTGGCTGGTGAAGTCCAGGTATCGCTTGCCCTCGAAGTCCCAGAAGTACGAACCACTCGCACCCGCGATGGGCAGCGGGCTGATCTGGGCCTGGGCCGACCAGGAGTGGAAGACATGACGGCGGTCGTCGGCCGCGATGGCCGCGCCGCGTTGCGGGTCCGGGGTGATGACGGGCTCGTCAAAGGTGGTCATGTCGTCCTCTCAAATGCTGAAAATCGTTCGATGCCAGGTCTTCTCGACCGAGGCAGTGATGTCATGCATGACGTGCTTGATGTTGGTGTACTCGTCAAAGGAGTACGGCGACATGTCCTTGCCGAAGCCGGACCCGCGGAAACCACCGTGAGGCATTTCGCTGATGATCGGGATGTGGTCATTGACCCACACGCAACCCGAGCGGATCTCCCGAGCCGCCCGACCAGCGCGATAGGTGTCCCGCGTCCAGGCCGAGGCGGCCAGGCCGTACGCCGTGTCATTGGCCAGGCGGATGGCCTCGTCGTCGTCATCGAAGGGGACCGCCGCAAGCACCGGCCCGAAGACCTCATCGGTCCACAACTCCGAGCCGATCGGGACATCGGCCACCAGGGTGGGTTCGTAGTAGCAGCCCTTGGCCAAATCGCCGACGGGCACACGCCCGCCGCTGCGGACCACGGCATACGCCCGGGCGCGGTCGACCATCCCGGCCACTTTGGCCTGGTGCGCCGGGGAGGACAACGGTCCGAGGTCGGTCTCGGGATCCAGGGTCGGGCCGAGGCGGACCGCGGACATCAGCTCTGCGACACCATCGACGAAGGCGGCATACACGGAGCGGTGGACGATGGCTCGGGTGGCAGCCGTGCAGTCCTGACCAGCGTTGATCAGGGACGCTGCCACGGCGCCGTGGATTGCGGCGTCCAGGTCGGCGTCCTCGAAGACGACGAAGGGCGCCTTGCCCCCCAATTCCAGGTGCACGCGCTTTCCGGTGGCGGCCGCGGTCGCCATGACCTGGCGACCCACGCCGGTGGAACCCGTGAACGAGACCATGTCGACCTGCGGGTGACCCACGAGGTGCGCGCCCGCCTCGGGACCAGTACCGGTGATGACATTGACCACGCCGGCCGGAGCGCCCGCTTCGGCGAAGATCTCACCGAAGATCAACGAGGTCAGCGGGGTGATCTCGGCCGGCTTGAGCACGATGGTGTTGCCGGCCGCGATCGCCGGGAGCACCTTCCAGGCCGCCATCTGCAGCGGGTAGTTCCAGGGGGCGATCGAACCGACGACCCCGATGGCCTCGCGGCGGATCGAACTGGTGTGATCGCCGGAGTACTCGCCCTGGGCCAAGCCGTCGAGCCGCCGCGCGGCCGCGCCAAAGAAGGCGGTGTTATCGATCGTGCCCGGGACATCGAACTCGGTGGCCAGGCGGATCGGCTTACCCGCCTGCCGGGCTTCGAGCTCGGCGATCTCGCTGGCCCGCTCCTCCAGCAGGGCGGCCGCTTTGTGCAGCACTCCGGCCCGCTCGACCGGGGTTGCCGTGGACCACTGCGGGTATGCCGCCCGCGCGGCACCCACGGCAGCGTCGACATCGCTGGCGGTCGCCAAGCGCACGGTCTCGATGGACTCATTGGTACTGGGGTCGAGCACCTCGAAGGTGCCTCCGGATCCGGTGCGGCGCTCGCCGCCGATGAGCTGATGCGTCATGACAGGCGAGCATACGACCGTCGAGGTCACATCTGGTCGGTCGGCTCCAGAGTCTGCGGAACTGTCGGCGGTTCCGTCACCGGCTGCGACGAGCGCAGGTACCTCGCCCAGGCGAGCAGCCCGGCCAGCACCAAGCCCAGCGCGGCGCTCGCCAAGGTCAGCAGGCTGCCGGTCACCAGTGGAGCGAGCGCGCTGGCCAGCACCCCGTTGACGGTCAAGGCGATGAAGGTCATCACCGAGGCGGCCGTCCCGCGCCGCTGCGGGAAGAGATCTAGGGCGGTGAGTTGCAAGGTTGGGAGGGCGCCAGCGCGCAGCCGATTGAGGCCGCGGTGTAGACGCTGACTCCGACGAGCATGACCCACCGGCGGCCGACCGCGTCGGAAATTGGCCCGTGGAAGAGGCTCATCGCGGCAAAGGCCAGCAGGTAGGCACTGACGACCAGTTGCATCTGCCCGGCCCCGACCCCGAAGTCCGAACGCATCTGCGCAAATGCCGGGAAGGCCGTGTCGATGCTGAAAGGACCGAGCATGGCGAGCGCTGCCAGGATCGCCGGCAGCGCGATCGGAGGGCGCGTCGCCGAGGGGGCCATACCCGCCACCCTGTCATCCCGGGTGAGAGTGGGCCGGGCCCGTCTCAGGGCGGTCCTCTCGTGCAGCGACCTCGGGCAGTGTTGCGTGAGGTCACGAAAGCGCCGGAGTCCGCAGGCTTGCGGGCTCCGGCGCTTCCGTCATTCGGTCAGGCGTCGCCGGCGAGGATCCGGTAGATCCCCTTGCGGGCGTCATCCAGAACCGTGCGAGCGGCCGCGATCTGGTCCTTGTCGCCGGTCATGACGACCTGCTGAACCGCCATCGCGAGCTGTCGGATCTCGGAGCGAACGTCGAGGAAGCTCGCGTGCGGCCCGGCCACCTTGGCCCAGGGCTCCTTGAGTTCATCGGCGTGCTCTTCGATATAGCCACGCCCGGCCGGAGTCAGCGCGAACGCCTTCCCTGATTCGGTCTCCGACGGCTCGATGAGGCCCTCGTCCTCGAGCAACCCCAGGGCGGGGTAGATCGAGCCGGGGCTCGGTCGCCACAGACCCTCGGTCTTTTCCGAGATCGCGGCGATGAGTTGGTAGCCATTCTTCGGGCCCTCGGCGAGCAAGGCGAGGACCGCATTGCGGACATCGCCGCGACGCCCGCGACCGGGGCCGCGACGTCCGCGTCCAGGGCCGCCGGGCCCGCCGACGAACGGCCCGAAGGCCGCGAAGGGTGCGTCACCCGGCTCGAAACCAGGTCCTCCCGGACCGAAGCCCGGACCGAACCCGCGGCCGCGCCCACGGCCATGACCGTGTGGGCCGCGGCGTGGACCCTTCGGCCCGAAGGGGAGTGGCTGTTGGTGAGAGTGAGTCATGAAGGGATGCATGGTGGTGCCTTTCTGTGTGCATCGTGGTGCTTACGTCGATATATCGAAATACTCTCGCCATTTGTTCCCGATTGTCAAGATGAGGGGTGAGTGCCCGGGGCGCAGTCCTTGCCGCGGGGGTGGATTGGTGTGCCCACGCCGCCGATCCGGCGAGCATGGGGAATGGCTGCCGCAACCTTTGGCGTTGGCCTAGCCGAGCCTCATTCACCCCCCAAGGAGCATCGCCATGGCCACCGTCGACCTCACTGCTGGCACCTTCCAGCAGACCATCACCGACAACGACATCGTTCTCGTCGACTGGTGGGCGTCGTGGTGCGGGCCTTGTCGACAGTTCGCCCCGACCTTCGCGGCCTCCAGTGAGACCCACGCGGACGTCGTCTTCGCCAAGGTTGACACCGAAGCGGAGCAGGCCCTTGCCGGCGCCGCCGGGATCAGCTCGATCCCCACGATCATGGCCTTCCGCGAGGGGATCCTCGTCTTCCGCCAGTCCGGCGCGCTGCCGGCAGCCGCACTCGAGCAGGTCATCGATGGCGTGAAGAACCTGGACATGGCCGACGTTCGGCGTCAGGTTGCCGAGGCGGAGGCCACAAAAGCCTGACCTCGCGGTGATGACTCGATACCCCTGGGGGTATCATGAACACATGGTGAGGTCGATCGATATCGCGACACTGGCTCAGCGGCATACCGAGGGCGGGATCGTCGTGGATTGTCGTGAGCCGCGCGAGTATGTCGCCGGGCACATCCCGGGCGCACTCTTCGCGCCGATGAGCCGCATCATGAGCTATCTCGACGAGATCCCCGTGGGCGTAGATGTCCACGTGATCTGTGAGAGCGGCAACCGCAGCACAGCGATTGCCGAGATCCTCGAACGCACCGGCCGCAGTGCCCTGTCCGTCGAGGGGGGCACCGCTGCCTGGCGTGCCGCCGGTCACCCGATTGAGGAAGGGCCACCGCGCACATGAGCACTCCGCGCACAGATACCCAGCGGGGTATCATCCCCAGCATGGAACTGAACCCCGACGAGATGCAGACGGTCGTTAAGCGTCTCAAGCGCGCCCAGGGTCAGATCGGCGGCATCATCCGGATGATCGAGGATGGCCGCGATTGCCAGGACATCGTCACTCAAATGGCCGCGGTCTCCAAGGCGCTGGATCGCGCCGGCTTCGCGGTTATCGCCCTTGGCTTGCGTCAATGCATCGTCGACCCCGAGTCGCACACGATGGACGTCGAGTCGATGGAGAAGCTCTTCCTCTCCCTGGCCTGAGCTGACATGGACGCCAGCGCCTGGGACGCCAGGTATGCCGCCAGCGACTTGGTCTGGTCCGCCACCCCGAACATCTGGGTCGCAGAGCTGTGTGCCCCGATGGCCCCCGGCCGTGCGCTCGATATCGCTGCCGGGGAGGGCCGCAACGCCATCTGGCTCGCCGAGCAGGGCTGGCAGGTCGATGCCACGGACTACTCCCAGGTAGCCATCGAGCGGCTAGGACGGATTGCGGCCGAGCGTCTCGGACCGGATGCCGTGAGGGTCGCCGGCCTGGTGGCCGATGCAACGCAGCCCGCGCCTGGGACGGCCTACGACCTCGCGCTCTTCTGTTACGTCCACCTTCCGCCGGAGCAATGGCGGGCCGCGCTCGAGCAGGCGGTTGCCGCCACGCGCCCGGGTGGCGCCGTGCTCGTGATCGCACATTCGCTGCGCAATCTGACCGAGGGGGTCGGCGGCCCGCAGGTACCCGAGATCCTCCAGGACCCCGAGCACGTGGTGGCTTCTGCGGATGCCTTGCCGGTGGTCGCGGAGCTGGCCGAGTTGCGTCGACGTGAGGTTCCCGCAGAGGGGGGCCACCGGCATACCGACGGACATGCTCACCAGCCCACCCCGGGCGGCGTCGCGCTCGACACCGTGGTGCTGCTGCGCAAGACCGACGGTTAAGTCGCCACCCCAGTCGCCGCGAGGTGGGGGCAACCGGTTCAGGCCGCCGTGCCAGCCCGCCAGGTCGTATACCCGCCGGACAGATTGCGCACGTCGCTCCAGCCGCGTTGGGCCAAGATGCGCGCGGCCACGTGGGCCCGTAGGCCGACTGCGCAGTGCACCACGATCGGGCTGTCCTGATCGGGCAGCTCACCCAGGCGGTCGCGCAACTCATCGACGCAGACATTGATCGCGCCGGGGATCGCCCCGCGCTCAAACTCTGCTGCTGTCCGGACATCGAGGACGGTCGCGCCGGCGGCCACGGCATCGGCGAGTTCGTGCCACTGAATCGAGTGGGCGATTCCGCTGCGCAGGTTGTCGGCGATGTGGCCCAGCATGTTCACCGGATCCTTGGCCGAGGAGAATGGCGGCGCGTACGCCAACTCCAACTCGGCCAGGTCACTCGCGCGCAGTCCGCCGGTCATCGCGGTGGCGATCACATCGATGCGCTTGTCGACGCCGGAGCGGCCCACCCCCTGGGCGCCCAGGATCGCGTCCGTCGCCGGATCGAGGAGGAGTTTGAGGGACATGCCGTCCGCGCCGGGGTAGTAGGTCGCGTGCGAGGCCGGGTGGGTGTGAATGGCGCGATAGGCGCGCCCCGCGGCTCGAAGCCGCTTCTCGTTCCAGCCCGTGGCGGCGACCTGCAGGTCCATGACCTGGACAATCGCGGTCCCCAGCACCGGGCGGTCCGTGCCTGGCAGCCCGGCAATGATGTCCGCCACGCGCCGACCCTGAAGGTTGGCCGTATTGGCCAGCGGCACCAGGGTCGCCTCGTGGGTCAGGCCGTCGACCTTCTCCACCGCGTCGCCCACGGCATAGATGTGCGGGTCGCTGGTGCGCAGGTGCTCATCGACGCGTATGCCGCCTCGCTCGCCGATCGTGAGCCCGGCGGCTTGTGCCAGTGTGGTGTCGGGGCGCACCCCGATCGCGGCGACGACGACATCTGCCGGCAGGGTGCTGCCGTCATCCAGGGTGACCTCGCGTTCGCCGATGGCGGTCACAGCGTGGGACAAGCGCAGATCCACGCCCGCCCGGCGGATGGCGGAATGCACCGGGGCGACCATCTCCGGGTCGAGGGGCGCCATGACCTGGGGGGTGGCCTCGACCAGCGCGACCTGCATCCCCTTGTGGACCAGGTTCTCGGCCATCTCGACACCGATAAAGCCGCCACCGATCACCACCGCGGTCCCGCCCTCGGTGCGCTCGTCGTCGAAGCCACGGGCCTGCGGCAGCGCAGCCTGCACCGCCTCGACCAGGGCATCGGTGTCCTCGATATCGCGCAGCGAGAGCGCGCGCTCGATGCCGGGGATCGGTGGGCGGACGGGTCGGGCGCCGGGGGAGAGCACCAGCGCCGTGTAGGTGATCTCCTCCGCAACCCCCGTGGCGAGATCGCGCAGCGTGATGGTCTGCGCCTGTGCGTCGATCGCGGTCGCCTCGGTGTGTACGCGCACATCCAAGCCGAAGCGCGCGCCGAGGCTGGCCGGTGTCTGCAGCAGGAGGGCCGAGCGCTTCTCGATGACCCCGCCCACGTGATACGGCAGGCCGCAGTTGGCGAAGCTCACATGCCCGCTACGCTCGACGACAATGATCCGTGCGGACTCATCCAGGCGGCGAAGCCTGGTAGCCGCGGACATGCCGCCGGCGACGCCGCCGACAATGACATAGGTGGGGTTCGGGGTCTCGCTCACGATGCGCCACTATACCCCCTGGGGTATAGTGTCCCCGAAGCGGCCCGGTGTTCGGGCCGTTGCTGACGATAGGAGCAAGCAGATGTGCCGAGCAGTGAAGTGCCGGGAGTGTGGCAAGACGACCTGGGCCGGGTGTGGCCAGCATGTCGCCATGGTCAAGTCCAGCGTTCCCGCGTCGCAGTGGTGCGGCGGGCACCCCAAGAGCCAGGAGAGCGCGTCGAGCGGCGGCTTCTTCGGCCGCATGTTTGGCCGCTGACGCGGCAAACAAGGGCTAGCGGCTGTCGGCTCCCCCCATCGAGTGTCGGGTTGTGGTTCCTCTGGAGGCTCCAGAGGAACCACAACCCGACACTCGACTGGTTTAGGTTGCCCGACCGGACACGAAAGGCACCAGCTCCATCGCCATCGGTGCCTGGGCAGGCTCGGCCGCCACGGTGAAGCCCGCGGCGCGCATCGACGCGAGGATGTCTCGATCGAGGTGGCAACCGCCAGCGACCACGCCCCAGGCGGGCTGCAGTCGGGACTGCCAGCGCGCCACCCCCGGGCGGTCGGAGCGCACGTGCTCCACGAAGTGCAGCGCTCCGCCGGGCCGCAGCACGCGCCGGGCCTCGCCGAGGGCGCGGGTGAGGTCGCCCACCGTGCACAAGGTCCAGGTCGAGAGCACCGCATCCACTGAGGCATCGGCGATGGGCAGGCTGGCGCCATCCAGGCCGATGCGGGTCACCGGCCGGCCGTATGCCGCAATCCGTGCACCCGCCCGCTCCCAGGCCAGGTCGGCTGGCTCGACTGCCAGGACCTCGTCAACGGCTGCTGGTAGATAGGGCACATTGCGTCCGGAGCCGAAACCTACCTCGAGCACAGTGCCGCTCAGCTCGGCGCACACGCGGCGCCGCCACGAGGCCGCGGTGGCGTCATTGAGCGATGCGTCCACCAGTCGCGGCACGACGCGCTCGTTCCACCAGTCACCTGGGCTGCGCAGGCTCATGGCCCCAGTCAACCTCACGTTTCCCGCCTGATGCCGGAAACTGTTGGTTGGGGCCCCTTAGAAGGGGCCCCAACCAACAGTTTCCGACCCCAAGTCGCGGGATTCGCGGCTCGCGGCTCGCGGCTCGCGGCTCGGGGGCGCCCGCAACCTCAGCCGTGGCCCTTGAGCACCATCCGCATGATGCGCGCGTTGAAGACCGCGAAGCGCGTCAACTGGATGGGCACGCTCTTGCGCCGCTTGAGCATCTTCTCGGTCGGGAGGGGCGCCTTGCTGAGGTCGGCCACCGGGACTGCGCTGTTGTCAGACATGAGGTTCACTCCGGGATGAGTTGCCAGCCGAGGCGACCCTTGGCCTTGTGGATGAAGAGGTAGTGGAGCATGAGCTTGACCCAGTGACCGGCCAGGCCCAATTCGCCCCGGGTGTCCTTGAGGTCGCGGCCCGTGGGATAGCGCTCGAAGTCGGGGACCACCGGCATCATGGTCATCGCGGCCGCCGAGCCGGTACGCATGCCAGCGCCAGCTGAGGCCACGCAGGCGGCGCCCATGTTGGCCATCGAAGCCTCGTGGGCCTTGGCGCTGGCGCCGTGCTTGATCCGGTCGGCGATCGAGAGCGCGGCGGTCTTGCCCATCACGCCGGACGGCATACCCGTGCGCGGCGGAGCCGGCGCGATGAGCGTTCCATTGGGCGAGGTGCGGGGTTGGCTGATCTGATGCGGCGGAGCGAAGGCGATACCCACGGCCCAGATGTTGTCGTAGCCGATGGCCTGATAGGTCTTGGGCCAGTCCGACGCCTTCCATTCCGCATACGGCTTGCCGGAGTAGTCGGCGTCGACCTTCATGAAACCGCTCGGGGCGAACATGGAAGCGGAGATGTCCTCGCCGTTCTTGTCGTATGCCGCCAGCGGCACCCCACCAAAGGGCGGCAGCAGCATGCCGAAATCGAAGTCCAGCGTATGGAATTCCCCGTCAAGGGTCTCGTAGTGAACGACCCCGGGCTCGACCTTGGTCACGTGAGCGCCCAGGACGGCCTCGACTCCGCGCTCCCGGAACAGCGAACCAGTCCACAGTTCCGAACTGGTCTCGAAGCCCATGTCCGCGAAGGTCATCCCCCCGACACCGAAGTCGCCGAGCTCCTTCTCGTTGGTGAGGTAGATGACCCGGGCGAGGTCACGCACGCCGGCTTCACGGAGCTCATGATCGACATTGAAGACGTACTCGAAGGCGGCGCCTTCGCAGGTGCAGGTGCCGTGGCCCATGCCGACCACGAGGGTCTGGCGCTCGCCTGCCTTGAGTCGGGCGATGGTGGCCCTGAGGGCTTCCGCCGCTTGGATGGCGTGGTCCGCGGTGCAGACCGACACCGTGTGACCGCCGTGCGGGCCAAGCCCGGGGGTCATCTGGAACTTCAACTGCGGGCCGGTGGCATTGACCAGGTAGTCATAGCGGATGCGCTCACTGGAGCCATCGGCGCCCGGCGAGGTAGCGACGATGTCGACCGCGCCTCGATCGCTCTCACTGTCGCCTTGCGGCCAGATCGCGACTGCCTTGGCCTGCTTGAAGGTGACGCCCTTCTTGGCATAGACCGGGGCCAGCGGGAAGACGACATCCTCCTTGCCCATCTTGCCGACCCCGACCCAGATATTGCTGGGGATCCAGTTCCACTGGGAGTTCGGGCTGACCACCGTCACCGTGTGGCCCTTGGGTAGCAGTCTCGACAGGTGCAGGGCGGCAGTGTGTCCTGCCACGCCAGCGCCGAGAACGACGACATCGGCCATGGGACTTCTCCTTCGAAGTGAGCGACCATCCGCTGCTGAACTATACTCATACCCCTAGGGGTATGCTAGTCCGGTGGCCAAGAACCCCCTGGAGCACCTCCCTGTCACCCTGTTCGCCGCCGTGATGGGCCTGGGCGGGTTGGCCCTCGCCTGGCGTCGCGCCAGCCTCGTGTGGGGTATGCCGCGCTGGCCCTTCGTTCTCTTGCTCGTGCTGGCGAGCGCGGCCTTCGTCCTGGTGGCAGTTGCGTATGCCGCAAAGTGGGTCCGGTATCCGGCCGCTGCCCGCGCCGAGTTGGGCCATCCGATGCGGATGACCTTTGTCCCTACGGTCACCATCGCCATCCTCATCCTGGGCACGGCATACGCCGATGTTGCGCCGGCACTGGCGAGGGTTTTGTGGTGGATCGGCGCGGTGGGTCACTTGATCGCGACCGTCGTGGTGATCTCAACCTGGTTCCGGCGCAGCGACATTGGCGCCGGACACGTGACTCCGGCGTGGTTCATCCCCATCGTGGGTAACGTGATCACCCCGCTTGCGGCCCGGAGCATCGGCAATCTTGAGCTGGCGTGGTTTGCCTTCGGCGTGGGCGTGGTGTTCTGGATTGCTCTGCTGCCCTTGTTGTTGCAGCGCGTCTTGCTCCATGAGCCGGCGCTGCCGCCCCGAATGCTCCCCACGATCGCGATCTTCATTGCGCCGCCGTCGGTGATCATGTTGTCGTGGAACACCTTGGCGGGCACCGTCGACGATGCCTTCGGGCGAATCACGTATGCCGCGGCGATCTTCTTCGTGATCCTCTTGCTAGCCCAAGCGCCGACGCTGCTACGCCAGCCATTTGCCGTGCCCTTCTTGGCGTATACCTTCCCGCTGGCGGCGGCTGCCGCAGCGGCGATCGCGATGGCTGGCGCCAGTGCGCTGGTCGCAGCTGATGTCATCGCCATCGCTCTGCTTGCGCTCGCGAGCGCGGTCGTGGCCGCGGTCATCACGCTCACCCTACGCGCCGCGTTCCGCGGCGAACTCCTTGTTCCGGAAGGCTGAAACACGATGGCTGAACTTCCCCGATGGGCCCGTGTGCTCGTGGTCGTGGCCCACCCTGACGACGAGTCCTTCGGGCTGGGCGGTGTGATTGCCGCGTTGGTCGATAGTGGGGCCGGCGTTCGGGTGTTGTGCCTGACCGCCGGCGAAGCTTCGACGCTGGGCGAGTCCGAGGGGTTGGCGCAGACCCGAGCTGCGGAGCTGATGGTCGCCGCTAGGGAGCTTGGCGCCGAAGAGGCGTTGCTCTGTCACTACCCGGACGGTGGGCTGGCAGGGTGCGGGGAGGCGCTCGTCACCGAGATTTCCTCCCAGATCGCGCGCGAGCGCCCCGACGGGCTGCTGGTGTTTTGCCAGGACGGTGGAGTCACCGGTCACCCTGACCATGAGGCCGCGACCATCGCCGCCCTCACCGTCGCCCGGGCCCATCGAATCCCGGTGCTGGGCTGGGGGCTGCCCAGGGAGGTCGCCGAAGTGCTCAACCAGGAGTATTCCGCGGCATTCGCCGGGCATGCCCCGGCCGCGTTGCCGATCGTGCTGGACGTCGACCGTGAGCGCCAGGGGCGGGCGATCGCCGCCCATGCCAGTCAAGCGGTTCCGGGCAGCGTGTTGTGGCGGCGGCTGGAGCTACTGGGATCGCAGGAGCACCTGCGGCTCGTGACCTGGTCAGACCCTGCCTGAGGCGCAAAGCCCGAGTCCCCGTCCCCGCCGTTCCCCGCCGTTCCCCGCCGTCCCACCGGTCCGGGCGGGCGCTCTGCCGTCCCACCTGGCCCAACTTTCCCGCCTGATGCCGGAACCTGTTGGTTGGGGCCCCTTAGAAGGGACCCCAACCAACAGGTTCCGACCCGAAGTTGCGCTTGCACCCCCTCAGGCGCGAGCAGCAGCTTCCTTCGCGGCGGCCTCGGCGCGCTGCGTAGCTTCGCAGGCCACCGGGGCGATCTCATGGACCGCACTCCACGCGCCATACCCGCCAAGCAGGTCTGAGACATCGGCAAAACCCTTGCGCCGCAACAGGCTTGAGCCAACGCTTGAGCGCCAGCCGCCCGCGCAGTACACGAGCAACGGCTTGCTTGGGTCGAGCTCAGCGGTCCGCTTGCCCAGCTCGGCGAGCGGGATGTGCTTGGCGCCCGGGATCATCCCCCCAGCGACCTCGCCCGGATTGCGGATGTCAAGCACCTGCAAGCCCTCGACTGCCTCCATGGCCTGGTCCGCCTGCGCGACGTTGAGCCTGCTTGCCTGCTGCATGTCACCGGCGTGGTCCACGAAGTACCCCTCCGGGTCCGCGACATAGCCCACCACGTGGTCGTAGCCGATTCGAGCGAAGCGCGTGGCAACCGCTTGCTCCTGGCCCTCGGGAGCGATCACGACCACTCGGTCCTCGGGCGCCAGCACCGTCCCAACCGTCTCCGCCAAGCGCCCATCAGCGGGCACATTGACCGAGCCGCGCAGGTGGCCCACCGCGAACTCGGGGTTGGGTCGCGCATCGGTGACGATGGCGCCCTCGGCAATCGCCGCAGCCACCTCGTCCGGGCTCATCGCCGGCACGCTGGAGTCGACATCGAGAGTGTCGCGGCCTTGACGGTTGAGGACCGCGTTGTAGACGAAGTACGAAGGTGCGGTCGGTTGCCCCTCGGTCACCACGGCGACGAATTCGTCCTCGGTCATGGGTTGACAGGCGTAATTGGTCCGGCGCTGTTCCCCAATGGTCGACTGCTTCTCGGTCGACAAGTTCTTGCCGCAGGCCGAGCCGGCGCCGTGCGCCGGGAAGACCCGGACCTCATCGGGCAGGCCCATGATCTTGTGGTGGATCGAGTCGTACAGCATCCGCCCAAGTTCGTCGGAGGTGAAGCCGATCGACGCCAACAAGTCGGGCCGGCCGACGTCGCCGATGAAGAGCGCATCGCCGCTGAGAATGCCGTAGGGCACCGGGTCGTCAGCCCGCTCGAAGACCAGGATGGAGATGGACTCCGGCGTGTGTCCTGGGGTGTGCATCACCTGCAGGGTCACCTCGCCGAGCGAGACCCGCTCGCCATCAGCGAAGTGACGCACCTCGAACTCCGCCTTGGCGGCCTCGCCATAGCCGATCCAGGCGCCGGTCTCGCGCTGCAACTCCAGGTGGCCCGAGACGAAGTCGGCATGGAAGTGCGTATTGAGGACCCCCACGATGGTCAGGCCGGCGGCCTTCGCGTCCTCGAGGTACTCGCCGACATCCCGCCGAGGGTCAATGATGACGGCCTGCCCGGTGGTCTCGTCCCCCACGAGATAGGACGCCTGCGAGAGGCAGTCGAGGTAGTACTGAGTGAAGATCATGGTGGTCTCCTACGGTGGTGTCGCCTGTTCTCGTATACCCTAGGGGGTATGCGTCAATCGATCAACCACTCTGCCCACACGCCCGCCCGCCCGAGTCGCCAGCGTGCCCTGACCTTAGGTGCCCTCGCCCTGACCCTGGTGGTCTCGCTTGGCACGGCAGGCTGCTCTGACAGCGCCAAGCCTTCGACCTCAGGCAGTGCAGCCGCGGCCGCGCCAGCCGCGGGGGCCACGCTCGACCCGGCCGCCTTCGGAGCTGCGGCCAGCCGGCCGGGGACCGTTCTCCTCGATGTCCGCACCCCGGCGGAGTTCGCCAGCGGGCACCTCCCGGGCGCGATCAATGTCGACGTCGAGTCGGCCGACTTCGCGGCGCGGATCGCGACCCTCGACCCCGCCGTCCCGTATGCCGTGTACTGCCGGTCCGGCAACCGCTCGGGCGTGGCTTTGGGCCTCATGCAGGCCGCCGGCTTCACCTCGATCTACCACCTCGGCGGAGGCATCACCGCGTGGCAGTCCGCCGGCGGGGAGGTCGTCACCGGCTAGGGCGGCGGGCGGCATACAGCACGACCCCACCTCCGGCGCGACCCCACCGCCCGGCGATGGAGTATGCCGCTCGGCGCCTGACCCGGGGGTCCGCGAATGCGCTGCCCACGGCGGTGCCACGATGAGGTCATGGCCCTCGACGTCGAACTGTCCGAGATCCGTGACTTCCTGGCTCAGCACGCGCCCTTCGAGGATCTTCCGGCTGGCGAGTTGGAAGCCCTCGTTCCCCGGCTCAGCGTGCAGTACTTCCGGCGCGGGAGCGCGCTGATCGCACGCGGCGATGATAACCACAGCCTGTACATCCTGCGCAGCGGTGCAGTCGACGTCCACGACGCCAATAGCAGCTTCGTCGACCGCGGCGAGCCGGGCGGCTGTTTCGGCGCCATCACCCTGACCGAGGGCAACCCGTCGACCTTCAATGTCGTGGCGATCGAGGACTCGCTGGCTTTGGTCATGCCCGGTGAGGTCTTCCACGACCTGTGTGCCCGCTTCCCTGACGTGGACCACTTCTTTGACCTGCAGCGCGCCCGACGGATGCAAGGAGCGGTCGCCACCCAGCAGTTGTCAAACTCCGGCAGCGCCATCCTCAAGACCCAGGTGCGCGAGCTCATCAGGCGGCCGCCGGTCCTGGTCACCAGCCAGGCCAGTATTCGTCAGGCCGCGGAGCAGATGAGCGAGGCCGGCGTCAGCTCCCTGCTGGTGATGAATGGCGACGCCTTGGCCGGCATCATCACCGACCGAGACCTGCGCAATCGGGTCCTGGCCTCGGGTCGTGATCCGCGCGATCCGGTTGCGGAGATCATGACCACCAAGCCCGTCACCGGCTCCGCTGAGTCCCTGGCCTTCGAAGTGCTGCTGGAGATGGTGGGTCGCAATATCCACCATCTCCCGATCCTGCACGATGGCGTCCCGGTCGGCATCGTCACGACCACTGACCTGATGCGGCTGGAGCAGGCCAACCCGGTCTACCTGGCCGGTGACATCGCCAAGCAAGACGACGTGGCCGGGGTCGCCGCCGCGGTATCTCGGTTGCCCCAGGTCGTCGAATCCCTGGTCGCCCAAGATGCCAGCGCCGACGACATCGGACGAATCGTCACGGCCATCGGGGACAGCGTGGAGCGCCGACTTTTGCAACTGGCCGAGGCCGAGTTGGGCGACCCGCCGGTGGCCTACTGCTGGGTGGCGCTGGGCTCCAGAGCGCGCTTGGAGCAGGCGCTGGCCGCTGACCAGGACAACGCGATCATCATCAGTGATGAGGTGACTGCGGATCAGCTGGCGTACTTCACGGCGCTGGCCGAGAAGGTGGTCGGCTGGCTGGTCGACTGCGGGTACCCTCGCTGCCCGGGCGGCATCATGGCCACCAACCCTCGCTGGCGCGTGCCGCTGGAGACCTGGAAGGCCGAGTTCCGTCAGTGGATGACCCAGCCCGTGCCGGAGGCGATTCTGCAGGCCAGCATCTTCTTTGACATGCGCGGCGTCCACGGCGACCTCAGCCTGTTTCGCAAGTTGCGCAAGCTCGTGCGGCATACCGCGCCACAGTCCAATCTCTTCCTCGCGCACCTGGCCAAGCAAGCCACCCTCAATGAGCCGCCGATCGGCTTCTTCCGGGGTTTCGTGTTGGCCAAGGAAGGCGACCACAAGGACACCCTCGACATCAAACGTGGAGGTGTGGGCGCGGTCGTTGAACTCGCGCGCGTGCATGCCCTCTCGCTCGGGTCGCCGGGCGTCAACACCCAGACGCGCATCGCGGCGGCGGTCAAGGCCGGGATCATCAGCGAGGAGCGGGGTGAGGATCTGCGAGACGCCTTCGAGTTCATCTCGTATGTCCGTCTGCGTCACCAGGCGTCGCAGGTGCGGGCGGGTCGTGCGCCGGACAATCACGTCGCCCCGGACGACTTGAGCAGCTTCGACAAGCGCCACCTGCGGGAGGCCTTCGGCATTGTTCGCTCGGCCCAGGGGGCCTTGGCTCACCGATACCCCTTGTCGTACATCAGCTGATGGGGTGGTTCACCCGGTCGCCGCAGACCCGCCGCGAGCGGGCCTTGCGGACCTGCCCGCAGGGGCCCCTGCGGGAGTACCTCAGCGTGCCCTTCCCGGAGGCGGATACGGCGGTTGCCGACCTTGCACTCTTGGCTATCGACATCGAGACCACCGGGCTAGATCCGGCCAAGGATCACGTGCTCTCGGTGGGATTCGTCCCGATCAACGGGCGGTCGATTGTCCTGGGTGGCGCGCGGCACCACTTGATCGCGACCGAGGGCCAGGTGGGTCAGTCGGCGACCGTGCACGGTTTGACCGATGACGCCCTTGCGGAGGGGATGCCCTTGGTGGACGCAGTGGCCGAGGTGTTGCGGGCCATGTCGGGGCGCGTGCTGCTGGCGCACTTTGCCCGGATCGAGCGGGACTTCTTGCGGATCGCGTGCGAGCGGGCCTGGGGGAGTGCCATGCCGACAGTCATCGTCGACACGATGGAGTTGCATCGGCGGTTGCTATCGCGGCAGTGGGGCGCCGAGATCCCGGATGGTGGCCTGCGGCTGTGGACCGCGCGGACGCGCTATGGCCTGCCGGTCTACCGGGCGCATGAAGCTCTCACCGATGCCTTGGCGTGCGCCGAGCTCTACCTGGCCCAAACGGCCGAGATCGCCGCCGAGCGCACAGTGACGCTCGGGGCGATCTCGAGTTAAGGCTGGTGGCTCAGAAGGTGCGGGGGCGGGTGCCCTGCGAGATCAGGTAGAGCTCGTGCGTCTCGCGGGCCAGGTCGCGGTCCTGCGCCATCGAGGCGCCGTAGCCGTGGTGGCGTGAGGTGATGAGGGAGCTCGCAAGGGCGCGAGCCTTCTGGATGGTGAGCGTCGCGGTGTTCATGTATGAAGTATCTCGCCATTGAACTATCAAGCACAAGTCCAGTTTACTTACGAGTAGTTAAGTATGACTGTACTATTGGGGGATGCTCGATCCGCACCGAATTCGCGTGTTCCGTTCCGTGGTGGCCAGTGGTTCAGTACAGGCGGCTGCGGACAATCTGGGCCTGACTTCGTCGGCCGTCAGCCAACGCCTCTCCGCGCTGCAGCGCGAGACCGGGCTCACCCTCTTCCACCGCGTGGGCCGGGGGATCGTCCCCACGGAGGCCGCTTTGGTGCTCGATCGTCGGACCGATGACGTGATGTCCGAATGGGTGCACCTTGAGGGCGTGGTCGAGGACTTGCGAGAGGGCCGCCTCGATCGTCTCAGCATCGGCTATTTCGCCTCGGCTGGGTCAGCCTGGATGCCGACCCTGGTCAAGCGCTTGCGTGAAGAGTTCCCCGACCTGGTTCTTGAACTGGTGCTGAACGAAGTGGACCGGCCGGCGACCAGGCCAGATCTCGATGTGGTGATGGGGGAGCCGGATGCCCAGGTCCCACCGGGGTGCCAACGAACAGAGCTCGTCCGGGACCCCTTCGTGATCGTGGTGCCACGAGCCCATCGCCTGGCCGACCTTGAGCGGGCCGCGCTGAGTGACCTGCGCCGGGAGATCTGGGTGAGCAATGACTTCACCAAGAGTCACGGACATCAACTCGTCATCGCCGCATGCAAGACGGCCGGCTTCCAGCCCCGCTTCAGTGTGCAGGCGCAGGATCACCACACGGCGATCGGGTTCGTCGCGGCGGGTGTGGGGATCTCGGTTATGCCGGGGCTGGCGGCCAGATTCCTGCCGGCCAATGTGACCCGACTGGACATCGTCGGACCACGTCCCGTGCGTCACCTAGCCGCGGTCCGGCGCGACCTTGGGGCGCCGCATCCGGCCGCAGACCGCGCCCTGGAGATCCTTACCGACCTGATCGCCCACCCGAGCCGCGCTGTTGCTCCTGCACAGTGATCCGCAGCCGCTCGGCCATCTCCGGTGGTACGACCGAGTCCGGATCCCGCAGTCGGCCCACAGCATCGGTGACTCCCACCACTGCGGCATACAGGCCTGGACAGGTTGGACACCCACTGAGGTGAGTTTCGAGTGCGCTGCGCTCGCCAGCGGTCAGTTCGTCGTCGAGGTAGTCGCCGATCCGCGATCGAGCTTTCCAACACCGCATTGGCACCCCCGTGCTTGCTCGACGCCGAGCCTCGTCGGCGAGTAGGTCGATGATCATGGCCCGGCCGCGCCGCAACCGTTGTTTTGCGGCCGGCAGGCTGACCTCCGAAATCTCGGCGACCTCGGCTGAGGTCAGTCCTTCGAGGTCGTGCAGGATGACCGCCGCCCGCAGAATGGCGGGCAGATGCACCAGCGCGTCCAAGAGGTCGTCACGGTCGGCGGCCCGCGCGATCACGGTCTGCGGGTCAACGGTGTAGTCGTCGTCCTGCCAGGACCGCTCGATTTCAGCGCCGATCACCTCATCCGGCACCGGATCAGCCGACTTCGCCCGCTGCAGGTCGATGAAGCGATGGTGCATCACCCGGTGGAGCCAGGTGCGCAGCGCGGACTGGCCTTGGAAGGTGTCCGCGCTGCGCAGTGCCCGCTCAAGGGTGTCTTGGACGAGATCCTCAGCTGAGTTCAGGTCACCGGTGAGGTACCGGGCGTACCTGACCAGTCCAGGGATCTCGTCGATCAGGTCGGTGGTGTCGAGCGGCATACCGCCGAGCCTAGGAGACGTGGATCAGCCCTGGGCGGATCAGCCCCTGTCGGATCAGGCCTGGTCGGCCGAGCGGGTGCTGATGCCGAAGAGCCGGTACAGCGGGCAGAATCCCACCAGGCCGGTGACCAGCATGACCGCTGCAACGATCCAGAGCACGATGCCCAGGGTGCCGCCGGTCATGAAGGCCGCGATGGCCGCAATGATCGCGACGACGATGCGGATGACCTTGTCGGTCTGGCCGACGTTCTTGCCCATGATTGCTGTCCTTTGCGTATGCCGCGGGCTTGCGCTTCAAGCCCGTCGACCACATAGACGAATGGCGCACGCAAAGGGATACATCGGCGGCTTCTTGCGCTCCCGTAGCCTCCCGTTCGCCGCCGCTTTCCCACCTCACGCGCCTCAAGTTCGCCGCTTTCCTACCTCACGCGCCTCAACTTTCCCGCCTGATGCCGGAACCTTCTGGTTAGGGCCCCTTCTAAGGGGCCCTAACCAGAAGGTTCTCTCCCTAGGCGGAAAAGTTGAGGCGGATGGGATTCGCCGGTAGGGCGCGCGCGGGATTGGCGGGTAGGGCGCGCGCGGGATTGGCGGGTAGGGCGCGCGCGGGATTCGCCGGTATGGCGCGCGGGCGGGACCAGCGGGCGGGGCCCGTGTCTGTCAGGTGCCGGCCCAATAGAGCGCGCGTGCCGGACAGAGCCGGATCGCGGTCTCGCCCTCGGCGGGGTCAACGGCAGCATTCGCGATGACCGGGTAGCCCCACTCGTCCAACTGAATGTCCCGCGGCAGCAGACTGGCGCAAATGCCGTGAGCCGAGCAGGCGATGCGATCGATGCGGATCTCGGCTTGACGATCAGGCGAGGTAGGCATGAGCGACCTTCCCTTCGAGTGGGCAGTTCCCGGCTGCATGCTCGGCGAGATGCTGCCCGAAGACCCGCAGGGCGCTGCGGACCATGCCGGCCACGCCGTCCGGGAATCGGCAGGCACCCCGCCCGATCAGCAGATCGACCCGCGCGCTGAACTGGTCTACGGCGCGCGAGGTGGGACGGGCGATCAGCTCGGCCCACTGAGCCGACACCGCCGGGAGCCCGAACATGCACGGTCCGCATTGCCCGGCGGATTCGCCTGCGGCATAGGACAACAGTGATGACACCTGCGCAAGTGGACAGCGGTCGGGAGCCAGGACGTTGATGACTCCCGGGCCGGTGGACCCGCCGTATGCCGCGAGCCCGGCGTTGGACCAGATGGCGCCGGCCGCCTCCGCCTCGGTGAGGAAGAAGCCCCCGAGCCCGCCCAGCCAGACCGGGCCCGGGATGCCGCCCGCGCCCTCCGCGCCGGCCGCGCCCGCCGCTCGGAGCAGATCGGCCAGTGGTATGCCGGCCGCGGCGGCAAAGACCCCCGGCGAGTGCACCGAGCCGCCAATGGTCACGAGGCGAGGCCCGGGTTCGGTGGGAGTTCCAAACGATCGGAACCAGGCCGATCCGCGATCCGCAATCTGGGCCACCCGCCATACAGTTTCGGCGTTGAGCACGACGGTCGGCGCGACTTGCCGGCCCTGCACATCTCGCCCTCCATAAACGAAGGGCGTGCGCTTGGTCATGGGTCGGGCCAACTGACCGCTGGCCAAGGAGATCAGGGCACTCTCCTCCGAGGACACGTATCGGTGCGGAACCTCGAGAACCTCGAGTCCCGCAGCCGCCAACCGCGAGGCGGTGGCCGAGCCGCGGTGTGCGGCATACCGAATTCCACCGAGACGTCCGGGAGCGATCAACTTCGCGCCCTGGACCAGGTCCGCGAGGTGGTTCTCGACCACCCAGGCATCCTTGGTTGCGCCGATTTCGCCGTCGCAGGCATTCACGATGAGGGCGGCCCGATTCTCGATGGCGGCCCGCACCTTGGTGCCAGTGCTGAAAGCGGCACCGCCCCGCCCGGTGAGCCCCGAGGCATCAAGCTGCTCGATGAGGGTCATGACCACTCCTGAACAAGGACGTCGCGACGGCGGTCGCGGTCGTGATGGGAGGTGGTGGCCCGCCAGCCGATGGCACCGGCACCGACCGCTGCGCAGAGCACGGTGACGAATCGGAGAATCGGCTGATCCGAGGTTCCGAGCATGAATCCGTGTACGAGCGCGGCAGGCCAGAGCAGGTAGGAGAGCCAATGCACGGCCTTCCAAGTGCGCTCGGGGAGCCGAGGGCGTAGCCATGAGGTGGCTATGACCGCCGCCAGGATGTCGATCGCGAGGGTGCCTAGTCCGACCCAAGCACGGGCGTACTCGCTCGTGAACGGCACGATGGCGGAGATCAGGTCGATCGAGACGTAGGTCTCGGCGATCGCCGTTCCCACGTGCACGGTGAGGAATGCCGCCATGCCGAGCGAAAGCCAACGGTGCAGCGCCATCACGATGGTCGCCTGGTCGCCGTGTGGCCGTCGGCGGCCAGAGGTGACGACCCCGAGGACGCTCACTGCCGTGAGCAGCACGATGCTTGCCACGCCGGTGGCCCGAGAGGCGTACCAGAGTGCCTCGTTCATGATGCCCTCCCAGTAATCTCACGTGGATCCGGCCAGCCGGGTGTGGTGACCATCGTTCCGTCGATGCCATCGAGTCGTGCCGGAATGCCGTTGCGCTGCAGCCAATCTGGCGCGTCCAGCCCCAGGATGATGGCTGCGGTGGAGGCGGCATTGGCCTCAAGGGCGTTGGCGGCCACGCAGGTCACCTGGGCCCAGATGGTGGCCGCGGTTCGGCCCGTTCGGGGATCGAGAATGTGGTGGCCGGTCGATTCGCCCTGCAAGGTCCAGGTCCGCAGCCGGGTCGAACTCGTGGTCACGGCCTGGCCGGTGCTGACGATGACCTGCAGGATGCTGCCATCGGCGGCCTCGACCCCGATCCGCCAACCCCCGTGCGGGGCAACGCCACTCACGGCGATATCACCACCGAGGTTGACGAGGAAGCCGCCGGGCAGCCGCTCCGCCAGGCGGGCAGCGATGTTGTCGGCGGCATACGCTTTGGCGGTCGCACCGAGATCAATGAGGCAGCCCTGCGGCACTCGGACGGCATCCGTGGCTTCGTCGATCGTGACGCTCTGCCAGCCGGGGACGGCGGCGCCCGCGGTGCCCGCGGCATACGTGGTGCGTGCACGCACGCTGTCGATATCGCCGTCATAGCCGGACGCCACAACGCCTCGGCCCACGGTGGGATCGACCAAGCCGTCGGTGATGCGCGCCGCGTGCAGAGCTGCCCGCAGGTAGGCGACGAACACCGGTGATGCCCACGTGGTGGCCGGTCCATGCTCTGCGCGGGCGGCGAGTCGGCTGACCTCGGAGTCGGGCCGGAAGCGCGAGGCGGCGAGGTCGAGATCGGCCAGGTGATCCTTGGCGATGAGGGTGGCCTGGGCCAGCGCTGCTGGGTCCGTCACGAGAATGCGATGGGTCGTGCCGATCGCGCGAAACGTCGAACTGGTGATCAGTGAGTCAGCACTGGCACGAGCGGTGGTGGTGGCCATGGCCGTCACGACCCATTCGTCGTGGTTTGGGCGCTCGAGGAACTCTCCGTAATCCCCGAGGTGGAGCTGAAGCCGGAGGATGACGTGCTCGACGAACTGTCGGTGGTGGAGGACGTGGACGACGTGGACGAGCTGGACGAGCTGTCAGTGGTGGATGACCCGGCTGTGGTCGCGGTCGACTGGGCGGCCGTGCCGGAGGTGTCGGCGCCCGTTGAGGAATCCTGGATGAGCGTGAGACCGACCCCGCCGGTCACCAAGGTGGCGGCCAGCATGGCTCCAGCGGTCCAGGCCTTGGCGCGATTCAGGGCTCGTGGGGTGCTCATGATGCTCTCTCTTCCGGTGATATCGGCGAGTGCTCTCGCCGATATCGTCAACTCTGGAGGTCGCGCTTGTGCACTTCCTGTGGACTGCCCATGTGGTGTTTGTGGCTTCCGAGTGGGCGCGCTGAGTCGGGGCGCTTGGGGGTCAGGATCCGGCCGAGCTCGTGTGTCCGCCGGCCGGTCCGCCACCCTGAGCAGCCGCGCCTGGTCCGGCCGGGGCGGCCCCCTGCGGCGGAGCGACCGGCGCGAAGCCCGAAGTGCTATTGGACTGCCGCTGACCCTGCTGGCCGGGTACGGGACCGGCCTGGCTCTGGCTTTGCGGTGACGACTGGGTCGCCGAGTCAGCGTCCAGCTGACTGTTCGCCAAGTGGAATCCCACGGCGCTGGCCCCCACGGCTCCTCCGGCGAGGAGGGCCACGGACCAGGTGCGGGCGGCATTGAGCGGTGAGGTGGGCATGTCTGTCCCTTCGGAGTGCGTGGATGGTGAGTCCTCAGGATGCGCGGGTGCGCTGGACGCTCGCTGTGGGCGGCATATGGACCCGCTGGGCGCCTCAACTTTCCCGCCTGGGGCGGGAAACCCTCGGTTGGGGCCGATTGTAAGGGGCCCCAACGTCAAGGTTCCGGCATCAGGCGGGAAAGTTGAGGCGGGTGAGGTGGAGTGGGGCAAGTGGGGGCCGGATCGGTGAGCGTCGAGGTCATAGGGGAAGACGTGAGACTCTGGACGGCATGACGAACCCGGCAGAGCACCCGCTGCTGCGACGCATTCGTGAAAGCGTCATCGGCGACGATCACGTGATGGTCACTCCGTATGGCGCACGCCGCGTGACCTATGCGGACTACACCGCCAGCGGTCGCGCGCTCTCCTTCATCGAGGACTTCATCCGCGACGAGGTCCTGCCCGCGTACGCCAACACGCACACCGAATCCAGCGGTACCGGGCTGCAAACCACCCGCCTGCGCGAGGACGCGCGCGAAATCATCCGCCGTGCGGTCGGCGGTGACGACGACACGGTGGTGATCTTTGCCGGATCCGGATGCACCGGCGCCATCGCCAAACTCATCGGGGTCCTCGGACTGCGCATCCCCAGCGAACTCGAGGATCGCTGGCAGCTCTCCCAACAGATCCCCGCAGAGCAGCGGCCTGTGGTCTTCATCGGCCCCTACGAGCACCATTCCAACGAGGTCTCGTGGCGCGAGACGATCGCCGATGTCGTGCCGATCAAACAGGACGCCGACGGCGGAGTTTGCCAGGATGACCTGCGAAATCGCCTGCAGGAGTATGCCGCTCGCCCGCTCAAGATCGGCTCCTTCAGTGCCGCCTCCAATGTCACCGGCATCGTCTCGGATACGCACGGCATCTCGACCCTGCTGCACGAGTATGGCGCACTAGCGTTTTGGGACTTCGCGGCAGCCGCGCCCTATGTCGACATCGAGATGGCTGCCCCACAAGGTGAGCCCGCGGCATACAAGGACGCCATCTTCTTGTCGCCGCATAAGTTCATCGGCGGCCCCGCCACTCCGGGCCTGTTGGTCGCGCGACGCGAGCTCTTCCGCAATCGCGTCCCCGATGTGCCCGGCGGTGGAACGGTCGCTTACGTCAACCCCGAGGACCACGCCTACCTCTCCGACCCCGCCCACCGCGAGGAGGGCGGCACCCCGGCGATCATCGAGGCCGTGCGTGCGGGGCTGGTTTTCCAGCTCAAGGAGGCCGTCGGCGTCGAGACCATCCGCGCCCGCGAGGATGAATTCTTCCGGCGGGCCGTGGCGGCATGGCGGGATGAACCAGCCATCGAGATCCTCGGCAATGTCGACGCCCACCGCCTCTCGATCATGTCCTTCGTGGTGCGGGCGCCCTCAGGCAACTACCTCCACCACAACTTCGTCGTGGCGGTGCTCAATGACCTCTTCGGTATCCAGTCCCGTGGCGGGTGCTCGTGCGCCGGCCCCTATGGCCATCGGCTCCTCGGCATCGACATCGAGCGCTCCCATGAGTTCGAGCGCGAGATCACCGGAGGATGCGAGGGCATCAAGCCCGGCTGGGTGCGGGTGAACTTCAACTACTTCATCTCCGACACCGTCGCCGATTACGTCATCGAGGCCGTGCGCCTGGTGGCTCGCGACGGCTGGCGGCTCCTGGGCGACTACCTTTTCGATCCGGTCACCGGCCGTTGGCGCCACCGCGACGGGGTGGTGGAGCCACCGATCCGCCTCATGGACATCACGTATGCCGCGGACGGCACCTTGCAGGTGCCGGCCACCTCCCTGCGCGGCGGTGAGGAATTGCTGGCCGAGCATCTGCGCGATGGGGAGCGCATCCTGGCGCAGGCCACGCCGCCGGACCTCGATGCCCCATCGGCCAAACTGGGTGAGGACTTTGAGCACCTGCGTTGGTTCGATCTGCCCGAGAGCGCCTTGCTCTGAGCCCGGCCTAGATCGACCGTACTGAGGCCGGGTTAGGCTGACCGGCATGGCTCTCGACCCTGACCTGCACCGGTTGGCCAAGACCACCACCTTGGCGACCGTCGTCACCCAGATGCCCGATGGCTCGTTCCAGGCGATGCCCTTGTGGGTCGACTGCGATGACGATTACGTGCTGATCAACACCGAACCGCAGCGACAGCGCGCCAAGAATGTCGCCCGCAACCCGCGCATGACGGTGCTGCTGGTCTCCCGCGAGAGCGACTGGGACTGGATCGAGGTGCGCGGCGAGGTCGTCGAGACGGTCGGCGGTCAGGAGGCTCGCGATCACATTGACGCGCTCTCCAGGAAGTACCTCGGCCGCGACTACCCGAACCCGGTGGGTCCGCAGGGCCGGATCATTCTCAAAGTGCGGCCCGATCGGGTGACCAGCCAGGCCGGACGGCGGTGACGACGCAGCTCAACGAGCTGGGTCAGCCCGTCGGCGCGCAGGTTCCTGGTTGGCAGCCTCGGGCAACGCCGCCGATGACTTCGCTCCTGGGACGTACCTGCTCGCTCATCGCCCTCACCGAGGCTCACCTGGCTGACCTGTGGTCGGCATATGCCGACACCGACGACGCCCACTGGACCTATCTCCCAGCGGAGCGACCCCGCAGTGTTGATGAGGTCCGCCTCCTGCTGCCCCAGCGCTCGGCTGGCTATTACACGTATGCCGTGATGATGGCAGGCGCCGCGCAAGGAATGCTCAGCCTGCTGCGCGCCGATGCCGCGAATGGCGTGATTGAGGTCGGCTGGATCGCGCTCGGGTCGCGGCTGAAGCGGACGGTCGCGGCGACCGAGGCTCAGCGGCTGGTCATGGGCCATGTCTTTGACGACCTGGGTTATCGGCGGCTCGAATGGAAGTGCGACGCACTCAACGCGCCCTCCCGCGCAGCGGCGGAGCGTCTTGGTTATCGGCTCGAGGGCGTCTTCCGTCACCATGTCGTCACCAAGGGTCGCAATCGCGACACCGCCTGGTACGCCGTCCTCGATAGTGAATGGCCGTCCCTGCGGTCGCGCCTGGACACCTGGCTGGCGCCGAGCAATTTCACCGCAGATGGCCAGCAGCGCGCTCGCCTTGGCGGTGCGGCATGACTCAGGAACGCGAACGCATTCCTCGGGAGATCTGGGTTCTCATCGCGGCGGCCTTCGTCATCGCGGTCGGCTTTGGGCTCATCACCCCTGTCCTCCCGCAGTTCGCCCAGAGCTTCGGCGTGGGCGCCACGGCGAGTTCCATCGTGGTGAGCGTCTTCGCCTTCTTCCGTTTGGTCTTCGCGCCCGGCGGAGGGCGGTTGATTGCTCGGCTCGGTGAACGTCCGGTCTACTTGATCGGATTGCTCATCGTCGCAATCTCCACCGGCGCCACGGCATTCGCGCAGAACTACACCCAGTTGGTGATCTTCCGCGGCCTGGGCGGGATTGGGTCGACGATGTTCACCGTCTCGGCTGTCGCTCTGCTGGTGCGCATCGCGCCGCCGACGATCCGTGCCCGGGTGTCCTCTGCCTACGCCTCGGCTTTCCTTATCGGTGGTGTCACTGGCCCGGTCGTCGGTGGGCTGCTGGGAAATCTCGGCCTGCGGGTGCCTTTCCTGGTGTATTCCGTGGCACTGCTCATCGCCGCGGCGATCGTGGCGTTGGCGATCCAGCCGAGCGCATTGCGCCCAGCCGACGGTGCCCCCGTGCTGCCGGTGCTGACCGCCCGTGAGGCCTGGCGCGATAGCGCGTATCGCGCGGGTATCGGATCGGCACTGGCCAACGGCTGGGCGAATTTCGGGGTACGCAATGCCATCCTCCCGCTCTTCGCGACCGCCGTGATCGGCAAGGCACCCTGGGTCGCCGGAATGGCGCTCGCGGTATTCGCTGCCGGCAATGCTGCGGGGCTGACTGTCGCCGGTCGTCGCTCGGATGCGATTGGCCGCAGGCCCTTCATCATCGCGGGCCTGATCGTCAGCGGGCTGGCGACCGCCGCAACGGGGTTGGCCACCAATCTCGTGATGCTTGTGGTCCTTTCCGTGGTTGCGGGACTGGGCGCCGGGACGCTCAACCCTGCCCAGCAGGCCTCGATCGCCGACGTCATCGGCCGAGAGCGCAATGGCGGGCCCGCGCTCGCGGCATACCAAATGAGTGCCGACCTGGGCTCCATCGTCGGCCCGATCATCGCGGGCGTGCTCGTCGACCGGGGGAGCTATCAACTGGCTTTCGCGATCACCGGGGCGGTCACGCTGGCCGCAGTCATTCCCTGGCTGCGCGCTCGCGAGACTCATCCGGTGCCGGCCTCCACGTCGGCGTCGGCCACGAGCTGACCTGTGGGGAAACGGCCGGTTTCCGCCGCGAGGTCGAGACGGAAGTCCCCAACTCGGTGATCAGGGCGATCCCGAATTCAGCGACCGCTGGAGGCTATCTTCAGGTGCGCCCAGGATCGGTTCACGTCCGGTGATGAGGTCAAAGACAGCTTTGGGGGATGCGGCGACCTCGCGCAGCGAGCCACCTCGGGAGAGCCCCCACAGGTGTTGGGTCGTCCAGTCGCCGACCCCGTCGGCGTCAATGCCGACTGCACGACAGATGGCCACGGCTCGCGGCACGTGGTAGCCCTGGCTGACCACCAAGGCTCGCTCGACCCCGAAGATCCGGCGGGCGCGCACACACGAGTCGTAGGTGTCGCGCCCGGCGAAGTCGCGGACCACCTTGTCAGCGGGAATGCCGTGCTCCACGAGATAGGTCTGCATCGCGGTCGGCTCGTCGTAGTCGGCCGTGCTGTTATCGCCGCTGACGAGGATGGCACGCACCTTGCCTGCGGCATACAGCTCACGCGCCACGTCCAGGCGTGCGGTGAGGAAGAGCATCGGCGTGCCGTCGGGGTAGATCCCGGCACCGAAGACGATTGCGACTGGCGCTGAGGGCGCCTGCGACACCGTGTAGATGTGCCCCACGGCCGCTACGCGCACCCACGCGTAGGGCGCAAGGGCCAACGCCGCGGCGATGCCCAACACCCCCGCGATCCGCCGCCGTGTCCACCTCACACATCGACGGTAAGGCACATTGGTGGCAGTAGCCCTCTTGCGTCAGCCTCGGTGGTACTGGAACCTGGCGTAATGCCCACGTTGGTCGTCATCCGTCATGCGAAGTCGGACTGGGATGTCCCAGCCGATGATCGCCACCGGCCGTTGGCCGCGCGCGGGCGGCGACAGGCGCCGGAGTCGGGTCGCTGGATTGCCGAGGAGGTCGAGCCGATCGAGTTGGCCGTGGTCTCGGTGGCGCAGCGAGCCCGGGAGACCTGGGAGCTCGTGAGCGCGCAACTGCCGTATGCCGCACGGCAGGTTTTCGATGAGGCGGCCTACACCTTCTCCGGCGATGACCTGGTTGAGGTGGTGCGCGCGCTGCCCCGGGAGCTGTCCGTTGCGGCCGTGGTCAGCCACAATCCGGCGGTCGAGGAGCTGGTGCGGTCCCTGACGGGGGAGTGGGTGCCTATGCCGACGGCGGCGGTTGCGGTGATCGACCTGCCGTCGTGGCGGGATCGTGGGGGCCTTCGTTGGGCTGGTCGACCGGCAGACCAGCCGCCTTCCACGCAGTGAACCCGCCTTCGAGGTGCTCGACGTCATCGCGCCCCATGTCGGTCAAGGCGGCCGCGGCCAACGCTGAGCGCCAGGCGCTGCCGCAGTACAGGATGAGCGTCCGACCGTCGTCCAGAGCAGGCTTGTAGTACGGGCTTTGCGGGTCGACCCAAAACTCGAGCATGCCTCGCGGGGCGCGGAAGGCCCCGGGAATCAAGCCCTCACGCGCCAACTCGCGTGGGTCGCGGATATCCACCACCAGAACACTGGGGTCCTGGAGCAGTGCCGCGACCTCGTGCGGACTCCTGGATCGCACGCGGGCGTTGGCCGCTGCCACGAGATCGCGCGAACTGCGGGCAAGGGGCTCTCCGGGTTGGCGCGGCGGCATAGGTCAACTATGCCTGGACGCGGCTCGGATGTCGTTGTGGGGAGAGTAGATTCGGCCCTGTGAGCAGGTCCTCGTCGGTCGTGGTCATCGTCAACCCGACCAAGTTTGAGAACCTGCCAGCCGTGCGGCGCAGAATCGACCGGGTCGCGGATGACGTCGGCTTTCCGGCACCCCGATGGGTCGAGACGACTGCGCAGGACCCCGGCTTTGGGCAGACCCGCGCGGCCCTGCAGGCGGGGGCGCGTCTGGTCTGCGTGCTCGGGGGTGACGGGACGGTCCGCGCGGTTGCGGAGGTGCTCGCTGGGACCGGGGTTCCGCTCGGGCTGCTTCCTGGGGGGACCGGCAACCTGTTGGCCCGCAATGTCGGCGCTCCCGTGGCCCGGCTCGAGACGGCGATGATCACCGCCCTGACCGGTCGCAATCGGGCGATCGACATCGGTTGGCTGATCATCGATCCCACGCAGGAGCAACGAGCCCACCCGAACCCTGCCGAGCTCCGCGACGACCCCAATGTGCATGCCTTCACGGTGATGGCGGGCCTGGGCTTTGACGCCCAGATCATGGTTGATGCCCCCGAGGAGGTGAAGGCCAAGGTCGGCTGGGCGGCCTATGTCGTCAGTGCCAGCAAGCACCTGCGGGATGCGCCATTCCAGGCCGGGATCGAGCTCGATGGCCGGGTGGGCAAGACCCGAGGGACCCGGACGGTCGTGGTCGGCAACTGTGGTCGCCTCACCGGTGGCATGGTGCTGCTGCCCGAGGCCGCCGTAGACGATGGCGTGCTGGATGTCGCCCGGGTGTCACCGCGGACGTTGGCGCAGTGGGCCACGATGGCGACGCGGGTACTCACGCGACGCGAGAATGGCGGACCGCACCTGACTCGGCGTCGTGGTCGTGAGGTGGTCGTGCGGGTCCAGCCGACTCAACTGGTCCAAGTCGACGGGGACGACCTTGTCACTGCGTCGGTCTTGCGTTTCGTGGTCGACCCCGGGGCCCTTGTGGTGCGCTCGTAGCGCCGGATCAGGGCGCGACTTCGGCGTCCGCTGGCGTCACCTGCCGCCGGCGACTAAGTCGGACCAGGAAGACCAGCCCCACGACGAGGGCGATGGCGGAGAGGTACTGCGCCTGCGAAGCGTCGAACGGGCCGTAGCGCTCGTTGACCCGCAGCGGCTCGATCCACAGGCGCTCCAGACTGGCCAGCACGACATACAGGGCGAAGAGCCAGCCCTTGGTGAAGGGGTGGGCGCGCAGTCGCCACAGCAGGGCAAAGAGCAGGAGCCCGACGGTGATCTCCCAGATCGGGGTGGGGTACACACCGGGCGCGGGGATGGTCTCGCCCAAGATGTTGCCCTCGTACGTCTGTGCCCACAGCCAGGTGGGCAGCCAGGACGGCTTGGCCGCCATATTGGCCGTGAGGCCCCAGTCGCCGTCGCCGGAGATTTGGCAGCCGATTCGGCCCAAGGCGTAGCCGAGCATCATGGCGGGTCCGGCGGCATCCATCGCCGGCAGCACCTTCAAGCCTGCCCGGCGAATCAGCCAGATTCCCACCAGGGTCGCCACGACCAGGCCGCCGATGACATTGAATCCGGAACGCGTGAAGATCACCGAGGCAGGGTCAGCAAAGAGCGCGGGCAGGTTCTCCAGGATCGAAAACAGCCGGGCGCCGGCGACCCCGGTGAAGAGCATCCACAGTCCGAAGCTCGTAACGAAGTCCTCAAGTTGCTCTCGGGATGTCACGCGAGGGCTGACGGCAGCCGGATTCTGGAGCTCTCCGCCATCCCAGAGGCGCCGGAGCTCGACGCGCATGGCGTGCACGGCGATCATCACCGCGATGACCAAGCTCAGGCCGAACATCGGGATGGGTAGCGGGAGATCCAACCCGGTGAGGTATCGCACCAGGTCCTCGAGATAGGGAAAGGCCACGGGAGGACTCTAAACGGCTTTTCTGGAAGCGCCGCTGGGCTCAGCCCTCAGTCGTCGCAGCGCGCATTCGGCGAGGAATGCCGCGGCATCCGGTAACACGGCATCATCGAAGGCCGCCCGCGGAGAGTGATTGGTCTCCCATTCGCTGGGCTCGCCAACGGCCGCGCCGAGGAAGAGGTACGCGCCCGGCACCTGCTCGTGCACCACGCTCATGTCTTCCGAGCCCAACTCGGGCTCCGGCATATTGACCCAGCGGTTCTCCCCGAACAGATCGACGGCAACTCCTTGGGCGAAGGCGAACTCCTCATCGTGGTTGACGGTCACGGGGTACGTCGCGCGGTAGTCCACCTCCGCGGTCATGCCGTGCGCTTCGGCGATCTTGGTGGCCAAGGTCGTGATGCGGGACTGGATCGCGGTGCGGTTCTCGTGGGACAAGGTCCGCACCGTCGCCTCTATCCGCGCGGTGTCCGGGATGATGTTGTCCTTGGTCCCCGCGCGGATGACCCCCACCGTGACCACCACCGGGTCGAAGACCGAGAACGTGCGCGTCACCATGGTCTGCAGTGCCAGCACGATCTCGCAGGCAACCGGCACCGGGTCCAGCGCTTGGTGAGGGGTGGACCCATGCCCACCTTGCCCGTGCACCGTGATGATGGCTTCATCGGCGGCCGCCATGATCGGCCCGGGCCGGCCCCACCAGGTCCCGCACGGATAGTCGCTGGAGACCACATGGACGGTGTATGCCGCCGACACCCGAGTGCCGCTCGCGTCGAGGACTCCCTCGGCGACCATGGGCGCGGCACCACCGGGGCCTTCCTCGGCCGGCTGGAACATGAAGACGACATCGCCCGCCAGGTCATCGCGCAGCTCGTGCAGGATGCGTGCGGCACCGACCAGCCCGGCGACGTGGAGGTCGTGGCCGCAGGCGTGCATGGCGCCATTGGTCGCGGCATACGAGAGGTCGACGAGTTCATCGACGGGGAGGGCATCCATGTCTGCGCGCAATAGGACCGAGGGGCGGGTGCTTCCCCCGGCCGGGAGCCCACGCCCACGCAGCACAGCGACCACAGAGTCGAGCGAGTCGCCCAGGGTGATCTCGAGGTCGAGCCCGGCCAGGGCGTCGAGGATGCGGCGTTGGGTGCGGGGTAGCCTCAACCCGATCTCTGGGTCAGCATGGATCTCGCGCCGGATCGCCTTGAGGTCTGGGGCGATCCGTTGAGCGATGGTGCGGGCCGTCATGGGCCCACCCTAGGTGCGGTTACCAGGTAATCGTCACTGAGCCGTTGGCGCCGTTGACGGCACCGACGGTTGCTGGCTGAACGCCGCTACTGCTGACGGTGACAGAGCCGCCAGTGACCGTGCCGGGCAGCCCCGACTGGCCACCGGTGTAATTGCTACCGCCGCCGCCTCCGCTTCCCATGCCTAAGAAGTAGCTGTTGCCACTGATCGCTAGGGTGCCGCCGCTACCCCCTCCGGCATAGCCGCCACCCCCGCCGCCGCCGGGAGTGGGTGACCAGCCGTAGGTGGTGGCGAGGTAGCCCGCCGGGGATGTGGGTTGGGTGGCATACAGCACCGAATCCCCGCCATTGCCGCCTCCCTGTCCGCCTGTACCGTTGCTGCCCCCGGCTACGCCGGTCAGGAGGAACCCCACGACTTCGGTGTGCGCGGCGGTATAGGTCAGCGTCCCGGCCGCGGGGTTTGCGCCCGCTCCACCGGTCGCACCCGACCCGGAACTGCCGCCCGGGAGTATGGCGGTGACCTTTTGATCCAAGGCGGTGTTTGTCACGCTGGCTGGCCCGCCGCTCGCGAGTTGAACCGGTGACGGGCCGCCGTCGGTCCCGGTTGCGAAACCTGGGTTGACGGCGATTGCAGGGCCGCCAATCAAGGCGTTCGTAAAGGTGCCGTTGCCGCCGCCGCCGCCCCCCGCGACGACCAAGGGCTTGTTGCTTGAGACCGCTCCCAGCAGAATGGCCGATCCACCGCCCCCGCCGCCGCGCGTTCCGGCATTGCCACCGGGGGAGTTGCCTCCGCGGCCGTATCCGAGCCCACCGGTTCCTGGCGTGCTCCCGCCACCGGACGTGCCACCACCGCCGGGGATGAGAGCGAGGGATGCAGTGGTGGCACTGCCAGTGACGACGAAGGTCCCGGTGAGCCGGGCGCCGCCACCACCGCTGCGGCCGCCGGATCCCGCAATCACGGTGTAACTAATGAGGCACTGGGTGGGGACGGTCACGATGACCGGGATGCCGGGTGCCGTCGCGGTGGCGGTGCCATGCGTCGCGCAGGGGCTCACGGCATATGCCGGCGCGGCCGTTGCCGTGGCGATCACCGGGATGGTCCAGGCAGCGCCGCGCGCGACGGCGCGGCGGCTTATTGGTCCGGTCTGGTCGTACCGGGGTTGGTCCGAGTTGGCGTGTGCCACGTGGCCCCTCCATCAAGATCTGAACACGCATCCGCACGGCGCGCAGAGATTCCCATGCGAATGTCTCGCATCAAGGGGTCTCGGTTGGCCCGCGCCGTGCTCGGCGGGCGGATTCCACCCGGTCAGCCGATGACAGCGTGGGCGAGTTCTGCGATGGTTTGAGCATGCCGACGCTGCCCACCGGCCGCCCCGTCAGCGACTTCCTCGACAGTGTCACCAACCCCGTGCGTCGAGGCGATGCCGAGTCGCTCGTGGGGCTGATGAGTGAGGTTTCCGGGCAACCGGCGGTGATGTGGGGGCCGTCCATCATCGGGTTTGGGCATCTGCATTACCGGTATGCCAGTGGGCGAGAAGGCGATATGCCCGCAATCTCCTTTTCGCCCCGGGCGGCGAAGCTGGTGCTCTACGTGTTGACCGAGGACGCCGCGAGTGACCTATTGCTAGCGCGGCTCGGCAAGCACTCGACTGGGCGCGTCTGCCTCTACATCACGACGTTGGCCGACGTGGACGTGGACGTGTTGCGCCAGATCACCGAACGCGCCTGGCGCGAGAACACCACGGCCGAACACTGCGTGGTCTGTCACTAGGTCGCTGCATTCGGGTGCTCAGCGGATTCACGATGGTCAGGCCGCCCAGCATCGGCCCACGCATGGTCAACCCGGTGAACTGCTGCCAGCCCGAACCGATCCGAACCCTCGGCTTGAATCCGCCATTGCAGGCGCCCGGGTACAGCCACAGGTAGCCGGCCGTATCGCGAGCCAAGAGTTCGGCACAGCCGTCCAGATTGACGTCTTCAGCAGCGAGGATCGACGTCTTGATCGACCACCCTGAGCCAACCTGTCGTCGCGCGGCCAGAGCGCCGGTGCCGGTGCTCGGGTAGGTAGGCATTCGGCAGGGTCGCCAATCTCGGGCGGGGTCGCGCTCGAATGCCCCTTTCGCGCAGTGACTTGGGGCCGATCGTCCCCATCTTGAGGGCGGGGCGGGCCCGGCTCGTTTGCCGGTGTACACCCCCTCGCGGAGCCTGTGCCGACCGAATGTCACGCCCCGGGAACATCCCCGCGACCTTGAGAGTTGAGCCAACCAGACGCAAGTTTGGCGCGCAGGAGTTGCACACGGCATACCCCTCGTTCTAACTTGAGCCAAGAACACTCAACTCTCACCAAGGAGAACCACGAACAATGGCACGTGCAGTCGGTATCGACCTCGGCACCACCAACTCAGCTGTCGCCGTCCTCGAGGGTGGCGAACCCACGATCATCGCGAACGCCGAAGGCGGACGCACCACCCCCTCCGTCGTCGCCTTCAGCAAGGGCGGTGAGGTCCTCGTCGGCGAGATCGCCAAGCGCCAGGCCGTGACCAATGCCGACCGGACCATCCGCTCGGTCAAGCGCCACATGGGCACCGACTGGAAGTCCGATGACGTCGACGGCAAGCGTTACACCCCCCAGGAGATCAGCGCCCGCATCCTCCAGAAGCTCAAGCGCGACGCCGAGGCCTACCTCGGTGAGACGGTGACCGACGCGGTCATCACCGTCCCCGCGTACTTCGACGACCACGAGCGTCAGGCGACCAAGGAGGCCGGTGAGATCGCGGGGCTGAACGTCCTGCGCATCGTCAACGAGCCGACCGCTGCGGCCCTGGCCTACGGCCTGGACAAGGGCAAGGAGGACGAGCTCATCCTCGTCTTCGACCTCGGTGGTGGCACCTTCGATGTCTCCCTGCTCGAGGTCGGCAAGGACCCCGAGGACGGCTTCGCGACCATTCAGGTGCGCGCGACCAGCGGTGACAACCAGCTCGGTGGCGACGACTGGGACGAGCGGGTCGTCAACCACCTGCTCACCACGGTCAAGAACACCACTGGTGTCGACCTGTCCAAGGACAAGATCGCCATGCAGCGTCTGCGCGACGCGGCGGAGCAGGCCAAGAAGGAGCTCTCCAGCGCGTCCAGCACGACGATCTCCATGCAGTACCTCTCGATGTCCGAGAACGGCCCCATCCACCTCGACGAGACGCTCACCCGCGCCCAGTTCGAGCAGATGACCAAGGACCTCCTGGACCGCTGCGTGCAGCCCTTCAACAACGTGATCAAGGACGCTGGCATCTCCGTCGGCGACATCGACCACGTCGTCCTCGTGGGCGGTTCCACCCGTATGCCGGCCGTCTCCGAGCTGGTCAAGAAGCTCACCGGCGGCAAGGAGCCCAACAAGGGTGTCAACCCGGACGAGGTCGTTGCCCTGGGCGCCAGCCTGCAGGCCGGTGTCCTCAAGGGCGAGCGCAAGGACGTCCTGCTCATTGACGTCACGCCGCTCAGCCTGGGCATCGAGACCAAGGGTGGTCTGTTCACCAAGCTCATCGAGCGCAACACCGCGATCCCGACCAAGCGTTCCGAGGTGTTCTCGACCGCTGAGGACAACCAGCCGAGCGTGCTGATTCAGGTCTTCCAGGGTGAGCGCGAGATGGCGCAGCAGAACAAGCCGCTGGGCACCTTCGAGCTCTCCGGCATCGCCCCCGCCCCGCGTGGCGTGCCGCAGATCGAGGTGACCTTCGACATCGACGCCAATGGCATCGTCCACGTGACGGCGAAGGACCGCGGCACCGGCAAGGAGCAGAAGATCACCATCTCCGGCGGCTCGGCGCTCTCCAAGGAGGAGATCGACCGCATGGTCAAGGACGCCGAGGCACACGCCGAGGAGGACAAGAAGCGCCGCGAGGAGACCGAGGCTCGCAACCTTGGTGAGTCGCTGGTCTTCTCGACCGAGAAGTTCCTGGCCGAGTCCGGTGACAAGGTGCCCGCTGCCGACCGCGAGCCGGTTGACGCTGCCCTGGCCGACCTCAAGGAGGCCATTAAGGCCGACTCCAGCGCCTCCACCGAGGACATCACCGCCAAGGTCAACACCCTCAACGAGGCCTCCCAGAAGATGGGCGCGGCGATGTATGCCGCGGCGGCCGAGCAGGGCGAGTCCGGTGACGTTCCGGGCATGGACGACTCCACCCCCGGTGAGTCCAAGCCGGGCGATGAGGATGTCGTGGACGCTGAGGTTGTCGAGGACGACGAGGACACCAAGTGACCGACTCCGGTATGCCGCCCGCGGACTCGAGCGACGAGACCGCTACGGAGATCGCGGATGACGTGATCAACACCGAGGCCGTGAACGACGAGGCACAGGTTGTGGATGGCGAGGTGGCCCCGGATGCGTCCGGGGCCACCCACCCCGACACCGCCTTGGCGGCCGAGCGGCTCGAGGACCTGCAGCGTCTCCAGGCGGAATACGTCAACTACAAGCGTCGAGTCGACCGTGACCGAGCGCTCATGCAGGAGAGGGCTGTTCGCGATGTCCTGGAGTCCCTGCTCCCGGTGCTCGACGACATCCACGCCGCTCGGGAGCATGGCGATCTGGTCGACGGACCCTTCGCGGCCATTGCCGACAAGCTCGAGTCGACGCTGACCAAGTTCGGCTTGGCCCGCTTCGGCGACAAGGGCGAAGCCTTTGACCCGATGCAGCACGAGGCCCTCATGCACCAGGCCTGGCCGGCCGAGGACCCGGCCCTGGATGGCGCCGAGGGCACCACGGTGGTCATGGTGCTCCAGCCCGGATACCGGGCTGGCGAGGCCGTGCTCCGTCCGGCCCGCGTTGCCGTTGCTGACCCGGCATGATCAGGAATCCACACCCATTGCACCCCTGAGAGGAGGCGCCCAGTATGGCGAGCCAAGACTGGTTCGAGAAAGACTTCTACGCCATTCTCGGCGTCTCCAAAGACGCTGACGACGCGGCCATCAAGAAGGCCTATCGCAAACTCGCTCGGCAGTACCACCCGGACAAGAACCCCGGGGATGCCGCTGCCGAGCAGCGGTTTAAGGACATCGGTGAGGCCCACGCGGTGCTCTCCGATGCCAAGCAGCGCGACGAGTACGACGCCATCCGGTCCATGGCCGGTGGCGGCGCTCGCTTCCGGGCCGGTGGCCCTGGCGGTGGCGGCGGCTTCGAGGACATCTTCAGCGCGTTCGGCGGTGGCGGTGGCGGCCAACGTGTGCGGTACTCCACTGGCGGTGGCGGCGACCAGGACCTCAACGACCTGCTGGCGCAGATGTTCGGTGGCGGCATGCCGGGCGCCGCTGGCGCCCGTGGCGGCGACCCCTTTGGTGGGTTCGGCGCGAGCCGTGGGCCGCAGCCGGGGCGTGACGTCCAGGCCCGGACCACGCTGAGTTTCCGGGATGCCATCGAGGGTTCCACCGTCAGCCTCTCCACGCCTGAGGGTGCCCGGGTCACCACCAAGATCCCCGCCGGCGTCAAGGACGGACAGAAGATCCGACTCCGCGGCAAGGGTGAGCCAGGCGATCTCGGCGGACCCGCGGGCGACCTGATCCTCACCGTGACGGTCAGCCCTCACCCGGCCTTCGGGCGTGATGGCGACCACCTCACGGTCGACCTCCCCGTGACCTTCGGCGAGGCGGCATTGGGCGCCACGGTCGCGGTGCCGACCTTCCACGAGCGCGGGACCGTCAAGGTGCGGATCGCCCCCGGGACGCCGAGCGGACGGGTGCTTCGGGTCAAGGGTCACGGTGTCCGCCGCAAAGATGGCACCCACGGTGACCTGCTGGCCAAGGTCAGTGTCGTTGTGCCACAAGAGCTTTCGGAGGCAGCAAGGGCGGCCGTCGAGACCCTGGCCACTGAGACTGCAGGGGATGACCCGCGGGCCGCGCTCATGACACAGGCGCGGAGCTGACCATGGCCCGGGTGAGCTTCGGCGGCTTCTCGGGGAGCACGGACGATGAGCTGCCGGTCTTTGTGATCTCGGTGGCAGCCGAGTTGGCCGGCATGCACGCGCAGACGCTGCGTCAATACGACCGGCTAGGCCTGGTCACGCCCTCCCGCACCCGCGGTGGTGGGCGTCGATACAGCCAGCGCGATGTCTCCATGTTGCGTGAGATTCAGCGACTCTCGCAGGACGAGGGCGTGTCCTTGGCCGGCATCGCTCGCATCCTCGAACTCGAGAACGAAGTCAGTGCGCTCCGGTCGCGGGTCGCCGAGCTTCTTGCCGACCGGGACCGCTCCCGTGGTGATCAGGTCTCTCGGGTCTTCTCGGTCTCCCCGACCGGCGATGTGTATGCCGCGCGGCTGGGCGAGCGGCCACGGCATACGCGCTCGCAGGCGCTCGTCCTATGGTCGGATCGCTGACGCGCTGACCTGCGTTTGACCGTAGGTCGCATCGATCAACTCGCTGGGGGTGACCACGGGCGCTTCTCGGAGCCAGGAGCGCACCGTGTCAGGGCTGAGGGCGCTCGAGCTGAAGTACGCCAGCAGTCGCGTGGTCCCACGCATCTCCGCGACAGTGACGTTCCCGTCGGCCGTCAGCGTGAACCCCGTGCCGTCCGCCTGGCATCCCGTCAGGGCGAACCTCGGATGCGGTGCGCACACCTCGCCGCCGGCCGGCTTGTCGGAGAGTATGAAGACCTCCTCCATGGTGTCGCCGCTACCGCGGGTCAGTTCCAGGTACGGGTAGAGCAGGTCGGGGCCAACATAACGGGCGACAAATCCCGGTGGTTGGGGGAGAACGAAGGAGCGTTCGCTCGCCCGCAACACGGTGATCTGTCCGCGTGCCCGCACCACTTCTAAGCCTGGGATCAGAGTGCCGGCCAAAGTCAGGACCAGCGCAGCTATACCCCACGTTCGGACCGATTCACCAGAATGCAGCAGTCGGTGCGTGAGACTCCCCGCCGCGGCGCCCGCCAGCGCAAGAATTGCGGCACAGCCCACCGGCCCTGGTGCCCACGTCGCCAGTGCCAGCCCGGCTCTGGCGAGACTAACCGCCGCCCACACCAATACGCCCAGGGTGAGCACGGTCAAGGCGCCCTGAGGTAGCCGCAGGGCGAGGGCAGCCACGAGGAATACCAGCCCCACGACCACCGTCCCGAGGGCGGCGAACGTCAGGCCATCGGGGTGGTAGATGAAGGGCTCCGGGTTGGCCCATTGGTCCACGTGTCGCCACCAGACCAAGGCCCAGAGAGCGCCAGCGGCCACCGCTGCCCCCCCAGGGATGCGACGGCGAGTCGTTGGCTGAGGGACCCCGACTGTGTGCTGCATCGTCGTTTCCATGGCCTCAGCGTGGCCCGCTAAGGTCACACCGGGGTCTCGTTCAGGTACCGAATCGATCCTCTTCAGGTATCGAATTGGTCCTCACCGCCGAGGGTCAGGCGGTACTTCATGGTGGCGATCAAGATGGCAATGGCCCCCGCGATGGCTGTGATTCCCACCAGCAACGAGGAGGGTTCGCCGCCCAGCCTGCCGACCGCGATCCACACCAATCCCCACGCGAAGGCGAGCGATACGGCCCAGCGGCCGCCCAAGCGGCGCGCGAGGTAGACGCCGATCCAGGCGGCGCCCGCCAGGAGCCCGGCGGCCAGGCCCTCGGCCGCCCACCCGCCGGGGTTGAGGCCGAGGTCAACCAGCGTGGCCGTGGCATTTGCGCAGGCCGCGACGCAGACCCAACCCAGGTAGAGCCCGAAGGTGCCATCGGTGATGATCGTCTCCGCGCCGCCGAAGGAAGGTCGTTCCTCGAGCTGGACGACCAGACTCCCAAGGATCCAGAGCAGGCCCGCCATCACGACCAGACTCGCCCGTAGCCAGCCTTGACCGGTCACGACGAGCCAGAGGGCATTGAGCACCATGGAACCCGCCGCCAACCCGCCGATCCGGCGATGTCGCTCGTCGGTGGTTTGCTCGGGCAGCCATTGCCACACGGTGTATGCCGCGAGCCCCAGATAGATCACTGGCCAGATCGAGAAGGCCGGGACCGCCGGCGCGATCAGGGTGGCGTCAGCGGCGAGTCGGCCCCCGGCCGCCTCTTGGACCCGCGGCTCACCGAGAGCTCCGACGCCGAGCAGACTACCCAGCAGGGCCACCCCCATGGAGAGCGTGACGACCACCTGACGGGTGCGGTCGTCGACAATTCGAAGGGTGGACACGGGGCCATCCCAATGGGTGACTGGTTGGGTGTCAATGCCCGGACCGCCGTCCCAAGTTGAGTGGAATAGACTCAACTTTGGTCGAGTTGGCCTCTGTAGATCAGTGACCCTCACACGCCAAGGAGTGTGCCATCAGCATGGAACTCAAACCCACGACCAAGGTTGCCGAGGCGCTCGCGCTCGCCCAGCGGGCTGCACAAAGCGCCGGGAACCCAGAGATCACCCCGGACCACCTGACCAGTACGGCCATCCAACTCGACACCGCACTCGCCGACGCCCTCCTGCAGGCGGCCGGGACCGGCGCGGGGCACGTGCTCGCTCAGGCGGATGCCCGGCTACGCGCGCTCCCGACAGCCAGTGGCTCAGCCGCCAGCCCCACCTTTGGGCGCGAGGCCTTGGCCGTGCTCCAGCGGGCTGACACCCTCATGCGGGCCAAGGGTGACAGTTTCCTCGCCCTGGATCTGCTCATGCTCGCCCTGGCCGAGACCGGTCACCTGGCCGCTGTCGAGAAGCGGGGGGCTGCCGATATGGAGGCCGCCATCGATCGACTGCGCGGGGGTCGCAAGGTCACCAGCGAGACGGCTGCAGATACCGGCGAGGCGCTCGCGGCATACGGCACCGACCTCACTCAGGCCGCGCGGGACGGCAAACTCGACCCAGTGATCGGCCGCGACTCCGAGATCCGGCGGGTGATTCAGGTGCTCTCGCGACGCACCAAGAACAACCCCGTGCTCATCGGCGAGCCCGGCGTCGGCAAGACCGCGGTCGTCGAGGGGCTGGCTCAGCGGATGGTGGACGGCGATGTGCCCGAGAGTCTGCGCGGCAAGCGCCTGATCAGTCTCGACCTCGGGGCCATGGTGGCCGGTGCGAAGTACCGCGGAGAGTTCGAGGAGCGGCTCAAGTCCGTGCTCGAGGAGATCAAGGCCAGCGAAGGCGAAGTCGTCACCTTCATCGACGAATTGCACACCGTGGTGGGGGCCGGTGCGACCGGTGACTCGGCGATGGATGCCGGCAACATGCTCAAGCCCATGCTCGCGCGCGGTGAGCTGCGGCTCGTCGGCGCGACCACCTTGGACGAGTTCCGTGAGCACATCGAGAAGGACCCCGCCCTCGAGCGGCGATTCCAACAGGTCTTTGTCGGCGAGCCCAGCGTCGAGGACACCATCGCCATCCTGCGTGGCCTCAAGGAGCGCTACGAGGCGCACCACAAGGTTGAGATCGAGGACGCAGCGCTGGTCGCGGCGGCCAGCCTCTCGGACCGATACATCAGCGGGCGGCAACTGCCGGACAAAGCCATCGACCTGGTCGACGAGGCCGCATCACGGCTCCGCATGGAGATCGACTCCAGCCCGGTCGAGATCGACGTCCTGCAGCGCTCAGTTGACCGGATGAAGATGGAGGAATTGCACCTGGCCAAGGAGACCGACGAGGCGTCCCTGGAGCGGCTCGCCCGTCTCCGGGCGGACCTGGCAGAGGCCTCCGAGGAGTTGACCACCCTGACGGCGCGCTGGGATGCGGAGAAGTCCGGGCTCAACAAGGTCGGTGATCTCAAGGCGCGTCTGGATGACCTGCGCACCACCGCTGACCGACTGCAGCGTGAGGGCGACTATGAGGGTGCCTCACGGGTCCTCTATGGCGAGATTCCATCCGTCGAGAAGGATCTATATGCCGCACAGGCCGCCGAAAGTGCCGCTGCAGCAACAGATCTCATGGTCAAGGAGCGCGTCGGGGCCGATGACATCGCCGAGGTCATCTCCGCCTGGACCGGCATTCCGGCCGGGCGCTTGCTGCAAGGCGAGACCGAGAAGCTGCTCTCGATGGAGGCGATCATCGGGGCCCGTCTGATCGGCCAAGGCGAGGCCGTCCGGGCCGTGTCCGATGCCGTCCGGCGTAGTCGTGCGGGCATTTCTGATCCCGACCGACCCACCGGATCCTTCCTCTTCCTTGGGCCGACGGGTGTCGGCAAGACCGAGCTTGCGAAGTCGCTGGCGGACTTCCTCTTCGATGACGAGCGCGCGATGGTGCGCATCGACATGAGCGAGTACTCCGAGCGGCATTCGGTCGCTCGGCTGGTCGGTGCGCCCCCCGGATACGTCGGCTACGAAGAGGGCGGCCAACTGACCGAGGCTGTGCGCCGTCGGCCGTACTCCGTGGTGCTCCTCGACGAGGTCGAGAAGGCGCACCCGGAGACCTTCGATATCCTGCTTCAGGTGCTCGACGACGGCCGGCTGACCGACGGCCAGGGGCGCACGGTCGATTTCCGCAATGTCATCCTCGTGATGACCTCGAATCTCGGCAGCCAGTTCCTCATCGACCCGATGTTGGAGGCGTCCGCCAAGCGCGAGGCGGTCATGGCGAGCGTGCGGACGGCCTTCAAGCCGGAGTTCCTCAATCGGCTTGACGAGGTGGTCATCTTCGACCCGCTCAGCCGCGAGGAACTCGCCACGATCGTCGATTTGCAGGTGCGGGCGCTGGCGACCCGGCTCGCCGATCGGCGGATCACCGTCGAGCTCACCGACGAGGCGCGAGCCTGGCTGGCGCTGGAGGGCTATGACCCGGCGTATGGGGCGCGACCGCTCAAGCGGCTGGTCCAGCGGGAGATCGGCGATCGACTCGCCCGGATGCTGCTGGCCGGTGATGTGCGTGATGGCGGATCTGTCGTGGTGCAGGTCGACCCGCAGGAGAACGGGTTGATGATCGTCCCCGCTGATCGCTGATCGCTGCCGCTAGGAGTGGCTCACATGTCCGCACCGATGGCGTCGAAGGCCGCCACGGTGGTGAAGAGTTTCCAGGCATCCTGAGGTTGCGGCCAAGAGGACACCTTGGCCGCAACCAGACCGGTCCGACGGTTGACGTAGACCATCTGGCCATGAATTCCCAAGCACAGCAAGACATCTCGCTCCGCGTGTGGGAACCAGCATTGGTTGCGGTACATGCCGCCAGGCATCAGGGTCACGGTCGGACTGCCCGAGAAGGCCTCGACCGAATCTGCGCCACCCGTCCAGGTGTCCTCGATCCAACTGGCCGGCACGACCTGAGCCCCGAAGTCCGAGACGCCTCCCTTGAGAAGCAGGACGCCGAAGCGGATTAGGTCTCGCACGGTGGCGCACACGCCCCCGTCGACCACCGCCGAACCCACCGTGTCGACTCCCACATATGCGTCGAACTCGGCGCCCATGGGCGCCCAGAGCAGCTCAGAGATCAAGCGGGCGGTCGGTATGCCGGTAGCCGCCTCACACAGCCAGCCCAGCAGGTTGGTCTCGCAGCTGCGGTACTCAAACGCTCCGCCGTGTGGCCGGACGGCGCGCAGGTCGGCGAGGAATCCATACAGGGTGTCGGCCACGCCCACGTCCACGCGGGGCGCCCAACCGATCGCCTGCTCCATCAACCGGACCTCGGCGTGCGGGTCCAGGTAGGTCTCGGAGAACCCGATCCCGGTCCGCATGTCGAGCACATCGCGCACGGTGGCGCCGGCATACCCGGTGCCGGCCAGTTGCGGGATGACGTACTCCACCGGCGACGCCGGATCGAGAACGCCGCGCTCGATCAACTCACCGACCACCATGCCCATCAGGGACTTGCTGACCGACATCAACAAGTGGCGAGTATGCGGCGCCATTCCTGCCGGGTACTCCTCGGCAATCAACGCGCCCTGGCGCCAGAGCGCCCAGCCATCGGTGAAGGTCGTAGCCATCACGTCGGCCACCGTTCCCTGCCAGCCGTCCGATGCGGTGACCGGGATGTGGCCCACCGGGGTCGGCACGGACTCCAGGATCGACGGCGTGCCTGAGGCCGGGATCGAAGCGGTCGGGATCAGCTCATCGAGATGCTGGAAGGACCAGGCGACCGAGGCCTCACTTTGCCAATTGGCCAGGGTGATCTCGCCAGGATCGGACGCAGTCAGGGGTTGCACCCGGTCATTGTGGCCTACCTCGACGCCTGGTTCGCTCACTTCGCCGCAGCGATGGGGGCGGGTGTCGCCGCGACCGGTGTGCCCGAGTACTGCGCCCGCACCGCATCGATGAGCTGGCGCGCCCGATCGGTGAGTTCGTAGCCGGTCTCGGTCTCACGCTGCAGCCGGCCCTTGGTCACGATGACGCCGAGATCAGCGCCCTTCCAGCGGTAGTCCCCGGCGGCGTAGATCCGCAGGAAAAATGCCTCGCTCTCGTCCTGCAACTGGTGCCAGTCCAGGGCCGCCCGTCCAAAGGTGAGCGTGCCGTCGTCCTCGAGCGTGTATTGGCCGGTGGCCGCTGCCGTATCGATGCGCTCGACCACGGGGCCGACCTCCTTGACGATCATCTGGCTCCACTCGTCCAAGCCGGAGAGCCGCTCCCAGCGGGCGTTCAGTTCGTCCACGTCGATGCGCACGCTGAGGTCGAGGTACTCCAGCAGGTGGAAGAGGAAGAGGGGCACGTCGGCATACGCCCCGGCCGTGACATTCGTGATGGCCGACGCCCCGCTGATCCGAGGGTTGAGTTCGCCGAGGTAGACCGCGTCATCGGCCGTGTCGACCAGGATGTCGACCTCGAAGAAGCCGCGGTAGCCCTCCTTACCGAGGCGGTCACCGAGCCGCTGGACCATGACCCGCGCCGTATGCCGCGCCTGGTCACTGAGGACCCCCGGGTACATCTCGTTGCCGCACCATCCGCCGCGGTAAGGAGTGAGAGCCTCGTGGCCGGTCAGTTCGCTCAGGAACGGGCCAACGATCGTGCCGGAGGCGGTGATCACGGCCTCGACGGCGACCGGGCGTGGGTCGATGCGCTTCATGATCTTGACCTCTTGCCCAACGATGTCCTCCGAGTGGGACGCGAAGGACTCGGCGCTGTTCACAAAGAAGGTGGTCTTGCCGGAGTCGCCATAGGCCGACTGGATCACCAAGTCCTCACCCAATCCCGAGGCGACCTCCCGGACGTCCTCCCAGGAGTTCACCGTCGCCATGACATTCGGCACGCTCGGCACGCCCACTTCGTCGGCGATGCGCGTGGTCACGAGCTTGGAGTCGAGTCGGCTGCGCAATTCTGCCGATGGCAGAATCAGGTCGTAATCCGCTGCGGCACAGATGCGTTCGGTTTCTTCGTTGAAGAACACCATCGCTACCTTGGGGCGAGACCCCTCCGGAGTGCGGTCGGCAATGAACTCGCGCACCTCCGGGTGGGTGAGCAGCCAGTTGTTGATCTCCTCGCCGCTGGCGAACTCCTCCTCCGCGCGGGCCTGGGGAGTGAACACGCGCGGATGGGCGCCATCCCAGGCGTCGTAGTAGCTGATGTAGGAGAAGTTGCGAACCCAGCGGTCCAGGCCCAGCAGGTTGAAGGGCGTCGCGCCCACGAAGATCACTGGCTCGATATTGGTGCGCAGGGCATGGCGCAGGTCCGAAATCGTCGAAATGACGGCACCCGGGGCGGACGCGCTCGGGGCAAATGCGGCATCGGTGCCGATAGACGGTTCGATCACACTTGGGGCGGGGTGTGCGGCCACAGGGGTGGCCTGGATGGCGGTCGCGACCTGGGCAACAGGTGCGGCCTTCGTGGCAGGCGCGGTGCGACGCCCTGCCTTCGTGGTGGGAGCAGTGGCCTTCTTTGCTGGGGCTGGGGCCTTCTTTGCCGGAGCGGCTGATGCCTTCTTGGTGGGGGCAGCGGCCTTCTTCGCTGCGGCGGCCGCAGCCTTCTTTGCTGGTGCCGGGATCGTTGTCGCCCTGGCCGACCTGCGTGCAGCGGGCTTCTTCGGCGGGGTCGGCATAGGGGCTCTCCTCAGAACATCGGGTAAACGGCGAAAACACGGATCGCCCAAGGATGGCGTCATTCGGTGGTGGTGTCCATGGGTCGTCTCGGAACTAGGATCCCGACCATGCTGTCTCGCTCCCTCCTGCGCGCCGCCTCGGTGGCGGCCCTGGTCGCCCTCGCCGGTTGCGGCACCTCAGCCAGCCCCACGCAGGCGGACCCGACCGCGCTGCTGGCGCAGGCTAAGACCACTATGGAGAAGGCCAGCACGGTCGCCTTCACCCTGACGAGCAAGGCCGTGCCGGCCTCCAGCGACGGGGTGACGGCCGCCGATGGCGTCGGGATATTCGACGCCAGCACGCCCAAGTTCAAGGGCACCTTCACCGGGCGACTAGCAGGCATCACCGGAACGATCGGGCTCATCACGATCGGCCCGGACGCCTACGTGAAGTTCTTTGACGAGGCCTACAAGCCCTTTGACCTCAAGGCCGTTGACGCACCGAACCCGAGTGACTTTTTCAACCCCTCCACGGGGATGACCGCGCTCCTTGCCAAGACCGCAAACCCGACCTTGGGCGCACAGGTCCGAGAGGGCAAGGACATCGTCCAAGAGGTCACGGGAACTGTGCCGGGCGCGGAGATTCAGCGTCTGTTCAAGCTCGGCGACGGGACCAAGCCCTTCACCGTCACCTTTGCGATAGCCGACAGCGGTGAATTGCGCCGCACCACAGCGGTCGGTGAGTTCTTCGCGGGGTCGACCTCCACATACGTCATCGTCCTCAAGGACTACGGGAAGACCGTTGAGATCGCCCGCCCCTAGGGCGCTGCTCACGACCGCGGCCATCGCGGTCTCGCTGGCGGCGGCCGATACCTACGTCGTCGTCCTGGCGCTCACGGACATGATGGATGGCGTCGGAGTGAGCCTGGACGCCCTCCAAAAGGCCACCCCGATCGTCTCCGGCTTCCTGCTGGGTTATGTCGCCGTCTTGCCGCTCATTGGCCGCCTCGCCGACCTCCTGGACCGGCAGCGTGTGCTCTTGGCCTGTTTGGCCCTCTTCGTGATCGGCTCGGGCCTCACCGCCCTCGCCACGGATCTGCCGGTGCTGGTCACCGGCCGGGTGATCCAGGGCCTCGGCGGCGGCGGACTGGTTCCCGCGACGCTGGCGATCGTCGGCGCGCTCTGGCCACCTGAGCGTCGCGGGTTGCCCCTGGGCGTCGTGGGCGCAGTTCAGGAGTTGGGCTCGGTCCTGGGTCCGCTGCTGGGGGCCTTGATCCTGGCAGTTGCCGATTGGCGGGCGATCTTCTGGCTCAATGCCGCTGCCGGGATCATCCTGGCCGTTGCGGTGGCCGCGGTGGGCGGTGCTCCTCTGACGCGACCGCGCCCAGTGCCCACGGCCCTTGCGGTGCTGGCGCTCGCGGTCACCGCTCTGGCGCTGGCGGCCCCAGAGGCGCTGGTGACCAGCGTGTCTTTGGGGGTGCCCTTCATCAACTTCGACGGGACGACGGCGCGGCTGGCGACGCCGATCGGTGTGCTGGCATTGGCGCTCTGCGCCCTGACCGCGGCCGTTCTGCTGCGACAGGTGTGGCCGGTACTGCGCCGGGCAGACCTGCTGGGGGCGCTCTTGCTCGGGGGAGCCCTGGGGTGCGTGGTGCTGACCTTCGCCTCGGCCAACCCCGAGAAGGAAGTCGTGGGATCCCTCGGGCTGGGACTCTTGCCGATCGCTGCGGTGCTGGCAGCGGCATACCTGGTGCATCACCGCCGAGCCGCAAACCCGCTGGTCCCGGCCGGCTTGGTCCGCGGCCGGACCCGCTGGGCGCTGATCGTCTCTGCGTTGGTCGGCGTCGCGCTGGTCTCCGTGGTGGTCGATGTGCCATTGCTCGCGCGTCTGGTCCAGTCGGAGAACCAAACCGAGGCGGCCCTGGTGCTCGTGCGCTTCCTTGTGGCGGTGCCCGTGGGGGCGTTGCTCGGCGGCTGGTCGCTGCGCTACCTGAGCGACGGGCTGGTCGCTGCGGTGGGCTTGGCCCTTGCCTCGGCGGGGCTCTTCATCATGACCGGCTGGGCGCGCGGCTCGTTGGCCACGGTGTCCTCCGTGGTGGTACTGGCCATGGTGGGTTTCGGGGTCGGCTTGGCGCTCGCCCCCGTGAACAATGCCGCGCTGGCGGACGCACCCCAGGAGGCTCACGGGACTGCCTCCGCGCTCATCGTCGTCGCTCGGATGGTCGGCATGGTCGTGGGGCTCGCGCTGCTCACGGCCATCGGGCTGCACGCGTTCTACGAGGCAGTGGACGGGATCGCCGATATCAACGACCGGGAAGGGCTCGTGGACGCCGCCCTGGTCCCGGTGCATTGGGTGTTTAGGGGGGCCGCGATCGCCGCGGCCGCGGGCGCGCTCCTTGCGCTGCAACTCGGGACTGCCCGCAGGCTTAGTCGAGAGTAGAGAACACTCCGTATGGGAGCTCTCCCTTGCGGAGTGTTCTCTACTCTCGACGAGGGGGGATAGCTGGCGCGGGGATCAGTTGTCGAGTTGGACAACGACCGGCGCGTGATCGCTCGCGCCTTCGCCCTTGCGCTCTTCGCGGTCGATGGCCGCCCCCAGCACCCGCGAGGCCAGGGCCGGTGAGCCGAGGATGAAGTCGATTCGCATCCCCTGGCGTTTCGGGAAGCGCAACTGCCGGTAATCCCAGTACGTGTACACCCCCGGCCCAGGCGCGTGCGGCCGGACCACATCGACGAAGCCGTCATCGATAAGGGCTTGGAATGCCGCGCGCTCCGGTGGCGAGACGTGACTCTTGTCCTCATAGAAGGCCATCGACCAGACGTCTTCATCGCGCGGTGCGATATTCCAGTCGCCGCACAAGGCGACCGGCGCGTGATTGGCAGCCCAATCCACCGCCTGCGCTCGCAGTGCGGCCAGCCACTGGAGTTTGTACGCCATGTGCGGATCGGTGACGTGGCGGCCGTTGGGGACATACACAGACCACACGCGCAGCGCCTGCTCGCCGCTGCCGACGGTCGCGCCGATCGCGCGGGCCTCCGCGATGGGCGGCTCGCCCCATTGCGGAGCGCCAGGGAACCCGACCTGTACATCGCTCAGGCCAACCCGGGAGAGCAGCGCCACGCCATTCCACTGGTTGAGTCCGTGGTGCACCACGGCATACCCCAGGGCCTCGAGCCGGGCGTAGGGGAACTGTGCCTCCTTGCATTTGGTCTCCTGGATAGCCAGGACGTCGACCTGAGTGCGAACCAGCCAGTCCTCTAGCCGGTCGATCCGAGACCTGATCGAGTTCACATTCCACGTGGCGATGCGCACGTCGTCACTGTACGGGCGCGCAGCCTACGATCGTGACTCGTGACCGACATCGCTGCTGACCGCGCCCGCCTCCTCGCCATCATCAAGGACAAGGCGATCGTCTACGGACGCGTCACCTTGAGTTCGGGCAAGGAAGCCGACTACTACGTCGACCTGCGCCGCATCACGCTCGACGGGGAGGCGGCGCCGCTGGTCGGCCGGGTCATGCGGGCACTGACGCAGGACCTCACGTATGCCGCAGTCGGCGGCCTCACGCTGGGCGCCGACCCGGTCGCCACCTCCATGCTGCATGCCGCGGCGTCCGCCGGAGAGCGGCTGGACGCCTTCGTCGTGCGCAAGGCCGGCAAGGCGCATGGCCTGCAGCAACGCATCGAGGGCCCCGCCATCACGGGTCGATCGGTACTGATCGTGGAGGACACCTCGACCACGGGAGCCAGCCCGCTCGAAGCCGCGCGCGCAGCCCAGGACGCGGGCGCCGAGGTCGTTGCCGTGGCCACGATTGCGGACCGCGCGACCGGTGCCGCGGAGGTGTTCGCGGCGCAGGGGCTGGCGTACCGCTTCGCTTTCGGGCTCGACGAACTCGGGCTGGCCTGATCCAGCCGCACTGACCCCATCCCGATTGCCGGGCTCGCGGCATAGGATCGGGCGCATGATCTTCGTCCTCATCGCCCTCGGTCTGCTGGTCGTGCTCGCTTTGGCGGCCATCGGCATCTACAACGGGCTGGTCAAGCAGCGCAATCTCTCCCAGGAGGCATGGCGCCAGATCGACGTCGAGCTCACTCGGCGCCACGATCTGATCGGCAACCTGGTTGAGACCGTCAAGGGGTATGCCGCTCACGAGCGAGGCACGCTCGAGGATGTCGTGCGGGCGCGCTCCGCAGCGATGGCCCCCGGGCAGAGCCCGGCCGCCCAGGCTGCTTCGGAAACGGTGCTGACCCAGGCGCTCGGCCGGCTCATCGCGGTCGCGGAGGCCTACCCGGACCTCAAGGCCAACCAGAACTTCACGGCCCTCCAGGAGGAGCTGACCAACACCGAGGACCGGATCGCCAGCGCCCGGCGCTACTACAACGCGACCGTGCGCGACCTGAACACCAAGGTGGAGACCTTCCCCAACAACGTCCTGGCCGGCATGTTCGGCATCGGCCGGGCGGAGTACTTCGAGGCCGAGGAGACCAGCCGCGAGGCGCCCAAGGTCGACTTCGGTCAGCGCGAGCACAATATTCCCGCCCCGCAGAGCTACACGGGCACGGAGGCGCCAGCCGCTCCGGCCGCGCCGGCACCCGGCGTGGACAACCCGCAACCGGAAGGGGAGATCAAGTGAGCGACGGCTCCGCCCCGGTCCCGCTCAGCCCACCTGAGTCCACGCTCACCCTGAGCGCTCCGGAGCCGGTCGCCGCGGTCGCGACCACGGCCGCACCCAAGATGGCGCCGCAGGTTGAGGCCGCCGCCGTGCCCGCCCTGGATGCCAAGGTCGACGGCTTCATGGCCGCGCTGACCTCGGCCGCCCCGCGCAGCCCGGAGTTCGCGGCCCAGGCCGACAACGTGCGCACGATGGGCGATGCCGATATCCGCAAGGCCGCCGAGACCAGCAACCGCTTGCTGCAGCAGCCGGTCAAGGCGCTCAAGGAGGGCGGCCTCGCCCAGGGCTCCACCGTGGGCAAGACGCTGCTCGAGCTGCGCCGCACCGTCGAGGATCTCGATCCCAGCCAGGCCAGCGGCAGCTCGCGTTGGCTCGATTGGCTGCCCTTCGGGGACAAGGTCGTCGACTACTTCCGCAAGTACCAGTCGGCGCAGAGCCAGCTCAACGGCATTCTGCACAGCCTGCGCAATGGTCAAGACGAGCTCCAGCGGGACAATGTCGCGCTCACCATGGAGAAGCAGAACCTCTGGCAGGTCATGGGCCGGCTCAACCAGTACGTCTATATCGCCGAGCGACTCGATGCCCGGCTCGCGGCCCAGATCGCCGAGATGGAGGTCAGCAACCCGGAGCAGGCCACGGCTATGAAGCAGGACGTACTCTTCTACGTCCGGCAGAAGCACCAGGACCTGCTCACCCAGCTAGCCGTCTCGATCCAGAGCTACCTGGCGATCGACGTGATCATCAAGAACAACATCGAGTTGATCAAGGGGGTCGACCGCGCGTCCACGACCACGGTGTCGGCGCTGCGGACAGCGGTCATCGTCGCGCAGGCGCTGGGCAATCAGAAGCTCGTGCTCGAGCAGATCACCGCGCTCAATGCCACCACCAGCGGCATGATCCAGCGGACCAGCGAGATGCTCAAGGACAACTCCGCGGCGATCCAGGAGCAGGCCGCTTCGGCGACCATCGGCATGGAGCAGTTGCAGGCCGCTTTCCAGAACATCTACGCGACCATGGACTCCATCGACACCTTCAAGGTCAAGGCGCTGGACTCGATGGCTCAGACCATCGGCGTGCTCGAGACCGAGGTTGAGAAGTCCCGCAGCTACCTCGACCGTGTTCGCGCCCAGGATGCTCGCGGTTCCCAGGAACTCGACCTGGGCGACCGTCCGCCCAGCAGCTAAGGAGTCGGCGCAGGGTGGGGATCTTTGACTGGTTGCGCGGCGGGAATGAACCCGAAGCGCCCTCACCCGTGCCCGCCGCACCGACCGACGCCGACATCCTCGCGTCCCTGGACCGGGTTGCTGCCATGCTCGCCGACGGCAAGGTGTCCGCGCTGGTGCGCTCTCGCGTCACCCGCGTGGACGGCCTGATCCGGGCGATCCTGCCGCGCCTGGCTCACCTGGGCCTGGGGTCGATGGACGCGTATGCCGTAGTCGCCACGGCAACCGACTACCTGCCCGAGGCCGTCGGCGGCTACCTGCGGCTCCCGCGGGAGTGGGCGGACACTCGCCCCATCGACGGTGGCCGAACGGCGCTCATGGTGCTCGTTGACCAGTTGGAGTTGCTCTCCTCGACGATGACCAAGATGCTCGACGCCGCCAACCGGGCGGACGCGCAGGCGCTCATCGCGCACGGGCGATTCCTGGAAGCGAAGTTTGGGCCGGCCTCCTCGGGAGGGCAACTGGACACCTCCGGAACCTCGCAGGCTCCGCAGTCGTCTGACGCCTCGGCACCTCGAAGCACTCTCGACTTGGAGATCTGAGCGCATGAGCACATCCACCCCGACCCTGGCGGCCGCCATCGCCGGGCTCCTTGATGTGGCCGCGGTGGCCGGGGTTGACCAGGAAGCCGCCCGCGCGGAAGCCGAGGCGCTGGCCGCGGCCGTCGCCGAGTCCGCCCCCGGTGCCTTTCTCGACTGGGTCGCTCAGACCGGTGGGGATCGCGGCGCGGCCGACTTCACGGCGGCAGCCTCCCGGGGTCGCCGCTGGCGCTCGACGGCTACCCCGATCGCCGAAGATCTGGTGCGTCGGCAGCATGCGGAGGCGGCGGCATACGCCCGGGCACTAGGTGAGATTTGCACGGCCGCAACCACTTTGGGGCAGCCGTCGGCGGCGGTCGTGGCGAACGCGACAAGCGCTGCGGCGGCGCAACTTGGGGCGCTCTCGGCCCCCGCTCCGCGGCCCCTGCGGGAGTCTGCCGAGGTGGTTTCGAAGCTCTGGACCGACGTCATGACGCAACTGCGTGAGGTCTCCGGGAGGGTGCGCGAGACCACCGCAGGCTCGGCCCTGGATCTCGGGTCGGACCACCCCGACTGGGCCCCTGGCCGCTTCGATGTCGGCGGCGGTATGCCGCCCGCCCAGGCGCCAGTGCCGCCAACGCCGGCTGGACCGGCTGGACCGGCTGGCCCAGCAGCATCGCAGGCGGCGCCACCGGCCGCCGCGACCCCGGCAGCACCGAGCCCACCGGCACCGGAGAAGTCGCTCGAGGAGTTACTCGCCGAGCTCGACGCGCTGATCGGGCTTGAGGCCGTCAAGGGCGAGATCCACCGGCAGTCGGCGGTCCTCCAGATCGAGGCCAAGCGAGCCAAGGCTGGACTGAAGACCCCCGATATCACCCGACACCTGGTCTTTGTGGGCAACCCAGGCACCGGCAAGACCACGGTGGCTCGCCTAGTTTCCGGCATCTATCGCGCCCTCGGGCTGCTCTCCAAGGGGCAACTGGTCGAGGTTGACCGCTCCGAACTCGTGGCCGGCTACCTCGGACAGACCGCGGCCAAGACCTCCGAGGTCGTGGCATCGGCCGTGGGCGGGGTGCTCTTCATCGACGAGGCCTACAGCCTGGCCGGAGACCAATACGGCACCGAAGCCATCGACACCCTGGTCAAGGAGATGGAGGACAAGCGCGACGACCTGGTGGTCATCGTGGCCGGGTACCCCCTCCCCATGCAGATCTTCATCGCGCAGAACCCCGGGTTGGCGAGTCGATTCCGCACCACCATCGAGTTCGCGGATTACACCGACGCTGAATTGGTCGCGATCTTCCGACGACTCGCCAATGACGGCGACTACGACGTATCCGACGCGGTCGAGGCACGCTTCACCGAGTTGCTGGCCGGCGTCGAGCGCGGACCGGCCTTCGGTAACGGCCGGTATGCGCGCAACGTGCTGGAGGCTGCGATCGGCCGCCAGGCGTGGCGGCTCAAGGACGTCGAGGATCCGAGCGTCGAGCAGTTGCGTGGCCTCGAGCCGGATGATCTTGCCCAGGCGGATGAGTCGGCGACCGCACCACTGCCGGCAGCTCCCGAGCACCCGGTCCCCTCCCAGGAGGTCCCATCATGAGCCAGGCCAGCGCTGCCGCCCCCGCCCCTGCGCCCGCCCCTGCGCCCGTTGCCCCAGCGCAGGCCAGCCTGCCCGGGGCACCGTCGACGGGGACCTCGCCGGTCGCCGCCCCGACGCCAACGGTCCTCGCGCGGATGCGCCTGGGGCTGACCATCGCGATCGTGCTGGTTGGCGCCTTGCTGGCGGGTTTGCTGGCCGCCGAGGTGGTGCGCGCGGGTCGGGCCGATGCCGACACCGCCCAACTCATTCGGGTCCAGGAGGTCAAGGCGAACCTCCTGCGCGCCGACGCCCTGGCCACCAATGCCTTCCTGATCGGCGGCCTGGAGCCGGCCGCCCAGAGGGCCGCCTACGACGACGCGCTGGACGCGGCAGTGCAGGGCATCACCGAGGCCGCGGCTGCGCAAGGCGCCGACACCGAGGTCCTGACCGCGCTGAGCCAAGAGGTCTCCAGCTATAGCGAGCTGATGGGGCAGGCGCGCGCCAACAATCGCCAGGGCAAGCCCGTCGGCGCGGCCTACCTGCGCCAAGCGAGCACCAACCTGCGGTCCATGACGCTGCCACTGGTGGAGGCGCTGATCACGGCGAACAAGGAGCGCTCGGATAAGGCTCTCTCCCTCATCCCGGCACTTCTGCTGCTCCTGCCCGCACTGCTCGCGATCGGCCTGGCCCTGCTCGCCAATCGCTGGATCGGCAAACGCTTCCGTCGGCGTATCAACGTCGGGCTGGCGATCGCGGTTGCCCTCCTTGCGGTCGCTGGACTTGCCAGCGCCAATGCCGTGTACTCCCGGCAGAGCGCCAATGACGAGCTCAAGGCCGGGGCGTATGCCACAGCGCTGGATGCCTCAACGGCGTTGAGCGCGGCCAATGATGCGCGCGCCTACGAGAGCCTGCGTCTGGTCGAGCGGGGCTCTGGCAGCAAGTGGGAGACGCCATGGAAGGAGCAGGCCGCCACCGTGCAGGCCGTCGCCGATCGCGGCGCGGCCTCGGTGGACTGGAGCGCCTATGCGGACGTGCATGGCAAGGTCATCGCCCTGGATGAGTCCGGTGACTGGGACCAGGCCGTGGCCCTGTCCACAAAAGCAGAAGGCAGCAATGGCGTCTTCACCCGACTGGACTCTGGCCTGCGTGGCCAGGTGGACTCGGCGGCCGCCACGGTGAGTGAGGGCCTCGGCGGAGGCACCCGCTGGCTGCTCGGCACGGGCATTCTCGCGCTCCTCCTCGCGCTGGCGGCCGCGGCTATGGCCTGGCGAGGGATCACCGCTCGACTGGAGGAGTACTCGTGATGCGTGCCCTGCGTGGTGTCGTGCTCGCGCTGACCGTGGCGGCGATGCTGGGCTGTGCATACACGCCCACTGCGCTGCCGTCGGCCTCGACGAGCAACTCATCGACGACGACCACTGCACCCGCGGTGACCTGTGCCAATCGGTTGCAGTCCTATGCCCCACCCGCCGACGGCGTATCCGGGATCAGTGGTGCCGGCATCACGGCCATTCGGCAGCGAGGTCGGCTCATTGCGGGCGTCTCGGCCGACACCTATCTTTTCGGCGCCCGCAACCCGCTCACCGGGCGGATCGAAGGCTTCGACATTGACATCGTTCAGCGCATCGCCGATGGGATCCTCGGTAAGGGCGCCAAGGTCGAGCTGCGCGTGATCACCTCGGCCCAACGGCTGGAGGTCCTCAAGAAGCATGAGGTCGATGTCGTGGTCCGCACGATGACCATCACCTGTGCGCGTTGGGCGGAGATCGCATTCAGCGGCGAATACTTCCGGGCCGGGCAGAAGTTGCTCGTGCGACGTGGCCTCGACGTCACCGGGGTCGCGGATCTCGCCGGGCACTCGGTCTGCGCGCCGCGCGGCACCTCCAGCATTGACCAGATCCGCAAGGTTGCCCCCGAGGCCACCATCGTGCCGTCGGATACGCACACCGGTTGCCTGGTCCTGCTCCAGCAGGGTGCTGTGGACGTCATCACCGGCGATGACACCGTCCTCGCAGGCCTGGCCGCCCAAGACCCTTACGCCCAGGTCGTCGAGATGGCCGCATTCACCGAGGAGCCCTACGGAGTCGGCGTTGCTGCCGATCGCGTGGATGTGGTGCGGGCCGTCAATGCCGTGCTGGACGAGATGAAGGCCGACGGCTCCTGGAAGGCCAGTTACACCCGCTGGCTGGCGGCCCCCCTGGGTGCTGCCCCGACGCCTCCGACCGCGGTGTACGGGCGTAGCTCGTGAGCGGGACCCGGGCGCCCCAGGCCCCAGGGTCGATCGGCGAGCGGATTGCCCCCGAGGAGTTGTCCGCCTACCTCGCTGACCTCGACACCTGGATCCACGAGCGCAAGCGGGAGTTGGACGAGCTGGATGCGGCCGCGCTGGCCTCGCCCCTGCGCGACCGACTGACCGCGGATATGACCTTGTCGATGGCCTTGTGGAAGGCCGCCTCGGATCGCCAACGACTGCTCGCCGCGACCTGGGATGGTGGCCGGGTCGGACCGCAACAACGCGAGCGGATGTCCACGCTGATCTGGGGTCGTTTGGACGGCACCCTGGATCAGCGGACCGTGGATCGCTCAAGTGTGCCCGCCTCCAGCCTCGCCCTCTCGCTGCCTGAGGCCTGCCGCCTCTTGGATGCCCTCGCCTCCCAACTCCGGGTGCGACTCTCGCTCGACCCGGCAGCTGACGCCTATGCCCGGCGGGTCCGCGAGGTCCGTGCCCAGGTGGAGCGGTTGCGCGATCAGATCGCGCTCGAGCCGTCTCCCAGCCAGCGGGCCGCCCAGGAGGTCTGGGATTCCTTGCATACCCGCGTCGAAGATCTCGCGGCGCGAGCCGGGCGAGGTGCCGACATCGGGGGTCTCATCGGGCCCCTGGAGAATGAGGCCGCGGTCTTTGAGCGGGATCTCATCGTCGGCGGCTCGCGGCGTCGTGAGGCGATCGACCAGGCCCGGGCTTTGGGGGAACTCCAAGCCGACCTCGAGGCCCGCGAGGATGCCTTGGCCGCGCTGGCCGCCAAGACGCGCGCGACCGTCACCCCGGCACCCCGGTATGCCGTCCCCGATGTCTCCGCGCTGGGGCCGGTGCCGAGCAATGTCGAGCAGCTGGTGACCTTCCGGGCGCGCTTGGAGCGGGTGACCGCGGCCATGAATCTCGTCGAGGACGCCTTCTCGGCTGCCCTAGCCGAGCACGAGGAGTTGTCGGGGCGACTCGCCGCGGCCCAGATCTGGGGCGCTGGACTCCACGACGAGCGGGCGCGCCGAACCTTCGACTTGGCGGCGGAGGTCTTGGCGCTCATGCCGGCCCCGCTGAGGGTCGCCGAACCGCTGGTCCAGGCATGTGAGGGATGGCTGCCTGCGGGTGGCGAGCGAAAGGAACGGTCATGACCGCGTGCACGCAGCCCGGCTGCGCTGGCTCAATCGTCGACGGCTACTGCGATGTCTGCGGTATGCCGCCCGAGGACGGCGCCAGCACTGGCGGATCGAGCGCCCCGACCAATGCCGGCAGCGGCGCGCCCTCCGCTGGGTCAGTGCCGGATGGCACCCCCTGCACCCAGCCCGGCTGTGCGGGCAAGATCGTTGACGGGTACTGCGACGTCTGTGGCACTCCGGCGCAAAGCGCTCCCGGTGCGTCCGCCCCGGCAGAGCCGGCTGGGGTGGCCGATGTCGGCACCGCTCCGACGGCCTCCTATCGCCTGGAATCCTCGCCGCTGGGCTCACGCCGGGTCACCGGGACCACTGGCGTCACTCGACGGGTGCGCTCTGGCTCGACGCGTACCCGCGCGGCCCGGCTGGGTGCCGGCCTCACCACCGTGCCGCCAGCTCCTCCGGTGGACCCGGCCGCGGTGGTCCAGACCAATCCGATGGTGCCTGAGGACAAGCGGAACTGCTCGAATTGCGGCTCACCCGTGGGGCGTTCGCAAGGTGACCGCGAGGGTCGCCCGGAGGGCTTCTGCGCCAAATGCGGGACGGCATACTCCTTCACCCCCAAGCTCAAGGCCGGTGACCTGGTCGCCGGGCAGTACCTCGTGGCGGGCGCCCTGGCCCATGGCGGCCTGGGCTGGATCTACCTCGCCCGGGACCGCAATGTCTCGGATCGGTGGGTGGTCCTCAAGGGCCTGCTCAACTCCGGCGACAAGGATGCGCTCGCGGCGGCGATCGCCGAGCAGCGCTTCCTGGCTCAGGTCGAGCACCCCTTGATCGTCGAGATCTACAACTTCGTGACCCATGACGACGCCGGCTACATCGTCATGGAGTACGTGGGCGGCACCTCGCTCAAGCAGGTCCTCAAGGACCGGATGAAGGCCAAGGGCGGCAACTACGACCCGCTGCCGGTCGACCAGGCGCTGGCATACGTGATCGAGATCCTCCCGGCCTTCCAGTACCTCCACGATCTGGGCCTGGTCTACTGCGACTTCAAGCCCGACAACCTCATCCAGGTCGGCGATGCCGTCAAACTGATCGACCTCGGCGGCGTCCGACACGTCGACGATCAGGAGTCGGCGATCTATGGGACGGTCGGCTACCAAGCACCCGAGGTCGCCACCACCGGGCCGAGCATTGCCTCGGATATCTACACCATCGGGCGCACGCTGCTGGTGCTGTGTATGGAGTTCCGCGGGTACCAGAGCACCTACTTGTCCTCAATCCCCCCGCCCGAGAGCACGCCGCTCTTCCAGAAGTACGGTTCGCTGTATTGGCTGGTGGCCAAGTGCTGTGCCGCCGACCCGGCCGACCGGTTTGCCTCGGCCGACGAGTTGCGGACCCAAGCCCTCGGCGTGCTCCGCGAAGTCGTGGCCACGACCGTTGAGGGCACCGCGCTCACGTCGGCGGCGTCGGTGCACTTCACCTCGCCGGCCGTGTCGACCTCGCAGGTCGAGTGGTCGCAGTTGCCGACCCTGCGTCCGGACCCCAGCGACAGCCAGCACGCGTGGCTGGTGAGTCTGCCCGCTGGCGACCCGGCGGAACGCTTGGCCGTGCTGAAGAAGGCTCCGCAGGAGACCCCCGAGGTCCTCCTCGCGCGCGGCAGCGAGGAACTCCTGCGTGGCCAGGGTGCACGGGCCAAGGAGATCGCCGCGCAGCTGCTCGGCCAGGATCCCTGGGATTGGCGGGCGCTGTGGCTCTCCGGGCTCGCCGACCTGCAGGCCATGCGGTATGCCGACGCCCAAGCGTCTTTCAATGCCGTCTACCAGCAGGTGCCTGGCGAACTCGCGCCCAAGCTGGCTCTGGCTGTGGCCTGTGAACGCGGCGGTCAACCGGACATCGCCGAATCCCTGTACAGCGTATGTGCCCAGACCGATGCGGCCTATGCCGCCCCGGCCGCCTTTGGGATCGCGCGCATCCGCGCCCAGCGGGCGGACACCCGGGGCGCCGTCGCGGCCTTGGATCTCGTGCCTTCCACGAGTCGTGGATTCGGGGAGTCCCGCCGACTACGCGCCGAGGTGCTCTTGGCATCGGCGGGCGGCTCGCTGGCGACCCTGGATCAGGCGATGAAGAGCGTGGACGGAGTCCGAATGGACACCGTCGAGCGAGAGTCCTTCACAGTCAAGGTCCTCGAGCGTGCCCTGGCGTTGGTCTCGGCCGGCGCGCCAGCCGGTGGTCACGTCGGTGCGGTAGCCGCCGATGAGCGGTCCTTGCGCGATGCCCTTGAACACTCCTACCGGGCGCTGGCCCGGGAGGCCCCATCGCAGGAGGAGCGTGTGGCCATGGTGGATCGTGCCAACCAAGTGCGGCGTTGGAGTATGACGTGACCGAACGCACCTGCCCGTCCTGCCGGGAGGTCAGTCCCGCCGACGCGAGCTTCTGCGAAGCCTGCGGGGCCCGACTCGACGGCTCAGAGCCGGTTGCGACGCCTGCGGCGGGTGGTGCCGCGGCGGGTGGCAATGCGCCGACGCTCGCCCAGGAGTCCCCGGTCAGCGCCGCGACGGTGCCGGCCAAGGGTGCCGAGAGTCCCGCTGCTCCCGTCCCCAGCCGGCCGCCCTGCACTCAGTGCGGCGGCGCGGTGGCGGACGACCTGTACTGCACCCAGTGCGGGGCGAAGGCACCCTCTGAGCGTGACCACTTCCGCGAGGCGCCCGCGAGCTGGGTCGCCGGAGTGTGTGATCGAGGTGTGAAGCACCACCGCAATGAGGACGCCATGGCGCTTGCGGCGCTGCCCGAACCCGGCAGCCATGCGGCCATCGTGGTCTGTGACGGGGTGTCCTCATCCAAAGACTCCGATGTCGCGGCGCTGGCGGGGGCTCGGGCGGCCCTGGAAGTGCTCCGCGCGCCACTGCCCGCCGGTATTGGCGTTCCGCAGAGCGCGGATGCGGCGGCCGTCCGCGCCTTTGGTGCGGCCGCTGCGGCTGCCAACACTGCGGTCATCGCGCATACCGATCCGGCATCGACCAGCCCGGCCTCCTGCACCTTTGTCGCCGCCGTGGTCGCCCCCACGTTGATCCGGTTCGCTCATATCGGCGACAGCCGCGCCTACCTGTTCCCGGACGCCGGGGAAGCTCGTCAGTTGACCATCGACCACTCGATGGCCCAGCAGCTGGTGGCTGGCGGGATGTCGCGCGAGCAGGCTGAATCCTCACCGCAGGCTCACTCGATCACGCGATGGCTCGGCCTGGACAGCGAGGACTACGTGCCTGAGGTCTCCAGCGCTCCGGTGGAAGGTCCGGGCTGGTTGCTGGTCTGTTCCGATGGCTTGTGGAATTACGCCTCAGAGCCAGCGGCCTTGGCGGCCCAACTCGCCGCGACCGGCGCCAGCGAACCTGCGGGCATGGCCCTTGCCTTGGTCGAGTGGGCCAAGGCCCAAGGAGGCCACGACAACATCACGGTCGCGCTCGCCCGGGTGGGTGACGCGGCATACTCGGCGACGACGAAGGAGTCCACGGATGGCTGAGTTCAGCGCAGCGGTTTATCAAAACGAGTTCCTGCCCGACGGTGGTACCGATGTGCACGCGATCGTGTCGGTTGCCTGCACCGGGGCCGGCCAAGCCGGGCAGTCGGGCGCCGGCCTTGCCGGCGAGATCCTGATCATCGACACCTCGGGCTCCATGGAGAGCGCTCAGATGGAGGCCGCCAAGGGTGCTGCGATCGCTGCCCTCGGGGAGATTCCCGATGGGGTGTACTTCTCGGTGGTCTCCGGCAATGGTGCGGCTTTCCTGGTCTACCCGCCGGTGCGCAGTGGCCCGGCCATGGTGCCGATGAATGCGCAGACCGCAGCCGAGGCTCGCGCCGCCATCTCGCGGCTCAGCTCGGGCGGTGGGACTGTGATCAGCACCTGGCTCGACCTGGCCGGACTGCTCTTTGCCTCGGTGCCCGAAGTGACGCAGCGGCACGCCATCTTGCTGACCGATGGTGAGAACAATGAGACCCCGGAGGCCCTGGACGCGGCCATCTCGCGCGCCGAGGGTGTCTATCAATGCGACTGCCGGGGCGTGGGGGTCGAGTGGCGCGTCGAGCAGATTCGCCGGATCGCCCAGCGCCTGCTCGGCACCGTCGACATCATCCCGGAGCCCGACCAGTTGGGCCCCCAGTTCGCGGCCATGATGCGTACCGCCATGTCCCGAGGGGTCGCCAACGCATCGCTGCGGGTGTGGACGCCCCAGGGTGCTCAGGTGCTCTTCGTCCGCCAGGTGTCCCCAACGGTCGAGGACCTGACCACCCGACGCACTCCCGTCAACGATCTCACCGGGGACTACCCGACCGGAGCCTGGTCGGACGAGACTCGGGAGTACCACATCGGGGTGCGTTTGGCGGCCCGCAGCATTGGCCAGGAGCAACTGGCAGCTCGCGCCCAGATGGTTGTCGGAGATGTCGTGGCGACTCAGGGCTTGGTCAAGGCGACCTGGTCAAATGACGCCTCACTCACCGCCCGGATCGACCGGCAGGTGGCCCACTACACCGGGCAGACCGAGCTCGCCGCCGCGATCCAGGAGGGCCTGGCGGCCAAGGCTGCCGGCGATGAAGAGACCGCGACGACCAAGCTGGGGCGAGCGGTTCAACTGGCCAAGGAAACCGGCAACGACGAAGCCACCTCGAAGCTGCGCAAGGTGGTCGAGATCGACAATGAGGACACCGGCACGGTGCGTTTGAAGAAGGTCGTGGAGAAGGCCGACGAGATGGCCCTAGACACGGCCTCGACCAAGACCACTCGGGTGCGTCCCTCATGATCTGTCCTTCCGGTCATGAAAGCGCAGCCACTGACTACTGCGATGTCTGTGGCACCGCGCTCTCGCCTGCCCCGACGTCCGACGCGGCCTCGGCGGCCCCGGCCCATGACGCGCCTGAAGCCTCCGCGGAGTCGCCGGCCGTGACCCCGGCTGCCAGCGGTTCAGTGGGGACGTCATCCTCGGATTGCCCGCACTGCGGCGCGGGCAATCTGCCCGATGCGCTCTTCTGCGAAGCCTGCGGCTACGACTTCACCACCGGCGCGGTGCCCGCGAGCGAGCGGGTCGAGGCACTGCCCACGCCGGCCGAACTGGCCCCGCCCATTCCGGCCTCCGACATGTCTGCCGAGGCAGCGAACCCGGCACCGGAAAACCCAGAAGCCTGGGTTGCTGAGGTGTGGATCGACCCCCAGTGGTATGCGAGTCAGTCCAGCCCGGACCCGCTGCCATCGGCCGGCCCACCACGGGTCGTCCCACTGCGGCATACCTCGCTGCTCATCGGGCGGGCCTCGCAAAGCCGGGGCATCAATCCTGACGTGGACTGTGGCGTCGACAATGGCGTCTCTCGTCGGCACGCCCAACTGACCACGGATGGTTCGCGGTGGTGGATCGAGGACCTCGACTCATCCAATGGCACCTTCGTCTCCGATGTCGTCGGCGAGCTGCCGACCACCGAGATCGCGAGGCGGACCAAGGTCGAGCTTGGCCCGGATACCCGGATCTTCCTGGGTTCCTGGACGCGCGTGGTCGTGCGTCGGGCAGACCCCGGCGAGCTGTGAGCATTCGCCGTCCACCGGTTGGTGGATGGCGAATCCACCGGCCAGCGGTGCCGTCGTCGGCGAGGCCGGTCCACGATAGGAGCCATGACGGCAATCACGGTCAGGGGACTACGCAAGACGTATGCCGACAAGGCGGCGGTGGACAGCCTTGACTTGGATATTGGGGCCGGCGAGTGTTTTGCCCTGCTGGGGCCCAATGGCGCCGGAAAGACCACCACGGTGGAGATCCTCGAGGGCTTCCGAGCTCGCGACGCCGGCGAGGTCTCGGTGCTGGGGGTGGACCCTGGCAGTGCAGGATTGGCCTGGCGGGATCGGGTCGGGATCGTGTTGCAGTCCTCCACAGGCCTGGATCTGCTGACCCCCCGAGAGGTGCTGCGCAGCACGGCGAAGGCCTACCGGCGGCCGCGCGACATCGATGAGGTGATCGACGCCACCGGGCTCACCGAGAAGGCCGATGACCGGGTTGGCCGCCTCTCCGGTGGGCAACGTCGTCGCCTCGATGTGGCGCTGGGGATTATCGGTAGCCCGGAGGTGCTCTTCCTAGATGAACCGACCACCGGCTTCGACCCGCAAGCGCGCCGCGACTTCTGGAGCCTGATCTCCTCGCTGTCCTCCGATGGCACCACCGTCCTTCTGACGACCCATTACCTCGATGAGGCCGAGCATCTCGCGGACCGCGTCGGGGTCATTGCGGGTGGCCGGCTACTGGCCTTGGATACGCCGTCGGCGCTCGGCGGACGAAGCGAACACGAAGCCGTGGTCAGTTGGGACGAAGGCGGCGAGCGTCACCAGGTCAGCACCGCGACCCCGACGGCAGAAGTGGCCCGGCTGGCCGAACGCCTCGGTGCTGAGGTGCCTGGACTCACCATCTCGCGGCCGTCCCTGGAGGACATCTACCTCTCCCTCATTGCCCCTCACCTCACCCAGGAGGTGGCCTCGTGAACACGCTGAACCTCGGCCTCGATCGCGCCATTCTGGAGCTGCGCAAGTACTTCCGGGAGAAGGATCAGGTGTTCTTCTCCTTCCTCTTCCCGATCATGTTGTTGGTGCTCTTCTCCACGGTCTTTGGTGATCAATTCAAGGGCTCCGGGACCACTGCGGGCCAGTTCTTCCTCCCCGGGATGGTGTCAGCGGGCATTCTGCTGACGAGTTTCCAGAGCATGGCGCTGACCGTCGCCACCGAGCGTGACGACGGGACCTTGCGACGACTGCGAGGGACCCCGACTCCACCCACGGCCTACTTCCTGGGCAAGGTCGGGCTCGTCGCGGTGACCAGCCTGCTGCAGATGGCAGTCCTGTTGACCTTGGCGCACTTTGCCTATGACGTGCCCATGCCGAACTCGGCCGCCCGCTGGGGCACCTTCTTGTGGGTCTTTGGGCTTGGGGTGTTCTGTGGCACGGTCCTGGGCATCGCGTACAGCTCGCTGGCCACCTCTGCCCGCTCGGCCACCGCCGCCGTGATCGGACCGGTGATGATCTTGCAGTTCATCTCCGGCGTCTACTTCGCGTTCCGGGATATCCCCACCTGGTTGCAGCAGGTCGCTTCGGTCTTCCCGCTGAAGTGGGTGGCGCAGGGGATGCGATCGGTCTTCCTCCCCGAGTCGATGGCATCCGAAGAGATGGCCGGGGTATGGGAGCTCGGCCGGGTAGCGCTGGTCTTGGGCGCTTGGGCCATCGCCGGGCTGGTGCTCTGCCTGACCACCTTCCGCTGGACCAAGCGCGGGAGCGACTGACCGGGAACAATGGCGAGCATGTCTGACCCGGAGCTCTCCTCGGAGGTGCTGACCTCCCAGGGGGAGTTTGGCGAGATGTGGCGGCGCCAGCTCCCGTGGTGGCACGGCGTGTATGCCGTGGTCTGGCTGATCGCTCTCGTCGTGGTCTTCCTCGATGAGCCCGGGTCGCATGGCCGGCTGCCCGAAGTCCTGTGCGTGCTGGGCATGGGGGTGGCCTACGTTGTCCTGGGAGTGCGCGGCATTCGGCGTGAGGACACGCGCTGGAGCACGGCCTATCACCTGGTGTCCTGGCTGCTCCTGATCGGGGCGCAGATCGCGAACCCGGGCACCGAATCCACCCTGCTCTTCTTCGTCCTGTTTCCGCAGCTGTGGTCGATGTTGCCCCGGTGGTGGGCCGTGCTGGGCACGGTGCTCGGGATCATGGCGTACAGCGCTGTCCGATGGGCGCTGGTGGATTTCGACCGCAGCGAGCTCCCGGATCTGATCCTGAGTGCGGTGATCTCGATCGGGATCTCGCTCGGGCTGGGACTCTTCATTGATCGGATCGTTGATGAAGCGCGATCACGGGCGCGGGCCATCGATGCGCTCCGGTCGGCCCAAGACCGACTCGTGGCGGCGGAGCGCGACCGAGGCGTTCACGAGGAGCGCGAGCGGCTTTCCCGCGAGATCCATGACACCCTCGCCCAGGGCTTCACTTCGGTGCTCACGCTGAGCCGGGCCACGTCCGCGGCGCTGACCAGAGGCGATCTTGACGCGGTGCGCGAACGCCTGGCTCTGATCGAACAGACCGCCACGGACAATCTCAGCGAGGCGCGCCTCATCGTGGCCGAGTTGACCCCCGGACATCTGCAGTCTCGGACCTTGGTTGAGGCCCTGCAACGGCTGGCCGGGTCCATGGAAGCAGAGTCGGGGATGACCGTCGAGCTGGCGGTCGCCGGTGACCCGGTCCCGCTGGGTGCCAGCGCGGAGATTGTGCTCCTGCGCACGGCCCAGGAGGCGCTCTCCAACGTGCGGCGGCATGCCGAAGCACGGCATACCCGCGTGGACCTGGCGTATGCCGCGCCGTCGGTGACCCTGACGGTGACCGACGACGGTGTGGGGCTCCACGAGGAGGCGACCCCGGGCTTCGGCCTTGATGGGCTGCGGGCCCGGGTCGCTGAGCTAGGCGGGGAGGTCGAGGTCGGTGCTTCGATCGGCGGCGGGACCACGTTGCGGGTCGAGGTTCCCCGATGACCGAGGTCATCCGCCTGCTGGTGGTCGACGACCACCCGGTGGTCCGCGCTGGCATGGTGGCCATGCTCTCCGAGGAAGAGGGCCTGGAGGTGGTCGGTCAGGCCGCCAATGGCGCCGAGGCATTGGCCTTTGCTCGGGAATTGGATCCGGACGTGGTCCTGATGGACTTGCGGATGCCGGTCATGGACGGGGCGGAGGCGACCGCCCGGCTGCGCGCTTCCGGCACCCGGGCCGAGGTGCTGGTCCTCACGACCTATGACACCGATGCCGACATCGTGCGGGCCGTGGAGGCCGGGGCCCGGGGCTACCTGCTCAAGGACTCACCGCCACGGGCGCTGGCCCAGGCCATTCGCCGAGCCGCTGCGGGTGAGACCGTGTTGGCCGCTCAGGTCGCGGCCCGGCTTGCCGATCGCTTGCGTTCCCCGCAGCCCGCCGAGCTCACCAGTCGTGAACGAGAGGTGCTGGCGCTGGTGTCGCGCGGGCTGTCCAACCCGGAGATCGGGCGCGAACTGCACATCGGGGAAGCCACCGTGAAGACCCACCTGCTGCGCGCCTTCGCCAAACTGGGGGTCGATGACCGCACCGCAGCCGTCACGGCCGCGTACCGGCTCGGGCTACTCGATCTTGGCTGAGTCGGCCTGCGCCAACTCCGAGGCGCTGCTTGCGGCCGCACGGCGGTGCCGCCACCACTCCACGACCATCGGCAGCACCGACACCGCCACGATGAGCAGCAGCGCTGCTTCGAGGTGGTCATGGATGAACTGAACGCCACCCAGGGCATAGCCCAGCAGGGTCAGACCAGTGGCCCATAGGACTGCCCCCACCCCGCTCCAGAGGAAGAAGTGGCGGCGGTCCATCCGGGAGACGCCAGCGACCACCGTGATGAAGGTGCGCACGATCGGCACGAACCGGCCGAGCACCAGCGCCTTGGCGCCATGCTTGTCGAAGAAGGCATGGGTCTGATCGAAGTTCCGCTTGTTGATGAACCGACCTTGGCGCTCGTACAGGGGCGCGCCGATGGCGCGACCGATCTCGTACCCCACGACATTGCCGAGGAAGGCGGCCGCGCTGAGGATCAGGCAGGCCGTGACCAGGTTGATGCCCAGGTCGCCGCGGGCGATGAAGAGCCCCACCGAGAAGAGCAGCGAGTCTCCGGGCAGGATCGGGAAGAGCAGGCCGCATTCGATGAAAACGATCGTCACCGACACCCAGAAGAACTGGGCGCCGAAGCGCTCGAGCAGCCATTGCGGGTCCATCCAGTCGGGACCAAGGGTGGGCATCATCACCGGTCCAGGGTATGTCCTGAGGCTGGGAGCGGCCTGTCACCATGCCATGCCTACGTCTAGAGTGCCGGTCATGACTCGTCTGCACGCTCCCCTCGCAGTACTCGCCCTGACCGCCTCGCTGGGCTTGGCAGCCTGTGGCTCACCAACCGATACCCCGTCGGCCTCCGGCTCCGGCCCGGCGGCCTGCGCCAAGGACTCGCTGGCAACCGTGACCAAGGGCAAGCTCACCATTGGCACCGACAAGCCGGCCTATCCGCCGTGGTTCGTCGACGATTCCCCCGCCAATGGCAAGGGCTACGAGTCCGCGGTGGCCTATGCGGTGGCCGAGAAGATGGGCTTCGCCCAGGCCGATGTCACCTGGGTTGTGGTTCCCTTCGATGCCGCCATCGCCCCCGGCAAGAAGGCCTTCGACCTGGACTTCAATCAGGTCTCGATCAGTGACGAACGCAAGAATGCCGTCGACTTCTCCTCCGGGTACTACGACGTCCGGCAGACCGTCATCTCCTACAAGGGCAGCCCGATCGACGGCAAGACCACGGTCGCGGACCTGGCGGGGGCCAAGCTCGGCGCTCAGGTGGGGACGACCTCCTATGACGCCATCGAGCAGCAGATCAAGCCCTCGACCAAGCCGATGGTCTACAACTCCAATGACCTTGCGGTGCAGGCCCTGAAGAACAAGCAGATCGATGGCATCGTCGTTGACCTCCCGACCGCCTTCTATATGACCGCTGCTCAACTCGACAATGGCGTTATCGTCGGCCAGTTGCCTGCCGCGAGCAGCTCGGTCGAGCAGTTCGGCGCGGTCCTGGACAAGGGCTCAGCCCTCACCTCATGTGTGACCAGCGCCGTTGATGCCTTGCGCGACGGCGGAGTCCTCAAGCAGCTCGCCGATACCTGGCTGGCCGGCCAGGGCGCCCCTGAACTGAAGTAAGTTCCGCGACAACGCCTTTTCCGATGCCGACCGACGCCTGGGTGCCGTCCGCTCGCGAAGTCGAGCGGACGGCATACCGCCGTCAGCGGACTCGCCGCTCGGTCGCGATTGCCGTGGCCAGCAGCGTGCTGGTCTTTGGTGGGCTCGGCGCGGCGATCGTGAGCTCACCAGGGTGGCCGCGGGTGCGCGCGACCTATCTGAACTGGGATAAGGCGGTCGACTCCTTCCCGGCCGTGCTGGAGGGACTCTGGCTCAACATCCGGGTGGCCCTGCTGTGCGCGGTCCTGATCGGGATCTTGGGACTGGTGATCGCTGTCGTTCGGACCTTGAAGGGGGCGGTCTTCTTCCCACTGCGAGTTTTGGCGACCGGCTTTGTCGACCTCTTCCGCGGACTGCCACTCCTGCTCGTGCTGCTGCTCCTTGGTTTCGGAGCTCCGGCTCTGCGGTTGTCGGGTCTGCCCGACAGCGTGCTCTTCTGGGGATGCACCGCCCTGGTGCTCTCCTATTCGGCCTATGTCGCCGAGGTCTTCCGCGCGGGCATTGAATCGATCCACCCCTCGCAGCGGGCGGCGGCCCGATCGCTCGGCCTGAGTTACACACAGTCGCTACGCCACGTGGTCCTGCCGCAGGCCGTGCGCCGCGTGCTGCCCGCGCTGATGAATGACCTGGTCTCCCTCCAGAAAGACTCGGGGTTGATTTCGGTCCTGGGCATCATTGATGCCATCCGGGCCGCGCAGATCGAGACCGCGCGGGACTTCAACTACACGCCCTATGTCGTAGCGGGCTTCCTCTTCGTCGCGTTGACGGTACCGATGGCCAGGTTCACGGATTGGTATGCCCGCAAGAAGGGCTATTCGACGGCAGGGGGGCACCTGTGACCGCCGTGCTGGAGATCGACGGACTGCGCAAGGCCTTTGGCTCGCACGTGGTCCTGCGCCAGATCGATCTGACCGTCGCCAAGGGTGAGTGCGTCGTGCTCATCGGCGCCTCCGGCTCCGGCAAGTCCACCTTGCTGCGGTGCGTCAACCTGCTCGAAGACGTGGATGATGGCGTCATTCGGCTGGAGGGCGCCGAAATCACCGATCCCAGTGTCGATGTCGACGCCATCCGGGCGCGCATCGGTGTGGTCTTCCAGGCGTACAACCTCTTTCCGCATATGTCCGTGCTCGACAATGTGACCTTGGCGCCTCGCCGGGTTCACGGCATACCCAGGGATGAAGCCGAGCCTGCAGCCATGGCCATGTTGGAGCGAGTGGGCCTGCGCGACAAGGCGACAGCGCATCCGGATGCGCTGTCCGGGGGTCAGCAGCAGCGGGTCGCGATCGCCCGCGCCCTCGTCAACGACCCCACGCTGATGCTGCTGGACGAGGTGACCTCGGCGCTCGACCCCGAGCTTGTGGGCGAAGTGCTCGACCTGCTGCGGGAACTGAAGGCCGAGGGAATGACGATGATCCTCAACACCCATGAGATGGGCTTTGCCAGGGATGTGGCCGACACCGTCTGCTTCCTCCACGACGGGGTGATCTACGAACAGGGCTCGCCGGCAGCCGTTCTGGACGACCCCGAAAAGGAACGCACCAAACGCTTCCTTGCTCGGGTCCGTGCCGATGGCTGACGAGGTCGGCGTCGGTCCCTGGCGGGGGGAGTGGCCGGTGGCGGATCATTACGATCCGGAGTTGCTCCGCGAGGGCGACCGGCGCAATGTCGAGGACCGTTTCCGATATTGGACGATGACGGCCATCGTGGCCGAGTTGGACCGTTCACGGAGCGGGCTGCACGTGGCCATCGAGAACTGGGAACACGACTTCAACATCGGCTCCATCGTGCGCACCGCCAATGCCTTCAATGTCGCGGCTTTTCACATCGTGGGGCGGCGGCGCTGGAACCGACGCGGCGCCATGGTGACCGATCGCTATCAGCACGAATTCCATCACCAGGATGCGGACGGACTCGCTTCCTGGGCCGCCGATCGCGGGCTGCCGCTGGTCGGGGTGGACAACATCCCGGGCTCAGTGGCCATCGAAGGGCTGGCCCTGCCGGCGCCCTGCGTCCTGGTCCTCGGGCAGGAGGGGCCGGGCCTGAGCGCGGCGATGCGGGCGGTCTGTTCGCCGGTCGTGCACATTACTCAGCATGGGTCCACGCGGTCGATGAATGCCGGTGCCGCGGCAGCCATCGCGATCTACGAGTGGACTCGGCAGCATGGATGACCTGGTCGTCGAGAGAGTACTGGTCGCGGTCGAGCAGGTGCCCCGGGGGCGGGTGGTCTCCTATGGCGATATCGCGGCCCTCGTGGGAATCGGCCCCCGGCAGGTGGGGGCGGTGCTGGCGACCTGGGGAGGCAATGTCACCTGGTGGCGCGTGACCAATGCGGCGGGTGACCTACCGGACCATCTGCTCAACACGGCATTCGCGCACTGGGCTGCGGAGGGCATCACGATCAAGCCGAGCCGCCGGGGGTGCCGGATCGCCGCGCACCGGGCCGATCTGGTGGCCTGGGCGCGGGACTACGCGAAGCGGTCAGTCGCCCTGAACTGAGGGCTGCGAGCTGCTTGGGCGACCGAGCAGGGCGACTCCGGCGATGGGAAGCAGCGGCCACCACCAGCGCAGGCCCGCGGAGGACACGATCCCTTGCGCCGCCATGACACCCAGCCCACCACAGAGCAGGACGGTGGCCACTAACGGACGCCAGAGCGGGGGAGGTGGCCGATCGTCGCGGGGGATGGATTCGATGCGGCCCCAGATCCTGATGAAGCCGACGGTGACGCCGATGAGCAGGGCGTACCAGAGCGGCCGCAAAGCCCACCATGTGCCGGTGAGCGGCTCGGCGTGCAGGCCAAGCCCTCCCAACAGGAGGAGCAGGCCGATCACCAGGACCATGGCCGTCAGGTGCCACAAGTACAGGGTCATGATGCGGGCGTTGACGAGGATCGTTGCCTTCCAGGGCCGTTCGCGCTGCAGCCAGCTCTGCGCCCACGGCTCGAGCAGGAGCAGGATGCCGGCCTGCCCGAGGCCCAGGAAGCCGAGCGTCACCCTGGTGGGATAGGAATTGTTCACCGCGATGGTGTCCACCCCGATCATCGAGACCGGGTACGGAAGCAGCCACACGAGGATGCCCAGGACACCGAAGCCGATAGCCGCCAGGGCTGCCCGCCGGACGGCACCGTCAAGCCGCCCATCTCGCCAGGCAAAGCCCAGTTGGTGCACGACACCCCAGACCACGAGGTAGTTCAGGAAGCCGATCGCGAACACCCCTTCGCCGAAAGGACCGGCGCCCAGCGAGATCGCGTCGATCAGAGCTCCCAGAGCCAGTCCGGCTGCGATGGCCCACCAGCCGAAGCGTTCCCAGAGTGTCAGCGCCCAGGGGGTGGTGGCCACGACGAGCACGTAGGCCGCCAGGAACCAGGTGGGCACGAGGGCCACTTGAGATGCGGTGCGCAGGGTCGTGGCCGGCACGCCGCCCAGGTATGCCGCGGTGCAGATCACCAGCCACACCAGGAGGAGTGGGACCACCGGAGTTCCCAAGCGCAGGATCCGGGCCCGCAGCCAACCGGCATACGAGCCGCCCTTGGCCCGAGCGGAGCGCCAGGACAGGGCATTGGCATACCCGCCAACGAAGAAGAAGATCGGCATCACCTGGAACACCCAGGTCAGTGGGTGGGTCCACGACGCGATATTCAGCAAGGCGTTCGGGATGAGCTGGCCATCGCGGACGACCACTGCGGCCAGCAGCCAGTGCCCGCAGGCGACCACCAGGATCGCCAGAGCCCGCAGGAAGTCCACATAGCGATTGCGCGAGGCCGGCGTGGCCGCAGCCAGCGCGTCCAGCGAGGGTAGGGACATAGGGCCATTGTGGTCGAGTGTCGGGTTGTGGTCCCTTTGGGATCTCCAAAGCAACCACAACCCGACACTCGTGGTGGTGGCAGGCTGGGCGGCATGACTGCGAGCCCAGCCACCCCGCAAGCCCTCCTCGAGAAGTTCACAGCAGAGGTCCGATTGCGTGACCTCGATGTCGTTGCGGGCCACATCATCGATCACGACGGACCTGTGCGCCGCAACTACCCGCAGGAGCGTTCGGCCCGAGGGGCCATGATCGAATGCCCGCAGGGCTTGGGGAGCGATCCCGACTACTGGATCGCTCGCCAGGTGGACTTCTTCACCGAAAGAGGCCAACGCGTGGAGTGGAAGACCTACTCCACAGACCCGGTACCGGACCTCGAATCGCGGCTCAGCGCAGCCGGATTCGTCGGGGATGAGGTCGAAGTCCTGATGCTCGGTGAGTGTCGGGACCTGGTCCACCCGGTCAATCTGGCCCCAGGTGTACGCCTCCGGGAGATCGAGTCCGACGAGGACTGGGAGCGAGTGCGTGTGCTGATGGACGAGGTTTGGGGCGGTGATAGCTCCTGGGTCAACGACCACCTCAAGGTCGAGCAACGGCTTCGGCCCGACCTGAGCATCGCGACCGTCGCGGAGCAAGATCCCGCCGGGCCGGTGCTCTCCTATGCGCTGCTTCGGTTCACCGAGGGCACGCAGTTCTGCGGGCTGTGGGGAGGCTCGACCCACCCACGGTGGCGCGGTCAGGGGCTCTATCGCGCCCTGGTGTCCCATCGTGCCCAGATCGCGCTGGACCGGGGCTACCCCCTGGCTAGGGTCGACACCTCGCCCGACTCGCGCCCCATTCTCACGCGACTCGGCCTGCACCAGGTCGCCACCACAACGCCCTATGTCTTCACGCCGGGCCGCTGAGCTCAGGCCAGCCGAAGGTCCTTGACCGTCTCCCGGACCGCGGCCGCACCGGCATCCGTGGATTCCCGCTCGGCGGCACGCTCGACGCGCACGCGCTCGCGGTAGTGCGCCAGTTCGGCCTCCTCCTGCTCGGGAGTCCAACCGAGGTAGTCCGCCATCACTCGGGCAATCGCCGCAGCGCTATCGAGACCTCGGTGATGGGTCTCGATAGCAATCCGGGTCCGGCGGGTAATCACATCGTCGAGGTGCAGCGCGCCCTCGTGGGTGACGGCATACCGGGCCTCGGCCAGCAGGTAACGCTCGGCGCCCGGCACCGGTTGCGCCAACTCGGGGTTCTCCTGGATCAGCCCCAGCAACTCACCGGTCAACGAGCCATAGCGCCCCAGCAGGTGCTCAATCTGCTCGTCGGTGAGGCCGATGCGGCGCGCCAACGCGGTGACCGCTCCTGACGTGGTCCCCAGCGCCTGGGCGCCGAGCAGCCGAACCTTCTGGGTCAGGCAGGGCGCATCGACGCCCAACTGCTTGGAGACCTCGTCGACGACATCCTGGGCCATCACCCGGTAGGTCGTGTACTTGCCGCCGGCGATGGTGACCAGGCCCGGAATGATGTCCAGGGCGTGTTCCCGCGAGAGCTTGGAGTTGGTGGTGACGTCCTCTTCGGTGACGAGCGGACGCAAGCCCGAGTAGACCCCGTCGATGTCGTCAACGCTCAACGGGCGCCGCAGCACGCGATTGACATTGCGCAGCAGGTACTCGATGTCCTCGGAGGTGGCCGCCGGGTGGTCCAGGCCCTGCGACCAGGTCGTGTCCGTGGTCCCGATCAGCCAATGGTCGCCCCAGGTTCGGACGAAGATGACCGAGTCCTCCGCGCGCACGAAGATCGAAATGGTGCTGTCGATCCGGTCCCGAGGGACGGTGATGTGGATGCCCTTGGAGGCCCGCACCGAGAACGACGGACTCCCGGGCGCCATGCGGCGGATCTGATCGCTCCACACCCCGGTGGCATTCACCACGACCGAAGCCCGGATCGTATGCCGCGTGCCCGATTCCGCATCGGTCACCTCGGCGCCCCGCACGGTGGCCACCCCATTGACATCCTCGACCACGAGATTGTCCACGACCATGGCCGAGAGCACGTCGGCTCCGCGGGCTGCGGCGGTGCGGACCAGCTCGCAGGTGTGGCGGGCATCGTCGATCTGCACGTCGTAGAAGGTCAGGCCACCAACCAACTCACCAGGCTCGAGCCCCGGCGCCATCTCGAGGATTCGGCTTTGGCCCAGGTGCCCGTGCATGGGGACCGCTCCCGCCCCGCCCATGGTGTCGTAGAGCGCCAGTCCGGAACCCATGTAGGCGCGCTCCCACACGCGGTGCTTGAGCGGATAGATGAACTGGATCGGCTTGGCGAGGTGCGGGCAGAGCCGCTTGAGGAAGAGGCGGCGCTCCTTGAGGGCTTCCCGCACGAGCCCGAAGTCGAGTTGCTCGAGGTACCGCAGACCGCCGTGAATGAGCTTGCCGGAGCGGCTCGAGGTGCCCGCTGCCCAGTCTCGCTTCTCCACCAGGGCGACCCGAAGGCCGCGGGTCACGGCGTCAAGGGCCACGCCCGCCCCGGTGACACCTCCACCAATGACGAGCACGTCATAGGACGTGTCGTCGAGGCGGCCCAGAACGGCGGCGCGGGTCGTGGGATTCAGCTCGGAGGTGAACACGTCCACCATTGTGGCGGATCGCTGGCAAGGCGGACCTCAGGTGTGTGCTGGCGCCATCCGTGGAAAGATCACTAGTGACCATTGACACACCGCACAGCGCCACGAGGAGATCACCGTGCCCATCGCAACACCCGAGGTCTACCGCGACATGCTCGACCGGGCCAAGGAAGGCTCATTCGCGTACCCGGCCATCAATATCACCTCCAGCCAGACCGTGACGGCCGCGATCCGGGGCTTCGCCGAGGCGGGCTCGGACGGCATCATCCAGGTGTCGACCGGCGGCGCCGAGTATGCCTCCGGCTCGACGATCAAGAACATGGTCACCGGTTCGTTGGCGCTTGCGGCGTATGCCGAGGAGGTCGCCAAGAACTACTCGGTCAACATCGCGCTGCACACCGACCACTGCCCCAAGGACAAGTTGGACGGCTTCGTCCGCCCGCTGATCGCGGCGTCGACCGAGCGGGTCAAGGCCGGTGGGCTGCCGATCTTCCAGAGCCACATGTGGGACGGTTCGGCGGTTCCGCTCGCCGAGAACCTCACTATCGCGCAGGACCTGCTGGAGAAGTGCCTCGCCGCCAACATCATCCTCGAGATCGAGGTCGGTGTCGTCGGCGGTGAGGAGGATGGCGTCGAGAACGCTATCAACGACAAGCTGTACTCCACCCCTGAGGATGCCATCGCCACGGTTCGCGCCCTCGGTGCCGGGGAGAAGGGCTACTACATGACCGCCCTCACCTTCGGCAATGTGCACGGCGTCTACAAGCCGGGCAATGTCAAGCTCCGCCCCGAGGTGCTCCAGGCGGCCCAGGAAGCCGCCGCCGCTGAGTTGGGCCTCCCGGCCGGCAGTAAGCCCTTCCACCTGGTCTTCCACGGTGGCTCGGGCTCGCTCCCCCAGGAGATCTCGGACGCCGTGGACTTCGGCGTGGTGAAGATGAACGTCGACACCGACACCCAGTACGCGTTCACCCGCCCGGTGGCCGCCTGGATGATGAAGAACTACGACGGCGTGCTCAAGGTCGATGGCGAGGTCGGCAACAAGAAGCAGTACGACCCGCGCGCCTGGGGCAAGGAGGCCGAGGCGGCCATGGCAGCACGCGTGGTCGAGGCCTGCCAGAACCTGCGTTCCGCCGGAACGCACCAGGGCTGAGCTGGGTTGGGCGGCTGATGAGGTTGATGACATGAGCGCTGATCTCCTCGGCATCCCGCCCACCCAACTCCCCGATGACCCGGCAGTGCCGCTCCTCGCCAGCGGCGAGGAGCGGCTGGGCCGGGTCGCTGCGGCATACCCGGCGTCCAGCGCGGCCTGGGCTGCCTTGGCCGAGGCGTCCTTGGCAGCCGGTCACCCTGTCCAGGCGTATGCGTATGCCCGCACCGGCTACCACCGAGGGCTGGACGCGCTGCGACGTTCGGGGTGGCGCGGCCAAGGCCCGATCCCCTGGGAGCATGAGGCGAACCGGGGCTTCCTGCGAGCCCTGGGCGCTCTTGCGAAGGCCGCTGGCCAGATCGGTGAGGAGGACGAGCGAGTTCGATGCACCGAGTTCTTGAGGGCTTCCTCGGCGGAGGGTGCGCGCGCGCTGGGACTCTAGTCCCTGAGTGAGCCGGGGGTTTGATCCACCCTCGCTTGGAAAAAACTCCGCTTCACCAGAGTGGGCCCGAACCGGATCGGTTCGGGCCCGCTCGGCCCCTGCCACGGAGCCTTTTGCAGATCGCCCCCCTGCGGACGATGTGCCAATTGCCCAAGCCTGACACGTCTCGGCTTCTGTGTCGCTTCCCCAAAGTGCCAATGGCAGGTTGCTGCCACTGGCACACTGGTTGATCAGCGGTCACCGTGGAGAGGAGAGAGCCATGGAATCCGGTGTTCCATCGGGCTTGGGTGGCGCGGTTGAGCGGCTGGCGGCCGAACTAGCCCGCCAGGAAGCCGGCCTGGCCGCTCTGCAGACCGAGCTCGGCGCGGCACGCTCGGCCCTGGCCGAGGTCGCGGCATGGCGACCCGCCTCCCGCAGCGATGCCATCGTCGGCACCGATGCGGTGGCGCAGATCGTCGCCCGGCTCATCCGGCATTGCGATCCGATGATCCGCAGCATGGTTCGCACGATCAATGCGCAGCCCGAGGCCGACGCCGTGGTCTCGCAGATGATCGCCGAGCGGGGCCGCAATCACCTCGGCCTGAAAGCCATCTATCCCATCCCCGCGATCGGCACCGAGCGCGCGCGCACACACATCCAACGATGGGAAGACCTGGGTGAGCAGCAACGGCTACTCCCCGAGGTTCGCAGCGAGTTCTGGGTGTTTGGGTCCGATGCGGTGGTCTCGCTGCTCTCGTGGGCGCAACCCGAGTCCGGCTACATCGTCATCCGGGACCCACTGGACGTCGCTGCCTTCACGGCGGTCTTCGACCTGAGTTGGGATCGGGCTTTGCCCGTGGGTGGGCGCGAGCTCTCGGGCGAGGACAGCCACCTGATCGACCTCCTCATGATCGGGGTCAAGGATGAGGGAATTGCCCGGTACCTTGGGATTGGCGTGCGCACTGTGCGGCGCCGGGTCGCCGCACTCATGGACTTGTACAACGTGGAGAGCCGCTTCCAGCTCGGCGCCGCGGTCACTCGCAGCCGGGAGACCGGCAAGGTTCGCTAGGCTGCAGTGCCGCCGGCCCACCCTTGATGCGAGGTGGGTCGACCAGGGAAAGGACGCACGCATGCCAGCGATTGTGCTCGTCGGCGCCCAGTGGGGCGACGAGGGCAAGGGCAAGGCCACTGACCTCATGGGTAGCGGCGTGGACTACGTGGTGAAGTTCAACGGCGGCAACAACGCCGGCCATACGGTAGTGATCGAGGCCGCCGATGGAACCCGCGAAAAGTACGCCTTGCATCTCCTGCCCTCCGGCATCCTCAGCCCCAATGTGGTCCCGGTGATCGGCAATGGCGTCGTCATCGACCTCGAGGTCCTCTTCCGAGAGCTCGACGGCCTGCAGGCGCGTGGCGTGGACACCTCGCGGCTGGTCGTCTCGGCCAGCGCGCACGTGATCCCGCCGTACAACCGCACGCTGGACAAGGTCACCGAGCGGTTCTTGGGCTCTCGCAAGATCGGCACGACCGGTCGAGGAATCGGCCCCACATACGCCGACAAGATGTCCCGCATCGGCATCCGCGTGCAAGACCTCTTCGATGAGCACATCCTGCGGCAAAAGGTCGAGGCGGCCCTCGCCTTCAAGAACCAGGTGCTGGTCAAGATCTACAACACTCGAGCCGCAGACGCTGACCGAGTGGTGGCGGAGCTGCTCTCGTATGCCGATCGGCTGCGACCGATGGTGGCGGACACCTCTTTGGTCCTGGAGCAGGCGTTGAGTACGGGCGCCAATGTCCTCCTCGAAGCCGGTCAGGCCACCCTGCTGGATGTCGACCATGGCACCTACCCCTTCGTGACCTCGTCATCGGCCACTGCAGGTGGCGCGTGCACGGGTTCGGGGATCCCGCCGACCAAGGTCACCCGGGTGATTGCCATCCTCAAGGCGTACACCACTCGGGTGGGCGAAGGGCCCTTCCCGACCGAGTTGTTCGATGCCGATGGCGAGAGGCTGCGAACCACCGGAGCGGAGTTCGGCACGACCACTGGGCGTCCCCGCCGCTGCGGCTGGTTGGACACCGTGATCGGCCGTTATGCCACTCGCATCAATGGCGTCACTGACTTCGTGATCACCAAACTCGATGTCCTGACCGGTTTCGAGACGCTACCCATCTGCGTGGCTTATGACGTGGATGGCGTGCGCCACGACGAGATGCCGGTCAACCAAAGCGACTTCCACCATGCCACCGCCATTTTCGAGGAGATGCCCGGGTGGAGCGAGGACATCACGGGATGCCGCACCTTTGCGGAGTTGCCGGTGAACGCTCAGCGTTATGTGCTGCGGGTTGAGGAGCTCATCGGGGCCCGGGTTTCCGCTGTCGGCGTCGGCCCCGGACGCCACGAGATCATCGAGCGGTATCCGCTGCTGGACGCCTGAGCACGGTCATCCGGTGCGCCGCGCGAGTGAGCACGACATAGAGCACCCGCACGCCACCGGGTGATTCCTGGGCGATGGCGTCGGGGTCCACCACAATCGTGGCGTCCCATTCCAAGCCCTTGGTGGACAGTGGGTCGAGCAGTTGCACGCGCCCATCGGCGGCGCCATCGAGCGTGGTCAAGCGGTCGAGCCACCGCGCCGGAGCGATGACCGCGATAGACCCGTCGACCTCGGATGCGGCCGTCTCGATGGCGGCTGCGACGGCCGCCGGCATGGCCTGCTCGACGATGATTTCGGTCGGGTCCACCCCCGTCTCGCGCACGGCCTCTGGGATGTCCGCGTCGGGCACGAGCGGCAGAATCACGGCGCGGGCGTAGTCGAAGATCTCGCGGGCGTTGCGGTAGTTCGTCGTCATGTGGAATGAGCGGTGCTCCATCCCAGCGAAGACCTCCTGACGGGCTCGGGCCGCCTCCGCCACGTCCACCCAGGAAGCCTGGGCGGCATCGCCGACGACTGTCCAGGACGCCGAGCGGCCACGTCGGCCGACCAGTCGCCATTGCATGGGGGAGAGGTCCTGGGCTTCATCCACGAGGACATGGGCGTAGCCAGAAGCCCGCTCGATGTGGCCCGCCAGCAGTCGTTCCCGCGCGTCGGTCGGGCGGATCACCGCGCCGACGCCCCGGTCGCCCACGCGCCGATCCACGCCAGCCCGCACGTCCGTGACGCCATATGCCGCGAGGTCATCGAGTTCCTCGATGTCGTAGAAGCCAACCTCCTCGGGAGCTGCGAGATCGACCGGGGCGAGTCGAGCGCACAGATCATCGATCAGGGCGACGTCGGCAACGGTCCAGGTGCCCGACTCCAGGGCGTCGCGAATCGATTGGGCCAGCGCGGCGGACTCCCCGGGTCCGAAGATGCCCCGACACAGCGTGTATGCCGTTTCGGTGTCCGCGAGGAGGAACAGCGGTTCGCGGGGGTCGATCGGGCGCCACCAGGTCGACATGAACTCGTCCACCTCGCGGGAGGTGTCCCAGGCGTCGAGGAAGTCCTCGCGGTCGCCGCCATGGACGCTCTTCCAAGCGGCCTGGGCCAGCGCGGCCCTGGCCGCGGGTTGGCCCACATTGTGTTGATGGTGCGCCAGCACCTCGCGGCGGACCCGCTCCAGGCCACCCTTGTCCACCCGGACCGGTTGGCCCGCGACGAACGCGCGGAAGATCTCCGGGGCATCCTGAGGCGGTAGGTCAGCGAGTCGCCGCAAGAGTCGGCGGATCCGGAGCGAGCCCTTGATCGCCGCCACCTCCGGGTTGTCCACGCGTCCGGCCGTGACGCCGTCGACCAGATCGCCCAGGGCGCGCAGCGAGACCGACTCCTCGCCGAGCGAGGGCAGCACTCGCTCGATGTAGGCCGTGTAGGCCGCGCTCGGGCCGACCACCAGAACGCCGCCAGACTCGAAACGACGACGCTCCGAATAGAGCAAGTACGCCGCCCGGTGAAGTGCGACAACGGTCTTACCGGTCCCCGGTCCGCCAGTGATCTCGGTCAGGCCACGCCACGGAGCGCGAATGGCTTCGTCCTGGTGGCGCTGGATGGTGGCCACGATGTCGCGCATCTGTCGACCGCGAGTGCGAGTCAGCGCGGCGAGCAACGCGCCATCGCCCACGACCACGATGTCCTCCGGCGCCTCGGGCACCATGAGGTCATCCTCGACCCCGATCACGGTGGCTCCCCGAGAGCGCAGCACGCGCCGACGCACCACGCCGAGCGGATCCACCGGGGTCGCTCGATAGAAGGCGGCCGCTGCGGGCGCGCGCCAGTCGATGACTAAGGGCTCATAGTCATCGTCCCGCACGCCGATCCGGCCGATGTAGCGAGCCTCCCGTGCGGCGTGCGGTGACCCAGCCGCTTCGGGGCCCAGGTCGAGCCGGCCGAAGACCAGACCTTCGTACTGGGTGTCGATGGTGGCGCGGCGGCGGGCCGCGGCATACACCAGGGCATCGCGCTCGAAGAGTCCCGTCATCTCCTCGTCACGGACATCCCCGGTCCGGTCGGTGCGGCCGCGGGCCAGCCCGTCGGCCTCCACGCTCAAGGCCCGCTGGCTGGCCTTGGCCAACTCGGCATAGACCAGATCGACGTGGGCCTGCTCGTGCGCGATCTCGGCAGCCAGCGCATCGGCCGCCGACGGTGCGGACTCCACCGACTCAACCTCCGACAAACCGGAACGTGGGGCGTTCACGCCTGTGCTTCTCCTGCGATCTGATCCATCCGGGTGCCCCGGGTCTGCCCGGGCACGAGAACGTCCCAGTCTACCGTTGGCTACCCATCGATCAGGCCATCGCGCATGGCCGCGATACCCAACTGGAAGCGTGACTTGGCCCCCGCCGCGTCCATCATTGCGCGCAGGCGACGCTCGACGGTGCGCTGGGAGATCCGCAGTTGGCGAGCGGTCGCGGCGTCGCTCGCGCCGTGCGCCAGCAGCGAGAGGATCTGCAAATCCTTGGAGTCATATCCGAGGAGGCGTGAGTGACGCTGTCCCGGTAGGGGGCTGGCCACTCCCCAGAGAAGTTCCGCAGTGTGCTCGACGACCGTGATGATCTGCTTGTTGGTGAACATGATGCAACCGAAGGAGGTGGGGTCCACATTGAGGATGTCCATGATGGCGACATCGGAGTCGTAGACGACAAAGGTCGCCGCCAGCGCTGGTTGCAGACGCACCTCACAACCGCTCTTGTCCAATGCCACCAGCCCGGGCGAGCGCCCCTTCGAGCTCCAAAATGCTCGAGTCGACGACCAAGCGCCGGCCAGGGACATGCTCGCCCTCGGTGATTAGGTCGATCTCTGGGTGTTCTCCCAGGGTGATGCGGTCGTTGATCGGGTTGCGCGCGAGCAGCCGAAGCATGGTGCGACGGGCCCGGCTCGCTTCCCGCGCCCGAGCGCCCACCGCGTCCTCGTGGGACTCGATCACGCGCACCACTGCCTCGCCGGGTGCCCGCCCCTGGGTAGGCCTGTGGAGTTGCCGGTAGAGCTGGGTGAGTGGCTCGATGGCGGCCCGCGCGGTTCTGGCGAAGGTCTCCAGCTCGGTGGCGTAGGTATGCAGTGCCTGATCGGGTGAGAAAACTTCGATGGCCTCGACGTTAGAGGCGTTCAGAGCGCCCCGGTTGTGCAGCAAGAGCAACGCGTAGTCCACGTGCTCGGGGTCGAAGCCAGCCCGGATCAGGCTCGACCGGGACGGCGCCTCCTGCTGCAGCGCAGCGAGATAGATCTCGACCACGGTCTGGTTGCCGCTGGCCTGCGGCCAACCGTGGCTACCAAGCAGCTCCTCGGCTGCTTTCAATCGTGCGTTCGTCGCACTCATGCCGACCTCCTCCCGGTCAGACTTGTCGGATCACCGACGCTGACGGTTTTCCGTCGTGATCCGACTTTACCAATTGCGTTAAAAGTGTCATTGTTTTTTCATCGACTTCGGTCGAGGTCTGGACGTGAACTCCGGTTCCCCCTAGCTGTTGAGTCTGCCAGACGGGACGCGGTGTCCCGGGGAATACCCCCTGCTCCTCGGGACACCGCGGCCCACCTTAGGTGCTCACTCCCCATCCCGGCACACCTACGCTTAGTGTCGTGAAAGTTCTGGTGATCGGCTCTGGAGGCCGCGAGCACGCCCTGGTCCGCCACCTGCAACGCGACTCCGGCGTGACCAGCGTGCTGTGCGCCCCGGGGAACCCGGGGATTGGGCAACGAGCGACCTGCGTGCCGCTGCCCGGCGCGGGGACCGACCTGGCGGCGTTGGCCCAGTTGGCGCAGGACCACAACCCCGACCTCGTCGTCATCGGACCGGAGGCTCCGCTGGTGGCCGGTGCCGCCGACGTGCTTCGCGCCCAGGGTCGGGCGGTCTTCGGCCCCTCGCAGGCCGCGGCGCGCCTCGAGGGCAGCAAGGCGTTTGCCAAGAAGGTCATGCTCGACGCCGGGGTGCCCACCGCAGGTGCGGTCGTCTGCACCACCGTGGCGGAGGTTGAGCAGGCCATGGCGGCATACGGAGCGCCTTATGTGATTAAGGATGATGGGCTGGCCGCTGGCAAGGGCGTCGTGGTCACCGACGATGCGCGGGCCGCGCTTGAGCATGCTGAGGCGTGTCTGGCGAAGCCGCAGGGCGCTGTGGTGGTGGAGGAATTCCTTGACGGGCCTGAGGTCTCGCTCTTTTGTGTGTGCGACGGGACCACGGTCGTGCCCCTCGCCCCAGCCCAAGACTTCAAGAGGATCTACGACGGGGACGAGGGCCCGAACACTGGCGGGATGGGTGCATACTCGCCGCTGACCTGGGCTCCGGACTCGCTGGTGGACGAGGTCGTGGCGACGGTTGCACGACCGACCCTTGCCGAAATGGCCAGTCGGGGAACGCCTTTCGTGGGGTTGCTCTTCATCGGGCTGGCCTTGACCTCCCGCGGCCCCCGCGTCATCGAATTCAACGTGCGTTTTGGGGACCCCGAGACACTGGTCGTGCTGGAGCGCCTTACCTCTCCCCTGGGTGCGCTCTTGGCGTCGGCGGCCGCGGGCGCCCTGGCTGAGCAGCCGGCCCTGACCTGGTCCTCGGAGCACGCGGTGGTCGTGGTCGTCGCCGCGGAGGGATACCCCGGCGCCCCCCGCACGGGTGATCCGATCGATGGGGTCGATGACGTCGATCTGCCGGCCTTTGTCTACCACGCGGGGACGAGCCTGGGCTCTGATGGGTCGCTGGTCTCGGCTGGTGGTCGGGTGCTCTCAGTGCTGGGTCGTGGCGAGTCCTTGGCCGAAGCCCGCGCCACGGCATATGCCGCGGTGGACCGTATCCACTTGGGCGGTAGGCAGGTTCGCCGCGATATTGCGGCGAACCTGCCCGACCTCGGCTAACTTGCGAGGTCGACCCTGTGGGCCATAACGGCCCCGAGGAGGGCAACCCCTGTGCCGCTGAGGCAGATGGCGGCGAACTGACGTCCGTCGATGAGTTCGCCGTATGCCGCGACGACCGCGCCGCTGAGCGCGGTGGCGAGCGCGGCACCGATCGCGAGCGCGAGGCCACTGGCTGCGCTGGTCTGGCCGTGCTCGGCAGGGGGACTCAGCTCGAGCATCCGCGTCGACAGGGTCGGTGATGCCAGGCCCATGCCAAGGGCCGCAGCCGCCCAAAGCGCCATGCCGGGCACCAGACTGAGGGTTCCGATGGCCAGAAGGGCTGGGCCCAACGAACCAAGGGCAATGGCGAGCAGGGCGACTCGCAGGCGAGGTCCGTGCGCGACCCCCTGCACGCGCTCGTGACTGCTGACCGCAGAACCAACTGCCCAGAGCGTGCCGGTGATGCTCATGCTGAGGCCGGCCAGGGCCGGCCCGGCGCCTAGGAGCGTGGTCAGCATCAGTGCCGTCGTCGCGCCAGCTAGGCCAAAACTCGCAGCCGTCATGAGGCGCAGCCCCAGGACCGCCGGAAGGCCGGGGCGCAGCACGAGGGTTCCTGGGGGCAGCACCTTGCGCCCAGCGACAGTCGCCAGCGCGGCTCCCGCGGCAATGCTCGCTACCCCGAGGGCGTGGGTTCCTGGTGACCCGAAGAGCGGACTGGTCAAGGAGAGCAGGGTCAGCGAGCCGGCCAGGACAACCCCTGAGCCAATGTGAGTGCGGGACCACGCCGGTCGGTCGTCGGGAGCCGGTGGGCGCAACCGGGCCAGAGTTGGGCCGAGCAAGAACAGAGTCACCGGAAGAATGCTCAAGGGGGCTAGAAAGACCAGTCGCCAGCCAGCGAGTAGTTCGATCGCGCCTGCCAGGCTAGGGCCGACGAGCGAAGGCAGGACCCAGGCGGCGGCAAAGATGGCAAAGACCCTGGCCCGTAACGACTCCGGGAGTGTCCGCGCGACCACCACGGTCAGCGCGGTGTCGGTGGTGGCTTCGGCCAGTCCCGAGAGCCCACGCCCCAGCACGAAGACGGTCATCGTCGGGGCCAAGCCGGAGACGACTTGGGCGGACCCAAAGAGCGTGAGCGAGCACAGCAGCACCCGGCGGGCTCCGGTTCGATCGGTCCAGGTGCCCGCGACCGCCATCCCTAGAGTGAAGGTCACCAGGGCGAGCCCGCTGGCCGCCCCAAACAGACTCCAACCATCGAGGGCCTGGACGACCGTAGGGACGATCGACACCACGGCCCGGTTCTCAAAGGCTTGCAGCGTGACGATGGCGATGGCACCGATGGCGATGGGCCAGTGCTCTCGGGAGAGCAATCGGGCTGGACGTTCAGCGGAAAGCGGGGGAGTCTGGCGCGGCATGAGAGGGAGTCTGTAACCTGAAGTGCACTTGAGGTCAAAGAGCAGATCGGGGAGCTAGGTGGATCGCCACGACGAAATCACCATCGGTGAGTTGGCGGCCAGGTCTGGCCTATCGGTACCAACCATCCGGTTCTACGAGGCGCGCGGACTGATTGGGTCCCGCCGCACCGCCGGCAACCAGCGGCGGTTCCCGCGGCATACGCTTCGGCGGCTGGCCGTGGTGCGCGCCGGTCAGACGTTTGGGATCACACTGGAGGAGATCGCCCAAGCGTTCGATCGGCTGCCACCTGATCGCCCGCCAACCAAAGCCGACTGGTCCAGGGTCTCTCGGGCTTGGCACGCCACCCTCACTACGCACATCGAGGCGTTGACCCGCGTGCGAGACGGACTGGAGGGCTGCATCGGCTGTGGCTGCCTTTCGCTGCGCACGTGCCCCGCCTTCAACCCCCAGGATGTCCATGGTGAAGAGGGTCCGGGGGCCAGGCGGTGGCCACCGGCGGCGCGAGGCTGACGCGGATGGGAGGATGGGCGCCATGCCGCCCCTCGAGCTTCCCGGCTACGTCCACGTCTATTCCGGCAAGGTGCGCGATCTCTACGCCCCCGTCGACCCCGGAACCGGCCTCGCCCGAGAAGACCAGCTCCTCCTCGTGGCCTCTGATCGGCTCTCGGCCTTTGACTTTGTGCTCGATACGCCCATCCCGGACAAGGGCGCGGTGCTGACCCAGCTCTCCTTGTGGTGGTTCGACCAACTGGCGGACCTCGTGCCCCATCACGTGCTGTCGGTGGATGTCCCGGAGGCGGTGCGCGGGCGGGCGGTGCTCTGCCAGCGACTGGACATGGTCCCGGTGGAATGTGTCGCTCGGGCCTATCTCACCGGCGGTGGCTTGTCGGAGTATGCCGCCACTGGCGCTGTTAGTGGCGTCCGCTTGCCCGAGGGTCTCGTCGACGGCGATCGTCTGCCCGAGCCGATCTTCACACCGTCGACTAAGGCGCCGATCGGTGAGCATGACGAACCCATCGCCTTCGGTGTCGTCGAGGAGACCGTTGGCCCAGATCTGGCCGCCCACCTGCGTGACCTCACGGTGCGAATCCTCGCCCGGGGCAACGAGATTGCTGCGAAGCGTGGCATTCTCATCGCGGATACCAAGGTTGAGTTCGGTCTGCGCGGCGACCAGGTGGTGTTGGCGGACGAGGTGCTCACGCCGGATTCATCCAGGTTTTGGCCGGCCGATCAATGGCAGCCCGGCCAGAGCCAGCCTTCCTTCGACAAGCAGTACGTCCGCGACTGGCTTTCTTCGCCTGCATCGGGATGGGATCGGCGCAGCGGGGAGGCGCCCCCGCCCTTGCCCGACGAGATTGTCCACGCCACCCGGGCCCGCTATGTCGAGGCCTTTGAGCGGCTGACCGGTGAGCGGTGGGAGTCATGACCGGGATGTTGACCACGGTGCTGGGCGGCAACGCGCTCTCGGCCTTCAGGGCTGCTGGCCTCTTGGCGAAACTCCAGGCGATCGTTCCCGGAGTGAGCGGAGTCGCGGCACGCCATGCCCATTGGGTGCGCTTCGACGAGCAACCGACCGATCAGGTGCAGAGCCAGGTGGCCCGACTCCTGACCTACGGGGAGCCCTATCTGGGCCCCGCACCCGAGGATGGCACGCTCATCGTGGTGGGCCCGCGCGTGGGCACGATCAGCCCGTGGGCATCCAAAGCGACCGACATCGCCCACAGTTGCGGATTCCCGGTCCACCGCATCGAGCGGGTCACGCAGGTGGTGCTGCTGGGGACTGAGCTCAGCGAGGGCGAATGGGCGGCCTGCGCTGAGGTCGTGCACGACCGGATGACCGAGTCTGCCTGGCGCACTGTGCAGGAGTCCGCGGTGCTCTTCGACGCTCGGGCGGCTGAGCCCATGGCCCACATCGACGTGCTCGGAGTTGGTCGCACTGCCCTCGCGGAGGCGAACCTCACCTATGGCCTGGCCCTCTCGGACGACGAGATCGACTATCTCGCAGCGGCATTCACGGGATTGCAGCGCAATCCCACCGATGTTGAACTGATGATGTTTGCCCAGGCGAACTCGGAACACTGTCGTCACAAGATCTTCAATGCCGACTTCATCGTTGATGGCGAAGCCATGCCCCGCAGCCTCTTTGGCATGATCCGGCATACCGAGGAGGTTGCCGGTGAGGGCACCGTGGTGGCCTACAAGGACAATGCCTCGGTCATGGTGGGTGGACCTCGGAGCCGCTGGTTGCCCGAGGAGCAGGATCGTCCCAGCTCGTATGCCGCGCGCGACGAGGACGTCCACATCCTGATGAAGGTTGAGACGCATAACCATCCCACGGCGATTAGCCCGTTCCCCGGCGCGGCCACGGGCGCCGGCGGGGAGATCCGCGATGAGGGTGCCACCGGCCGGGGCTCACAACCGAAGGCCGGATTGACCGGCTTTGCGGTCTCCAACCTCAGGTTGCCCGGGAGCGATAACCCTTGGGAGCGAGAGGAATTCGGCGCGCCCGGACATATCGCCTCTCCGCTGGAGATCATGGTCGACGCTCCGATCGGAGCGGCCGCATTCAACAACGAGTTCGGTCGTCCTGGGCTGGGCGGCTTCTTCCGGGTCTACGAGCAGACCGTCGACGGCGTTCGCCGGGGCTACCACAAGCCGATCATGAGCGCCGGTGGTCTCGGCACGATCAGTGCGGACATGACGGAGAAGGTGCTCTTCCCGGCCGGGACCTTGCTGCTCCAACTTGGCGGGCCCGGGATGCGCATCGGTATGGGCGGTGGCGCCGCCTCATCGATGGCCGCTGGCGTGAACGCTGCTGCCCTGGACTTCGATTCGGTGCAGCGGGGCAATCCGGAGATCGAGCGCCGGGCCCAGGAGGTCATTACGCATTGTTGGGCGCTGGGCGAGGCGAACCCCATTCTGGCGATCCACGATGTCGGCGCCGGTGGACTGTCCAATGCCTTCCCCGAATTGGTGGACGGGGCAGCCCTGGGAGCGCGCTTCGATATGTCGGCTGTTCCGCTCGAAGAGTCCGGTCTCGCCCCCAAAGAGATCTGGTGCAACGAGAGCCAGGAGCGGTATGTCCTGGCGATTGCTCCTGAATCGCTCCCGCTGATCACTCGCCTCGCTGAGCGGGAGCGGTGCCCCTATGCCGTGGTCGGTGTGGCCCTTGACGACGGCCAGTTGGTGCTGGCCCCGGGGCCGCAGGACGAGCCGGGCGAGGACCGGCCCATCGACATGCCCATGGAGGTTCTCCTGGGGAAGCCGCCGCGGATGACCCGAGATGTCTCTCGAGTCAATCGATCGTCCGCACCCCTGGACCTGGCCGGTGTGGATCCGCGACAGGCCGCCTATGACGTCCTTCGCCACCCCACCGTGGGCAGCAAGCGATTCCTCGTCACGATCGCAGATCGCACGGTCGGTGGCCTCACCCACCGCGACCAAATGGTCGGGCCCTGGCAGGTTCCGGTGGCCGATGTGGCCGTGACGCTGGCGGACTTCGTGGGGTTCTCGGGCGAAGCGATGGCGAGCGGCGAACGGATGCCTCTGGCGGCCATTGACGCTCCGGCATCCGGTCGGATGGCCGTAGCCGAATCGATCACCAACCTCTTGGCCGCACCCATCGAACTCTCGGGCATCAAGCTCTCCTGCAACTGGATGGCCGCGTGTGGCGAAGACGGCGAAGACGCCGCGCTCTACGACACGGTGCACGCCGTGGCCATGGAACTCTGCCCGGCCTTGGGTGTGTCAGTCCCGGTGGGCAAGGACTCGCTGTCGATGCGGACCACCTGGACGGCGGAGAACGGCGAGCAGCGCAAGGTGGTCTCTCCGGTCTCGCTCGTGGTGACGGCATTCGCTTCCTTGACCGATGTGCGGGGCACTCTGACGCCCGAACTTGTCGGAGGTCGCGAGGGCGCCGGGGAGACCGCACTGATCCGCGTCGATCTGGGTTCCGGCAAGGCGCGCCTGGGTGGCTCGGTCCTCGCGCAGACCCGTGGCGTGTTCGGTGGATCGGTGCCTGATCTGGACGACGCCCAGGATCTGGTTCGGCTGGTCAATGGCGTGAACGCGCTCCGTGCCGCTGGGCTGGTGAGCGCGTATCACGACGTGGCGGACGGTGGCCTCTGGGCTGCGGTGGTCGAAATGGCCCTGGCCGGTGGCTGCGGCCTGAGCCTGGACGTCGCCTCCCTGGGCGGCCTTTTTGCCGAGGAACTCGGTGCTGTGCTCGAGGTCCCACATGCTCGGATCGCGGACGCGCTGGCTGTGCTGGCGGCGGCCGGCGTGGACTCGCAGGCATCCGTCGTGGGATCGGTGACGTCCCAGCGGCAGATCCAGGTGTCGATTGCCGGAGTGTCTGTACTGGACGAATCGCTCAGTGACCTTGCCCAGGCGTGGGATGAGACGTCCTGGCGCATCGCCGGTCTACGCGACAACCCTGAGTGTGCCGACGAAGAACATGCGTTGGTGGGTGCCGGTGGCTCGGCGCCGCTGCGGGTGAGCACGACCTTCGACCCCACGCACGACATCGCGGCGCCATATCTCTCGGGGGTGGCCCGACCGCGAGTGGCCATCCTGCGCGAGCAGGGCGTGAACTCACACGTCGAGACCGCATTCGCGTTCCATCAGGCGGGCTTCGAGGCGGTCGACGTCCACATGACCGACCTGCAGGCCGGTCGCTTCGAGCTGAGCAGCGCGGTCGGCCTCGTGGCGTGCGGTGGCTTTGCCTATGGCGACACCCTGGGCGCTGGCGAGGGGTGGGCTCGATCGGTGCTCTTCAATGAGCGCCTGACCGCGGCATTCCACGACTTCTTCCATCGGCCCGACACCTTTGGACTGGGCATCTGCAACGGCTGTCAGATGTTTGCCGCCCTTGCAGACCTCATCCCCGGAGCGCACGCCTGGCCGCGGTTCACGCGCAATCGGTCCGAGCAGTACGAGGCGCGACTCTCCCTCGTTGAAGTCCTGGATTCGCCCTCGATCTTCACCGCGGGGATGGCCGGCTCGCTGCTGCCGATCGCGGTGGCCCATGGCGAGGGCTACGCGAACTTCGACGCTCGCGGGGACGCTGACCAGGTGAATCGGGTGTTGCGCTTTGCCAACAATGACGGGTCAGTCGCCACGGCATACCCGTTGAACCCGAATGGCTCCCCGGACGGCCTCACCGCGGTGACGACCGGTGACGGCCGGTTCACCGCGATGATGCCGCACCCCGAGCGGGTGCAGCGCAACGTCCAGATGTCCTGGACATCGGGCCGCATCGAGGACGAGAGTCCCTGGTTGCGGATGTTCCGCAACGCCCGCGTGTGGGTGGACTAGACCTCGTGCAGCACGCGTGGCTGCAGCGCGACGGGGACGTGGTCACCGTGATGCGCGATGGCCACCCGCAGTCGGCGGTCTCGCTGGGCAACCCCGAGTACCTAGAGTTCGAGTATGTCCAGCATCTCGCCCTCGCCATCGATGCCCTCTGCCGTCCTGGACCGCTTCGGGTAACCCATATCGGTGGCGGCGGCCTCACCTTGCCTCGATGGATCGCACACACACGGCCAGGTTCGCCACAGATTGTCCTGGAGCCTGACCAGCACCTGACCGACCTGGTTCGCGCCCACCTCCCGCTGCCCCGGGGGCATCGCATCCGGGTCCGCGCGCAGACCGGCGAGGAGGGCATGGCCGCCCTGCGCGATGCGAGCGCGGACGTGGTGGTGCTGGACGCCTTCGTGGACGGTCGGGTGCCGTCCGGGCTCACCACCGTTGAGTGGCTAGGCGAGGTTCGCCGGGTCCTCGCCGACGGTGGCTTCCTGCTGGCGAATATCGGCGACGGCCCGGGGCTCCGGTATGCCGCCCGTGTCCTTGCGGGCGTGCTGGAGGTCCTGGGGGCGGCGGCAGTCATCGGGCTGCATGAGGTGCTCAAGAGCCGCCGGTTCGGCAATGCCGTGGTGATCGGATCGTGCCGGCCCCTGGAACTGCACGACCTTCGTTGGGCTGCCGCGCGAGCACACGTCCCTACTGGGGTGCTCGGCGCTGACGAGGTCGGGCGGCGAGTGGCTCAGGCACGTCCCTTCGTTGCCGCCGACGCTGAGCCCTCACCCGTTCCGCCACCGGCCCAGTTGGGTCCTGGGCGACGCCGGTAGCGGATGTGACAGTGGCCCTCACCCGGCATAACCGAGTGAGGGCCACTGACAAGCAAGGCCCGTGGGGGCTACTTGACGATGGTCACCGGAATCTTGACTTCGGTGCCGGTGGTGGGGAACGTCAGGCGTAGCATCGACTGTCCGTTGGGCTGCTTGCGGGCATCCCACAGGTGCGGAAGATTCGCGCGAATCTGCACCGTCACCTCGCCGCGGCGGGCGGGGATCGGGGAGGTCACCAACGTGTCAGTTGTCGTCCACGTGCTCGTTGATCCCGTGCGCTTCTTCAGGAAGAAGCTGTTGACGGCAGCGTTGTGCGGCGCCCCGGTCGCGTTCATGTCGAAACCAGAGACCACGAACTGCTGGCGGGCGCCGACCTTGAACTGCCCGGGCATCGGAACCACGGCAACTCCGTGCTTGGCGAACGACGGGGTGATGGGGCTGTTGGCTTGGACCCAGTCCATGAAGGCGTTCTGGTCCACCAGCCCGCTGTCACGGTAGTTCGTTCCCTGTTGCATGGTGGCAAAGCCATCCGGCGCAGCACCGACCTGGGTCACCAGGAAGCTGTTGGAAGCCACCGTGTAGACCATCGTCGGGTTGATCGGCTTGCCGTTGACCATCACCGAGGTGATCCGCGAACCCTGCGGCAGGTTCGGGTCGTAGGTGTAGGTCACATTCTTGGACAGACCCAGTTGGAGGTAGGGCCGCGACGAGCCGGCCGGCTGCCACTGCTCCTCGAGAACCTGCTTGAACTGGGCGCCAGTCAGGTCGACCGTCTTGATCGTGTTGCCGAAGGGCATGATCGTGGCCGCCTGCCCGAAGGTGATCGTGCCGTCCGTGCCGAAGGGCAGATCTGCTCGCACCCCACCGGGGTTCATGATGCCGATGGACGCGGTCAGGTTGCCGGTGGCGTTGACCGACTCGACGTACTGCTGAGCGATGAGATTGCTCAGCGGCGACTCCTGGGAGCGGTCTTCGGCGCCATTGGTGATACCTCGGCTGACCGTGGCCGTGACGGACCCGATCTTTTGGGCCGCCAGCGGGGCGGCATACGCGACGGCGGCGTCGACGATCGAGGCGGCGGACTGCCACTGCGGGTCGGCTGCACAGGTCGGCGAGTATGCCGTGACCGGCACGAGTGAGGCGTTGTAAGCGGTCACCGAGGAGGTTGCCGGGTCGTACCCGAGGGAAATGACGCCGAGGTTGCTGGCGTAGTTGCCTGTCTGCAGCACCGGCCGCGTCTCGCCGGCGGCCGCGCCGGGGATCTGCACGTCGTAGATGTACGCCTGGTGGGTGTGACCCTGGAGGATCGCGTCCACCTTGGCGGAGGTGTCATTGACCAGGTGGGCGAAAACGGGGACCGCAAGCTGCTGGGCCAGGGTGCCGGTGGTCGAGGAGTACGGACCGCCCTCGTGGTACTCGGCGATCACGATCTCGGCTTCGCCATTGGCTTCGTTGCCGTCCTTGAGTTCATTGGCCACGCGGTTGACCCCGGCGACCGGGTCGCCAATGTCAATCGTGGCGATGCCATCGCCGGCGACCAGGCTGGGGGTGTCGGAGGTGACGCCACCCACGACCGCGACCCGGATGCCGCCAACGGTGTATAGCTTGTAGGGATCGAGCGCCGGGTCGGTGGTGCCCTTGTCGTAGACATTGGCGCCGACGTAGGAGAAGCCGGCGCGCGGGATGACCCGACCGCTCAGGTCATCGAAGCCCTTGTCGAACTCGTGGTTGCCGACGCTCGAGGCGTCCAGGCCGACCGCGGTGAGGAAGTCCAGGCTGGGGTTGTCGTCCTGCACCGCAGAGGTGAAGGGCGACGCCCCGATCAAGTCACCGGCACCCAGGGTGAGCACGTTCGAGCCCAAGGCTGCGCGCTGCGTCAGGATCGTGCAGGCGAAGTTCTTGCCGAGCGCCCCGGTCCCGTTGGAGTCGATACGACCGTGGAAGTCGTTGATGTTGAGAATGTTGATCGGGGTGGTGCCCGCGGGCAGCGGTCCTCCACCGACGTTGATGGCCGCATTCGCGGCCCCGGTGCTCAGCATCGCTGCAGCGGCCAATGTGCTGACCGATGCCGCGGCCGTGATGGTGCTCCTGCGCAGACCCATAGATCCTCCGTGGCGTCCTGATGTAGACGCGGCCCCTGTGGCCACAATTCCTGAACTCTGCCTTACCTGTCCGCAGAATGCGAGGGTCTGATGGTGACTATCTGTGAAAGAGTCCGTGCCATGCCCAGGGCTCGACGCGTGGATCCCACTGCGGGTCGTGCGGCGGTACGGGCCTGGCGCATGGATCCCGATGGTGTCGACCGGGAAACGCGAGCGCTCGCCGTCCGCTTCACGCTCGAAGAACTGGGTATGCGAGCGCCCGGTCGGTCCGTGGAGGTCCGGGTCCCGCCGTGGGGGGCTGTCCAGTGTCTTGCCGGCCCGGTGCACCGACGCGGGACGCCAGCCAATGTCGTGGAATGTGACGACCGCACCTGGCTGGGCCTGGCCTGTGGGGTGCTGACCTGGGCGAGCGCGAGCGAGTCAGGCGCGCTGCGCATCAGTGGTGTTCGGGCCGATCTGAGCGAGGTGCTTCCACTCATGGTCGATGACGGCCCCGGTGCCGCCACGGCATACCCTGGTTCATGTGACTGACGCACCTCAGGGCGGAACGCCGACCCCGCGACACCCGAGTTTCCGGGCCTACATCCTCGGCGGCGCGGTGCTGGGCTTCATTGTGGGCGCCGTGCTCACCTACTCTTCGGTCGGTTCGCCCGAGCTCGCGCAGCGGGGCTATTCGTCGTCGACGGTTCTGGGCTACCTCGGGGTCGGCTTGGGTGCGCTGGGTGCACTGCTCGGGGCGCTCCTGGCGCTGGTGATCGACAGCCGTCGACCGCGCTGACCAGCGCGAACCCTGTGGGAGGATAGGCGTCGTGCCACGCGGAGACGGACGCCTCAGCCACGACATCCTGCCGGGTGAGAAGGGTCCCCAGGACGCGTGTGGCGTGTTCGGCGTGTGGGCCCCCGGCGAAGAAGTCGCCAAACTGACCTATTACGGCTTGTACGCCCTGCAGCATCGGGGACAGGAGTCCGCCGGGATCGCGGCCTCCGATGGCAAGCGCCTGATCGTGTACAAGGACATGGGGCTGGTGTCCCAGGTCTTCGATGAGCGATCCCTGGCCTCCCTGCGTGGGCATCTCGCGATCGGTCACTGCCGATACTCCACGACTGGCGGGTCCACCTGGGAGAACGCTCAGCCGACTCTGGGCGGTCACTCCGATGGCACGGTCGCGCTGGCTCACAATGGCAATCTCACCAACTCCGCAGAGCTGCGCGAACTGGTGGACGAGCTGCGCGGGGACGCCGACCACACCGGCGAGCTGCGCTATGGCAACACCACCGACACCGCGCTGGTGACCGCCTTGCTCGCGCTGAACCCCGAGCGGTCCCTGGAAACGCAAGCGCTCGAGGTTCTGCCGACCCTGCGCGGCGCCTTCTGTTTTGTCTTCATGGACGAGACCACGTTGTATGCCGCTCGCGATGCCCACGGCATTCGGCCGCTCGTGATCGGTCGACTCGAGCGTGGCTGGGTGGTCGCCTCTGAGACCGCTGCGCTGGACATCGTGGGGGCCTCCTTTGTCCGCGAGGTGGAGCCGGGCGAGCTCGTCGCCATCGACGAGGAGGGTCTGCGCTCGCGGCGCTTCGCGCCCGCTGAACCGCGCGGGTGCGTCTTTGAGTACGTCTACCTCGCGCGCCCGGACACCACGATCGCCGGTCGGGGCGTGCACGACGCGCGTGTCGAGATGGGGCGAGCCCTGGCGCGGGAGCACCCAGTGCAGGCTGATCTGGTGATGCCGACTCCGGAGTCGGGCACCCCGGCAGCGATCGGCTTCGCGCAGGAGTCCGGTATCCCCTTCGGGCATGGGCTGGTCAAGAACTCGTATGTCGGCCGGACCTTCATCGCGCCATCCCAGACCATCCGGCAACTCGGCATTCGGCTCAAGCTCAATCCCTTGCGCGATGTCATCAAGGGCAAGCGACTGGTCGTCGTCGATGACTCGATCGTGCGCGGCAACACCCAGCGCGCGCTGGTGCGTATGTTGCGCGAGGCCGGCGCTCACGAGGTGCATGTGCGGATCTCGTCGCCGCCGGTGCGGTGGCCTTGCTTCTATGGGATCGACTTCGCGACCCGCGCCGAGTTGATCGCCAATGGCCTTGCGGTCGAGGAGGTTGGGCGGTCTATCGGAGCGGACAGCCTGGGCTTCATCTCGGAGGAGGGCATGATCGCGGCGACGGGCCAGGCTCCGGATCGGCTGTGCCGGGCGTGCTTCACCGGCGAGTATCCGGTGCCGCTGCCGGTTGATGGCCGGGTGGGCAAGGGTGTGCTTGAGCTCCAGCTGCCGGTTGACCTGACCGCCGAGGCCATCGCCCGCCCCTGACTGCGGCCCCACGCGCCTCACCTTTATCGCTGCCTGCCGGAACCTTCACGTGAGGGTCCCTTCTAAGGGGCCCTCACGTGAAGGTTCCGGCATCAGGCGGGAAACCTGGGTCAGGTGGGAACGGTTCGCCACCGCCGTGACTGCGCGCGGATCGGTCGGCGTGAACACATCGACTCCGCGCGCCATACGCTTGACCCGTGAGCGAACCCATCACGTATGCCGCCGCTGGAGTCGACGTTGAGGCCGGTGACCGGGCCGTCGAACTGATGAAGGCGGACGTGCGGCGCGCAACCAGGCCAGAAGTCCTCGGCGGGTTGGGCGGGTTCGCCGGACTCTTCGACGCCAGCGCGCTAGCGCGGATGACCCGCCCCGTCCTTGCGACCAGCACCGACGGCGTCGGGACCAAGGTGGCCATCGCCCAGGCCATGGGCCGGCACGACACCATCGGTTTCGACCTGGTCGGCATGGTCGTGGACGACATCGTCGTGTGCGGCGCTGAGCCGCTCTTCATGACCGACTACATCGCCTGTGGCTCGGTGGTTCCCGAACGCATCGCGAGCATCGTGGGTGGCATCGCCCGCGCCTGCGAGCAGGCCAGAGTGGCCCTCGTGGGCGGCGAGACCGCCGAGCATCCGGGCCTGCTTGATCCCGATGAGTACGACATCGCCGGAGCAGCCACCGGAGTCGTCGAGCATGCAGACCTACTCACCCCGGATCGCGTCCAGGCAGGCGATGTGGTCCTTGGACTGGCCTCAAGTGGCCTGCATTCCAATGGCTACTCCCTGGTTCGGCGGGTCATCGCGCACGCTGGCTGGGCGCTGGATCGGGACGTCCCCGAACTCGGCCGCACCCTCGGCGAGGAGTTGCTCACCCCAACCCGGGTGTATGCCGCCGATCTCGTGGATCTCTTCCGCACCGATGGAGTGACCGTCCACGCGCTCTCCCATGTCACTGGTGGTGGGCTCGCGGCCAATCTCGCGCGCGTGCTTCCGGCTGGCTTGCATGCGCGGATCGACCGCGCCACCTGGACCCCCGCGGCGATCTTCCCCTTGGTTCAGCAGCTCGGCCGTGTCCCGCAACTCGACCTCGAACGCACCCTGAATATGGGCGTGGGCTTCGTTGCCGTCGTCCCCGCCGAATCGGTGGATGCGGCCTCGGCGCACCTTCGCGGTCGCGGCATTGACACCTGGGTGATGGGCGAGGTGTTTGCCGCGGACACCGCACCTTTCGACCCCACCGCCCAGGTCGTGCAGGGGGCGAAGGGCGTCGAAGGAGGCTCGGTCCAACTCGTCGGGGACTACCGATGAGTGCCCCTCGGACCCCCACGCGGTCAGCGCTCACGGTCATCCCGGTCCCCGGGCCTGGTGCCGAGGATGTCCTGGTCGCCGAGGATGGCACCGTCTACACGGGGACCGCCGATGGGTCGATCTTCGCGGTCAGCATGGATGGCGACAGCATCACTCGGGTCGCCAACACGGGCGGTCGGCCGCTCGGGCTGGAATGGCTGCCTGATGGCCGACTGCTCGTGTGTGATGCCCACCGGGGGTTGCTCGCCGTCGACGTCACGACCGGTGATATCGAGGTCCTCGCCAACTCCGTCGTCGGACGCCGCATGCGGTTCTGCAATAACGCCGCCGTGCTTCGCGATGGCACCATCTACTTCTCCGACAGCAGCACTCGCTGGGGCGTCGAGGACTGGAAACTCGACCTCATCGAAGATGCCCGGACCGGTCGGCTCCTGCGACTCCAGCCGGGTGCCACCGAGCCTGAGGTCCTCCTCACCGGTTTGTGCTTCGCGAATGGCGTCGCTGCCCTCCCGGACGAGTCCGCGGTCATCGTGGCCGAGACCGGCACCCGGAGACTGCGGACGTTCTGGCTTACGGGGGAGAGTGCCGGCAGCGAGGAGACCTTCGTCAAGGACCTCCCGGGGCACCCGGACAATATTGCCCGCGGCAGCGACGGGTTGATCTGGGTGACCTATGCCTCGCCCACCGATCCCGCCCTCACCTTCCTGCAGACTCGCGCGGCCGCCTGGATGCGCCGGGCGGTGATGCGGCTACCCGAGCGCCTCAAGCCCACACCGCAACGCACCGTCCGAGTGGCCGCTTATGACGCCGCCGGGGTGTTGGTGCATGACCTCGACGCTGACGCCAGCGCCTGGCACATGGCCACCGGGGTCCGCGAGCATCACGGTCGGGTGTGGCTGGGCAGCCTGGTGGAACCAGCGATCGCCTGGCTGGAGCGCTAAGGCTCAGCTCATCGCGCTGGGCAGGATGGCGCTGACAAACTCGTGGACCCGGCGGAACCCGATCGCGGCATACAGCCCCTGACCTGCCGGGTTGCTGCGCTCGACGCCGAGGACCACCGCCGCTGACCGGGCGAAGCCCACTTCGGTCAGCGCCTGTGTCACCGCCCAACCCAGCCCACGACCACGGTATGCCGCGTCCACCGTGATGCTCGAGAGCCGGGTGTCACCAGAGGGCGTCGCCGAGGCAAGTCCCACTGCCACCACCTGGCCGTCCTTCTCCCGCAACGCGATCCACGTCTCGGCCACCGGGCGAGGGGTGATCCAACGAGCCGAATGATGCTCGGCGACGAAGGCCCTGGCGGCGTCACGGTCGATCGGCCCGGGCTCAACGCCAGCGGGAAGAGCGCGCGCACGCAGATCCCCAGGCCGCACCATCATCCAATCCCACTCACCGGCCGCCCGGCCGCCCAACGCGGTCAGCGCCTCCTGCGCGGCCCTCGGCAGCGTAAGAGAGCGCTCGCGCTCCCATCCGGGGGTCGATCGCCACGGCCGAAGGAGTAGCGCCTGCACGGCGGCACGCGATCCCAACGCCATCGCTCCGGTGGTCCCCAACTGTGACTCGCGCCGAAAGATCACCGCGCCATCACCGCTGATGGGAGGGGCGAGCAGCTGCGGACCCACCTCGTGTGCCACCACCGGGTCCTGACCGCAGGCAGCCAACAACTCGGCATAGGTCGAGAGGGTGTGCACGGAATCAGAACACCGTGATCTGCGGCGCGTACAACGCCATGGCCGCCAGCGCCCGTTCGTGGTTCTGCGGGCTGGAGCCAGCGCATCCCTCGGCCACCACTCGCACCGATGCCCCTGCGTCCGCCGCAGGCAAGGCCGTCGAGAGCACGCAGCAGTCGGTGGACACCCCGGCCAGTGTGATCGTGGGCTGAGCGCCGACGATCTCGCGGAGCGCCTCGGTCCACTTCCCAAAGGTGGGTTCGGTGACTGTATGCCGCGTGGTCTCGGCGAGTTCGGGCACGACGGCATACAGCGGGTCAGCATCCGGTACCAGCGCGAACGGCCAGTCGCGGTAGTACGGAGCCCACGAGCCGCCGAGGGCGGGATCAGCGACAAAGCGGGTGATCACGGTGCGCTCCGGCCCGAAGTCGCCCGCCAAGGCGCGCATCCGGGGAAGCGCTGCGGCAAACATCGACGAGCCCCACGCCGAGCGTTGTGGTGACGCGAAGATCTCCTGCGGATCGATCAGCACGAGCCAGTGGTCAGCCACCGCTCCGGGCTCCCGACTCTTGGCGCGCCACCGTGCCCCGACGCAGCACGTAGGAGGTGAGGAAACCGAGGATCAAGGCGACGATGACGCCGAGGTTGGCATAGGACCAGGCGCCTTCCCAGTAGCCCGGACCGTCAGCGGATGCCGGGACGTGGGAACTGCCAAAGAAGGCCTTGAGGAAATAGCCCTGCCAACTATTCCAATCGGTTCCCTCCACCGTGTTCACCACCAGGCCCCAACCGATCACGGTCGAGACCGCCAAGCCGCCGATGGAGGTCCAATCCCAGGCGCCATAGCGGCCCCGCACATCAAAGAGCGCGTCCTCGTCATAGTCCTGCCGGCGCAGCGCGATGTCACCGATCATGATTCCGGCCCAGGCGGCCAGCGGCACGCCCAAGGTGATGAGGAAGGAGGTGAACGGACCAATGAAACTCTCCGCGAAGAAGACCACCCAGATAGTGCCGAGCGTGAGAATCACTCCGTCCACCAGGGCCGCCGCCGGGCGCGGGATCCGCACCCCCAGCGAGAGCAGGGTGAGGCCGGAGGAGTAGATGCCCAGCACCGCGCCCGAGACCAGGGAGAGGATGGCGGCCAACAGGAAGGGCACCAGAACCCAGGTCGGCAGCAGGGTGGCCAGGGTGCCGATCGGGTCCCCACCGATGCCCTGCAGAACGGTCTCATCCGAGCCAGCCAGCGCCAGGCCATAGAGCACCAGCACGGTCGGTGCGAGCGCCCCGCCGAGGGTGTTCCAGCCGACGATGGCCGTACCCGAGGCATCCCGTCGTTGGTAGCGCGACCAGTCCGCCGCGATATTGATCCAGCCCAGGCCGAAGCCGGTCATGACCATGACCAGCGCGCCAATCATGGCTTGGGCGGACCCGCTGGGGATGGCCATGAGGGTGTCCCAGTTGATCTTGCCGAAGGTCATCACCATGTACAGCACGGTGATCGCCCCGGTGATCCAGGTGAGCACCGACTGCAGTCGCATGATGATGTGGTAACCAGCGACCGAGGCCAGCACGATCATCGACGCGACCACGATGGCGGCCACGATCTTGGTGCCGGTACCACCGCCCCAGCCGAGCCTGGTGAAGATGGTCGAGGTTGCGAGCACCGCCATGATGGCCAGGAAGGTTTCCCAGCCGATCGACACCAGCCAGGAGATCACGCCTGGCACCTTCTGCCCGGTCACGCCGAATGCCGCACGCGACAGGATCATCGTGGGGGCCGAACCACGCTTACCGGCGATGGCGATGATCCCGCACAGGGCGAAGGACACCACCACGCCCACGACGGTGACCAGGGCCGCCTGCCAGAACGAAATGCCAAAGCCGAGGACGTAGGCGGCATACGAAATCCCGAAAACGGAGACATTGGCGGCGAACCACGGCCAAAAGAGGTCTTTCGGCGAGGCGGTGCGTGCCGACTCATCGATGATCTCGATACCGGTGGTCTCGACGCCGAGTCGCTTGGTGGCCTCAGCAGTGCTCTGGGTGCTCATGCGTCAGAGCATGGCAGAGCCGGTCCGGGTGAGGGAATGCCTGGGGTGGAGTCGGAGGTCGCCGCAGAGAGTTATCGCCGACCGGAGGCCCACTGGCCGTAATCGTCGTCTTCCTCGCCATCCCACGTGTCATCAGGCTTGAAGCCCGACTGGTGGCTGGTCGAGTGGTGGAGTTCGCGCTCAAGCGCCGACAGGTCGGTTTGCGGGCTGTAGTACTTCAGCTCGCGGGCAACCTTGGTTTGCTTGGCTTTGGCCCGGCCGCGCCCCATGGCGTGACCCCCTCATGCGTCTGCCGGGGCGGCCGAGGCGGCCCCGGGAATGGTGTGTTCAATCGTGGGGTCAACGGTACATGAGGTCCGGCCATCCTGCGATCTCCGGAAGTCTCACATCGTGGGCATCCGGGGAAATGCGAGGATACGCAGATGACTGACCCGATCGTTCCGCCCGCTCCGGCGCCCCTGGTCCTGCGGGGGCGCCGCTTTGATGCCGGGCGTCCGGCGGTGATGGCGATCATCAATCGGACAACCGACAGCTTCTATGCCGCGGGCCGGCACGCCGACCTCGACACCGCGCGTCGGGCGCTGGACTCGGCCGTTGAGCTGGGTGCCGACATCATCGACGTGGGTGGCGTGCGCGCGGGGCAGGAGGGCCCGGTCGTCACCCCAGAGCAAGAGATCGAGCGGGTGGTGCCCTTCCTGGAGCACATCCGCGCCACGCATCCCGAGGTGATCATCAGCCTGGACACCTGGCGGTCGGAGGTGGCCTTGGCTGCTGCCCACTGCGGAGTCGATTTGATCAATGACACCTGGGCGGGGGCGGATCCCGATCTCGTCGGGGTGGCCGCGCAGATCGGTGCAGGTGTTGTGTGCTCCCACACGGGGGGACTGCCGCCCCGCACCGATCCCGTGGCGGTCACCTATCCGCCGGAGCCGCTGGGGATCGTTACCGACGTGCTCAGCACGCTCCAGCAGGGAGCCGAAGTCGCCTTGGAGGCAGGTATTCCGCGTGAGCGCATCCTGGTCGATCCAACCTTGGACTTCGGCAAGACCACGGCGCACTCCTTGACGACCCTGCGGCATACGGCAGCCGTGGTGGCCTTGGGCTTCCCCGTCTTGCAGGCGCTCTCCCGCAAGGACTTCGTGGGCGAGACGCTCGATCTGCCGGCCGATGACCGCCTGGAAGGCACCTTGGCCGCAACGGCGGTGGCCGCATGGTTGGGGGCCACGGTGTTTCGCGCGCATGATGTGCGCGCTACCCGCCGGGTGGTGGACATGGTGGCCTCGATACGCGGCGAGCGAGCACCTGTGGTTTCCGTCCGGGGGGTGCCACCGGAGATGCTTCGCGCGCCCGAGGTCGCGACGGATTAGCCGACGACGCTGCCGCCTCGGATGACGCGCTGCACGGCGAGGTCATCGTCGAGCAGCACCAGATCTGCTCGCAAGCCCGGAGCGCGCGTTACGGGCGGGTGATCGCGACGTTGGTGGACCCCGGCAGCACGTAGATCTGCGTCGAGTTCGCCGAGTACCAACGGTTGGTGCCATCCCAGGTGCCGGTGTTGCTCACGAAGCAGAAGTTGAAGGTAGGCGTCCCCGCGATGGTCACCTTCCACCAGTGGCGTCCGTTGAGATAGCCCTCGTAGGTCATCACTCGGTCACCGGTCAGGCCATTCCACGGGTGCAGCGAGTAGGAGCCGGCCGAGGCTGGTTCGGCGTAGTGGACCGTGACCTGCTGGCGGTACCGGGCGATGAATGCGGCATACTGGCTCATCCCCAGTCCGGAGGCGACATTGCCGACGCGCAGCACCGTCAGCCCGGTGTAGGGCGCCCAATCGAAGGCGTTGACCATGTTGTCCCAGCCAGCATTCGTGGCGAGGCCGCCCGCCAGCGCGTTCTCGCCCTTGATCGTCACGCCCAGGGTGCCGGCATGCTTGGCGACCCAGAAGACCAGGTCCTGAGCGAGGGAGTAGTCGGGCGCAGAGGGCGTATTGGACATCTCGAGGCAGGTGAAGTGCAGGGTGACTTTGCGGGTGGTTGAGATCTGCTTGGCCAGCCCGACGATCTTGGTGTAGCCGTGCCCGGTCGCGTCGGAGTTAAGGTCGATGCTGGTCTGGATCAGTCCAGCCGCAACTTCGGCGGCGCGGGGGTAGGCGGGGTTGTTCATCGCCCAGTGCACGCCAGGGACCTTGTACCCCAAGGGAGTTGACCCGAACGAGGTGCCCAGGGCGGTCGAGACAGCGTCGAGCACGGTCTTGCCGTGGGTGATCAGGCTTTGGTTGTACCAGTCGATGAAGTCCTTGCCGTACTGAATGTTCTTGTAGGCGCCCGATGAGAAGAACAGGCCAGCGTCGTCCGGCGGGTTGATCTGGTTCGTGCTGGTCAGGGAGGTTCCCCACGCGGCATTCACCGCGGCCAGGGTTCCGTACTTGGCCATGATGGCGGAGCGCAGGCTGGCCTTTGCGAGTGGGCTATAGGCCTGCAGCGCACCGCGACTCGGGTATCCGGCGCCATTGTCGTGGTAGTTGTAACTCGGGTAGCGGAGCTCGCCGGCCGGGCCGAGCGAGACGTTGATCTCCTGCAGGTCCGCGGCATACGTCGTTGCGTAGTGGGTGCGGAAGGCGGTCGCGAATGCCGAGTACTCGCCGACCACGAGCGGGTCGGCCCAGACCTGGGCCGTCTCGACCGAGTAGTGCTGCTGCTCGCTGAAGTACTTCAGGCCGTTCACGTCCAGGGTGACACCGTTCAGCGTCGCGCCGGTGTATTTGCCCCACAGCCAGTTCGGGATCGGGAAGTCGCAGTCATCGCCGACATTGCCGCCGCAGGCGTGGAAGGACAGGATCGGGACGATCTTGAGGCCGTGGGCCTTGATCTTGTTGAAGAGCGTGTCGTAGTAGCTCCAGTCGAACACCTGGTCGGCGGTTTCGACCTTGCCCCACCACACGTCGACGCTGATCGCGTCCACGCCGTACTCCTTGGCGGTCTGGATCTGCGACTCGAAGGTGGCCATGTCCGCGGGGTTGACCCAGAGCGGCGCCATGGCGTTGGCGGTGAAGTCGGGGTTATTCGTGGCGGTCGCGGCGTTCGCGCTGGTGGCCGGCGCGAGGCAGGCAATGGCGCTGGCTAGGGCGGCGACGAGGACGGTGCGCAGTGGGGTGGGGGTCTTCATCGGATCTCCGAGATAACGGGTGACCCCCCGGTCCCTCACCGTCGGGCCACAGTGCGTAAACGGTTTTACGAGGGTAGCGGAAGCGCTTCCGCACTGGCTAGTGGCCGTGACGGAGGCAACACTGCGGAGGGCCGCCCCGGCCCGGTCAGCGGATTCGTCGCTCGAATCGATCCATCGCCCACAAGCCAAAGGCGACTGCGGCAATGGCTATCGCGATCGTCACCGGCGCCGAAGGTGGGGGCTGCAGCCACGCATTCCGGTACTTCAGCCAAACCCACCCCCAATACACCGCAATGCCGGCAACGGCGATCGGGGCGACTCCTCGACGGCGGAACTGTCCGCTCTTGGTGCCATCGGCCCTCGACGCAAAAAAGGCCCCCATGACCAGCGAAAAGCCTATCGGCGCATCCCAGGCCTGATGAGCCAGCAAGTCGCCGGCGAGGACCTTGATGATCGCTGAAAACCCATACGCAATGGCGACGTTCGCGGCATATCGGCCGAAGGTGTTGGACCAGGGCTCACGCAACACCGCCTCCTCGGCGATGGGTGCGCCCTCGGTCATGCTCACCCGGTAATGATGCACGAAACCGCGGATCACAGTGCTCTGATCCGCGGCTTCGGTGGTGGCCAGGGGCGGGGTCGAACCGCCGACCTTCCGATTTTCAGTCGGACGCTCGTACCAACTGAGCTACCTGGCCGGTGCGCTCCCCCAGGGGGCAGCGCGCCCAGCGACTATACCCCATCCTTCGCGGGCTCCGGGGCGCCGGCCAGGCGCGGATCGTCCCCATGCGCGGCCGCCTCCACGGCTTCCGGGGAGGCCACGAGATCCGAGCTTCCTGTCCAGGCCTGGTGCAGGGCGTCGATCACCTGCTCGTCCTCGTCGACCGGGTTGGGATTGACCGGCTCCATCGGATGCTCCGCGGCCCAACGAAGGTAGGCCTGCTCGGCCACCGGCAGGGTCGGGAAGAGCATGTCCTCGCCGATGAGTTCGACCATCCCCGAACGCTTGAGCGGGTCGTAGAGGTCACGCTTGATGCGTACCAGGCCGAACTCGATGCCTTGGGCAGCCAGGTCGCCCTGCATTTCCTTCAGGCCATCGCTGGCGGTGATGTCGACCTCGGTGACGGCCTCGACGTTGAGCAGGAACCAGCGCAGTCGGGCCTGCGGGTATGCCGTGTGCTCCTCGTCGATGATCCGCTGGACGTGGCGTCGCAGGTCACCGATATTGGCGAAGAAGAGTGGTGCGTCATAGCGGTAGATCACGAGCCCGGGCAGGGTCTCGGCGTTGGGATAGTCCGCGACATCGTGCATGCCCGCGATGCCGGGCACGCGACCGAGAACGGCCGAGTGCGGGCGGGCCAAACGCTGGCCCATCTCCAGCAAGGAGAGCGCCACGGCGAGACCGACGCCCGCGAGGATGCCGTAGGTGACTGTCCCGAAGAGGGTGATCAGGGCCAGCATGAGCTCGCGGCGCCGGAACTTCTTGAGCCGGAGGAAGGCGCGGACCGAGACCAGCTTGGTGGCGGCATACACCACGACCGCACCCAGCGCCGCCTGAGGGAGCAGGGCGGTGATCTTGCCGGCGACCAGCAGCACGATCACGACGACGAGGCAGGCGGCCAGCGAGTACACCTGGGTGCGGGCTCGGCTGGCCAGGGCCAGCGCCGTGCGGGAGCCGGAGGAGGACACCGGGAAGCCACCGATCGCGCCCACGGCCAGGTGCACCGTGCCGAGGGCGACCAGCTCGGCCTGTGGGTCAACCTCCTTGTCCGAGGGGCGTTCTCCGGGTAGCGAGGGAGCCGGGAAGCCGCGCGCGATCAGCATGTTGTCGCTATACGCCATCACAGCGACGCCGAGGCCGGCGATCATCAACACCTTGAAGTCTGCCCAGGAGACCGCCGGGACGGACGGCACTGGGAATCCGGTGGCCACCTCGCCGACCACCTTGACGCCCTGGGCGCCCAGGTCGAGCACGACATACGCGACGATGGAGCCGACCACACCGATCAGGGCCGATGGCCATTTTGGCCGGATCCAGTGCAGCCCCAGGATGACCGCCAAGGTGGACAGGCCCACGATGAGCGTGGTCAGGTGAGTGGACAGGACGACGTCAATGAAGGACGTGGCCTGCTGAATAATCGACTCGCCTTCGACCTTGGTGCCGGTGAGCTTGCCGAGTTGGCCGACGACCATCAGGATCGCGGCACCGGCGAGGTAGCCGACCAGGAGCGGCTGGCTCAGGAGGTCGGCGACCACGCCCAGGCGGAAGACCCGGCCCAGGTAACACCAGCCGGCCACGATGAAGGAGAGGGCTGCGGTCAGGGTGATGACTCGCGCGGGATCGCCTTGAGCCAGTGGAGCTACGGAGACCCCCGCGAGCAGGGCAATGGTCGACTCTGGGCCGACCGAGAGGACGCGAGAGCCGCCGACGACGGTGTAGACGAGCATCGAGATCAATGCGGTCCACAGGGCCGTGCTGGCTGGCACCCCGACGATCGCTGAGTACGCCATGACCTGGGGGACGAGGTATGCCGCGACCGCCACACCAGCGATGACGTCTCGATTGAGCCACCGGCGTTGGTACTTGGTGCGCAGGAACGTCAGGCCAGGCGTGGCCGCCTCAAGCGCCTTCTTGAACCAACTGTCGCCCTCCGGCGTGAGGTGGTAGTCGATGGCCGGGCGCCGATGGAGGTCCTCCGCGGGCGACAAGGGGGCTGGCGCATCAGTCGCCGGAACGCTCGCCCCCTCGCCTGGCGCAGTGGAGGCTTCGTCCACTGGATCTGCGGCCATGGTTACCTCCCGTTTGCCTAATGTTCACCCGGCAATGTACTCCCGTGCTGCGTCGGGAGTACGAGTAAGCCCCCGAACCAGAGGTTCGAGGGCTTGGCTTGTTGCACGAAGTGAGCGATCCCGACGGTGGAGCGCGGAGGGAACGCGAGCGAAGTGAGCGACCCCGACGGTGGAGCGCGGAGGGAACGCGAGCGAAGTGAGCGACCCCGACGGTGGAGCACGGAGGGAACGCGAGCGAAGTGAGCGACCCCGACGGGACTCGAACCCGCGACCTCCGCCGTGACAGGGCGGCGCGCTAACCAACTGCGCTACGGGGCCTTGCGAAGCAAGACCGGACTTGCGTATCCCCAACGGGATTCGAACCCGTGCTACCGCCGTGAAAGGGCGGGGTCCTGGGCCGCTAGACGATGGGGACCCGATCCAACCGGACCCTCGCCGTCGCGCAGCGCGCAGCGCTCGGATCCGTTGAGGACTTGGCAACTATAGGGGACGCCCGGCGCCGCCACCAAAACGGCCGCTTGGCGGCATACGGCTTGGGGTCGGAACCTTGAGGTAGCGGTCCCTTACAAGGGGCCGGAAGCGCAAGGTTCTGGCAGGCGGCGGGAAAGTTGGGGCGGGTGAGGTTCAGCTGCTGCGGGTCCAGGCGATCAGCCGCTCGGCCGTCCAGGTGGTGACGATCCGGTCGGCTGGTATGCCGTGGGCTTGCGCCCGCGCGCAGCCATAGGCCTTCATGTCCAGCTGGCCCGGCGCATGCGCGTCCGAGTCAATGGCAAAGAGGCATCCGAGGTCCAAGGCCAGGTCGATCAGTGGATCGGGCGGATCGCAGCGCTCCGGCCTGGAGTTGATTTCCACCGCGGTCCCGGTCGCGGCACACGCCTCAAAGACCGCGCGCGCGTCGAACTCCGACTCCGGCCGGGTGCCTCGCGAGCCCTCCACCAGCCGTCCGGTGCAGTGGCCGAGAACATTGACTCGGGGATTCTCGACGGCGGCGATCATCCGAGCGGTCATCGGTCCGCTGGCCATCCGCAACTTGCTGTGCACAGACGCAGTGACCAAGCCCAGGCGTGCCAGCAGTGCATCCGTCTGGTCAAGCGAACCATCGTCGCGGATGTCCACCTCGATCCCCGTGAACACGCGAATCGAGCCGCCCAGGGAGGCATCCATGGCCTCGACGAGCGCAATCTGTCGCGAGAGTCGTTCCGCGGAGAGCCCGTTCGCGACGCGCAATGAGGGTGAGTGGTCGGTCAGCACCATCCACCTCTGCCCCAACTCAGCCGCCGTCAGCACCATCTCGTCAATCGGCGAGCCGCCGTCCGACCAGTCCGAGTGCAGGTGGCAGTCGCCGGCCAACGCGGCATACAGGTCCTCGCCGCCCTCGGCTAGGGGCCCGCCCACTTTGGCCTGGAGCGAGACCAGGTATGCCGGGAGCTCGCCTCGGGCGCAGTCGCTGATGACGCCTGCGGTCGACGACCCCAGTCCGTGGATCTCCTGGAGTGTGCCAGCCTCGGCCCGGTCGAGTACCTCCTGCGGATCAAGCCCCCGCACAATCGCGGCCGCCTTGCGGAAGGCCTCCACCCGATAGCTCCCCGCCCGCGAGCGCTCGAGGAGGAAAGCGATCCGGCGCAGGCCACTGACCGGGTCGACCGGCTCGGTGATCGGTGCAAGGGACTCCATGGCTCAAGCGATCTCGCTCAGCGCCGCGAGCAGCCGGTCGACATCGCTGTCGTCGGTGTAGGGCGCGAGCCCGACCCGGACGCCACCCACGTCGCCCAGGCCCAGATGCCGTGAGCATTCGATCGCGTAGAAATGCCCCGCGGGCGCATTCACTCCGGCCTCCGCCAGCCGGCCCCGGACCTCCGCTGGCTCGTGCCCCGCCAGCGTGAAGAGCACGGTCGGGGTTCGCGCCGCGGCATTGCTGTAGACCCGGACCCCCGGCAACGCACGGATGCCCGCCTCCATCCGGGCCAAGAGGCGGTCCTCGTGCTCCTCCACCAGCGCCATTGCGGCAACCAGCCGCTCCCGCCGTGTCCGGGTGACATCGTCCGATCCGCTGAGGGCCGCAATGAAGTCGATCGCCGCGGTTGTGCCCGCCATGAGTTCGTACGGCAGGGTCCCCAACTCGAAGCGCTCCGGCACCTGGTCGGTGGAGGGCGCGAGCTTGTCCATCTGCAGGCCCTCGAGGAACTCCGGTGCCGCGGCCGCGATCCCGCAGTGCGGCCCCAGGAACTTGTACGGCGAGCAGGTCCAGACATCGGCGCCGAGCCGGCTCAGGTCCACCGGAGCATGCGCGGTCGCATGCACCCCGTCCACCCACAGCACCGCGCCGACCGCGTGGACGGCATCCGAGATCTGCCGCACCGGTGGACGGGTGCCGATCAGATTGGAGGCCGCGGTGACCGCCAGCAAGCGCGTGCGCGGGGTCAGCACAGCGGCGACGTTCTCGACGGTCAGCTCACCGGTGGCTGGATCAAAGTCCGCCCAGCGCACGGTGGCGCCCACGGCCTCGGCAGCCTGCACCCAGGGGCGGACATTCGCGTCGTGATCGAGCCTGGTCACGATGACCTCGTCCCCTGGGCTCCAGGTGCGCGCCAGTGCCCGAGATAGGTCGTAGGTGAGCGCGGTGGCACTGCGGCCGAAGATGACCCCACCTGGCTCGCAGCCCAGCAGGTCACCCACGGCGGCCCGGCAACCAGCGACGATCTCCTCCGCTCGGCGCTCCGCTGGTGTCACGACCCCCCGATTGGCCACCGCCGAGAGCAGGGTCTCGCGCACGGCATTCGCGACCATCTCGGGGGTCTGCGTCCCGCCCGGTCCATCGAAGTGCGCGGCGCCCTCACGCAGGGCGGGGAAGTGGCTGCGCACTGACGCGACGTCATAAGACATGAGGTCCATCCTGCCCGAGCGGAGTTTGCGGCATAACCTCGTGGCTGCAGGCGTTGCGAACTGCGCCCGTTCACCCACGATGGGGAGAGTGTCACCCGTGAGTTTCCTCGCGCCGACCCCGGCCGATGAGCAACGCCGCCGCGGACTTCGGCGGATGCGCCTGGTCGCGTTGTCGCTGCTCATCCTGGCCGCAGCGATCTATGCCGTGACCCTGCGTCTGGATCACTCCGGCGGCTGGGGTTATGTCAATACCGGCGCGGAGGCAGCCATGGTCGGTGCGCTTGCTGACTGGTTCGCCGTGACCGCGCTCTTCCGGCATCCGCTGGGTCTGCCGATCCCGCATACGGCGATCATTCCGCAGCGCAAGAACGAGATTGGCCGCAACCTGCAGGACTTCGTGGCCGACAACTTCCTGACCGAGGACATCGCACGGGAGAGACTGCGCTCGGCTCGGGTGGCTGACCGGCTGGGGGCTTGGCTCAATCGGCCGGAGCATCGAACGCGGGTCCTTCAAGAGGCAGCCCGGGCCTTGCGGGCAGGGCTTGGGAGACTCTCGGATGACGAGGTTCGCACCATCACCACCCAGTTTCTGCTGCCGCGTCTCGCGCGCGAACCGATCAGCCCAATCGCCGGCAGTTTGCTGTCCGGGGTGGTGGAGGAGCGCACCCACCATGGCCTGGTCGACATCGCGCTGCAGCACTTCCATGCCTGGCTGAGCGAGAATCCCACGACCTTTGCCGCATTGATCGGCGAGCGCGCCCCGTGGTGGTCGCCACCGTGGCTGGACGACCGCGTCATTGGCTGGAGCTACCAGCAGGTGCTGGACTGGATAGCCGACATCCGTGACAACGAGGCCCATCCCGCCCGGGGCGCCCTCGATAACCTGCTTCGTCGGCTCGCTGAGGATCTGCAGTCCGACGATGAGGTCATCGCCCGGGCCGAGGCGCTCAAGGAGCGACTGCTCACGCATCCGCAGGTGGCTGCCACGGTGGTGAGCTTATGGGGGTCAGTGCGCTCCGCCCTGACCAGTGCGATGGACGATCCGGACTCCTACTTCTACGCGCGGGGCGATGAACTGCTCCAGCACCTGGGGCGGCACCTGCGCGAGGACGAGACCTGGCGCGTACGGGTCGAGGAGCGCCTGGGCGAGGCGGTCGCATTCGCAGTCAACACCTATGGCCATGAACTGGCCGAGGTCATCTCGGTCACCGTGGACCGTTGGGACGGCCGCGAAGCGGCGGAGCGAATCGAGCTGCACGTCGGCCGCGACCTGCAATTCATCAGGATCAATGGCACCATCGTCGGCGCCCTCGCGGGTGTCGTGATTCATGCCCTAAGTCAACTTGCCGGGTAATTCGCGTGTGCTCGGCGAGCGTGCGCGAGTAACCTATTCGCTTAATCGGTAGGCGCCCTGCTGCGGCAGCACGGAGGGTGTAACCCGTCCCGGGAGGCATCGTGCACAGCATCTCCATGGAGGTACGCACGTCGGCCAGCCCTGCCGCCGCATCGGCCTTCGTGACCGATCTGGACCGGCTACCTCAGTGGTCGGTGTGCGTAGCTTCCAGCACTCGCACCTCGGGCGAGGGTGACCCGGGCAGCGAGTACTTGTTGAGATGCCGGTATCTCGGTATCACCATCTCGGTGCACTGTGTCATCACTGAGGGTCCGGACCGCGCCGTCCGCTTCACCGCGAGGACGTGGAGCGCCGCCGGCCGGGTCGTGCTCGAGGTCCGGCCTCAGGGTGAGGGCAGCCTGGTGACCCTGAACAGCGACTACGAATACCAATGGCCGCTGACGCTCGTCGAGGCGGTCATCGCGCACATCCTTGATCGCGCCTGGCGGGATTCCGCGCGCCAACTCGGCCTTGCGCTCGATGCGGTCGCGCAGGCGGAGCGCAACGCTGCCTAGGGGCCCAGCCGGCGTTTCGGACCTGTATGCCTGCTGCCATGGTCACGATCTCGGCCGCTCAGCGACCGGCCCACTCCGGATCGGCGGCGTTCAGGCGGGCTGGGTCCACGGTGCCCGGCTCTGGCCGCTGCCCGGCGCCGACCAGGGCGTCGCGCACGGCCTGGTCGTAGGACAGCGGGCCCCCGGCGGGCGGGCCCACCAGTTCGTCGAGTTCGCGCTCGTGGCAGATCGCTTCGTGCATCAGGCTGCCGATAAGTGGGCGGGCGATCGCCGTGGGCACCGGAGTCACGAAACCGACCCAGTGGCTGGCCAACTGCGGCGTCGAGACCGGAACGGTCGCGATCACCCGGTCGCGCAGCCCGGCGATCTTGGCGAAGCGTTCGATCATCTCCCGGTAGGTCAGGACTTCTGGGCCGCCGATGTCAAAGGTGCGGTTCACCTCGGGCGGCAGGTCGCTGGCCGCGATGAGATAGTGCAGGACGTCACGCACGGCGATGGGTTGCATGCGGTTGTCCAGCCACTTGGGCGTGACCATGACGGGAAGTCGGTGGGTCAGGTGACGCAGCATCTCGAAGGACGCCGATCCCGAGCCGAGGATGACCGCCGCCTGCAGCACGGCGGTGGGGACTCCGCTGGAGAGCAACAGATCGCCGACCTCAACCCTGGAGGCCAAGTGTTCCGAGAGCGTGGTTCCCGAGGGATGCAGACCCGAGAGATAGATCATGCGCGCGACGCCGGCTCGTTCGGCGGCCACGCCGAAGCGCCGGGCCAAATCGGCGTCGCGTTCGACAAATCCAGCTTTGCCGTCCATCGAGTGCAGCAGGTAGTACGCGACCTCGATGCCCTCCAAGGCGCGGTCGAGCGTGATCCGCATGGCGGCGTCACCTTCGACGACCTCGACCTTGCCGTGCCAGGCCCGCGGCGCCACCTTGAGCGCATCCCGAGTCAGCACCCGGACCCGCCAGCCGTCCGCCAGCAGCCTCGGAACCAGGCGCGACCCGATGTATCCGGTGACCCCGGTCACGAGGACGGTTCGGGGAGCATCGGCGGGCATGGCCCATCCTTACATGCACTATTCAACAATCGCGGAGCGAGCTGGTGACCAGCATTCTCTGGCTGCGCCGAGACCTGCGCCGTCGCGATCTGCCCGCGCTGCACGCCGCGGCCAGCGCAGGTCCCGTGCTGCCGCTCTTCGTCATTGATCCGCAGCTGTGGTCGAGCGGGGGAGCTGCTCGGCGCGCCTGGTTGGCAGCCACCCTGCTCGCACTGCGCGAGAGCTACGACGGAGCACTCTGCCTGCGACACGGAGATCCGGCAGTGGTGCTCCCTGAGCTTGCAGGCAAGGTGGGCTCGCAGCTGGTGCAGGTCTCCCGCGAGACGACTCCAGCGGGAGTCGCCCGGGACCGCAGGGTCCGAAAGGCCCTGGCCAACAAGGGTATTGAGTGGGCGGAGACCGGCAGCCCGTATGCCGTGGGTCCGGGGCTGGTCCGCAATCGCGCAGGCGATCCGTACCGCGTCTTCACGCCGTTCGCGCGTTCATGGCGGGACCACGGGTGGCCACGGCCAGCGGCCGAGCCTGCTGACTTGCGCTGGGCCCGGGTGGAGTCCGACGAGGAGGCGTGGCGGCTGGTCGAGAGTGCTGCTGCCGCTGCGCCGACAGCGCTCCCGCTGGCGGGGGAAGAGGCCGCCTGGCAGCGCTGGAGGCGATTCCGCGACGAGGACCTGGCGGACTATGCCGACCTGCGAGATCGTCCGGACCTCGACCGCAGCTCCCGTCTCTCCCCCTATCTGAAACTTGGTGTGCTGCATCCCCGTTCGCTCCTGGCAGAGGCTGGTGCTGGTCCAGGCGCTGACCGGTTCGTGACCGAGTTGGCCTGGCGGGAGTTCTATGCCGACGTGTTGCACCATCACCCCGGCAGCGCCTGGCACGATCTGCGCGCCGAGCTTGCCGGGCTGGCCTATGCGGATCTGGCCGATCCCCAGGTGGCGCAACGGGTCGATGCCTGGCGCTGCGGACGGACCGGGTATCCGCTGGTCGATGCGGGTATGCGACAACTTCTGACGGAAGGCTGGATGCACAATCGCGTCCGGATGGTGACCGCGAGCTTCCTGACCAAGGATCTGCACGTGTGGTGGCCGGTCGGAGCCCGACACTTCCTGGACCACCTCATCGATGGGGACGTGGCCTCCAATGGCCACGGCTGGCAATGGGTGGCCGGAACGGGCACCGACGCTGCGCCCTACTTCCGGATCTTCAATCCGGTCACTCAAGGGCAGCGGATGGATCCCGATGGCGCCTACGTGCGCAGGTACCTACCCGAACTGGCGCACCTACCGGGCTCGGCCGCGCACGAACCGTGGTTGCACCCCCAGGGCTACGCCCACGGCTACCCGCGCAGGATCATCGATCATGCCGAGGAGCGACGCGAGGCGTTGGCCCGCCTCGAGGCGGTGCGTCGCCGGCGAGCGGGGGCTTAGGTTTGGTTCATGAGTGGCGCGCTGAATCGGCATCCGTTGTCCACCTCGACCTGCTCGGGGGAGTACGTCGAGCAAGGCGCCCAGGTGCTTCGCTGGCAGCCCACCCATGTGGCTGACCCGGTGCTCTATCTTTCGTCAACGGCGCGCTTCGAGTCGGGCCGCTCGATCAGGGGCGGCATACCGATCTGTTGGCCGTGGTTCGGTCCCGGGCGCTCCCCTGGGATGGAACCCATGCATGGACCCGTTCGAACCGCCATGTGGCACTTGGTATCTCACGATGAGTCCGGGGACTCGGTGGTCACCGTGCACGAGTTGTCCAGCGGCGACGTGAGCACTCCACACTGGCCACATGACTTTGCCCTCAGGCTCACGGCCACCTTTGCCCGGACTCTCACCGTGCAGCTCAGTACGACGAATCTGGGCAGCGAGCCGGTTGACTTCGAGGAGGCCATTCACACCTATCTCGTCGTCGGCGACATCCAGCGCGTGGCGATTGAGGGGTTGTCGGGCGCGACCTATGTCGATAAGACCAGGGGTGGGGTGCAGTTCGTGCAGGACGGGCCGTTGACCTTTGCCGGAGAAACCGATTCGGTGTACCGCTCAAGCGGACCGATAGCAGTCGAGGACCCGGTACTGGGCCGCCGGATCACCGTGACCATGGCGGGTGCGAGCAATGCCGTCGTGTGGAACCCGTGGCAGCAGAAGGCGGCCGGGATCGCCGATGTTGGGCCGGGTGAGTGGCGAGGGTTTGTCTGCGTCGAGGGCGCGAACGCCTTCGAGAATGCCGTGACCCTGGAGCCTGGCCAAGCGCACACGATCGGTTACGAACTTGCCGTGGAGGACCTGTGAGCCCAACCTCCTGGCTAGTCCATAGTGACCACCGAGAGTGGCTGCGGCACAACCTGACTCAGGTGCTGACCTTCGCCCTCCCGGCCATCCGAAGCGAGGGTGGTTTCCACTACCAAGGCGCCGATGGGGCACCTCTGCCTGGTCGGCCACCACAGCTCTTTCTCACTGCTCGGATGGCCGCCACCGCGGCCCAGGGAGTGGCCCGCGGCATACCCGGATCGGGGGAATTGCTCGATCATGCGATGGCCTCGCTCCGGGGCTTCCATGTCGACCGGGAGCATGGTGGTTGGCTCACGCAGCCAGGCACGACCACGCGAAAGTCGGCCTATGACCACGTTCACGTGGGGCTAGCAGCGGCTCGGGCCCACGCCATCGGACACCCGGACGCGGCGGAGCTGATCGCCCAGGTCCGCGAGGTGGTTGATGCGCACTTCTGGCAGGACGCCACCGGGACCATCGCCGAGTCTTTCGCGGCGGATTGGACCGATCAGGAGGCGTACTACGGGGCCAATGCGCACATGCATACGGTGGAGGCATTCCTGGAGTTGGGCTGGGCAACAGGGGCGGCCGAGTGGCATCAGCGCGCACTGCGGATCGCCGAGCGCGTCATCAATCAGGCTGCCCGCCAACAGCATTGGCTGATCCCCGAGCACTTCTCCAGCGACTGGGACGTTCTCCTGGAGTACAACGCCGACGAACCGATGCATCCCTTCCGGCCGTTTGGCGCAACCCCTGGCCATGCCCTGGAATGGACGCGCTTCCTGTTGGACCTGGAGCGTTCCCCCATGGTGTCGGCCGACTGGCTGACCGAAGCCGCGGATGCTTTGACCCGCCGAGCGTTGGATGGTTGCTGGGCGCTGGACGGACGGCCCGGGCTGGTTTACACCACCGACTGGGATGGTCGGCCGGTCGCCACGGCGCGATTGCATTGGCCCGTCTGCGAGGGCATTCAGGCGGCCGCCGGGCTACGGGCGGTGACCGGCGATGAGCACTGGGAGCAGTGGTACCGCAGGCTCTGGGACCACGCGGCTCGCTACTTCATCGATGAGCGGGGCGCTTGGCGCAACGAGCTTGCCGAGGACCTCACAGAGGGTGGCGACCTGTGGCCTGGTCGGCCGGATGTGTACCACTGCGGTGGAGCGCTGGCCGGATCGCTGGAGGTCGGCGATCGCATGCGTGCCTCGTCGTCCTCGTAAGTTGCTGCGCCGCACGACGTGGGTGGCTACCGTGGTCATGCCAACGACGGCATACCTAGCAAAGGTGGTAGCCATGCCCGGAAAGTTCGAGTGGTACCAAGACAAGGCCGGCAAGTTCCGTTTCCGCCTCAAGGCCAGTAATGGTCAGGTGATCGCCGTGGGCGAGGCCTACGAGTCGAAGGCCGCCTGCCTCAAGGGCATCGAGTCGGTGAGGAAGAATGCCGCCGACGCGGCAGTCGTCGAATCCGCCTGAGGGCGCGACCCGGACCTTCATCCGGGTCGGGCCAGCCAAAGGTCAACGTGCCGGTGTCGCCAAGTAGTACGCCGGAATGCTCAGGTGCCTCTGCTTGCGGTCCTTGCGGGTCCACTTCAATGTCGGCACAGCGGTGCTGAGAATGAGGACGATGGCGATTGCGCCGAGGACGATGGTCGTCCAGAGCAGTGTGTGAGCAATGACAGACAAACCCATGATCGGTCCCATGACCGACTCCTTTCTACTGATGTAGAACACTCTACAAAAGTAGAAGGGCTCGCGCAAGTCTGCCAGTGCCCGAGAGTTCCCCACGGTCGGGGCGCCTGAAACGGCACAATGGCGAGGTGACTCCAGACGACCGCTCCAACAGGCGGCCCGCTGCGCCCACCGGCCGGCGGGCAGAGTTGCTAGCGGCAGCCGTGGATGTGGTCGCGGATGGCGGACTGCGGGGGCTCACGCATCGCGCCGTGGATGCCCGCGCCGGGTTGCCGGAAGGCACATGCTCGGCATACTTGCGCACCCGCAGCGCGCTCTTGGTGGCCCTGGCGGATCACGTGGGCGGCGCCTTGGAGGCGCGCGTCACGGCACTTGCCTCGGATTTGCAGGGGGCTATCGGTGATCCGGTGGCCGTGTCCGCGGCCGTCACCGAACTCACCCTGGGATGGATCCGTGAGCCCGCGCTGGTCCGGGCTCAGGCCGAGCTCTCGCTGGAGGCGGCGCGTCAACCAGAGCTGATGGAGGTCTTTGAGCGCTGGCGCGATGGCCTGCTGCGGACGGTGCGCGAACTCGGTGAGCGCTCTGGTCGGCCACAGCCCGCTCAGGAAGCGGTCGTCCTGGTGGCCGCCATCGAGGGATTCCTAGTCACGGCGGTGCGGCTACCCGAAGAGCACCGTGAAGGATTCTTGCGAGGCGCCATTCCCGTGCTGGTCCACGCCATGCGTGGCCCTGAGTCGATGTGAATCGCCGGTGGATCCGCGCGCTATCACCTCGACCCGCGCGGCGCGGTGGGCCCTGTGGGGCTCGAACCCACAACCTACGGATTAAAAGTCCGCAGCTCTACCATTGAGCTAAAGGCCCGCAGCTCGGGTTCGCCGAGCGGCCCCCCAACTCTAATGCCCCGACGCCGACCTTCCCTGCGCCCGCTCGCGCTGCGAAGGGAGCGGCTCAAGCCGAGCCCGCTCACCGGCATACGCCTCGGGGTCGCGCGCGCCCACCGCCTCCTCGCGCAGGCGTCGGCCCGCCGCAACCTGCTCGCGCAGCTTCTCGGCGGCAGCGTCACTGGCCCGGGTATCGCGTGGTGCCAGTTGCACCGTTCGCTCGGCATGGATCCCGGCGCGCAACTCTCGGGTTCGCTCCAGCTCGACATCGACCTCGGCGCCAAAGAGCAAGGCGACATTGGTCAGCCACAGCCAGAGCAGGAACACGATGATCCCGGCCAAGGACCCGTATGTGCGGTTATACGACCCGAAATTGGTCACGTAGTAGCCGAACCCGGTCGACACCACCGCCCACACCAGAATCGCCACCGCGGCCCCCACCGAGAGCCACCGGAAGCGCGGCTGGCGAACATTCGGAGTGGCGTAGTAGAGGATGGCCACGATTCCGACGACGACCACGACGATGACCGGCCACTTGGCCCAGCCCCAGACCGCAAGCGCCTCATCCCCGAAGCCAATCGCGCCACCTACGGCCTGCGCGATGCTCCCGGACATGACCAGGCCCAGCAAGACCAATCCGGCCAGGACGATGAGCACCAGCGTGATCGCCAACTGCTGCAGCCGCAGCCGCACCATCGGCCGACCCTCGGGCACGGCATAGATCCGATTCATCGCTCGCGCGAAGGCGCCCACGTAGCCCGAGGCCGACCACAGCGCCCCGGCGATACCGATCACCAGCGCAGCCCCCGCGCCGCCGGCATTGACCATCGATGAGATCGGGCCCTCGAGCTGGTGCGCGGCCTCGCCCTGGCCCATGTCGTTCAGCAGTTGGAGCAGCGCCTGGACGGTGGAGTCTCCTTGGCCGAAGACGCCAAAGAGGGAGACCAGGGCAAGCAACGCCGGGAAGAGCGCGAGCACCGAGTAGTAGGTCAGCGAGGCCGCCAGATCGGTGGCCTGATCGCGGTTGAACTTCGCAAAAGCCGCCGCAAGCGTATGCCGCCACGAGCCAAGCCGACCCGACGGCGCGGAAGCAGGACGCTCGGGAGGTCCCATGTCGGCCATCTCTCTCGGTCCTTTCGGGCCTCTAGGCCCTCTCGGGTCCGCTCGCTGGAGGAACCCCACTGTATCCACGCAGCGATCACCGAGCTGCCATCCGAGGGAGAAGCGGACCCAGCCTCGGTGAGGCACACTGGCTGCCATGACGACCGGAGGCCGACCGACGCCGCGTCGCCCCGCGCACTTTGGCCCGGATGCGTTGGAGGCTCATGGTGGGCTGCTCCCCGGCCCCGCGGAGACCACCGAGATCGCCCATCAAAGCGCCGCGGTTCTGGTCGGTGCCGGCCGGGCTGCCCGGGACCCGGAGATCACTGCTCGGCTGGTGGCCCTCGTGGATGACATCGGACTGTCCACGATCGCGGACCTGTGGTCGCAGCGCCCCGCGCGGTCGCTGCCGGGCGCGCTCTGGCGGCTCTACGCCCTGCGTGAGTGGGTGCACCGCGCACCCCAGCAGGCCAGTCGCGAGTACGCGGCCGGTATTCGATTCACCGATGTCGCGCACGCGGTCGCTGGCATTGCGGAGCCGCCGACCCCGGAGGAGTTGCACCGGGTCATCGACGACGTACTCGCCGGACTCTTCCAGGGGGATCTCGCGATCGCGCTCGAGCGGGCTGCGGCCTTCTGCGCCGTCGTCGCCGCCGGGCGTGCCGAAGTCGCGCACGATCTCGACGGCCCGGCCCCCGAGGATGCCAGCGCCTTGACCCGGACAGCGTCGGCGATGCTGGCTATGAGTGAGGACCTGCGGGCATCAGCGAGCCTGTGGCGCGCTGGTCGGCTCGACTGAGGGCATACCCCTAGGGCGATGTCGTGAGCATGTGCCGGGCTGGGAGCGCCTCACGGCGCGTGGCCGCTCGTAGCGGCTGATGTTGGGACCCGGGGCTGCCGCAGCCCGGCACATGCGTCGTCAAGGCTAACCCGGTATGCCGCGAGAAGCGACCCCAGCGGCTCAGGGAACGTGCCGCTCCACCGCGACGATCCGGGCGTCCGAGCCGCTTCCGGTCACATGACAGACCAAGGCTTCGCCCTTGATGAGCCGATCATCGCGGGCCTCGCTCAGCAACTCGACCATGTGTACGGCACCGGGGATATCCAAGGCCATCCGCTGCGTCAGCTCATCGACCAGGGCCGGCAAGACCGGCCCATGTGAGCACACGGCCACCGGCACGCCGCGCTCGAACTCTCGGCGAAGAATCCGGGGGGCCTTGGCCGCCTGCTCATCGAAGCCCTCCTCGGACAGGCCGCGCTTGCGCCGCACGGGCAAGCCCGCGCGTGCGGCATACGGCTCGACCGTCTGGGAGCAGCGCGTGGCCGATGAGGTGACCACACGCGTAATCCCGTATGCCGCAAGGATGTCCGCGAGGACCCCGCTGCGGGCAAAGCCCACGTCATCGAGTGGACGCAGCCAGTCCCGCTTGCCCTTATAGTCACTGCGCGCGACGGCCTTGGCGTGCCGCACGAGGACAAACGGGTGCGTATCGAGCAGGTCAAGTTGGTGGGCTCGCACGACGGCCAGCAACTGATCGCGGTCCCGGGAGTAGTCCAGCCGATCGAAGGCGCCTTGAGCGTCGAGCCAGGCCACCTCGTCGATTTCGTTGATGAGTCGGCCGTGGCCACCCGTGACCTGAGCAGCCCAGTAGCGCACCACCTTCTCGTCCGGGGAGCCCAGGCGGTCCAGGACGGTGTAGCGAGACTCGGGCAAGGGCAGACCCAGGCGCACCTCCAGCCCGGTCTCCTCGGCGGTCTCCCGCGTCGCCGCGATCGGCCACTCTTCGCCCTTGTCGAGTTTGCCCTTGGCCCACGACCAGTCGTCATAGCGGGGGCGGTGCACGAGCGCAACTTCAAGAGTGCCGGCCGTCACCCGCCAGGGGACCGTGCCGGCGGCCGGGATCCTCACCGTCGACGCGCCTTCCGTCGACGGCTGGCGTGCAGGTCAATCATCGCGTCCTGAATGTGCGGCAGGGGCTGCCCGTGCGCGTCGAGATGCTCCCGAGTCCAGCGACCATCGGGCCCGAGGACGAAGTGCTGGTAGTCATCGCTCATGCCACGCGCCATCAGCGAGGTGAGGTCGGCGATATGCCGTTCCTCGGTGAGTCGCACGAGCGCCTCGACCCGCCGATCGAGGTTGCGGTGCATCATGTCGCCGCTGCCGATGAGGACCTCGGCGTCCGCACCCTCACCGAAGATGAACACCCGCGAGTGCTCCAGGAATCGGCCGAGCACGGAGCGGACTTCGATGTGCTCGGAGTAGCCCTCGACGCCGGGGCGTAGCGCGCAGATCCCTCGGACCCACAACTGGACCCGAACTCCGGCCTGCGAGGCCCGATAGAGCGCGTCGATCAAGGTCTCGTCGACAATCGAGTTCACCTTCCAGCCGACATAGCCGGTGCCGGGGTTCGCGCGTTCGACCTCGATCTGCTCGCCGATCCGCTCCAAGAGACCAGATCGCATGGAGCGCGGGGCCACGAGCAGCCGCTTGAACCGGCTGCGTGGCGCGATCCCGGAGAGCTGGTTGAACAGCCGGGTGAGGTCTGCGGCCACCGTCTCGTCGTCGGTCAGCAGGCCGAAGTCTTCGTACAAGCGGGCGGTCTTGGGGTTGTAGTTGCCGGTTCCCACATGGCAGTAGCGGCGCAGGCCTTCGGCCTCTTGGCGCACGACGAGGGCTAACTTGGCGTGCGTTTTGAGTCCCACGATGCCGTAGACCACGTGCACGCCAGCATGCTCGAGTTTGCGCGCCCAACTGATGTTGTTCTGCTCGTCGAAGCGCGCCTTGATCTCCACCACCGCGAGCACCTGCTTGCCAGCCTCGGCGGCGTCGATGAGGGCGTCCACGATCGGGCTATCCCCCGAGGTGCGATACAAGGTCTGCTTGATGGCGAGGACCCGGGGATCGGCGGCCGCCTGCTCGATGAAGGCCTGAACGGAGGTCGAAAACGAGTCATAGGGGTGTTGGAGCAGTACGTCCTGCTTCCGGATACTCGCGAAGATGTCTCGAGCCTTGGCCGACTCGGTCGGAGCCAGGTCCGGGTTGGTCCGGGCCATGAAGGGCGGGAAGTGCAGATCCGAGCGCTCCAGGTCGGCAATGATGTTCAGCGCCCGAAGATCCAGTGGCGCCGGCAGGTGGTACACCTCATTCGGGGCAACCCCGAGTTCGCGGACGAGCAGCTCAAGGACGTCCTCGTCGACATCCTCCTCGACCTCCAGCCGGACCGGCGGCCCAAAGCGCCGCCGCGTGAGTTCCCGCTCCAACGCGGTCAGGAGGTTCTCGGCGTCATCCTCTTCGACCTCGACGTCCTCATTGCGGGTGACCCGGAAGGTGAAGTGGGCCGTGACGTCCATCCCCGGAAAGAGCTCGGTCAGGTGGGCCGCAATGACGTCCTCGAGGGGGACAAAACGGGTGTTGTACAGGTCGGCCAGGGCAGATTCGCCCGGTGGGGGCTCGATGCGCAGCAAGCGCGGCAGCAGCGGCGGCACCTTGACCCGAGCGAAGTGCTCCTTCTGGGTGCGGGGGTTCACCAGCAGCACCGCGAGGTTGAGGGAGAGCCCGGAGATGTAGGGGAACGGGTGCGCCGGGTCGACCGCCAGTGGGGTCAGCACGGGGAAGACTTGGTCGCGGAAGACCTCCCCGAGCCTGGCCTGTTCGTCCGGTGAGAGCTCGGCCCAACGAACCAGGCGAATGCCCTCCTCCTCAAGTGCGGGCGCCACCTCCTCGCGGAACAACCTGGCTTGCTCGGTGAGGAGGTCCGCGCTCACCAGCGAGAGCTGCTCGAGGACCTCACGCGGCTCCAGCCCGGAGGCTGAGCGGACGGCGATCCCCGTGGCGATGCGTCGCTTGAGCCCGGCGACCCGAACCATGAAGAACTCATCGAGGTTGGAGGTGAAGATCGCGAGATAGCGGGCACGTTCGAGCAGCGGAATGGTGGGGTCACCGGCGAGCAGAAGGACGCGTTCATTGAACTGGAGCCACGAGATCTCGCGATCCAGGAAGCGGTCACTGGGCAGGCCGGACTCATCCAGCGCAGCGGGTGGGCCACTGACGACACGCATGAAGCGGCCGTTGGCAGCGCGAGCCCGGTGGGCGGTCAGCGAGGTGCCTACAGTCATGCCTTCATCCTGGCAGGCTTGGCCGGTCCGTGACAGGGGAGTGTGCGGCATTCCGCCGCCTGGCTCACTGCGTGATGGCCAGTTGGGTGTCGGTGTGCGCGATCTGGAAGCCCAGGGAGGTGTACGTCCGCAGCGCCGCGGCATTGTCGCCATCGACGTACAGGTGCACCAGGTGCACCCCATTGCGGGCGAGGTAGGCGGTGCCGAGCAAGGTCAACGCTCTGGACAGGCCCCGCCCTTGGTATGCCGGGTGCACGCCAACCACGTAGACCTCGCCCTCGGCGTGGGCGGCATCCGCGGACGCGGCTCGCTTGGTCCAGTGGAAGGCGATCGGGCCGCGGTGCGGGTCGCCCCGGTCCAGCAGGAAGATCAGCCCGGCCGGGTCGAACCAAGATTGCGCCATGCGCGACGCGATATCCGCCATCGTGAGGGCACCCTGCTCCGGGTGGCTGGCGAAGGCCGCGGCGTTGAGATCGGTGAGGGCGGCCAGGTCCGGGCGCGCGGCAAAGGTGGTGACCTCGACCCAGGATGGGAGGTCCGGGTCGGCCGCGTCCGCTTCGGTGAGGGGTCGGGTCATCAGGTGCAACTCGCGAAGCACCCGCAATCCGTGCCCTTGGGCGAACGCCCGGGCCGCCGGAAGGCTGCCATGAGCCCACACGCTGCGGGCGCCGAGATCGATGGCCGCCGCCAGCAAGGCGGAGCCCAGGCCGCGACCCCGGTGATCGGGGTGGACGACGAATTCGCAGGCTCCACCGTCCATCACCTGCGCGTATCCGCTACTTCCGCCGTCGGAGAGGATGTGGCTGCTGTCATCGGTGACCAGGGACAGCAGGAAGGACTCAGACAGGGGTGCCTCACCATCGACCGCCTCAGCAGCGGCGGCAAGCGCCGAAATGGCGGCGACCTGGTCGCCGCTCAGCGGTCCGCGCAGGCGCTCCAACTGGGGCGTCACGGCTTAGGGCGCGGCATCGGCGGGGATTGCCTCGGCCACCTGAGTGTCCTCGGGGACGAAGCGGTAGCCGACATTGCGGACGGTACCGATCAGCGTCTCGTAGTCCGTCCCGAGCTTGGCGCGCAGCCGTCGGACGTGGACGTCGACCGTGCGGGTACCCCCGAAGTAGTCATACCCCCAGACCTCTTGGAGCAACTGGCTTCGGGTGAAGACCCGGCCGGCGTGCTGGGCGAGGTACTTGAGGAGCTCGAACTCCTTGTAGGTCAGGTCGACCGTTTGGCCGCGCAGGCGCACGGTGTAGGTGCCCTCATCGATGACCAGGGCCCCGGTGGTGATCGGCCCATCGGCCACCGGATCGGCGTCACCGGCCCGCCCAATGGACAACCGCAGTCGGGCCTCGACCTCTGCCGGCCCCGCGCTGTCGAGGAGGACATCGTCGATGCCCCAGTCGGCGCTGACCCCAGCCAGGCCCCCCTCGGTGACGATGGCCATCAGAGGTTTGGAGGACCCGGTGGCAAGGATCACCCGGCACAGCGAGCGGGCGAGGGCGAGCTCGCGGCGGGCGTCGATCAGGATGGCATCGCACGGCGGGGCGTCGATGAGTGCAGCCGCCTCGGCCGGAAGGATGCGAACATGGTGAGCCAGTAGCCCGAGCGCGGGCAAGATCTCCGCACTCGGAGCCACGGTGTTGGTCATCAACAACAGCTCCGCCATCACGTTCCAGGATAGGTCGTTATGTCGCCAGAGTCCCCCGCCGTCCACGAAACGGTGATCACCGTGCGGTACTGGGCCGGTGCCCGGGCGGCCGCCGGTGTCGAGGAGGAGACCCTGGTCATGGCCGCCGGCGCCAGCCTGGGCGAGCTGATCGCCGAGCTGAGCACCCGGCACACGGCCCTGGTCGAGGTGCTCCCGGCCTGCAGCCTCCTGCTCGACGGGCTCCGCAGCGACTACTCGGCCGCGATCGAGGGGTCCGCGGTCCTTGAGGTGCTGCCGCCCTTTGCGGGTGGTTGATCCCGCTGCGGCCGTGGATAGTGACAGGATGGCCGCCGTGACCAGTGACGAGCTCGAGACCCGGGCTGCGCGACGGGCTCGCCGAGAGGCCCTCGAGAGCGAACCGGTGCTCTCCCCGCTTGCCACCATGCCACGCCCAATCCTGGCAACCACCAGCGCCTTGTTGGCGATTCTGCTGAGTTTGGCGGCGGCCTCCGACTACGCCATCCTCGCCGCCGGCCTGGCCGCTGTGGGCGTCATTCTCGCGTGGGGCTGGCCCCGCTTGCTCGGTTCACCGAGCCGCATCGGTTCCTCGCTGGCGATCGGCGTTGCGGCTGTGGTCGCTGCCGTGGCGGTCTCCTTCACGGACGAGCCGGCATACGCCCGCTTCGTCCCGGTGGCGCTCGCGGCTGGCTTGATGGTGATGTTCGTTCATCAGTTGGTTCGGCGCGACGGCCGCCCCCGGCTCGTGCAATCCACCGCGATCACGGCCTTCGGCATCGCCGTGGTCACCATCGGCGGCATGCTGGCTCCGGTGGCTCGCACCGAGGACGGACAGCGCGTGGTGCTGGCCGCACTGGCCGGCGCGGCAGCGGCTGCCGTGGCCGAACTGGGCTGCGGCCAGGCGACCTACCGCCGGGTGATGTGGCTGGCCGCGATGGTGCTCGGTGCCCTGTGCGCGCTGGGCGTCGTCGCGCTCTATGCCGCGCCGGTGCGGGCCGTCGACGCGGTCGTCGGCGCCGTGTGTGCGGCCCTGGCCTACCCGGTCCAGCGGATTCTGTCTGTGTTGCCGGGGATCGCCTCCCGGCGAGGCCAGATCAGTGCGGCGGCCGCGGGATTGCTGTCGATCGGCGTCGCCGCGACCACGCTCTCGCGCGCGTTGCCACTGTGATCGCGAGCGGGCTCAGTACACCAGCGCCTGGACACCAACCGCGGTGATCTCCTCCACGTAGGCCGCAGCGCCCCGAATGCCGATCCCGTCCAGCAGGTCCGCCTCGGTCAACTCGCGGCGCAGGGCGCACTGACTGCACACCGTGATTCGGCCGGCGGCTCGAATGGCTTCGATCAAGTCGGCGGCGGCGGCAGCATGCGGCATCGTGAACTCCTGGGCCCGCCCCGGCACGGCCATCCAGGTGGCCTCTCCGGTCAGCCACACGGAGAGGTCGACACCGGCCGCCGCCGCCGTCGCGGCCACCGTCAGGGCTTGGTTAAGCCGCTCGGGTGCTTCGACCCCGCAGGTGATTTTGATGACCAGAGCGCGCTGCACGCCACCAGACTACGATCGGTGCGTGGTGTTCACCCTCGATGACAGCATCCATCCCGATGTCGCCCCGCTGGCCTGGCTTATCGGCCGTTGGGAGGGTGCGGGCGTGGTGGGCTATCCCACCATCGAGTCCCAGCAGTTCGGTCAAGAGATCATCTGCTCGCATGACGGCCGACCGTTCTTGGAGTGGCATTCGCACACCTGGCTTCTGGACGCTGATGGGCAGCGGGTGCGGCCGTTGGCGACCGAGCTGGGCATCTGGCGCCCTCAGCCGGCCGAGGCTGATGGCACGAATGTCGAGCTCCTCTTGACCCACCCGACCGGTTTCGTCGAGATGTATGCCGGTGTGGCGCAGCCCGCGAAGATCGAGATCAGCACGGACGGCGTGATGCGCTCACCCTCAGCCAAGGCCTATACGGCCGGGCATCGTCTGTACGGATTGGTCGAGTCCCGCTTGATGTGGGTCATGGACATGGCCGCCATGGGGGTCGAGATGACCTCGCATGTCTCCGCGGAGCTGCGCCGGGTCGAGTGATCCCTGACTGGTCGCCGGGCACAGGGGCCGCGGGTCAGGGGATGACTGTGCTTGCCTGCCACTCGCTGAGGCGGTCGGTGCGGATCAACTCGCCGAGTTGGGTCATCTTGGCGCGGTCGAGCACGACGATCGAACCGGCGCTGGGGTCGGAACCTAGCCCCGAGTAGGGCGCCGTGATGAAGACGATGTCCTTGCTGCGTACCGAGCGCAGCGAAAAGGCGTAATCCCGCATCCGATCCATGGTGAACCCGTCATCCACCACGAGATTGGACGAGGCGGCATCGGCGAAATCGAGCACCCGCTTGGGATTGGTGATCGTCTCGCGGCTCAGGGCCTTGGTCATCAGGGCCTTGACGAAGGCCATCTGTCGGCGGCCGCGCGAGATGTCCCCTTGGCTGAGTTGGTAGCGCTCGCGAACGAAATACAGGGCTTGCTCGCCATTGAGGTCATTCCAGCCCTGGTGGATGGCTACCGGCCCACCATTGCCCGAACCGTCGCTGGCCTCCTCGGCATACACCCGCACGCCGCCCACCGCGTCGGTCATCCGCTTGAATCCCTCGAAGTCGATGAGCGCCAGGTGGTCGATCTTGATGCCCGCAAGATTCTGGATGGCCTCGACCACGAGGGGGGCGCCGCCGAAGGCGTATGCCGCATTCAGCTTGTTGCTGCCGTGGCCGGGAATGGGGACGTAGAGGTCGCGCGGGAAGTGAATGAGTTGGATTTGCGAGCGGTCCTCGGGCAGGTGCACGAGCACCATCACGTCCGAGCGGCTGAAGGTGTCCTCGGGGCGGGCGTCCGAGCCGATCAGCAGGATGTTCACGCCGGTGCCGGTGGGGAGGGTGATCGGGTCGCCGCTGTCATCCACCGGGCCGGACGTGGGCAGGCTGAGCTCGCGGCTGACGTTGTCATCGATGGTGTGGTTGATCAACCAGGCGAAACCGGCCATGCCGCCGACGATGAGAGTGAGCAGCACCAGCAGCGCGATGAGAGCCTTGCGGGTCCTGGAGCGCTCGTGGCCGTCGGTTGACACTCAGGCAGTGTACGAACCTGGTGCGGCATACAGTGGATGAGTGAGTGAACTCGGTGAGCGGCTGCGGGCTCAGGGCAAGCGCCTGACGCCGCAGCGCGAGCGGGTGCTCGCGGCGGTTCGAGCGTTGGGGCATGGCACGCCCGAGGAGATCGCCGAGCAGGTCGCCGGTGATGGCGGCGCTGCCGTGCCCGCCTCCACGGTTTATCGCTCGCTGGAGGCGCTGCAGGAGTTGGGGCTGGTCAGCCACACGCATGTGGATCATCGAGCACCGAGCTATCACCTGCTCGAGCACGCCACCCACGTTCATGTGGTGTGCCGACGCTGTGGCTCGGTCGGTGAGGCGCCGCTCGAGATCGCCGACGTGCTGGTCGAACGGCTGGACGCGCGCCTGGGCTTTCAGGCGGATGTCGCACATGCGGCCATCCACGGGCTCTGCCGCTCGTGCCGGGAGGGCTCGTGAGCGGCGAACTGGTGCTGCCCTCGCCGCTCTTGGCTCGCGAGGGTGCCGTCGCGGGTGACGGTATGGATGCCGGGGTCGCTGCGCATTACGGTCAGCCGGCACGTGAGCAGCGGCTGCTCCGGGAAGGCTTGGCCTGCGTCGACCTCTCCCACCGGGGTGTGCTCACGGTCAGCGGCCCGGATCGGCTGTCCTGGCTGCATTCGATGACCACCCAGCAGTTGACTGGGCTGGGTGTGCGCGAGTCGACCGAGTCGCTGGTGCTCTCCCCGCATGGCCACATCGAGCACGCCCTCCATGTGGTCGACGACGGTGAGCGGACCTGGCTGTCCGTCGAGCCTGGCACCGCCGAAGTCCTGACTGCATGGTTGACCTCGATGAGGTTCATGCTGAGGGTTGACGTCGCGGACGTCAGCGACGCGTATGCCGTTGTGGGAGAGCCAGTCTCGCGTGAATCCGAGGCTGGCGAGCCGATGGCATGGGTTGACCGGTGGCCCGGGCTCGTGGGCGACACCGCGGCATACGGTCCGGTGGAGGGGCACCCCGGTGCGGGCTGGGCGTGGCGTGAGGTGATCGTGCCCCGGGCGGAACTCGACGCTGTCGTGGGCGAGCGGCCGCTGGCGGGTATGTGGGCGCTGGAGGCGTTGCGGGTCGCGGCTTGGCGGCCCCGGCTGGGCTTCGAGACCGACCATCGGACGATCCCGCATGAGGTGGACTGGCTGCGCACGGCCGTGCATCTGCACAAGGGCTGCTACCGCGGGCAAGAGACCGTGGCGCGGGTCAAGAATCTAGGCCGCCCGCCGCGGCGACTGGTGTTCTTGCATCTCGACGGGTCGGGGCATGTGCTGCCGGAGGCCGGGACGCCGATCGAGGTCGGTGGCCGGGCCGTCGGGCGCGTGACGACGGTGGCCAGGCATGAGCAGGACGGCCCGATCGCGCTCGCCGTGGTCAAACGGTCGCTGCCGGTAGATCTTGAGCTGCAGATCCCGGTGGGTGCGGGCTCCGCGGTGTCGGCCGCGCAGACGGTGATCGTCGAGCCCTAATGCTCGGGTCCCGGGGAGCCGCCGTCCACACACGGAAGCAATGGGGCGAGGCTGTCCACAATCGCTTGCTGGCTCCTTGCTGGGCGAGCACGCGGGGGCCAGGCTCCCGACATGGCAGCAGCGGTAATCGGAGTGATCGGCGCGTCCGGAGGGTTAGGTTCAAGCACCTTGGCCGCCGCGCTGACCCGCAGGGTGTCGGTGCGTCAGGGCGCGTGCGTCCTGGTCGACCTCGATCTTGCGGGCGGGGGCGCCGAAGTCACCACGGCGGTTGAGCACCGGGAGGGCGTCCGGTGGGTCGACCTGCGCGATGTCGTGGGCTCAGTCGATGCGACGAGGTTGGTCGAGGCGCTGCCTGGGGTTGAGGGTGCTGGGGTGCTCTCGGCCGGTGGCCGGGGACCTGTGCGCCGAGCCGATGTGCCTCTGGCCGCGTGTCGGGATGTGCTGGATTCGCTGTTGGGGGGTGATATCCCCGTCGTCCTCGACCTGCCACGGTCCTTCCCCGCGGTGGAGGAGGTGGCCGCGCAGTGCTCGGAGCTGGCCCTTGTCACCGGCCTGCACACCCGGGCGCTAGCCGACCTCGACTCCGTGGTTGAGCGGTTGGAGTCGGTGTGGGGTGCGGCCGGTGTCCCCCGAGGTGTTGGGGTGATCTCGCGCGGACGGCGGGTGTCGGCTGACGTCGTCGCGGCGATCGAGCAGCATCTGGGCGTGCCCCACCTGGCTCACGTCGCCGATGATCGGCGGGTGGCTCTGGCGTGCGAGCGCGGGGAGTGGCCCGGCTCTGCGCGGGACGGGCTACGGGCGATTGCCGATCTACTCCTCGACCGCTGGCACGCAGCGGGCACCGCGCGCCTGCCCCGCGATGAGGCGTCGTGACCGGGACTCCGACGTGGCGCTTGCCGGTGGGCGACGTGATTGCCGGCGGGGTAGGGCCGACCGGTGACCTCATCGATGAACTCGTGGGTTCCGCAGCGGACCGCTTGGGTTCGGAAGGCGCGCGCCAGGAGGCGGAGCGGGTTCGCCATCGTCTCCTGGGGTTCGGTCCTCTCAGCGAGGTCGTGGCTATCGCTGGGGTGACCGACGTGCTCGTCAATGGCGATGGAGCCGTGTGGATCGACCGTGGCCAGGGGGCTTACCGCGTCGGATCCGTGGACCCAGGCGACGTGCGCGCTCTTGCGGTCCGGTTGGCCGGCCAGGCTGGGCGCCGCTTGGACGATGCGCAGCCGTGGACCGACGGCCTGTTGCCGGGTGGCGTGCGGCTGCACGCGATCCTGCCTCCCGTGGCGACCTCGGGCTGTCACCTCAGCCTGCGCTTGCCGCGAGTGAATCCGGCGGGAGTGGCCGGGTTGCGCGAGATTAGGGCCGTCGATGACCACTGTGCTGGGGTGTTGCGCGCGGTGGTGCAGGGGCGCCTGTCGTTCCTGGTCACGGGTGGGACTGGCGCCGGCAAGACCACGGTCCTGGCCGGCCTGTTGGGGGAGTGCCCTCCGGGGGAGCGGATTGTCGTCGTCGAGGATGTGGCGGAGCTAGCGCCAGCCCATCCCCATGTGGTGTCTCTGCAATGTCGCCCGCCCAATGTCGAGGGTGCGGGCGCCTTGACGATGACCGACCTGGTCCGCCAGGCACTGCGAATGCGGCCGGATCGGCTTGTCGTCGGTGAGGTGCGTGGTGCGGAGGTCCGCGAGCTTCTCTTGGCCCTCAATACTGGCCATGAAGGCGGGGCTAGCACCATGCATGCCAACGGCGCGGCCGAGGTGCCGGCCCGGTGCGAGGCGCTCGGCTCGCTGGCGGGGATGCCGCGAGAGAGCGTTCACGCCCAACTTCGCGAGGCGGTGCGGGTCGTCGTGCACACGGCCCGACGTGGTCAATGGAGGGGTGTGGTGGCCGTGGCCCTCCTGCAGTGGTCCGCTGGGAGCGTGGTGTCTGCAGAGGTGCTGACGCGAGGTGGTCCGCATGACCCGTGTCGTCGGGGGCCAGCGTGGGCAGAGTTCGCCGAGCTCCTTCATGCCCGAGGCGTTTCGGACCTGCCGTGGAGTGGCTAGCGATCGGGCTCGCCGTGACCGCCGCGCTGGCCTTCCCGCTGGATTCGGCGGTCGCCAGCCGAGGGCAGGACGTGCGCCGCTCGCGGGACACGGGCCGAGGGCAAGATCTGCCCAGATCGGCGCTGTGGGGTGGTCGACTCCTTCGTTGGTGGCCACGGCGCAAGCCCGCGGTAGCAGACGGCGCTTGGGTCGCCAGCCTGGCGGAGGCATCCTCGGCATGCCTGGAGGCCGGAATCCCGCTTCGTCGCAGTCTCGAGGTATGTCTTGAGACAGGGTTCTGGGGCGAGGTCGGCGAGGCCGTGCTCACGACTCTGCGGGACCCCTCGCGTTCAGTGGTTCTGGCTCTGAAGGGTGCTGGTGAAGGCCGCGACCTCGAGTCTCCGGTGTCAGGAACGCTCCTGGTGTCCTGCGTTCGGATGGCCGACGAGCACGGGGTCCCGGCGGCGTCAGCGATGGCGCGAGCCGCCGAGCTCGCCCGTGCTGCCTCAGCGCGTCAGGAGGCATTGGCGATGCTGGTCTCGGGCCCGCGAGCCTCCATGCAGGTCATTGGCGCCCTGCCTTTGCTGGGTCCACTCATCGTCTGGCTGATCGGCCTTGACCTCGGCGAGGTCTACGCAGGGTGGTGGGGCCTCAGCTGCATCACGCTCGGGATCGGCTTGGCCATGCTGGGGCGCACGTGGGCGCGCAGGCTGCTGCGCCGAGCTGGCGCAGCGCAGCGGGTCGCACTGTCGTCAGGCGCCACGGCGGAGATCGAGGATGCCATCGTGGCCATCACCCTGCTGGCCTTGGCGTTGCGCTCGGGCCAAGGGTTGGTCGAGTCGCTCGAAGCCGTGGCCGGCGTACCGGAGTGCCCAGCCGGATCCGACCTGGCAACGGTCGCGGCGGCACTGCGTTGGGGCGAGTCTCCCGCTGACGCCTGGTCCCATGTGGATGCGGCGTGGGGGCCGGCAGCGGTGCTGTGGAGCGTGGCCGTGGCTGCCGGTGCGCCGCCTGCGGCTCTGCTTGATGCGGCCGCGCTGCGGATGGCGCAGGCCGAGCGGAGACGGTTGGAGACGGCCGCCCAGCGCGCCGGGGTGCTGCTCGTGCTGCCGCTGGGGGCGTGCTTCCTGCCGGCCTTTCTCCTGACCACGGTCGTCCCCGTGGTGATCACCCTCGGGGCCCAGTTGGCCGCCTGAGTCGTCGAGTTCAGAGGCGGGGCAGCTCAGGATGTGCCTTGTACCAGGTGACTCGGGTCTTGTCGGCCTCGCGGGAGATGGCCTGCCACTGTGCTTCTGCTTCGGCGATTTGTGCCGAGTGGGTGGCGGTGAACTGGGGGATTTCGGCAGCGAGGTTGCGGATGAATTGGTTGTGCGCGTCGCGCCGGCAGTTGGCGTCAGCGGTCGCTCTGGCCATGGCGGCGGCCTTCACGTCCTTTGGTGAGCCCGGAAGCGCATTCAGTTCGGGGTACGGCCCGTAGGCGTCTTCGGCGTCGGTGACCTCGAAGCCGGCTTTCGTCATGCAGGGCACGTAGGTCTCAGTGGTGACTGAGGACTGTGGGGTTGACGCTGCCCGGGCGAACAGGTCGAACCATGCGTCGTGGATCGGGGTGGCGTATCGCTCTTGCGTGGCGTTCACCGGTTGGCAGGTGTTGGCGGCTTTGGTGAAGGCATCGCTGCCGAAGTCGGGGGAGGTGATCTCCGGGAACCGGCTTCCGGCGAGTCGCTGCTCGATGCTCTCATCGAGCCGGGCCGAGATCTCGTTCAGATCGACCGACATGGCCACAGGGACCGGCGCCGAAAGTTGCCCGGGTCTCTGGGGCCTCTCAGCCTGCCCGAACGGGGAGGGTTGATAGGTGGCGCCGAATGCGGCGAAGCACTGGACCAGGTCGTCCTGCATCTTGACGTAGTCCAGGAACATTCCGTCGACCTGCTGCTGAGCGGTGCCCGAGATGCGCGCGTCGAGCGCCGCGACCGCCGCTTCCTCAGCAGCCGCCGGCGTCTCCGCGGCCTGGGTTCCGCAGCCGGCCGCGAAGACGACCAGACATGCACCGATGGCACCCCACCGTGCCGGCATCTAGATCCCCTCTCGGCCTCCCGCGTGACCACCCGTTTCAGCGGGCTCGGCCAGGCCGTCAAGGTCGCGAGCGGCGCCGGCGCTGTCGGCTCCGTAGGAGGGGTCGTCCACAAGTGCCCGCGCGTCCCGACCTTATCCACATTCGGTTGCTCGCCATTTGCCCCGTGCACCCGGCCGTCGTTGACTCGGGATATGGGCGCCGCCGGGGCGCCAGCGAGGAGTGAGAACTGATGTCCACCAAGGTGATTCGATGGTTTGCGAGGCAGAGCGAGGCCGGCATGACGACCGCCGAGTATGCCGTGGGCACGATTGCCGCCTGCGCATTTGCGGGGCTGCTGATCGTCGTCATCAAGTCGGGGCCGGTCAAGGCGCTGCTGGCGAAGGTGATCGCGGCGGCGCTGGGCTCTGCACTGTGAGATCTGCCGGACGCGGCGACGAGGCGGGGATGGTGACCGCCGAGTTGGCGATCGCCATCCCGGCCCTCGTCGTCCTCTTGGCGTTGGTCCTCGGGGTGGCGCGATGGGGCGTGGATCGGCTGCGCTGCGAGGAAGCGGCCTATGTCGGCGTTCGCGCTTTGGCCCGTGGCGTGCCGGAGGCGAGCGTGCGGGCGGCGGTGGCACAGCGCGCCCCTGCAGGCAGCGTGATCGGCATCCGGATCGGCGGGGAGTTGGTTCGGATCAGTGTGCAAGCGCCAACGCCCTCGCTGCTTTCGCGGCTACCTGGGAACTACCAACCGACAGCCGAGTTGACCGCGGTGCGCGAGGCCCTAGATGACCCCTTGCCAGCCCAGTGATCGAGGATCGGGCACCGTCCTGGTGGTGGGTGGCCTCGGCTTGCTGGTGACGGCGGTGGTGCTGCTGGCCATGGTGGGCAGCCTCCTGGTATCCAGCGCTCGGGCGGCCAGCGCTGCCGACCTCGCGGCGCTCGCCGCCGCGCGGGAGTTGCTGGCCGGCAACCCCTGCGCCGCGGCCGGGCGCGTGGCAACGACCAACTCCGCCGAGCTGACCCAGTGCGAGGTCCACGCCGACGGCAGTGTCATCGTGCGGGTCGCGGTGACTGTCGGCGGGCGAATCGGTCGGGCCACCGCAGTTGCCCGCGCGGGGCTGGCTCCGTGAGCGGCGCTGCCTTACGGGCCCTTTCCGCGATCAGGCGCGACCCTGATCATCGAGGCGGCGCTCCTGATCGAGCTGGGCGTCCCGGATTGCGGAGAGGTCCTGCAGGCGTTTCTGAGTCGCCGCCTGCTCGGCCTTCAGCTTGGCCCCGGCCTCCTTGGCCTCACGGCGCAGCCGCGCCCGTCGTTTGGTCCCGGTGCTCAGGAGCACCCAGCCGAGCCAAAAGAGGGAAATCACCACCATGCCCGTGATGAGGAAGGCCAGGGGCGGCAAGTTGAGCGTGCCGAAGGGCAGGTTGATGTCGATCTGGTCGGTCAGGCTCGCTACCCCGACAACGAGGAAATATCCGGCAGCCGCGGCCAGCACGATGAGCAGGAGGCCGATGAGGACCATGGGTTGGGGCCTTTCCAGGAACCAGGAGTCGATCAGACGGGTCGGCTTCAGTTGTGGGAAGTCCCCGGCACCGTCCACCCGCTATCCGCAGAGTAGGCCCTCATGGGGCGGCCGTCACCCGCAGCAGGGTGATGGCGCCCGACTTGTCGAGTGGCTCATTACCATTTCCACACTTCGGCGATTGAACGCAGGCCGGGCAGCCGGTGTCGCAGGCGCACTCGGAGACCGATTCTCGGGTGGCGCGGACCCACTCCGGGAACACCTCAAAGGCCCGGTCTGCGAAGCCCGCCCCGCCGGGGTACCCGTCGTAGACCATGATCGTCGGCAGGCCAGTGTCGGGGTGGCAGGCGGTCGAGACGCCACCGATATCCCAGCGGTCTGCGGCCGCCAGCAGTGGCAGCAGACCGATGGCGGCGTGCTCGGCGGCATGCGCCGCACCGGGGATCGACTCCGTATCCACTCCGGCGGCGGCCAGCACCTCTTCGGGCAGCGTCCACCACACCGCACGCGTGGTGAGCGTGCGCTCCGGGAGGTCAAGCGCGTGCACCCCGAGTACCTCACCGCCGGGCAGGCGGCGAAGGAACCCCGTGACCTGCGATGTCACGGTGACGACGCCGCGGCATACCGCCACGCGACCGATCGCCGTCGTCTGGTCGGTTGTCACGATCCTGAAGCTGCTGATCGATTGGGCGTGCGTGGTCCAGCCCGGGTCGCCCCGAACAACCGTCGCGATGCCGGACTCGAGGTCCAAGTCGGTGACCACCCAGGTATCGCCTTGGTGGACGTGCACCGCCCCGGTATGCACCTGCGTGTGGGCGGAGGCCGCGTCGACCGTGCCCAGGACCCGGCCGCTGCCTGCCTCGACGACACTGACCACCGACTCCGCCCCACGCAGTGAAATGTGCGCCGCCGGACGGTCCTCCCGCGCCCAGAACCAGCCCCGAGGTCGCCGTCGCAGGATGCCTTTGACCACCAGGGCATCCACCAGCCGACGCGCATGCGGGCCGAATGCCTGCAGATCCTCCTCGGTCAGCGGCAACTCGGCGGCGGCCGCAGCTAAATGCGGCCCGATGACCACGGGGTTGTCCGGATCCATCACGGTGGCTTCGACGGGCACATCGAGCACCGCCTGCGGATGGCCCAGCAGGTAGGTATCCAACGGGTCATCGGCGGCCACAAAGACAGCGAGCGCGTCAGTGCCGGTTCGCCCGGCTCGGCCGACCTGCTGCCACAGGCTCGCCCTGCGCCCGGGCCAGCCCGCGACGATCACCGCATCGAGCCCGCTGACGTCCACCCCCAACTCCAAGGCATTGGTCGCTGCCAAACCCACCAGGCGACCCGAGCGAAGGTCGGCCTCCAGTGCTCGTCGCTCTCCCGGGAGGTAACCCCCGCGGTATGCCGCCACGCACTCCACGGCCGTGGGGGCCAGTTCCTCCAGCCGGCGGCGTGCCGAGGTCGCCAGGGCCTCCACCCCCCCGCGGCTTCGGGCGAAGGCGACCGTCTGCACCTGGCGAGCCACCAACTCACTGAGCAGCTCCGCGGCTTCGGTGGTCGCCGACCGCCGGGCACCGTCGATGGTCGGTGGCTCCCAGAACGCCAAGGTCAGGCCCGCCCGAGGGGATCCGTCATCGACCACGGCCACGCACGGCATACCGATCAGGGCACTGGCGTGCTGCGCCGGTGACGCCACCGTTGCGGAGGCCAAGACAAAGGTCGGCTGGGCCCCATACCGCGCACAGATCCGGGTGAGCCGGCGCAGAACCGCGGACACGTGGGTGCCAAAGACCCCTCGATAGGTGTGGCATTCGTCGATGACGACGAGTTTCAGGCTGCGCAAGAACCGTGACCAGCGCTCATGCCCCGGCAGCAGCGAGTGATGCAGCAGATCGGGATTGCTGAGGACCACATTGGCGTGATCGCGCACCCAGCGACGCTCATCGGGAGGTGTGTCGCCGTCGTAGGTCGCCGCCCGCACGCCCGGTACTGCGAGCGCTTCGATCCGGGCCAACTGATCGGCCGCCAGGGCCTTGGTCGGCGAGAGATAGAGGACGGTGGCTCCCCGCCCACCCGGATCAAAGGACCCCTCATGGGCCCATGACAACGCAGGCGCGAGGTAGGCCAGGGACTTGCCGGAGGCGGTGCCGGTGGCGAGCACGGTATGCCGACCCTGCCCGATCAGGTCCAGGGCTGTGCGCTGGTGGGACCACAATCGGCCGGCTCCGGCCCCGGTGAAGGCCCCCACGGCCACCGGCGAGATCCAGGTTGGCCACTCTGCCCAGGCAGCGGCGCGCTCGGGGCGGTGCGCCACGTGCCGCAGCCGCGGCGCCCGGTGACCCCGCGCCAGCTCGGCGAGCAGATCCTGGGGAGTCGGCACGCGGCATACGGTAACCACTGCCACCGACGACAACCACTGCCCGCGACGACGTGACAGCGCTCACCCGATGAGCCTTGTGACCCCAATCACCGGTAAGGTGCGCCGCGGCGCCCCACGCGCGCGGGACCCACCGCTGACGCACGTCCAATGGGGCTCACACATCAAGGAGGATGGCATGGCACCCCTCGCACTCGCTTCGGCAGAGTCGAGCTCGGCGCTGGATCTCACCGGAACGAACCTCACCCTGGTCATTGCTGTCGCGGTTATCGCCGTGATCTCGCTGATCTTCGGGTTCGTTTTCCGGAACCAGGTCCTGGCAGCAGACACTGGCACCGACAACATGCGCACCATCGGTGCGGCTGTCGAGGAGGGCGCAAAGGCCTACCTCAACCGGCAGTTCAAGACTCTCGGCGGCTTCGTCGTCCTGGTCTGCGTGCTGCTCTTCATCCTGCCGGGAGACACCAACGTCAAGATTGGCCGCTCGGCATTCTTCGTCGTCGGCGCGTTGTTCTCGGCGGCCATCGGCTACCTCGGCATGAACCTCGCCGTGAAGGCCAACGTCCGCGTGGCCTCGGCCGCGCGCGCCGGCTCGCGCGACGAAGGCATGCGCATCGCCTTCCGCACCGGTGGCGTTGTGGGCATGGCCACGGTGGGTCTGGGCCTGCTGGGCGCCTCCGTCGTCGTGCTCATCTACGAAGGTGACGCTCCTAAGGTGCTCGAGGGCTTCGGCTTCGGCGCCGCGCTGCTCGCCATGTTCATGCGCGTGGGCGGTGGCATCTTCACCAAGGCCGCCGACGTGGGTGCCGACCTGGTGGGCAAGGTCGAGGCTGGCATTCCCGAGGACGACCCCCGCAATGCTGCGACGATCGCGGACAACGTGGGCGACAACGTCGGTGACTGCGCCGGTATGGCTGCAGACCTCTTCGAGTCGTATGCCGTGACCTTGGTCGCCGCTCTGATCCTCGGCTCGGTCGCCTTCGGCGTCTACGGCCTGGTCTTCCCGCTGATCATCCCGGCAATCGGTGCGATCACCGCGCTGCTGGGTGTGTACATCACCAAGGCCCGCCACGGTGAGAACCCGCTGAGCGCGATCAACCGCGGCTTCTACATCGCGGCGGCTGTGTCGGCCGTGCTGTCGGGCGTCGCCGCCTATGCCTACCTGCCCAAGACCTTCGCCGAGCTCGGCTCCCGCGATGAGGAGATTGGCGCGCTGACCGGCGACCCGCGACTGACCGCCCTGCTCGCCGTGATCATCGGCATCGTGTTGGCCGGCATCATCTTGTGGCTCACCGGCCACTTCACCGGTACCGACAAGCGCCCCACCCAAGACGTGGCCCGCACCTCGCTCACCGGCCCGGCGACCGTCGTGCTCTCGGGCATCGGCGTGGGTCTGGAGTCTGCGGTGTACACCGCGGCCATCATCGGTGGCGCGGTCTACCTGGCCTTCATCCTCGGTGGCGGCAGCACCGCGCTCGCGCTCTTCCTGATCGCGCTCGCTGGCTGTGGTCTGCTCACCACGGTTGGCGTCATCGTCGCCATGGACACCTTCGGGCCGGTCTCGGACAACGCCCAAGGCATCGCCGAGATGTCGGGCGATGTCGACGGTGACGGTGCGCAGATCCTCACCGAGCTGGACGCCGTGGGTAACACCACCAAGGCCATCACCAAGGGCATCGCCATCGCGACCGCGGTCCTCGCGGCGACGGCGCTCTTCGGGTCCTACACCGACGCCTGGCAGACCGCGGTCAGTGAGCTCGACACCGCGGGCATCTCACAGAAGGAAGGCCAGGACTTCCTCAATAGCGCGGTTGGCCTGATCACCTCGCCGAACACGCTGGTCGGTCTGATCATCGGTGCCGCGGTGGTCTTCCTCTTCTCGGGTCTGGCCATCAACGCGGTGACCCGGGCAGCCGGCGCCATCGTCTTCGAGGTGCGTCGCCAGTTCCGGGAGCACCCCGGCATCATGGACGGCACCGAGAAGCCGGAGTACGGCCGGGTCGTCGACATCTGCACGCGAGACTCGCTGCGTGAGTTGGCGACCCCTGGTCTGCTTGCGGCGCTCATGCCGGTGGCCGTGGGCTTCGGCCTGGGCATCGGGGCGCTGGCCGGCTTCCTAGCCGGGGCGATCGGCTCGGGCGCGCTGATGGCGGTCTTCCTGGCCAACTCCGGTGGCGCATGGGACAACGCCAAGAAGCTGGTTGAGGATGGCCACCACGGTGGCAAGGGCACCGAGGCACACGCGGCCACCGTCATTGGTGACACCGTGGGTGACCCGTTCAAGGACACCGCTGGCCCGGCTATCAACCCGTTGATCAAGGTCATGAACCTGGTCTCGGTGCTCATCGCGCCCGCGATCGTGACCCTGACCCTGGGGTCTGGAGCCAATGCGCCGATCCGTTATGGCATCGCGGCGGTGGCTCTGGTCATCGTGATCGCTGCGGTCGCTCTCTCCAAGAGCAAGGACATCGCCATCGGTGGCGACTCCGACCCGGATGCGGCCATTGCGACCGCGCACCACCCGGAGCAGATTCACTGACCTTGCTCCGCTGCACCGCCGTGGCCGGGACCCGCCTGTCGGGCCCGGCCACGCGGCATTCGCGGCGGCGGTTGCGCCATCACCGCGGGCCAGGGAGCCGAACAATCGACGTCGGACACTAGGCTCGGGCAGATGAGCAGCGCCCCGCCCCCGCGTCTTGACCCGGACCTCATCGCTCGCTTGCGCTCGGACCTTATGGCCAGCGCGTTCACGGTGGCCGGAGTGACCGAGGTGCTGGGCCCGATGGCTGCCGCGGCCTTGCTGCGGGAGCAGGCGCTGCCCGCCCAACGCATCACCGCAAACGACAGCCGGGCCTGCGCGACGTTGATTCGCTTGTTCACCCTGGGCGACCCGGTCGACACCGCCGATGTCGAGCGGGCCCTGCCGAGTTTGGGGGTAGCTGGTGCCACCGCCCTCGGAGTGGTGGCTCCGGAGGGAGATGCCGTCATCGCCGTCTGCGATGTGCGTCCGTATGCCGCCGACGACCGATCATGGTGGATCGCCTCCGACCTGGCCGAGCTCGCCACCGGGCGTCCGCTATCGCCCGATCACGTGCTCGGGATCGGTGGTGCGTCGACGACGCTGGCGACCTGGACGCCGCGGGTGCCGGTGCGGCGCGCGCTCGACGTGGGGACTGGGTCAGGGGTTCAGGCGCTGCACTTGGGCGCCCACGCCGAGAGCGTCACGGTGACCGATGTGTCTGAGCGGGCGCTGGGCTACGCCCGATTCAATGCCGAGCTCAATGGCGTGGCCTGGAGCGTGCTGGCCGGGTCGATGCTGGCGCCGGTTGTCGGCCAGCGATTCGATCTGATCGTGAGCAATCCTCCCTTTGTGATCACCCCGCGCTGCGATGCGGTGCCCACCTACGAGTACCGCGACGGTGGCGCTGCCGGCGACGCCATCGTGGCTGATCTGGTCCGGGGGGTGGGCGAGCACCTGGAGCCAGGTGGGATCGCCCAGTTGCTCGGCAACTGGGAGGTGCACGACGAGGCGGACTGGAGCGAGCGCGTCGCGGGATGGCTCTCGGGGACCGGCCTGGATGCCTGGGTGGTCCAGCGCGAGAGCGCGGACCCAGCGGAATACGCGGAGACCTGGGCTCGAGATGGTGGGCACTTCTCCGGGACAGCGGAGTTCAACGCGATGTATGCCGCGTGGTTGGACGACTTCGCCTCGCGGTCGGTGCGAGCCATCGGCTTCGGCGTGATTACCGTGCAGCGTCCGCGAACTGATCGGGCGCCCTTCGTCGACCTGATGGATATGCCAGGGCCCGTTGCCAGCCCGATGGGGCCATCCGTGGCGGCCGGCTTGGCGTCGCGGACCTGGCTTGCGGAGCACACGGACGATGACCTCTTGGCCCAGCGATGGCGATGCGCCGCCGATGTTTATGAGGAGCGGCATACCCACCCGGGCGCGGCCGACCCATCGGTGATCTTGCTGCGTCAGGGTGGCGGGCTTCGGCGCGCCATCACCATGTCGACCGTGAGCGCGGCATTCGCGTCGGTCTGTGACGGTGAGTTGACCGCGGGTCAGTCGGCGGCGGCGATCGCCGGCGTGCTGGGCGAGGACGACGAGGCGGTGCGTGCGGAGATCGTGGACTTCATCCGGGATGCCGCCAAGGACTGTCTGCTTGTCCGGTAACCCCGGTGCGGGACATTGGCGCCACATTGACTTGTGAGTGAGCACTCACTCACTTATGATCGCCCGTATGCCGCGAGCCCCCCGACTGTGCGTTGCGGATCGTCGGCGCGAGCTCGCGGAGGCAACCCTGCCGCTGGTCATCGAGCACGGTCGCGCCGTCACGACTCGGCAAATCGCGCAGGCGGCGGGCGTTGCCGAGGGGACGATCTTCCGGGTCTTCGCCACTAAGGATGAGGTGATTGAGGCAGCGATCGCCCGCGGCTTTGACATCGAGACCTATGTCATCGCTGTCGAGGGCCTCAACCCTGACGGCACTCTGGAAGAGGTGCTCACCAGAGCCACCCAACTCATGATGGACCGATTCGCCCACATCTTTCGCTTGCTCACGGTCCTGGGGTCGTCGGCCAAGCCCACGATGAGCGGATCCCCCGACCTCGTCGAGCGAATTGGCAAAGCGCACGAACGACTGCTCGCCCCGCACCGGGCGCACTTCACCATCGCGCCACGCGAGGTGATGCGCTACCTCCGGCTGCTCGCCTTCTCCGGCAGCAACCCCCATGTCACCGATGGTCGCCTCCTCACCGCGACCGAAATCGTCACCCTCGTCCTGAATGGCACAACAAAGGAACCCACGTGCTGATCTCCCTCCTCCGCCGACACTTGCGCCCATATGCCGCCTGGCTGGCCGCGATCCTCGTCCTCCAGTTCGCCGCGACGATCGCCTCGCTCTACCTGCCCTCGCTGAACGGCAAGATCATCGATGAGGGCGTCGCCAAGGGCAATACGGGCTACATTCTGAGCGCCGGGGGCTGGATGCTCGTCATTTCGCTGGTCCAGATCGCCGCGACTGTGGGAGCCGCCTACTTCGGCGCCCGGACCGCTGCCAGTCTGGCGCGGGATGTCCGTGCCGCGGTCTTCGACCGGGTGATGTCCTTCTCCGAGAAGGAGGTTGGCGATTTTGGTGCGCCCACGCTGATCACTCGAACCACCAATGACGTCACCCAGGTCCAGCAGGTGCTCTACATGGCGCTGGCGTTCATGGTCTCGGCGCCGATGATGATGGTGGGCGGGGTGATCATGGCCCTGCGCGAAGACGTCGGCCTGTCCTGGATCATGGCGGTGGCGGTACCGATTCTCGCGGTCAGTGTCGGCTTCGTGCTCTCCCGCATGATCCCCTGGTTCCGCCGCATGCAGAGCAATATCGATGTCATCAATCGCGTTCTGCGCGAACAGATCACCGGAGTTCGGGTGGTCCGCGCCTTTGTCCGGGAGGACGTTGAGCGAGATCGCTTTGCCGACGCCAGCAGGGCCTATGCCGAGTCCTCGCTGGCGGTCGGGCGCCACTTCTCGACGGTCTTCCCGGTCGTCATGCTGGTCTTCAACCTCAGCAATGCCGCGGTCCTGTGGTTCGGGGCCCATCGCGTCGACGAGAAGGCGATCGAGGTCGGGGCGCTCACCGCCTTCATGGCGTACCTGATGCAGGTTCTCATGAGCGTGATGATGGCGACGATGATGTCGATGATGGTCCCTCGCGCCAGTGTCTCGGCGGGCCGGATCAGCGAGGTCCTCGACGCGAGTACTTCGGTACTTGACCCCGCCGACCCCATCCGCATTCCCGCGGGGTCGGTCGGCTTGGCCTTCGACGGGGTCAGCTTCGCGTATCCAGGCGCCGAGGCGCCCGTCCTGCACGATGTCTCCTTCACGGTTGACCCCGGCGAGACTGTGGCCCTGATTGGCTCGACCGGTTCCGGCAAGACCACGCTCATCGGGTTGGCCCCGCGTTTGCGCGATGTCACCGAGGGCTCGGTGCGGATCGGCGGTGTCGATGTCCGATCGGCTGCCCTGGAGGATGTCTGGTCGCGGATTGGCTTGGTGCCGCAGCGGCCCTTCCTGTTCTCGGGAACCGTTGCTTCGAACTTGCGGCATGGCCGGCCCGAGGCCACCGACGAGGAGTTGTGGGAGGCGCTGCGGATCGCCCAGGCAGAGGACTTCGTCCAGGAGATGGATGGCGGGCTGGACGCCGCCATCGCGCAGGGCGGAACGAATGTCAGTGGGGGACAGCGTCAACGGCTCGCCATCGCCCGGGCGGTGGTCCGGCGGCCCTCGATCTACATCTTCGATGACGCCTTTAGTGCGCTCGACGTGGCCACCGATGCGCGGCTACGTCGGGCCCTCGCGCCGGTGACCCATGACGCGGCCGTTGTCGTGGTGGCCCAGCGTGTTTCCACCATCGTGGATGCCGACCGGATCATCGTCCTCGAAGACGGTCGAGTGGTCGGCAGCGGACGGCATAGCGACTTGATCGAGAGCTGTCCGACCTACCGAGAAATTGTCGAAAGCCAGATCGCGACGGAGGCTGCCGCGTGAGTGACACCCTGAAGACCGCCGAGGAGCGGGCCGCCGAGCAGCGCCGGGGCGCGGCCGGCGCCACCCAACGCAGCGGACCCCCGCATATGCAGATCGGCCGTCCGACCGAGAAGGCGATGAACTTCGGCCCCTCGGCTCGGCGTCTGCTTGCCCTGCTTCGTCCGGAGCGCGCGGCCCTGACGATGGCCATCCTGCTAACCACCATTGCCGTGGTACTCAACGCCATTGGCCCCAAGATCCTCGGGCGCGCCACCGACCTCATCTTTGCCGGCTACTTCGGCTCTCGACTACCTGCCGGGGTGAGCGTGGAGCAGGCCGTGGCGGGACTGCGTGCCGCCGGTCAAGGCACGGTGGCCGACATGGTGGCCGCCATGACCGACCTGGTGCCGGGTCAGGGCATCGACTTCAATGCCGTGGGCCAGGTCCTCCTGATCGCGATCGGCCTGTATGTTGCGGCATCGCTGATCCAGTGGGTGCAGGGTCTACTGCTCGTCGGCGCGGTCAACCGCGTCATCTACACCCTGCGGCGGGACGTCGAGGACAAACTTCACCGGTTGCCTTTGCCCTACTTTGACTCTCAGCCCCGCGGTGAACTGCTCTCCAGAGTGACCAATGACATCGACAATGTGTCGCAGTCGCTCACTCAGACCCTGAATCAGCTGCTCAACTCGCTGCTCACAGTCGTCGCAATGCTGGCGATGATGGTGTGGATCTCCCCGCTTCTCGCCGTGATCGCGCTGGTGACCATTCCATTGAGCGGGGTGGTGGCCGGTCAGATCGGCAAGCGCTCCCAGCGCTACTTCGTGGAGCAGTGGAAGCAGACCGGCGCCCTCAATGGAGTGGTCGAGGAGTCCTTCACCGGCCACGCCGTGGTCAAGGTGTTTGGTCGCCAGGAGGCCCTGCGCCAGGACTTCTCCGTCAGCAACGAGCGCCTGTTCGGGGCCGGCTTTGGTGCGCAATTCATTAGCGGCATCATCATGCCGGCGATGATGTTCATCGGGAACCTCAACTATGTGCTCGTGGCCATCGTTGGCGGCCTGCGCGTCGCTAGCGGGCAACTGAGCCTGGGCGATGTCCAGGCCTTCATCCAGTACTCCCGACAGTTCACCCAGCCGCTGACCCAAGTGGCCTCAATGGCCAATCTGCTACAGAGCGGGGTGGCCTCCGCGGAACGCGTGTTCGAGGTGCTTGATGAGCCGGAGCAGTCGCCGGATCCAGTTGCGCCGCAACAGGTCTGCGACACCCATGGGCGCGTGGCCTTCGAGGACGTGAGCTTCTCGTATTCCGCCGACAGCCCGCTGATCGAGCACCTCTCGCTCGTGGTTGAGCCTGGCCAGACAGTGGCGATCGTGGGGCCGACCGGGGCCGGCAAGACCACCCTGGTGAACCTGATCATGCGTTTCTATGAACTCGATGGCGGTCGGATCACTCTCGATGGCATCGACATCACCGAGCTGACCAGGGATGACTTGCGCTCGCAGGTCGGCATGGTGCTCCAGGACACCTGGCTCTTTGGCGGCACGATCCGCGAGAACATTGCGTACGGCCGTCCCGGTGCGAGCGAGGATGCGGTGCTGGATGCAGCGCGCGCGGCCTATGTGGACCGGTTCGTGCACTCCCTGCCCGAGGGCTATGACACAGTCCTCAATGCAGAGGGGAGCAACCTGAGCGCAGGCGAGCGCCAGTTGCTCACGATTGCCCGGGCCTTCATCGCGCAGCCCTCGCTGCTCATCCTCGATGAAGCCACTTCCTCGGTGGACACTCGCACCGAGGTGCTGGTGCAGCATGCCATGGCGGCGCTACGGGCCGACCGCACGAGTTTCGTTATCGCGCACCGCTTGTCGACGATCCGGGATGCCGATTTGATCCTCGTCATGGAGCGCGGACGAATTGTCGAGCAGGGCTCGCATGCCGAGTTGCTCGCTCGCGGAGGGGCTTTCGCGAAGCTCTATGCCGCACAGTTTGCCGCTGCCATCGACGGCACTGAGAACGGAGCAGGCGCCCATGGGTGAGATGGTCATGATCGGGGACGCCGGTGACCTACCGGCCTACCTCGCGGTCCCCAGCACGCCGGGGCCGCGGCCCGGAGTGGTCGTCCTGCACGAGATCTTCGGGTTGGATGACGCCATCCGCGCCCATGCCGACCGGATGGCGGCCATGGGCTATCTCGCGCTGGCCCCCGACCTCATGGCCTGGGGATCTCGGATGCAGTGCATTGTCGCTGCCTTCCGATCGCTGCGGACCGGCACCGGGCGGGCTTTCGATGACATTGCCCGCTCCCGCCAGTGGCTGCTCGATGACCCTCGATGCGCGGGGGGCGTTGGGGTGATCGGCTTCTGCCTGGGCGGTGGCTTCGCCCTGGCCATCCTGGGGGAGGGCTATGCCGTGGCCGCGCCCAACTACGGGCAGCTGCCGCGCGATCTGGAGCGACTCGAGGGCGCCTGCCCGGTCGTCGCGAGCTACGGTGGGCGAGATATGTCGCTGCCCCGCGCGGCCAAGAAGCTCAAGACGGAGTTGGACGCCCGCGGCATACCCAATGACGTCAAGGAGTACGCGCAGGCGGGTCACTCCTTCCACAACCCGAGCCCTGCGAACCTGGGCTGGTGGACGGTCCCGGTCTCCCGTCTGCTCATGCGGGTCGGCTCGGATCCCGTTGCGGCGCAGGACTCGTGGGCGCGCATCGAGGAGTTCTTCGGGCAGTATCTGCCCACCGGCTCACCAGAGGATCGTGGCCTTCCAGGTGGCCAGGCGCCGAGCTGAATCGATGACATCGCCGCCGCGGTTCCACACGGCGAGGTAGACATCTACAGGATCCCCGCTGATGACGGCGTCCACCTCGTATGCCGTGTCGCTGTCCTTGATCGCGAAGCGCGCCGCGCGCATAGCTTCCGGGGAACTGTGCAGCAACCAACCTCGGCGCCCAGCGCTGACCAGGGTCCGCTCGTGGGTCTGCGTGTGCGGCGAGTTGCGGCCTCGCTGCCAGAAGCCGACCAGTAGCTCATCGATCCCGTCGAGGGCGAGCTCGTCCGAGATCGGTACCTGCTTGGCTCTGGGGGGTCGGCCCAGGGCAGCGGCGAGCGCATCAACGGCGTGGATCGTGGTCTCGTGGCATTGTCGGCGGGCCCAGAAGGTCCGTGGCGGCGGGGCATCCTTGAGGAAGACCAAGGCCTCGAGGTCTTGCGGTGCCTCAGCGAGCGCTTCGGCGAGTTGCTGCGACCCGCGGCGTAGCCAACTCACTTGGTCGGTCGCCGCGCGTCCTTCGGCCTCCAAGGCGGCGGCGTCGATGTCGGCGTGCGCTCCCTGGATGGCCGCCAGCGCCCACCGGTGGACCATGCCTTGATGGGCGACCAAATCCCGGACCGTCCACAGCGGACAGGTGGGCACCTGCGCGTCTGCACCGGCTCGCTGAGCCGACTCGGCGAGCAACTCGGTGGCGGCTGTCAGCGCATCGAGATAGTCGGTGACACCTAGCGTTGACGAGGTCAGAGCGCCCAAGGGGTCAGTGGCCATGCGCCATGCTCCCATCTGCGTCGCGCGCTGAACAGGGGCGGCCTTAGCCGAGCTGCCAGGACCGCTTCGATAGCCCGAACCAGAAGCCCTCGACCGCCACGGACGAGTCCAGGGTGCTGCCCGCTCCCATCGCGGCGCCGAGCGTCACGAAGAGCGGCGCCCAGTGTTCTGAGCGGGGGTGCGCTTGCCGGGCGGCCGGTGCGCGCCGCTCCCAGTCAAGAATGGCGTCGATATCGCCGGCGGCCACCCGCTCGGCCGCCCAATGGTCGAATTCCACCGACGGTGTAGGTGCTGCCGAGTCCGGGCCGCCGCTGGGGTTGAACCAGCCGAGGTTGTGGGTGGTGAAGCCCGAGCCGATCACCATGACCCCCTCGTCGCGCAGCGGCGCCAACCGCTGGCCCACCTCGAAGAGGCGTTGCGGGTCAAGGGTCGGCAGGGAGAGTTGCAGCACCGGGATGTCGGCCTGTGGGTACATCTCCACCAAAGGCACGTAGGCGCCATGGTCCAGACCGCGGGTCGGGTCTTGGTGCACCCCGCCCTCGATATCGCCGAGGAGTCCGGCAACGCGGCCGGCGAGCGCGGGAGCGCCCGGGGCGGCATAGGTGACCTCGTAGTACTTCTGCGGGAAGCCCCAGAAGTCATAGAGCAGGGGCACATCTGAGCTAGTGGCGCTCACAGCAATCGGAGCGGACTCCCAATGCGCCGAGACCATCAGGATCGAGCTCGGTCGATCGAGGGCGCCCGCCCAGTTCGCCAACTCGCTCCGCCAGCGCACGTCATCCGCGAGCGGGGGAGCCCCATGGGAGAGATACAGAACCGGAGAAGTCATACAACATTCAACCACACGTTTCCCGCCGGATGCCGAAACCTTGCACTTTGGGCCCCTTGTAGCGGGCCGGAAGCGCAAGGTTCCGACCCCAAGTCTGCGGGCACACGGCATACCCCTGCTAGGTTCTCTGACGATTCCCTCGTCCGAGCAGCGACGAATCCGCTGCACGAGGAGAGCAGAACGGAGCAGGACACCGTATGGGCAGCAAGCTCGTCATCGTCGAGTCGCCGGCCAAGGCCAAGACCATCGCCGGGTATCTCGGCAAGGACTGGCATGTGGAGGCATCGGTCGGTCATATTCGTGACATCCCCACCCCGAGCGAAATGCCGGCGGAGATCAAGAAGGGTCCCTTCGGCAAGTTCGGCGTCGACGTCGACAACGACTTCGAGCCGTATTACATCGTCGATGCCGATAAGAAGAAGAAGGTCGCCGAACTGAAGCGAGCGCTCAAGGGCGCCGACGAGCTCTATCTCGCCACTGATGAGGATCGCGAAGGCGAGGCCATCGCGTGGCATCTCCTGCAAACCCTGCAACCCAAGATCCCGGTCAAGCGGATGGTCTTCCATGAGATCACCAAGGAAGCCATCCAGCGGGCCGCCAACTCCACCCGCGAGGTCAACACTGCGCTCGTTGACGCGCAGGAGACCCGGCGCATTCTCGACCGGCTCTACGGCTACGAAATCTCGCCCGTGCTCTGGCGCAAGGTCAAGGCCGGCCTGTCCGCTGGCCGTGTGCAGTCCGTGGCCACGCGCATGGTCGTCGAGCGCGAGCGCGAGCGGATGGCCTTCCGCTCCGCGTCGTACTGGGATGTCGAGGCCGACGTCACTCCGGACGCGGCGGCCAACCAGTTCACCGCTCGGCTCACCGGAGTCGACGGCAACCGGGTCGCCTCGGGGCGGGACTTCGCCGACGACGGCACCCTGGCCAATGAGAAGGTGACCCACCTCGACCGAGCCGCCGCCGAGGGCATCGCGGCTGCCCTGCGCGCTGCCGATGTCGCGGTCACCGAGGTCGCCGATAAGCCGTACACCCGTCGCCCGAGCGCGCCCTTCACCACCAGCACGCTGCAGCAGGAGGCCAGCCGGAAACTGCGCCTGTCCAGCAAGAACGCCATGCGCGTGGCCCAGCGGCTGTACGAGAACGGCTACATCACCTATATGCGGACCGACAGCACCACGCTATCCGAGGCGGCGCTGACCGCGGCTCGCGAACAGGCCCGCGACCTGTATGGCGCGGAGTATGTCCCCGAGAGCGCCCGCCGATACCAAACCAAGGCCAAGGGTGCACAGGAGGCACACGAAGCCATCCGCCCGGCCGGTGACCGATTCCGCACGCCCGCCCAGGTGGCTGGCGAACTTCGGGGCGATGAACTCGCCCTCTATGAGCTGATCTGGAAGCGCACGATCGCCTCCCAGATGGCCGACGCCCGCGGGCAGACCGCCACCGTCAAGTTGGGCGCCACCCTGGACCCGGAGGCGCCGGTCCGCGAGGTCGAGCTGTCGGCGAGCGGCACGGTCATTACTTTCCGCGGCTTCCTGGCGGCCTACGAGGAGGGCCGCGACGAGCGTCAAGCGACGCGCAAGAAGGACGAAGCCGAGGAGGAGCGTCGCCTGCCCAAGCTCTCCGTGGGTGTCCCGCTCGAGGTGCGCCGTGCGGACGCCAGTGGCCATGAGACCTCGCCGCCCCCGCGCTACACCGAGGCCACGCTGGTCAAGGCCATGGAGGAGCGGCGGATCGGTCGGCCTTCGACCTATGCCTCGACGATTGGCACGATCCAGGACCGCGGCTATGTGTCGAACCGGGGAAGCGCGCTGGTGCCGAGCTGGCTGGCCTTCGCCGTGACCCGCCTGATGGAGGAGCACTTCGCGCATCTCGTCGATTACGACTTCACCGCGAGCATGGAAGACGGGCTCGACCTGATCGCCTCGGGAGCGGACGGCCGCGTCGAGTGGCTGCGGCGCTTCTACTTCGGTGACGAAGCGACCTCCGGCGAGGGGCTGCGTGACTTGGTCGCCGACCTCGGCGATATCGACGCTCGGGCAATCTCGACCATCGACATTGGTGACGGCATCGTGGTTCGGGTCGGCCGGTATGGGCCGTATGTCGAGGAGGTCGCCGCTGACGGTGCCGATCCTCGTCGTGCGACCATCGGCGACGACATCGCCCCCGATGAGCTGACTCCGCAGCGGGCTCGCGAGCTCCTTGAGCAGGCCTCCGATGACGGCCGCGTCCTTGGCCAGGATCCGGGTACCGGTCACGAAATCGTCGCTCGCGCAGGCCGATACGGGCCCTATGTCACCGAGGTCCTGCCCGAGGAGCCGGAGTCCTCGGCGGCCGCTGCGCCGGCCAAGGGGCGCGCCAAGGTGGCCAAGGCCAAGCCGAGGACGGCGTCGCTTTTCAAGGACATGGACCTGGCAACCATCGACCTCAGCGCGGCTCTGCGATTGCTCTCGCTTCCCCGACTGGTTGGCCTCGCACCCGATGGTGAGGAGATCAGCGCGCAGAACGGTCGCTATGGCCCTTACTTGAAGAAGGGCACTGACTCGCGCTCGTTGGCCACGGAGGCTCAGCTCTTCGACATCACCCTGGAGGAGGCGCTCGCAATCTACGCCGAGCCGAAAGTGCGTGGACGCGCTGCGGCGAAGCCACCGCTGGCGGAGGTCGGTAACGACCCCGTCTCCGGCCGGCCGGTGCTGGTCAAGGACGGTCGCTTCGGCCCTTATGTCACCGATGGCGAGACCAATGCCACGCTGCGCAAGGGCGATGACCCGGAAAACCTCCCGGCCGAACGCGCCTACGAGTTGCTGGCGGAGAAGCGGGCTCGCGGACCGGTGACCCGCAAGCGGGCTGCCAAGAAGACCACCGCGCGCAAGACGGCGGCCAAAAAGACCGCGGCAAGGAAGACCGCCGCCAAGACAACTGCCGCCAAGACAACTGCCGCCAAGACAACTGCCGCAAAGAAGACAGCCGCCCCTCGCACCTCCTGATGAACCGCGTGGTCATGCTGCGAACCCTCCTGCGGGCAGGGGTGCTGCGGCCTGGACCACCGCACCGGCAGGTCGCCCAACTCCACAGCCTGCTGCGCTGGGGATACGGCCTGGGCGGTGAGCTGCGGCAGGCCGCCAAACGCAGCCCCGGAGCCGTTGCGGTGATCGACGACGAGCGTGGCCCGATCAGCTATGCCGACCTGCTCGACCGTGCCGAATGGGTCGGCTCTGCCCTGCGCGACCTCGAGGTGACGGCCGGTCGGCGGGTCGGGTTGCTGGCTCGCAATCACGTCGGGGCGATCGAGGTCATCGCCGGTGCATCCCTGGTGGGTCTGGACGTGGTGCTGATCAACACCGGCCTCAGCCCCGAGCAGGTCGTGGTCGTGGCCGAGGAGCAGCAGCTTGCTGTGCTGATTCATGATGACGAGTTCGCCGACCTGGTGGCCAGCCTTGGTGCCATGGTCGAGGTGATGGGCGAGTCGGCGCTCGTCGCCCGGGTGGCCGCGATGGCCCGCCAGGGCCCGAAACCGCGTCTCGCGCCGCCTGCTCGACCCGGCCGCACAATCGTGCTCACCTCCGGAACGACCGGTGCGCCCAAGGGTGCGGCCCGTCGCACCCCTCCCGGCCCCTCGGCCCTGGTCACCATCATCGACCGCATTCCGTTGCGAACCGCCGACACCGTGCTGGTGTCCGCGCCGATCTTCCACACCTGGGGGTATGCCGCAATTCAGCTGGCCTTCGGACTGCGCGCGACGGTCGTTCTCCAGCGCCGCTTCGATCCGGCGCACGCTCTGCGCTCCTGGCAGACCCATGACGTCGATGCCATGATCGCGATCCCGGTGATGCTGCAGCGGATTCTCGATCTGCCCGAGCAGGACCGCGCAAATGCACGCCCGCCCAGGGTGATCGCCACCAGTGGGTCGGCCTATCCCCACGGCTTCGCAACCCGCTTCATGGATGCCTTCGGTGACATCTTGTACAACCTGTATGGATCGACCGAGGCCTCGTGGGTGTGCATCGCGACTCCCAGCCAGCTCCGCCGATACCCGGACACCGCAGGAACGCCCCCGCTCGGGACGCTCGTCCGCGTCCTTGATGATGACGGCGTGCAGGTGCCTGAGGGCGTGGTCGGGCGGGTCTGCGCACACAACGACATGGTGTTCGAGGGCTACACGTCGGGAGAATCGAGCCGGCCGGTGGCCGATCTGCTCGCGACCGGCGATGTGGGGCGCGTCCACGATGGCTTGCTTTTCGTCGTGGGCCGGGTGGACGACATGATCGTCAGCGGTGGGGAGAATGTGTACCCGATGGAGGTCGAGTCCCTTCTCGCGGAGCACCCGGCCGTGCATGAAGCCTGCGTGATCGGGGTGCCCGATGAGGCTTTCGGCCAGCGGCTGGCGGCCTTCGTCGTTCGTAGACCGGGAGCGAGCCTGAGCGCTGATGAGATCGCCGACTACGTGCGCGCCCATCGCGCTCGGCATTGCATTCCGCGCGAGGTGCGCTTTGTCGACGACCTGCCCAGGAATGCCACCGGGAAGGTCCTCGCCCGAGAGTTGCGCGCATTGCTCTGATGGCCGGGGTCCGCGCGACCGGTCTGCTCGGGTCCCGGTTTGACCCTCACGCTGCGTGATGGGTCAGGCTAGTGGCCATGGACGAGTTGAGCGTGGGTGAGGTGGCCCGGATCTTTGGGATCTCGGTGCGCACACTCCACCACTATGACGAGGTCGGTCTGCTCGTCCCCCAGACCCGATCGCTGGCTGGCTACCGCTTGTACTCGGCCGCGGATCTGGAGCGGCTGGCCACGATCGTGACCTACCGTCGCTTGGGTATGCCGCTGGACGCCATCGGTGAGATTCTGGCCGGCGATGCACCCCTGGTTGACCACCTACGACGCCAGCAGGCAAGCGTGGCCGAGCGGCTCAACGAGCTCGCCGACCTGGCCCGCGCCATCGACGACGCATTGGAGAGAACAATGACAAACACCCCCGCCACCCCCGAGGATCTCAAGAAGCTCTTTGGTGAGAGCTACTCCGAGGAGCGTCAGGAGGAGGCGCAGCAGACGTGGGGGCACACTGATGCCTGGCGCCAATCGGCTTCGCGCACAAAGAGATACACCGCCTCTGACTGGGCTGCCATGAAGGCTGAGAGCGAGCAGGTCAATGCTGCCTTCGCGGCTGCGCTGGCAGCCGGTATGCCGGCTGATTCACCCGATGCCCTGGCCGCAGCCGAGGCCCACCGTCGGCACATCGAGGCGTGGTTTTACGACCTAGACCACAGCTTCCACCGCGGCCTGGCGGATATGTATCTCGCCGACCCCAGGTTCACGAAGACCTATGAGGACATCGCGCCCGGACTGGCGGCATACGTCCACGACGCCATTCACGCCAATGCCGATGCCCGCCAGGGGTCGGAAAGGTACTAGGACCATCGCCCAATAGCGGCTGCCCGCCAGGGCGGGCGAACCTTGAGGCACGCCAGACGGAACCGCCGAGCTGGACTACCTCAGGAGGACGCCATGACCCGCAATAGTCTCCGCCAGGCCGCCGCGCTCGGGCTCACCGTTGGGCTGCTCGCCGTGACCGTGCCGGCGGCATCCGCCAAGACCGGCGACGTTCGCCGCTCGGGTACCTGCAGCCGCTCCGCCACCTGGAAGCTCAAGGCATCCCCAGAGAACGGTCGCGTCGAAGTCGAGGCCGAGGTCGACAGCAATGTCGTCGGCCAAGCCTGGTCCGTCGTCATTCGGGACAACGGCGTTGCCGTTGCCAGTGCGACCGGAATCACCCTAGCCCCGAGCGGATCGTTCTCGATCAACCGAGTCATCGCCAATCGAGCCGGCACTGACGTGATCAGCCTGCGCGCCACCAACGCCCGCACCGGTGAGGTGTGCACCGGGTCGCTGTCGTACACCGACTGATCCCGCTCAACCCCTGCCACAATTGACCCCACCACGAAAGGTCCCCCCATGAAGCGTGCACTCCCGGTGCTCATTGGCGCCATGCTCGCGACCATCCCCGCCCTCGTTGGCCTCTTTGGCAATGCCTCCTTTGCCGAGCAACTGCCGGTTCGTTTGCCGGTCGCGGCGACCGCCTCCGAGGCCACCCCGTCGGCGTCGGCCTCCACCGATGGCCCCACTCCCAGCGCGTCGCCTTCTGCCTCTGATGACGACGCCGATCACGACGCCACCGATGACCATGGCGGGGACCGTCCGCGACCCAGCGGCTCATCGAGTGACGACTCCGGCGACACCCCGGATGACTCCGACGGCCGTCCGGAGAGTGACAGCTCGGGTCCGGGCAGCGGTTCGGTTGACTCCTCCGAGGACAACTCCGGCTCCGGACACGGTTCCGACGACAACACTGACGACAACTCTGGCTCCGGCTCCGGCGGACACGGTTCCGACGACGGCGCTGGGCATGACGCGGGCGACGACTCAGGTGGGCATGGCTCCGACCACTGACCGCCAACCGGCCGCCCCGGCCGTGGCCTCCGCAGACCCTGCACCTGCGGAGGCCACTCCGGCGTGGTGGGAGGTCGCCACTGCGCAAGCGCGGCCCACTGCGCCAGAGCCGCTGAACCTTCGGCGCTTGATGCTTCGACTCGGAGCCGGTGTCCTCGCTGTGGTCGCCCTGGTGGGGCTGCTCGGCTCACTGGCTGCGCGGCAACTGGCCGAGCGTGAGGCGGTGAACGACGCCGCCAATACCGCCGGCATCCTCGCCGAAACGGTGATCACTCCCGCGCTCACCCCCGGCCTGCTCACCGGCGATGCGGCAGCCATCGCGGCCTTGGACAGCGTGGTGCGCGCACACGTGCTCTCGGCGGAGGTCGTTCGGGTCAAGGTGTGGAGTCCCACGGGGGTCGTGCTCTATGCCGATGAGCCGCAACTCATCGGAGCGCAGTTTGCGCTCTCGAGCGACCAGCAGGGAGCCCTGACCGAACCCGCGACCCGCGCCGAGATATCTGCCTTGGAAGAATCCGAAAACACCTTTGAGAAGGCCGATCAACTGGTGGAGGTATACCGTCCGGTCTGGCTTGCCGATGGCAGCCCGCTGCTGTTCGAGATGTACGCCTCCTATGTGCCAGTCGGCGAGCGAACGAGCCAACTGTGGCGTGGCTTCGCGGGGGTCACCGTCAGTTCATTGATCCTCTTTGTGGTCCTCGTGAGCCCGCTGCTGCGGCGGCTGCTGCGCAGTCTGCGGGCGGAGCAAGATGCCCGGGACGCCGTCCTTCGGCGCGCATTGGATGTCTCGGACAACGAGCGGCAACGGATCGCGGCGACGCTGCACGACGGTCCGGTCCAAGAACTGGCCGCGACCTCGTTCACCTTGGCGGGTGCGGCCGCTGAGGCGGCCAACCGCGGCGACCAGCGGCGCGCCCGCGACCTGGAGGAAGCCTCGGCCTCGGTGCGCTCCTCCATTAGGGCGCTGCGCAGCTTGCTGGTCGACATCTATCCGCCCAGCCTGAGTACGTCCGGGATCGTGGCGGCCTTGGGCGACCTCGTTCAGGGCGTGCGCGCGCCCGGGATGCGGGTGGTGCTGGACACCGATCCAGAGGAAACCTTGGCGCTGAGCGATGAGCAGATGCGGGCCGTCTTCCGGATCGCTCAGGAGTGCCTGCGCAATGCCGCTGAGCATGCTGGACCGGCAACGGTGACGGTGACCTTGAGGCGCGGCGGCCCTGGAGTGTCGCTGGATGTCGTCGATGATGGGGTCGGCTTTGATGCCGAACCGGTGTTGTCCGCCCCCGCGGCAGACCACTTCGGGCTACGCCTGCTTCGAGACACCGCGCGCGCCGCCGGTGCGACCCTGCTGCTCTGGAGCGCTCCAGGCGAAGGCACCGCATGGCATCTCGAACTGACTCCCACACTCGATACGGAGGAGCCATGATCCGGGTTCTGGTCGTCGACGACCACCATGTAGTGCGCAGCGGACTGACCACGCTCCTCAACACCGACCCCGAGATTGAGGTCGTCGCCGATGCCGACAACGGACTGACCGCGATTGCGGCCGTGGAGGCGAAACGTCCCGATGTCATCCTGATGGACCTGTCGATGCCGGGCATGGACGGGGTCGAGGCGACGGCATACCTCACGACACACGTCGAGGGCAGCAGGGTGGTCGTGCTGACGAGTTTCGCGGATCGCGAGCGGGTTCAAGAGGCGGTGGCCGCGGGGGCCATCGGCTACCTGCTCAAGGATTGTGAGCCGGCCGAGTTGTTGGCCGCGGTCCGATCCGCAGCGGCAGGCCACGTCCCGATCGACCCCAGAGTCGCTGGGGCACTGTTGCCCAGTGGACCCTCCATGACCGCTGAGGTGGTCATCAGTCCCCGGGAGACCGAGGTGCTGCGGCTGGTGGCACAAGGCATGGCCAACAAGCAGGTGGCCCGCGCGCTGGGCATCACCGAGCGCACGGTTAAGGCCCACCTCTCTCGGGTGTACCGGGAGATTGGGGTGCTGGACCGCACCAGCGCGGCCCTGTGGGCCCGCGATCACCTGCCATCGCTCTGAGTGGGGCCGGCTGTCCGCGACCCGCACTAGGCTGCCGCTGTGACCGCAACGCCAGGCCTCTTCATCGCCTTCGAGGGCGGTGACGGTGCCGGCAAGTCCACCCAGGTCCGGATGCTGGCCGAGGTGATCGAGCAAACCGGCCGGCAGGTTCTGGTGACTCGGCAGCCCGGCGGAACCGACCTCGGCGTGACCATTCGCGATGTGGTCCTCCACGGCGATTACGTCAGCCCGCGGGCCGAGGCGCTGCTCTTCGCAGCCGACAAGGCTCACCATGTCGAGCAACTCATTCGACCAGCCCTGGTGCGAGGCGAGGTAGTGATCACCGATCGCTACACCGACTCCTCGGTCGCCTATCAGGGCGCCGGGCGCGACCTGGGTGCCCAAGAGGTGCATGACCTGCAGATGTGGGCGGTGGGCCACCTCGTGCCTGACCTCACGGTCATCGTGGATATCTCCGCTCACGAAGGCCGTCTCCGTCGCGGTGACACTCATGACCGGCTCGAGTCCGAGGCAGACACCTATCACGAGTCCGTCCGGGCGCACTTCTTGGCGATGGCCCGGGCGCACCCCGAGCGCTATCTCGTCGTCGACGGCTTGAGCGCGCCCGACCAGATTCACGCCGTCATCCTTGATCGGCTGGACCAGATGGGGGTGCTGGCCCGATGACCGTCTGGGCGGATGTGGTGGGTCAGCCGGTCGCGGTTGCCACCCTGACTCAGGCGGTCACGAACCCGGCCACCATGACCCACGCCTGGCTCTTCACCGGCCCACCCGGGTCGGGCCGTTCGGTCGCTGCCCGCGCGTTCGCGGCTGCGTTGATGTGTCCGGACGGTGGCTGTGGGAGCTGTCGGGAGTGCCGCACTGCGCTGGATGGCTCGCATGCGGACGTGGACGTGGTGGCCACCGAAGGTCTCTCGATCAAAGTCGAGGAGGCCAGGGATCTGGTCACGCTCGCGGCGCATCGACCGTCCGTGGGTGCCTGGCGGGTCATTCTGGTGGAGGATGCGGATCGCTTGACCGAGCGGGCCGCTGATGCCCTGCTCAAGGCTCTTGAGGAGCCGGCCCCCCGCACCGTTTGGATGCTGTGTGCACCTTCGGTCGAGGATGTCATCATCACCATTCGCTCCCGCTGCCGGCAGGTGCGTTTGCGGACGCCCTCGGCCCAAGCGGTCGCCGAGTTGCTGCAACGACGCGACGGCATCGAGGCGCCGATGGCGATCTATGCCGCTCGGGCGGCCCAGTCCCACGTGGGTCTGGCGCGCAGGCTGGCCCGCGATGAACACGCGCGGATCCGCCGACACGACACCATCACCTTGGCGTCTCGGATTCGGACCGTGGGCGACGCGCTGGGGGCGGCCTCGGATCTGTCCACCATCGCCACCGAAGAGGCCGCTGCGGCAGCGGCCGAGCGCGACGCGGCTGAGCGCACACGCCTCATGGAGTTGCTCGGGGCGGACCCCACGGCTCGCACCCAGCCGCCCCAGATCCGTTCCCAGCTGGCCTCCTTGGACAAGGAGCAGAAGGACCGGGCCAAGCGGCATTCTCGAGATGTCATCGACCGGTCCCTGACCGATTTGATGTCGGTTTATCGGGACGCCTTGGCCTTGCGCCTAGCCGGTGGGGTGCCGCTGATCAATGAGGACTCCCGGCCGCTGGTGGCTTCGGTCGCCGATGCCCTCTCCTCGGAGCGGTTATTGCGGGCCATGGATGCGATTGGGACCGCGCGCGAACGTATCGGCGCCAATGTGCAACCGCTACTCGCGCTCGAGGCCATGATGCTGGAGCTGCGCCTAGGCTGACTCCCATGAGAGCGCGTGCGGTGGCGGGGTTGGCAGTGGTGGGGGCCGTGCTCGCGGTCGGCTGCTCGGTGATCGACTCGGTGCGGGGATCCAGTGCGCCGCCCAGCCCCACGCAGTTGCCGGTGCCCTCCGGTGCGCAGGCTTTGTCGCGTTTCTACACCCAGGAATTGAGTTGGAGCGCGTGTGATGGCGGGCAATGTGCCGAGTTGACCGTTCCGCTGGACTACTCAGCCCCCGACGACGCATCAATCTCGATCGCGGTGCTGCGTGTCCCGGCGACCTCGCAGCGTCAGCGGATCGGTTCGCTGGTAGTTAACCCCGGCGGTCCCGGCGGTTCGGGTGTGGACTATGCCGCAGCGGCCGACTTCATCGTGGGTGCTCCGGTCCGTCAGCGCTATGACATTGTCGGCTTCGACCCGCGGGGCGTGGCGCGCTCGGAGCCCATCGATTGCCTGAGCGATGCCGAGCTGGACGCCTGGCTCGGAAGCGATCCCTCGCCGGACGACGCTGCCGAGCGGGAGGCCTTCGTGGCGGCCAGCAAGGCCTTCGCGGAGAGTTGCGAGAAGACTGCTGGCCCGATCCTGCGGCATGTGTCGACTCGCGACGCCGCCGCGGACATGGACATTCTTCGGGCGGCATTGGGTGAGCGCACCTTGACCTACTTGGGCAAGTCGTATGGCACCTACCTCGGTGCCGTGTATGCCGGGATGTTCCCCGATCGGGTGGGCCGCTTCGTCCTCGATGGCGCGATTGCCCCGGAACTGACCACTGAGCAGGTCAACGCTGGCCAGGCCGCCGGCTTCGAACGCGCCACTCGTGCCTGGGCTCAGGACTGCGTCGAGGGGGGTACCTGCCCGCTGGGCAGGAGCGTGGACGAGGTGGTTACTGGTCTGCAGTCGCTGCTGCGGGGCCTCGATGAAGGGACCACCCGCCCCGTGGTCAACGACCCGCGCGTGAAGGTCCTCAGCGAAGGCTGGGCGAGTTATGGCATCGCGGCCGCGATGTACGACCAGGGCATGTGGTCCACCCTGAATGACGCGCTCACCGATGTCCTCAAGGGGGACGGTGACGGTCTCTTTGGTCTTGCGTTGAGGTATGCCGATCGCGACGGCAGCGGGCAGTACACCGGCAATATCCAGGAGGCGATCTATGCCGTGAACTGCCTGGACAAGCCGGATTCCGCTGACATTGCTGAGCATCTGGCTCAGCAGGAGCGGGCCAGCGCGCAATCGCCCACCTGGGCACCCTTCCTGATGTGGAGTTCGATTCCGTGTGCCTTCTGGCCCGATCGGCCGACCCAGGCGCCCGCTCCGATCGCCGCCAAGGGAGCCGCCCCCATCGTGGTGATCGGCACCACCCGGGACCCTGCCACGCCCTACGAATGGGCGGTCAGTTTGGCCAAGGAGCTCGAGAGCGGCACCTTGGTGACCTTCGACGGTGACGGGCACACGGCATACACCCGGTCCAACTCGTGTGTCGATAACGCGATCGACGCGTACTACGTCGACGGGACGGTGCCGCCGGCGGGCCTTACCTGCTGACCCGCGAGCGCTGCCACCACAGCGCGCCGGCGATCACCGCGATCCCCGCCGGCCAAGCCCACGCAGGGATGCCGGCGAGCGCAGCAACGATCCCGTCTTGGGTGCCTTGGCTGACCAGGGGCTTATCGCCGACGAGCGCAGACGTGCCGTCGAAGACCAGGAAGACCGCGCCAGCGACGATCAGCGCGCCACCGGCGATCAGCGAGGTCAGCGTGAGGTGTGGGCGGAGTCGTTCGCCCATGCGCAACCGATCCCAGGCCAAGGCGAGCACGAAGAGTGGGATCGCCATCCCGAGTGCGTAGGTGGCGAGCAACAAGGCGCCATAGGCCGCGCTGCCCGAGGTCGCGGCCACCGTGAGAATCGCCCCGAGGATCGGTCCGGAACAGAATCCCGCAATGCCGCCACTGGCACCCAAAAGGTAGGTGCCGATCCATCCGGCGCCCTCCCGAGAGCGCGACTGGGCCTGTCCGGCAAGGGCGTTCGCGCCCGGGAGTACGAAGCCTCGGCCCAGGATGAGTAAGGCCCCCAATCCGATCAGAGCCCATCCGACGATGGTGATCAGCAGCTCCCGGTGACCGTAGAACAAGCGTGATGCCGCGGCCGCGCCCATGCCGAGAGGGACGAGCACGGTGATCAAGCCCAGCCAAAACACAGCGGTCCGCGCCAAGAGCGCCCGAGGCGACCAAGCGGCATACGCGAAGAACGAGGGCACCAGCAGGGCGCTGCAGGGGGAGAGCAACGCAAGCACTCCCGCCACCAGGGCAGCGACCAGGCCGACCTCGGTCATGGCGTTGGTGGGCTAGCCGGCTTCGGCGGCCGCGAGCTCGATCAGGCCAGCGAAGTTCGCGAGCGGCTGGGCGCCGACGAAGGGGCGGCCGTTGATGACGAAGCTCGGGGTGCCGCTCACTCCCAAGGCCTGGGCCGCCTCGAAGTCCTTCTTGACCGCGTCATAGGCCGCCTTGTCCGCCATATCGGCGGCAAACTGCTGGGGCTCGATGCCGACCCCCTGGGCGAGCGCGCTGAGGTTGAAGAGCTCGAGGTGCTCCTCGCCCGAGGTCGTGTCCGCGAAGATCGCCTGGTGCAACTCCCAGAACTTCCCTTGCGCGGCGGCCGCCCGCCCGGCGATGGCTGCTCGGCGTGAGCCGTCCGAGAGATAGGGAAAGTCGTGCCACTCGATCCGCAGCACACCGGTCTTGACGTACTTCTCGATCAGCGCAGGCTCGGTTTCCAGCGCATATTGACGGCAGTAGCCGCAGGCGAAATCGGAGAGTTGGACCATCACCACGGGCGCATCCGCGCGTCCAATGGCCATCGGATCCTTGGGGTCGCGTCGGGCGAGCGCGAGGAGTTCAGCCTTGGGGCTGGGCAGGCTGCCGGGGGTGGCCTGGCCTGTGGAGGTGGTCGAAGTCGAGGTGGGCGAGCCGCCGGGAGTCGAGCCGGGGGTGGAAGACCCGGGGATCACGGCTAGCGCGATGGCGGCTGCGGCAGCGGTGAGCGCGACCGTCGCGGGAACGACCTTGCTCCGCCGGGGCGTGGGTACGCCCGGCGTGCTGTGGCTGCCCTGCGTGTCCCGCGTGTCCTGGGGGTCCCGGGGGTCCCGGGCCGCGTCATCGGGCGGGGTGGCGGCTGCCGGGTCGGGGCTGATCTCACTCATGGCGTATCCACGGTATCCCAGTGCCTGGAGTCGACCGGGGGGTGCTGACGGTTCGCGCCTGCGCGGTGGGTTTCGTATACTCGTGCGGCACCCTCGTGGTGCGTGCCGCTTTAGCTCAGTCGGCCAGAGCGATTCACTCGTAATGAATAGGTCGTCGGTTCGATTCCGACAAGCGGCTCTGCACAGTTGGCCCCCGGCGCTCGCCGGGGGCCAACTGTATGTTCGTGGAAAGGACCTAGCCGAGCGCGAAGGTGACGGTCACCGAGACCGCGTACTCCTGTGAGCCTGCGGAGATCGGGACGGCGCTGCCGGCGACCGAGTCGCGGGCGGCATACGCCATTGGGTTGGTGGCCACCGGTGCCGAGGTTTCGGTGATGGCGAGCACCTGACCAACCGACCGGCCAGCCGCGTCGGCATACGCCATCGCCTTTGCCTTGGCGTTCTCGATGGCAGCGCCTCGGGCCGAGGCCAGCACACCCTCCGGGTCGTCGACGTCCAGGCCGATGCTGTTCACGACGGTGGCATCGCCGCCTGCCTTGGTGGCGGCGTCGATGACCCGGCCAGCCTCATCCACCTTCCGAATGGTCGCGAGGACGCCCTGCGTCACGGTGTAGCCCGTGAGTCGTTGCACCCCTGATGTGGGGTACTCGTACTGCGGCTGCACGGAGAGGGCATTGGACTTCAGATCTTTGGCGTCAACGCCGTTGTCGCGCAATGCCTTCTGCACCGAGGTCATGGCCGAATTCGCGGCGGTCATGGCTTCGGCGACGGTGCCCTTGGTCACCGATACCCCGAGGTCGAGGCGCAGGGTGTCGGGCGTTCCGGTCGCCGTGGAGGTGCCGGTGACGGTGATCCCCGGTGGTGTGGTGGCTCCCTGATCGACCGGAGCAACTGCTGCCGAGGCGTTGGTGGCGCGGGCGAGGCCGCCGGACGCCAAGAGGAAGCCGATGAGCAAGGCGATGGCCGCGAGTGCGGCGATGAGCAACGAGCGAACTGCGGTTGTCGTAGTCATAGGGGTCTGACGGCATACACCTCGGGGAGGTTCCATCCGGCCAGCAGGCTGGCAGGGCCAGCCGCCTGCGCGGGGCCTCTCCGAGTCCCACCTGCCTCAACTTTCCCGCCTGAGGAGGGAAACCCTTGGTTGGGGCCCCTTACAAGCGGCCCCAACCAAGGGTTTCCGGCATGCGGCGGGAAAGTTGAGGCGTCTGGGAGAAGAGTTGGGGCGTAAGCGGGAAGGATTGACGCGCGGGTGGGGCGCAAGCGCGGCGGACTAGCCGTCGCGCAGCAGCCGCAGGGCCCGCTTGGGGCACACCAGGACAGCTTCCTTCGCGCTCTGGCGTAGCTCCGGTGTCACCCCGCCCACGATCACCGGATATCCCCATTCATCGACGTGAATGAGTTCGGGCAGCACCTCGGCACAGAGGCCCCGGGCATCGCAGTGCGGCCAATCGACCCGCAAGTGCGCAGACGTGCTGGTCATCGAGCCCCTCCTGTGCACGTGCACGACCGCGATAGGTGATCGCCCACGGCGTCGGGGAGGTGGTCGAGCAGCGAGCTGACCAGACGCGCGGATCCATCAGGGTGCGCACAGGCGCCTCGGCGCACCACCACCCCACCCAGCTCACGGATTCTGGCCCGCGTGTCTACGCCCCGGGCAAGTGCGGCCATCGACTCGGCCAGGGCCGGCAGGCCGTTGAGGCAGGGGCCGCACCGGCGCGCCGATTGATCGGCCAGGTATGCCGTGATCCTCGCGGTGAGGGCAACCGGGCATGCCCGGCCGGCGGGCGCCAGCACACCGGCACCCAGGGCGAGCGAGCGCTCAGCGAAGGCGTCCCGGTCAACCGCAAGGCCAGCAATCTGTACAGGGGAGGCCCACGTCCCGTGGAAGCCGCCGAGCAGCACTGGTCCGTCCTGGGCGTCCCAGGGCAGCAGGTCGACCAGCGGCGTGCCATAGCCGACCTCGTGGACAGCCGGCTCGTGTGAGCTGCCGGATGGCTCGTCCAGCCGAGCCACCGTGAGCAGGGTGGTTCCGGGGCTTGTCGCGGTGCCGAGGGCTCGGTACTCCTCGGCGCCGATCCGGGCGAGCGCCGCGACCTGGGCGAAGGTCTCGGCGTTCGACAACAGGGTCGGCCGCCCCCGTACTCCGCGCACGGCCTCAGGCACCCAGGCCGTGACCGGCAGGGCGGCCCGTCCGGCCAGATGCTCCAGCACCGCTTGCGATGCTCCGGCAACGAATCGTCCAGCCGTGGGTCGGTGCGACCAGCGAAGCGATCGATCCGCTCTCGCAGATTCGCGCTCGCCAATGGCCGCAGCAACCGCATCAGCCACCCACGGCCGATCGCTGGCCGTGACGATGATGACCTCCCGAGCGCCCAGGGCGTGGGCGCTGAGGGCTGCCCCATCGAGCACCAGATGCGGGGAGGTCAGGAGCAGGGCGCTGTCCTTGGCGGAGATCGGCTCTCCCTCCGCCGCATTGACCACGACGACCGGGCGTTGCCCTCGGCGACGGTGATCGGCGACCGTGGAGAGCTTCCGGGCAAACGGGAAGCCCGCCCCTCCGCGGCCCTTCACCACAGCCGAGGAGCAGAGCTCCAGAAGGGTGGTGAGGTCGAGTTTGGGCTGCGCGCCCCACTGGGCGAGGTGGTTCGCCAAGTCAGGCGTTGTGGCTACCCCGCGCAGGACCAGTGGGCCGGGATACACCTGAATCGATGCGGCAGGCTGAATGGACATGGCGGGCTGAATCGACATGGCGGGCTGAATCATTGAGGGACTGCTGCTGGCGAGGATGGTCATGCGATGGCCTGCGCAGTTCGCTCGCTCCGCCGCGAGCGCATCCCCGCTCCGAGGCGGATGACCGTGGCCAGGGCGACTGCGACGCAGCATGCCCACGTCGTTGTGGTCATCCACCCGCGGTTGGCGTCGGTCCCGATCCCGAGCCCGTGCACTATGGCAGCGAGCCAGGCGGCATACGACAGCAGGTGCGTGACGAACCACACCCGGTGTGGCAACCGATCGCGCAGGACCGACGTGACCGTCAGGATCGCCAGGAAGTCCAGGGCCAGCGTGCCCGTTCCCAACCACACCGGCTTGTAGGTCGCCCCGACCGGCGCTAACGCCTGCCACCAGCGGATATCGACGTACTCATCCACGACCGCCGACACCACGTGGACTCCCAACAGCGCCAGGCTGACTCCCGCCAAGACCCGGTGGAACCCTTGGGTGACGAAACGCGGCCACAACGGAGTGAATCGGCGACCCGTGGCGAGAATGCCCAGAACAGTGGTGAGCGAGAGGAGCACCATCACGGTGACTCCGGTGCCCCGGTTCAGGTACCACATGAAGGGGCTGCTCACAGGCCCTCGCCTCCAAAAGCGTTGTCCCACAAGGGGGTTGTTGTCGAATCGTTCTTGTCGTCGATGAGGCACGCGGCCACATCGCGATCGACCAGCCAGTCGTATGCCGCGTCGCCCAGGATGAGCGCGGTCGTCGACGCCGTATTCGCCGCGACGGCCGTGTGGCCATAAGCCGTGACGGTTTGCCATGGTCCGTCGGCCGAGCGTCCGGTCCGCGGGTCAATGATGTGATGCCAGGTTCGGCCGCCTCGGGTCCAGGATCGAGCACTGCGGCTCGAGGTAGCGATAGCGCCACCGTGTACCTGGATGCTTCGCAGCGCCGGCTCACCGATCCGATGCCCGATGGCAACGGTGTAGGCCTGGGTGCTCGGGCGCGAAATGCGCAGGTCCCCGCCAAGGCTCACTAGGAAGGACTCATCGAACTCCTCATCCAGGACGGCCGCGACGAGGTCAGCGGCATACGCCTTGCCCGTGGCGCCGACGTCGAGCTGCGTTCCCTGGGGTGCCTGCAGCAGTGCGCCGCTGAGCGAGACCTCACGCCAGCTGACGTGGCGCTGTGGAAGACGGACTGGATCGGGAGCATCGCTTGGTACCAGGGCGAAGGTGCGGTCGTAGCCCGCCGCGACGACCTGTGATCCGATGGTCGGGTCGAGCAGGCCGTCGGTGATCCGAGCAGCCTCCAGGGCCACCTGCAAGGCCCCGGCCAAGAGCGGTGACACGGATACCTCGGTCCCTGCGGCGGCATTGGCGAGGGATAGTTCGCTGTCCGCACGGAATCGACTGCAGGCGAGATCGACCTCAGCCAGGACCGCGGCCGTCTGCTTGGCCGCCGACGGCAGCAGTCGATGATCACCGGCGAGGTGGACGTAGGTCCCCAGGGCCTGCCAGGTGAGGGCCTCGCGGCTCATGATCCCGTGGTCGGCGCGGGTGGTGGCGGCGGTGCCGGCGCGGGCGCCGGTGCGGGCGCGGGTGCGGGCTTGCCGGAACCGGAGGTTGCTCGCGGCGCCTGCACGTTGGTCGCGGGCGCGCCCCCCACCCGGCCGGCACCCGATGCGGTCACAGTGGCGATGACCGCGGGACCCACCACGGTTCGCGTGGGCCGGGCCTGGTGCACGATCTGGGGGTGTGCCGCAGCCCACCGGGCCAGTTCAGCTTGCCGTTTCGCATTCTCGGCCGCCCGTTGCTCGGCTTTGGCCTGGTTGTCCAGGGCGCTCTCCTGGGCTGCGAGCGCCGTGACCGCGCCGGTTGCGGCAGCAGCCGCAAAAGCAAGGGCGCCGGAGACGATGCGCAAGGCGCCACGAGATCGATCTCGGACTCGCGGAGTTAGCAATGAGGTCATGACTCCAGGGTTGCAAGACGCCGGACAAGGTCCGGTCAGTCCTTCCTCAAGGTGACCTCAACTCCGCGGCCATGGCATTGACGTCGCCTTGAGAATCACCCGAGACGAGGTTGACTCATGGCATTGCATGATCAATGCCATGTCCCTCATCAAGCCAGTCGTTGTCGGCGGAACCCTGGGCCTCGTGACGTCCATAGCGATCTATGCCGCGTCCTCACCGCAAGTCGTCCAGCCCATGGCCGCCGAGGCCGCGCCGACCCCGGTCCCGGCGCCGACCAAGGTAATACTCGACCCCTGCGTGTTGCCCGCAGTGCTGCGCGGCGGGGTCTGTGTCACCACGGTTCCGGGGCCGACCATTCGGGTGGTCCAAGAGGTTCAAGCCCCACCGGCCGCCGTGAAGCCGGTGACTGCGCCGGCGCCCAGGTCACGTGCCACAGTGCCTGCCGCTCCCAATGTTCAGGAGCCCGAGGACCACGATGAGCACGAGGATGCAGATGAGCACGAGGAGCACGACGGTGGCGAGGACGGCCACGACGGAGGCGACGACGACTGAGCCGCGGCTATTCGGCTCGGGGGAGGGATACCCGCACGCTCAGGCCACCCAGGTGGCTGCGCGTGAATCCCACCTGGCCGCCGGCGGAGGTCGCGATGCGGTCGACAATGTCCAGCCCCAGCCCCGTCGATCCCACGGCGCTCTCACCGCGTCCTCGGTAGCCTTCGCTGGCCAAGCCCGGCCCACCATCGGCAACCTCGAACCAGGCCTGCGAGCCATCCACTCCCGCGGCCAGCGCGATCGGGGCTCCGTCAGGGGTGTGTGTGAGGCAGTTGTCGATCAAGCTGTCGATGCACTCGATGACGTCGGCCCGCGCGATCGCGACTCGCAAGCCGCCGTCGACCTGCGGAACCGAGGCCACCAACTCGCGGCCGAGGTCCTCGGCAAGGACACCCCAAAAGGCTGCTCGCTCCGCGACGATCTCGCCCACGTCCACGGGCAGCGGCAGGTCCTCACGCAGTCCCCGCCGGGCGTCGCGTACAACGCTGTCGACGTGGTGATGCAACTCGTCGATGAGCCGGTCCAGTCGTTCGGCAGCTTCTCGATCATCCAATCGGTCGGTCGCGAGCCGCAGGGCCGTGACCGGGGTGCGCAATCGATGACCGAGGTCAGCGACCCGCTCTCGCTCGGCTACGAGCAGCTCGCTGATCCGATCCGCCAGTCTGTTCAAGGTGCGCCCGACCTCGGCGGTCTCCTCGGGCCCGCTGGGCCGCGCTCTGGCCGAGAGGTCGCCCTCGTACAGCCGGTGCGCGACCGTACCGAGTTCAGTCACCGGGGTGCTCACACGCCGACCGAGCTCGCGGGCCATGAGGACCGTCGCCCCCACCAGCACCGCGCCCAAGGTCCCGAGCGCCAACCACCCTGGCACGACACCAGATCGAACCTCATTCTCGGGCACGGTGGCCAGCACCACGTCGACCCCACCCGCGCGAGCGACCGGGACGACGGCGTCAATGCCATGGTCCTGGTGCACGGTCACGGCCTGCAGGCTCGTGCGGGCGCGGTCGACGGCCGCTTGCGAATCGGCCGCCAGTGGCTCGGCGCTGCCCAAATGCTGGCCGGAGGCGGTCACGACGACGACGGTGGCGCCGGTGGCACCAATGGTGGTTACCGCTTGGGCCAAGGTCCGCTGATCGGTGACCGTACCGATCAGCGCGGCCACGTTTTGTGCCTGGTCGCGGGCTTTGGCAGCGGCTCGGTCCTCGGCAATCACGACCAAGAGCAGACACAAGGGGATGACAAAAGCCACCACCAGAGCCGAGCTCGTCGCGGCGACCAGCCAGGTGATGCGGCGGCGCATCAGCGCTCTGCCGGGGTGATCTCTGGTGCGGCGAGGCGGACCCCGACGTGACGTATGGAGTGGATATAGACCGGTGCGGCCGCGGTTTCGCCCAGTTTGCGCCGCAGCCAGGAGACATGAACATCGACCGAATGCTCGCCGCCGCCGTAGGCCTGTTTCCACACCTCGGTCAGCAACTCACGCTTGCTCACGACCTCGCCCGATCGTTCGGCGAGGTAGGCGAGCAGATCAAATTCCAGGCGACTAAGTTCCAGGGGCTCGCCGGCAAATTCCACGGTGCGCTCGGCCAGGTGGATCCTCAGCTCGCCCACGACCAGCACCGGATTGGTGGTCGCTGCCGCCGCCCCTCTGCGAAGCACTGCATTGATCCGGGCGGCGAGTTGGTCGACGGTGAAGGGTTTGACGACGTAGTCATCGGCGCCGGCCTCCAGGCCCTGAACCACGCGGCGGTCATCGTCCTGCGCGGTGACGATGATGACCGGCACGCTCGACACCGCGCGCAGCATGCTGAGAACGCGAAGCCCATCCACATCCGGCAGGCCCAGATCCAGCAAGACGATGTCGGGGCTGCGCTCGAGTGCTTGGTTCAGCCCAGTCATGCCCGTGGCTGCGCTCGACGCCGCGAAGCCGCGGTCTGCCAGCGATGTGACCAGCAAAGTGCGGATGTCGGCGTCGTCTTCGATCACCAGGACATGTGCCACAGTGGGAGACGCTACGCGAGATTGCGTCTGCGGCGGCCGCGAAGGGACAAACGATGAGACGTCAAGCCGCCGGCGCGGTCCTCCTGTGGCTGCTGTCCGTCGCCGCCATCTCGCTCACCGCGTGGGCCGTCGTGGACCGTGTCGTGCAGGTCGACGGCAAAGGGCCCCGAGCTGTTGCCGGCCCCACACCGTCGGCATTGCCCACGCTGTCATCGGCGCCCGCCTCAGCGACCCCTTCAGCCTCGCCGAGCCCAACTGCCGATTCGGCGACGGCGGCACCGACGACGCCGTCGACACGTACCCCTCCTGCCGTGTCCCCACCACCGGCGTCTTCCCCTCCGACCCGATCCGCCCCGACCACATCTGCCCCTGCCCCAGAAGGCGACAGCAAGGTCTTTGTCAGCCGCGGTGGCACGGTCCGGGTCACCTGCAACGGCTCTTCGCTCAGCGTGGATGCCGTGACTCCATACGACGGGTGGTCCTTGAGCCGCGAGGTGGAGTCCGGCTCGATCGAGGTGAAATTCAGCCTGGGCGAGCAGGAAGAAGAAATCCACCTGCGCTGCCACAACGGAAGTCCCGTCCGTGAGGACTGAGCCGGTTCGGCATTCGGCCCGCGAGGAGGGGGTCGGCTAGGCCAGAGCAGCGCGAACGAAGCCGAGGACGCGTGCTCGCACGGCCTCCACGGGCTCGCCCCGCCGTACCTGAGCGGCCCCGGCGGAGACCACGCCGTTCACCAACTCCGCGACACCGCGAGCATCGGCGACCTGGGACTCGGTGAGGGCATTGACCAGGGGAGTCACGATGGCGACGTGCAGCTCCACCACGCTGGCCCGGCAGTGCTCGGGCATCTCAAGACCCAGATAGGCCGACATCGGTTGATGGCCCTCGACCGCTGCCGCCAAGCTCACGTCAACGTAGGCGGAGACCCGCTCCTGGGGGGTTGTCGCACTGCTCATGGCCGCATCGAGAGCTTCGTCAAGTCGGCGAAAGGTCTCTTCGACGCCAGCTGCGATCAGCGCGCCGGTTGAGGGGTAGTACTGGTAGACGCTGCTTCGGGCTAGGCCGGCCGATGAGGCAACTGCCGCCGGGGTCACGGCCTGTACGCCTTCGCGGCTGAGCAATTGCGTGGCCGCATCGAGGATGGCCGCGCGACGCATGGCGTGGTGCTCGGCGACAGTGGGGGCCTCGATCTTCGGCACCGAAGCATCCTCCCATGCTTTGACGAACCCCCGGGGCTCGCTTCTCGACACTACTGTGGATAACATATCGACATGGCTGTCGATAAAAGTGACCAGATGACCCCGACGCGCTGGGCCATCCTGCTCTCCCTGGGCTTCGGGGTGAGCATCGTCATCATGGACGCGACCATCGTCAATGTGGCGCTGCCGGTGGTGATGAAGGACCTGGGACTGACGGGCAGCGATGCGCAGTGGCTCAACGCGGCCTACGCCTTGGTTTTCGCAGCCCTTTTGGTGACCGTGGGCCGGCTCGGTGACCTCTATGGACGCAGGCGGGTATTCCTGCTCGGCATGCTCGTCTTTTTGGCCAGCTCGGTGGTCGCTGGCTTGGCCACCAGTGCCGCCATGCTGATCGGGGCACGATTCGTCCAAGGGCTCGGCGCCGGGATGATCGTTCCGTCCACCCTCTCCACGCTCAACGCGGTGTTCACCGGGCGATCTCGGACGATCGCCTTCGCCGTGTGGGGGAGCGCGATCGGTGGCATGGCGGCGATCGGGCCCTTGGTCGGCGGCTGGCTCGCGACGGACGTGTCCTGGCGCTGGGCCTTCTGGCTCAATATTCCGGTTGGACTGCTCGTCATGATCGGCATCGTGCGGGTGGTACCGGAAACGAAGGACACCAGCGTGGTGGTCGGGACCGATGTGCCGGGCGTCATCTTGAGCGCTCTCGGCATGGGCGGCATCGTCTTCGCGCTGATCGAGGGGTCGTGGTTCGGCTGGTGGCGCAGCGCCGATGGCGCCCTCTCTCCGGTCCCGATCGTAGGCGTGCTCGGTGCGCTCGCCTTGGTGTCCTTCGTCATGCTAGAGCTGCGCCGTTCTCGAGCTGGGCGGCCGGTGCTGGTCGACCTCGATCTCTTCCGGTTGCGCAGTTTCCGTTCCGGCATCACTGCGGCCCTCATCGTGGCCTTCGGGGAGTTCGGCCTCCTGTTCACCCTGCCGCTACTGCTGCAAGGCACTTTGGGCTTCAACTCCCTCGAGACAGGATGGGTGATCCTGGTCCTCGCGGTTGGCACCTTCCTGATCTCCGGGACGCTCCCGCAGCTCTCCAAGCGGATCAGCCAGCGCACCATCGTCCGGGTCGGGCTGGCCCTGGAGGCAGTGGCCGTCGGCGGGCTGGCCCTCACGTTGAGCCTGACCGTGCCGACCTGGCTGATCGCCGTGTGGCTCTTCACCTATGGCGTGGGGGTGGGGATGGCGACCGCCCAACTCACCTCGCTGCTTCTGGCCGATGTGCCGGTCAATGAGAGCGGCCAGGCCAGCGGACTGCAGAGCGCCCTTCGTCAACTCGGCTCGGCACTCGGGGTCGCCCTGCTCGGCGGTGTGCTGGTGGCCGATCTCGCTGCGCAAACCCGGGAACGGCTCAACACCATCGGAATGCCCGGGGCGGCTGCGGAGCAGCTCACCGCCGCCGTGAAGGATTCGGCAGGTATTGCGATAGCTGGCTTGCAAGCGCAACCCGGCGCCGAAGCGGCCGCCCGCGCCGCCAGCGAGGCAATGATTCACGCCAGCCAATTGACCACCGGACTGGCCGCATTGGCGCTCCTGATCGGATTGCTCGCGACGCTCGCCCTGCCGAAGTCGGCCGGCGGAGCCGCCTCCGCCCACTAAGAGACCAAGCGCTGGCGCGCCTCAGTCCGTCAGCGGGCGATCAGGCGTGGCAATCTCGACCCGAGTCTGGTGCTCCTCCAAGACCTTGACCTCGGCGGAAGGAGCGTGCCCGGCCGCCTGCCCGTGGGACTGCGGCAGCCGCCAACGCGCGGTGCTCATCCCGGCCGCGGTGGCCCGTGCGACCGCCTCATCGACGCACTTCTCGGCGGCCTCACGGCCCAACCAGTGTGCGCCTTCGACAGATTTGCCGGGCTCCAGGTCCTTGTAGGTCTCGAAGAAGTGCTGGATCTCCAGGATGTCGAACTTGCTCAGGTGCTCGAGCTCGGTGATGTGTGACTTGCGCGGGTCGCCAGCGGGAATGCACAGGATCTTGTCGTCGCCGCCAGCCTCGTCGCGCATGTGGAACATGCCGATCGGGCGGGCTCGCACCAGGCATCCCGGCCAGGTCGGCTCATCCAGCAGGACCAAGGCGTCCAAGGGGTCGCCGTCCTCACCGAGCGAGTCCTCGACATAGCCATAGTCCGAGGGGTAGGCCATCGAGGTGAAGAGCAGCCGGTCCAAGCGGATGCGACCTGTCTCGTGGTCGACCTCATACTTGTTGCGGTGTCCCTTGGGGATCTCGATCGTGACGTCGAACTCCATGGAAGGCCCTTCTGGCTCAGATAGTGCTGCTCGTGGCGGGTCATTAGGCTCGACAAGTCTCTCCTATGCACCGCCCTGTTGACGAAAGGCTACCCATGCGACGCACGCCGATCGTGATCGGCTTGGTGGGCGCGCTCGGATTGGGCGGCTATGCCGTGGCCGATGCCTACGATCTCGTGCCCGGCATCATCACGCTGGCACCAGTGGCGGCGGCGTCATCGGCGTCAGCCGCGCCCACTCCCAGCAGCTCGGCCGTGATCCCGGTGGCGGCGCCCGCGCCGACCCTTAAGGCGGCCGCGCGCGCTCCGATCCCGACCGCCGCGGGGCTCGCCGCCGCTTTGGACCCGGTCGTCGCCGACCAACGACTGGGGGGTTCGGTCGGCGCCAGCGTTCGGGATGCCGTCACGGGCAAGGAGCTGTATGCCGTGGGCGCGTCGACACCGAGGACCCCGGCCTCGCTGGTGAAATTGCTCGCGGCTGCCGTGATCGTCGACACCATTCCCGCCGAGCCCACGAGCGTGACTCGGGTCTGGGTCGACAAGACCTCGGGCACCGTCACCTTGGTCGCCGGTGGGGATCTGCTTCTCGCGGCAGGCAAGGGCAAAGCCTCTGCCGTGGTGGGCCGCGTCGGCATCGCCGATCTCGCCGAGGACACGGTCACCTTCTTGGCTTCAGCCGGGCTGGACACGGTCGCCCTGCGCATCGATGACACCTTCGCCAGCGGCGAGGCTCGCCCCAAGGGCTGGGAGAATGCCGACTTCACGTCGGGTTCCGCGGTCCCGATCACGATGATCGGGCTTGCCAAGGATCGGCCGGAGCCGGGCGTGCCGGCGGTGTCGGATCCCGCCATGAATGCGCTGACGGCCTTCGGCAAGGCTCTGAGCAGCCGGGGGATCACGGTGAAGGGCGCCCCGACCCAGGCGGTGGGCGAGTTGTCCGGCGACGAGGTCAGTGCTCGGCGGGGAGCATCACTCCACGACGTCCTCGCCTACGCCCTCGAGGAAAGCGATAACGCCCTGATCGAGTCACTGGTGCGGATGACGACCTATCTGGCCAACGAGCCAGCGCCGACGGTCACCGATGCCGCGGGCTTCGTCAGCAAGCGACTTCCCGAGCTGGGAATCTCGATCTCGGGGCTCGATATCAAGGACACCAGCGGGCTGACCCGCGGACAGCAGGCCACCACGCGCACCATCTCCGAGGTGCTCGCGCTGGCGGCGAGCGATCGGTTGCCGCCGCTGCGCTCGCTGTTGGCTGACTTGCCGATCTCGGGGTTGAGTGGCACGCTCGACAAACGATTTGCCGGGCCGGACGGGGAGGCCGTTCGCGGCATTCCTCGGGCAAAGACCGGCACCCTGATCGGGACATCCAACCTGGCTGGCTGGACGGTCACCCAGGACGGCCGACCTTTGCTCTTCACCGTGCTAGCCGACCACACGGGAGGTTGGGAGGGAACGGAACCCGCCCGGGCGGCGTTGGACCGCTTCGCTGCCGTACTGACCGAGTGTGGTTGCCGCTAAACGGACAAGCAAGGAGTCACAGGTGGGGTACGTCGACTGGGAGTTCGCCAAGGCCACCGGCCGGACCTTGGTTCCGGCTGGTCCCGTGGTGACCCCCGACCAAGCCGCCGATGAGGTCGCCGCGATCCGCGAGGCCGCTCGGCGGGCCATCGGACCGGTCGCCCAGACCTCGCGCCTGGCGACCCCGGCCGATGCACCGCAGGCCCTGGTGGTGGACCGGGCCACCTGGATCGCGATGAACGCGGACTCCATGCGTGCGCTGCTCGAGCCAGCCTTCGATCGGATCACGGGTGAGCGGATCCCCTCCGCCACCGCGGCCGCGATCGGGGGCAAGGTGACCGGCGCTGAGGCTGGGGCGTTGCTGGCCTTCATGGCCTCCAAGGTGCTCGGCCAATACGACCTGGCCCCCGATGGAACCCCGGCCCTGATGCTGATCGCCCCGAACATCATGGCGGTAGCGCAGGATCTCGACGTCGATCTTGCGGACTTCCGGCTGTGGGTGTGCATGCACGAGGAGACCCACCGGGTCCAGTTCACCGCGAACCCTTGGCTTCGTGAGCACCTGATCACGCAGGCTCGCTCCCTGGCAGTCGACCTCGCCCCCGACACGGAACGGATTGCGGAGCTCACCCGGTCACTCTCGCAACGGCTCCCCGAGGCCCTGGGGTCTGGTGGCCTGGGGGTGGCGGGACTCTTCACCACCCCTGAGCAGCGCGACCGGATGGCAGCGCTCACCGCGGTGATGTCCTTGCTCGAAGGACATGCCGATGTGGTGATGGACGACGTTGGCCCGACGTACATTCCCAGTGTGGCCGCGATCCGCGCGAAGTTCACCGAACGCCGCAAGGGGGCCGGTGCGGCCGACCGACTTCTGCGGCGACTGCTGGGCCTTGAAGCCAAGATGCGGCAGTACCGCGATGGCGCCGCCTTTGTCCGGGCCGTGCACGCCAGCGTCGGGGTGGATGGCTTCAACGCGGTCTGGGCCTCACCGGCGAATCTGCCGCTGGCAGCCGAGATCACCGATCCGGCATCCTGGGTCCGGCGCGTTCACGGCTGACAGACTGGACGCATGTCGGGAGTCTCGCCATCGGTTCTCGCGATCCGCGCCGCCGTGCGGGCAACGCTATTCGAATGTTCGCCTCACGACCTGGTCTTGGTTGCCCTGAGCGGTGGCGCGGACTCGACCGCGCTCGCCTTCGCGACCGGACTCGAGGCCGCCGCCCTGGGTCTTCGGGCTGGCGCGATCATCGTCGATCACGGCCTGCTAGCGGACTCGGGTGAGGTTGCCCGAACCGCCTCCGAGCGGGCACCCGGATTGGGCCTGGACCCCGTCGAGATCGCCTGCGTCGAGGTCCGCGAGAGCGGCGCGGGCCTGGAGGCTGCCGCTCGGGAGGCCCGATACCGGGCGCTCGACGAGGCGGCGGACCGGCTTGGCGCGAGCCTGATCCTCCTCGGACATACCCGCGAGGACCAGGCCGAGCAGGTGCTCCTCGGCCTTGCTCGCGGCTCGGGCCTGCGCTCACTGTCGGGTATGCCGCGTGCCCGTGGTCGCTATCGCCGCCCGCTCTTGGACATCGAGCGCGACGACACCCGCATCGTTTGTGAGGCCGAGAATCTGCCCTGGTGGGACGATCCGATGAATGCGGACCCGGCATTCGCCCGGGTTCGGGCTCGGGCTGCCCTCGTCGATCTCGAGCGCGATCTTGGCCCCGGGGTCATCTCGGCGCTGGCCCGCACTGCCAGCCAGTTGCGGGCCGATGCCGACCTGCTGGATGAGCTGGCCGATGACGCCACGGCTCACCTGGGAGGCGGCCCCTGGCGAATCGAGCAACTATTGGCCCACCCGCTGCCACTGCGAACCCGCGTCTGGCGGCGGCTATTGATCGCGGCCGGTGCGCCGGCCGGTCAGGTGAGCACCCGGCATACCGATGCGTGCGATCGACTGCTCACGGAGTGGCGCGGACAAGGCCCGCTGCACATGCCTGGCGACCTGCGGGTTGCCCGAGCGGCAGGAAGCGTTCACCTAGGACCGCCCGCGTCGGGTTGAATAGGTCCTGCAGCCGACCTCGCCAAAGGAGCACCCGTGGACGCCAGCCACATGGGAGACCACCTGTCCAATGTCCTCATCACCGAGGAGCAGATCCGCGCCCGGCTCGATGAGCTCGCCGGGGAGGTCGTCGCCGAGTATGCCGGCAAGGATCTGTTGCTGGTGGGGATTCTCAAGGGAGCGGTCCAGGTGATGGCCGATCTGCAGCGAGCTCTGCCCATCTCGGTGCCGGTGGACTGGATGGCGGTCTCCTCCTACGGGTCGGGCACTAAGTCCAGCGGCGTCGTGCGGATCCTCAAGGACCTCGACGTCGACATCACCGGCAAGCACGTGCTCATCGTCGAGGACATCGTCGACTCCGGCCTCACGCTGTCGTGGATCAAGGCCAATCTGGAGTCGCGCCATCCCGCCTCCGTGGCCATTTGCACGCTCCTGCGCAAGCCCGAGGCCGCCAAGGTCGATGTCGACGTGCGCTGGGTGGGCTTCGATATCCCCAACGAGTTCGTGGTGGGCTACGGGCTGGACTATGCCGAGGCCTACCGCGGATTGCGATGTGTCGGCACGCTAGCGCCACACGTCTACAGTTAGCCGGCCGCGCTGCCCTGCTCGGCTACTGCTCGTCGGCCAAGGCCTTGTCCGGATCCACGATCCCGAGTTGCACGCCTCGGATCAGGATCTGGGTTCGTGAACTCACCCCGAGACGCTCGCCGATCTGCTGCAAGTACTGCTTGACCGATCCCTCCGAGAGGTACATCCGGCGGCCGATCTGCGCATTGGTCAAGCCCTGAGCCAACCAGCCCACGAGCTCGCTCTGGCGCGCGGTGAGCGGGTTGTCTCCGGTCACGGGCTTGGGGCGCTCTTCGACGACCGCGGTCACCAGTGCGTGTCGGATTGCCGGGGAAAGCGGCATCTCGCCGACCAATGCCTGCCCCAGCGCGATCACGAGATCGGCGGCGGAGGTGTCCTTGAGCAGGTAGCCGGAAGCGCCCGCTCGTAGCGCCGCCACAACATGATCCCGGCCGTCGAAGGTGGTCAGCGCCACGATCTTGGCCACACGGTCGAGCTCTCGAATGGCCCTGATCGCGCCGATGCCATCAAGGACGGGCATCTGTAGGTCCATCATCACCAGATCTGGGCGCAGACGAGTGAACTCCTCGACCCCCTGCGCGCCATTCTCGGCCTGCCCGACCACGGCGTAGCCGTCTTGTCGGTCGATAAAGCCCATCAGCGCAGCACGAACCGCAATATCGTCGTCCACCACCAGGACGCGCACCCCCGCCATAGCCGCAGTATGCCGCATCGCTGCCCCGGCTGAGCCTGGCCGAAGGTTAGTAGTGGCGCCGTACCTGCGCCCGCAAGAGTTGCTGTGCAAGACGTGGTGACGGTCCACGCAGAAACTCTCCGGGGGGAGACCATGAAGGTGTCAGTTCGTTCTATCGCGGTTATCGCGCTCATGTCCGTGGGCCTGGTCGCCCCGGCCGCGGCAAGCCAGGCGGCAAGCCAGCCAACTGCCGGAGCAAGCATCAGTCCGGTGATCCACGTGACAAACGGTTGGTTCTGCCGCCTCCTGCGCACCTGCGGCTGAGAAACGCCGGTGGCTGCTGAAGATCGGCGCAGCGCAGAGGATCGTGGGCTCGGCTTTGCGGGCAATGACTCGGAGCTCGTCGCTGACGTCATCGACGATCTCATTCATCAACTCTTGCCGGTACTCCTCGTTGAGCAAGTGGGCGCCTCGGACGGCCCGGGGCAGGCCCGGGCAGAGCCACTTCGCCGGGCTCTCGAGCAGGCCCGTCTAGCGCGACGAGTCCTCGGCGCCGACCCGAATCGTCCGCCGCCTGAAGAACTGTCGGTTGCGATCGCAACCTTCCAACTGCGGGCCAGCGGACTCGGGTTGCCGCTCGTCACCAGGGTTGATGCCGACGCTCACGGTCTGGCTCTGACCATCAAGACCTTGCTTGCTCGGACGGTCGGCGCCGTGACCGAGGGGTGGTTTGTGGAAGGCCCGGTGACCGAGGGCTCTTCGAAGTGGCGTCCCGGCTCAGAGGTCACGCTCGTGCTCGGCGCCGGACCTGTTGTGGTCGATCTTGAGATCACCGGGCCAGGGATTGCCGAAGCCCTGACCGAGAGTTCGGCGTGGTCCTCGCTCAGGGAACGGTGGCGCGGCTTGGGCGGCGCGCTAGCAGTCGATGAGGGTCGGCTGCCGGTTGGCCATCGCATCGCTGGCTGGCTGCCTCGATGACGATTGCGGTGGCCGACCTTAGACTTTGCCTCGTGTCTTGGGGTGGCGCCGCAGAAGTCGAAGGCCGTGAGCCGCGGCTTGAGGCCAGTTCGGACGTGCCCAGTGGCGTGCACACCGAGACCTCCGTAGTCCTGCGGGTGGTCCGCGTGATCGTCCTGGCTTTCGTTGCCCTTGACATGACCGGCATCGCCTTTGACCCGGACGCCGCAGCCCGAGGTCAGCAGGGGTGGGATGCCTTTCAGTACGCGGTGGGCTTGGCTGCGCTAGCAGCGATCATGTGGCTGCGGGCCCGTCTTGCGTTGGGCTTGACCACCGCCCTCGTGGTGGTGGTGCTGGCGCGTCATCGGCTCGTGGGGGTAGAGGTCTTCGTGCTGGTGGTCGCAGTGGTGGTGAGCGCCGCTGTACTGGCACGTCGTTTCCTCGCCGCGCTTCTCCTGCTCGCCAGTGGGGCCATTGCCCTGATGTGGTTCGCGTTCGACTCGGTGGAGTTGACCACCACGCAGGCGGTCTCCGTTGCGGTGGCCCTGGTGGCTGGCCTGCTGGCGAGGTGGTGGCTCGCGCACCAACGGCGATCTGCCGCACAACTCCGCGAAACCGCTGCGCGAACGCGGGAGATCAGGACGCAGATCAGGGCCGAGCTTGCGTCCGATATCCGGCGCCTCGTCGGCGAGTATCTTGAGCGGGCGGAACGCAGTATTGCGGCCACCCCCGCGAGGGCGAGTGCCCCCGCTATGAGGGCGACGCTCGACGAGGTCGACTCCGATGCCCGCTTGGCGCTGCGGGCACTGCGTGCGGCTTTGGGCTTGCTCACGCGTCCGGACGAGCAGGATGACCCGGCAGTGGAGGGCATCGAGACCACGCTGTCCCCACATCGAGTCGTGGCCTGGCTGGACTCACTCCCCGTCAAACTCACGCCGGTGATCGTGGCGGGTGCGCTGGCGCTATGGACCGTTCCCGAGGTGACCTCTGGGTGGGCCGCGGCCGCGGTCTTGTCGACATGCGCGGCCATGGGGGCGGCCGCCTGGCAGCGGCCACGAGAGGCACTGTCCGCGGTGGCGGTCAGCTGCATTGCGATCCAACCCGACCCGACCTGGGCCGTGCCCTTGGCGCTGGGGGTGGCCGGGCTGTACGTGGGCATCCGCGGCTCGGGTCGTTTAGTTGCCATCGGGTATGCCGTGCTCGCGATGGTGGTCACCCTCTGGGTCGTGCGAGACGCCCTTTCGGTGCCGGTCGTGGTTGCCGCGGTAGCGGCTGCCGTCCTTGCCCACATCGTTGGCCTGGTCTTGGGCAACCAGTTGCGTTTCCTTCGCGCCTCGACCACGGCCGCTCGCCGGCTGGCTCTGGAGCGGGCAGGACTGCGGGTGGCCGAGCGCCATTACCTCGCTCGCGAGTTGCATGACGTGGTCGGCCACGATCTCACGCGGATCACCTTGCTGGGTCTGTCGATCTCCGGGGTCGGCGATGAAGCCGCGCTGCGGGGAGCGCTGGCGGATATGCGCTCGCTGATGTCGGCGGCGCGACGGTCGATGGATGACCTCACGAGTCAACTCGGCGAGGTGGGGGCGGACGAGAGCCCGGCTCCGCTGTCCCGGGCACCCTCCGATGTGCTGGCCGAGGTGCGCCGGGTGCTGGGGGACTCGGGACATCCGGTGTCCGCGCGCGTGGATCCGGCGATTGATGACTTGGACGCGCTCGCCAGGGCCTCATTCACCCGGATCGCCACCGAGATGAGCACCAATGTGCTCAAGCACTCACCGGTCGGCGCGAGTTGCCTGATGGATGCCGACGTCTCGAACGGCGAGGTGGTGTTGACCATGGCGAATCCGCTGGGCCAGGCCAAGGTGGCCCTCGGCCATGGTTTCGGGCTGATCAGCATGCGGGAGCGCGCCCGCGCGCTGGGCAGCGATGTCACCACGGAGCGACGTGGCGGGCAATGGCGCATCGTGGCCCGGGTTCCCTTGAACGTCACTTCCACGCTTCCGCTCGATTGACCTCGTGAAAGCGGAACATCGAGGGGTCTGCCCGGCGTTCGGTAGCGTGTACGTTTACGCGGCATTCTGCTGCGCAACTCCCGGTCGCGCCCTCGGCCGGACCCCGGTGAGCGATGAGGAGGACGGGGCGGCATACCGCCCCTGACGCACAACGATGGACTTCAAGCGGATGGTACGCACCCCGGTGTTCTGGGTGCTCGCGGTGTTGGGGATTCTCCTGGCTTTCTGGACTTTTGATGGGTCCGGCGGGTACACGACGGTCACCACCTCCCAGGCTGAGCAACTCATCGCAGACAAAAAGGTCGACAAGGCAGTCCTCACGACGGCCAACGTCCTCACCCTGGACCTCAAAGAGGGCCAGTCCTTCAGCGATGAGAAGACCAACGTCTCGGGCGCGACCAAAGTCCGCACCGAGTTCGTCGATGCCCGCGCCGAGAGTCTCGTGGCGCTGCTGAAGGCCAACGTTCCATCGGGCTATAACGACAAGATCGAAGGCGATAGCGCCTTCTGGACGATCTTCATCTCCTTCTTCCCGGTGTTGCTTCTCGTGGGTCTCTTCTGGTTCATGATGAGCCAGGCTCAGGGCGGCGGGAACCGGGTCATGCAGTTCGGCAAGTCTCGAGCCAAGTTGGCCACCAAGGACACTCCATCGGTCACCTTTGCCGACGTCGCGGGCGCCGATGAGGCGGTCGAGGAGCTCCACGAAATCAAGGAGTTCCTGGCCGAGCCGGCAAAGTTCCTGGCCGTCGGCGCAAAGATCCCCAAGGGTGTGCTCCTCTACGGGCCCCCCGGAACGGGCAAGACCCTGCTGGCCCGCGCAGTGGCTGGTGAGGCAGGCGTGCCCTTCTACTCGATCTCGGGGTCGGACTTCGTCGAGATGTTCGTCGGCGTGGGCGCCTCGCGCGTGCGAGACCTCTTCGAGCAGGCCAAGGCCAATGCGCCAGCCATCGTCTTCGTGGACGAGATCGACGCGGTCGGTCGTCACCGCGGCGCCGGGCTGGGTGGCGGTCACGACGAGCGTGAGCAGACCCTGAACCAGTTGCTTGTTGAGATGGACGGCTTCGACGTCAAGACCAATGTCATTCTCATTGCCGCGACCAACCGCCCCGACATCCTGGACCCGGCACTGCTCCGCCCCGGCCGCTTCGACCGGCAAATCGCCGTCGAGGCGCCCGACATGATTGGTCGTCACCGCATCCTCGAGGTGCACGCCCAGGGCAAGCCGATGGCCTCGGGTGTGGACCTGCTCGCCGTGGCCCGGCGGACGCCGGGCTTTACCGGTGCCGACTTGGCCAACGTCCTCAACGAGGCTGCCCTGCTCACCGCGCGCTCGGACAAGAAGTTGATCGACAACTCCGTACTCGATGAGGCCATCGACCGGGTCATCGCCGGACCGCAGAAGCGCACCCGGATCATGAGCGCCAAGGAGCGCAAGATCACGGCATACCACGAGGGTGGTCACGCCCTGGTCGCCGCCGGACTCAACCACACCGACCCCGTCACCAAGGTGACAATCCTGCCGCGCGGGCGGGCCCTCGGCTACACGATGGTCATGCCGGTGGACGACAAGTACTCGACCACCCGCAACGAGATCCTCGACCAGCTGGCCTACGCACTCGGTGGCCGAGTCGCCGAGGAGATCATCTTCCACGACCCGACCACGGGTGCGGCCAATGACATCGAGAAGGCCACCTCCATGGCCCGCAAGATGGTCACCGAGTTCGGCATGAGCGAGCGCGTCGGCGCGATCAAGCTCGGCCAGAGTCAGGGCGAGGTCTTCCTGGGCCGCGACTACGGACACCAACGCGACTACTCCGAGAAGATCGCCGGGGTCGTCGACGAAGAGGTCCGCAAGCTGATCGAGTCGGCGCACGACGAGGCCTGGCACGTCCTCAATGACAACCGCGACATCCTCGACCACCTCGTGCTCGAGCTCCTGGAGAAGGAGACCCTCGGGCAGGCCGAGCTTGCCGAGATCTTCAAGGATGTCCGCCGGCGACCGGTGCGGCCAACCTGGTTGTCCTCGGAGTCCCGTCTGCTCTCCGACCAGCCGCCCGTGCTCACCCCGGCGGAGAAGGCCGCGCTGGAGCAGCAGGAGTCGATGCAGCAAGCGATTGACCACGCGGCTCAGGCGGGCGCCACCGGAGTGCAGGTCGACAGCCCCGCCGTCAAGGTGATCGAGGGGCCCGAGACCGATCGGCTCAATCCCGATGCCTGAGTCCGCGGACGGGACCCATCCACCGATCGACGCGGCGCGGGCCGAGGCCGCGGTTCGGGAGTTGCTGATCGCCATCGGCGAGGACCCGGACCGCGAGGGTCTGCAGGAGACCCCTGCCCGCGTCGCGCGGTCGTATTCCGAACTCTTTGCCGGGCTGCGCCAGGATCCCGCAGAGGTCTTGGCGACGACCTTCCCTATCGACCACGAAGAGCTCATCATTGTGCGGGACATCCCGCTGTACTCGACCTGTGAGCATCACCTATTGCCATTCCATGGGATTGCACATGTCGGGTATATCCCCGGCACCGACGGGCGAGTGACCGGGCTCTCCAAGCTGGCTCGGCTTGTCGAGGTGTTTGCGCGCCGCCCTCAGGTCCAGGAGCGCATCACCACGCAGATCGCCGACGCCCTGGTCGACCATCTGAACGCTCAAGGGGTCATCGTGGTGGTCGAGGCCGAGCACCTGTGCATGACCATGCGCGGCGTACGCAAGCCCGGCGCCCGCACGATCACCTCGGCCGTTCGTGGCCAGTTGCGTGATGCGGCCACGCGAGCCGAGGCGATGTCCTTGCTGCTCGGCGGCAAGAGCTGACCGTGGCGCTGGCCCGCCCGCTCATCATGGGCGTCGTTAACGTGACGCCCGATTCCTTCAGTGACGGCGGAGCGTGGTTCTCGACGAGCGCGGCGATCGCCCACGCGGAGCAGCTGGTCGCCGATGGCGCGGCCATTCTCGATATCGGCGGCGAGTCCACCCGACCGGGCGCGGTGCGCCCGGCCGAGGACGAGGAGTGGCGCCGGGTGATCCCGGTCATTCGCGGCATCGTGGATGTGGGGGTGCCGGTCTCCATCGACACCATGCGAGCGCGGGTGGCCGCGGCGGCGCTCGATGCGGGTGCCACCATCGTCAATGACGTCAGCGGTGGTGCAGCGGACCCCGACATGGGCCGCGTGGTTGCTGAGGCCGGGGTGGATTACATCGCCATGCACTGGCGCGGACACTCGGTGGACATGCAATCCCGTGCGGTCTATGACGATGTGGTGGCGGACGTATGCCGCGAGCTCACCGCCCGCGTGGAGGCCCTGGCGGAGGTGGGCGTCGATCCGGATCGGATCGTGCTGGATCCGGGATTCGGCTTCGCCAAACTCGCGCAGCACAACTGGGAGTTGCTGCGGGGCTTGGACGTCGTGGCCGCGATGGGGCACCGCGTCCTGGTGGGGACTTCCCGCAAGAAGTTCTTGGGTCTGGTCGGGCGGGGGCCGGACTCGGAGCGCCCCGCCTTGGACCGGGATACGGCCACGGCGATGACGAGCGCGTATGCCGCGGATCATGGCGCCTGGGCTGTGCGGGTTCATGATGTGCGCTCGACGGTCGACGCCTTCGATGTTAGGGACGCCCTGCGGGGTAGCGATGGCTGATCTCATCCGGCTGGCTGGCGTGCGCGGGCGCGGCTTCCACGGTGTCTTCGAGCACGAGCGGCGTGACGGCCAGGAGTTCGTCGTCGACGTCGAACTCGAGGCCGACCTGTCCTGGGCCGGGGCGAGCGATGCCCTGGGGGACACGGTGAACTACGGCGAGATCGGCGCCTTGGCGCTGGCGCACATCGAAGGCCAGCCGCTGGATCTGATCGAGGCCCTGGCCGAGCGGATTGCGGCCGATGTGCTCGGCCAGCATCGTTTGGTCGATGAGGTCCGAGTGACCGTCCACAAGCCGCAGGCGCCGGTGGGCGTGCCCTTCGGCGATGTGACGGTCACCGTGATGAGGCGGCGTGCACCGGTGCCGGTGGTCATCGCCGTGGGGGCCAATCTGGACAATCCCGCCGCCGCAGTCACGTCCGCTATCGACCGCCTCACCGGCCTGCTGACCCAGGTGCGGGCGTCGAGCGTGATTGACACCGAACCCGTCGGCGGACCGGAGCAGCCGGCATACGCCAATGCTGTCGTGGTCGGGCGCACTCGCTGGTCCGCCCCGCGCTTGCTGCGCGCCCTGCATGAGATTGAGGCCGAGGCCGGTCGGGTGCGTGCGGTTCGTTGGGGGCCGCGGACCCTCGACCTGGACCTGATCCAGTGGGGCATCCCAGGAACGGACTCCGAGTGGCTGAGCCCGGGTCCGGCGCTGCTGTTGCCGCACCCGCGAGCCCATGAGCGCGGATTCGTGGTGCGGCCCTGGCTCGAGGCCGACCCTGCCGGATCGGCTCGTGTGGGGAACGCTGTCATTCCGGTTGCCGAGCTTGCCAAGGGTGAATTGCTGTGAACCCCAGAGAGATTCGCTGGCCGCGATTGGTGGTCATTGGCCTCGTCGCCACGGTGATATCCGGCGCCATCTGGCTCTTCGTGGTGCGCTCAGGTCAACTGGTGGCCTCGCCCTCGTGGCTGGCCGGGATGCTCTTGCTGGTGATGGCCGCCCTGGTGCTCTGGTTTGCTCGACCGGTACGCCAGCACCTGCGAGGCTCGGCCTCCTCCGCGACCACAGAGCAGGCTCTTCGGGCCGCCCGCGCCGTAGTGTTGGCGCAAGCTTCCGCCCTGACTGGCGCTGCGGTGACGGGGTGGTACCTCGGGCAACTCCTCGTCGTTCTCTCGGACCTGGAGCTGATCGCGAACCACGAGCGCGCGTGGTGGCTCGGCCTCCAAGTGCTGGTGGCGCTGGTGCTGGTCGCCGCGGGTTTGGTGGCGCAATCATGGTGCCGAGTCCCACCGCCACCTGAAGACCCGGCCGCCTGAGACCTCGGACACGGAGTCGAGTGTCGGGTTGTGGCTCCTCTCAGGGCCCCAGAGGGACCATTACCCGACACTCGAAGAGCCGCTGGGGATAGAAATCCCGCTCTTTCGCCATCGCACGGATCATTGGCCGCGTGCGACGACCTGCGAGTCTCCCCGATGACCTGGCGTCAGGACCATTCACGGTGCGCGCGGCTGCGGACCAGGGGATCTCGCGTGGTCGGCTTCGATCCTCAGATCTGGGTCGACCCACCAGGTCTGTGTATGCCGCGAACCCGCCAACCGCCCTCCATGAGCGGGCCGCGGCATTCGCGCTCGCTTTGCCCGACCACGTTGCGTTTTCGCACTCCACTGCAGCGGCCCTCTGGGGCCTGCCACTGCCTCGGCGTCTTGAGGACCACACGCTGCTGCATGTCATCGGCCATACGAGACACGGCGCAGTGGAGCGAGCGGGTTGTCAGGCGCATCGAGGGGCGGAGAGCCGCCGAGTTGTCCAGCACGGTGGCTTGGCGCTGACCTCGCTGGCCGATACCTGGTGCGATGTCGGTGCGTTCGGGCGGGCTCGGTGCTCGGTGGACGATCTCGTCGTGCTCGCGGATGCGATCCTGGGGCCGCCTGGGGCGCGGGCGGATGAGCTCAGGGCCGATCTTCTCGAGACGTTGACCTCCCGGGTTCGTCCGCGAGGCAAACGGATGCTCTTGGCCGCGCATGACCTCGCTCGAGCCGGATCTGCCTCGGCCATGGAGAGCCGTGCTCGCCTGGTGTTTCACTGGGGTGGCCTCCCGGAGCCAGAACTGAACGCCGAGGTGAGTTTCGAGGCGGGCGGGTGGATGCTCAGAGGCGATTTCGTATGGCGTGAACAGCGGGTGATCGCGGAATACCAGGGCGTGCATCACGCCGATCGCCGCCGGTTGAGCGATGACGTGCATCGGCGGTATCTCGCGACGGATGAGGGCTGGAGGTATGTCGAGTTCTTCGCCGAGGACGTCTTCCAGGAGTTTCGCCGGGCGCAACTACTGGCCCGTCTCCGGGTCGCTTTGGGGCTGCGGTGGTGAGTCGAGTGTCGGGTTGTGGCTGTTCTCAGTGGGCCAGAGGGACCACTACCCGACACTCGAGGCGAGTGGTTTAGCTCGAGCGCATGCTCACTTGTCGACGTCGCCCACGACGAAGAACATCGACCCCAGGATCGCCACCATGTCCGAGACCAGATGTCCCGGCAGCATCTCACTGAGTACCTGGACATTGGAGAATGACGCTGAGCGCAGCTTGCAGCGCCACGGGGTCTTCTCCCCGCGCGAGACCACGAGGTATCCGTTGAAGCCCAGCGGATTCTCGGTGACGGCATAGTGCTCGCCTTCGGGCACCTTGAGCACCTTGGGCAAGCGCTGGTTCACCGGCCCGGCCGGCAGGGTCTCCAGCCGATCGAGGCAGGCCTGCGCGAGATCGAGCGAGACCTCCAACTGCTCCAGCAGGACCTCCAAGCGCGCCATGCAGTCCCCGGCGCTCCGGGTCACGACCCGCCCAGGGCCACCAGGGGCGAACAACTCGGCATACGCGAGGTAGGGCTGATCGCGCCGAAGGTCCAGGTCTAGCCCACTCGCGCGGGCAATGGGTCCGGTGACGCCATATGCCGCACAGGTGGCGGCATCCAGGACGCCAACGCCGCGAGTGCGCGCGATCACGATGTCATTGCCGGAGACGAGGGAGAACAGATCGGGCAGGCGTCGACGAACGGCGGTCAAGGCCTCGCGAACCCGGCCGGTCCAGCCTGCCGGCACATCCTCCCGCAGGCCGCCGACCCGGTTGAACATGTAGTGCATTCGACCGCCGGTGGCCTCCTCCATGACCGCTTGGATCTCTTCGCGCTCGCGGAAGGCATAGAAGACCGGGGTAATCGCGCCCAGTTCGAGCGGGTAGGACCCGAGGAACATCAGGTGCGAGAGCACGCGGTTGAGCTCGGCCAGGAGCGTGCGCAGCCAAACCGCCCGCTCAGGCACCTCCATGCCGAGCATGGACTCGACCGCCAAGACGATGCCCAGCTCATTGCCGAAGGCCGCCAGCCAGTCATGGCGATTGGTCAGCGCGATGATCTGCCGGTAGTCGCGGACCTCGAAGAGTTTGTCCACGCCGCGGTGCATATAGCCGATCACCGGGTCCGCGCTGACGATGCGCTCGCCATCGAGCACGATCTTGAGCCGGAGCACGCCATGGGTGGCAGGGTGCTGGGGACCGATGTTCAGCACCATGTCCGAGGTCGCCAAGCCGCCGACGCCCACCCCAACGTCTCGCGTTGTCGTGGAGGGGGGTGGCGTCACGGTCACCCCGCCAGTCTGCCGCACCAGCGGGCGTGGCGGCATACGGGTAGCGTTACCGCTCGTGGTGGATCAGGCACACCCCGCCCGGCTGCGGGTCGGCGTCATCGGCGCTGGCCGCGTGGGCGCAGTCTTGGGCGCGGCCTTGGGCGCGGCCGGCCACCAGATCATGGGCGCGTATGCCGTGAGCTCAGCATCCCTGGAGCGCGCGGCGTCGTTGCTGCCGGGTGTCCCGATCATGGCGGCCCAGGACCTCGTCCAGGCCGCTGACCTCATCCTCCTCGCGGTGCCCGATGACGCCCTTGCGGCGATGGTCGAGGGGATCGCGCGGACCTGTGGGTGGCAGGCCGGGCAGATTGTCGTGCACACCAGCGGGCGCAGTGGAACCGGGGTCCTTGAGCCGGCCCGGGCCCAGCACGCCCTGCCGTTGGCGCTGCATCCGGCGATGACCTTTACCGGCACCTCGATGGACCTCGACCGGCTCCGCGACTGTGTCTTCGGATCCACCTGCGCCGACGAGCTCCGCCCGATCGCCGAGGCGCTCGTCATGGACATGGGTGGTGAGGTCGTGTGGGTCGCCGAGGGTGAGCGGGCGGCATACCACTGTGCTCTCGCCCACGCGGCTAATCACTTGGTCACTCTGATCGCGGAGGCTCGAGAGATCCTGAATCGCGCGACCGGCACGCAGACCCCGGATCGGGTCCTTGGGCCGCTCACCCGAGCGGCTCTGGACAACGCGCTGCGGCTCGGTGACTCTGCCCTCACCGGTCCCGTCGCTCGCGGCGACGTGGGTACGGTGGAGTCCCACCTGCGCGAACTCGACCGGCTCGCGCCCGATATCCGGAGGACCTATCTCGCCATGGCCCGAGCCACCGCGCTGCGGGCTCTCGATGATGGTCGGCTGAGCGCCGCTGCTGCCGAACCCCTCCTCCACACCCTCGCCGACCAGGAGCCACGCGCATGACCACGCCTGTCGTCGCCCACACCCGCAGCGAGTTGAAGGCTGCGCGGGAGGCCCTCTCCAGCCGCGATGTCGCGGTCGTGATGACCATGGGTGCCCTGCATGATGGGCACGCCACCCTGATCCGCGCGGCGCGAGAGCGTCACGATCATGTCATCGTGACGATCTTCTTGAACCCGCTGCAGTTCGGCCCCAAGGAAGATCTCTCGCGCTACCCACGCACCTTCGATGCGGACATGGAGATCTGCACGACCGCCGGTGTGGACGTGGTCTTTGCGCCGACGCCGGACGTGGTGTACCCCGATGGCGATCCCGGCGTGCGAGTGGCGAGCGGTCCGCTGGGTGAGGTGCTCGAAGGCAAGTCCCGGCACGGGCATTTCGATGGTGTGCTGACCGTCGTGGGCAAGCTCTTGCATTTGACCGCCGCGCGGTCGGCATACTTCGGCCAAAAGGACGCCCAGCAGTTGTTGCTGATTCGGCGGATGGTCAAGGACCTGGATTTCCCGGTGGATGTGGTCTCCGTGCCCACGGTGCGTGAGTCCGATGGGCTGGCCATGAGTAGCCGCAATATGTACCTCACCGAATCCGACCGCGAGGTGGCCCTGTGCCTATCGGCCGCGCTGCGAGCCGGGGCCGGGGCTGCTCCCTTCGGGCCGTCGGCCATCCGGCGGGCTGCCCGCGAGGTGCTGGTCGAGGAGCCGCTTGCCCTCGTGGATTACCTCGTCCTGGTGCACCCGCATACCTTGGCCGATGTCCCCGAGTGGTATCGCGGCGAGGCCCTCCTGGCGGTCGCTGCCCGGGTGGGCACGACGCGGCTCATTGACAACACGCCCGTCGTGGTAGGCCCCGGAGGTGGCGCCATCGACGTCTTCTCCGATGTGCCTTTCGCTCGGGCAAACGCCGACGTCTGAGGAGTCGATTACCCCATGACCACGCCTATGTCGGCCTCCCTGGCGCTGCCGCTGCCCTGCCAGCCCATTCCCCGCCGATTGACCGCGCCACCCGCCGGGTGGACGACCACCGCTGATGTCATCGTCGTGGGTTCGGGTATCGCCGGACTCACCTGTGCGCTGCGTCTGCGCGAACAGGTCGGCCGGGTTCTGCTGGTCACCAAGACGGTGCTCTCGGCCGGGTCCACGGCCTGGGCGCAGGGCGGCATCGCTGCCGCGCTCGATCCGGACGACTCACCGGAAGACCATCTGCAGGACACGCTGGTTGCCGGGGTGGGCTTGTGCGATGTCGACGCGGTGCGGGCCCTGGTGACCGAGGGGCCAGATCGAGTTCGTGAATTGGTCTCTCTCGGAGCCCAGTTCGACCGCGAAGACGATGGTGAGATCAAACTGACCCGGGAGGGGGGACACCATCGCGACCGGATCGCACACGCCGGAGGCGATGCCACGGGTGCGGAGATCTCGCGCGCCCTCATCGAGGCCCTTCGCCGAGTCCAGGAGGACCCCGGCATTGAGGTCATCGAACACGCACTGGTCGTTGACCTGCTGACCGCCGCAGATGGCGCTGCCTGCGGGGTGACGCTGCACGTGATCGGCGAGGGCCAGGTCGACGGCGTCGGTGCGGCATTCGCTCGGGCCGTCGTTCTGGCCACGGGCGGACTGGGGCAGATCTACACCTCGACGACCAATCCGCCGGTCGCTACCGGGGATGGCATGGCCGCGGCGCTGCGGGCTGGTGCCCGGATCACGGACCTGGAGTTCGTCCAGTTCCACCCCACGGTGCTCTTCCTGGGCGAAGGCTCGACCGGACAACAGCCGCTGATTTCCGAGGCCGTCCGTGGCGAGGGTGCCTTCCTTGTGGACGACGCCGGGCGACGCTTCATGCAGGGCGAGCACCCATTGGCGGATCTGGCCCCGCGTGATGTCGTCGCGCGGGCGATCCTGCGAGTGATGCGCGAGCAGGATCGCGATCACGTCTGGTTGGACGCGCGGCACCTGGGCGCTGACTTCCTGGCGGAGCGTTTTCCGTCCATCGTGGCTCGGTGCCGAGAATTGGGCTTCGACCCTGCCACCCAACTCTTGCCGGTCGCCCCGGCGCAGCACTACGCCTCCGGTGGGGTGGAGACGGACCTTGTGGGCCGGTCCTCCATCGATGGGTTGTATGCGTGCGGGGAGTGCGCCTGCACGGGCGTCCATGGGGCCAACCGGCTGGCCTCGAACTCGCTGTTGGAGGGCTTGGTCTTTGCCCACCGCATTGCCGACGACATCGCTGCCCGCATTCCAGCGGGCACCCTGCCCTTGCGCGAGGCCGCGCGTGGGCGCGACGGAGCCGATCTCCTGGACGCGCATCATCGACTGGGCCTCCAGCGCGCAATGACGCGAGGCTCGGGTCCGGTGCGCTCGGGTGAGGCGCTAGGCGAGACGATGGCCGTGCTCAACGAGTTGGCGGCATTGCCTCCCTCCGTCGCCGAACCCGGCCCGCCGTCGTGGGAGACGTCAAACCTGCTGCACCTTGGCCAGGTGCTCACCCTGCTGGCGAGTCGGCGCGAGGAGACTCGTGGTGGGCATGTCCGTCTCGATTATCCGGACCAGGATGATCGGCGCTTCGTGGTGCGCCAAAGCATCGAAGTGGACGCGGACGGCTTGCCGACGGTGAGTGAACGACCTGCGGATGGAAAGGGACTGTCGTGACGGATTTTGGGTTCCCCGATGCTGAAGCACGGCGCGTTGTCGAGACTGCGCTCGATGAGGATCTTCGTGATGGCGTCGATGTGACGACGACCGCAACGATCCCGGTATCGCAGACGTCGTTGTCGCATGTCATTGCTCGGGCCGATGGGGTGGTCGCAGGGCTACCGGTGATCGAGTTGGTGCTTGCAGCAGTGGCCTCGCGAATGGGCGCCGCCCGCCCCGAGGTCGAGGTGCATGTCGAGGACGGGGCCCGGGTCAAGCGCGGTGACCACCTCGCCACCGTGCGCGGTTCCACGCAGGTCACGCTGGTCTCGGAGCGAACGATTCTGAACATCCTGTGTCGCACCTCCGGGGTGGCCACGCATACCCGTCGTTGGGCGGACCAGTTGGCCGGCACCTCGTGTCTGGTGCTGGACACCCGGAAGACCACGCCGGGAATGCGGGCGCTGGAGAAGTACGCGGTCCGCTGCGGCGGGGGCACCAACAAGCGCATGGGCTTGTATGACGTGGCGATGATCAAGGACAACCACAAGCTTGCCGCCGGCGGCTTGACGGCAGCCTATGACGCAGTGCGAGCGCGCTTCCCCGAGGTGCCGATCCAGGTTGAGGTGACCACTACGGCCGAGGCACTGGAGTCGGTCGGGGCAGGCGCGCGATTCCTGTTGTGCGACAACATGTCTCCGGAGCTGCTGCGCGCCACCGTCGAGGCGGTCCGGGCGACCGGTGAAGCCGTCGAGATCGAGGCGACTGGGGGGCTGACCCTTGAGGTGGCCGCCGAGTACGCCGCGACCGGCTGCGATTACATGTCCGTCGGCGGGCTGACGCACTCCTCGCCGATCCTCGACATTGCGCTTGACCTCGACGCCTAAGCGCAGGTGCTCACCGATCTGCCAGGGTGGCCGCGGACTGGGCCGCCCTCACGTCAGCTGATCGAGGCCAGCAGGATCGAGGTCTCCGTCGTGCTCACGCCACGAATGGCGCGGATCGCTCCCAGTGCGCCGTCGAGTTCGCTGAGATTGCCGGTGACCACCTCGGCAACCAGGTCCCAGGTGCCATTGGTGGTGTGCACAGAGCGGATTGCCGGGATCGCTCGCAGCGCCGGCAGCACCGCTCGCGAGGTCGTGCCGGTCAAGGCGATCGTCGTGAGCGCGCGCACTGTCTGCATCTCCAGCCCGGGATCCAGCTCGACAGTGAAGCGCCGAATCACACCCTCGCTGAGCAGTCGCGTGATCCGGGACTGAATCGTCCCGCGTGCCGCATGCAACTCTTTGGCGAGGGTGGCCACCGGTTCGCGGCCGTCGGCCCGCAGCCGCGCGATGAGGGCGCGGTCGAGGCTGTCAAGCGCAATCATGACCAAAGTGTACAAACGCCTGACCATAATGGGCACCTCGTGGCCGAATTGCGGACGGAGAAGGCATGGTGACGACAGTCTCGGTGCCTCACCATCATGACCATGACGGTGATCGACGCACCCGCGCCCCGATTGGGTGGTTCCGGCGGAGGCAGCCAGCAGGCTCCGGCCGCGGTCGTCATGGTCCGCCCCCATCTCTTCGCCCCGAACCTGGCCGAGTGTGGCGACAACACCTACATGACCGCTCCCCGCGGCGACGAGCGTGCGGTTGCCCAGGCGGCCTATCGCGAAGTCTCGATCATGGCCGACCGCCTCACTGACCGCGGCGTGCGAGTGCATCTCTTCGAGGACACCGGTCGGTTGACCCCGGACTCGGTCTTCCCCAACAACTGGTTCAGCACACACGACGATGGTGCCCTCACGCTGTATCCGATGAAGGCCCGCAACCGCCGAGGCGAGCGTCGCACCGACATCGTGGACACCCTGCGCGGGCAGTATGCCGTGACTCATGTCCGCGACTACTCGGCCTGGGAGCAGGCTGGCCAGTACCTCGAGGGGACCGGTGTCCTCGTCCTTGACCATGACACCCGGGTGGCCTACGTCTGTCGTTCGCATCGAGTCAACGAGACCTTGCTGCGACAGTTCTGCAGCGACCACGGTTATCGCGCAGTGGTTTTCGACGCAGTGGACCGCCTGGGACACCCGATCTATCACACCAATGTGATGATGGCGGTCGGCACCGATGTGGCCCTGGTGTGCCTGGATGCCATCGCTTCGGATCTCGACCGCCGCATCGTGCGCGATGAACTGGAAGCCGCCGGTCGCCACGTCATCAGCCTGACCCACGAACAGGTTGGTGAGTTTGCCGGCAATGCCCTTGAGGTCCGTGGCTCGGGCGCGGCCCTACTGGTGATGTCCTCGCGGGGGTGGCGGTCATTGAGCCGCCGCTCACGGTCGGCGGTCGACTCCTGGGTCGATGTCCTCACTGTCGACGTCCCCACCATCGAGCACGCTGGTGGCTCAGCCCGGTGCATGATGGCCGGGGTGCATCTGCCGGCCATCGCGAGCTGACCGCTCTTAGAACCGCTTCCAGCGCAACGCAATCCCGTAGTCCACGGTCGTGCCTTCATGCGCAGCGAGCGCTCGTTCTGCGGCCTCGGGTGGCAACTCGATCCGGGCGACAGCCTCAAGATCCTCTCGAGAGCTGAAGGTCCACCAGATCGTTAGGTGCTCCGTGACGAAGCCCTGACGATCCCAAAAGCGTTGCACTCCAATGGGATCGTAAGCCGGGTACGCGGATCGAAACCACGAGCCGAAGGTCGACCGCGTCGCGTCATTGTCAATCACGGTGAGCAGTCCGCCAGGTCGCAGCACGCGGGCCGCTTCGGCGATCCCCGGCTCACAGCCGCCGCCGAAGAAGTACGCCCACCGTGCATGGATCAGGTCCACCGAGTTGTCCGCGAGTGGCAGGGCGTCGGCTGAACCCGCCAGGACCTCCGCGGGTACGCCCTCGCGCCGAACTCGATCGCGGGCCGCGGCCACCAGCGGGCCGTACGGCTCGACGCCGATCACGCGGGCGCCATACCCCGCGAATCGCGGCAAATGAAACCCCGAGCCGCACCCAAGATCGACCACGACGGAGCCAGAGAAGGCCTGCAGCGCAATGATTCTCGAGTCGATCGCGCCGGCCTGATCAGAGGCCACATTCTCGACTTCGTAGATCTGCGGGGTGTCCCAGATGTTGGGGCTGCGGATCACGACTTCTTGCGCGGGGCGCGCTTGGCTGCTGGCTGGCGCCGCACGCGAACCCGCCGGCCACCCAAGGTGCCCGCCTCGACCGTGGCCGGATGCACCATGAGCGGGATCAACGCCCGTGCCCCAGCCGCTCGGGCACGGCGGATGTACGCAATATGGGCTTCGCAGCGCACGACCAACTCGGCATAGGCCGCCGCACCCATGAGTTCGGTGAGCTCGGCCCGCTGCGAGCGATAGACCGGCTCGCGACCGACGTGCGCCTCAGGGTTGCCCGAGCAGTACCACTCGAGGTCGTGCCCGCCAGGCCCCCAACCCCGCCGGTCGTACTCGGCAATGGTGATCTCGAGGTAGCTGCTCTCGTCGGGCCTGGTCACCGTGCGATAGGACCGGCGAATCGGCAACTGCCAGCAGACATCGGGCTTCACCTCGACCGGCGGTCGGCCGGTGAGAATGGCGTGCTGGTGCAGCGCGCATCCGGCGCCAGCGGGGAAGCCCGGCCGATTGAGGAAGATGCAGGCACCGTCAACGACGCGGGTCTTGCGGACGCCGTCCTCCTTCTGGGTCCAGGACTTGAGCCGCTCGACCTTGCGTCCCGGGTGGTACTGCCACTCGTCCGGTCCGAGCGTCTCGGCCACCTCGCGAACTCGCTCAAGATCGTCCTGGTCGGAGAAGTGCGCACCCAAGGTGCAACAGCCGTCGTCCGGACGGTCGGCGTAGATCCCGCGGCAGCCGGAACCGAAGATGCACGTCCACGACGACGTCAGCCAGGTGAGGTCACAACGGAATCGCTGCGCGGCATTCGCTGGGTCGGTGAACTCCACCCACATGCGGGCAATGTCCAGGGGTGTCTCGTCGGCGCGCGTGTCTGGGGTCTCAGCCACGAGCCCCACCCTATGTGGCCGGGGGTGTTGCGTGCAGCGACTACCGTGTGCCCTATGCGCCTGGGAGTCATCGACGTCGGTTCCAACACGGTGCACCTCCTCGTTGTCGACGCGCACTCATCCGGGGCGCAACCGCTGCCCGCGATGTCGCACAAGGTGGTCTTGCGTCTCTCTGAGCACGTCACCGATGACCATCGCATTGCGGACAGCGGGCGGGACCAACTGACCGCCTTTGTGCAGGAATGTCAGCAGGTGGCCGAGGACCAGGGCTGCGAGGAGCTCACCGGCTTTGTCACCTCAGCGATCCGGGAGGCGGTCAATGGCGATGAGGTCCTCGCGCACGTCCAGCGCAGCACGGGCTTGGCTTTGTCGGTGCTCTCCGGCGCTGACGAGGCCCGGCTGACCTTTCTGGCCGCTCGTCGCTGGTTCGGCTGGTCTGCGGGAACCCTGCTGGTGGCCGACATCGGCGGGGGCTCACTCGAACTCGCCCAGGGCATGGACGAGGACCCCGACATTGCCATCTCGCTGCCGCTCGGCGCCGGCCGGGTCACCCGGGACCTGCTCCCTGGAGATCCGCCGACTCAGGGCGCCCTGCGGGAGGCGCGCAAGCGCGTGCGGGCCATGATCGCCGCCGAGCTGCGACCGCTGGCCAAGGCCGGCAGCCCCGATCATGCGGTCGGCACCTCCAAGACGATGCGTTCGCTTGCGCGGATCACCGGCGCAGCACCGTCCTCGGCAGGGATGTATGCCGCGCGGCTACTGCGCCGGGTGGATCTCCAAGAGCAGCTGCCGCTGATCGCCCGGATGTCCGTGGCGGAACGCGGCGAGCTGCCGGGGGTGTCCAGCGCTCGGGCCCACCAACTTCTCGCGGGGGCGATTGTCGCCGACGCCACCATGGACCTACTCGGTTTGGACCAACTTGAGATCTGCCCGTGGGCTTTGCGGGAGGGGATCATCTTGCGTCGGCTGGACCACCTGGAGTGAGCATGCTGACGCCCTCCTCGGCTCACGTCGCCTTATCCACGGCCTCCTGCTACCCGACGAACTGCGCCTCCGCCTTCGCACTCGCCGAGCGGCTTGGCTACGACGGCATCGAAGTCATGGTGTGGACCGATCCGGTGACCCAGGAGGCTGGGGCGCTGCGCAGGCTCGTCGAGCACAGCGGCATACCGATCGTCTCCATCCATGCGCCCACGCTGCTGGTCACCCAGCGGGTGTGGGGCAGTGATCCTTGGGAGAAGGTCGATCGATCGATCGAGTTGGCCCTCGAGGTCGGCGCTGACACGGTTGTGCTGCACCCGCCGTTCCGGTGGCAGAAGGAGTATGCCGCGGGCTTCGTGGAAGGGGTGGCATTGCGCGAAGCGGATACCGGAATGGTGCTGGCGGTCGAGAATATGTACCCCTGGCGGGGGCCACGGCAACGTGAGCTCGAGGCGTATGCACCGCACTGGGACCCGGTTCCGCAGGCCTACGACCACGTGACCTTGGATCTCTCGCACACGGCCACCGCGGGCTCGGACGCCCTCGCCATGGTGGCCGCACTGGGGGAGCGCCTCACTCACCTGCACTTGGCCGATGGCATGGGGTCCTTCAAGGACGAGCACCTGGTGCCGGGCAGGGGTGGGCAGCCCTGCGCCGAAGTGTTGGAAACCCTTGCTGCGGAACAGTTTTCGGGGCATGTCGTGGTCGAGGTGGGAACCCGTCGCAGCGACGAGGGGCAGCGTGAGCTCGATCTCGCCGAGGCGCTTGCGTTCGCTCGACTGCACCTCGTGAGCCGCGTGGGATAGTGCACGCATGAGGCGAGGACGGCGTCCGGGCGGGGAGAACACCCGTGCCCTGATCCTGGAGGCCGCCCGCACGGAGTTTGCCGCCACCGGATATGACGGGACGTCGATCCGCGGCGTGGCCCGAACCGCGGGTGTCGATCCCCGCCTCGTACACCACTATTTCGATGGCAAATCTGACCTCTTCGCGGCGGTCATGGCGGTACCTATCAACCCTGGGGCGCGAGTGATGCACGCGCTTGAGGGGCCACCGCAGGGCCTGGGTGCCCGCCTGGTGGCGGTCTTCATCGAGACCTGGGACGACCCGGCCAATCAAGCGGCCCTGATCGGCGCTGTGCGCACCACGTTGACGAATCATGAAGCCGCTCAACAGGTTCGGGAGTTCGTCACCCAGGAAATTATGTCGCGCGTCGTGGATGCCTATCCGGCTACCTCGACGCTGACGGCAGCGGAGCGCGAGCTGCGCGTGGGCCTGGTCACCACCCAGATGGTGGGCCTGGCGATGACGCGATACATCCTCCGGCTACCGGAGATCAGCGATCTGTGCGCCGAGGAGCTGATAGCCCGGATCGGCCCGGCCATCCAAGGCATTCTCGAGACCGGCAGCGCGGCGGGAACCCCTCTTGTGGGTCAGCCGGCAAAAGACTAGATTTCATCAGGTGATGAATAACTCGTCGGAGCCAGCCATCGTCATCGACAACCTTCGGGTCACGCGCGGCACCCGGCTCGTTCTCCCCGGCCTGTCGGTGAGCATCCCGGGAGGCCAACTGGTGGGGCTGATCGGCCCCAGCGGCGGCGGCAAGTCCACGCTGATGCGCGCCATCGTCGGCGTCCAGGTCATCGACTCGGGAACCGTCGAGGTCCTGGGGCAGGAAGCGGGCAGCGAGTCCCTGCGCCAGCGCGTGGGATACCTCACCCAGGCGCCGAGCGTGTATGCCGATCTCACCGTCCGCGACAACGTCGAGTACTTCGCCAAGGTGGTGGGCGCGCCGCCTGGCGCGGTTGACCAGGCCATCACGGACGTCGATCTGGCGGATCACGCAGATGCGCTGGTCGGCCGTCTCAGTGGCGGACAGCGTTCCCGGGCATCCTTGGCCTGCACGCTCGTTGGCGACCCGCATGTGTTGGTGCTCGATGAGCCCACGGTGGGCCTGGACCCAGTGCTGCGCCGCGACCTGTGGACGATCTTCCGCCGGCTCGCCGAGTCTGGGCGGACGGTCATCGTCTCCAGTCACGTCATGGATGAAGCCACCCGCTGCGACCGCTTGCTGCTGATTCGGGCTGGCGAGATCCTCGCCGATTCCACGCTGCCCGAACTCTTGGCGCGTACCGGCGCCGCGGACGCCGAGGGCGCTTTCCTCATGCTCATCGACCGCGCCGAGGCACAGGGTCAGGGGAGTGCGGCATGAGTGCGCGCATCACGCTGGCCACCGCGAGCCGGATCCTTCGCCAGTTGCGCGGTGATCACCGCACCATCGCGCTGATGATCGTGGTGCCGTGTGTCCTGATTGGGCTGTTGGCCTGGGTCTACAAGGACTCGCCGGTGCCGATCTTCGACCGCATTGGAGCCCCCCTGCTCGGTGTCTTCCCAGCCGTCGTGATGTTCATCGTGACCAGCGTGGCCACCCTGCGCGAGCGCACCTCGGGCACCCTCGAGCGACTGCTCACCACCCCGATGGGCAAGGGTGACTTCATGCTCGGGTATGCCCTGTCGTTCGGAGTCATGGCCGTCATCCAGGCGCTCGTGGCCACGACCTTCGCGGTCTGGGTCTGCGGCCTGGACATTGCCGGCCCGCTGTGGCTGCTCGTCGTGGTCGCTCTGCTGGATGCCCTGCTCGGTACCGCGCTTGGCTTGCTGGCGAGCGGGTTCGCGCGCACGGAGTTCCAGGCGGTCCAATTCATGCCGGCCTTCATCCTCCCGCAGTTCCTGCTGTGCGGGCTGCTCGCCAGTCGCGACACCCTGCCCACCGGCCTGAAGGAGATCTCGGATGTGCTGCCGCTCTCGTATGCCGTGGACGCGATGAAAGAGCTCACCACCAACTCCGACCCGCTTCCGAATACCTGGTCGGCCCTCCTGATCGTCGCGGGGTGGATCGTGGTCTCGTTGGCGCTGGGCAGCCTGACTCTGCGACGCCGTACTCCCTGACGCCCACGCGGGACTAAGTTGAGGCTATGGATGCCAGCGATGTCCTCCGATCGGCCCTGCTTAAAGTCTCGGAGTCCTCGGCCGTCAAGAAGCTCGTCGTCAGCGCACCGGTCAGTCGTGACGTGGTGGGCCGCTATGTGTCGGGTGAGCAGGTCGATGACGCCGTTGAAGTCGCCGCGGAGCTCGGCTCGACCAACCGCCTGTGCACGATCGACTTCCTCGGCGAATACACCACCGAACGCACCCAAGCGGATACGACCCGGGATACCTACCTGCGGCTGCTCGCTCAGCTCTCCGATGCCGGGTTGAGCCAGGCCGGCCGGGCGGAGGTCAGCATCAAGCTCAGTGCGATCGGTCTCTTCCTTCCCCAGGATGGTCACGAGATCGCGCTGGCGAATGCCCGCGCCGTATGTGAGGCCGCCGCGGCGGCGGGGACCACGGTCACCCTCGACATGGAGGACCACACCACGACCGACGCCACCCTCGAGGTGCTGCGCGAGTTGCGCGCGGACTTCCCTTGGGTGGGGGCGGTGGTGCAGTCCTATCTGCATCGCACGGAGGCCGACTGCCGGGATCTGGCGGGCGCGGGTTCTCGGGTGCGGCTCTGCAAGGGCGCGTACAAGGAGCCAGCCTCGGTGGCCTACCAGGATGGTGATGAGGTTGACCTCTCGTATGTGCGTTGCCTCAAGGTCCTCATGGCCGGTGAGGGCTACCCGATGGTCGCCAGCCATGATCCGCGGTTGCTGGAGATCGCGCGGGCGCTGGCCCACGAGCACGGCCGGACCCCCGACTCCTTCGAGTTCCAAATGCTCCTCGGCATACGCCCGTATGAGCAGATCCGGATCGCGGATCGGGGGCATCAGATGCGGGTGTACCTGCCCTTCGGGACGCAGTGGTACGGCTATCTGGTGCGCCGGATGGCGGAGCGCCCGGCGAATCTGACCTTCTTCCTGCGCTCGTTGGTGTCCAAGGGATAATCCCCGGGCGCCCGAGCGGGGCCGCCGCATAGGCTGTGGGCTCATGAAAGAGCCGCACACCGTTGCCATCTTCGGCGCGGGCGTTATGGGTGAGACCTTGCTGTCCGGGCTGCTGCGGGCAGGACACTCGCCGCACGATCTGGTCATCACCGAGCGTCGCGACGATCGAGCCCAGGAACTGACCGCTCGCTATGGCGTCCGGGCGCTGACCAATGTCGAGGCCGCGGCGATCGCCGACACCCTGGTGCTCGTGGTCAAGCCGCAGGACATGGGAGCGCTCCTGGAGGAGATCGCGCCGCACGTCGAGGAGGACAACCTGGTGGTCAGCCTGGCTGCTGGGATCACCACGGACTTCGTGGCGACCCGACTGCCCGAAGGTCGCGCGGTCGTTCGCGTCATGCCCAATACCCCGGCCCTGGTCGACCAGGGCATGGCGGCGATCAGCGGTGGCGCCCACTGCAGCGCCGAGCACCTTGCCGAGGCGCGCTCACTGCTGGCCGCGACCGGCCGGGTGGCCGAGGTGCCGGAGAAATTGCAGGATGCGGTCACGGCGATCTCCGGCAGCGGGCCGGCATACATCTTCTACGTGGTCGAGGCGATGATCGAGGCCGGCGTCGTGCTGGGTATGCCGCGCCCGCTTGCCACTGAGCTCGTCGTCCAGACCCTCTTTGGCGCGGCCACCATGATTCGGGAAACCGGTCAACACCCCACGGTCTTGCGCGAGCAAGTGACCTCGCCGGGCGGGACGACAGCCGCGGCGCTGCGCGCACTCGATGACCACAAAGTCCGCGCCGCTTTCATCACGGCCATGGAGGCCGCCGCCCAGCGCTCCAAGGAACTGGCCAGCGGCTGATGGGTCCGTATGCCGTCCGGCGGGCAACCGCTGGCGAGGTGTCGCATTGGCGGGCGGTGCGCCTGGCCATGCTGCTCGATGCTCCGAGGGCCTTCAGCAGCACCTATGCCGGGACGGTGGGGCGCAGCGACGACGACCTGGTTGCGCGCCTGGAGACGACCTGGACCTGGCTCGCGTGGGAGGGCGATCGGCCGGTCGGAAGTGTCGGCATGGGGACCTTTGAGCACCTCGAAGCCGAGGATGTCGCGCTGATCGGGATGTGGGTCGCGCCGCCCGCGCGTGGCCGCGGCCTGGGCGATCTGCTCGTGGGCACGGTGCTGACCGAGGCTGCAGCGCAAGGATTCAGTCGAGTCGTGCTGGATGTCGCGCAGGAGAATGCCGCGGCGCGTGCGCTCTACGACCGTCATGGCTTCATCGCGACCGGTCGGACCTGGCGGCACCCCGAAGACGGCGGTATCGACGAGGTCGAAATGGCCCGCCCGGTCGGCCGCGCACATCTCCCCCCAGCCAGTCGAGAGTAGAGAACACTCCGCGTCGCGGGAGCGGCATACGGCGTGTTCTCTACTCTCGACTTGGGCAGGAGGGGCGGGGCCGCGCGACTTGCGGCGATCGGGGCGGGCCATGCGAGAGTGGAGGCATGGCTGACATCACCGTGAAACAGCTCGGAGTCGAGGACTGGGAGAACTACCGCCGAGTGCGCTTGGCCGCACTGCAGGACTCGCCAGCGGCCTTCGTGGCGAGCCTGGAGGCCGAACAATCCGAGTCCGAAGAGTTCTGGCGGGAGCGGATGCGGCGATCGCTGCGGCTGGTGGCCATGGTGGATTCGCAGCCTGTGGGTGTGGTCAGTGTTGGTGCCGCCGACGAGGAGGAGAATGCCGGCGAACTCTTCGGGCTGTGGGTCCATCCAGACCATCGGGGGAGCGGCGTGGCCACCGAGTTGGTACGAGCGGGGGCAGCGAGCGCGGCTCAGGCCGGCCGAAACCAGCTGTACTACTGGGTCGGTACCGAGAATGGCCGGGCGGTCGCCTTTGCCTCCGGCTACGGCTTCCGGCCCACGCACCATCGGCGCCCGATGCGCGTGGTGAGTGAAGCCGATGGGCAGGAGGAAATCGCGATGACCCTCCCGCTGGGGAGCTGAGCACACGCGAGAGTAGCGTTGCGACCATGACCCCACGGACGAGCGTCATCTGGGACGACGGGTTCACGGCATACAACTTCGGCCCCAGCCACCCGATGAGTCCGCTCCGGCTGGATCTGACCACCCGGCTGGCCCGCGATCTCGGGGTGCTGGACCTGGTGACCCTGGTGAGCCCGAATCCGGCCAGCGACGAGATTCTCGAGACGGTTCACGAGCGGGCCTATATCGACGCGGTGAAGCATGCCTCGGTCGACCCCAAGACCGCCGACGAGCGCCGCGGCCTGGGTACCGACGATGATCCCGCCTTCATCGGCATGCATGACATCTCCGCCCGGATCGTCCAGGGCACGGTGGAGATGTGCCGTCAGGTCTGGGAGGGGGATATCGATCACGGCGTGAACTACTGCGGCGGCCTGCACCACGCCATGTCGACCCACGCCAGCGGATTCTGCATCTACAACGACATCGCGGTTGGCATCCAGTGGCTGCTTGACCATGGTGCGGAGCGGGTCGCCTATATCGACATCGACGTGCACCACGGTGACGGCGTCGAGCGGATCTTTTGGAATGACCCCCGAGTCATGACCATTTCGATTCACGAGTCCGGGCGGGTGCTCTTCCCCGGGACTGGCTGGCCGGCGGACATCGGCGGCTCCCAGGCGCAGGGATCCGTAGCGAATGTCGCGCTACCGCCAGGAACCACCGATGCCGCCTGGCTGCGGTCGATCGAAGCCATCGTCGAGCCGCTCATCCGCAGCTTCCGCCCTCAGCTGCTGGTCACCCAGCACGGTTGCGATACCCATATCGATGACCCCCTCGCCCACCTGGCGATCTCGATGGATGCCCAGCGCCGGGCCCACGAGATGCTGCACGACCTCGCGCACGATGTCAGCGATGGCAAGTGGGTCGCCTTGGGCGGCGGCGGCTACTCCCTGGTGGACGTGGTGCCCCGGTCGTGGACCCATTTGACGGCCATCGCGGCGCATGCGCCGATCCCGGCTCAGACGCTCACGCCGCAGTCGTGGCGGGATCACGTGGCGCGGGCCACCGGGCACACCGCTCCCCTGCGGATGGGGGACTTATCCGACTCCCAACTACCGATCTGGGTGCGCCCCTGGGCGATGGGGCATAACCCAGACAATCCCGTCGATCGAGCGGTCATGACGACCAGGGAAGCGGTCTTCAGCCATCACGGCCTGGACGCCTGGTACGACTGATCCGACACGAAATACGCCGCGCTTTCGGCGTGTCGGCTGGACATCCTGCGGAATCTTCCGCAACCGGCTTCCCAATAGTCACATCAGCCCCTATGGTTGCGCTTGCACGTACCGCACAAGAGATCGAGGGCACATGAGCACCGAGCGTCAGTTGGGTGAGGTTCGTTTCCTCACCGTCGCCGAGGTCGCCTCGATCATGCGCGTGTCGAAGATGACCGTCTACCGCATGGTGCACGGCGGGGACCTTCCTGCCGTGCGCGTCGGCCGGTCCTTCCGGGTGCCGGAGAACGAGGTCAACGCCTACCTCCGGAATAGCTTCGTCGACACCGCGTGAGAGATCAGCACCCAGTGCTGCCACGGGGCGCCTGCCAGCATGGCGGGTGCCCCGTGTCTGTCTTCGGGGCGGGCTGGGGACAGGGCCACCCTCGGTATGGGGTAGGCTGACCGGTCGGTCCACCCCACGAACATTCGCAAGGGATTCACATGGGTTCTGTCATCAAGAAGCGGCGCAAGCGCATGGCGAAGAAGAAGCACCGCAAGCTTCTTCGCAAGACGCGTCACCAGCGCCGTAACAAGAAGTGAGCTGACCTCACTAGCTCGCTTCGCGCGCACGACCAGGCTCCATCGGCAGCAGTGCCGGTGGGGCCTTTTCGTCTCGCTGGCGGGATGCGATGTGAGCGGCATCGCGAACGGTGTTGGGGATGCGCCATCGTCGGTAGGGTTGCCTGCTATGGCGAAGGTCGTCCTGGTGACGGGGGTGTCGAGATATCTCGGCGGCATTGTGGCGCGCAAACTCAGCGAGACCCCGGGGATCACCAAGGTCATCGGCGTGGACGTCATCCCGCCTACGCACGATCTCGGGCGGACCACCTTCGTTCGGGCCGACATCCGCAATCCCATGATTGCCAAGGTCATTGAGAACGACAAGGTCGACACCGTCGTCCACATGAACGTTATCGCCACGCCAACCTCGGTCGGTGGCCGGTCTCCGCAGAAGGAGATCAACGTCATCGGCACGATGCAGTTGCTGGCCGCCTGTCAGAAGGCCACCTCGCTCAAGCGCCTCGTCGTGAAGTCATCCGCCGCGGTGTACGGCGCGACCAGCCGTGATCCCGCGATGTTCAGCGAGGACATGAGCGCCAAGCGGATGCCCTCGGGTGGCTTCGGCAAGGATTCGGTCGAGGTTGAGGGCTATGTCCGCGGGTTCGCCCGCCGCCGACCCGACATCGAGATCGTCACTTTGCGCCTGGCCAATGTGATCGGTCCCCGGATCCGCACCTCGATGACCGACTACTTCACCCTGCCGGTCATCCCCGTCCCCATGGGGTATGACGCCCGCCTGCAGTTCGTCCACGAGGACGATGCGGTCGCTGGCATGCTGCTGGCGACGACTGGCTCGATGACCGGCACGATCAATGTCGCTGGCGAGGGCGTCCTGACGGTGATGCAGGCGGTATCGCTGGCGCGCCGAGTGCCGGTGCCGATCGTCCTGCAAGCCACCGGACCGGTTGGTGGCTTCGCCAAGCGCCTCGGCCTGGCGGACTTCTCTCCCGATCAGTTGTCCCTGCTCGCCTTCGGTCGTGGCTTGGACACCGAGAGAATGCATTCGGTGCTGGGCTTGGAGCCCCGGTACACCACGCGAGAGGCGTTTGTGGACTTCATCTCCTCGACCCGCGGTCGGCTGTCGTCCGCTGCCGGAAAGGAACGCTGATGGCCGAGAAGAAGAGCGCGCTCGCGGCGGGCGCGGCGCGGGCCAAGGGGGAGCGCGCCAAGCGGACCTCCACCCCGCTGATCGGCGCCGAACCGGTGCTAGTGGCGCCGGCGACCACCCATCGCCCGACCCCGGTGATTTCCTCGGCACCCTCGAAGAAGGCCGCCCGCCAGTCGGGCGAGCGCACCCGAGTTCCACGGCTTTCTCCGCGGGCCAAGCGACTGGCCGACGAGCGGGCCGGCTCGCGAGCCCACCTGACCCTGGCCTCCTCCAGCGAACTGCCACCGGCCGACCATGAGTCGTATGCCGCCGATGCCTTCCGGCCGTCGGCGTCGCCCGCAACAACGGCATCGCCGGCAACACCGGCATCGCCCGCGGCGTCAGCCCAGTCCGCGCCGACCTCCGGCCCAGCAACGGCCGCCAAGGCTTCGGCGTCGAGTAGCCCGGGCGGTTCCCTGCTGGGAGCGCTGAGCGCGCTTCCGTTGCCTGACCCTAGCGCGGCCGTGGGCTCCCTGGTCGCCCTCTTGCGCACGGCTGCGCACGCGGCCGGAGTCGCTCCCGAGGACATCGAGCAGGGCGTGGCCGCGGCGCTGGCCTTCCTGCGGCGCCGGATCGATGGCGACTACCGCGTCGATGATTTCGGCTATGACCAGGACTTCACCGAGAGCGTGTTCTACCCGCTCCTGCGCCCGATTTACCAGAAGTGGTTCCGGGTGGAAGTACGGGGGATCGAGAACATCCCGGACGAAGGCGGCGCCCTGGTCGTGTCCAATCACTCGGGCACCGTGGCCATCGACTCCCTCATGCTCCAGCTCGCTATCCACGACGAGCATCCCCGTCACCGGGCCATGCGCGCGCTCGGAGCGGATCTGGTCTTCCAAACCCCCTTCCTGGGCACGGTTGCGCGCAAAGCCGGTTCGACCCTGGCCACGAATGCCGACGCTGAGGGGCTCTTCGCGCGCGGCGAGTTGGTCGGCGTCTTCCCGGAGGGTTTCAAGGGCGTCGGCAAGCCCTTCAAGGATCGCTACAAGTTGCAGCGCTTTGGCCGTGGCGGCTTCGTGGCGACGGCGCTGAAGGCGCAGGTTCCGATCATCCCGGTGGCCATCGTCGGCGCGGAGGAGATCGCTCCGATCATCGGCAATATGACCACGGTGGCCCGGCTCTTCGGTCTTCCGTATGCGCCCATCACCCCGACCTTCCCGTTGCTCGGCCCACTGGGATTGATCCCGCTGCCCAGCAAGTGGATCATCGCGGTCGGCGAACCGATTCACACGGAGAGTTACGGGCCTGAGGCCGCAGATGATCCCATGCTGGTCTTTGATCTCACCGACCAGGTGCGCGAAACCATCCAGCAGTCCTTGCACGAGGTCCTCGTGACCAGGCGTTCGGTCTTCTTCTGAGCCACACCTCCCGTATGCCGCCTGCTCCCGTGCCGATCCCCCGTGATCCGGCTGCCCGCGTCGTGGTGCTCTCTCGCCCCGGCTGCCATCTGTGTGAGCTCGCCGAAGAGGTTGTTGCCCAGGTGTGTGCCGAACTGGATGTGAGCTGGGAGGCGGCTCTCATCGACGCGTCGCCGAGCCTGCTGGAGGCGTATGCCGAGCAGATTCCGGTCACCTTCGTCGATGGTCGGCAGCACGATTTCTGGCGCGTGAGCGCCGAGAGACTACGGGCCGCTCTCGCGAACTAGGCGGGGCGCACGAGCCGGCCGAGGAATACTTTGTGCAATTGTTCACAAGCGCGTATGGTCGCAGTGTGCCCAGCCCGATCGACCCACCGCGCGGCATCCCCGATGCCTCGGTCGCTCGGCTGCCGGGATACCTTCGGGCGCTGACCGAATTGGTGGAGGCCGGCACCGCGAGTGTGTCCTCCGAGGAGCTCGCCTCCGCAGCTGGGGTGTCCTCGGCGATGCTGCGCAAGGATCTCTCCCACCTAGGCTCGTATGGCGTGCGGGGGGTGGGCTATGACGCCTCCCGCCTCATCGCCGAGATCTCTAGCGCGCTGGGTCTGACCCGGGAGTGGCCAGTCGCCATCGTCGGGATGGGCAACCTGGGACGGGCGCTTGCGGCATACCAAGGCTTTGAGGAGCGCGGGTTCACCATCATCGCTCTGCTCGACAGCGATGAGCGGCTGGTGGGACTCAAGGTGGCCGGTCGGACCATCCTGCCGACGAGTCAACTACCCGAGCTGGTGCGCGACCACGGCCTCGCCATCGGCGTGATCGCCACTCCGCCGGAAGCGGCGCAGGAGTGCTGCACTGCTCTGGTGGACGCGGGCGTTCGCTCCATCCTCAACTTCGCTCCGGCCGTCCTGACTGTCCCGGCCGACGTGGTGGTGCGCAATGTCGACATGGCCACCGAACTGCAGATTTTGGCCTTCCACGGACAGGGGGAGCGGGCGCTCCTGCCCGCCACGGTGCCCGCCGACGGAAGGCGGCCCTCATGAGTGTGGCCGAAGTGGCGAGCGAGTGCGAGAGCGCCCCCGAGCAGGCCCGAGTTGCCTTCGTCGGCGCCGGACCCGGGGACGCCGGCCTGCTGACCTTGCGCGCGGTTGAGCTGCTTGCCCAGGCTCGCGCCGTGGTGGTCGACGCCCGGACCCCGATGCTTGCCTCGGGTGTGCTTGAGCGCTGGTGCCAGCTCGACGTCGATGTCATCGAGACCCTGGCCCATGGCGCCGCTCGCACCACCGAAGACTTCCTCAAGGAGCGCGCCCGCCAGCTCATCGACGCCGTGCAGGCGGCCCCGGGAGGGCTCGTCGTTCGCCTGATGGATGGCGACCCGGCCGTCTTTGGTGGCCTGACCGAGGAGGCCATGGCCTGCACGCTGGCCGGCGTGCCCTTCGAGGTCGTGCCCGGGGTCAGCCGAGTCACAGCCATCCCGACCTACGCCGGCGTTCCACTGACCTCAACCTCCTCCACCGGCGTGCATGTCCTGAGCGCCCACCAGCACAGCGAGGATCTGAGCCATCTCATCGACCCGCAGCTCACCGTGGTGGTCCTCGGTGAGGCGGAACTCGTGACCGCCACCTTGGCGCAGTTGCGCGCAGCCGGCCGCGACCGGGAGACGCCGGTCGCCGTGACCGAGCGCGGCACCTCCGTCGAGCAGCGCACCACGACGACCACCTTGGCCGCGGTGGCCCGCTCCCTGCGCAATGTCAGCGGGGAGACCCTGGCCGTGGTGGGCGCGGCCGTGGAGCTGCGTGAGCACTTGTCATGGTTCGAGACCAAGGCGCTCTTTGGTTGGCGGGTCCTGGTCCCACGGACCAAGGATGCGTCGGCGCCCATGGTCGACCAGCTTCGCGTGCTCGGCGCAGCGCCGACAGTGGTGCCGACGATTTCGGTCGAGCCGCCGCGCACCCCGGCGCAGTTGGAGCGAGCCGTACGTGGGCTCGTGGAGGGTCGCTACGAATGGGTCGGCTTCACCTCGGTGAATGCCGTTCGCGCCATTCGGGAGAAGCTCTCCGAGATCGGGCTCGACACCCGAGCCATCGCTGGCGTGCGGGTAGCCGCAGTCGGCGGGGTCACCGCGGCGGCGCTGACGGAGTGGGGCATCATCCCGGATCTGGTGCCCACCCATGAGCAGTCCACGCGCGGGCTGCTTGAGGTTTGGCCCGAGTTCGACCCGGCCGATGACCCGATCAACCGGGTGCTGCTGCCGCGGGCGGATATCGCCACCGACACGTTGGTGGCCGGCCTAGGCGACCTGGGCTGGGAGGTGGACGATGTCACGGCATACCGCACGGTCCGCGCGCACCCGCCGGCGCCGCACATCCGGGACGCCATCAAGAATGGTTCCTTCGATGCGGTGCTCTTCACCTCCTCGGCCACTGTGCGCAATCTCGTGGGGATCGCTGGCAAGCCGCACGCCGCCACGATCATCGGGTGTATTGGCCCGGCTACCGCCAGCACGGCGCAGGACTTGGGTATTCGGGTAGACGTCGTCGCCGCGCAAGCCTCGGCGCCCGCGCTGGTTGAGGCTCTGGCTGAGCACGCGGTGGCGCGGGCCCAAGCGGTCGCCGAGTCCGGAACCGGGGTTGTCCGGCCGAGTCAGCGGCGTACGGGTGGTCGCCGGCGCACCTTCGCTGGCTGATCACCGACACCTGCAGGCGCATCGACAAAAAGGCCGCCCGGCCACTCCGGAACCTGGCACAATCAAGGAGTCATGGGGTCTTCAACTTCTCCGCGCTGGCTTTCCGAGGCCGAACAAGATGCGTGGCGGGCCTACCTTTGGGCCGGCCGCGAGCTCGACGTTGCCATGGAGCAGGACCTGGCGCCCTTAGGGCTGAGCCTGGCCGAATACGAACTGATCTCGATGCTGTCAGAGGCCCCGTCCGGGCGCCTTCGGATGTCGACTCTGGCCGAACTGGTCGTCCAGTCTCGCTCACGGGTCACCCACACCGCCTCTCGCCTCGAGGGCCGCGGCTGGGTGCGCCGGGTGCCTGATGCCACCGACGGTCGTGGCGTGGTTTTGTGCTTGACGCCCAAGGGGCGGACCGCATTGGAGGAGGCGTCGGAGGTCCACGTCGAGAGTGTGCGCCGGCACTTCATCGACCTGCTCAGCGATGACCAAATCGCCGATCTCGGTCGGGTCATGCACACCGTGCGCGAGGCCTATGCCCAGAGCGCGACGGCCGGTCTGCCCAAACCGCGCTGACCTTTCGCGGTTGGCCTGCGGCCAGTTCGACGGGGGGTGTCCGAGAGACTCAGGAAGATTTGCGAGAATCCCTCCATGACCCAGGCACCCCAGGCTGACCCGGCGCCCCGCACCGTCGTTCACCTGCTACGTCATGGGGAGGTCGACAATCCCAACGGAGTGCTCTACGGCCGGCTTGCCGACTTCCATCTCTCCGCACTGGGCCACGAGATGGCCCAGGTGGTCGCGGCCCACCTCGCCGATCACGACATCGTCCACCTCGTGTCCAGCCCGCTTGAGCGGGCACAGGAAACGATCGCCCCGCTCGCCGCGCTGCTCGAGTTGCCGGTCACGCTCGACGAGCGGGTCATCGAGGCCGGCAATGACTTCGAGGGCCTGGCCGTGGCTGGCGGTCGAGGACTGCTGCGGCACCCACGCCTGCTGCCCAAGTTGTGGAATCCTTCGCGACCCTCCTGGGGGGAGCCCTATGCCGCCGTCGCGGCCCGGATGTTGGTCGCCATCGCCGATGCGCGAAAGGCGGCCGAAGGCCATGAGGCTGTGATCGTCAGCCACCAGTCACCCATTTGGAATGCGCGCCTGCGGATCGAGGGCCGGCCCTTCCTGCACAATCCGGCTCGCCGCGAGTGCGCCCTGGCCTCGCTGACCTCGCTCACGTTCCTCGGTGATGACCTGTTGTCGCTGTCCTATAGCGAGCCGGCCGCGGCGCTGTTGCCGCTGGCGCGCTCGGGTGCGGGTGCCTGATGACGCAGCCTTCACGGCGGTTGTATGCCGCCTGGTTCGGCGCAGGCCTGCTGACTGCGACCATGCTCGTGGGCTGCACGGATGACCCGAACTCCGTTGCCGCCCAGGCAAAGTCGGGTGATCAGAAGGGTTATGTCTCCGGAGACGGGAGCTACCAGACCTTCGCCATTGCCGACCGTGGGGCGCCGGTGGACTTCTCCGGTACCACGCTGACCGGCGAGAGCTGGTCGCTGGCGGACCGCCGGGGCAAGGTCGTCGTGATCAATGTCTGGGCCTCGTGGTGCCCGCCCTGCGTTGCCGAGATGCCGACCCTGCAAAAGGTCTGGAGCGACCTGCAGACCGCCAAGGCTCCCGTCGAATTCGTGGGCATCGACTTCCGTGAGAGCGCCGAACGCGGCACGGCCCTGGTCACCAAGGCCAAGGTCAGCTACCCGAGCCTCACGGACGAGTCCGGCGTGCTCATCCTCAAACTGCAAGGTAAGGCGCCGACCGTGCCGACCACCTTGGTGCTCGATCGAGAGGGCAGGATCGCCGCTCGGATCGGCGGCGCCGTGCAGGAGTCGGTGTTGAGCGGGCTGGTCGACGACGTCGCGGCCGAGCCATCATGATCAGCGCGGGGGCTGGCGAGACGATCACGTCGGGGGCCTTGCCGCTGGCCCTGCTCGTAGCCGCGCTCGCTGGCCTGGTGTCATTCGCCAGCCCGTGTGTCCTGCCGCTGGTCCCCGGCTTCCTGGGTTTTGTCGGCGGGTTGTCCGGGACATCGTCGCGAGGACGGAGCGTCCTGGGCACGGGGCTCTTCGTGGCCGGCTTCGCCACGGTGTTCATCCTGCTCTCGATCTTCATCACCGGTATCGGCAGTGCCCTCATCGAGCACCGCGATCTCTTGATGCGGGTCGGGGGAGTCGTCGTCATCGCGTTAGCCCTGGTCTTCCTCGGCGTCGGCTCGCAACGTGAGGTCGCCATCACGTGGCGCCCCCGGGCTGGGCTCGCCGGAGCGCCGCTCCTGGGTGCGGTCTTTGCGCTCGGTTGGTCGCCCTGCACCGGCCCGACGCTGGCGGCGGTGCTGGCCCTCTCGGCGACCACCGAACCGAGCACCGGCCGGGCGGTCATTCTGGCCCTCGCCTACTGCCTTGGTCTGGGGCTGCCCTTCATCCTCATTGCGGCCCTCGCCGAGCGGTCGGCCCCGGTGACCGCCTGGCTCCGGCGGCATCAGCGTGCAATCCACCTCGCGGGGGGAACTCTCCTGCTCACTCTCGGGGTGCTCATGGTGACCGGGGCGTGGCAGTCCCTCATGACCTGGGTTCAGACCGAGCTCGTCGGTGGTTTCGAGGTGGTCTTGTGACCTATAGTGCTCCCACTCAGCCCCAACTCGGTGTGGTGGGCTGGCTGCGCTGGATGTGGCGTCAGTTGACGAGCATGCGAACCGCGCTCTTCCTCCTCCTCTTGCTTGCGCTGGGCGCGGTGCCTGGCTCCACTTTCCCGCAACGCTCGCTCGACTCGGCCCGGACCGCCCAGTGGATCGCCGATCACCCCACCGCCGGCCCCTGGCTGGATCGGCTGGGATTTTTCGAGGTCTACGCATCGCCGTGGTTCTCGGCGATCTACCTGCTGTTGTTCATCTCGCTGATCGGGTGTGTCCTTCCCCGGACCAAGATCCTCTGGCATCAGGTTCGCTCTGCCCCGCCCAAGGCCCCCGGGCGGCTGGAGCGACTCTCCGCGCACACCACCGCCGAGGTCGACCTCCCGCCCGAGCAGGCACTCGCCGAAGCGCGATCGGCCCTGCGCGCGAAGCGGTACCGCGTCCATGCCCATGACGAGAGCACGCTCAGTGCCGAGAAGGGCTACCTGCGCGAGGCCGGCAACCTGGTCTTCCATGTGGCGCTGATCGGCGTCATCATCGGAGTGGCCAGCGGATACCTCTTCGGCTGGCGTGGCGATGTCATCGTCCCGGTCGGACAAACCTTCGCCAACACGCTGATCCGCTATGACACCTTCAGCCCGGGCCCCTGGGTTGACCCCACCGCGCTGACCCCGTACACCGTGCGCCTGGACAGCATGGACGTCACCTTCGAGTCCGAGGTGCAGGGCCGTGGCCAGTTCGGTATGCCGCGAGATTTCACGGCGACGACCACGTTCACCCCCGACGGTGGAACGCCTCGAACCGAGATCGTCAAGGTCAACGGGCCGCTGGAGACCGGCAATGGCACGGTCTTCCTCCTGGGCAATGGGTACTCGGCCAAGGTGACCGTCCGTGACGCCGATGGCACGGTGGTTTATCGGGATTCCACGCCCTTCCTGCCCATGGACAACTTCTACAAGTCCAGTGGGGCGATCAAGGTGCTCCGGGCCGGTGGCGACCTGGGGTTCTCCGGCTTCTTCCTGCCGACGGGCACGATCGATGAGCAGGGCCCGCGCTCACTCTTCCCAGATCTGCTCGACCCGGGTCTGGTGCTCACGGCATACGAAGGTGAGCTCTACCCCAACGCCAACCCGCAATCGGTCTACAGCTTGGACACCTCGGGGATGAAGCAACTGGTCGATGACAAGACCAAAGAGCCGTTGCGGCTCTGGCTCAAGGTCGGCGACACGGCGCAACTCCCCGGTGGCCGCGGCTCGATCACCTTCGACGGGGTCGAGCGCTTTGCGGGCTTCTCGATCCGCACCGACCCCGGTAAGTCGCTCACCCTGGTCAGCTCCCTGCTGGCCCTGGCTGGTTTGGTCGCCTCGCTGGTGATCCGCCGTCGCCGGGTCTTCGTTCGAGTCACTGCCGATGAGGGTCGTAGTCTGGTGTCTGTCGGTGGCCTCGGCAAGGGCGATGACGATGGGATCGCCGACGAGATTGCGCAGATCCTCGCACGACTACCAAGGACGCCATGACCGACCAGACACTCGCGACGTACTCGAACCTCTCGATCTACTCCGCCATGGCCGTGCTCACCCTGGCGATGATCTTGTATGCCGTGCACCTCGCCCGGCTGATGCCTTCCAAGGAGCGGGAGCCGAAGCGCGAACTGGTCCCGGTGGGCGCTGAGGTCGGCGCCGTCGGCACCGACGCCGGTGTCGGCATTGCTGCTGGCGATAGCGCGAGCACCCTCACCGGTGGGGCCATCGACTGCGGCTGGGGCAATCTGGTCGAGGAAGCCTGGGTCGAGCCGGCTGGCGCACGCAAGGCCGCGGGTATGGCCTGGATGCTGACCCTGCTGGGGACCGCATTGGTCGTGCTGGGCGTAGCCTTGCGAGCGGCTGAGGTGCATCGCTGGCCGCTGGGCAATATGTATGAGTTCGCCATCGTCGGCTCCATGTTCGCGCTGCTGGTGTACTGCGGGTGGGCGCTGCGACGGGACCTGCGCTGGCTCGGCCTGTTCGTGGTGACCCCCGTCCTGCTGACCCTCGGGCTGGCCATTACGGTCTGGTACACGGATGCTGCCGAGCTGATGCCTTCGCTGAAGTCGGTCTGGCTGGCTATCCATGTCACCGTGGCGACGCTGTCGGTTGCCCTCTTTGGTATCGGGGCCTCGATCGCGCTGATCTATCTGATCAAGGACCGGGTGCCGCTGACCGGGAAGCTGGGCTTCCTGCGCCGCCTGCCGGAAGGGCCGGCGCTCGAAAAGCTCGCGTACGGGCTGCATATCGTGGCCTTCCCGTTGTGGACCTTCACCCTGATCGCAGGTGCTATTTGGGCCCGGCAGGCATGGGGCGCCTACTGGAACTGGGATCCCAAGGAGGTGTGGACCTTCGTGATTTGGGCGGTCTATGCCGCTTACCTGCACGCGCGGGCCACCACTGGCGTGAGCCGTCGCGCCGCCACCTGGATCGCGGTCGCGGGTTTTGCCTGCATCATCATCAATTACGCGGTCGTCAACATGTGGTTCGTCGGCCAGCACTCGTACTCCGGCATCTCCTAGTCACCGCTGAGGCATCGACATGTTTCGCTACACGCTCCTGCGCACGCTGATCTTCCTCGGCTGCCTCCTCCTGCTCTGGCTCCTCGGCCTGCGAGACCGGGACGAGATGGTCATGCTGGTGGTGGGCTCGGCGCTGATCTCGATGGTGATTTCATGGTTCGGTCTGCGGCGGATGCGCGAGGAGTACAGCGCTCAGTTGGCCGCCCGCCTCGAGCGGCGCGCGAACCGGCGTCGCGGGGTCAGCGACGAAGCTGCCGAGGACGCCGAGGTCGGGTTGGCGCCGGGGGACGACAGCGAGCCCGAGACTTATCGCTGAAGGGCCGCCACGGCGACGCCGAGGGTGACCAGAGCGGCATAGCCGATCTCGGTCACGCCGGTGCCGGCCAACACCGGAATGAGGCCCGGGCCGCTGGATCCTGAGCGGACGATGCGCACCAAGCCCCAGGCAGGCACGACCGCAGCCAGCCCGAGCAGGGCCCAGGGCGTCGACACCCACGCCATGCCGGCCAGGGCGACGAAGGGAATGCCGAGCAATACGGCATACAGCAGACGGGTCCGCCGATCGCCCAGTCGCACCGCGAGGGTGCGCTTGCCGGCCACCGTGTCGGTGGGGATATCGCGCAGGTTGTTGGCGACCAGGATCGCCGATGCCAGCGACCCGATCGCGATCGCACCGAAGACGCCGAAGAGGCTGATCCGGGATGCTTGGGTGTATTCGGTGCCCAGCGTGGCGACCAGGCCGAAGAAGACAAAGACGTACACCTCGCCCAGGCCGCGGTAACCGTACGGGCTCTCGCCGCCGGTGTACCGCCAGGCGGCCAGGACGCTGAGCGCGCCCAGGGCCAGCAACCACCAGTGGCCTGCGAGGGCAACCAGGGCTAGGCCAGCGACGCCAGCAACGCCGAAGGCAGCGAAGGCGGCCCGCTTGACGGCGGCCGGCTCGGCCAGGCGCTGACCGACCAGGCGCACCGGGCCATGGCGGACCTCGTCGGTGCCGCGAATGCCGTCGGAGTAGTCATTGGCGTAGTTGACGCCCACCTGCAGCGCGAGTGCGACGGCCAGCGCCAGCAGCGCCAAACCCAGGTGCCAGCGGCCGTCGAGGACCGCAGCCGAGGTCCCCACGAGGACGGGCGCGACGGCCGCGGGCAGGGTGCGGGGGCGGGCACCATGCACCCACTGAGAAGGAGTCGCCATCGCGGTCCTACAGGCCCTTGAGGAAGTCGGGGTCGTCGTCGGGTCCGCGAGGCGGTCGCTGACGAGGCTGACGGAATCGGGGTCGGCTCCCCGCGGGGCCACCGATCAGCGGGCTCGGGCGTCCGGCGATCAGCCAGGCGATGGAGCCGACGATGGGGAAGAGCAGGATGACGAAGACCCAGACGACCTTGGGCAGGCCCTTGACCTGGTCCTCGTCGGTTTGCACGCAGTCGACCATGGCGTAGATCGCCATGGCCAGCGGCACGACCACCATTAGGACCCTGAGCACGCGCTCATTCTCCCATGGAGAACGCGGTGATGATCGTGCGCCGGTCGGGCTTCCCGGGCCCCCGTTGCGGAATGCGGTCCGTCGTGCGCACTCGCTGGGGCAGCGCATAGTCGGGGAGGATGCCGCGCAGCGCGGCTCGCACGTCGCTGGCCGTGAGGGTGCGGACGAGGCCGGCCGGGTCGAGCACGATCAGGGCGCTGACGGCCTGCCCCCAGTGGGGGTCCTGGGCGCCGACCACGACGACCTCGCGCACACCATGCACGTGCAAGAGGATGGCCTCCTCGACCATGCGCGGTGCCACTTTGAGCCCGCCGGTAATGATGAGGTCATCGACCCGGCCGTCGACGCGCAACTGACCGTCCTCGCCGAGGCGGCCCACATCGTCGGTGCGGAACCAGCGTCGGCCATCCTCGTCGGTACCGAAGGCGGCCTCGGTGAGATCGGGGCGACCCAGGTAGCCATCGGCGACTGTTGCCCCACCGAGGTAGATCCGTTCCTCGTCGTCGAAGGCGAGGTGCGTGCACGGCAGGGTGATCCCGTCGTACACGCAGCCACCGCTGGTCTCGCTCATGCCATAGGTGGCCACCACGGCGACATCGGCGGCATCCGCGCGGCGCCGCATGGCCAGCGGGAGGGCGGCGCCGCCGACCAGAATCGCGTCGAACGCGCGCAGCGCGGCATGGGCCCTGGGCTCGTCGAGCAGGGACAGGAGCTGGGTGGGGACCAGGGAGGTGTAGTGCCGCTGTGCTGGATCCAGGCGTTCGGCGGCTTCGATGAAGGCGCTCGTGGAGAAGCCTGGCGCCTTGTGGTCCAAGAAGACCGGGCTGGTGCCTGCGATGAGTGAGCGCAGAAGGACCTGCAGGCCGGCGATGTGGTGGGCCGGCAGGGTCAGTAGCCATTGGCCTGGCCCGCCCAATCGGGCGTGGGTAGCCGAGGTGCTGGCGGTCAGTGCCCGGGTGCTGAGGAGGGCGCGCTTCGGGGTGCCCGTGGATCCACTGGTGCCGACGACGACAGCGAGGTCGTCGGGCAGGTCGCTTTCGGCATACGGGGGAAGCGGGGGGCATGGGCCGGTCGCCGCATACGGGGCGATGGGGGCGCCGCCGGCCAGGGCACTTCGCAGGCGGGGGAGCAGATCGACGGCGTCCGGCCCTGGGGGCACAGCCAACTGCTCCAGCATCATGGGAGGAGTCTGCCCGAGGTGCCGTGTGGGCGAAACTCCGTCAGCCGGTGACGATCAGGGCGGTGGCGGCCATGGCGACGGTGGCGAAGGCCTCGCCGATGCCGACGAGCTTGGGGCTGAGCGCGAATCGGGGGGCGATCGCGGCTCGGGCCGTGAGCAGCGCGAAGAGCGCGACCAGGGCGGGGTGAACCCACAGCATGGCGATGGTCGCGAGGGCGTGGAAGGCGATGGAGGCCGCCAGGTAGCCGGCTTCGCCGCGCTCGCGGATCATCGTCTTGACGTAGAACACCGTGCCCGCGAAGTAGGCGGTGAGGATGCCGGTGAGCAGCCACGCGCGCGTCCAGTCGGCTCCGTGGCCCGCGTCGTAGGCGACCAGGGTCATCAGGCAGGAGCCCGCTGCGGTGGTCAGGCCACTCCAGAGGCTGCGCTCATCCCTGACCTTGCTCGCGTAGAGGCCGACGCCGAGGGGGAGCGCGAAGAGGGGCGTCCAGCGGATCAGGCGGGATTCGAGGGCGAGGGTGAGCGCGCCGAGGGCGGCGGCCGCGGCGGCATACGTGCGCAGTGGCGGCAGGTAGCGGGCGCGGCGGGCGGGTGCGGCCTTGAGCCACAGGCCGGCGGCAAAGAAGGCGAAGTAGCCGAGGAACCAGAAGGCGGTGAGCGGTAGGTGCGCCCAGGTGGGGCGGCTGGCGAGGATGCCGACGAGCAGGGGGGTGGCGAGCATGGCCCAGGCGCCGTGCTGGTTGGGGATCCACCCGGGGGCGCGTCGGCTCATAGTGGCTAGCCTGTCATGGCTGGGATGGCGTCGCGCCGACGGGTGTCAGCGGGCGCTTGGCCTCCGACCGGCTTCGCTTGGGGAGACTGGGAGGGTATTCCTTCCCCGCTGAGGGGGTGCTTGCGTCGTACTGAGGGCGGGGGCTGCGTCGCAGGCGGACGGTACTTGGGGCAACGCCAGATCGCTTCCTCGACGGAAATATCCGTCGAGGAAGACCACAACCGTCGAGTAGGTCCGGTCAGCAACCCCAAATCAGAAGTACCAGGGGAAGGGCGACCAATCGGGGTCGCGCTTCTCAAGGAACTGATCACGGCCCTCGACCGCCTCATCGGTCATGTACGCCAGCCGGGTCGCCTCACCGGCAAACACCTGCTGCCCCATCAGCCCGTCGTCGAGCAGGTTGAACGCAAACTTCAGCATCCGCTGAGCCTGCGGGGACTTGCCCATGATCTCCCGCGCCACCACGAGCGCCTCGCGCTCAAGGTCCGCGTGATCCACGACGAGATTGACCGCACCCATCCGGTGCATGTCGTCAGCCGAATACTCCCGGCCCAGGAAGAAGATCTCGCGGGCGAACTTCTGCCCGACCATCTTGGCCAAGTAGGCCGAGCCGTACCCGCCGTCGAAGGAGCCCACATCGGCATCGGTCTGCTTGAACCGGGCATGCTCACGCGAGGCCATGGTCAAATCGCACACGACATGCAACGAGTGCCCGCCACCGGCCGCCCAGCCATTGACCAGCGCGATGACGACCTTGGGCATGGTCCGGATGAGCCGCTGCACCTCCAGGATGTGCAGCCGCCCGCCCTCGGCCTTGACCCGCAGTTCATCGATACCCTCCGCGGAGGCATCCCCGCTCGGATCGGCCGCGTACTGGTATCCCGAGCGCCCCCGGATCCGTTGGTCGCCCCCGGTGCAGAAGGCCCAGCCGGCCGTGGACGCCGAGGATCCCTCCCGTGGGGACGGCCCATTACCGGTCAGCAGGACCACCCCGACATCCGGCGTGCGTCGCGCATGATCGAGCACCCGGTAGAGCTCATCGACCGTGTGCGGGCGGAAGGCGTTGAGCACCTCGGGCCGGTCGAAGGCCACCCGCACACAGCCCACTGCGCGCGCTCGGTGGTAGGTGACATCGGTCAGATCCTCGAAGCCCGCCACCACATCCCACGCGTGCGGATCGAAGGTCTGGCTGACATCGGAAAGGGCACTCACGGCATACCAGCCTAGTGCGGGCGTGGGCCGGATAGGTTGTGCGTATGCCGCCCGCGCCACTTCCCGAGTTGGATGCCGTCCTCGACGGCCTGCACGTGGTGACGGTGCCTCTGCGCACGCGCTTTCGCGGTGTGACCGAGCGGGAGTTCGCGCTCGTCCAGGGCCCAGCTGGGTGGGGGGAGTTCGGTGCCTTCTTGGAGTACCCGCCGAAGCAGGCGGCTGCCTGGCTGGCCAGCGCCATCGAGGCCGGCTGGTGGGGCTGGCCGGAGCCGGTGCGGGACGTGATCCCCATCAATGCCACCGTGCCCGCCGTCGCCCCCGAGCAGGTGCCGGCCATCCTGGACCTCTTCGGTCCTTGTGAATCGGTCAAGGTCAAGGTGGCCGAACCCGGCGAGAGCCTGGCCGATGACATCGCCAGGGTCGCCGCGGTGCGGGCCGCGGTCGGCCCCGACGTGTGGCTGCGGATCGACGCGAATGGCGCCTGGTCGCTGACCCAGGCCCTGGAGGCCTTGCGCTCGCTCTCCCGCTTCGGCCTGGAGTATGCCGAGCAGCCGTGCGCGAGTGTGCCGGAGCTGCGTGAGCTGCGGGTGTTGCTCGCGGCCATGCGGATTGACACCCCCATCGCCGCCGACGAGTCCATTCGCAAGGCCGAGGATCCGCTCCTGGTTGCTCGCGAGGGCGCCGCGGACCTGCTGGTCATCAAGGCTGCCCCGCTGGGCGGAGTTCGTCGCGCGCTGGCCATCGTGGCCGAGAGCGGCCTGCCGGCAGTGGTGTCCTCCTCACTGGACACCAGCGTCGGGATGGCCGCGGGGGTGGCCTTGGCCGGGGCGTTGCCGCATCTCGAGCACGACTGCGGTCTCGGCACGGTCGAGTTGCTCGCCGCCGACGTGACCCGCTCCCCGCTGGTTCCCGTGGACGGCGAGATCGTGGTGCGTCCGGTGTCGGCCAACCCCCTGTTGCTCGACGCGTTGAGCGCGCCCGAGGAACGCCAGGCGTGGTGGCGGGAGCGCGTTGCGGCGTGCTACGAGGGCGCGCTCGCCATCCTGGACAGCGTGGGCTGATGACCGGGCCGGTCGGAGTTCGGTGGCTCTGGGCGTTCCTCGACACCCCTCGCGAGAATGCCGAGCGTTCATGGGCGTTCTGGTCGGGGGTCACCCGCTCGACGACCTCGGCACGCAGAGGCGCGGACGGCGAATTCGCCACCCTGATCCCCGCGACCGGTGATCCATGGATCAAGGTGCAGTCGGTCGCGCAGGGCGCGGGCGGCATACACCTGGACCTGGACGTTGACGATCCCCGGGCGGCCTCTGCCACGGCGCGCGAGCTCGGAGCCACGGTGATCGCCGAGCACGGCGAGGACGGTTACGTCGTGCTGCGCTCGCCGGGGGGATTCGTCTTCTGCCTGACTCACGTGGGCGGCCAGTCCCGCCAGGTTCGCGTGGGGGAGAGCGACCTGCTGGACCAGGTGTGCCTCGACATCCCGTCCAGCCGGTATGCCGCGGAGACCGCCTTTTGGGAGTCCCTCACCGGCTGGGAATGGGCTCAATCCGATGTGCCTGAGTTCTCGTACCTGCGCCGGCCCGAGGGTATGCCGCTGCGGCTGCTCTTCCAGCGTTTGGGCGAGGAGGACGGCGCGGTGCGGGCTCACGTCGACCTTGCCTGCCTGGACCGCGCTGTGAGTGAGGAGCGTTGCGTCGAGGCTGGTGCCGCGGTGGTGGTGCGCCGCTCGTTTTGGACCGTGCTGACCGACCCCTGCGGCCGTGAGTTCTGCCTGACCGATCGCACCCCGGTGCAGTCCTGGGTGGCAGATACCTCCGGCTGATTCGATCGGCGTGCGGGGAGGGCCGATCCACATCCGCCCGCGCGCCCCACGGCCATCCACAATGGCGGGCGGATGGAGGTGGGGGAGTCGGTGGGGCGGAGCAGGGTGCAGGCATGACCGAACTATCCGCCCTGGCTGCTCTGCACGAGCGTTGTGCTGGGGCCGCTGAGCAGACTGCTGGCCGACTGCTCGGCATGGATACCGGAGGCTGGCGAGGCTGGGCGGCCGAGCAGTGTGAGCGGCATGTGTGGGGTGTGCGCGGGTTGCTGATCGACCTTGCGGCCGCGCACCGGGCCGCAGCGGATGGCCTGCGTTGGCATCCGGACGTCGGTGGATAAGCCATGCAGAGTGCCGCCGACCCGACGACCTTGGATCTGATGGCCCAGGTCATCGAGGGATTCGCGACCGAGCATGACGAGCTATCGGCGGTTTTGCGCCCCAGCTGGGCGCAGGTGCCGCCCCACCTCTGGGTCGACCGTGCCCGCGCCTCGTTCGAGTTGCATGCCGTAGCGGCCGCTGTCCGGGCGGCCGCGGCGGCATACCGCGAAGCAGACCTGGGCGTGCGGCGATCGCTCCATGCGCTCGCCGAGCTTGCATCCGGGGCGGGCCTGCTCACCGAAGGCACGCGGATGCCCGGGCTGGTTGACCTGGCGCCTTCGGGGCGAGCGCCTACGTCGGTGGGTGAGGCCTTGGCGGCGGTCTCTGATCTGGGAGCACAGCAGGATGGTCGGGTGCGCGTGGTCGGGGTGCCTCAGCCCGACCACGCGACGACCTGGATCGTCCTCATCCCCGGTACTCAATCCTGGGAGCCTCGGGCGGGCAGCAATCCCCTCGACGTCACCACTGACCTGCTGGCCATGGCGGGCCAATGGACGATCGCGGCCCGAGCGGTCGCGGGCGCTTTGGAGCGCGCCCAGGCACTGGCCGGGCGCGGCACGGCCCGCGATCCGGTCCTGCTGGTCGGTCACTCGCAGGGCGGGATCCTCGCCATGGCCCTGGCAGCCGATCGGAGCTTTGTCGCTCGTCACGACGTGACCCACGTCGTGACGGCCGGGTCGCCGGTCGCAGGTTTCACCCCGGCGCCGACCGTCCACGTGCTCTCGCTTGAGCACGCCGGTGACCTGGTTCCCGAGCTCGACCTGCGCGCCAATCCCGGCGGTCCGAGTTGGCTGACGATTCGCGCGCCCGTGCCCAAGGGGATCGAGTCGGCACATGACAGCCGGGGATACGCGCTGACGGCCAGCGGGCTGACGCGCTGGCCGGTGTCCGCGGACGTATCAGCGTGGCTGGCCGGGGTGGATCGGTTCTTCCCGACTCGCGATCAGCCCGCGTGGATCAGCGAGTTGCGGATGGAGCGTGCGTGGCAGGGGCGAACGACGTGATGGGCGTCAGGTCCGCCGCGGTGATCGGCTTCAGGACCGCACTGTGGGCTGGGCCAAGCGGGCGGCAATCCCGTCGAGGGCGAGGTCCAAGCCCTCCGCGAAGGCACGATCGAGGAGCCCCACCTCCTGCTCGAGGGTCCGCAGGGCTGCGCGCGCATGGCGGGCGTCGTCGGGCAGATCGGTGGACATCGCCGGGCTCGGCATACTCAACTCCTGCACGACGAAGCCCCACACGAAGGCATCAAGGAGTAGCGCCGACATGATCGCTTGCCTGGGATCGGCCCCTGCGCGGGCCAATGTGGCCAGGACATTCTCGTGATGAGCGATGGTGGCGTGCCTTGTGGGACTCGTGCGCGGACCGACCATGGCTACGACCCAGGGGTGCTGAACCAGGACGCGGCGTGTGGAGACGGACAGGTCCCGCAGCTGCGTCCGCCAAGGACCCGCTGAGTCAGTCCGGGCAATCTGCTCGTACACGGCGTCGACGATTCGATCGAGCAAGTCGGCCTTGCTCGGGACGTGGTGATAGATCGCCATCGGAGTGACCCCCATCCGCCCGGCGAGCGCCCGGATGGTGACCGCGTCCAGCCCGTGGTCATCGGCTAGGGCCACCGCGGCGGCAACCACCGAAGCAAGGCTGAGGGTGTTGCGCGGTGCACGCGAACTGTGTCCCGCGACCTCCGTGTCCATGGCAGGTACGCTATCAGCGTATTGTACTTAGTACAGTAACCAATGAAGGAGTCACGATGAGTACCGATCCTCGGGTCCTCGCCGACCAATTCGACCCGCTCTTGGAGGCATCGGTGGCGATCGAGGCGTCACCTGAGCGCGTCTGGTCCTTGGTGAGCGACCCACTCCTGATGCCGCGATGGAGTCCTCAGGTGTGGCGTGTGATCCAGCGGCGGGGTCATGATTCCGCTGTCGGCAGTCGCTATCTGAATATCAACCGCGCCGGCGTGCTGGTGTGGCCCACCAGGTCCCAGGTCGTCGAGCGTGAGCCCGGGCGCCGGTTCGCGTGGCGGATCAGGGACAACAAGGTGGTCTGGTCATTCACCCTGAGCAATGACGAGCCGAGCCAGGTCACGCTGACGCAGCGCAGGGAGGCGCCGCAGGGCGTAAGCGATCGAGCCCTGAGCCTCGAGAACCGCTTCATGGGTGGCGTCCCGCAGTTTCAGGACACCTTGCGCGCAGACATGAAGCGCACCTTGGCCGCGATCAAGGCAGCGGCCGAGGCCTAGGTGTACTGCCCTAGGCGCCAGCCAGCGGCAGGCCCAGCAGGGCGTTTTCGACCACTTCGGCCAGCGCGGGGTGAATCCAATACTGGCCGCGGGCCACCTCGTGCGCACGCTGCCCGAAGGATGCCGCCTGGATCAGGGGTTGGATCAGCGTGGACGCCTGCGGAGCGAGGCAATGGGCGGCGAGGATCTGCCCATCAGGGCTCGCGTGGACGGTCAGGAAGCCGACTTCGTCCTCCAGCGCCCAGCCATATGCCGTGTCGCCCACCCGTTGCGTGTAACTCACGAAGTCGGCGCCGGCGGCCGTCAACGCCGCCCGAGTCGGGCCGAAAGCGGCAATCTGTGGGTGCCCGAAAACCGCGTGCGGCACGGGCCTGTTGTCGAGTCGACGCGGCGGCCCAGCCAGGCGTCCCAGGTCGACTGCGAGATTGTGCGCGACGATTCGAGCCTCGAAGTTGGCCACGTGTTTGAGCTGGTGCGGCGAGCAGATATCGCCCAAAGCCCAGACCCCGTCGGCCGAGGTGCGCAAGTGCTCGTCGACGGCCACCCGCCCGTCGGGTTCGACCTCGATGCCACCGGCGGGCGCGTTCAGCCAGTCGCTATTCGGGCGCCGGCCAACAGCGACAAGTACGGCATCGACCTCGAGCGCGCTCCGCTGCCCGCCGCTGTCCTCAAGGGTCAGCTGCCAGACATCGCCGGTGCGCTCGGCCTGGACCACGTGGGTGGAGGTGCGCAGGTCCAAGCGCTCAGCGGTGATCTGGGTATAGGCGGTGCGGACCTCGGACTCCTCATTGGAGAGCAACTCCGCCCCGCGATGCACCTGGGTGATCTGCACCCCGTAGCCATCAAAGACGTGCGCCAACTCGCAGGCCACGAAACCCCCGCCGATGACGGCCATGCGGAATGGCAGGGTAGCCATGCGCATGACGGTGTCCGAGGTGTGCACGCCCTTATCGGGATCGACGGCATCCAGCCCGGGAACCCCGTCCAGCATGACCGGGCGGCCACCGGCCGCCAGCACGATGCGGTCCGCGGTGATCTCCTCGCCCGTGGACAGCGCCAGGTGGCGCAGCCCCACGAAACGCGCGCGGGCGGCATACACGGTGATGGCCGGATCGCTGCGGCGATATTCCTCGCCGCCCGCCGCGATGGGATCGATACGCCCAAAGACCCGGTCCCTTATGGCCGGCCAATCAACGTTCGGAGTCGGGATCGAGACGCCGAGGCGGGCCGCGGCGGCGGCGTCGAGCACCCGGTCGGAGGGCAGGACCAGCATCTTGGTGGGGATACAGCCAACGTTGAGGCAGGTGCCGCCGAAGGTGCCCTCCTCGACGATCGCTATGTCAAGGCCGGCCAACTCGGGCGTGATCAGCGAGTTGCCGGAGCCGGTACCGATAATGACGAGCTCGTGATGCCGCATCGCCACAGCCTAGGTCTCACCGATGGCAGAATCGCGACGTGAACCCGTCGACCGCGCTCGCCAGTGTGCTCATCGACGAGCTGGTGCGCGGGGGAGTGCGTGAGGTCGTGCTCGCGCCGGGCTCGCGATCGGCCCCGCTGGCGTATGCCGCGGCGGCGGCTGAGGCGGCGGGTCGCCTGCGCTTGCACGTGCGGGTCGATGAGCGCTCTGCGGGTTTCTTGGCGTTGGGGCTGGCCCTGGGCAGCGCGCGTCCGGTGCCGGTGATCACGACCTCGGGCACCGCGGTGGCCAACCTGCACCCCGCGGTGCTCGAAGCGCGTCACAGCCAGGTCCCCCTCATCGTCATCTCGGCCGATCGGCCGGCCGAGCTGCGTGGGACCGGGGCCAACCAGACCACCGTGCAACCCGGGATCTTCGGTGTCGGCGTGCGCTGGCTGTATGACCTTCCGGCGCCCGAGTCGGCGGACGGTCTCAACTCGGCATGGCGGTCGACGGTATGCCGTGCGCTGGCCGCTGCGGCCGGGGCAACCGGGTCCATCCCCGGGCCGGTCCACCTCAACGTGGGCTTCCGGGATCCATTGGTTCCGGACGTGGAGGTTCACGCTCTGGGGACACCGGAGGCCGCCGGGGGAGGCCTCGCCGAGCGAGACCTCGCTCGGCCAGACCTCGGGCCAGACCTCGGGCCAGACCTCGCTGGGCGAGACGGCGATCGGCCGTGGGTACGAGTCGACGGCGCGCCCGGCGCGCTGAGGGCGACGGGTGAGCCCATCGAGCATTGCCCGCGCACGTTGGTCGTCGTGGGCTCATTGCCCCGACCGGAGCAGAGCGTGGCCGCGCTGGCGTGGGCTCGCGGTCGCGGCTACCCGGTCATTGCGGAGCCCTTCGGGCGGATCGCTCCGGGCGCGCTGCCCGGCGGTCCGTTGCTGCTGACCCACCACGCCTGGCTGGCGAAGGCGGTGCCAGATCGCGTGATCGTGATCGGCCGCCCGACGTTATCGCGCCCCGTGTCGGCCCTGCTGCGACGGCCGGGCATGCGGGTCGAGGTGGTGCACTCGGGCGGAGACTGGCCGGACCCCTCCCATGTCGCCGAGCAGGTGCACCCGTTCACCGCGCTGGGCGCAGACTTCGAGCATGAAGCCGACCTCGCCTGGGGGGAGATCTGGCGAGCAGCCGGCGAGCGGATCGCCGCACTCACGTCCGAAATCCCTTGGAGCACAAGCCTGTCCGTGGCCGCGGCCGTCTCCGGGAGCCTGCCCGGCGGGTCGACACTGGTGGTGGGATCATCGACTGCCGCCCGCGACCTCGACCTCACGCTGGATCGGACGACACCGCGTGACCTGGTCGTCCTGGCCAATCGGGGGCTCGCGGGCATCGACGGGATGGTGTCCACCGCCTCGGGGGTGGCGCTGGCTGGTGACCGGCCGACCTACGCACTCCTGGGCGACCTGACCTTCCTGCATGACACCAACGGCCTACTGCTGGGCGACAGCGAGCCAGCCCCCGACCTGACCATCGTCGTGGTGAATGACGATGGCGGCGGCATCTTCACGCTCCTCGAGCACGGCGCGCCCGAGCGCGCGAACACCTTTGAGCGGATCTTCGGCACCCCGACCGGGACCGATGTGGCAGCGCTCTGCCGAGCCCACGGGGTGCGTCATGAGCGGGTCGCTGACCCTGGCCAGCTCTCAGGCCTCGTGGCCGAGCGGCCACGAGGCCTGAGCGTGCTCGAGGTACCGGTCGATCGATCAGGGCATCGAGCCGCTCATGCGGCTCTCCGTCAGGCCGTGGCCGACGCGCTGGGCTGATCGGCCGTCCACCGGGGGTCGCGTCCCGAGGTCGCGACCAGGCGGTCCAGAGCGCTGATCTCCCCGGACAACGGAGGGACCTCGCCGAAGGGGTCGCTCCAGGGGAAGTCTTCGGGCAGGTCGGCCCGGGACCTGGCCCAGAGTTCCGCTCGCCCTTCGACCGGGACCTCTCGTTCGAGGGCCTCCTGGCTGGTGGCGATCACCGCGTCGTTCACCTCGATCGTCGTGCCGCTCGCTGTGGCGAGATCCCACGCGTGCACGATGAGTTCAGCGGCATAGATGCCGGCGGCGTCAGCGGCCGAGAGCTCACGCCACGGTGCGACCATCCCGGTCGTGGCCTCAAGTGCCGACCAACTCTCCCGAGCCGAGGCGCGCGCAGCGGCGAAAGCGTTCTGATAGTCACCGTCCGCGGCCTCGACCGTGTTGGGGACGGACAGGGCCGGTTCGCCGCGCCCCAGCGCGGCAATCCGGAGGCCAACCCCGAGGAGATGTGCCCGCAGCTGCGCGACGGTGAATTCCGTACACGGAGTCGCGGCGGTGGCGGCGGTGGCTGAGCTGGCGGCATACGCACCGGCGGCGGTGTCGAAGGCGGAGTCGAGATGCTGACGCAGGATGTCGAAGGTGTCCATGTCTGCCAGGAAACCGTACAAAGTGGCCACCAATTGGCCACTTTGTCTGACAATCTGGACCGCATGCGCGCCGACCGGTTGATCGCCGCCCTGATGGTCCTGCAACGGCGGGGGTCCGTGACGGCTGCCGAGCTGGCGGAGGAGCTGGAGACCTCGCTGCGCACGGCCCGTCGAGATCTCGAGGCGCTCTCGATGAGCGGCATCCCCGTGTACTCCTCTCCGGGCCGAGGCGGTGGGTGGCGGCTGCTCGATGGTGCTCGCACCGATCTCACTGGTCTGAACGAGCCAGAAGTACGAGCCGTCTTCCTCACCATGGCCATGCAGGACTCGGCCGCACCCAGTGTTCAGGCCGCAGCGCGCAAGCTGCTGGTCGCTGTTCCCCGTTCCCTGCGTTCGGTGGCCGAAGATGCCCAGGGCCAGGTGTATCGGGACCGGCGGGGATGGAGCGGGGGGCTGAACGCCCCGACGGCCGAGTCGAGGGTGATCGCGACCCTTCAGGAGGGGTTGGCGCGCCGACGGGTCGTGCGCGTGAGCTATCGCAAGGCCACCGGCGAAGAATCTTCCCGAGACCTGTCTTTGATCGGCCTGGTCGAGAAGGGGAACCGCTGGTATGCCGTGGCCGAGACCGTGTCCGGGCGCCGCACGTTCCGGATTGATCGGATGAGCGACCCGCGGATTCTCTCGGAGCCCTCGCTGGCAGATCCGCAGGCCAAAGTGTCCGAGGTCTGGGATGAGCACACCTTCGAGGTCTCGTGGGAGGCCGAGACCGTCGTCGCCGACCTCATGGTGGAGCCGTGGGTGGTGCCGATCCTGCCGCGCTTGAGCTTCGTTCAGGTGCTTGATGAGGGTGCTGCGCAGGGGTCATCGGCGGTACCGACCACGTTGCCGACCACGTTGGCGATTACGGTGCGCAGCACGAGCGCTCGCGCTTTGGTGGGACAGCTCATCGGCTTCGGTGGAGCAGTGCGGATCGTGTCTCCCCCGGAGGTCGTGGATCTGGTGCGTTCATTGGCCAGCGAGGTGGTGCGGATGTATGCCGACGCTGAGGGGGAGGGGAGCGCCCCGGGTGATGACCTGGGGTGAGGGTCTGGAGGCGATTTCGGCGAGGGGCGATTTCGGTGAGGAGGCGATTTCGGCGAGGGGGCCAGTGCTTGCGAGAATGCCCGGGTGACCTCAGCCCCGCAGCGCACCGATGTCCTCGTCGTGGGTGCCGGCCCGGCCGGTTCGGCGGCGGCCGCATGGGCGGCGCGCTCGGGACGCGAGGTGACCCTGGCCGACGCTGCGACCTTCCCTCGGGACAAGACCTGCGGCGATGGCCTGACCCCGCGCGCGATGGCGGAACTCGATGCACTGGGCCTGGGCGAGTGGGTCCGCGGCCACACGATCAACCAAGGGCTGCGGGCGCACGGTTTCGGCCAGACGCTGACCCTTCCCTGGCCCGGTGGCAGCCTCCCGGATCATGGTTCGGCGGTTCCGCGCACCGAGCTGGACGAGCGCATCCGACGTGCCGCGCTCGATGCCGGCGCGAACGGCAAAGAGGGCGCCAAAGCGATCGACGCGCGAGTCGAGGGTGGCAGGGTTCGCGCGGTTACTTTCCGTTCTGGCGCAGGGACGTTCGAGATCGAATGTGAGCGCTTGGTGGTTGCCGATGGCGCCCGCTCTGGCCTCGGCAAGGTCCTGGGCCGTCAGTGGCATAAGGACACCGTGTATGCCGTGGCCGGCCGCTCGTACGTCGATTCGGCGATGTCCGATGACCCATGGATCTCCAGTCACCTCGAGCTAAGAGGCACCCAGGGCGAGATCCTCTCCGGGTACGGCTGGATCTTCCCGCTCGGTGGCGGTCAGGTGAACGTCGGGGTCGGTACTTTGGCGACCACCAAGCACCCGGCCGATATCGCGATCAAGCCGGTGATGGCGGCATACACCGACGCCCGCCGCGCTGACTTCGGGCTGAGCGGCGAACCCCGAATGCCCACGAGTGCGCTGCTGCCCATGGGCGGCGCGGTTTCCCATGTCGCGGGCGCGAACTGGGCGCTCATCGGCGATGCCGCAGCGTGCATCAATCCGCTCAATGGTGAGGGCATCGACTACGGGCTGGAGACCGGACGGCTGGTCGCGGGCCTGCTCGATGAGGACCTGTCCGTGGCGTGGCCCGCTGTCCTGCGCGAGCACTACGGCGAGGCATTCTCGATCGCCCGGCGGCTGGCCGGGGTTTTCGTCGTGCCGAAGGTGCTGACTGCGCTCGGGCCCGTCGGCATGCGCTCGGACTGGCTGATGACGCTGGCCCTGCGGTGGATGGGGAACCTGGTCACCGATGAGGACCGCGATCGGGCGGCCCGAGTATGGCGTTGGGCCGGGCGGCAGTCCGTGCGCGTCGACGCCCGCGCCCCCTTCTCCTAACCCCCGGCGCCCTTCTCCTAACCCCTCGCGCCTCATTCTCCTAACCCCTCGCGCCCCCTTCTCCTAACCCCTCGCGCCTCAACTTTCCCGCCGGGTGCCGGAACCTTGCACTGGCGGCCCCTTGTAAGGGACCCCTAGCGAAAGGTTCCGGCACCCGGCGGGAAAGTTGTGACGGGTGGGACCAAGCGGTATGGGGCCCGGGCCGCTTAGGCGCCAGCCAGCGCGTCGCGCATGGGCACCAGTTTGGCGTCCGACTCGGCCACCTCGGCGTCCGGATCAGAGCCCGCGACAATGCCGCAGCCCGCGAACACCCGCAGCCGCGAGCCATCGCTGGGATCCACTGCACCGCACCGCAAGGCTATGCCCCATTCGCCATCCCCGGCAGCGTCGACCCAGCCGACCGGCCCGGCATAGCGGCCCCGATCCATGTGCTCGAGTTCGCTGATCACCCCGTCCGCGACCGCCGTCGGCGTGCCACAGACCGCCGCGGAAGGATGCAATGAGGCTGCCAAGGTCAACGACGAGGCCCCGTCAACGAGCACGCCCGCGACGTCGGTGGCGAGGTGCATGACATTGGACAGGTGCAACACGAAGGGCGACTCGGGCACATTCATCGACGAGCAGTGCGCCGCCAGCGCATCGGCCACCGAGCGCACCGCATACTCGTGCTCCTCGAGGTCCTTTGAGGAGCGCGCCAGCGACGCGGCCAGCGCCAGATCATGCTCGTCATCACCGGTTCGGCGAATGGTGCCGGCCAGCACGCGTGAGGTGACCAAACCCTTCTCCCGGCGAACTAATAGCTCCGGCGTGGCCCCCACGAGCCCGTCCACGGCGAAGGTCCATGTCGTGTCATAGCGATCGGCCAGGCGTCGCAGCAGCCAACGCACGTCAATGACATCGCTGCTCTGCGCCAGCAGATCCCGCGCCAGGACCACCTTGTCCAGCCGGCCCGCGGTGATCCGCTCCACTGCTTCGGCGACTGCTTGAGCCCACGCCGTCGACGATTGCGCGCCATCGGCGTAACGCACATCACGTGGTGGCAGCGGCGGTTCGACGGCTGGCAGCGTGGGTAGCGCAGCCGGAAGCTCGCCCACACTCAGGGTTGTCACCCAGCATTGGCCGCCCCGGCGGCCCACGACGACCTCGGGCACGACCAGGGTGCCGCCGCGCGGCGACCCAGCGGCATACGCGATCGACCCAAAGGCCACCGGACCCGTACCCGGCAGGTCGACCTCGTCACGGACGACGGCGCTACCGCTGAGCTCGGTCCACCAGTCCTCGAGATCGCGAAAACGGTTCTCTCCGTAAGCCGTGTGGCTCGCGACCCGGCCCCAGCCGACCAAGCCGTCTCCGCGTCGAACCCAGCTGGTCAGCGAGGCGGCAGGCGCATCCGGCAAGAGGTCAATGAGCCGCTCGGCGGCATCGAGCTCCCAGGACACGGTGCGCACGACGAGGGGCGTCGTGGGCACGGCCGAGGAACTCGCGAAGGTGGACATCGGGGGTCAGCCTACGACCGCGCGGCAGCGACGACGGGCAGGCGGTGGGATGATGGCGCGCATGAGCCGCGCCTCCCTGGAGAAGGACCCCCGCGACGTAGCCGCAATGTTCGACGATGTCGCCAGCAAGTACGACGTGACCAATGACGTGCTGTCGCTGGGTCAGGACCGGTTGTGGCGGCGGGCCGTGCTCGATGCCTGTGCGGCGCTGCCCGGTGAGCGAGTGCTCGACATTGCGGCCGGTACCGGCACCAGCAGCGAGCCCTTCGCCGATCAGGGTGTCGACGTCGTGCCCGCGGACTTCTCCCTGGGGATGCTTCGGGTCGGCCACCGCCGCCGGGCCGATCTGGCCTTCACCGCCGCGGACGCGATGCGCCTGCCCTTCGCCGACGCCTCCTTTGACGTGGTCACGATGAGCTTTGGGCTGCGCAATGTGAGCGACCCGGATGCCGCCATGCGCGAGTTCCATCGCGTGACCAAGCCCGGCGGGCGATTCGTCCTGTGCGAGTTCAGCCAGCCGACCAATGGCACCTTCCGCACGGTCTACTCCAAGTACCTCATGCGCTCGCTGCCGGCGATCGCCCGCACGGTCTCCAGTAACCCCGAGTCGTACGTCTACCTGGCCGAATCCATCCAGGCATGGCCTGACCAGCGGGCGATGGCCGGGCGGATGACCGCCGCCGGCTGGGAGCAGGTGCGCTGGCGCAACCTGACCGGCGGGATCGTGGCCTTGCACCACGGCATTCGACCGCTCTGAGGAGGTCGCGGTCGTGAGCCGACAGGACTAGACTCCGACCTTGTTCGTGAAAGATTTCACAAGCATCACGCCGAGCGCGGGCGCTCGACCCCGTGGGGCCGCCGGGCCGCGCGGAAAGACACCCGCGATGACCCCTAGGATTGAGCCGTGACCAACCCGTACGTGCCGCTCCTCATCCTGCTCGCACTCGGATTCGGGTTCGCAGCGCTCTCGGTCGGCACCAGCCTCGTCGTCGGCCCCAAGCGCTACAACCGCGCCAAGGCGGAGGCCTACGAATGCGGCATTCAGCCGACACCGCGGGCCCAGGGCGGCGGGCGTGTCCCGATTAAGTACTTCCTCACCGCGATGCTCTTCATCATCTTCGACGTGGAGTCGGTCTTCCTCTACCCCTTCGCGGTGGCCTTCAACCAACTCGGACTGTTCGCCCTGGTCGAGATGGTCCTCTTCATCATCACCGTCTTCGTCGCCTACGCCTATGTGTGGAAGCGCGGCGGTCTGGAGTGGGACTGACCATGTCGATGTGTATGCCGTGTGCGCGCCTGCGCACTGACCTGACCAAGGAGCGCTGATGGGCCTCGAGGAGAAGCTGCCCGCTGGGTTCGTCCTCACGACCCTGGAGAATGTTGCCGGGTACATGCGCAAGGCCTCGATCTGGCCCGCGACCTTCGGCCTGGCCTGCTGCGCCATCGAGATGATGGCCGTCGGCACGCCCGACTACGACATCGCCCGATTCGGTATGGAGCGCTTCAGTGCGACCCCGCGCCAGGCTGACCTGATGATCGTGGCCGGCCGAGTCAGCCAGAAGATGGCCCCGGTCGTCCGCCAGGTCTACGACCAAATGGCCAACCCCAAGTGGGTCATCTCGATGGGCGTCTGCGCCAGCAGTGGCGGCATGTTCAACAACTACGCAATCGTCCAGGGCGTGGACCACATCGTCCCGGTCGATATCTACCTTCCGGGCTGCCCACCGCGCCCGGAGATGCTGCTCAACGCGATCATCGAGTTGCACAAGCAGATCCAGGGCAGCAAGCTGGGCGTCAACCGCGTGGCAGCCGCCCGCGCCGCCGAGGAGGCCGCGCTCGGTGCACTGCCGACCTCGCTGATGGCGCCTACCCACGACCACACCGCGCACCTGGTTGCGCCCGCCGGGAAGAACCTGCTCGCATGAGCGACGAGATCGTCCGCAGCCATAGCCTCGAGGCAGAGGTCGACGCCGGGGGAGTCCCCGTCAAGATCGGTGAGCGCCACGGCATGTTCGGCGCCACCAAGGGCCAGGACACCACCGGTTATGGCGGCCTGGTCACCCCCACGCTGCTACCCGGCGCGAGCCCCCGGCCCTATGGCTCCTACTTCGACCAGGTCGCCGATGCCCTGGTGGCCTCGCTGATCAGCCGCGGAGCGGATGCCGACGCGGCCATCGAGAAGGTCGTCGTCGACCGGGGCGAGATGACCATTTTCGTGGCCCGCGAGCACATCCTCACGGTGGCGCGCGCGCTGCGCGATGAGCCAGCCCTGCGCTTCGAGCTCTGCACCGGTGTCTCCGGCGTGCACTACCTCCACGAGGCCGGCCGCGAGTTGCATGCGGTCTACCACCTGGTCTCGGTCACCAACGGCAGCCGCCGGATTCGCCTCGAGGTCACCTGCCCCGACGACGACCCGCACATCCCGTCGCTGGTGTCGGTCTACCCGGCCAACGACTGGCACGAACGCGAGACCTGGGACATGTTCGGGATCATCTTCGACGGACACCCGTCGCTGACCCGGATCCTCATGCCGGACGACTGGCCCGGTCACCCGCAGCGCAAGGATTACCCCCTCGGCGGCATTCCCGTCGAGTACAAGGGCGGCACTGTGCCGCCGCCGGACCAGCGGAGGTCGTACAGCTGATGAGCACGTCCCACGAGCTGACCCAGCACGACGTTGACACTGAGACCGGAGCCTCGGTCTACCACGCCTCCGGTGGCGACTGGAACGACCTGGTCGATGAGGCCACCGCGCTCCACGAGGAACGCATCGTGGTCAACATGGGCCCGCAGCACCCCTCGACGCATGGTGTGCTCCGGCTCATCCTCGAGCTTGACGGCGAGACCGTTACCGAGGCCCGCGCCGGCATCGGCTACCTCCACACCGGCATCGAGAAGAACATGGAGTTCCGCACCTGGGTTCAGGGCGTGACCTTCTGCACCCGGATGGACTACCTCACCCCGATGTTCCAGGAGACGGCATACTGCCTGGCCATCGAAAAGCTCCTGGGCATCACGGACCAGATCCCCGAGCGCGCCAGCATCATCCGTGTGCTCATGATGGAGTTCACCCGGATCAACTCCCACCTCGTGTGCATCGGCACCGGCGGTATGGAGATGGGCGCGACCACGGTCATGACCGTGGGCTTCCGCGAGCGCGAGCGCATCCTGCGGATCTTCGAGGCGGTCACGGGCCTGCGCATGAATATGGCCTACATCCGCCCCGGCGGAGTGGCCCAGGATCTGCCCGAGGGCATGACCGTCACGATCCGCGAGGTCGTCGGCGAGCTGCGCAAGGGTCTGGGCGAGTTCGAGATGTTGCTCAACGAGAACCCGCTGCTCAAGGGCCGCACTGTCGGCGTGGGCTACCTCGATCTCACCGGCTGCATGGCCTTGGGCATAACCGGTCCGGTACTGCGCTCGACCGGCCTGCCGCATGACCTGCGCAAGGCCGACCCGTACTGCGGCTACGAGGGCTACGACTTCGAGGTCAAGACTCGCACGGGCGCCGATGCCTATGACCGTCTGCGCATCCGGATCGACGAGATGTACGAAAGCCTCAAGATCATCCTGCAGGCCTGCGACAAGTTGGATGCCACGAACGGGCAGCCGGTGATGGTCGAGGACAAGAAGATCGCCTGGCCGGCCCAGTTGTCGGTCGGTTCCGACGGTCAGGGCAACTCGCTAGAGCACATCCGCGAGATCATGGGCAGCTCGATGGAGTCGCTCATCCACCACTTCAAGCTGGTTACCGAGGGCTTCCGCGTGCCCGCTGGCCAGGCGTATGCCGCCGTCGAGTCCGCCAAGGGCGAACTTGGGTGCCACGCCGTCTCCGATGGTGGCACCCGTCCGTATCGCGTCCACTTCCGGGACCCGAGCTTCAATAACCTCCAGGCCGTGGCGGCGATGTGTGAAGGCGGCCAGGTCGCTGACGTCATCGTCGCAGTGGCTTCCATCGATCCCGTTATGGGAGGTGTCGACCGCTGATGGCGACAAACTTCGGTCTGCAGTCGGCCTCGGGCCACCTCCGCGTGGAGGAGGAGTCCAAAGAGGCGTATGCCGCAGACGTCGAGCAGGCCTTTCGGGCGGATGCCCAGGCGATCATCGACCGGTACCCGTACAAGCGTTCGGCCCTGCTGCCGATGCTGCACCTGGTGCAGTCCTATGACGGCTATGTCACCGGCCGCGGCATTGCGTTGTGCGCGGAGTTGCTCGACCTCACCACCGCTGAGGTCAGTGGCGTGGCGACCTTCTACACGCAATACAAGCGGCACCCCAATGGTGAGTTCACCGTCGGCGTGTGCACCAATACCTTGTGCGCGGTGATGGGTGGCGACGCCATCTTCAAGGCGGTCTCGGAGCATTTGGGCATCGGGCACGACGAGACCACCGCCGACGGCAAGATCACGCTGGAGCGCGTGGAATGCAATGCCGCCTGCGACTACGCCCCGGTCGTCATGACCAACTGGGAGTTCTTCGACAACCAGACCCCCGAGTCGGTCATCGCGCTGGTCGATGACATCCAGGCCGGCAAGGACGTCACGCCGACGCGTGGTCCGGCCAAGGTGGTTACCTTCAAGGAGATGAGCCGCGTCCTGGCGGGCTTCCTCGACGGCCGCGCCGACGAGGGTGTGGGCGCCGGTCCGGCCTCCCTGGCCGGCCTGAAGGTCGCCCATGCCAACGGTTGGACCGCTCCGAGTGGGCAGTCCGCTGCGGCACCGGCACCCTCGGCTGCGGCGACGAAGGCCACCGAGCCGTCCGCACCGAAGAAGGCCACCGAGCCGGCTACGCCGAAGAAGGCCACCGAGCCGGCTACGCCGAAGAAGGCTGCCCCCGCGGCTGCATCCGCTCCGGCCACGCTTTTCGAGGCGCCGGCAACAGCGGTCGCCGCCGACCGTGGCGACTTCGCCGACGGCGGATTTGGCGAGTTCTCGGCCAAACCCGCGGCCGATGGCAGCGGTCCGGCGGGCTGGGACATCAAGGGCAATGCCAACTCGATGCTTTTCCACACCACCACCTCACCGTGGTACGGCCGGACCAAGGCCGAGGTCTGGTTCCGCACCGAGGAGGCCGCCAAGGCCGCAGGCTTCACGGACGCTCGAGAGCGCCGCGCCAAGCGCACGACGGGAGAGCAGGCATGACCCAGCTGACCCCCATTCTCAGCAAGTTCTGGGACGCCGAGCAGAGTTGGTCGCTGGCGACCTACGAGCAGCATGACGGCTACCGCGCCATGGACAAGGCCTTCGCGATGGAACCGGCCGCGGTGATCTCCGCCGTCAAGGATTCAGCGCTGCGCGGTCGTGGTGGCGCCGGCTTCCCGACCGGCATGAAGTGGTCCTTCATGTCCCCGCCCGACGGTGACGCGCGCTACCTCGTGGTCAACGCGGACGAGTCCGAGCCGGGCACCTGCAAGGACATCCCGCTCATGATGGCCAACCCGCATGTCCTCCTGGAGGGCGTGGCGATCAGTTCGTATGCGATTGGCTGCAAGAAGGCCTTTATCTACTTGCGCGGCGAGGTCGTGCACGTCTACCGACGCTTGCTGCGTGCGGTCGAAGAGGCTTATGCCGCAGGGCATCTCGGCGAGAACATCCACGGCACCGGCATCGATGTGGACATCGTCGTGCACGCTGGCGCAGGCGCCTACATCTGTGGCGAGGAGACCGCGCTGCTCGACTCCCTCGAGGGTCGCCGCGGACAACCGCGCAGCAAGCCGCCGTTCCCGGGTGCCGCTGGTCTCTATGCGCGCCCCACGAGCGTCAACAATGTTGAGTCCATCGCCTCGGTCCCCGGGATCATCCTCGAGGGCGTGGACTGGTTCAAGGGCATGGGCACCGAGAAGTCTGCGGGCTTCGGCATCTTCAGCCTCTCCGGGCACGTCAAGAACCCCGGCCAGTACGAAGCCCCGCTCGGCATCACGCTGCGCGAGTTGCTCGACATGGCCGGCGGCATGCGCGACCCCAACAAGAAGCTCAAGTTCTGGACCCCTGGTGGCTCCAGCACCCCGCTGTTCACGGCCGAGCACCTGGATGTGCCGCTCGACTTCGAGTCGGTCGGCGCCGCCGGGTCCATGCTCGGCACCCGCGCGCTGCAGATCTTTGATGAGACCGTCTGCGTCGTGCGCGCCGTCGATCGGTGGATCGAGTTCTACAAGCACGAGTCGTGCGGCAAGTGCACCCCGTGCCGCGAGGGCACCTGGTGGCTGGCCCAGATCCTGCACCGCCTCGAGCACGGTCAGGGAACCGAGGCCGACCTCGACAAGCTCCTCGACATCAGCGACAACATCCTGGGCCGCAGCTTCTGCGCCCTCGGTGATGGCGCCACCTCACCGGTCACCAGCAGCATTCAGCACTTCCGCGATGAGTATCTCGCCCACCTCGAGCACGGCGGGTGCCCGTTTGACCCGCAGGCCGCCGTGCTGTGGGCCACGGACAAGGAGAGCGTGTCCGCATGACCACCACGCCCACTCAGGCGACCGATCTGGTCACCCTCACCATCGACGGGATCGAGGTGAGCGTTCCTAAGGGTTCGCTCATTATTCGCGCCGCCGAGGAGGCCGGGATCGAGATCCCCCGCTTCTGCGACCACCCCAGCCTGGACCCAGTCGGCGCTTGCCGGCAGTGTCTGGTTGAGGTCTGGATGCCCGGCCCGCCCGGCCCCGATGGCACGCCCAGCGAAGCCCGGCAAATGCAGGGCCCCCCTGGCCGGATGAAGCCGCAGGCCTCCTGCACGATGACCGTCGCTCCCGGCATGGTCGTCAAGACTCAGGTCACCTCCGAGGCCATCGACAAGGCCCAACAGGGTGTGATGGAGCTGCTGCTCATCAACCACCCGCTGGACTGCCCGGTGTGCGACAAGGGTGGCGAGTGCCCGCTGCAGAACCAGGCGATGAGTGCCGGCCGTGAGACCTCGCGCTTCGAGGACTCCAAGCGGACCTACCCCAAGCCGGTCAACATCTCCAGCCAGGTGCTGCTCGACCGTGAGCGTTGTGTGCTGTGCGCCCGATGCACCCGCTTCTCCGACCAGGTTGCTGGTGACCCGTTCATCGCGCTGGTTGAGCGGGGCGCGTTGCAGCAAGTGGGGATCTACGAAGAGCAGCCCTTCGAGTCCTACTTCTCCGGCAACACCGTGCAGATCTGCCCGGTCGGCGCGCTCACGGGTGCGGCTTACCGCTTCCGTTCGCGCCCCTTCGACCTGGTCTCCACGCCGAGCGTCTGCGAGCACTGCGCGAGCGGCTGCGCCCAGCGAACTGACCACCGTCGGGGCACGATCCTGCGCCGCATGGCCCAGAACGACCCCGAGGTCAACGGCGAGTGGAACTGCGACAAGGGTCGTTGGGCCTTTGCATACTCCTCGGTCGGCGACCGCTTCGAGTTCCCCATGGTCCGCGAGAATGGCGAGTTGCGGGTGGCCTCCTGGCCCGAGGCGCTGCGCGTCGCGGCCGCGGGCCTCGGTCACGCGAACGCCTCCGGTGTCCTCGTCGGTGGCCGCGTGTCCGCTGAAGATGCCTACGCCTACGCCAAGTTCGCGCGTCAGGTGCTGGGTACCAATGACATCGACTTCCGCGCTCGGCCGCACTCGGCCGAGGAAGCCGACTTCCTGGCGGCTAGCGTGGTGGGCACGGGCCCGCAGGGTGGTGCGGTCACCTACACCGACCTTGGCTCCGCCAGCACCGTCCTCCTGCTCGGCTTCGAACCCGAGGATGAGTCGCCGATTGTCTTCCTACGGCTCCGTAAGGCATTCCGCAAGAACAAGACTCGCGTGTATGCCGTTTCTCCGGTGGCGTCCCGAGGCCTGGCCAAGATGGGCGGCCAGTTGATCGCGTCCGCTCCAGGCACCGAGGCCGAGGTCATTGCGGCAATCAAGGCGGGTCGCGGTTCCAAGCGCGTCGAGGAGGCCGCGGCGGCCCTGGCCGAGGGCGGCGTCATCCTCGTCGGTGAGCGGCTGGCCACCGTGCCTGGTGCGCTCTCCGCCGCCGCGGCCTTGGCCGAGCACACGGGTGCCCGACTGGCCTGGGTGCCGCGTCGCGCAGGCGAGCGCGGAGCCCTCGAAGCCGGCGCCTTCCCGACCCTCCTGCCCGGTGGTCGGCTGGTCACGGATGCCTCAGCTCGCGCCGAGGTGGCCCTGGCCTGGGATCTGGCCGGTTTGCCGGACACCCCCGGACGTGACTGCGCAGGCATCGTCGCAGCCCTGCGCTCTGGCGAGCTTGATGGCGTCGTCATCGGCGGTGTCGACCCATTCGACCTGGGTATCGGGGACGCTGATGCCGTGCTCGGTGGCGCGTTCGTGGTCTCCCTGGAGCAGCGGCCGTCCGCGGCCACGGCATACGCCGATGTGATCCTGCCGGTCGCCACGGTCGCCGAGAAGTCCGGCACCTTCGTCGACTGGGAGGGGCGCCCGCGCTCCTTCGAGGCGGCTCTGACCACCACGTATGTCAGTGACTACCGTGCGCTGGACATGCTGGCCGATGAGATGGGCCACTTCCTCGGTTGCCGCACCCAGCGTGAGGTCGCCGATGAGATGACCTCGCTCGGTGCCGGCACGGGCCCCCGCCCGACGGCCCCGAACGTGCCGCCGGCCGAGCCGCGTCAGGTGGCCGATGGTCACCTGGTGCTGGCGACCTGGCGGCACCTGCTCGACCAGGGCTCCATGCAAGACGGGGAGCCCTTCCTGGCGGGCACCGCGCCGCGGGCCACCGCCCGGGTCTCGGCCACCACCGCGCAGACCTTGGGCCTGGCCGATGGTGACGAGGTCCGGGTCGACCTGGTCACCGGCGCCTGCGTGGTCGCCCTGGTCACCATCAGCGAGATGGCCGATCACGTCATCTGGCTGCCTACCAACTCCGCAGGAAGTGATCTGCGGGTCGCACTCGCTACCGAGGGCGGCGACCACGTCTTCGTGACCAAGGATGGTGACGCATGACCGCGTTCATCGCCGGGCCCAATGGCACCGCCGACTTCAGCGACACCCCGCTCTGGCTGAGCGTGGTCAAGGCGCTCTTCATCTTTGTCTACCTGCTGGTCTCGACGCTGCTCGTCATCTGGTTCGAGCGTCGGGTCATTGGGCGGATGCAGCAGCGCCCGGGCCCCAATCGAAATGGCCCCTTCGGCCTGCTCCAGACCCTTGCGGACGGCATGAAGTCGATGCTCAAGGAGGACCTCAAGCCGGCGAATGCCGACAGCGTGGTCTTCACGCTGGCGCCGCTCATCACGGCGACCATGTGTTTCGTCTCCTTCTCGATCATGCCGCTGGCCGGTGATGTGACCCTCTTCGGTCACCGCACCCCGCTGCAGTTGACCGACCTGCCGGTGGCCGTCCTCATGGTCCTCGCCGTGGCCGGTGTCGGCATCTACGGCATCGTGCTGGCGGGCTGGAGCTCGGGATCGACCTACCCGCTCATGGGTTCGCTGCGTGCGACCGCTCAGATGGTGTCCTACGAGATCGCCATGGGTCTGTCGCTAGTGTCGGTCTTCCTCTACTCCGGGTCGATGGCCACCTCGCAGATCGTGCAGGCCCAGGAGAGCCTCTGGCACTTCATCCCGGCGTGCTTTGCCTTCTTTGTGTATGTGGTGACCATGGTTGGCGAGACCAACCGCTTGCCCTTCGACCTTGCTGAGGGCGAAGGCGAGATCGTGGGCGGCTACTTCACCGAGTACTCGGGCATGCGCTTCGCCATGTTCTTCCTCGGCGAGTACATCAACATGTTCACCGTGGCGGCCTTGGCCACCACGATGTTCCTCGGCGGCTGGCAGGCGCCCTTTGGGCTGCCGGACAACGGTTGGTGGGGTCTGCTCTGGTTCACCGCCAAGTTGTGGTTCTTCATGTTCGTCTTCGTCTGGTTGCGGGGCTCGCTGCCACGGGTGCGCTACGACCAGTTCATGCGCTTCGGGTGGAAGTTCCTGATCCCCACCACGCTGCTCTGGGTGGTCGCGGTCGCCTTCTATGTCGCCGCCAAGAACAACTGGTTCGGTGGCCCGATTCTGCAGATCGCCGGGCGGGACTACTCGCTCGCCGTCCTCATCGTGATCGGGGTCTGCGCGAGCCTGGTGATCGTCGCCAGTTGGATTCTCGGCGATCGTGCCGAGCGTCGGGCCGCTGAGCGGCTGCCGCAGATCCCGGTGGAGGTCGACCCCTTCGCTGGCGGGTACCCGGTGCCGCCGCTGCCTGGCCAGCGCTTGGTCGAACCCGGCGCTGCCGACGATGCCTACGCTGCGACGAAGGAGGTCAGCCGTGGCTGACGAGCAGAAGAGCCCGGGCTTCTTCGCCGAACTCTTTGCGCCGATCGCGGGCTTCGGGGTCACCTTCTCCACGATGTTCCGCAAGGTCGTCACCGAGGAGTACCCGGAGGAGAAGCGCCCCACCGCACGCCGATTCCACGGCCGGCACCAACTCAACCGTCACCCGGACGGGCTGGAGAAGTGCGTCGGCTGCGAACTGTGTGCCTGGGCTTGCCCCGCGGACGCCATCCTGGTCGAGGGTGCCACTAACGATGACACCCCGATTGAGGACGGCGGCGCCGGTCGGTTCAGCCCCGGTGAGCGCTATGGCCGCGTCTACCAGATCAACTACCTGCGCTGCATCTTCTGCGGATTGTGCATCGAGGCCTGCCCGACGCGTGCGCTGACCATGACGAACTTCTATGAGCTCGCCGACAACAACCGAGCCGACCTGATCTTCACCAAGGAGCAATTGCTCGCGCCATTGCAGTCCGGCATGGTCCAGCCCCCGCACCCGATGGTCGAGGGCCTGGAGGAACGCGACTATTACCTCGGCGCGGTGACGGCCGCTACCGACGCCCAGCGGGCGCACGTCGAGGAGCAGAGCATGCGGCATACGCAGGAGCCGACGGAGGAGGTGCACTGATGGGTGACGCAGCCGTGACGATCGGCACTGGGGAGCAGGTGATGTTCTGGATCCTCGCCCCGATCGCTGTGATGGCCTCTCTCGGATTGGTGTTCGCACGCAAGGCAGTTCACGCCGCGCTCGGGATGGCGCTGACCATGATCATCCTGGGGGTGTTCTATATCGCGCAGGGGGCCGACTTCCTGGGCGTGATCCAAATCTTCGTGTACACCGGCGCCGTGATGATGCTCTTCCTGTTCGTCATCATGCTCATCGGTGTCGACGCCTCTGACAGCTTGATCGAGACCCTCAAGGGGCAGCGCTGGGCGGCCGGACTCCTCGTCCTCGGCCTGGGCGGCATCCTGGTCTCGGCGGTCGGGTCGGTGACCTACGGCCTCTCTGACGGGGTCGCCCAGACCAACACCAGCAAGGGCAATGTCCCGGCGATGGCCGAGCTCATCTTCGGCCGCTACGTCTGGGTCTTCGAGGTCACCTCGGCCCTGCTGATCACCGCAGCCCTGGGTGCCATGGTGCTGGCTCACCGCGAGCGCCTCGGCAAGGGCCCAAACCAGCGTGAATGGAGCCGTCGCCGGTTCGAGAAGGGCGAGAACCTCGCCGGCCTGCCGGTTCCGGGTGTCTACGCCCGCCACAACGCGGTCGACACCCCGGCGCTCCTGCCCGACGGCAGCATCTCCGAGCTCTCGGTCTCTCGCGTGCTGTCTGCCCGCGAACAGACCCGCTCGCCGCTGGCCGACTTGGAGGCCGAGGACGCCATTCGTGCCGAGATCGAATCCGGGAGTGAGCGATGAGCCTGATCAATTACATCTACCTGGCGGTATTGCTCTTCGTCATCGGTGGCGCGACCGTCCTGACCCGACGCAACGCGATCATCGTGTTCATGGGCGTCGAGCTCATGCTCAATGCCGCGAACCTCGTCTTCGTCACCTTCGCCCGGATGCACGGCAACCTGGACGGCCAGACCCTGGCGCTTTTCGTCATGGTGGTCGCGGCGGCCGAGGTCGTGGTCGGCCTGGCAATCATCATGGCGATCTTCCGCTCCCGCCGCTCGGCCTCGGTCGACGACGCGAACCTGTTGAAGCTATAAGGAGCACCTGGTGACTTCATTCATCACCGAAGCCGGCGGCGCGACCGTCGCAGCCAGCGGGGCACCCGCCCTGGCCTGGCTGTTGATCGTGCTGCCACTAGCCGGCGCAGCGATCCTGCTGCTCGGGGGCCGTCGGACGGACTCCTTCGGGCCGCTGCTGGCAACCGCGCTCTCGTGGGGCAGTTTCGTGGTCGGTGCGATCGTCATGATCGCCCTGCTGGGCCTGCCCTCCGACGGCCGCTCGCAGCACCTCGCGCTGTGGAATTGGGTGCCCGCCGGGAGTTTCCAGCTCGACGCCGGCCTGCTCGTTGACCAGCTGTCGATGAGTTTTGTCCTGCTCATCACCTTCGTGGGCTCGCTGATTCACGTGTACTCGCTCGGGTACATGGAGCATGACCCCGACAAGCGGCGCTTCTTTGCCTACCTCAACCTCTTCGTGGCGGCGATGCTCCTGCTCGTCCTGGCCGACTCCTACCTGCTGGTCTTCGTCGGCTGGGAGGGCGTCGGCTTGGCGTCCTACCTGCTCATCGGCTTCTGGAACCACAACCCGGCATACGCGACGGCCGCCAACAAGGCCTTCTTCGTCAACCGGGTCGGTGATCTCGGCCTCTCGCTGGCGATCATGCTGATGTTCGTCACCTTCGGGAAGGTCGACTACGCCACGGTGAATGCCGGGGTCTCGCAGGCCTCCACGACTGCGCTGACCGCGATCGGCCTGCTGCTGCTGGTCGGCGCCACCGGTAAGTCCGCGCAGTTCCCGCTGCAGTCCTGGCTGGGTGACGCCATGGCCGGTCCGACGCCGGTGTCCGCACTCATCCACGCAGCGACCATGGTCACCGCTGGTGTCTACCTCGTGGTCCGCTCGCACGCGATCTATGACGCCGCGCCGAACGCGCAACTCGCGGTCGCCATCGTCGGTGCCATCACCCTGCTCTATGGCGCCATCGTCGGCTGCGCCAAGGACGACATCAAGAAGGCGCTGGCTGCCTCCACGATGAGTCAGATCGGCTACATGATGCTGGCTGCCGGGCTCGGCCCGGTGGGCTACGCCTTTGCGATCATGCACCTGCTCACCCATGGCTTCTTCAAGGCGGGCATGTTCCTCGGCGCCGGCTCGGTCATGCACGGTATGAAGGACAACGTCAACATGCGTCGCTTCGGGGCGCTCTCCACGGTCATGAAGATCACCTGGGTGACCTTCGGCCTCGGCTGGTTGGCGATCTTGGGTGTGCCGCCCTTCTCCGGCTTCTGGAGCAAGGACAAGATCATCGAAGCCGCCTTCATCGGCGAGGGCATTCGCCCGTGGCTGCTCGGTGGCGCGGCGCTGATCGGCGCCGGGATCACCGCCTTCTACATGTCGCGCCTGTTCTTCATGACCTTCTACGGCGAGAAGCGCTGGGAGAAGGGTGTCCACCCGCACGAGTCGCCGCTGACCATGACCGTTCCCATGATGGTTCTGGCCGTAGGCTCGGCGTTGTTGGGCTTCGTGCTCTCCTTCAACTCGATGTTCGTCCACTGGCTGGCTCCGGTGGTGGGGGAGCACGGCGAGGAGCACCCGGTGCTCTCCGTTCCGGTCATCACCGGCCTGACCTTGGTCCTGGTCGCCTTGGGCGCCGGCTATGCCTGGTACGTCTACGGACGCAAGGAGGCGGTCGTGCCGACGCTGGCACCCGAAGGCTCCCTGCTCACTCGGGCGGCTCGCGCTGACCTCTACCAGGACGCGATCAATGAAGGCCTCTTCATGCGTCCCGGCATTCACGCCACCCGGGCCCTGGTCTTTGCCGACGCCAAGGGCGTCGACGGGGCCGCTGGCGGCCTAGCGGCCATGGTCGGCGGACTCTCCTCGCGGCTGCGCCAACTCCAGACCGGCTATGTCCGCTCTTATGCCTTGACGATGCTCGCCGGTGTCGTCGCCGTCCTCGGGACCATGTGGGTGATGCAGTGAACTCCTCGATGCCCCTGCTCACGCTGATGATGGTCGTGCCGCTCGTCGGTGCGGTCGTCGTGGCCTTCCTTCAGGGACAGGCCGCCAAGATCACCGCGTTGGGCACCTCCCTGGTCGTGCTGGTCCTCGCCGTCATGGCGTGGGCGCAGTTCGACACGGGCGCCTCCGCGCAGTTCCAGCTCGCCGAGGTTCACCCCTGGATCCCGCAGTTCGGCGTCTCCTACGCCCTCGGTGTGGACGGCATTGCCCTCTCGCTCATCGTGATGGCCGCGATCCTCACGCCGATCTGCCTCCTGGCCGCGTGGCATGACGTGGCGGATGAGGGTCGGCGGGTCTCGACCTACTTCGCGCTCATGCTCGTGCTCGAGACCTTCATGGTTGGCGTCTTTGCCGCCACGGACGTCTTCCTGTTCTACGTCTTCTTCGAGGCCATGCTCATCCCGGTGTACTTCCTCATCGGGATGTTCGGTGGGGCGCGGCGTCAGTATGCCGCCATGAAGTTCCTGCTCTTTTCCCTCGCCGGTGGGTTGATCATGCTCGTGGCCGTGATCGCGGTCTATGTGCACGGCCCCGGTGGAGAGCAGGGCTTCCTGATCTCCGAGTTGATCGGCAATGTCGGTGGCACCGAGACGGCCAAGCGGCTGATGTTCCTCGGCTTCTTTATCGCCTTTGCGGTGAAGGCGCCGATGTGGCCGGTGCACACCTGGCTGCCGGATGCCGCTACCGAGGCCCGGCCTGCCACGGCCGTGCTGCTCGTCGGTGTGCTGGACAAGGTTGGCACCTACGGGATGATCCGTTTCTGCCTGCAGCTCTTCCCGGAGGCCTCGCAGTGGGCGACCCCGGTTGTCATCACGCTGGCCGTGATCTCGGTGATCTATGGCGCGCTGCTGGCCATCGGCTCCAATGACATCATGCGCCTGATCGCCTTCACCTCGATCAGCCACTTCGGCTTCATCGTGCTGGGCATCTTTGCGATGACCTCCGTGGGTGGCGCCGGTTCGGCCCTTTACATGGTCAACCACGGGTTCTCCACCGCTGGCCTCTTCCTGCTGGCCGGCTTCCTGGCCACCCGGGGCGGGTCCAAGCGGATCAGCGACTACGGCGGCTGGCAGCGGGTCACCCCGGTCCTTGCCGGGAGCTTCCTGATCGCCGGGCTGTCCTCACTCGCCCTGCCGGGGCTCTCCAGCTTCGTCTCGGAGTTCCTGGTGCTGCAGGGCACCTTCATGCGCTACAAGGTCGCCGCCGCGATCGCCGCACTGGGCATCGTCCTGGCCGCGCTGTACATCCTGCTGATGTACCAGAAGGTCATGACCGGCCCGAAGCCGGAGTTCGCCGATGGTGCCGCCCCGGCCGACCTGTCCTGGCGCGAGAAGGCCGTCGTCATCCCGATCATCGCGTCCTTCGTGGTCCTCGGGGTCTTCCCCAAGCCGGTGCTGGACCTGGTCAACCCGGCCGTGGACCGCACCCTGGAGATCGTTGGGGTCGCCGATCCGGCGCCCGCCGTTAACGCATCGGAGAGTGCCAAGTGATGTCCGCCCTCCCCGCCTTCGAGGCCGTTGCCGTCGACTATTGGGCGGTCGCGCCCATGCTGGTCGTAGTCGCTGGCGCGCTCCTTGGTGTCCTCGTCGAGGCATTCGCTCCGCGCGAGTCCCGCCACAGCGCCCAGGTCGCGCTGACCGTCGGGACGCTCGTCGCGGCATTCGGCGTCCTGGTGTGGCGCTCCGTCAACCACCACTCGGTTACTTTCGGCGGGTCGGTTGCTGTCGATGGACCGGCGCTCTTCCTCCAAGGCGCGCTCTTGGTGATGTCGAGCGTCGCCGTCCTGGTCATGGCCGAGCGCTTCGGCGGGGTCGGCGGCGACGCCTTCACCCCGATGGGTGCATCGACGCCCGGCTCGAGCCAGGAGGCCGCTGCCGCAAAGGCCGGCTATGCCACCTCCGAGGTCTTCCCGCTCACCCTGTTCGCGGTCTTCGGGATGATGATCTTCGTTTCCGCCAACGACCTGATCACCATGTTCGTCGGGCTTGAAGTCCTCTCGCTTCCCCTCTATGTGATGACCGGGCTGGCCCGGCGGCGCCGACTGCTCTCGCAGGAAGCGGCCCTGAAGTACTTCCTCCTGGGCGCCTTCTCCAGTGCCTTCTTCCTCTTCGGCGCGGCGCTGATCTACGGCTTTGCCGGCTCCACCGACCTGGCCAAGATTCAGTCCGCGATCGCGCAGGGCACGACTGGCATGGATGGCCTGCTGGTGCCGGGAGTGCTGCTGCTCATCATCGGCTTGCTCTTCAAGGTCGGCGCGGTGCCCTTCCACATGTGGACCCCGGACGCCTACCAGGGCGCGCCGACCCCGGTCACCGGGTTCATGGCTGCCTGCACCAAGGTCGCGGCATTCGGCGCGATCCTGCGGCTGGTCTATGTAGGTGTCGAAGGCAGCCGTTGGGATTGGCGTTTGGGCATCGCGGCCATCGCGATTCTCACCATGGTCGTCGGCGCAGTGCTCTCGGTGACCCAGACCGACGTCAAGCGACTGCTGGCCTACTCCTCGATCGCGCACGCGGGCTTCATCCTCGTCGGGGTTTTGGCCTTCTCGAAGGCCGCCGTCAGCGGCGTGATGTTCTATCTCGTGGCCTACGGTTTCGCCACCATCGCCGCCTTCGCGATCATCTCCATGGTCCGCCAGGGTGGGTCCGAGGCCTCGCACCTCTCGCAGTGGGCTGGCCTGGGTAAGCGGCACCCGGTGGTGGCTGCGGTGTTCTCGCTGCTGCTGCTGGCCTTCGCGGGTATCCCGCTGACCTCGGGTTTCACCGCGAAGTTCGCGGCCTTCGCGCCGGCCGTGACCTCGGGCGGGACCGCCGGGGTGCTCATGGTGATCGTCGGTGTGCTGGCCTCGGCCGTCACGGCATATGTCTACGTCCGGATCATCGTGCTGATGTACTTCACCGCTGCCCCGGAGGCTGGCGAGGGTGAGGAGGTCGTGGCGCTGATGCCCTCGATCGGCACCACGGTCGCCATCACCGTCGGGGTGCTCGCCACCATCCTGCTGGGGATCTGGCCCGGCTGGGCTCTGGATCTCGCGGGCCGCGCGGCCCAGTTCATGCTGTGAGTGTGCAGCAGGCTGGTGGGACGCCCTCCCTCCTGGCACTTCCCGGCGCCTCGGAGGAGTTGCGGGCACGGCTCTCGGCTGGCCTGGATGCGGTCAATGCGCTGATTGAGGCGCGGGTCGACCACGAGGATGCCTTCATTGCGCAGGCCTCGGGTCATCTGGTGGCCGCTGGTGGAAAGCGGTTCCGCCCGCTGTTGACTCTGCTGGCGGCAGAGCTGGGCACCGGAATCACCCCGGAGGTCGTTGCGGCAGCAGCGGGGGTGGAGCTGACGCACCTGGCATCGCTGTATCACGACGATGTCATGGACGAGGCGGTGCTGCGGCGGGGGACACCCAGCGCCAATGCGGCATACGGCAATTCGACGGCGATCCTCGTAGGTGACCTGCTCTTTGGTACCGCCTCGGACATCGTTGCGGATCTTGGGCCAGAAGCCGTCAAGATCCAGGCGCAGACCTTTATCCGCCTGTGTTCCGGTCAGATTCGCGATGACCGGCCGTGCCCGGAAGGGACCGACCCGGTCGACTACTACCTCGGTGTGCTGGCCGACAAGACGGGCGTGCTGATTGCGACCTCCGCGCGATATGGCGCGATGTTCGGGGGCTGCTCGCCGGAGGTGGTCGAGGTGATGCGCGAGTTCGGGGAGCGGCTCGGGGTCGCCTTCCAGCTGGCCGACGATCTGATCGATATCTCCTCCGATGCGCAGACCCTGGGGAAGACCCCTGGCACGGACCTGCGTGAGGGCAAGCGAACGCTGCCGGTGCTGCACGCGCTGGCCTCGACCGAGGCCGCGGATGATCGCCTCAAGTCATTGCTCGTGGGGGACCTGTCTGCGGATGAGGCGCTCGCCGAGGCATTGGGCTTGCTGCGGGCGCATCCGGCGATGGCCGCGGCGCGGGCCGAGACGTATGCCGTGGCCGAGCGGGCCCAGTCGGTGCTCGATGCGCTGCCGGACTCCGACGCCAAGACCGCGCTGCGCGCGCTGGCCGCTGGTGTGGTCTCCCGCGTTTCCTGACCCCTCGGGCCCCACTGGCCCCACTGTTCCTCTGCTTGGACACCAAACCGGGCCGCGGCATACCCAGGATGGTGCTCCCTCGCCAGGAATGGGCACCAAGCAGAGGAAAAGTGTTACGGGAGGGGTGCGCGCGCCCATCCGCGCGCTCCTGACCTGGTCTTTGACCATGTTGTACGTCCTGCCCCTTGTGTTTTGATACCCGCATGCAATGGATCGCGAGTTACCTCATCGCCGCTGTGGTCTTCGGGGTGCTGGACTTCCTGTGGCTCGGCAAGGTCGGCCGTGGCATCTACCAGGAGCACATTGGCCACCTGCTGGCGCCCAAACCGAATATGACGGCGGCGATCATCTTCTATGCGATCTACCTGGTCGGCATCACCTACTTTGCCACGATCCCCGCGCTGGACGTCGGCTCGTTCGGCAAGGCCGCGGTCAGCGGTGCCCTGCTCGGCTTCGTCGGCTATGCCACCTGGAATCTCACCAATCTCTCGGTGCTCAAGGACTACCCGAGCTCCATCGTGCCGATCGATATGGCGTGGGGCACGGTGGCCACCGGGCTCACGGCCGCGATCACGTATGCCGTGGTCCGTGCCCTGCCCTTTGGCGGCGGCTCCTAGGACTCTTGCCTTTGTGGGAGTGAGGGCGCGAGGCTCGGCGGGGTCGTGCGCGGGATGGATAGCGCGATCGCCACGCTGACAAAACAGAGCACCGCCGCGAGCAGCCAGGCCGCGTGATAGGACCCGGACGCGGTCCTGATCCACCCGGCAATGGACGCACCCACCCCAGCACCCACCATGTGGGCGGCGAACACCCAGCCGAAGACCACGCCGGAGCGCTCGAGCCCGAAGTGTTGCCGGCACAGGGCGACCGTCGGTGGCACCGTCGCCACCCAGTCCAGGCCGTAGAACACGATGAACACCCACATCCCGGGCTCGATGCCCGGCGCCAGCACCTGATGTATTGCCAGCAGCGAGAGCCCGCGCCCCAAGTAGTACGCCGCCAGCAGCCAACGCGAGTCGTAGCGATCGGTGAGCCAGCCTGAGCCGATCGTGCCCACGATGTCGAAGACACCGACCACGGCGAGCAACCACGCCGCGGTGGTGGCTGGCATCCCGTGATCGTGCGCCGCCGGCACGAAGTGAGTCTGGATCAGGCCATTGGTTGACCAGCCGCACACCCAAAAGCTCAGCATGAGCGCCCAAAACGTCCAGCGCGTGCTCGACTCCCGCAGGACCCGAAGGGCAAAGCGCGCGGGCGGTTCGGTCGAGCGGACCGGAGCGGGCACGGCATACCCCTCGCTCACTCCGAAGGGCAGCAGCCCACGCTCGGCCGGCTGGTCCACAAAGAACAGGCCGACCAGCAGGGCGCCGATCGCGGCCAGCGCGGTGGTGACATATGCCGCCGAGCGCCATCCGTGCTCGGTCGCTAGGTGGGCGATGAGCGGCAGGAAGAGCAACTGCCCGGTGGCATTGGCCGCCGAGAAGATCCCGGTGACCAGCCCCCGGCGGGCCACGAACCAGCGGTTGGCCACGATCGCCCCGAAGACCAGCGCCATCGCCCCGGTGCCGATCCCGATGGCCACGCCCCAGAGCAGCCACAGTTGCCAGGGCGCAGTCATCAGCGTGGTGGCGAAACTCGCCGCCCCGACGAGCACCAAGGCCGCAGCAACGATCCGGCGAACGCCCCACTTCTCCATGAGCGCGGCCGCGAAGGGCGCCACCAGCCCATAGAGCACGAGATTGAGGCTGACCGCCCCAGAGGTGGTGGTGCGCGACCAGCCAAACTCCTGCTCGATCGGCTCCATCAGGATGCCGGTCGAGGAGCGGAAGGCCGCCGCGGCGACCAGTGCTCCGAGCGTGATGGCCGCGACTACCCACCCGTAGTGCACCCGTGAAGGCGTCGAGGGGGTCATCTACGACCTCGACCGATTGCGGAGCATGTCGGTGGCGAGCACCATCAGGGCCACCCAGACAATGCCGAAGCCCACCCACCGTGCCGGGCTGACGTGTTCGTGGAGAAGCACCACGCCCACGATCAACTGCAACACCGGCGTCAGGAACTGGAGCAGTCCGATGGTGGTCAGTGGCACCCGGCGGGCCGCAGCCGCAAAGAGCAGGAGGGGGATTGCGGTGACGACCCCAGCCAGAACGAGCAGCGAGGTGTGCCCGACGCCGTGATTGCCGAGCGTGCTCTGGCCGCTTCGACCGATCCACCAGAGCAGGCCGATGGCGATGGGAGCGAGGACGGCGGTCTCGGCCGAGAGCGAATGCAGCGCAGGCAGGCTTGCCCCGACCTTCTTCTTGATCAGCCCGTAGAGCCCGAACGTCAGCGCCAAGGAGAAGGCAATCACCGGGAAGCCTCCCCCGGCCACGGCCATGACCACCACGGCGAGCGCGCCGATACCGACGGCCAGCCACTGCAGCGGCCGCAGCCGCTCCCGCAACACGAGCACCCCGAGGGCGATCGTCACCAGTGGGTTCAGGAAGTACCCCAGCGCCGCCTCATAGGTCCGACCGGTCAGGACGGCATAGACATAGATCACCCAGTTCGCGGAGAGCACGAGGGCGCCAATGGTGACGCCCCCGGCGAGCCGAGGGGAGCGCACGAAGGGCCCTACCCAAGCCAGTTCCCGCAGCGCACCCAGGGCGAGCAGGCAGAAGGCAAGGGTCCACACGATGCGGTGGGCGAGGATCTCCCAGGCTCCCGAGGGTGCCAACGCATGAAAGTAGAGCGGGAACATTCCCCAGATGGCGTAGGCGGCAATGCCGTATGCCGTGCCCCGCCGTTGCTCCTCGTCCGCCGACTCCGCCGGCGAGGTCATCCGACGGTCCAGGTGTCGCCGCCCAGCAAGAGGGACTGCAGGGCCGCGTCATCGGCCGGCCCGCCGGCCGTCGAGATCGCGTGGCTGACCTGCTCGCGCACCCCTTGGTCGTAGGTCGGATGGCTCACCGAACGGAAGATGCCGACCGGCACGTGGGTCATTTCGGGACTGTCCAAGCGCGAGAGCGCGAAGGCCAGCGACGGATCCTCCAAGGTCGGGTCGTGAACGACGACCGCCGCCGGGTCCGCGTGCTCGACCGACACGAACTCCAAGCCGCCCTGGCTGGTTCGGACGAGCACCTGACGGGCTTCCTGCGGCCCGAGGGCAATCGCCTCACCGGCCCGCAGGCGCACCAGGCGGGCGTCCTGCTGGGTGCGGTCCTTGATCAGGTCGAAGGCGCCATCGTTGAAGATCGGGCAGTTCTGGTAGATCTCGATCAGCGCTGTGCCCTGGTGCTCATGCGCGGCCCGCAGGATGTCCATCATCAGCGGACGGTCGCTCTCCATGACCCGGGCGACGAAGGTTGCCTCGGCACCCAGCGCCAGCGAGACCGGGTTGAACGGCTGGTCCACCGATCCCACGGGCGAGGACTTGGTCACCTGTCCCACCCGCGAGGTCGGTGAGTACTGGCCCTTGGTCAGGCCATAGATCTGGTTGTTGAAGAGCAGGATCGTCAGGTTCACATTGCGCCGGAGTGCGTGGATCAGATGGTTCCCACCGATGGAGAGGGCGTCGCCATCGCCGGTCACGACATAGACGTGCAGGTCGGGCCGCGAGGTCGCCAGTCCGGTGGCGATTGCCGGGGCACGCCCGTGGATCGAGTGCATGCCATAGGTCTGGACGTAATACGGGAAGCGCGAGGAGCAGCCAATGCCCGAGACAAAGACCACGTCCTCCTTCGGGACGCCGAGCTCGGGTAGGAAGGACTGCACGGCCGCGAGGATGACGTAGTCGCCACAGCCTGGGCACCAGCGCACCTCCTGGTCCGAGGTGAAGTCCCGCTTGGACAGGCGCGGCATACCCAACTCGATGCTCACGTGGACACCTCCTCGAGGTGCTGGCTGATGACCGCACCCAACTCGGTCGTGGCGAAGGGCTGGCCCCGCACCGCGGTATGGGATTGCACGTCAACGAGATAGCGCGAGCGCAGCAGCATGGCGAGCTGGCCGAGGTTCATCTCGGGGACGACCACTGCGTCATAGGCCCGGAGCACGTCGCCGAGGTTGGCCGGCATGGGGGAGAGATGCCGCAGGTGGGCGCGGGCCACGTGGGCACCCCCGGCGCGCAGGGCCCGGACAGCGGCCGCGATCGGGCCATAGGTCGAACCCCAACCCAGGACCAGCACCCGGGCATCGCCGGTCGGGTCGTCGACATCGAGGTCAGGGACGGTGATGCCGTCGATCTTGGCCTGGCGCAGGCGGGTCATCCGGTCGTGGTTCTCCGGGTCGTAGGAGATCTCGCCGGTGACATCGGCCTTCTCGATCCCGCCGACCCGGTGCTCCAGGCCCGGGGTACCCGGCACGGCCCACGGCCGGGCCAAGGTCTCGGGCTCGCGCAGATAGGGCTGGAATGCCGGGTTCCCTTGCGCGTCAACGCCATTGGGCTCGGTGGCGAACTCCACGGTGAGGTCGGGAAGGTCGGTCACATCGGGCACCGGCCAGGGCTCTGAGCCATTAGCCAGGTAGCCATCCGAGAGCACGATCACCGGGGTGCGGTAGACCGTGGCCATCCGAACCGCATCCATGGCGGCGTCAAAGCAGTCGGCCGGAGTCTGCGGCGCGATGACGGCCACCGGAGACTCGCCATTGCGTCCGTACATGGCCTGGAGCAGGTCGGCCTGCTCGGTCTTGGTGGGCAGCCCAGTAGACGGGCCGCCGCGCTGCACGTCCACAATCACCATCGGCAGCTCGAGCGAGACGGCCAGGCCGATGGTCTCGGACTTCAGCGCGAGCCCCGGTCCCGAGGTGGTGGTCACGCCGAGGGCGCCGCCGAAGGAGGCACCGAGGGCAATGCCCGCCCCGGCAATCTCATCCTCGGCCTGCAAGGTGGTGACCCCGAAGCGCTTGAGGCCGGCCAGGGTGTGCAGGATGTCCGAAGCCGGAGTGATCGGGTAGGAACCGAGAACCAGGGGCAGGCCGCTGCGGTGGGCAGCGGCAACCAGACCCAACGAGAGCGCCACATTGCCGGTGATATTGCGGTATGTGCCCGCCGGCATCGGCGCGGCCGCCACGGCATACGAAGACGTGAAGTCCTCGGTGGTCTCGCCGTAATTCCACCCGGCTCGCAGAGCCGCGAGGTTCGCGGCCAAGATGTCCGGCTTGTCGGCGAACTTGCGCGCCAGGAAGACCTCGGTCGGCTCCGTGGGGCGGGTGTACATCCACGAGAGCAGGCCGAGAGCGAACATATTCTTCGCCCGCTCCTTCTCCTTGCGGGTGAGCCCGCCATAGGCCGAGAGCGCCTCTAGGGTGATCGAGGTCAGGGCCACCGAGTGCAGGTGCCACGAGTCCAGCGAGCCGTCCTCGAGTGGATTGGCGGCATAGCCGACCTTGGCGAGGTTACGGGCGCTGAACTCGTCGGTGTTAGCGATGATCGTCGCCCCGCGCGGCAGGTCGCTGAGGTTCGCCTTGAGGGCCGCCGGGTTCATGGCGACCAGGACATCCGGGGCGTCACCGGGGGTGAGCACATCGTGATCCGCGAAGTGCAACTGGAAGGAGGAGACCCCCGGCAGGGTGCCCGCAGGCGCGCGGATCTCGGCCGGGAAGTTGGGCAGCGTGGACAGGTCATTGCCCAGGCGGGCGGTGTCCGAGGTGAACCGGTCGCCGGTGAGTTGCATGCCGTCGCCGGAATCGCCCGCGAAGCGGATCACCACGCGGCTGCGCGGCTCAGTGGGTTTGCTGCTCATGGACACCTGCTTGTCGGGGCGTTGGACCGGCGTCCATCGTACGTCCGTGGCGCCCGGCGGATAGGCTGCGTTCCGTGTCTGGATACGCGGTGGCGGCCGCCGTCATCGGCGCCGGAGTGCTGCTCGTCGTCGTGGCCATGCTGGCTCGACGGCTCCTCGCGCCGCGGGCGGTCACCCCGGCCGGCCGCACGACCTACGAGTCGGGCATGGATCCGGTCGGGAGCGGCTGGGCCCAGAGCCAGGTGCGCTATCTCGCCTTCGCCTTCCTGTACGTGGTCTTCGCGGTCGATGCGGTCTATCTCTTCCCGTGGGCCTTGGTCGCCCGGGAGCTCGGCGCGACAGCGCTGATCGAGGTCGCGGTCTTTGTCGCGATCGTGCTGGTCGCGCTGATTCATGCGGCTCGGCGCGGCTTGCTCCGCTGGACCTGAGGCCACACCACTGGGTTGATCGAGATTGACAGATCTCTGAGTTCTGTGGTTAGTTAGTGGAGTAATGAACCAACGAGGAGCCTGATGTCCCCTTCCGCCGATGGTCGGCCGATCTTCGTCGAGATCGCCGATCAGATCGCCGACGACATCCTGGTCGGCCTGTATGCCGAAGAGACTCAGGTGCCATCGACCACGGAGCTCTCAGTGCACTACCGGATCAACCCGGCAACGGCCGGAAAGGCGCTCAACCGGCTGGTCGACGAGGGGATCGTCTACAAGCGGCGGGGGCTGGGGATGTTCGTGGTTACCGGGGCGCCGGATGCCCTGCGGGCCCGTCGTCGCGCGGCTTTCACCGATGAATACGTCCGGCCCTTCCTCGCAGAAGGCGCCCGGTTAGGACTCACCCTCGACGAGATCGTCGAGTTGATCAGAAAGGACCCGTCGTGACTGTGACGGAATCCACCGCCAGCCGCGGCATTGAGCTGCTGGGGGTGACCAAGAGCTTCGGGTCGAACCATGTGCTCACCGATGTCACTGCGCACCTGCCGGCGGATCGGATCTACGGCCTGCTCGGGGCCAATGGCGTCGGCAAGACCACCCTGATGTCGCTCATCACCAATCACGCCTTCCGCAGCAGCGGCAGCATCCTGGTGGACGGTGACGACCCGGACGAGAATGCCGCGGTCCGAGAGCGGATGTGCTTCGTCCGGGAGGATCAGAAGTACAACGACGCCTTCTCGGTCAAGGACATCCTGCGGGTCGCGCCGGCCTTCTATCCGTCATGGGCGAGCGAGACTGCCGACCGACTGACCGAGCGATTTCGTCTCCCGCTGACCACCAAGTCCAAGCGGCTCTCCCGCGGGCAGCGATCTGCCCTGGCGATCGTGGTGACCCTGGCCAGCCGAGCGGCATACACCTTCCTCGATGAGCCCTACCTTGGCCTCGATGCGTCCGCTCGGACGATCTTCTACGAAGAGTTGGTGGCCGAGTATGCCGCCCACCCGCGCACCGTCCTGCTCTCCACCCACCTCATCGACGAAGCTGCCCCCCTGCTCGAAGAGGTGCTGATCCTCGACCAGGGGCGCATCGTGCTCCAGACCGATATCGACGAAGCGTCCCGAGGCTCCTTCGTCGTCCGCGGCCGTGAGTCCGATGTCCTCGATTTCGTGGGCGGTCGCGCCCTGCTCACGCAGCGGCGCCTCGGCGGATTGCTCTCGGTCACCGTGCGCGGAGAGCTCAACAACGAGGAACACCGGCGCGCCGACGAGCTGCGGCTCTCGGTCGAACCGACGAGCTTGCAGGAGTTCGTGGCAGCCCTCGGCATCCATGCCCTCGACCAGTCCGCCCCGCAGAACCAGACGGAGAAGGCCCCATGACCCGAGTGAACCGGACGTTGCGGCTCTACCTGGCCAACAAGAGTTGGTCGCTCTATTCCCCGCTCTACATCCTGGGCATCATGACCATGTTCTCGGTCATCATCACCGGGATCATCGGCATCAATACCGGCTTCCCCTTGCCCGCGGATGTCCGCGAAAACATGAGATACAACGGGGGCGCGCTATACGCGCCGCCCGGCTTCCTGGTCTCCGTGGGAGTGCTGGCGATGAATCGCAACTTCGCCATGGCGCTGGCCCTGGGTAGCACCCGCAAAGACCTGTGGCGCGGGACCAGTTTGGGCTTCCTGCTGACCTCCAGCTTGGTCGGCGTCGGTGCGGTCTTGGCGTTGGGATTGGAGCGGCTGACGAACCACTGGTTCATTGGGGCGCGGGCCTTCGATGTCCAGTTCCTCGGTGAGGGCGATGTTCTGCGCACCTTCATCACGATGTTCCTGCTCTCGATCCTCTCGCTCTATGTCGGGGCCTTCTTTGGCACGGTCTTTCGCGCCTATGGCACGGTGTGGACGGCCATCGCGGCGATCCTGGTCACGGTGGGCCTCCTGGCGCTCGTCGCGCTGGCGGTCTGGCAGTCGACCCGGGTCAGCCAGGTGTGGGACTCGCTGGGTGCTTGGCTGCTGCTCAACCTGGCCGCGGCGCTCGCCCTGCTGGCAGCCAGCGGAAGTTATGCCGTAAACCGGCGCGCGCTGGTCTGAGCGCCGCGCCGAGGTGCTCGAACCCGGCTTAGGTAGGGTCAACTCATGAGCACGCCGGTGAATTTGCCGATGCCCACGCTCGGGCCGGTCACGGCATACGCGCCTGCCCCGATCCGGGTCGTGCTCAACTGGGGTCGCCGGTACTCCCTGTGGGTCTTCAACTTCGGGCTGGCGTGCTGCGCCATCGAGTTCATCGCCACGAGCATGGGCCGCTACGACTTCATGCGACTGGGCGTCATCCCGTTTGCCCCGGGGCCGCGACAGGCGGACTTGATGGTGGTCTCCGGGACCCTGACCGACAAGATGGCGCCGGCCATCCGACGGCTCTATGACCAGATGCCCGAGCCCAAGTACGTCATTTCCTTCGGTTCCTGCTCGAACTCCGGTGGCCCGTACTGGGATTCGTACTCGGTGACCAAGGGCGTGGATCAGCTGATCCCAGTTGATGTCTACGTCCCCGGCTGCCCGCCGCGACCCGAGGCTCTGCTGCAGGGAATCATCACCTTGCAGGAGAAGATCGCGGCGGAGCGGATCACCAAGGACAGCATCGCCGCCAAGCAGCCTGCGCGCTATGCCGCGACCCGCACCGCCTCCGCTGCCGAAGTCACCCGACCCCTTCTCCAGCGCCCCTGAACGGCGACGCCCGCGTGACTCTGCTCCGGCTGGCCTGGCGCCGCGTCCGCGAGCACCGGGCGGCACTGGCCGCGGTGGGCCTGACATTGGTCGCGAGCCTGCTGGCCATCGCGGGACTAGCCGTACTGACCGACCGGGTGGCTGCCTCCGCGGTCGAGTCCTCGGTGATGGCTGCCCCGGCGGATCAACGCCAGGTATCCGCGTCCGTGTCGACCTCGCCCCCGCAGCTAGCGGCCCTCGATGACTCGATCAGGGCGGCCACCGTAGGGCCCCTAGCCGGGCAGCTCACGCGCGCCAGCCTGGGTGGCTCATTCGGGATAGTGGGCGAATCGGCCAATAGCCGTGCCCAGATCGCCGACCTCTCCGACCTCGAGTCCGCCGGCACGCTGCGGGCCGGACGCTGGCCGGCGGGAGCCAGCGGCACCGGCCCGATAGAGGTCGCCTTGCCCGCCACCGCACTTCAGGCCCTCGGCTGGAGCGTCGGCAGCACTCACAGCCTGAGCCCGCTCAGTTCGTCGGCCGGGGGGCCACTGCGGGTCTCGGTGGTGGGCAGTGTGGACATGGATCCTGGTCGGATCAGCGCCTGGACCGCGCTCGGGCTAGTCGTCGCTGGGGTGCGCGAGGGCGACTATCCGACCTACGGGCCCTTCCTCACTTCGCCGGGTGCCCTGCTCGCGCAGACGTCGAGGCAAACCTCCAGCGCGTGGCTCTGGGAGCCCGATCTGAGCGGGCTCTCGGCGCAGACCCTGGCCCAGTCGCGCGCCGACGTGGACGCAGTAGTGGGCACCTGGAGCGGACTGCCCGCACTGAGCGCGCAGTCGGTGCGGACCTCGCTCCCCGCGCTGCTGAGCCAGGCCGCGGCCACCAGCGAGCGCGTGGCACTGGTCACGCTCACCCCCACCCTGCTCATCCTGCTCCTCGGCGGCGTCGCCCTCGCGGTCGCGGCCGCGCTGATGGCGAGCCTGCGCGAGCAGGAGACCCGCCTGCTGCGGGCGCGCGGTGGCGGCCAGGGGCAGGTGGCCACCCTGGCCGTTCTCGAAGGACTGGGGCTGGCCGTGCCGGCCGCTTTCCTTGCCGTGGCGGTCACCGCCGTAGGTGCGGACGCTCTCGTGCGGACCGCTGAGTTGCCGGCCGTCCGCGGGGGCGCGACCGCGGTGGTGCAGGTGGTGCTCGGCAATGGAGCGCTCCTGGCCGGCACGGCGCTTGCCGTGGTCCTGGTGGTCATCGCCGCCCTCCGCTCGGGGCATCTGCGCAGTGACCGCGTGCTCAGCACCCGCGCGGTCTCGGTGACAGCGGACGTGATTCTGCTCGCGCTGGGGGCTCTTGGAGTGCTCCAACTGCGTCGTTACCGTGACTCCGGCGGTCTCACGATCGACCCCCTGACCGTGTTGGCCCCCGCCCTGGTGATCGGCGGGCTCGTGGTGCTCGCGTTGCGGGTGATCCCGCTGATGGCGCGCTCCGCAGCCGTCATCGCCGGCCGCAGCCGCGGACTGCGGCTGGCCTGGGCGGCCTGGCAGGTCGCTCGCCGGGTGGACGCCCAGCGAGGGGCCATCCTGCTCGTGATGCTGGCCGTCGCCGCGGGCTCGCTGTCGCTCTCGTATGCCGCAACCGCCGAGCGCGCCTTGGTCGATCAGAGTGCCTTTGCCGCCGGTGCGCCGCTGCGGGTGGAGCCCGGAGCGGAGTTTACTGATGCCTCGGCGCTGGCGGACCGGTATGCCGCCCTGGCCGGCGACGCCGCGGCCGTGATGCCGGTATTCCGGTCCGAAGGCTCGGTCGCGGGGAGCGATCGGGTGACCCTGCTCGCGGGTGATTTCGCGCGGGATGTCCTGCGGCCGCGCGAGGACCTGGTCCGCGACGCCTCCTGGGCTCAGCTGCGCGCCCGACTCGTGAGCGCGCGGCCGTCCGCGGCATACGGTCTGCCACTGCCACAGGGAGCGCGCACGCTGGAGGTCTGGGCGGATTTCTCGCCCGTCGGAGGCGGCTTCATCGGGCCTCCGAATGCCGCTCAGGCCATTGTCGAGGGTGAAAACGGTCTGCGTTGGACCGTTCCCCTAGACGTCCCGGAGTTTGCCAGTGGGGTTTTCGAGGGCGCCGGCGCGCGGCTCAGGGCCTCCGGAGCGTTGATCAACCCCGCGGATCCATCGGTTGGCCAGGTGCGACTGATCGCCATCACCGCGACCCTCTTCCACGGCGAATCGGCCACCAACACCGCGATCGTGAGATCGGTCAAGGTCGATGGAGAGCCCTTGGCTGGGGCGCAACGGCTGACTTCCCTGCCCGCGAGCGCGGTGCTGGCGCTCGGGCCGACTCCGCCGGTGGTGGCGCAGGTCCCGGTCGTGCTCAGTGCGCAGGTGGCGGCTGCCGCGGACATCGCGGTCGGCGGCACGCTGGCGCTCCCGGTGCAGGGCCGTGTGGTCAAGGCCGCCGTGGTGGGGATCATCGATGCGGTGCCCACCGCGAGCGAGCCAGGCCTTGGGGTCATCGCAGATCTGCCCACGCTCAATGCCGCCCTTGATGTGGTCGCCGGGACCTCGCGCGGACCCTTGGCGCTCAGCCCGCAACAGTGGTGGCTGCGACCCACCGAACTCGCCACGGCGCGCGCCGGCCTGACCGAAGTGCCCCGGCTAGCGGTCTCCCTGGTCGATGAGGGCAAACTCCTGCAGGCCACCTCGTCCTCCCCGGTTCAGACCGGGATGGTCTGGGTGATGAGGCTGCTCGCGCTGGCTGCGGCCGTCCTGGCGACCCTCGGCTTCGCGGCGACCACCTCGGCGCTGGGACGGACCCGTCGACGTGAGGGCGCGGTCCTTGATGCGCTCGGGTTTGCCCCCGCCCGGCTACGCGGCGCCCTGGTCGCCGAGCGTGCGGCCATCGTGATCCTGGCGGTGGCGGTCGGCGCCGTGGTCGGAACGCTCACGGCATACCTCACCCTGCCTTTGCTGCTCGCGGCCGATGGGCGATCGCAGGTGCCGCCGGTCATCGTGGTGACTCCCTGGTCGACGTATGCCGTGGCGCTGGGTGGGCTTGTCCTCGTGCTCATCGTCGTGGCCGCGCTGGTCCTGCGCGGGCGGCGCGAGGCCCCTGCCGAGGTGTTGCGAGGGGAGTTGCCGAGATGACCTCATCCTCCCGTCACGCGGCCGCTCCGGGTCTTGGCCTGCGCACGCTGCTCCGCCGGCACCTGCGCGACCGGGCGCCGCTCCTGCTCACCGGGGTCATGGTGGCGGTGCTGGCCGGACTGCTGACCGCTGGCTCGCGCGCCGAGACTCGGGCCGCCGACCAGGCCCTCGGGGTGGCCATCCGCGCGGCCGAGCCTGGCCTGCGGGATATCTCCCTCTCGCTGCGTTCCGAGGGCATGCCCTTTGTCGAGGTCGGCGAGAAGGATGACGGCGAGGCCAGCGCACCCTTTACCGTGGTCGATCAGGCCGCGCGCGGCCTGATGGGTCCCCGGGTGGCCGCTCTGGTCGGCCCGGTGCAGGTCTCGGCGCAGTCGGACTACTTCGCCATCTCTCGGCTGACCGGCGAGCGCTTTGCGGATGCTCCGATTGCCGCCCTTCGGGTGCAGCCCGGGATCGGTGAGCAGGTGACCTGGGTCAGCGGGGGACCACCGGGCGCGTCGACGGCCACGGTCCCGCTGCGCGATCGGGGCGGGAGCCGCACCGTCTCGGTCATCCCGGTGGCGCTCTCACAGGATTTTGCGGCCCGTTTCCAGGTGGCGGTGGGGGACCGCCTCCGGCTTGACCCGGATGGCGCCTCCGATGTCCAGGGCGTCTCGTTGCGCGCAGTTCCGGTGCAGGTGACCGGGATCTATCGGGCCATTGACCAGGCAGCCGACTTCTGGTCGCCGGAACCGGGCATGCACACCGTCGGGGCGATTCCAGGGCGCGATGGCGGTGCCACCCCGATCGGCATTGTCGTGGTCGGCGAGCAGGGCTACTCGGCCCTTTCGGGCGCGCTGTCGCCGTGGGCCACCGGGGGGCCGGGGGCGGTCGTGAGCACCTCTGCCTTTGGCCTGACGCACGTGTGGCGCTACGTCGTGAACCCGGATGCGGTGCGGGCCAGTGATCCGGACGAGCTCAAGGCGGCGCTCGCGCGACTGGGCAATAGGACCGGTCCGTGGCCTTCCTCGGTCGGCGTCATCACGCTCGCGAGCGGGCTCTCGACCGTCATCGATCAGTATCGGAGCGGGGTGCAGACAACTCAGGCCGTGAACTCCTTCGCCATCACCGGGTTGCTCGTCCTCGGTCTGCTCGGCCTTGCCCTCACGAGCGCGGTCTTGGTGCGGCGCCGGGCGCCTGCAGTGCACTTGCTGGGCGTTCGGGGGGTGTCGAGCAGTCAGGTCGGGGCGCTGCTTGCCGCCGAGGCCGGGATAGCGAGTCTGCCGGCGGCTGTTCTCGGCTGGGCGGCCGGTCGTCTCCTGGTCGGCGGCTCCACGCAGGCCCGCATCCCCTGGGAGGTGATCGTGGTGGCGCTTGCGCCGGTGCTGATCGCGGCGGCCATGGCTGTGGTCGCGGCCCGACGCAGCCGCGAGCGGACCGCCTGGCCGGCACTCTGGCGGACAGGGGCCGAGATCCTCGTGGTGGCGGTGACGGCCTTCGCGATCGCGACCGCCCTCAGCCGTGGCGAAGTGGGCGCGAATGGCGATCTGACGCTTGCTGCCTTGCCCGCTCTCCTGGCGCTATCCGTCACCCTGATCGCTCTCCGGCTGGCCGCGCCGGCGTTGAGCATGGCGGGCAAGTTCGCTGCCCAGGGCGCCGGCTTCCGTGCCATGCTCGGGCTTCGGCGGGCGGCCGTCGGTCTGTCTGGCTCGGCACTCGGGCTGTCGACGGTCGCGGTCGCGGTGGCCTTGGCGACCTTCCTTGGCTCCGCAGCGAGCGAGCTTGCCGAGCTGGCAGGCCGCACGGCTTATCGGTCGGTAGGCGCCGATGTCCGTATCGATGCGCAGCGTATCGACGACCCGGAGCTGGCAGCTCTCAGGTCGCGTCCGGGGGTCACTGCCGCTATTGCCGCGTATGCCGCCCCACGGCAAGTTGCGCTCGTCGGCGACGGCGTCGACCCTGCTCGGGTCACCGTCCATCTCATCGCGACCACCGCTGAGGCCTATCGGCGGATGCTTCAAGGGACACCTTTGGAGTTCAGCAGCCTGCCTCCCGCCGCCGCGCAGAACGCGGTGGTGCCGGTCGTGGTCTCCGGGGGTCTGGCGGTCGGGGAGAGCGGCGTGCTGCGGATCGACGGTATCGAGGTGCGCTTCGAGGTGCTGGCCGTGGATCCCGCGCTCGACCAGTCGACCGGGTCGAATGCGGCTCCCACGATGCTGGCGTCGCTGCCGGCGATACGCAGCATATCCACGGTTGTGCAAGCGAACGCCGCTCTCTTGCAGGCGAGTTCATCTGCAGCGGAGTCGCTGATCTCGAAGGAGCCCACGGCCTTGACGACCGCGGTGCTCTCGAGGCGTGCGATCGAGACCACCTGGAGCGCCAACCCGTTGACCTCCCTGATCCTGTCCAGTGCGGCGGTGGGCAGTGTGGCCGCGGCCGGGCTCACCCTCATGGGCATCCTCCTGCTGCTCTCGTTGAGCCGGCCCGCGCGACTGGAGTTGCTGGTGCGACTGCGCACGATGGGCGTCGAGCCTCGACGAGACCGGGCGATCGGTGCAATCGAGACCCTGCCGGGAGTCTTGCTCGCGATCGCGGTCGGGGTCGCGACGGCCATCGTGGTCCCGAGGGTCTTGTCCTCGGCCCTCAACCTCGGCCCGCTGGTCGGGGCCCTGCCCGTGACGGTGACCATTCCGCCTGCCTTCGTCGGCATCGTCGTGCTGGCGGCCGTTGACCTCGCCCTTCTCGCCATGATCATCGACGCCCGTCAGGCGGCCCGGTCGGATCTCGCCCAGGCCCTCAGGAGAGGAGATCGCGCATGAGCGCTGTCCCGATGCCCAGTTCCCTCGCCCCGCCAGAGGCCAGCGCCTGGGGCGCTCGGATCGTCTGCGATGGGCTGGTGCGGATCTTCCGTGCCGAGGGCGTCGAGGTGGTGGCCCTGCAGGGTCTCGATCTCGTCGTCGAGCCCGGGGAACTCACCGCCATCGTCGGCGCCTCCGGGTCAGGGAAGTCCACCCTGCTCGGCATCCTCTCGGGTTTGGATTCTCCGACGGCGGGACTGGCCACGATGGACGGAGTCGACCTGGCCGCCTTGGCGGGTAAGGAGCGGCTGGAGTTCCGGCGGCGGACGGTCGGCTTCCTGTACCAGCAGGCCAGCCACAACCTGCTGCCCTATCTCACCGCGATCGAGAACATCCAGGTACCGATGGCCTTGGCGCGAGTCCCGCGTTCGCAGCGGGCCGCGCGGGCGCGAGAGCTGCTGGCCTTGCTGGGCCTTCGCGAATGTGCGGATCGCAGCCTGGCCGAACTCTCTGGCGGGCAACAGCAGCGGGTGGCGCTCGCGACCGCCATGGCCAATCGGCCGCGTGTGCTCCTCGCCGATGAACCGACCGGTGAGCTCGACAGCCAGAGCCGAGATGAGGTGTTTGCCGCGATTCGGGCGATCAATGCGACCTTTGGCACGACCGTGGTCATCGTGACCCACGATGCCGGGGTGAGCACCCAGGTGCGTCGGACGGTGGAGATCCGCGATGGGCGCACAGCCGCCGAGGTTCACCGGCGCAGCGTGGATGGCGTCGAGGTGGTGGCCGAGGAGTATGCCGTCCTGGACCGGGCCGGCCGAATGCAGTTGCCTAAGTCGTTCGTCAGCACGCTCGGCATGCAGGACCTGGTCAGACTCGATCTGGAGAGTGATCACATCGGGGTGTGGCCGACCTCGGCGGAGCAGGCGGAGCGGGACGCCAAGGAGGGCTTGTCGTGAGCGCCATCGAGGTTCACGGGGTGCATCGCCGGTTCGGGACAGGGCAGAGCGCGGTCGAGGCGCTGCGCGGTGTGGACCTCACGGTAGGCGAGGGAGAACTCGTTGCCGTGCGCGGACGTTCGGGCTCCGGCAAGACCACCTTGCTCAATGTCATCGGTGGTCTGGATCGCCCGGATAGCGGACGCATCCTGGTCGGCGGGGTGAACGTGACCGCCATGACGGATGCCGAGGCCTTGGCGCTTCGACGCGACAGCGTCGCCTATGTCTTCCAATCCTTCGCGCTCATACCGGTGCTCACGGCCGCAGAGAATGTCGGCCTCCCGCTGCGACTGCGGCATACGCCGGTGGTCGAGCGGGAGGCGCGGGTTGCCGAGTTGCTCGAGCACATCGGTCTGACCCCCCATGCCCGCCAGCGTCCTGGCGAACTCTCTGGTGGACAGCAGCAGCGGGTCGCGCTCGCGCGGGCGCTCGCCGCCCGCCCGCGGCTGCTCTTGGCGGATGAGCCCACGGGGCAACTGGATTCGGCCACCGGCCGCGACATCATGAACCTGATCAGGCGAATCGTGGACGAGGATGGCATGACCGTCGTGGTGGCCACCCATGACCCGGAACTCCTCGCCGTAGCCGACCGTGTGGTGGAGATTGCGGACGGGCGTCTGCGCGAGATGATGGACGCGTGAGCGCCGCCCCGACCCTGCTGCGGGGAGAGCTTGCCCCCGCGCCCCGCACCCTTGTCGACATCTTCTCCGCCACGGTTGCTGCCTATCCGGATGCGGTCGCGCTGGACAACGGTCAGGACGTCCTGACGTATGCGGAATTGGCTGAGGCCGCCGACGAGGTGGCTGATGCTCTGGTCGCTCAGGGGGTTGAGCGGGGAGACAAGGTGGGTGTGCGGATCCCCTCGGGGACCACGGACCTCTATGTCGCCATCTTGGGGATCCTGTCCGCGGGCGCGGCCTATGTCCCGGTCGACTATGACGACCCCGATGCTCGGGCCCGGGTGGTCTTCGGTGAGGCCGAAGTCAGCGCCATCGTCACCAAGGACCTCGTGGTCCGGGCCACGGCTCCCGGTACGCCGGAGCCGGCCGAGCGCGAGGCGCCAGCGAGCGAGGACGACGCCTGGGTGATCTTCACCTCCGGCTCGACGGGCACTCCCAAGGGGGTCGCGGTCACCCACCGCAATGCCGCGGCATTCGTGGATGCCGAGTCGCGAATGTTCCTGCAGGACAATCCACTTGGCCCGCACGATCGCGTGATGGCGGGCCTCTCGGTGGCCTTCGATGCCTCCTGCGAGGAGATGTGGCTGGCCTGGCGGTATGGCGCCTGTCTTGTGCCCGCCCCGCGAAGCTTGGTCCGCTCAGGTGTCGACCTCGGACCCTGGCTCATCGCCAATGAGGTGACGGTGGTCTCCACCGTCCCCACGCTGGTGGCGCTGTGGCCGATGGCGGCGCTCGATCGCGTCCGACTATTGATCTTGGGCGGGGAGGCCTGCCCGCCGGAGTTGGCCACCAGGTTGGTCGCCGGTGGTCGCGAAGTGTGGAACACCTATGGGCCCACCGAGGCCACCGTCGTCGCCTGCGGCGCGCGCCTGACCGGCGACGGGCCGGTTCGGATCGGCCTGCCCTTGGACGGCTGGGACTTGGCGATCGTGGATGATGCCGGGCGGCCGGTGGCCGAGGGCGACCCCGGGCAGTTGATCATCGGTGGCGTCGGCCTGGCCCGCTATCTCGATCCCGAGAAGGACGCTGCCGTCTATGCCCCGATGCCCTCGCTGGGGTGGGATCGGGCCTATCGAAGCGGCGATGTCGTGCGTTTTGACGGGGCGGGTCTGCTCTTCCAGGGCCGTGCGGATGACCAGGTCAAGGTGGGCGGTCGCCGAATCGAGTTGGGTGAAATCGACTCGGCCCTCTTGCAGCTCGACGGGGTCAACGGAGCTGCCGCGGCGGTCCGCCGCACCGAGGCGGGCAACACCCTCTTGGTTGGCTACCTGACGCTCGAGCCAAGCGCGGCGGCCAGCTTCGATCCGAAAGCGGCTGCTGAGCAATTGCGCGCCAGCATGCCTGCAGCGCTCGTGCCGCGGCTGGCCGTGGTCGACACCCTGCCGACTCGAACCTCGGGCAAGATCGACCGGGACGCCTTGCCCTGGCCGCTGCCAAAGTCGGGCACCAGCGCTGCGCCGCAAGGCCTTTCGTCAACCGGTGAGTGGGTGGCCGGCCACTGGGAACACATTCTTGGTGCACCTCCAGGCAGCCCGGATGAGGACTTCTTCACCGTGGGAGGGGGCAGTCTGTCGGCGGCTCAACTTGTCAGCCGACTCCGTGAACGCTTCCCCGAAGTCACCATCGCTGACGTTTATGACGCTCCCACGCCGGTCGGGCTGGCGGCGCTGCTGGACGAGCTGACCGCGCCGGCCACGAGGCAGAATGCCGCCGTTCTCCCGGTCCCGCTCAAGACTCAGGCGGCCCAACTGGTGGCCTCGGTGGTGCTGCGCAGCATCGGCGCCCTGCGCTGGCTGACCTGGATGGGGATGATCAGCGCGCTGATCGCTCGCGTCGTGGATCCGCCCTGGCTGCCCCGGCTGCCAGGTGCCCTGATCGTGATCGGTGCGCTGCTCTTCGTGCTGCCCTTTGGCCGGATGCTCGTCGCGGCATATGGGGCACGACTCATCCTGTGGGGGGTCGGGCCGGGCACCTACCCGCGGGGCGGCAAGGTGCACCTCAGGCTTTGGCTCGCTGAGCGATTCGTCGACGAGTTGGGCGCGGTCTCGATCGCAGCGGCACCCTTCGTCAAGTTCTATGCGCGCGCACTCGGCGCCCGGATTGGCCCGGACTGTGACCTGCACAGCCTGCCGCCGGTGACCGGCATGCTGCGCCTGGGTCGTGGTGCCGCGATCGAGCCGGAGGTCGATCTGCGCGGCCATTGGCTCGATGGCGGACACCTGCACATCGGACGGATCCGGGTTCGCGCGGAGGCGCGGGTCGGTGCGCGCTCGATGCTCTTGCCCGGGGCCGACATCGGCAAACGGGCCGAAGTCGCGCCTGGGTCAGCAGTTTTCGGCCAAGTGCCCGCGGGGGAGCACTGGTCCGGGGCGCCGGCCGAGCCCGCCGGGCTCGCTCCGGGCAAATGGTGGGATGCCGCCCCACCCAGCCCGCGCGCGTGGCTGCTCGGGTATGCCGCGTCCGCCCTGATGATCGCCCTCCTGCCCGTGGTGTCCATCACGGCGGGGGTGGCGATCGCGGTGCCAGCCCTGCGGCATACGGCCACCCTGGGGGAGGCGGTCCGCACAGCCCTGATCTGGGCCGTCCCCGGCGTCGTGCTCGCTCTTGCCGTCCTCGCGGCGCTGGTGCTCATCCTGGTTCGGCTGATGTCGATTGGCCTGGTGCCCGGGCTGCACCCTGTCCGGGGGCGGGTGGCCTGGCAGGCCTGGACCACCCTGCGGGTGCTCGATGAAGCCCGCACCTGGCTCTATCCGATCTACTCCTCGAGCATCACGCCACTGTGGCTGCGCCTGCTCGGCGCCGACCTCGGCAGGGATGTGGAGGCCTCGACCGTGCTGCTCATCCCGGGCTTCGCCAGCGTGGGGGATGGCGCCTTCCTGGCCGATGACACCTACGTCGGCGGGTACGAACTCGGTGCCGGTTGGATGCGGCTGGATCGGGCCCGGGTGGGCAAGGGCGCATTCGTCGGCAACTCGGGGATGGCTGGCCCGGGGCACAAAGTGCCTCGCCAGGGCCTGGTCGCGGTGCTCTCAGCCGCGCCCCCGAGCCGCAAAGCCAAAGTCGGCACCTCCTACCTCGGCAGCCCGCCCCGGCCGCTGCGCCGCGAGGCGAATGAGGCCGACAGCACGCGCACCACGGCACCGCCGCTGCGGCTGCGGGTGGCCCGAGCGCTGATCGAGACGGTGCGGATCGTCGCGGTCTGGATGCATGCCGCCCTGGTCATCCTGGTGCTCGCCGCGCTGGCTCTCCTGGCGGAGCGCGGGATCGGCTGGGCCATGCTCGCCGGGGGGCTGGTCCTGATGGTCGCCGGCCTACTCGCGACGGCCGTGGCGACTGCCGCCAAGTGGTTGCTGGTCGGCCGGGTGCGGCGTGGTGACCACCCGCTGTGGAGTTCGTTCGTCTGGCGCAACGAGTTGGCGGACACCTTCGTCGAGGTGCTGGCCGCGCACTGGTTCGCGCGCGCCGCGACCGGGTCGGTGGCACTGTCCTGGTGGCTTCGCACGCTCGGCGCGCGGATCGGGCGGGGCGTATGGTGCGAGACCTACTGGCTGCCCGAGGCCGATCTCATCGACCTGCGCGATGGCGCCACGGTCAACGCGGGCTGTGTCGTTCAGACCCACCTCTTCCATGACAGAGTGCTCAGCATGGATGCCGTCACCGTCGCCGCAGGAGGGACGCTCGGTCCCAACTCGGTGATCCTCCCCGCGGCCCGGATCGGCAAGCATGCCACCGTGGGCCCGGTCTCTTTGGTCATGCGCGGTGAATCCGTGCCCGACAAGTCCCGCTGGATCGGCAACCCCGTCGGTCCGTGGGTGGAGGACGTGTGAGCGCCGACCCCTATGTGCCGGGGCATGGCGACCCTCGCTATGCCGTCGACCACTACGACCTCGACCTGACCTACAAACCGGCTGGAAACCACCTCGATGGCCGGGCGGTGCTGCAGGTGACCACCCTCGAAGCCGTCAAGGACATTGCTCTCGACCTGTACGGCCTGCGCGTGACCCGGCTCTCGGTGGTCGGCGCCACGGTGGCCCGGTGGACCCATCGGGACTCTCGATTGGCGATCCGCTTTCGTGAGGCTGTCGCCGCCGACGAGATCCTGATGGTGACCGTGGTCTACAAGGGTTCGCCGCGGCCGATGCCCGGTCCCGACGGGCGCGCCGGCTGGGAGGAGCTCGAGGACGGCGTCATCGTGGCCAGCCAGCCCCATGGCGCCCCCACCTGGTACCCCTGCAACGATCGCGCTGCCGACAAGGCGACCTACCGGTTCACGGTGACCACGGAGGCGGCATACACCGTGGTTGCCTCCGGTCGGCACCTGGCGACCCGTCCCGCGGGCCGCCGCCGGACGTGGGTGTATGCCGTGGACGCGCCGATTTCGCCGTACCTGGCAACCCTGCAGATCGGCCGCTATGCGACCTGGCCCCAGGCTGCGCCGGTGCCTTGCACGGTCGTAGGCCCGGCGGGCAAGGGGGCCGCGATCCGGGCGGCCTTCGCAGACCAGCCACGGATGATCGAGCTCTTTGTCGCGCTCTTCGGGCCGTATCCGTTCAGCAGCTATGCGGCCGTGGTCACCGAGGACCGCCTGGAGATCCCGCTGGAGTCCGCGACCCTGTCGACCTTCGGAATCAACCATGCGACTCGGGCCTGGGCCAATCAACGGCTGATCGCGCACGAGCTCGCGCACCAATGGTTCGGCAACTGCGTCACGGCCGGGCAGTGGTCACAGATCTGGCTGCACGAGGGCTTCGCCTGCTACGCCGAGTGGCTGTGGTCGGAGGAAGCCGGGGCGGCCACCACCCAGGAGCAGGTCGAGCGGCATTACCGCTTGCTGACGCGCTTGCCGCAAGACCTTCTGCTCGCCGAGCCCGGTGCCAAGGACATGTTCGATGACCGGGTCTACAAGCGCGGTGCGTTGACCTTGCACGCCTTGCGGATGGCGATGGGCGATGCCGACTTCTTCGCGGCCTTGCGTGGCTTCGTGGCGATGCACCGGCACGGAGTCGTGACGACCGCGGATTTCGAGAAGTCGCTGGCGGCGGTGGTGGGCGTGGCGCAGGGTGCTCGCCTGGTCAACGAGGTGCTGAACCCGTGGCTGCGCGAACTCCCGCTGCCGCCGCTGCCCGCCTGACTCGCAGGCGCGGTGGGTGGGATCGCTGCTGCCCTGGCAACACCGAAGGCACCCACGAGCGTGGCCGCGCGCGCGAGCTTGGCCACACACCCTCGAGCCGCGGGGGTGACTAGGCTGGCCGCGTGAGTGAGGACCGGCTGGAAAGCGTGGCGGCCGCCGACTGGCCGACCGCCGTCCGTGCCGCCCGCGACGAGGGCTTCAGCTTCCTGGATTTCCTCACGGCCGTGGACCAGTGCGATGCGCCTGAGGACCCTGGATTCGACGTCACCGTGCGCCTGCTCGACCCGAGCCAACCTGGCGCGCTGCGCGGCATACGGCTCACCACGCGCATCCCGGATGGCGGGACCTTGGCCTCCCTGACCGCCATCTTCCCCGGTACGGCCTGGCATGAGCGCGAGACCTTCGAGATGTTCGGGATCGGGTTCGACGGCTTCAGCGATCACACCGACCTCGGACTGCGCCCGCTGCTGCTGCCCCCGGGTTTCGATGGCCACCCGTGGCGCAAGGACTTCCAGCTCGTCGCCCGCGCCGTCAAGGCCTGGCCGGGCGGCAAGGAGCCTGGGGAGGGTCATGACTCGGCGCGCTCGCCCGGCCGCCGCCGCGTACAGGCCCCTGGCGTGCCGCCGCCGGAGTGGGGTCCGCGATGACCTGGCCCGAGATCGTGTTGCGCGCGGTCACCGTCCTCGCGGCATTCCTGGTGCTGCCGTTGCTCATCGGCCAGACCGAACACAAGCTCATGGCGCACATGCAGGGTCGCCTGGGGCCGATGTATGCCGGTGGCTTCCACGGCTGGGCCCAACTGGTCGCGGACGGGGTGAAGTTCGCCCAAAAGGAGGACATCCTCCCGTATGCCGCAGACCGCCGGGTCTTCCGGCTGGCCCCCGCGGTGGCGCTGGTGCCTTACCTGGTGGCGCTGGCCACCGTGCCGATTCACCCTGGCGTCGCGGCCATCGACGTCCCGGCCAGCTTGCTGCTCTTCCTCGCGGCCACCTCGGTCGGGGCACTCGGCACGCTGATGGCGGGTTGGTCCAGCGGCAACAAGTACTCCCTGCTCGGCGGCCTGCGGGCCGCCGCCCAATTGATCTCCTACGAGTTGCCGATCGTCCTGGCCACCGCCTCGATCGCCCTCGCGGCCGGGTCCTTGAGCCTGGCCGCGATCACTCAGGCCTGGCGGCCGCTCTGGCTACTCTGGCAGCTGCCGGGCGCGCTGGTCTTCCTGGTGGCGGCGGTGGCCGAGCTGCAGCGGCCGCCCTTCGATATGCCGGTCGCGGATGCCGAGCTCGTGATGGGCGCGTGGACCGAATACTCGGGGCTGCGCTTCGCGCTCTTCCTGCTGGCCGAATACGCGGGCATCGTGGTGATGTCCCTGGTGTTCGCGGCGATGTGGCTCGGCGGCTGGCACGGGCCCCTGCCGGACACCCTGGGCTGGCTGTGGACCCTGCTCAAGGGTTTCGCCGTGGCCGTCGTGATCATCTGGGTGCGGGTGGCCTGGCCGCGCTTGCGTGAGGACCACCTCCAGCGCCTGGCCTGGCTGTGGTTGGTGCCGCTGGGGCTGGCCCAGTTGTTCTTGACGGGCATCGGGGTGGTGATGGGCTGGTGAGCCGCAATCACATGGGTTCGAGGTGTTACCGCCGCCTTTTCGCCGGCGAGTTCACCTCGAATGCCGCAGGGGAGGCGCGATGAGCCTGGTCAAGGGGCTGGTCACCACGATGCGCACGGCATTCCGGCGCACGACCACCAAGGAGTACCCCGACGTTCGCCCCGAGTTGCCGCCGCGCTCGCGCGGGGTGATCGCGCTGCTCGAGGAGAACTGCACGAGCTGCATGCTCTGTGCCCGCGAATGCCCGGACTGGTGCATCTACATCGACAGCCACAAGGAGACGATCCCGGCAGCCACCCCCGGCGGCCGCGAGCGCCAGCGCAATGTGCTGGATCGATTCGATATCGACTTCTCGCTGTGCATGTACTGCGGCATCTGCATCGAGGTCTGCCCCTTCGACGCGCTCTTCTGGAGCCCGCAATTCGAGTATGCCGAGTTCGACGTGCGGGACTTGCTGCACGACAAGGAGCGACTGGGTGTGTGGATGGGCACGGTCCCGCCGCCACCTGCCTTGGACGTCAAGGCCGCTGAGCCGGCCGAGATTGCCGCAGCACGCCGCCCACCGCGGGGCACGGGATTGGTGGGCCCGTGACCGCCCTCGACCTGGCCTTCCTCGCGGCCTCCGTCATCGCCGTCGCTGGGGGTGTCCTGGCCATCACGACGCGGCAGGTCGTGCACGCAGCGCTGTGGCTGGTCGTCTCTCTGCTCGGCGTCGCGGGGGCCGTGCTGATCCTTGGTGCGGAGTTGGTCGCGCTCGTGCTGCTCCTGGTCTATGTCGGGGCAGTCGTCGTCCTGGTCCTCTTCGCGCTCATGCTCACTCGGGCGCCGATCGGACCGGATACAGCGCATGCCCCTGGGCTGCCGCGGGCGCTGGCCGCTGGTGCCGTGGGGGCGGCCGTGGTCACCATGCTGCTCTCCGTGCTGATTCCGCTGGCCGGCGGCTGGGGCGCAACCGTGGATCGGCAATCAGCCGACAGCCCTCGCGTCGCCCGCGAGATCTTTACCACCTGGGTGTGGCCCTTCGAGCTGCTCTCGCTGCTGCTGCTCGCCGCCCTGATCGCCGCCTTGGCCGTCTCACGCATCCAGCGGGATGCCCCATGATCCACCTCGCCGGTCCCTACGTTCTGGCCGCACTCCTGATCGGGCTGGGTCTGGCTGGCCTGCTGCTCCGCCGCAATGCCGTGCTCCTGCTCATCGGGGTTGAGCTCGCTCTCGCCGGCGCTCTTGTCCTCATGGTGACGGCCGGAGCACGAGGCGAAGTGGATCACGAAGCCGGCTCGGTTCTGCCGCTCTTCGTCATGACCATCGCGGCGGCCGAGGTGGTGGTGGCACTGGCCATCATCCTGACGGCATACCGCCATCGCGCCCGTATCGATCTCGACGAGCCGAATGAGCCCCGATCATGATCGCCCGCATCGTGATCCTGCTGCCGCTCCTGGCCGCTGTGCTCGGCCTGGCCGTCCGGCGCAATGACATCGCCGCGCGTGTGGTCGCCATCGGGTCCAGTGCCATGCTCCTCGTCGCGGGCCTGGTCGGCATGCTGGCGGCTGACCCGGGGGTGGAGGTGATTCCGACCGTGGGATCGCTGAGCCTGCCGAGGATCGACCTGCCCTTGGTCTTGCTGTCCACGCAGACCTTGGCCACCGTGGCGGCGATCGTCACGCTCGTTGCCTGCGCGGTGCAGGTGTATGCCGCCTGGTACCTCGAGACCGATGACCGGTATCCGGTCTTTGCGGCCACCGTGTCCCTCTTCAGCGCGGCCATGCTGCTGCTCGTGCACTCCGGGGACCTGGCGCTCACGGTCATCGGCTGGGAGGTCATGGGCTGGTGCTCCTACCTGCTCATCGGCCACTGGTCACGCACGCAGAGCGCTCGCCGCGCGGCCATGAAGGCGCTGCTGGTGACCCGGGTGGCAGACATTGGCTTCGTGCTGGGGATCATCGGACTGGCCGTCGGTGCGCAGAGCACCGGCCTGCAGTCGGTCCTTGGCGCCTGGACCGACCAGCAGGTGTGTATCGACGCCCGGCTGGCCGACGGAGCCAGCCTGGCGGCCGCCACCCAGGCCTGCGCGGCGCCCTCGCCGGCGATTCGGTCGCTGCTCATTGGTCTGATCGTCATTGGCGTCATGGGCAAGTCCGCGCTGATCCCCTTCCAGGACTGGCTCCCCGATGCCATGGCCGGCCCGACACCGGCCAGCGCCCTGATTCACGCGGCCACGATGGTGGCGGCCGGCACCGTGGTGCTGGCGGTCCTGCTGCCGGTCTTGGCGGAGGCCGAGCCGGCGCGCTGGCTGCTCGGGTTGAGCGCCGCCGCGACCATGGTCTTCGCCGCTCTCATGGCCTTCGCCCAAAGCGACCTCAAGCGACTCCTGGCGTGGTCCACTGTCAGCCAGGTCGCCGTCATGCTCGGCGCGCTGGCGTCGGTGCCGGCCACGGTCGGCCCGGGCGCCGGCCTATTCCACCTGGTCTCGCACGCCATCTTCAAGGCTCTGCTCTTCCTCGTCATCGGCTGGCTCGCCGTAACTGCTGGCGGCACGGCCGTGGAAGAGCTACGGGGGAGCGCGCGCGCCTCCCTGCTGGGCCAGATTGCGCTGGGGGTCGGCTTGGCGAGTCTGGCGGGCGTCCCCGTGCTCGTCGGCGGTGTCTCCAAAGAGCAGGTCCTCGATGCCGACTACGCCGGAGCGGTGGCGCCGGGAGGTCCGGGGTTGGTGGTCCTCATTGCGACCCTGCTCTCGGTCGTCCTGACGGCTGCCTACGCCACCCGCGCCCTGATCATCGCCACCACGCATGTGCCCGGCCGAGCCGCGCATCGACCCGCCTTGACCTGGTCGGTGGCCGGCGTGCTCACGGTGCTCACCGTGGGCGCGCTCACCGGAGGTCTGCTCTCCCGATCGGCCGCCTTTGCCCTGCCGTCCGCGTCCTGGGTATGGCTGATCATCTCGGCGCTGCTGCTCAGTGTCGGGGTCGCGATCGCCTGGCGCGCGGGCACCAGGGGAGACCCCGCCCAGGTCTTGGCCCGCCGCTTCATCCCGTATGCCGATGCCGGCCTCGGTGTCGACCGGCTGTATGTGTCCCTGGTGGCTCGACCGGTCCTGCTGGCGGGTCGGGTGGCGCGCTTCCTGGACACCGAAGTCATCGACGGCTACGTCCGCGCGACCGCGGTAACCGCGCGATTCACCGGGATGGCAGCGGCCCGGGCACATCGCGGTGAGCGCCCGAGCACCAGTGTGGTGCTCGTCGTGCTGGGCGCCTTGGCGCTGGCCCTGTGGGGGGTGCTGTCATGGTCCTGACAGCCGCTGTGGCGCTGCCCTTCCTGGTGGGTGCGGTCCTGCTCGGGCTCGGCGATCGCGTCAGCGCTCCGGTAGCCCGCGCGGCCGCTGGCGTCGCGGTGATCGCCAGCGCAGGGTTGGTTGCCGCCGGTTGGTATCTCGATGCGCCAGAACGCTTCTCGTGGATCCCGGAACTCGGGATCGACTGGTCCTTGCGCCTGGACGGCCTGAACGTGGCCTTCGTGCTGCTCACCGCAGCAGTGGGCATTCTCATCGTCGGGCACACGGCATACGAGATGCCGCAAGGGGGAGCGCCAGCCAGCTATCTCGGGGCCGTCCTGATCGCCCAGGCGGGTGCGCTGACGGCCTTCCTCGCAGGTGACGCGCTGCTCTTCTTCGTGGCCTTCGAGATCGTGCTGGTGCCGATGTGGTTCGTCATCAGGAGATTCGGTGATGGCCGGGTGCCGGAGGTGCGCGATGAGGCGAGCACGCGCTTCGTGCTGTACACCGCCGTCGGCTCCACCCTGATGCTCGTTGGCATCCTGCTCCTCGCGGTGCGCGCCGGCAGCACGGACTTCGACCGCCTGGTCGGTGCCTTGCCCGGCCAGGATGCGGCCACCGTGGCCATCGTGCTGCTACTCACGGTGGGGCTCTGCGTGAAGATCCCGGTCTTCCCCCTGCACACCTGGTTGCCGCCCGCGCATACCATCGCGCCCACCGGTGGATCGGTGCTGCTCGCGGCAGTACTCCTCAAGCTGGGCACCTATGGTGTGATCCGCTTGCCCCTGGCCAGCGCCCCGGATGCCTTTGCCTTCATTAGCCCCTGGCTTGCCCTCGCGGGGGCCTTCGCCGTGGTGTGGGGTGGGCTGATTTGCCTGGCCGAGACTGACCTCAAGCGACTCATCGCCTACTCCTCGGTCGCGCATATGGGCTTCGTCGCGCTTGCGGTCGCCAGCGGCAGCTCCCTCGGCGTGCAGGCCGCGATCTACACCAGCGTTGCGCACGGCATCGTGTCGGCCTTCCTCTTCATCCTGGTGGGCGGGCTCAAACATCGTTGGGGGAGTGCGGATCTCACCGTGTCCCGCCCGGCGCTGCGCGAGGTCAGTCCCGCGCTGGGCTTCTTCTTGGTCCTTGGTATGGCTGCCGGAATGGGGCTGCCGGGGTTGGCGGTCTTCTGGGGCGAGTTCCTCACCCTGTATGCCGCGTGGTCGCCCGGTGGAGGTCGCTCGCAGGTGGTCTTCCTGGCCTGCGTCGTGGTGGCCGCGATCGGCGCGGCGCTGGGTGCCGCCTACACGACGCGGGTGCTGCGGGCGGTCTGGGTCGGCGACGCCGTGCGCACCAAGACCGGTCTGCCGGTCCGGCACGATGACGCCTCGCGCACCGAGCGGGCGCTCTTGGGCGTGCTGGGCCTGGCCCTGGTCGCGCTGGGCGTGGCGCCGGGAATCCTGCTGACCGCAACCGCCGGTGTCGGCGCCCTCTTGGGAGGGCTGCCATGACCATGACCGCAGAGTTGGCGGCATTCGGGCCGGCGGCAGTGGCCGGCCTGGGTGCCGTGTTGGTGCTACTCATCGACGCCATTGCCCCCCGCGGCCGAGGCTGGCAGCGCTGGTTGGGGATTGCCGTCCTGATCGGGGCGCTGGTGTCGGTGGTGTGGATCCCGGCGGCTGGGTGGCCAACGGCGACGCTCACGCAGGTGCTGCAGTCGCTGGCCGTTGTCGGCGCAGTGGTCGCGGTAGCACTGATGGGGCGGGAGCAATATGCGGCACCTGGCGGTCCTAGTGTGGCGGTGGCGCTCGTGCTCGCCACGACCGCGGGAGCCGCCTCGGTGGCCGCCAGCGTGGACGTCGTCACGCTGGTGGTCTCCCTGGAACTGGCCACCGTGCCGGTGGTGGCGCTGGTGGCCCTGCGCGGCACCCGCGGCGCCGGGCATGCTGCCCTCTCGCTGCTCGTGACCTCGTTGACGTCATTCGCCTTGATCGTGGTGGGCGCTGCCCTGTGGGTGAGCGCGACCGGCACGGTGGCGCTGACCGCCCAGGCCTGGCAGGGGATCGTCGGCGAGGACACCAGGGTCGCTCTGGGGGTGCTGGCCATGCTGATCCTGCTGTCCGGGATCGGCTTCAAACTCTCGCTCATGCCCTTCCACGCGTGGACGCCGCAGAACTATCGCGAGGCCGATGTGGGGGTCGTTGCGGTGCTCGTGACGACCTCGAAGGCGGCCGCGCTGGCCGCAGTGATTGCCGTGCTGCGACCGAGTATGTCGAGCGTGCTGGCGCTCCCCGCGCTGACGGTGGGGCTGGCGGCGGTGGCGCTGACGACGATGATCCTGGGGGCCAGCGTTGCGCTACGGCAGGACCGCGCCCTGGGGCTGGTGGCCTGGTCGACCATCGCGCAGGCGGGCTGGGTGTTGCTGCCGCTGGTGGCGCTCGCTGAGCAAGGAGCGCAGGCCGCGGTGGCCTATCTGTGCGTATATGCCGCCGCGACCGTGGCCCTGCTGGCCGGGGTTGCTGAGCGGCGAGGGGACGGTGAGTTATCGGCCTATCGCGGCTTGATCCGCCGGGATCCGCTCACCGGTGGCGCGATGGCCTTCGCCCTGCTCGTTCTGGCTGGATTGCCGCCCGGTGTGGTCGGTCTGATTGCCAAGATCATCGCCCTGCGGCCGCTGACCACGACGGCCCATCAAGCGCTGCCCATCGTCGCGGTGCTGGCCGTGATGGCGGTGGCTCTCGGGATCGCGGTCTACCTGCGCTGGCTGGTCATCCTGGTGGCCCGGCCCGAGGACACGCCGGGCTCGGCGGCACCGCGTGCCTGGGGGCCCCGGATCGTCCTGGTCGCCGCGAGCGTGACCCTGGTCGTGCTCTCGGTGGCCCCCCAGCTCCTGCTCGGCTGGGTGCGATGAGGGCCGCCGCGAGGCCGGGGAACGAGACCGCCGAACCAGGACGTTAGGACCGACATGCACCGGCACCACAACGGAATCAAGACGGCCGCGCTTTTCGGCGGCATCTTCGCCCTGCTGCTCTCCATCGGCTGGGTCGTGGCTAGTTCCACGCGCAATTCCTCGTTCATCTGGATCTTCGCCCTCATCGGCCTGGGCATGACCGCCTACTCATACTGGAACTCCGACAAGCTCGCCCTGCGCGCCATGCATGCCCAGCCGGTGAGCGAGGCGCAGGCCCCCGGCCTGTACCGGATCGTGCGGGAGTTGTCCGAGAAGGCTGGCCAGCCGATGCCCCGGCTGTATGTCTCCCCCACGGACGCCCCCAATGCCTTCGCGACCGGCCGGAATCCGCAGAATGCCGCGGTCTGCTGCACCACCGGAATCCTCCAACTCCTCGACGAGCGGGAGCTGCGCGGCGTGCTCGGGCACGAGCTCATGCACGTGTACAACCGCGACATCCTCACCGGTTCGGTGGCGGCGGCCATCGCGGGTGTGATCTCGACGATCGGCCAGATGCTCTCCTTCGGGATGATGTTCGGTGGCGGCGGTCGCGAGGATGATCGCGGCGGTGCGCTGGCCGGCCTGGCGATGGCGATCTTGGCTCCGATTACCGCCACGGTCATCCAGTTGGCCATCTCCCGGACCCGCGAGTTCGATGCGGACGAGGACGGCGCGACCTTGACCGGGGACCCCCTGGCGCTGGCCTCGGCGTTGTCCAAGCTCGAGCGCGGCACCTCTCGGGCGCCGCTGGCCCCCACCAAGGATGTCGTCAATGCCAGCCACATGATGATCGCCAATCCATTCCGGGCGCAGGATGTGTCGCGGCTGTTCTCGACGCACCCCCCCATGGCCGAGCGGATCGCGCGCCTGGAAGCGATGGCGGGCGGCTACCAGCAGCGCTAGGGGCTGGCTACTGGCGCTACGACTGCTCGATCTGACAAGGCAGGATGCTCGGTATGCCCTCTCTCACCCGCGCTGAGGCCGCGCACCGCTCCGCTCTCGTCACCGTCGACGCGATGACGGTCGCGCTCGACCTCGACCGGGGGCCTGAGCACTTCCACAGCCGCACCGAGCTGCGCCTGACCGCGCCCGCCAGCGGCGAGACCTTCCTGGACTTCCGACCGGTGACCTGCGAGCGCGTCGAACTCGACGGCGTACCGCTGCCCGAACCGGTGGATGGCCGCATTCCGCTCACCCTGACGCCCGGCGAGCACACCCTGCTCGCCGAAGGCCTCATGGGCTACTCGCGCGATGGCCAGGGCCTGCACCGTAGCGTCGACCCGGCCGATGGCGAGGCCTATGTCTACGGGCATCTCTTCCTCGATCAGGCGCCTCGGGTCTTCGCCTGCTTTGACCAACCGGACCTCAAGGCGCCCTATGCCGTGAGCGTGCGCACTCCGCAAGCCTGGAGCGTGGTGGGCAATGGCGCCGCCAGCCGCACTGCTCCCGGACAGTGGCAGCTCGCGCAGACCCCGCCACTGGCCACCTATTTCGTGACCGTGTGCGCAGGCCCATGGGCCAGCGCACACGGCGAGCACGACGGCATACCCCTGGGTATTCACGCCCGACGGTCGCTGGCGGACGCGCTCGCCACGCAGGCGCCCCAGTTGCTCGATCTGACGGCCCGGGCGTTCGATCATTTCCACGAGCGTTTCGGTATCCGCTACCCCTTCGGGGAGTACCACCAGGTCTTCGTCCCCGAGTTCAACGCGGGTGCCATGGAGAACCCCGGCTGCGTGACCATCCGGGATCAGTACCTGTACCGCGGCGCCGCCACCGATGAGGAGATCGCGACCCGGTCCAACACGATCGTGCACGAGATGGCCCACATGTGGTTCGGGGATCTGGTCACCATGGCGTGGTGGGATGACTTGTGGCTCAACGAATCCTTCGCCGAGTACATGGCCGTGGACACCATGGCGCGCCTGGAGCAGGGGCCATCGGCCTGGGTTGCCTTCGGCATCCAACGCAAACTGTGGGGCTATGCCGCCGAGCGCTCGCCGAGCACGCACCCCGTGGCGGGCTCGCCGGCGCCCGACGCGTTGTCGGCGCTGGGCAATTTCGACGGCATCTCCTATGCCAAGGGAGCCTCGGTGCTTCGGCAACTCATCGCCCACATCGGTGAGGAGGCCTTCAACTCGGGAGTCACGGCATACCTGAGCCAGTTCGCCTATGCCAATGGAGAACTCGCCGACTTCCTGGCCGCCATGGAGAAGGCCAGTGGGCAGCAGCTGGACACCTGGGCACAGGCCTGGCTGCGGACAGCCGGGGCCGACACGCTCTCCTGGAGCGAGGGCATGCTGCGGCGCACCGTGCCGAGCGAGCACCCGGCGGATCGCGTGCACGCTCTGGATGTCGCGGCCTTCGCTGATGGCCTCGAGATCGGTCGGCAATCAATCGCGCTCACGCGGGACGTGCAGCCGGTGGACCTGGGGGTCCTACCGCCCGGTCGCCTGGTGATCCCGAATGCCGCGGACCTGACCTGGGGCTACCTCGACTTCGACGACGAGACGCTGGCCGGCATGGTCGACTCGCTGGCCGGGGTGCCCGACGAGGTGGCCCGCCAGGTCGCTTGGACCGGGATGCTCGGCGCGGTTCACCGGGGCACGGTTGATCCCCGGATGATGCTCGAACTCACGCTCGCCGCCCTGCCCAGCGAACGCGACCCGGCCGTCATCGGCCGGGTTGGTGACCTGGTCCGCAGCCGGGTGATCTCGTGGTTCCTCCCCGCCGGCGAACAGCGCAGCGCAAGGCGCCGGCTCGGCGTGGCCGCACAGCATCTGGTCGACGCTGGGGTCGGCCTGCCCGCGCTGCGCCTCGTGGTTGCCTGCAGCGAGGACGTGACCACGCTCCAGGCCTGGGCGCGAGGCGAGGGCGGGCTGCCGCCCGAACTCCAGGATGACTGGGATTTCCGCTGGCTGGTCATCGAGCAACTCGCTGCTGCGGGCGCGATGGACGCCGACGAGATCGCCCGCCACGAGCAGGCAGATGGTTCCCTGACCGGGCATCTCGCCGCCCTCACCGCTCGGGCCGCGATCCCCGAGCCGGCAGCCAAGGAAGCCGCCTGGGGCGCCATGACCGCCGACCCGGCGGCCTCGAACTACGAGGTGGTAGCGATCTCGTTGGGGCTGTGGACACCAGCGCGCCCCGCGTTGACCCAGGACCTGATCGAACGCTTCCCCGAAGCCATCGTCGGCATGCAGGCATGGATGGGCGATGACGCCCTCGGCCGCCTGGTGCTGACCGCATACCCCTGCCTCGTGGGGGAGCGGACGGCCGCCATGACCGAGCAGATGCTCTCCCGAACCGATCTCACCCCGGGCGTGCGTCGGGCCTTGATCGATATCGGCCACCGACATGAGGAAGCGATGCGTTCCCTTCACCGGTATGCCGCGACGCAGCGGTAGGTGCGTTAGCGGTAGGTGCGTCAGCGGTAGTTGGTGTACGTCAGCGCGACGTCGAGGTCGCTCTCCTTGAGGAGCCGCTGAACGGCCTGCAAGTCATCGCGGGACTTGCTGGTCACCCGAAGCTCGTCGCCCTGGATCTGCGACTTGACGGTGCGTGGCCCTTCGTCGCGAATGATCTTGGCGATCTTCTTGGCGTTCTCCTGGCTGATGCCCTGCTTGAGCGGGACATCGAGCTTGTACTCCTTGCCGGAGAGCCGAGGCCCGGCCTCAGGGACATCGAGGTGCTTGAGGGAGACGCCACGCTTGATCAGCCAGGTCTGTACGACATCGAGGACGGCCTTGCACCGATCCTCGCTATTGGCCTGCATCTTGATCACCTCGCCGCTGAGCTCGACCGTGGCACCCACGCCCTTGAAGTCATAGCGATTGGCGATCTCCTTGGCTGCGGTGTTGACCGCATTGGCCACTTCCTGCTTGTCGTACTTGCTGACGATGTCGAAGCTGCTGTCGGCCACGATCGGGCCCTCCTTAGGGGTGGATTCGGTTCAGAGCGCGTCTCCTTGCTATCCTTCCATGCGCACCAGGCGGGTTGCCCGAGCGGCCAATGGGAGCGGACTGTAAATCCGTCGCGAAAGCTTCGAAGGTTCGAATCCTTCACCCGCCACACGCACGCGAGAGCCCGGATCCACCAGGATCCGGGCTCTCGGCATTCGGGGTCTGTCGGGCGCTAGCGGAGCAGGCTCGCCAGGACCGGCCAGCCAGCGGCGACCATCGCGATCGCCGCGACGATCCCAATAGCCACCGCTGAGGTCGGGCGAATCGGGGATTTCACAAGACGCCAACCTAGTTGGTTGACGCGCTGGATCCGCACGCGGATGATCCTCCGTTCGGTCAGGAAGTGGCCCCCCCTTGGCCGATGGGCGAGGATGGGCGGGTGACCCTCATCACCGCCGTGGTGTTGGCCGCCGGGCGCGGCTCTCGGATGGGTGCGCCCAAGGCGCTGCTCACCCACCCGGTCACCGGCCGGTCGTTGGTGGAGGAGGCCGTCTGTCGCCTCACCACCGCGGGCCTGAGCACCGTCGTCGTCGTGACCGGAGCTGCGGGCGATGAGGTCGAGGCGACCATGCTTTCCGGCGCTTGGGCGCGGGAGTGCGCACCCAGGCAGCCCTGCACAGTGCATCTTGCCCCCTGTCCTGATTGGGCCGACGGCATGGGCGCCTCTCTGCGGGCTGGACTGGCGGCCGCCGAATCTGCTGCCCCGGAATCGGTCGCCGCTGTGGTGGCCCTGGTCGACCTGCCCGATGTCACCTCCGCGGTCATCGAACGCGTATGCCGCGAGGCCGGCTCCCAGCCAACCGGCACCATCACCGAGAGCCTGGCAAGGGCGGCATATGGCGGCATTCCAGGGCATCCGGTGCTCTTGGGCCGTGCGCATTGGACGGGAGTGCAGCGCGCCGCCATGGGCGACCAAGGGGCCCGCGGCTATCTCCAGGGACGCGACGTGCGCCTCATTGAATGCGGTGACCTGGCCACCGGGGCCGACGTCGACACACAGGCGGAGTGGACGCGGATGATGGACCCATGACCGAGCAACCGGATCGCTCGCCGAGCCGCTGGCCCGCGTCGGTGTATGGCGTTGGCGAGGAACCCGACCCTCGGGTGTCCTTGGCCAACGAACGCACCTTCCTGGCCTGGATTCGCACCGGATTGGGCTTCCTCGCGGGCGCGGCCGCCTTGGACGTTGTGGCGTCAGCACTGGAGCGACCGTCGGCGCGCTGGATTGCCGCGGCGCTGGCTTTGGGGGCGCTGATCTGTGGGGTGCAATCGTGGCGCGGCTGGACGCGCACCGAGCGCGCCGTCCGCCTGGGGCGCCCGCTGCCGGCCACGTCATTGGCGCTGCCGCTGGCCCTGGTGGTCAGTGTCTTGGCGGTCTTGATCGTGGCCATGACGGTCGTGAGCTGAACCGATCGTGACGGCCTCATTCGACCCGGCCCGCCCGCAGGAGCGGTCCCGGTTGGCGTGGCGGCGCACGGCCCTGGCGGTGGGCTCGCTGGCCTTGATCGTGGTGCGGCTCGTGGCCACGCGGCATACGGGTGGGGCGATCGTCCTCGGTGCCATCGTGATCGCGATCGGGTTCGTCGCGGGCCTGGCGGCCTGGCGCGCGCGAATGTCGGCTCCCCACGGGGTCCTGGTCGACGGGCGGCTGCCCGCCATGGCCAGCATGATGCTGATCGTGCTGGCGATCAGCCTGGGTCTACTGCCCTGGGTGTAATGGCCCCCGGAGGCACAGTCTTCCGCCGAAGGCGTGCATGGGCGATGCTGTCCACATGGACCCGCGTACCCATTTCGCCACGAGTGCGAACCTGAGCGAGGCGCTCGGCGAGACCGGGTATCTCACCGATGATGCGCTCTCCACGGTGGCCTGGCTAGCGTTGCGACTAGGTCGGCCGCTGCTGCTGGAGGGTGAACCGGGAACCGGCAAGACCGCGCTCGCCGAGGCGCTCGCCGAAGCGCTGGACCTGCCGCTGCTGCGCTTGCAGTGTTACGAGGGGATCGACGCGAGCCAGGCGCTCTACGACTGGGACTTCCCGCGGCAGATCCTGCATCTGCGCGCGGTGGAAGCCGCCCGCGGCGGGGCCAGCGGCGAACGCGAGCTCGCGGATCTCGAGGACTCGCTCTTCGATGAGCGCTTCCTGCTAGCGCGCCCGGTCCTGCAGGCCCTGCGTGAGGCGCCATGCGTATTGCTGATCGACGAGATCGATCGGGCCGACGACGAGTTCGAGGCATTCCTGCTCGAGGTGCTCTCGACCTGGGCCGTGACCATCCCCGAACTCGGGACGGTGGCTGCCTCCACGGCCCCCGTGGTCGTGCTGACCTCGAATCGCACCCGCGAACTCCACGACGCACTCAAGCGCCGTTGCCTGTACCACTGGATCGACCACCCCGGCATCGAGCGCGAGATCGCGATCATCGCCCAGCGCGCGCCGCAGGTGCCCGCGCGACTGGCCGAGCAGGTCACCCGGCTCGTCCACGGCATTCGGACAGACCGCGAGATCCTCAAGCCCCCGGGCGTCGCTGAGACCTTGGATTGGGCGCGCGCCTTGCATGAGTTGGGTACCCGCGAGCTCGATACCACCGCGGCCGCAGCCACCCTGGGAGTCGCCGTGAAATACCGCGAGGATGCCGAGCGCGTCCGGCACGCACTCGATCAACTCCTGGCGGGCTGATGCGCCCACCCGAGGAGATCCTGCTCGGCTTCGCGCGGGCCTTGGCCGCCGCTGGCGTGCCGGTCACCGCGGACCGCGAGCGGGTCTTTGTGGAGGCCGTGGCCGAGGTTGGCCTGGAGGATCAGGTGGGCGTGTACTACGCCGGCCGGGCCACCCTGTGCTCCTCCCCGGCCGATGTGGCGCGATACGACCTGGTGTATGCCGCCTGGTTCGGCGGCCAGCGGGCGGGGACCAAGGCTCGCCGCGAGGCCCCCACCACGGTCACCCAAGCCGGGCTTTCGGCCCACGAGTCCGGCGAATCCGGGGATGACCCAGAGACCGTTACCGCCCAGGCCAGCAGCACCGAAGTGCTGCGGCACCGCGACGTCGCCACGCTCACGGCAAGCGACCGGGAACGGCTGGCGCAGCTCTTCGCCGGCTTGAATCCGAGGGCACCACTGCGCCGGTCGCACCGCCGCACGCCGGCGGCGCGAGGCCAGGTCGACGCGCATCGGACCTTGCGCGAGATGCGGCGCCGCCTGGGGGAGCCCGGCGTCTTGCGCCACCGGGATCTCGGATCCCGTCCCCGGCGGGTGGTGCTGCTCATCGACGTGTCCGGCTCGATGAGTGCGTATGCCGATGCGCTCCTGCGCTTGGCTCATCGCTATGTGCACACCGGCGACCCGGTCGAGGTGTTCACGTTGGGAACCCGGCTCACGCACATCACCCGGGCCTTGCGGCAGCGCGATCCCGACCGCGCCATCGTGGCCGCCGGGGACACCATCCCCGACTGGTCCGGTGGCACCCGGCTTGGTGAAGGCCTGCGCGAATTCCTGCAACGCTGGGGCCGGCGGGGGATGGCGCGTGGAGCGGTCGTGGTGATCTTCAGCGACGGGTGGGAGCGGGACCAGCCCGAGGCACTGGGGGAGCAGATGCGCCGGCTGCGTATGGTGGCCCATCGAGTGGTGTGGGTGAACCCGCATCGTGGGCACGCGGCATACGCGCCGGTGCAGTCGGGCATCGTCGCGGTCCTGCCCCATCTCGATGACTTCGTCGCCGGCCATTCGCTGGCGGCCTTCCAGAGCCTGACGGAGGTGGTCGCACATGCGTGACGTGCTCGATGAGTTGCTGGGGTGGTGGCGCGAGGGGCACACCGTGGGTGTGGGCACCGTGGTTGCCACGTTCCGGTCCGCGCCCCGGCCGGCCGGGGCATCCATGCTGGTTGGTCAGTCGGGTGAGGCCGTCGGATCGGTCTCGGGAGGCTGCGTCGAGGGCGCGGTCTATGAGCTGGCCCAGTCCGTGATGGCCTCGGGGGCTCCGGTGCTGCAGCGCTATGGGGTCTCCGACGACGACGCCTTCGCCGTGGGTCTGACCTGCGGAGGCATCCTCGATATCTTCGTCGAGCCGGTCTCGCAGCAGACCTTTCCGGAGTTGGCGGAGGTGGCGCAGGACATCGCGGCGGGGCGACCCGTCTCGGTCGCCACCGTCATCGATCACCCGGACCGGGCGTGGGTGGGGCGGCGCCTCATCGTGCGTCCGGAGGGCGAGCCGAGCGGCAGTTTGGGCTCGGCGCGCGCTGATGGGGCGATCACCGATGACGCCCGCGGACTGCTGGCCGCTGGCCGCACCGACACCCTGACCTATGGCGCTGACGGCGAGCGCCGGGGCGAGGGGATGCGGGTCTTCGTTGCGGCATACGCCCCCCGTCCGCGGATGCTGGTCTTCGGTGCGATCGACTTCGCGGCAGCGGTTGCGCACGTGGGCACCTTCCTGGGGTATGCCGTGACCGTGTGCGACGCCCGCCCGGTGTTCGCGACAGCGAGCCGCTTCCCGGCCGCGGAGGAGGTCGTGGTCTCGTGGCCGCACCGCTATCTCGCCGCCGAGGTCGAGGCCGGCCGGATCGACGCGCGCACGGTGATCTGTGTGCTCACGCACGATCCGAAGTTCGACGTGCCGGTGTTGGAGGTCGCGCTCCGACTCCCCGAGGTGGCCTATGTGGGGGCGATGGGTTCCCGGCGCACCCATGAAGACCGCCTGCGGCGGTTGCGTGAGGTCGGGGTGGGCGAGAGTGAGTTGGCCAGGCTGTCCTCGCCCATCGGGCTTGATCTCGGGGCCCGCACCCCCGAGGAGACCGCGGTGTCCATCGCCGCCGAGATCGTCGCGCTGCAGTGGGGTGGTCGCGGCGAGCGGCTCGGTGAGTTGGCTGGCCCGATTCATCACGGCTGAGTGGGCTCCCGCGCTTCCTCGCGCTTCCCCCCGCCGCACGCTGCGCACGCTCCCCGCCCCACGCACCTCAACTTTCCCGCCTGATGCCGGAACCTTGATGTTGGGGCCCCTTATAAGCGGCCCCAAC